>NZ_CP040814.1:0-1200000 GCF_019443965.1 Salinibacterium sp. M195 | reverse complement strand
GGAGCACATAAACGTATGCCACAACAGCTATTCCGAGCGTCACAACGGCGGCCCACAGCAATCGCCGTCGTCGCGCGGAGACCACCTGCCTGTCGAGGACACGAAAGCGATCGAGATAAGTCGGGTCGATGGTGAGGTCCGCACTGGGATGCCAAGTTCGAGGATCTACAGCGGCTGCCGAGATGCGTTGCACGGTTTTGGCGGAGAGCACCGGCGGGCGATGTTTGAGCCACCGAGGCACACGTCGGGCATCCATCACACTGACATCTTTGGGCCGTTGCTTGAAGGTGAACGATGACGCACCAACTACGGCAATAACCGGATGGGCCACGATGGAGCTGCCCGTGACGACCGACAGCAGCTTGGAGGCGCGTTTCGCCTCATGGCGAGAATTGCGCAGGTGGTCAGATTTTTGGCCCGCGACCAGCAGTATGCGCTCGCCGACCCAGATTTTTTTGCGCTCGTGCCGTTTGGTATTGATCGTGAAAACTCCGCCAGGACCGACGATTACATGGTCAATATCGCTTTCGCCAGTGCCGACCGGCACCGCGTGCAACACCAACCATTCGGGGCCAAGCTGCGAGAGCAACTCCCCCATCTTGAGTTCGCCGTGCGCCCCCGAAAACCAGCTTTCAGCATCCGGATGCACGGGGCTCACCCCCATCATCCGCCGGAACTTATTTCGCGGCACAGCGTCGGCCTGCACTCGGAACAGCTCGGTAATCATCGAATATGCCACCGGGCGGGTGGCTAAGGTCTCTGGCTGAGTCGCAACATCCCCTGCGTGCCCAATATCGTGGATCATTGCTGCCCTCCCGCCTCCTACCAACGCTCTCAAGTCGAGACTATCTCGTTTGTGGGAACGCTTTCAGCCCCCGAAAGGGCCACTTTGAGACCACTTCGAATTCGCCAGTAGCGGAACGCCCCCAAATCGGGCCACAACCTCTCGCCAAAACCGCGCAGTTCCAGGGGCACGCCGCAACTTGCCGCAGGATGTTCACCCGCCATCCATACAGAAGTGTTGGACTGGTGACATGACCGGCTACGCGTCGCAGTATCCACGGCCCGACCATTTCGTGTTGCATTTGAGTGACACGCACTTTTTGGCGGATGGGGGAAAGCTCTACGACTCCCTTGATAGCGAAGTGAAGCTACGGCAGCTGTTCGCCGAACTCGAAGCATCCGGCTCCCGGCCTGAAGCAATTGTTTTCACGGGTGACCTCGCCGACAAGGGCGATCCTGCCGCCTACCGCGAGATTCGCGACATCGTTGAACCTGCTGCTCACCGCTTAGGTGCGCGCATCGTCTGGTTGATGGGAAACCACGACGACCGTGCCAACTTTCGCACCACCCTGCTCGACGCACCTGCCACCACAGATCCGATCGACGATGTCATCGACATCAACGGGTTGCGCATCATCACCCTCGACTCCACCGTGCCCGGCCACCACTACGGCCATGTGACGGATGCCCAACTGCTGTGGCTGCAAAACGTGCTCGCCACCCCGGCACCCCACGGCACCATTCTCGCCATGCACCACCCCCCGGTACCTGCCGTGCTTGACCTCGCCGTGACGGTGGAACTGCGCGGCCAAAAAGAGCTAGCTGCGGTCATCCGTGGCAGTGACATCCGCAGCATCATCGCCGGACACCTGCACTACTCCACATCGGCAACATTTGCCGGCATCCCCGTCTCGGTCGCTTCAGCGACCTGCTACACGCAAGACCTCAACGTTCCCGTCGGAGGAACCAGAGGACGGGATGGTGCGCAGTCATTCAATCTGGTGCACGTTTATGACGAGACCGTATTGCATTCGGTAGTGCCCCTCGGCGACTACGGCAGCCTTGCCTATGTGACCGCTGAAGAGACGGCAGACATTTTGGAAAAGGAGGGCATTACCATCGCCCCCGCCACCAACCCTCACGTTGTCGCCCACGAGCTTGCTCCCAGCGACACTTCAGCTGACGCGGAAATTGTCACCAAAGAAAACGCAGCGACCCTCGCCGCGTAACTGAACTCGCTGAAGTAGCCGGACTCGCCGAGTTCGCTGGACTCGCCGAGTTCGCTGGACTCGCCTATTTCGCCGAAAAACTATTCGACCTCTGGCAGCTCCCACGGCGCCGCAACAGGGTAATACTCGTCGAGGAATGACCGCACAGCGGCTGCACGATCTTCTACCGAAATCTCGGGAAAACTCCCGTCGTTGAGGCAGAAGAAGTCACTCGTGCGCTTGCGCAACAGCGAACGCATCTTACGCAGCCCCTCGAGCGACGTTGTGTCGACGTACTTGACTTTGGCATCCGCCTGAATCATCGCCTTGCCGCTAAGCAACGCGAAGTAGTGGTACAGCGAGTTCGTTACCGACACGTCGGTGGCCTGACGGAAGGCACTCGCGCTCGTGCGCTTGAAGTCCTCGGGAAAGGTTTGCTCAAGCTCTTTCAGCACCGAGACGCGCAGCGGCGTAGCGGCATGCTCGAGATGGCGAGTGATCGTGGCACCAAACTTTTCTTGCAACAGCCGACGGTTGACGCGGGCAGCGTTCTCGAAGCCGGAGCGCTCGATGCTGCTCTCGCCCAACCCGATGCGGGTGCGTGCCTCAATGAACTTGGAGACACCGCCAGGAGTGAAGAATGCTGACGGGCTCACTGAACGACCGAAGAACATGTCGTCGTTCGAATACAAGAAGTGTTCGCTCAGCCCGGGAATGTTGTGCAGCTGGCTTTCGACAGCGTGCGAGTTGTGAGTCGGCAGGTCGTCATGGTTGGCGAAGAAGTCTTCACTGCGCATGAGCGTGACCCGCGGATGCTCGGCCAACCAGGCCGGTCGAGGCGAGTCAGTCGCAATGTAAATATTGCGAATCCAGGGGGCGAACAAGTGCACCGAGCGAAGGGCATATTTCAGTTCATCCAGCTGTCTAAAGCGTGCTTCAGAGTCGTCACCTTCGCCAACAACGAAGTTTGCCATGCGGGCAGCCCGAGCCTTCTGCCATTCGACCTCGGCACCATCAACCCACGAGAAAACGATGTCAATATCGAACTGGATGTCGCTGGCCAGCGGATCGAACATTCCCTTCAACGTCGGCCACGACTGACCGTAAAACTCGACGGTGTCGTCGATTGCTTCAGTGCGCGGCACCCACCGGCGCATCAGTGCGTTCGGGTTTGGCGCAACAACTTCATTGCGCACGTGTTCCCACAGCTCAAGTCGCACGCCGAATGGTGCGTCGAATCGAAGTCGGCCCGCTGGCTCAACGCGCGGGCGGAACAACATCATGGCTTTCGCTTTGATCACAGACACGAGCACACCGTCTGCGACGAGCACGGGGCTATCGCGAGCATCCGACGCAACAGGTTTACCGTTCTCCTTGATGCGAGCTGGCTTCACATAGAACGGCTCATTCTGGCAAGCGGCGACCAGGGCAATCTTGAGCGCCTTGCGGTCCTTCCAGTCGACCGCCAACACGGGGGTCTCACCATCGCCGCGCACTAACAGAAAACCGATGCCCGCATTGTCGAGAACAGCGCGAAGAAACAGCAGATCATCGCGCACCGCTTCACGCGGTGTCAGGGTGTCATTGCTGAGCGCCAGCAGTCCATCGTGAAGCACAACATCGTCGCGGTTCACAACCGCAGGAGAAGAAACATGGTCAATCATGGGGGCCCCGTCGTTAAAGCGTGAATGAGCTGCCCAGCGACCGAAAATCGGCGAGGCGTTAGCTTCTCTGAGAGTAGCCTGACCCGCTGAGAATCGGTCGGATTGCGCTCGGCAACGCCGAACTACATGCTGCCGAGTTCGTAGACCACCACACTCGTAATCATCGGATTCGTTTTTGCCAGCGCCAAAGCCGCATCGATGTTTTCAGCGGCAATCACCGAATAACCGGTGAGGGCATCCAGACCGAAATCGAGAGCAGTTGCGCCCTCGCGCGTGACTTCAATTCCGGCGCTGAGCGGGTTACCGGGATCAATCATTGCGTCACCGACATCGCCAAACCACGCCATCCAGGCCGCACCAATTTCGGGGGTCGGCTGCTCAAAACCTTTGTAAAGGAATAGAAACTTTTTCACTGGTCACTTCTCTCCGCGCTGCGCAAGGCAGTGCTCCGACTTAAACGATGAACCCTTCGGGCGCGGCTCCCAAGAGGTCGCGCGTCGCGACGATCTGGGCAAACTCATCGTGCAAGTTCACCCCGGTCATACGGGAAAGCTCGTCGGCCGTCACCTCTTCGCCGTACGGCCCGACGCGGCCGAAGGTGTGCGTGGCGTCCAATACAAATTTCACGTCGTAGCCGAGATTACCGCCGACTCGTGCCGTGGTTTCGCAGCAGTGATTGGTGGTGATGCCGCAGATCACAATCGAATTGATCCCGGATGCGCGCAACCACGAGTCAAGGTCGGGGCTGCCATGAAAACTTGAGTTCACCGACTTCGACACCAGCAGCTCTGGGGTGCCAGACAGCACATCTTTGAACTGATTGCCGTGCGCGCTGGGATGCAACGGTGATGCCGGATCTAAGGAATCGTGCCGCACATAGACGATGGGCCAGCCTTCGCGACGCCAATGGCCAACCAGCATCCCGATGTTGGATTCACAGTCTGCGTTGTTGCGCAGACCCCAATAGTCAGAATCGTCGAATCCCTGTTGCACATCGACGACGATCAGTGCTGTTGTCATGACGGCCTCCTCGCCGTTGCTGTCGCTACAGAACTAGCCGACGCTTACCCCGAATAGTAGCCCTAGGAGGTAGGTGGCGGCGGCGGCCCCGAAGCCAATGGCCAGTTGCCGCAGCGCTCGCTTCAATGGCGAGGCCCCCGAGAGCAGACCCACGATGGCCCCCGTAATCAGCAGGGCAATACCCACGAGGGCTGAGGCGATGAACACCGCGGTGAGGCCTTCCGCACCAAAAAGGTAGGGCAGCACCGGGATGACCGCGCCAGAAGCAAAGAATAGGAAACTTGACGCGGATGCTCCGACCGCTGAGCCAATCGGGTTATGTGCTGCGGTGGCCGGCTCCGGTTGTGCATCTCGCCCCGACAACACTTCGGCGGCCTGAAGCTCGGCATCCTCGCTGCTCATCCCGCGAGCGCGATAGACAAGGGCCAGTTCATTTTCGTCGACGTCGAGACTGGTGACGGAGTCTGTTGCGATAGGGCCGTGCGCTGCAGCATTCTCGAGTTCAAGCTGGGAGCGCACAGAGACGTATTCGCCGGCGGCCATCGAGAGCGCACCAGCAAGGAGCCCGGCAACACCGGAGAGCAAAACGACAGCGTTGGGGAGTCCTGCTGCACTCATGCCGAGCACGAGTGCGAGGTTGGAGACGAGCCCATCGTTGGCTCCGAACACGGCAGCGCGGAACGTTCCCGAGAGTCGTTGACGCCCCCGCGTTGCGAGGGCGCGCACCACTTCCTCGTGCACTGCCTCGTCGGCGGCCATCGTGTCTGTCGCGTCTGCGTCATCCAGATACGGCGATCGTGATTCTGCACGCTGCGCAAGGGCCAACACAAATACTGACCCAAAACGGCGCGCAAGAAAACCGAGAAGCCGGGTGCGGGGATCAGTGGGCAACGGGCGGCCCGCATGCTCGCCGAGCAGCGTCAACCAGTGATCCTCATGGCGCTTTTCTGCTGTGGCCAGAGCCATCAGAATCTCGCGCTCTTCGCCGGTGCGGCGGGATGCCAGATCACGGTACACGGCGGCTTCAGCGCGTTCGGCGGCAAGATACCGTCGCCACCGCCGAATCTCGCGAAGGCCGGGGCTGTGCGTCATGCGGAGAACTCGACTCCCCAGGACGCCGAGAATTCGTTGCCTGGCTCGAGCCAGAGCAGGCCACGGCCGGTATTGAAGGCGTTAGGCGCTGCCGTCATCGGTTCAATGGCGACAACTTGGCCGATGCCGGCGAGGGTCGGAAAGTTGCGCGGAGTGAAGAGCTGTACGAAATCAAACTTGTCGTCGACCGTGACCCGCACTTCGCGACCATCGGGGGCAGTGAGGCGAGCAGCAACACCATCGATGACCTCAACGCCGCCAAAGGCAGTGTCGAAGTCGAGTTCACCGACGGGGCGGCCGGCGCTGAGATCAAACTCGGTGCCCGCAACTGCGACTTCACCGGTGGGAATGAGGCGGTCGTTCGATTCGAAGCGGGTGGCGGCGGTCATCGTGAGCGTCAGTTCAGCGACGGGAGTGTCACCAATCTTGAAGAAAGGGTGAGTTCCGAGTGCGTACGGGGCTGCGGCATCCGACAGGTTCGTAGCCGTGTGGGTTACGCGCAGCCCAGCCTCAACCAGTTCGTAGCGCACTGTGGTGTGCACGTGAAACGGGTAGCCGTGCTGCGGGAAGATCGTGGCCTCGAGAGTTACTGAGCCTTCTGTGCGCTCGATGAGGCTGTAGCCGAAGTTACGCAGCAGGCCGTGGATGGCGTTGTTGCGATCGCGCTCGGTGATGTCGAGGTGCTGCGGCTCACCATCGAGCATCCACGTACCATCTTCGATGCGGTTCGGCCACGGCACCAACACGATGCCATCGGCAAAGGGCGGCATGTCGTTTTCGGCGTACGATTCGACAAGGTCAACCCCACCAATGCTGAATTCGCGCAACGATGCGGCGAGTTCGGTGATGGTTGCCCGAGCCTCCCCCTGCTCAGTGGCTCGAGTGATGATGTACTGGTTTCCGGTAGGCACGCTCACCGCAACAGCTTACCGGCGTAAAGCACTCAGGAAAGAAGCACCCATGTCTGACATTCGCGATGACGTACTCATCGACTTCGAGGCCATCTTCGGTCACCCCGCTGCCGGCGTCTGGTCTGCCCCCGGCCGCCTCACCCTTCTCGGCACCGCCACGAGCCCCGACACGGATGCCGAACTTGCGATTGCGATCAACCGCCGCACCGTTCTCGCCGCCGGACCCCGCACAGATCGCAGCGTGCGCATCGCGAGTGCTCTCGTTGACGAGCTCGTCACGGTCGAGCTCGATGAGCTTGCCACCGGCACCAGCGCAACGGGGTGGAGCCAGATTGCTCTCAGCATCGTGCAGGAGGTGATGGCGGCATCCGCCAATCAGCACGAGCTCAGCGGTTTCGAAGTGTTCATTGACACCACGGTGCCGGTGGGCGCCGGACTGGGTTCGTCGTCGGCCCTTGAGGCTGCGCTTGCTCTGGCTCTGACCGATCTGTGGAACTTGAGCGATGACGTGGCCAAACTCCCCGAACATCCCGATGTTGCCGCGTGCGTGTTCGCGCTCGATGACCATGCCCTTGTGCGCCTCGAGGGCGAGACCCGACCCGAGCCGTTGCCTCTCGACTGGCAGACCGCCGGGCTCGAACTGCTGGTCATCGATACGGATGCGCCAACCGCCGATGCGCTCGAGACGGCGTTAGCGGATGACGAAGTGCGCCGCACCCTGCACACCGTTACCGAAAATCAGCGGGTTCGTGACGCGGCACTCGCAATCCGCGACGAAACGCCACGACTATTGGGTGCGCTGCTCGATGCGTCGCACGCCAGCCTGCGCGACGAATACGGCATCTCGACGACAGAAATCGACCTCGCGGTAGAGACTGCGATGACCGCAGGCGCTTTGGGGGCACGGATGCTCGGCCGCCCCTTCAGCGGGGTCGCCGTCGCCCTCGTCGACACCGACACAGCATCCCGGGTGCGGGTAGCGCTCGATGGAGCTTTCGCCGAGCACGCGATGGGGCAACCCACCGTGGAGGCGTTCTCGCCCTCGCAGGGGGCCCTGCGCGATCGCTAGCTAGCTCTAACTAGCTGTTGATTTTTAGCACAACGGCGATTGCGAGCGCGATCGCGACTACCGTGCCGGCCCATACCCACACCTGAGCCCACGGAAAGCGGCGCTTTCGTGGGGTGCGCGGGGTGACGCGTTGCGGCCTCGGTGGCCGTTCTGCGGTCACCGTTACAGCCGTTCGGCCGCGTCGACGACGTTCTTGACGAGCATCGCGCGAGTCATGGGGCCGACGCCACCGGGCATCGGAGAAAGAAATCCAGCGACTTCGGCAACGCCAGGGTCGACATCGCCAACGAGGCGACCCTTGCCAGTCTCTTCGTTGATGACGCGAGTAATTCCGACATCGAGCACGGCCGCGCCTGGCTTGATCCACTCTGGACGGATAAGCCCGGCAGAACCGACGGCAGCAATCACGATGTCGCCTTGGCGAACGTGGTTTTCGAGCTGGGTCGTGCGGGAGTGAGTGAGGGTGACCGTGGCATCCAGTCCCTTGCGCGTGAGGACTAGCCCAAGGGGGCGCCCGACGGTGAGCCCACGGCCGACAACCACGACATGCTTACCGGAGATCGGCACGTCATAGCGCTCGAGCATTTCGACAATTCCGGCCGGGGTGCATGGCAGCGGCGAGTCAAGCTTCGTTCCCACACCCAAAACGAGTCGCCCCAGGTTGGTGGGGTGCAGGCCATCGGCATCCTTGGCTGGGTCCATGAGTTCGAGCATCGCGTTCTCATCGAGACCTGCGGGCAGCGGCAGCTGAATGATGTAGCCAGTGACGGCAGGGTCTTCGTTCAGGGCGACGATGGCATCCCGAACTTCATCGGCGGATGCCGTGGCCGGCAGATCGACGCGAATTGATTCGATGCCCACTTCGGCGCAATCGCGGTGCTTGCCCGCAACGTAGGAACGCGACCCGGGGTCGTCACCGACGAGCAGTGTGCCGAGGCCCGGAGTGATGCCGCGGGCCTTGAGGGCGTCAACGCGAACACGCAGTTCGTTCTTTACTGCGGTTGCCGTAGCAACACCGTCAAGTTTCACTGCGGTCATCGTTTTCCGTTCGAATCGGGCCAACGCGCTGGTTGGCCACTTCTTTTACTGCCATGTCTATTAAACGCTAAAGAGCCCGTCGCTATGTTCACACGGCGACGGGCTCTTTAGTTGTGCCTAGTGAGGCCCAGGTGGTGCTGGTTAAGCCCAGCTACCGGGGCTTTCGAGACCTTCATAGAGCGGGAAGGCATCGGCGAGCGCACGAGCGCGAACCTGCAGCGCCGCGAGGTCTGCACCGGGCTTGAGGGTTTCGGCGATGATGTCCGCAACCTCAGTGAATTCGGCGTCACCGAATCCGCGGGTGGCGAGCGCTGGCGTTCCGATGCGAAGACCAGAGGTGACCATCGGCGGGCGCGGGTCGGCCGGAACGGCGTTGCGGTTGACCGTGATGTCGACGGAGTGCAGCAGGTCTTCGGCTTCTTGACCGTTGAGTTCTGACTTGCGCAGGTCGACGAGCACGAGGTGCACGTCGGTGCCTCCCGTGAGCACGTCGATGCCGAGGTCTGTCATGTCGTCGCGAACGAGACGCTCAGCAAGAAGACGGGCGCCGCGAAGGGTGCGCTCTTGGCGGTCCTTGAACTCAGGGGTTGCGGCAAGCATGAAGGCGGTCGCCTTGGCGGCGATCACGTGCATCAGTGGCCCACCCTGTTGTCCGGGGAAGACGTTGGAGTTGATCTTCTTGGCGATATCAACGTTGTTGGTGAGGATGAAGCCCGAGCGCGGTCCACCGATTGTCTTGTGCACTGTCGACGAGACGACATCCGCAAAAGGTACGGGGTTGGGGTGTAGCCCGGCAGCAACGAGACCCGCGAAGTGAGCCATGTCTACCCAGAGAACGGCACCAACCTCATCCGCGATCGAACGGAATTCGGCGAAGTCGAGCTGGCGGGAGTATGCCGACCAGCCAGCGATGATGACCTGCGGCTGAACCTCGATGGCCTTAGCGCGAACGTCGGCCATGTCGAGAACGCCGGTCTCTTCGTTGACGCCATAGGCGTGTGCTTCATAGAGCTTGCCCGAGAAATTGAGGCGCATGCCGTGCGTGAGGTGCCCGCCGTGATCGAGCGAGAGGCCCAAGATGCGGTCACCGGGCTTAGCGATCGCCGAGAGCACTGCGGCGTTAGCGGAAGCACCCGAGTGCGGCTGAACGTTCGCGAACGCGGAACCGAAGAGGCTCTTGGCGCGGTCGATGGCGAGCTTCTCGGCGATATCAACAAATTCGCAACCGCCGTAGTAGCGGCGCCCCGGGTAGCCCTCTGCGTACTTGTTGGTGAGAACCGAACCCTGTGCTTCGAGAACGGCGCGAGGAACGAAGTTTTCGCTCGCGATCATCTCGAGAGTATTGCGCTGGCGACCGAGCTCTTGAGCGAGCACTGCAGCGATCTCGGGGTCTACCTCAGAGAGAGGCGAAAGGAATGTTGACACAGATGAGCTCCTTGCGACATGGGTGGATACGTCAAATCTACCCGGTGCTAGTCAGCGTCGCGAGAATCTGCAAGAATTGGTCATAGTTAGTTAGGAACCCTGACAAACCCCATCGCCGATCGGAACTCAATGACGACTGCCCCCGTGATGCCCGCACCCGTGCACTTCAGCGCCGGATCAGGCCACTATGCCCTCACTGACACCACGGTCATCCATGCCACCGGCAGCGCACAGCCCGTCGCCGAATACTTGGCCGAACTCCTTCGCCCGGCAACAGGATTCCCCCTGCACATTGCCACCGCAGAAACCCCAGGCTCCCCAGCTATCGAGCTCACCATCGGTGACACCGCGCAGCCAAACCCGGGTTATCTCCTCAGCATCACGGCAACGCGAATCGAACTGCGAGCGGATGACGCTGCCCAGCTTTTTGCGGGAGTGCAGTCGCTGCGCCAGTTGCTTCCGCACGCGATCGAACACGCCACGGTGCAGGATGTCGACTGGCACGTGCCCTGCGTCGAGATCAGTGACTACCCCCGCTTCTCCTATCGCGGCGCCATGCTCGACGTTGCGCGGCACTTCTTCACTGTGGCCACCGTCAAGCGCTACCTCGACCGGATGGCGCTGCTCAAGCTCAATGTGCTGCACCTGCATCTGACCGATGACCAAGGCTGGCGCATCCACATCGACTCGTGGCCGAATCTGACTGCACTCGGCGCGACCACGGCGGTCGGCGGCGGGGCCGGCGGCTTCTACACCAAGGCCGATTACACCGAGATTGTGGAGCACGCGGCATCCCGCTACATCACCGTCGTGCCCGAAATTGATGTGCCCGGCCACACCAATGCGGCGCTTGCGGCCTACCCGGAACTCAATTGCGATGGCAGCGCACCCGCGCCGTACACGGGCATCGAAGTGGGTTTCAGCTCGCTCTGCATCTCCAAGGAACTGACGTATCAGTTTCTGGATGACGTGTTCCGGGAGATCAGCGAGCTAACCCCGGGCCAGTACCTTCACCTCGGCGGTGACGAATCACTTGCGACGAGCGACGAGGACTATCTCGAGTTCATCCGACGCGCGACAGCGATTGCGGCGAGCCACGGCAAGACTCTGATCGGGTGGCACGAAATGGGGCGAAGCCGCGATTTGCCCGCCGGAACCGTTGGCCAGTATTGGAGCTACGTCACCCCTCGCGACGATGCCGACAAACGAGTGGCCTCCTTCATCGAGCAGGGCGGCCGAATGATCATGTCCCCTGCCGACGCCATCTACCTCGACATGAAATATGCGACTGACGAAGAACTGGGCTTGGAGTGGGCGGATGGGCCAACCACTCTCGACGCCGCCTACAACTGGGACCCAGCAGCGATCGTCAACGGCGTGACCGACGAGCACATTCTCGGCATCGAAGCGCCGCTCTGGACCGAGACAATCGACAATGTGCGCGATCTGGAATATATGGTGTTTCCGCGCATCATCGCTGCGGCAGAAATCGCTTGGTCACCACGCTCCGCGCACGACTGGGCCGACTTCACCCGGCGTCTGGCAGACTGGTCACCGCGGCTCCATGCCGCAGAAATCACCTACAACCGCGTCGATGAAGTGAGCTGGCCCGAAGTGAGCCAGCCTGGAATGAGCAGCACACCGTGAACGACCACGTCATCCATTCGGCACAACTGGTTACTGGCAGCGAGATCGTCGACGACGGCTGGGTGGCGTGGCAGAGCGACACGATAGTCGCGACGGGCACCGGCGAAGAGTGGCGAACTCACACGACACCCGCGACAACGGTCACCAATGCAGCCGGCAGCTTTCTCAGCGCTGGCTTTGTAGACATTCATTGCCACGGCGGCAATGGTGCAGCTTTCGATGATGGCCCAGAGGCAATTCGCGCAGCGCTTAGTGCGCACCGAGCCAAGGGCACGACCCGCTCCGTAATTTCGCTCGTCAGCGGAGACCATGCCAGCTTGGTGCGCAGCCTCTCAACAATCGCTGAGTTGGCGGCGACCGATCCCCTTGTTCTCGGCAGCCACCTCGAAGGCCCGTTTCTGCAGCACAACTTCAAGGGCGCCCACAACCCCGACGCGCTGCGCAATCCCACCGCCCGCGAGATCGATGAACTGCTCACCGCCGCCAATGGCACGCTGCGACAAATCACGATTGCGCCAGAACTCGACGGTGCGATGGAGGCGATTGCCCAGCTCAGCGCCGCCGGGGTCACCGTCGCCATCGGCCACACCTCAGCCAATTACGACCAGACGCTCGCTGCGATCGATGCCGGGGCACGACTGCTCACCCACACTTTCAATGCCATGCACGGCATCCACCACCGCGAGCCCGGCCCCATTACGGCGGCGATCAGTCGAGAACCCGTGATTCTTGAGGTCATCAATGACGGCGTGCACGTGCATCCGGATGTCGTGAAGATGCTCTTCGCGTCGGCACCGGGGCGCGTTGCGCTCGTTACCGACGCTATGGCAGCAGCATGCTCCCACGACGGAAACTATCGGCTGGGATCACTCGACGTCACCGTCACCGATGGCGTCGCTCGACTCAGCGATGGCGGCTCTATCGCAGGATCGACACTGACAATGGATGCCGCGGTGCGTCGAGCCGTCACCGAAGTCGGGCTAACCCTGCCGCAGGCTGCTGCCGCGGCTTCCGCTGTGCCGGCGAGAGCTATCGGGCGCTCCGGCGATCTGGGCACTCTTGCTGCCGGATTCGCCGCCGACGCCGTGCTCCTCGATGCCGACCTTAAGGTACTGGCGGTGTGGGCTGCTGGTCGCGCACTGCCGCAGCCCGAGCGCTCCGACGCCTAAGCAGTTCTCCCCCGACGATGGCAAACACGACGGCAACGCCGAGGATGCCGGCGTCGACGTAGGGCAGCGAAATCACGCCGTACTGATCGAGCAGAATGCCGCCGAGGAGTGCGCCGCCGCCGATGCCGATGTTGAACGAAGTGGTGAGGTAGGCGGAGCCGACGTCGCGCATGCGGGGTGAGGCCAATTGCAGTAGTCGTGTTTGCATCATGGCGGGAACTCCGCCGAAGGCCATCCCCCAGACGGCGATAACGATGAACATGACTGCGGGTTCTGCGGGGAACATGCCGAGCAGTGCCGAGCAGATCGCGACAAGGGCAACCGTGACGGGGATGATGCTGCGCGGGAATCGATCGACGAGTAGGCCGGCGAGTGCGAGACCGACAGCACCGGCGGCTCCAAAGATGAGCAGCACACCGGCGACAGCGCCACCTTCGATGCCAGCAGGCCCGATCAGGTACGGAACGATGTAGGTGTAGAAGAGGTTGTGACCGAGCATCACGAGGGCAACCAGAACGCACACGTAAATCACGCCAGGGACCGAACGGTCTTTGCGCAGCGGAATCGAAATCTCGCCGGTAGAGAGCGGCTGCTGGTGATCGACCGGGGGCAGTATCCGCACCACCATGATCGTGAGCGCCAAAATGATGATCGCGATCACGACGAAGGCAAGCCGCCAGCCAAGGGCGTGGCCGAGAGCAGTTCCCACGGGCACACCAAGCACGAAGGCTGCAGTGGCACCCGCGCTCGTCACGGCAACAGCGCGGCCTACCTGGTGCGGGGGAACGAGATGTGCCGAGTAAGCGCCGACGACGGCCCAGAACAGTCCATGCGAGAGCCCGCCGATGATCCGCGCGATCACGAGAACGGCGTAGTTCGGAGCGGCAGCGGCCAAAAGGTTTCCGACGACAAACACGAGCAGCACGATGATCACAAGCTTCTTGCGCGGCTGATTCCGGGTGAGAGCAGCCAGCGGCGCCGTGGAGATCACTACGGTTGCCGCAAAAATCGTGATGAGCAGCCCCACTTGCGACTCACTCACCGAGAGTTCCGTGGCAATCTCCGGCAACAGGCCGGTAGGCAACCATTCGCTAGTCACCGAGGTGAAGATTAGCGCTGAGAGGGTAAAGAGACCCGCCCACGGAAACGCTGGGGAAGACGGAGATGCTGGTGAAGTGCGTGGCGTGCTCATGTTCGACTGAGTCTAGCGCTGGCACCGGTACGCTAATTCTGTGACCACCTCAACGCACTGGATCGTAACTCTCACTTGTGACGACAAGCCCGGCATCGTTCACGCCATCAGCGGGGCCATTGTTCACGCCGGTGGCAACATCACTGAGTCGCAACAGTTCTCCAGCGACGACACCGGTCGCTTCTTCATGCGACTCCAAGTGGAATCGGATGCTTCGCGCCACGATTTCGAGACAGCTCTCGCCCCCGTGACCGAGCGGTACACGATGGAATGGCAACTCGACGTTGTGGGGCGCCCCCTGCGCACCCTCGTTTTGGCATCCAAGGCCGGACACTGCGTCAATGATCTTCTGTACCGCCAGCACGCGGGGCAACTGGCGATCGAGATGCCGCTGATCATGAGCAATCACCCCGATCTGGGTTCTCTCGCCGAGTTCTACAAGGTGCCGTTCGAATCCCACGCGGTAACAACGCCCGGACAGAAGTTGGCCTTCGAAGACCGCATTCTCGAAGTCGTTGAGCAGCACGACATCGAGCTCGTGGTGCTCGCCCGCTACATGCAGATACTCTCTCCCGAACTGTGCGAGCAGTTAAGCGGCAAGATCATCAACATCCACCACTCCTTCTTGCCGGGCTTCAAGGGTGCGAACCCCTACAAGCAGGCCCACGCGCGCGGTGTGAAGCTCATCGGTGCCACCGCCCACTTCGTGACGAGCGACCTCGACGAGGGCCCGATCATCGAACAGAACGTGGTGCGCGTGGATCACGCGAGCACCTCAACCGAACTCGTCTCGATCGGTCAAGACGAAGAAAGCCGCACCCTCACTCAGGCCGTGAAATGGTTTGCCGAAGACCGCGTGCTGCTCGATGGAGCGCGCACGATCATCTTCCGTTAGTCCGCCGCGTCAAGCATTTCGAGCAGGCGGTTGGTCGTACGCCAGTTGCGCACGGTCATTCGCTGAGAGAGCCGTTTGCTGCGAAGACGATCAATACGAGACTTCGAAGAATTGACGACCGTGCGCGAGAAGTAAAGGGCATCCGGCCCCGGTGCAATCGAATCAACATCGTCGTTGAGCTCTGGCAACTGTTCCATCGCTTCGGCAGCGGTAAACGGTCTCTTGAGAAAGAGCACATCGCCCAATAGCTCGGCAGAGCCGTGATCGGCCGGTGCTGCCGCGATTGTTGCGGCGAGTTCATCCCGCGACCGCACGACGGTAATAATCTCGGCCCCAAAACTCTCGTGCAGCATCCGCTCAATCACCACTTCGAGTTCCGCGCTACTCGCCGAGTCACAGGCAAACAAAACATTGCCGCTCTGAATAAAAGTTCGAACGCCCTCAAAGCCAGCCGCACCAAAGCACTCGATCAACGACTTCATGCTGATCACATTTTTGCCGCCAACGTTGATACCGCGAAGCAGCGCCACATACTTTGTCATTGCTTAGTGCAGCCGTTCCCAATCGAGTCGGTTATCCCACGAATACCGGTAGTAGTCAGCAAACTTCAGCTCGGATGCCGCCGCCTCATCCACAATCACCGTGACTGTTGAATGCAACTGAATTGCCGACCCCGGAAGGCTAGCCGTTACCGGACCCTCCACAGCGCCCGCGAGCGCCGCAGCCTTCGCCTCACCAAATGCCAACAACACCAGGTGCCGTGCGCGCTGAATCGTGCCAAGCCCCTGAGTAATGCAGTGCGTGGGAACGTCAGCGGGAGAATCGAAAAAACGCGCGTTATCGCGACGGGTCTGCTTCGTGAGAGTCTTCACGCGAGTGAGTGATGCGAACGACGATCCCGGTTCATTGAATCCGATATGGCCCGTCGAACCGATGCCCAAAATCTGTAGATCGACACCGCCCGCAGCAACAATCGCCCGCTCATAGTCGTCGCCAGCAAACTCCACCGGCCCGCTCTCCGCCGGAACCTGCACCAACGACGGCGTCAACCCCAGCGGCTCAACAACCTCCCGAGTGATCACCGAGCGGTAGCTTTCGGGATGCCCAGCAGGCAATCCAACATACTCATCGAGAGCAAACCCCCGAACAGCAGACAGGTCGAGGGCGCGAGCCGCGAGCGCAGACCACGTCGTTAACGGCGTCGAGCCCGTCGCTAAGCCGAGGACGGCATCCGGAGTCCGCCGCACGAGGGCCTCGATCAGATCTGCGGCTACCTCGCCTGCAGCCTGCTTCGAGTCAACAATTACTACCTCTGCCAATTCGTTACCCTCTCGCTACTGACCATGGCGGCACCAACGGCCGCCGCCGGAAACTCTTGCGGTAAACCGTGCACCCGGCCGCTCAACCCGATGGAGGCAAGGAACGCTGAACTGGTCTCCCAGCGCGCAAGCACTGCGCGCACATCATCAAGCAGATTGGTGAGGGTGCTCACCCCACCACCCAGTACAACAGAATCCACATCGATCGTCAGAACAAGCATGCGCACGGCCGAGGCCACGCCTTCGACAAGACGAGAGCGAACAGCGATTGCTTCAGGATCCCCGGATGCCGCAGCCTCAAAGAGAGCCGTCGTCGGCTGATCGGAGTCGGTAGGCCACATGCGCGCCACCCCCGAACCGGATGCCACGGTCTCGAGGCATCCGCGCTGGCCACACGCACACTCAGGCCCATTCGGATCGATAGGCACATGCCCGATCTCACCCGCAGCGCCCCGAGCACCGCGCCACACCTTTCCGCCAAGCACAAGGCCGGCAGCAAGACCGGTGCCCAGGTTGAGGAACGCCATCGAATGACTCGGGTCATTCTCCAGCAGGTGAAAAGCACCGAGCGCTGCCGCATTGACATCGTTATCGATGCTCACGCTGCGTCCGAGTCGCGCATCGAGCTCCGCACCGAGGTCGAGACCATCAATCGCCAGATTCACCGCATGTGAAACCCGACCATCCACCACTGTTCCGGGAATTCCGATGCCAATGCTCGTGAAGTCGATCGTGCTCACGCCAACACGACTAGCCAATTCCTCGAGCGCCTGAACAGTGGATGCGACCAGCGGGCCGGGTCCGATGCCGGAACGAACCCGAACCTGCCCCGCAATCGCGCCCTGCTCGTCGATGGCAACGGCATCCGTTTTGGTCCCGCCAATATCGACGCCGACCCTATAGAGCGGAATCACCCCTTCACCGCCCCCGAAACGAGACCGCTGGTCATTCGTCCTTGAACAATGAGGAAGAAGATGATGACAGGGATCGCCATCAGCGTCGAGCCGGCCATAATCGCCGACCAGTTGGTGGTGCCATTAGCGATCTGGAACGTGCGCAACCACACCGGCAATGTCATCATTTCGGGCCGCGAGTTCACGACGAGGGCGAGCAAGAACTCGTTCCACGCCTGGATGAATCCGAAGACACCGGTGGCAACAAGCCCGGGTGCCAGTAGCGGCAGCGTAATCCTCCAAAAAGCTCCCGACCGCGACAGCCCATCGATCATCGCCGCCTCTTCAAGCTCGACGGGCACACCGTTCACAAAACCGCGAAGGGTCCAAATGGTGAACGGCAATACCGTCGCGACGTACACAATCGTGAGCCCCATGATGGTGTTGAGAAGCGACCAGCTATCAAGAACACGGTAGGTCGACACGATCATCGCTTCTGCCGGAATCATCTGCACAATCAGGATCGTCAGGATGAAGCCCTTGCGACTCTTGAACCGAAAGCGAGTAACGGCAAGCGACGCCAAAAATGCGAAGACGAGCGCAATGATCACGGTCGACACTGTTACGACAACAGAATTGCCGAGCGCCGGCATGAACTGCGAACGCGTCGTATCGAACAACACCGTTTCGTAGTTGCGCAGGGTGAAATTTTGCGGCCAGAAGTTGACCTCTGACCCGATGATCTCGTTGTTCGGTTGAAACGAGGTTTGCACCATCCAGTAGACGGGGAAGATCGAGAATGCCGCAACCACGAGCGCGAGGGCACCCAGAATGACCTTGTTGATGCGCCGCGATACCGCGCCCTTTCGAGCGGGAGTCTTGGCGACCGACGTAGCAATTGGTCTCATCCGAGACGCTGTTGATGTGCTCACAGCTCTTCCTCCTTGACGCTTTGGCGAACGTAGTAGAACGAGATCGCGGTAATCACAATCACGGTAATAACCGCGATGGCCCCACCGGTGCCGTACTCCCCTGTTCCCAGCGAATTTTGGTAAATGTAGACGCCAAGCGTCGAGGTCTGGTCTTTGATCCCGCCAATTCCCTGCAGCGCGAAAATCTGAGTGAAGACGCGCAGATCCCAAATGATTTGCAGAATGAAAACCACCAAGAAGATGGAACGCAGGTACGGGAAAATGATGAGTCTGAAGCGCTGCACTGGACCCGCGCCATCCAACTGCGACGCCTCAAGAACCTCATCTGGCACCTGAGTGAGCCCCGCATAGACGGTGAAAGCCACAAAGGGAATAGCTCCCCAGATAACGATGAGCGCGGCGACAAAGAAGAAACTGAGCGGCTCGATAAGCCACGAGTGCCCGATATAGTCCAGCCCAAACCACCGTGTAAGCACATAGTTCACAACGCCGTAGCTGGTGTCGAACATCCACCCCCACACGATCGTGGCGGTCAGTGCTGGCATCGCCCAGGCCAGCAAAAGCCCGATCGAGAGGATGAGCCGCATGACCTTGCCAAGCTCACTCATCAGCAGCGCAATCAGTGTGCCCAGCACCATGGTGCTCGTGACGCACACTGCGGCGAACGCGAAACTGCGGAACATTACCAGCCAGAACGACTGATCGGTCAGAACTTCAATGTAGTTATCGAAGCCGATAAAGGGTGATGGTGCGCCAAAAACTTGCGCGCGGCCAAACTCCTGAAACGACATGATCACGAGTTGGATGAGCGGCCAACCGATCACGGCGGCAAGCACTGCGCTTGCCGGAATCAGCAAAGAGTAGGGGGTGAATTGCGCGCGCGGCTTCTTTACCGCACGCTGACGGCCAGGCTGCGAAGGCGCAACACGGCTGTCGCCATCGACATCGCGGGGAGCAATATCGAGGGAGGGATTCGGTGACATAAGAGCTCCCGGTTAATATTGGACTGTGCCTCGAACCTTTTCCTAGGGCGATGGCAACGAAATGGGTGCTCGGTTCAGTCATGCGCGACCGAGCCGAGCACCCTTTTGCTAGTACAGGTACCGTCTCCGGTACCGGTCGCTAACCGTTGAGAATGCTGTCGATCTTTGCGTCGAGATCCTTAGCTAGCGAGGAAACATCGCCTCCCTGAGCGACCTGAACGAAGAAGTCGGTCAGCGCGCCCGATGCTTCAACGTCGGCCCACTTGGGGGATGCCGGGGTCAACCGTGCAGCACCGGCAGCTTCAGAGATTGCCACAGCAACCTCGTCTGTTCCCAGCGTGTCTGCAAGCGACAGCTTGGCCGGAACCAGGCCGTTAGCGCCGTAGATCGACTGGAACTCGTCGCTCAAGATGATCGCCAGTGCCTTCTTGGCGAGTTCGGGGTGAGCCGAGTTAGCCGAGACCGCAATGTTTGATCCACCAGCGAAGACTTGCGCTGCCCCGCCATCCTTGCCGGGCATGGCGTACACGCCAAGGTTTGCTTCCTCATCGGGGCAACCGGGAGTTTCAGCATCGAGCGGAGCCAGAATCGACCACTTCACCCAGCTGGGGGCAGATAGCTGCAAGGTTGTTCCCTCGCAGTAACCGACCTGTGGGTTGGTTTCGTTGGCATCCTTCGGAGCGCGCGACGCATCCGTCATCACCTCTTGCACTTGCTCAATGCCGGCAATCGATTCAGCGGACGAGAACTGCGACTTCCATTCGCCGCCCTCGAAGGTGGCAACTTCGCCACCGTTCTCCCAAATAAAGGGAAGCGCGTTGTACCAGTCCTGTCCTGGCCACCAGATTCCGGATGCGCCAGGGTTAGCGTCCGCGAGCGCGACACCGTTGCTGATGTACTCGTCGAGGGTGGTCGGAACGCTCAGCCCCGCCCCAGCAAGGGCATCCTTCTTGTAGAAGACCAGTCGCGAGCCCGAATAGAGCGGCGCTGCATAGAACTTGTCGTCGTACGATCCAGCCTCCACGAATCCGGGAAGAAGGTCGTCGCCACCCAAGGCGTCGTAGTCAGCAGTGAGGTCGAGGAATGCGCCCGCCGACGTAAATGCTGCTGCTTGAGTGTTGCCGACCTCAACGAGGTCGGGGCTGTCACTGCCGGAGAGGTTGGTGGTGAGAAGGTCAACGAGACCACCCCACGCCTGCTCTTCGATGGTGATTGTCGATCCGGGGTTTTCTGACTCGAAGGTGTCGATCAGGTAGTCACGGGCCTCTTGGGGAGTATCCGTTCCGACCAACCACACGCGCAGGTCTGCGGTGGCGTCTTCGCCGCTGCCGCTGTCTCCCGCTGAACAACTTGCCAGAGCTAACGCTGCCACGACGCCAAGCGCCGCGATGCTGAGTTTCCTCACTGTGTTTCCTTTCCTAGGGCGATGGTGCCAGCGGAGAACTGGACACCTCGTAGTGCATGGAGCTCGACTATGAGACTCCGAGTTGCGCGGAGAGCACCATCACGGCTGCGCCGCGCATGACAATGTCCTCTCCGAGCGCTGTCATCCGCACCGTCAGATCGCCGTGAAACTTGGCCATCGTTCGCGCGCGGAGTGTCTCGATGGTGGCTTGCTTCAGCGCACCCTCAAGCAATGGGGTCGGACCGCTTAACACAACCTCTGAAAGATTGAGCGCCCCGACAACAGGGGCTAGGGCGATGCCGAGGCGTTGCCCTGCTTCTGCTAGAACCGTGTTTCGTTCTTCTTCATTGGATGTGCCAGCTAGCGCTGCATCCAACCGCGGTGCCGCGAGCCACGTCTCTAGGCACCCGGTCTTGCCGCACGCACATTCCAACCCGCCGTCGGTACCGACAACGACGTGGCCGATTTCGCCAGCCGCAAAGGTGCTTCCGAAAAGCGGGATGCCGCCCAAGAGCAGTCCCGCGCCGACACCGTGACCGACCTTGACGAGCATCATGTCGCTAGCCGCACCGCCGAAGCTGTGCTCGGCCAGCGCGGCGACGTTGGCATCGTTGGCGACGACAACGGGCAGATCGAATCGTTCGGTGAGCATGCTCTGAAGCGGCAGGTCGTCCCAGCCAAGGTTAGGTGCGCTCAACACGACACCCGCGAGGTCGACGATTCCGGGTGATCCGATACCGACGCCGAGCACGGGGCGGGTGACGTTGGCGAGAAGGGCTTCCATTAGCGCAATGACTTTGGTGGTGGCATCCGCACCGCTGCTGTCGTCTAGTGCGATCTCGTGACGGTGGCGGATCGCTCCATGCAGATCCATAACGGCGCCGCGGAAGGTGCTGTAGTCGCTGAGGTCGACACCGACAAGGTCGAAGGCTTCGGCGTTCAGCTCGAGCATTGTCGCGGGTTTACCCGGGCGACTGCCTTCTCGTTGCCCGGTTTCAATCACCAGCCCATCAACGATGAGTTCGGCAACAAGGTCTGAGATCGTGACGCGGGTGAGGCCGGTTTCGCGCGCGATGTCGGCGCGGCTCAGTTCGCCTTGGCGGTAGAGCGTTTGAATCACGAGTGATCTGTTGTGATTGCGTGCGTGCTCGGGCAGCACTTTTGCCGTTGGCCGTAGTGCTTTCCCGTTGGTGAACCCCATTGTCATGTTTGTTAGTAAACTTTACGAACTAAAGATTTGCAACCTTCGCAGCAAAATTGTTACCAAGGTCGCAGTAGACACGACCACTACCGTGAACCTGCGGAGTCAACAAGACAGTATGAGCCTGGATTCAGCCGGAAGTCCGAAAAACACGTGTCAACGGCGCGCAACCAGCGTTGGGCCACACGATCGGCCGCACGGAAGTAGGCACAGACTCATTCGAAGCGTTGCACCATAGCCGAGAAATCCCCGTCGACATTCGCCACTATCGATTTTACTCCTCGGTATATCCAGCGGCGGCCGCTGCTGCTCGCACGTGGGCGGCGCACAACTCTCCGGTGCGCTGTATATCCCGCGCACGCGCCGCAGCCACAATGCTCTTCAACTCAAGCACCGACTGTTGAAGCCGACCAGGGTTCGCCAGTGAACGGCGACGCAATAACGAGATCCGGTTGTTCAATTGAGTGTGAATGTTTCCGACAGTTTCGCTTCCGCAGCCCTGAATCAATATCTCGTAGATTTCATGTTTTAGCCTAAGAGTGGCGGAGTAGTCGCCTGATGCACCGACGTTGCCAAGTTCATCGACACAAGTCTCTAGTGCGTCAAAGACGTCGACTCCTGCATTCGCCGCAAAAAGACGCCCAATGAACGCCTCAAGGACCTCGCGAACTGCAAAAATTTCGCGCGCATCACGGTCCGTGAGCTGCGATACGGTGAGCCCCCGATGTGAAATGGCCGTAACCAAACCTTCTGCTTGAAGATGCTGAATTGCCTCGCGAATCAGCGTGCGACTCACACCCAGCTGCTCGCAGAGTTCGCGCTCAGGAAGGCGCCGCCCGGGTGCCAAATCTCCGTAAAGAATCGCGTCTCGAATGTGAGAGATGACGCGACTCTTCAGCGACAGTTCTCCCCTGTCGAATCCGCTGGCAAGGTTCACGTTCTACCGCTTTCTACTGTCATCAAATACTGCATCATTACTTTCAGACCGTCGCAATCACAACACACTTGAGCTGAGTGTAGTGATGAAGGGCTTCAATACCCTTCTCTCGGCCGTAGCCGCTCTCCTTCACTCCGCCGAAGGGCGTCTCCACCGCACCCGTCGACCACGTATTCACAAACACCTGGCCCACTTCGAGCGAACGGGCGACGGTTAACGCTCGCGAGATATCCCGAGTCCAGACGCCGGCAATGAGCCCGTAGTCGGAGTCGTTTGTAATACGGATCGCTTCCTCGTCACTCTCGAAAGTGATAGCAACGAGAACCGGCCCGAAGATTTCTTCAGTGGCAATTCGTGAGTTGGAATTCTGAGTGGCGTAGATCGTAGGAGGAATATAGTTTCCCACCGCGTTATCAGATGTTGCGCCGATTCCCCCCAAGAGCGTCTCTGCGTGCTCAGTGGGAGCTAGGTTCAAGTGCTCCTGCACCTTGAGATACTGGTCGCGCGTGATGAGCGGCCCCACATCGCTGCCCAGAGAAAGTGTGCGCGCTTGCTCGACCACCTTCGCCAAAAACTCTTCTCGAATGGACGACTGCACAAGTAGACGAGTACCAGCAGAGCAGACCTGACCGGCGTTCGAAGTAAAGGCCCGTACCGTCTCACTAGCTGCAGCGTCAAGGTCAGCGTCGGCGAAGACAATATTCGCCGACTTGCCGCCGAGCTCAAGCGTTACGGGAATAATGCGGTCTGCGGCGATCTTGCCGATCAAGCGCCCGACACCGACCGATCCCGTGAAAGCAACTTTTCGCACCGCGTCTTGGCGAACCAGCGCATCACCCGCAACGCTTCCCTTGCCGAGCACTACGTTGAAAACACCGGCAGGGATCCCCACCTCGCCCATTAATTTCGCCAGGCGAATCGTCGTGCGAGAAGTCACCTCTGCAGGTTTGATGACCACCGTGTTTCCCGCGGCAAGCGCAGGCGCGCAGGCGCGCGCAGCCTGATTGAGAGGTACATTCCACGGGGTGATGACGGCAACGACACCGATCGGTTCTCTGATCGTGAAGGTGTGTTCCGTTGCCTTCGTATTGATGACCTCACCGGCAGGCAAGTGCACGAGTGCTGCGTAGTACTCGAAATAATCTGCGGAGTTTGCGATCTCGCTGAGCGCGGTTGAGCGTGGCTTTCCTGTTTCGGCGATCTCGTCATCGGCAAGCGATTGCGAGTTTTCACGAATAGCGACCGAGAGCGCATGCAGCAAGCGTCCACGCTGCTTGGCATCAGTGTTGCGCCAGAGCGGAGCGGCAGCGCTTGCCGCGGCAACGGCAAGTGACACTTCGCGCTCGCCGCCAGAAGCGAGCGTCGTCATCGGCTCGCCAGTCACCGGGCTGTGCGTGGTGACGCTCGCCCCGTCAGCAGAATCTACTTGTTCGTTGTCAATCCAGTGCAACAGTTTGTCACTCATGATTCAGTTTTCTCATTCTGCGGTGCTCCGCTTTCAAGAACTTGCGTGTCAGGATCCGATTCGAGCTGCTCAAGCATCGCGTCGATGGAACGCATATCAATCGACGCTCGCGTCACGCTGCGATCCAGTGAACGGTCGAGCGCATCTTGCACGTTTTCAAGTCCGAAAACCGTGGCGCTGAGCCGATCTAGCGGAAGCCGAGCAGCGTTTCGTTCCAGAAAACACAGTGCCTTCCAGAGGTAGCGACCGTCATAGCGGTCAACATGCACAATGGTCAATGCCTTACGCGTGATCAGCCCCGGATCGTAGTCGATACTCACTCCAGGGGAAAGGTTGCCCATGACGAGATAGCGACCACCGCGTCGGAGCAATTGCAGCCCTTCTGCAAAGGCGGCAGGAATACCGGCTACTTCAACGGCAGCATCTGCACCACGGCCATCCGTGAGCTCGCGAATGATTCGCACGCGTTCGTCGAGTTGCGGATGCTGAGAAATGTCGACGATAGCGTCTGCGCCAAAGGCTTGAGCCTGTTCGAGCCGTGCCGCGACGGAGTCCACGACGATAACCCGCGCGCCACGCTCTTTCGCCACGGCGACGGCATAAAGACCAAGGCCGCCCGCGCCCTGGACCACAATTGTCTGACCCGCTCCTGGATTGATCTGGTCTAAGCCGTACATCACCTGGCTAAGCGCACAATTTGCGCCGACCACTATCTCGTCGGAGAGTCCGTCAGGAACTCGGTAAACGTGCTGACGCGGGTGGATGTAGCTGTGGGTAGAAAAAGCCGCGTGAAAGTGGGGAGCTTCCTCAGGCTGCTTGCTAAAGAATTCATATGCGTTGTCGCACAGGTTGTACTCGCCCTCGAGACAGTGGAAGCAACGATGGCACGTTTGGAAATACGTCGCCACGATGCGATCTCCGACGGCAAGCGGCTGACCGCGGTTGTCCATGGTGACATCGTCGCCGAGTCGCTCGATAGTGCCAACCACTTCGTGGCCGAGACCACCACGTTTTTTGACAGGGTGTTTTCCTGCCCAAATGTGGAGCTCGGAGCCGCACACATTTGCCAGGCTATTTCGCATCACAATCCCGCCACTCTCTGGCTCTGGAACGGTGGCGAGGGCGAGACGGAGCACACCGGGTGCCTCCATATAGGCGACGATGCCCCGCGAGTTAGCCTTGCTCATCATCTCTTCCTTGCTGACGTGTGAGGAACTCAAAAATGAGGGTGTGATCGGCGGCTGGCTCATACTCTGAGTCTGCTGCGTTCCACAGTTCGATGGCCGACGTTGCGACCGAGCCATGTGCTGAAACCTGAGGCAGCAGCGACGCCGCAATCCTGAGATCCTTGGCCATCAAGCTCAGCGCAAACCCCGAATCGAACGTTTCAGGCAAAATGAACTTCGGCATTTTCACTTCGGAAGAATTGCTTCGGCCAGACGATGAGTTCAGAACTTGAGTCATCGTTGCTGGCTCGATTCCGAAGGCTTCGCCGGCGAGAATGGCCTCGGCAGTGATGGCGAGGGTGGTCGCCGACACAAGATTGTTGAGAGCCTTCGCCGCGTGTCCCGAACCCACCGGACCCACATGCATCATCGTGCCAAGAGGCTCGAACAGTCTCGACACATCTGCCACGTCGCTGCTGAATCCCCCCACCATGATGGCGAGGGTGCCATCCTTGGCACGCAGTACTCCACCGGACACTGGCGCATCGACAAATCGCACCCCCTTCGCGGCGGCCTTAGCAGCGAGCGACACCGTGCTGCCAGGCTCCGCTGAGCTCATATCGACGATGGTGGCGCCAGCGTCAAGCCCCTCTAGCGCGCCGGCACCTCCCACGACAGATTCGATAATCGGAGAGCCAGGCAGCATCAGGATGACGATGTCGGTTCCTGCCCAACACTCCCCAGCGGGGCTAGCAAGCCCCGGATAGGAAGCGACGATGGCGTCCACAGCATCCGGGTCAGCATCCGCAAGTTCCAGCGCTATCTCACGCTCGAGCAAGCGAGCCGCCATCGGCGCGCCCATCTTGCCGAGCCCGATGAAACGTATTCGTTGTGCTGACACAGCCTATTCCTTAGCCATTTGTTCGATCACTTCGCCTGCGAGCCGAAAGCTCTCCATCGCGGCAGGAACGCCACAGTAGATCGCAGTCTGGAGCAGAACTTCTTTAATTTCATCAGGAGTAACGCCATTGTTGATCGCGCCACGAACGTGGACCTTGAGTTCATGACCGCGATTAAGAGCGGTCAGCATCGCAAGGTTGGCGATGCTGCGATCGCGGCGGGCGAGCCCCGGGCGATCCCAGATGTCTCCCCAGCAGTACTTGGTGACGTGCTCGATCAACTCTTGAGAGAACTCTGTTGCGCTCGCGATGGAGCGGTCGACGTGGGCGTCCCCTAGCACAGCGCGGCGGTTGGCCATTCCCCGGTCAAATAATTCAGTGGACATAATCAAACTCCTTTATAGGTGTGCGGATCGTTGTGATGAGGTGAAGAGAGAGCGTGGCAACCACAGCTACATCAGACTGGGCAGTAGGGAGGTGAGGATCGGGAACATCATGATCACGATGATCACGAGAAGGTCAGAGCTCACGAACGGCAGCACGGCCTTATAGACCTCGCTCATTTTCATTGACGCTGGCATGTAGCGCTTGATCACGAAGAGCGACATTCCCATCGGAGGAGTAACTGTTCCAATCTGGATGGCGATGATCATCATCAGCCCGAACCAGATCGGGTCTATTCCTAGAGTCGAAATAATCGGATTGAACAGCGGGATGGTGAGAAGTACAAGCGCAATCGACTCGAGGAACAGGCCAAGCACGATGACAATGACGAGCATGATGACAATGAGCACGTAGCTGTTGTCCGAAAACGACGTCAAGGCTCCGACAAATTCCCGGACGACGCCACTTCCCGCCATCACTTTTGCATAGATACTCGCACCGAGAATGAGGAAGAAAATCATTCCGGTCGAGAGGATCGCCTGTCGAACGCTCTCGACGATGACCTTGATCGACAAGCGTTTGAAGGCGGCCACGGCAATGACAGTCATCACGAGGCCGATGCTGGCTGATTCGGATGGCGTTGCAATACCCGCGATGATCACCGAAAGCGTCGTCGCGACGATCGCGCCGAGGGCCACCATGGCCAGCCACGCTTCGCGGGTCTCTTTCTTGGCGATAGCCGGATCCGCTCCATCATTCGTGGACCCCAAAGCCGATCCTGGCCGTTCTTGTGCCGCCAACTTTGTCGTGGCAGCAGGTTCGGCGCCCCCGAAGAATTTGCTCCAGATAAACACGACAAACGCGTACCCGAGGGCCATCATAATTCCGGGGATAATTCCTGCGATTAGGAGCGGACCAATGGGCACGCCCGCGGTAGCGCCCCAGACGATAACCACCGCGCTCGGCGGCAGAATCATTGCAAGCCCACCGGCACCGAGCACGGAACCTGCCGCAAGCCTGCGGGAGTATCCTCGGCGCAACATCTCAGGTACCAGGGTTCCACCGAGCACGCCGGTAGAGGCAACGGCTGAGCCCGAAAGTACGCCGAATACACCCCCGGCGCCCACAGTTAGATAGGCGACACGTCCACGGACTCGTGCGAACATCAAATCGAGTGCGCGGATGCCTGCCAGGGCGAGCCCCGAGCGAAACAGCAGTTCACCCATCAGAATGAACAGCGGTATCGCCGTCAAGGTGAAGGTAGAGATGCTGGAGGTGGCAGCGAGCACTGAAAGCTGAACGCCCGGCAGCGGTCCGTAAAGCAAGATCGCACCGAGAACTGAAATCGTCATGAGGGCCGCGGCGATGTGGAAGCGGAGCAAGAGCAAGATTGCTAGTCCGCCGAAGAAAATGCTCGCCCACAGTGCGGGAGCAATGTCGATCATGACTTGTCTGCTTCCGTTTGATTTTCGGCCACCGAAGCCTCGATATCCGTCTCAATCTCGGGCTTCACCCAGCGCAGCTGGAAGATGCCGTAGAGCACGAGGCCGATAAAGAACGTCAGCATGGGCACCCAGCGGGGAAGCCCAGTTGTTGAACCAATCCGTATGCCACTGGCAAGGTCGTTATAGAACTGCGTGAATACGAACGCCGCAAAAACGAAACTGAGCAACGCGGTCACACGATCCGACCACTTGTCTAGCGCGAGGTTGGTCTTTGCGAATCGATCAGGGATCACTTCGACGCGCACGTGCCTGCCTTTGAGGGCGGTGTATGCGAGAACAAGAAATACGCAGATAGCAATCGCCATCTCTGTCGACTCGAAAAGGAATCGCGATGGGGTTCGAAGTACGTAGCGAGCAAATACTCCGAGCGCCGTTGCCAGCCCCATGTAGACCAACAGAAGTCCGGAGACCACTGCCGCGGCGGCGACAAGCCGCCGATAGATTGATTTCAACAACTGAGCTCTCCCTTGAGCGAATGGGAACAGGCCGGGTAGAACCCCTACTGGGTGGCGTAGAGGTCCTTAAGCTCTTGAACGCGCGGTGAGAGTTCAATCAACCGGTCCCAGAGCGAGCCGCGCGCCTGCTCGGCGATGCGCTCTTGGGCTGCATCAGACGGAACAAGCAATTCCTTGCCGTCTGCCTCCCACTGCGCGTGCTCCTCTTCAAGAAGGGGACCAAAGATGTCGCTGAGGTGACCCTCAGTCTCTGCCATCGCTTCGGTAAGCACGGTTTGAGTCTCCTCATCCAGCGAGTTCCACGTGTTCAGGTTCATCAGAATCGGGTAGCGCACGTAGATCAGGTCAGCCATGAGCGATGCCTTGATCGGTTCGGCGATTCCGAGCTTGTACATACCGACGTTGCCGGCAGCAAAACCATCGATCGCGTTGCGCTCCATCGCCGTGTACACCTCAGAAATGGGTAGCGTCACGACTTCCGCACCGAAAGCCTCAACTGCCGGCTGGGCGGTCTGTGCGGATCGCATCAGCAGACTGCTGAGGTCGAGGTTCTCGATATCGAGTTCTTTGTAGCGCGGCCCGAAGTGCATGATGAACGACATGTCGTGAATTGAGTTGCCTAAGAGGTGGAATCCTGCCTCTTCATGCCACGCTTGCTGCAACTCGAGAGCACCATTTTCACGGTCCTCAGCTGGGCTAGTTGGCGCGACGTCGAAGGCACCGGCTTCGGGAACCACCTGGGTGTAGTAGCACGAGCACACACTGGCGATGTCTACCGCACCGAGTTGCACGGACTCTGCCGCGTCGTTCGGGGCGATCGTCTCAGGGCCACCTATGTAGTCGAAGCTGATCCAGTCAGCTTTGCTTTCAACCAGATCGACGAACTCCCACAGTGCAGCATTTTCAGGAGCGTCTTCGACTTGAGTAGTCGAGAGATTGAGCACGACTGGGGTGCGTTCTCCATCGGGTGTCGTTCCCCCGGGAGTTGATGCACATCCTGCCGCCACGAGAGCTAGTGCAGTGATGCCAGCGACAAAGGTGCCGCGGCGCAGGTTTCTAATAGGAATGTTCGACATTGAACGCCTTTCGCGAATCTAACGTGAGGTCCACCGAACGGCAGATCTTTTCAGGATTGAACGATCGTAACACAATCCTACGAAATCGCATTTTCGGGACCCGATTCACGTGATTTCTCTGCACTCGCGCGAGAAGCAGTTCAGAGCGATGAGCGAATTCCGAGGGCGGAGTTCTATTCTGATTTGTCGCTCCTCATCCGCTCAATTCTTGAGCGGTCAGAAACTTTATTGTTGTTCTGATGTCGGCACGGCGTGTAGGTTCGTCGCGACTTCAACAAGACTGCCCTGTTGTGCTACTCAGACTTTCGGCGCAAAACAGCGCCAGAACCCTCTATCGATCGAACACCAGCCTCCCGTCAGGGTTACTCGGGCATACTGAACACTCACCATCCTTGACTTGGAGCCTCATGCGCAGCCTCAACGTAAACAAGACCGCCGTAGCCCTCTTTGCCGGCGCCACCTTGGTAGGAGCGCTCGCCGCATGCTCCTCTCCCGCCACCGGAACCGATAACTCTGTCTCGGATGCCGTGACTCCCGCAGCGGGCGGCGACTACACCGACGGCAGCTACACCGAAACCGGTGACTACATCTCGCCAAACGGTGCCGAGCAAGTAGAAGTCACCCTCACCCTCGCAAGCAACGTCATTACCGATGTCACCGTTGTTGGTTTCGGCGAGAGCCCCAACTCCCAACAGTTTCAAGGCGAATTCATCAACGGAATCGCTGCCGAAGTTGTCGGCAAGAACATCGACGAGCTCTCCGTCGATAAAGTTGCTGGCTCATCGCTCACCAGTGGCGGATTCAACAACGCCGTCGCTGCGATCAAGGCGGATGCTCTCGCCGAGTAACACGTTCGATGCAATCGGTGCGCCCTGGCAAATTGACACCGCCCTGCCCCTCAGCGCCGACACTGAAGCTGCCATCGCCGAACGAATCGAACAGTTCGATCGAACATACTCACGCTTTCGCGAAGACTCCCTTGTCACCGCACTAGCGCGCACCCCCGGCACCTACACATTTCCCGCGGATGCCCCACCACTCTTCGATCTTTACCGCCGGCTCTACGACGCGACCAACGGAGCAGTAAGCCCGCTCGTTGGCCGCGCCCTCGAAGAACTCGGCTACGACCGCACCTACTCGCTGCGTCCAAGCAACATTCGCACCCGCGTGCCCGAATGGCACGAAGCGATCAGCTGGAATGGCACTGAACTCACCACCCTCACCCCCGCTGTGCTCGATGTGGGAGCCGCAGGCAAGGGCTACCTCGTCGACCTTGTGACCGAAGTGCTCGCCGCCCACGGAGTCACCGCCACAACAGTGGATGCGAGTGGAGACCTGCTTCACCGAGGCGAAACGCCGCTGCGGGTTGCGCTGGAACATCCACTCGACACCACCAAAGCCATCGGCGTTGTTTCGGTGCGCAACCAAGCGATCTGCGCCTCAGCTCCCAACCGCCGGGCCTGGGCCGGATTGCACCACATTCTCGACGCGCGCACCGGGCTGCCAACCGACCGCATTATTGCGACGTGGGCAATTGCCGCGACAGCACTCGAGGCTGATGGGCTCGCTACCGCGCTCTTCGTGGCCGAGCCCTCGGCCCTCGCCGCCGATTTCGACTTTCAGTGGGTGCGCATGTTGTCTACGGGACGAGTAGAGTACTCGCCAGATATCGACGGAGAACTGTTCCTATGAAACGTTGGTTAGATCGCAGCCTCGGCGCACTCGCGATGTACAAACTTGTCTGGATATCGCTCGCGATCCTGTCGGTTGCCGCAATAACGTTGGCATTCTTGGATCTCATCTCCCCCGACCCTTTTGCGCTTCTCGCGAGCCTCCCTGTTGCTGTCGGATTCAGTTACCTCGCCAGCGGGATTGGCGCGCGCATAGTCCGCCAGCGTGCCCACCTCGAGTCGGCGCTCATCACGGGACTGCTCGTGTTTTTCATCATGGCCCCTAGCCTTGAACCGCTGGGCCTGCTCGGCATCGCTCTCGCCTCGACCATTGCTGGGGCATCCAAATTTCTCATCGCATTCCGCGGGCGCCATATCTTCAATCCGGCAGCGCTTGGGGCCTATGTCTTCATCTTCGCCCCCCTCGGTTTTCCGACTTGGTGGGTGGGAACACCCCTGCTGCAACCCCTCATCGTGGTTGCCGCCTTCCTGATCCTCTACCGCACCCGACGACTCGACCTTGGTCTCGTGTTTATCGTCGTTGCCGCGAGCATCCGCATCGCTCTCACTGTCGCCGGTGGTGGAACACTCACCGACGCGCTCAGCTTCACGTTCGCATCATCGCAACTCATCTTCTTCGTTGGCTTCATGCTGAGCGAACCTCTCACCCTCCCTCCTCGTCGTTGGCAGCGCCTCAGCATTGCTGCAATCGTTGCGTTGCTATTCGCTATCCCCTTCTCTCTCGGGCCCATTTTCAGCGACCCGCTACTCGCCCTCCTTATCGGCAACCTCATCGCCTTCGCATTCACGCAGCGCCGCACCATTCGGATGACGCTCACCGAAACAGAAGAGATAGCCCCCGGCACGTGGGAACTAACTTTTGCCCCGCACCGCCCACTCTCGTTTAGGCCGGGCCAATACATTGAGCTCTCGTTGCCGCACCCCTCGCCCGACCTGCGGGGAGCACGCCGCTACTTCACCATCTCGTCAGCGCCCTCGGCCGGAGCGACCCTGTCGATCACGTTTACGGCACCCGAAAGGTCAAGCAGTTTCAAGGCGGCGCTCTTGGCGTTGCCGCGCGGAGCTGACGTCAATGCCACCGGAATTTGGGGCGATTTTGTTCTCCCCCGAAAAACCTCCGAACCCCTCTTGCTCGTGGCCGGCGGCATCGGCGTCACCCCCTTCGCCAGCCAAATCGCACATTCCCATCTTCACGATGACGAACGTGACATCGTGCTCGTGTATGCCACCTCACGCACCGAAACGCTGCCATTCAGTGGACTCTTCGTCGAAGCGGGCGTTCGCGTCATCGTCTTCGGACCGCAATTGGCCGAGTCACTACCCGCAGGGTGGGTGCTCGGCAGCGAAGGCCGGATGAACGGCGACGCTCTCTCCGCGCTCGTGCCCGACTTGGCCGGCCGCCGCGTTTACCTGTCAGGCCCGCCAGCCCTCGTCAACGACCTCAAGTCGACCCTTCGCGCAAACGGGGCCCGCCGCATCCACACCGACTACTTTTCGGGGTACTAGCCTCCACGCGGGCGACTAGCCACGCAAGCGACGTTTGAGGCTCAGCGCCCGCAGTGCATTGAGGATGGTGACGAGGTCAACGACTTCTTGCAATGCCGCGCCAACCACAGCGGGCAGCGCACCCGTCATCGCAAAGAGCATGAGTCCAATGCTGATGGCGATTCCGATCCAAATGCTTTGCAGAGCGATTTGTACGGTGCGCTGACTGACCTGCACGGCCGATACCACCCGGTGAAGATCGTCGACGAGGATAACGACATCAGCTGATTCGCTTGCCGCCGTTGATCCTTTGGCCCCCATCGCGATGCCGACGTCGGCGGCTCCCAGTACGGGCGCATCGTTCACGCCATCGCCGACCATGACAACCGGGCGCGGAGTTGTCGCGTGCACGAGGCGCACCTTGTCTTCTGGCAGGCACTCTGCATGAACTTCGCTGATGTGTAGCTCGTCGGCGACCTTACGCGCCGTCTCCTTCACATCCCCCGTCAGCATCAGGGTGTTCTGGATGCCCAGCCCGCGCAGATCGCTCAACGTGCGTTCCGCCTCGAGTCGCACAGCATCGCGCAGCACAATCGCGCCAGCGTACTGGTCATCGACGCTCACATAGACGGCAGCCTCACCGCTCGCCAGGTCGACGCGGGTCAGGGTGGTGGCCCGTTCGGCTACGAAGGCGGGCTTACCCACGGTCACCATCTGGTTGCCGATTCGAGCCTGCACTCCGTGAGTGGCTACTTCACGAGCATCGGTGACCTCAGGCAACACGAGAGAACGCTGCTTTGCGGCATCCACCAGGGAAGCCGCGAGCACGTGTGAGGAGTATTGCTCAGCCGCTGCCACCAGGGAAAGCAACTCGTCGGCAGTCCGTTCGCCCTCGGGGCGGACATCGACGACGACGGGGCGACCGCTGGTCAGTGTTCCTGTTTTATCGAAAACGACGGTTTTCGCTCGGGCGAGCACTTCGAGCGTTCCGGCGTTCTTCACCACCACACCGTAGGTAGAGGCGCTCGACATTCCGGCCATGAACGCCACCGGAGCAGCAATCAGCAACGGACATGGCGTCGCAACGACGAGCACTTCGGCGAAGCGCACCGGGTCACCCGAGATCAACCACGCAATGGCAGCCAGGCCGATCGACACGAGCGTAAACGGCACCGCATAACGATCGGCAAGGCGCACGATGGGGGCTTTACTCTCCGCAGCTTCGGTGACGAGCTCAACGATCCGTTGGTATTGGCTGTCGGATGCTCGAGCGCTCGCCTGCACCGTGACAGCTTCTGGCCCATTCACCGAACCGCTCAAAAGCACGTCTCCCGTGACCTTCTCGACGGGCATGCTTTCGCCAGTAAGGGATGACTCATCCACGGCAGTCGTTGCAGAGACCAGCACCGCATCCACCGGCACGATCTCCGAGGGACGCACCACCAGGCGATCCCCCACCGCAACCTCAGTGGCCGGCACATCAACAATGTCGCCGGCTGCCGTCACCTGATGGGCCGTTTGAGGCACCCGGCTGAGCAACGCGTTCAGCTCGCGCTTGGCTCGACCAGCGGCGAAATCTTCGAGTGCTTCACCACCGGTGAGCATCAGCACAATCACGATGCTCGCCCAATACTCGCCGACAACGACGGTGGCAACGATCGCGGTCACCGCGAGTACATCGAGGCCGAACTCGCGCCGCAGAAGTTTGCGCACCATCGAAACTGCCTCGCGGGCGGCAACGGCAAGCGAATAGACCGACAACAGCCACGGAACGACAGCGGATGCTGGTGTCCAGTTCAGTGCGAGACCGACAACGGCGACGACTACCGTCAGAGCGACGAGCGGATAGCGTCTAACGGCTGAGGCAAAACTTGTCATTCTCTCGTTCTACTCTCGTTCGCGGCATCCGACCAGCTAGTGCAGCCTCCCCTTAGCCCAAACTCATCCTGAAGAATGATGTTCGATCAATCCTCAAGGTTGTAGCATTGCCTCATCCAGTAACCAGATGCGTTGAGAAACGCCGGTTCTCACTACTTGAGGAGTGCACCATGCCCCGACCACGTCTCGTCACCCTCGGTGTCGCATCAGTCGCCTGCGCGTCCCTATTGCTCGCGGGCTGCTCATCGACCGGCGAGAGGAGTGGCGAACTCACGTATGAGGACAGCCCGCTATACGTCTACTCGACCGCACTCTACGGCGGAGACAGAGAGAACGACGAGTACATTGCCGAGGCGAATGCTGCTGAGGAGCTGATCGCCGAATGCATGGCCGACGAGGGCTTTACCTATTTGCCGGTGGATCAGACCGACAATTACAGTTTTGACGACAGCGAATTAGCTGACCGAAACACTGAGGAGTGGGTGGCCGCTAATGGTTACGGCTACAACCTCACCGATGAGCAACAGGCTGCGCAGAATGAAGAAGCAGAGAACTACGTCGACCCCAACCAAGACTACGTAATGGCACTTTCCGAGAGCGAGCAGACCGCATACTACGAGGTGTTGCACGGACCACAGCCGACCGAAGAAGAAATGAATGACCCCGACTTTAGCTTCGAACCGCTCGGTTGTTACGGCACGGCCAACTCAGAGGTTCGCGGCGACCAGATTTATTCAGATCCACAGTATAAAAACCTCATCGACTCAATGAGCAAACTGTGGGAGGAGCAGCAAGAAACGCCCGAGATGAAGAAATTCAACGCCGAGTGGTCGTCCTGCATGGCCGATGCCGGACATCCTGACCTCGCAACGAAAGACGCCGTCTACGACTTCATGAATGCCCAAAGCGAAGAGGCGTGGGCCGACGGCGTGGAACTCAGCAAGGAGAAACGCACTGAACTCCGCGACCAAGAAATCGACCTTGCCCTCGCAGACTTCCACTGCAGCGAGGACCTCGATTTCGAGCAGAAGACGCTCGCCGCCCAGTTCAAGCTCGAAGAAAAGTTCGTTGCCGAGAACAAGGCAGAACTTGACGAGATGCTCGCCGCAGCCACCCAGACCAAGTAGATGCCGACCGAACTTTCGCCGGTCTCTCTCGGAGAAGAGAGCGACGTGGCCGCCCCCTCTCGCGCGAGCGGGTGGAAGCGGCTGCTCAACAGCAACCGCGTCATCTGGGTTATGGCAGTAGTGGCCATCGTTTCTCTGCTGGCCGGCGTCTTGTTGAGCAGGTTCATCGTCTCTCCGGGCCAAGCTGCTCAGAACGCAACCGCGCCTGATGCCGGCCTCATCACTGTGCCCGTCGAGAACCGTGAGCTCGCCAACGATGTGACGCTTCGTGGCGATGCTAACTTCGCAGATTCGATTGAGGTCGCTCTAGAAACGGGCGATATCGGTGGCCCTGCAGTCGTCACGGGACAAGTCCCCAAGGCGGGCGCCAGCCTCACGGCGCTTGCGGTAGCCCTTGAAGTTGCTGGACGGCCGGTTATCGTGTTGCCAGGGGACCTTCCGGTCTACCGCACTCTGCGCATCGGCGTTGCCGGGCCAGATGTCGTACAGCTCAAGCAAGCGCTGCGAGCGGTCGGTATCGACGGAGGCAACCCCGAATCGAACCTGTTCGATTCTGCAACGGCGGCCGGCATCGCCGAACTTTATAGCACGGTCGGCTATCCCGCACCTGATTCCCCGGAAGGAACTGCGGAGTCTGTGCGCTCGGCTGAAGACAACGTACGATCGGCCGATGAACAAGTAGCTGCCGCGCAACGCGAGCTTTCTGCGGCAAAGACGGGAGCGCCGGAATCGGTGCGCTTGGCCCAAAACAACCTAGTCAGACAAGCGGATGTCGCGTTGAAGGCTGCCCAGAAAGCAGATCCCCTCGACCCGGCAGAGGTCGCCGACCGAGCAGCAGACTATGCCATCGCCGTGGCGGCACGGAAGGAAGCACTCGCCGCTCCCGACGCCGGTGCCGCGGTAGCTGCCCTCAACGCCGCCCGAGCAGGAGCTTCGTCGGCGCGAGACATGCTCGCGGAAACTCGCAGCGGCACTCTCAGTTATCTCCCGTCGAGCGAAGTGCTCTACCTCAGCGGACTGCCGAGGCGAGTAGATGAGGTCATGGTCACTCGAGGCTCCACTGTCGGGGCCTCCATAATGCGGGTGTCCGGTGCAAGCCTCATCATTGCGGCCTCGGCAGCGGAGAGTGACGCTAAATTGCTCACGGTCGGCGCACGCGCCGTTATCACGATGCCTGACGACAGCGAAATTGCGGCGACAGTAACAAAAGTCGAGCCACGCGACGACGGAAAAGCGCAAGAGGGGGTGCGGTACGACGTAGCTCTTACGCCAGACGCCCTCACCCCCGAACAGCTGCAGATACTTCAAGGCAACAATGTGCGGGTGCAGATTCCCGTCAGTTCCACCGAAGGGAAGGTTCTTGCCGTTCCACTCGCCGCGCTCACGGCTGGAGCGGGCGGAGAATCTCGAATTGAGGTTAGCGAAGAAGACGGAACTACACGGCTTGTAGAGGTCACGACAGGGCTCGCAGCGGAGGGCTATGTAGAGATCATCCCTGTTGAAGAAAAGCTTGATGCTGGGGCCCTTGTTGTGGTTGGCCGATGACAGGACCCGGTGCGATCGAGCTCATTCCTCGCGGCGAGGCGGCTCCCGTCGTCGAACTTATCAATGTGACTAGATCCTTTCCTGGCCCGCCAGAGGTCCAAGCGCTAAGAGCTGTAAACCTGCGCATCAATACGGGCGATTACCTCTCGATTGTCGGACCGAGCGGATCAGGAAAATCGACGATGCTCAACGTCCTTGGCCTGCTCGACAGACCAAGTGTCGGTGAATACCACCTCGACGGGCAACTGACGAGCTTGCTGAGCGAAGATGATCGTGCTGCAGTTCGAGGCGGAAGCATCGGCTTCGTTTTTCAAGCTTTTCACTTGCTGCCACACCGCTCGGTGCTCGATAACGTGCTCATCGCTACCCTCTACAACGGGGTACCCCGCGCCGAGCGTGAAGATCGTGCGCGAGCTGCCCTCGACAGAGTAGGACTGAACCACCGACTAGATTTTTTGCCAGGAACACTCTCCGGCGGCGAACGCCAAAGAGTGGCTGTTGCCCGCGCGGTGGTCAGCTCGCCGCGACTGCTTCTCGCCGACGAACCGACCGGGAACCTCGATGCGACTACATCTGGCGAAGTCATGAATCTCTTCGAAGAACTACATGCTGATGGGCTCACTCTCGTCATCATCACTCACGACTCAGCGGTTGCCGAACGCGCCCAACGTCGTGTTCGTATCGCTGACGGTCAACTAAGCGAGCTCGCGTGAAACTGCCGCGTTGGTTAGCTCGTCTGCCGAGACCCTTCAGTTCCTCTCGCACGCGCGGCACGGCCGCGAAGCCCAAGAACGATGCCGTCTCCGAGATCGTTTCGGCAGCACCCGCTGTGAAGCACAGCGACCGATTTCTGGTGCAGGACCTCATAATCGAGGCGTCTTTTGGCATAGGGGCACGCCCTTCACGGCTCGTAATGACCACTCTCGGCACTGTGCTCGGAATCGCGTCACTTGTCGTCACGATAGGTTTCGCACAAACCGCCGCCGGTCAGATCGCCAGCCAATTCGATGCGGTCGCCGCAACCCAGGTAGTAATCGAGCCCGGCAGCAGTCGCGATGCGAGGGGTGAATCGCGGTCAATCGCACGGCTACCGTGGGATTCAGCCGAGCGCGTCGAGCGGTTAGCAGGGGTTGAGCGAGCCGGGCTGATAGCCGCCGTGCCTCTGGGAGAAATCGCCATCACTGCGGTCCCGGTGAACGACCCCTCCGCGGCAGAGACGCTCAGTCCACCGTTAGTCGCAACCTCAGCATCGCTGCTCGACGCCGTACGCGGCCTCGTGATCACCGGCCGGTATTTCGACAGCGGTCACGACGATCGGGGAGATCGAGTTGTTGTGCTCGGAGCGAATGCCGCCGAAAAAATCGGCATCAACCGCGTCGATAGCCAACCCTCGATCTTCATCGGCGATCGCTCATACACCGTGATCGGAATTATCGCGGGGGTAGAACGACGCAGCGATTTGCTTGATTCCGTCATTCTTCCGCTCGGAACTGCACGCGCAGACTTCGGTCTGCCCTCGCCAGATGAACTGCAGATTCAGATCCAAGTTGGTGCTGGCGATCTCGTCGCCAGACAGGCACCAATCGCGCTAGACCCCAACACACCAGAAAACTTCACCGTGCAAGCGCCGGCGACAAAGTCAGAGCTCCAAGAGAGCGTGCAGGCCGACGTCAACATTGTCTTTCTGATTCTGGGCGCGATCGCGCTGCTTGCCGGCGGGCTGGGCATCGCCAATGTCACGCTGCTGTCGGTAATGGAGCGTGTCGGCGAGATAGGGCTTCGGCGTGCGCTCGGGGCGACTAAGCGCAATATTGCGTCGCAATTTATTGTTGAGTCTGTGGTCATCGGCCTTCTAGGCGGGCTAATCGGCTCGGCACTAGGTGTATTTGCGGTGGTGATCGTCTCGTTAACACAGGGGTGGTCGCCGGTTCTTGACATCTGGGTCGCGCTCGGCGCCGCCCTCCTCGGTGCCGTCGTCGGGCTCGTCGCCGGTGCGTATCCAGCGAATCGGGCTTCCAATATTGAGCCTATTACTGCTCTGCGCGGTGGGACCTAACTACGGGGTCGATAGGCTCGAAACCATGACTCAACGGCGCTGGCAACAGATCATGGACATACCGCTCACGATTGCGGCAGTCATTTTTCTGATCGCCTACGCGTGGGAAGTAATCGCCAATCTTTCCGGCACAGAAATGCTCGTTGCCGAAGTCGTGATTGCGATTACCTGGGTGGTGTTTGTTGTCGACTACCTCGTTAACCTCATCTTGGCCGAACGGCGCTGGTTGTGGTTTAGGAAGCACCTGTTCGACCTGCTCGTCGTCGTGCTGCCCATGTTGCGCCCGCTGCGCCTGCTGCGCTTGGTGACACTGCTGAACGTGCTACAAAGACGCGCGGGAACTGCCGTACGAGGTGGTGTTCTGACGTACGCCGTTGGCTCGTCACTGCTTCTCGTATTTGTTGCCGGACTTGCCATTCTGGATACCGAGCGCAGCGCTGACAGCAGCCAAATCACTAACCTCGGTGACGGAATCTGGTGGGCGTTCGTCACCATCACGACGGTCGGTTACGGCGATATTTACCCCGCGACAACGCTTGGTCGAGTCATTGCCGCTGGCGTGATGGTCGCTGGCATCGCCCTCCTCGGTGTGGTCACGGCAACCCTAGCTTCGTGGATCGTGGAGCGCGTTGCCGCCCAAGACGAACTCTCGCACGTCGCCACGCGCCGCGAAGTGACCGACCTCACGAAGCAGGTGGCTGAGCTCAAGCACGTGCTCCTCGAACACGCGAGTCAGGTGGCCGCGTCATCAGGAACGCCTGCGCCGACGGACGCATCCGACCCATCCCCCAAGCAACATCCACTCTCCTAAGCTGGCGGGATGAAACCGAGGTAGTTACCGCGGCAACCGAATCTCTACCGTGCCGTCTACGACGCGGCTCTCGAAACGCGGCTGCGGACTAGTCGCTGGCCCGTGGATCACTTCGCCCGTTTCAAGCGAGAACGCACTCTGATGCCACGGGCACTCCACGCACGCGCCTCCCGGGGTGGAATCGTCGCCAACGACGTAGCCGTCGTGGAGTTCAGCTCCGAGGTGGCTGCAGGTGTTCGAGAGCACCGAGACCCGGTCTCCGCGACGGAAGACCACAACCTCGGTATCGGCGACAACGCGCTTCTCTAGATTGCCATCCGCGAGCTCGGCAAGCGGCGCTAGCTGCTGCCACCCGTGGGGAAAGGTTGCCTCGACGTCTGGAGCGTGGTTGACACCTGCACCTTGGCGGTAACTCAAATGTCCACCGAGATAGCCACCGCCAGTCGCAATGGCCAGTCCTGCGTAACTCAGAACCTTGCCACTCGTGTGCTTGCCGCGAGAGCGCTGCACGAAGGATGCCGCGAAGAGGCCCGTCGCCACAACATTGACCGCGGCGTGCACGATGCCGACGCGCTGTTGCTTCTCGTCGAGCTTCGACCAGTCCGCAAAGCCCGCAACAGCCGTTCCGCTTGCTCCCAGCACGCCTACTCCGACCAGTGCGCGCGACGCTTGCTCGGTGCCAGGCAGAGTGTCGAGCACACCAGCCGAGATCCATGCACCGAACGGAACGTGTACGCCAAGCGGATGCACGGGGTGCCCAATCGGCACGCCGTGGAGGAAGTCCCGCAACCACCGAGGGCGAAGAACTGTGTCCACGACGCCGCGCGTCTTTTCGACAGCGGGATCTAGCGCAGTCGCCTCTTCTAGGCGGTCAACGTTTCGCAGTACTGGTAGTCGTTTCATCAGAGCCTCGTTCCTCTCAGCGTGTGGTTCTTTAGAGTGCTAGACCGTGACTGACTCAGAGGAACCAGTCTGAGGCTCACCCCCGGAGACTTTCGCGGCAAGTGCACCGACCAGGATCGCGACCTTGCCGGGGCTCTCCCAGTACTGCGCCGAATCAGCCTTCACGTGAATGAGCACGACCGAGGGATCCGTCTCGCCACCGTCGAACCACACGTCGGTAAACGTGTTCCAGAGTTCCGTCTTCTTCGCCTGATCGCGCACGATCTCGGCCGTGCCTGCGAGCGACAGCCACTGCGCGGAGCCGGAATAGGAGACGTTCACGTGAGGGTGAGCCTGAAGCTGCTGAACGGCATCCGCGTTCTCTGAGGCAAGGAACCAGCAGTCTCCGTCGAAGCTCGCTTCCTGAACCGTCATGGGGTGACTATGGAGAGCACCGCCCGCTTCGACCGTGGTCAGCATCGCAATGCGCGTGCTCTTCATGATGGAACGGATAGTGTCGAGCTGGTCTGCTGTTGCGTGATCGTGAGCTGGCATGGTCTCTCCCATTCGGCGACGGTTGCGCAGTTGTGCTGCGCTGTCGACGCTAAGCAGCAACCCTCAATGCTGGCCGAAAGCTAGCCGAGCGTTCAATGAGAGTGACGAGCCGATGTTGGCGCACAGAAACTCGCGCTCGGCGGGGTGGACCTAATCCTTCTTATTGCCCTTGTCTTCCTTTTCGTCTTTTTCCTTATCATCGCCTTCGCCTTTGCCCTTGCCGTTACCGTTACCGTTCGACGTTTCATCCGCTGGATCGGTAGTTGGAGACGGGTCAGGTAATGCCGCAGTAAGGTCGGCGCGCACGAGGTCGAGAGAAGCTTGAATTCGGGCGCTCCGCTCAGCTCCAATGGCACCGGTCGAGGTGTTCTCGTTCAGCTGGCCTTGGAGAACGTCGAGGGCGGCCAGGGCTGCCACTGGGTCACCCGCCGCCGCAGCGTCGGTCACTTCTGCAACTGATGATTGCAGCAGCGATGCCGCGTCAGAATCGAAGTCGGGCGAGGTTGGCGCACAGGCACTCAACGACACAGCGAGCACCAAGGCAGCGCCGGCCGCGACGATGCTGCGCGGGAGGCTGAGATTTCTGAGGTTCATGGCTCCACGCTTTCTTGGAGTTGCTCGAGGTGAGTTCCCAGTTGTCCAGGAACTGCGGGGTAGCTGGGCGACGCTGGATCTGATGGGGTTGCCAGTTGATTCTGAGCAGTTGACCACGCGGCTGCACCGACGGCCAGCACGAGAACGGTCGCCGCCACGATACCGAGGCGCTTGACGCCGTCACGACTTAGCCTGACGTTTCTTTTCGGCGCTGCGGAGGATGCCGCTGTCGATGATGCCACTGCGGGCGATTCCTCCGGCACTGCCCACGCTTCTGTTGCTTGCGTCTCCACTCGGGCATACGCCTTCGTGGGTTCGAGAACTGTTGCCTCATTCACCCCGCTCTCAGACTGAACGAGCGCACGGGTGGGCTCACCTTCGATCGCATCCATGCCCTCAGATGAGTACGCAAGCGTCCTCAATGAGACAGCGATGTCCATCGGAAGCGGTCGCTGCTCGGCATCGAGTGTCGTCATGGTGACCAGCAGTTTTCGCCACTCTTCGCTAAGGCCGTCCGGCACGCGGGGGGAGGTGTTGAGCCGCGCACCGATCGTCTCGACCGCGCTGCCGGGAAACGCAGCCTGACCTGTCAGCGCTTCGAGCAAGACGAGTCCGAGCGAATAGACATCGGAGGCCCCCAACGCTTCACTGCCGCGGGCTTGCTCGGGGCTGAGATAGCTTGCGCTACCGATGATGGTTCCCGTCGAGGTCATCTTCGTGCCATCGACAAGACGTGCAATCCCAAAGTCTGCAAGCTTCGCGTGAAATTGGCGGTCGGGAAGTTCCGAAGTCGCTAGCAGGATATTGGCTGGCTTGACGTCGCGATGCACGACGCCACGACCATGCATGTAATGAAGTGCTTCTGCAATATCGGCACCAAGGTGCGCGACCAATGACGGCGACAAAGGAGCCGTCATCGCCTCACGCAGATTGGGGCCGTCCACGAACTCCATGACGATAAAGACACGATCTGTGGCTTCAGCCGTCTCGGATGCCGCATCAAAGAGAGTGACTAACGCGTGATGGTTGAGCGCGGCGAGAGTCTCTACCTCGTTACGTTGTCTGCGGATCTCATCAGGGTTTGCCATGCCAGGCAGCATCAGTTTGAGCGCGACTTCCCTCGGAAGCGACTCATCGCGGGCCCGGTAGACGGAAGCCATGCCGCCACGGCCGATCAGACCGGTGATGCGATACCGGCCGCCAATTACCGTGTTAATGAGCTCATCATCCGAGCGAGAGGATGACCGTGAGCGATTGGCTGTTGTCACGCGAACCCCCTTAGATCTGGTGGGAAGAGTTTAGATGAGTTCTCTGGGGCGTGAGGTCCCTGGCCCGATCCTCACCGAATGAGCAGGAACGTTAGCGATGACGGCTTCCCTCTCCCGCGAGCACTGCCGAATATCCTTCGCGATAGCTCGGATAAACAAAAGAGAAGCCCGTGCTTTTCAGCAGGTCATTGCGACAACGCTTACCGCTCCCCCTGCCATCGCTGGCACCGTCTGCACTCGTCGGCGGCACTGGTCGGTCGATTCTGCGGGCGAGAAAGCCGACGACCTCGCGTTGATCGGCGGGCTCATCGTCTACCCCGATGTAGATACTGGCGGGCGATGTGACCATTATCGCGAGGTGCACGATCGCCGCCGCAGCGTCATCACGATGGATCAGGTTGGTGAAGTAAGGGTTGAGCGCTAACGTTTCGTTCCCCTCACGAATGCGGTCGATCTGACGGGTGCGGCCCGGCCCGTAGATTCCCGCCAATCGCAGAATTGTCGAGTTAGCGACACTCTCGAGCAGCAACACTTCGGCTTCTCGCAAGACAGTTGCCGTCTCCGAGGCGGGTTTCGCTGGCGTAAATTCGTCGACCCACGAACCATCGCTGACACCATAGACCGCGGTCGACGAGACATAAATAACTCTGGGCTCTCTGGCGCAGTCTCGCTCAATAGCAGCGGCGATGTTCCGCACACTTTCGACATAGGTAGCGAGATAGCCGTCGCGCGTGCGCTCATCGGGACTTACGGCAATCACTACGACGCTGGTATCTGCAGGAAGCGTGGGCACGTGCGCAGACAGATCGACGGATTGCCCAGCGATCTCGGGCGGCAGCTTCTCGACCGAACGCCGCAGGCCCACTACAGGATGCCCCAGCGCCGCAAAGCGGAGCCCCGCCTCGATGCCGAGGTCACCACAGCCGGCTATGACGATGGTCATTGCTGTCTCCTCACGTCTCCCGCGTTGCACTCTGCAGCACGCTGTCGCGTTCTGCACGAGCAGGCACCTCACGGCACCCGCCGCTCAAGAGTAACGAGAGACAGCTGGGTGTTTTCCTGCGGGTGCGCAGACGCGAAAGGGCCCGAAAGCCGAAGCTTTCGGGCCCTTCGTGAAACCTCGTGGCGTCAGCCAGTCAGTTACCGCGTGAGACGCAGATTATGCGAGACGTGCGGCGAGGTTCTTGTCGAGCGTGTCGAGGAACTCTTCGGTGGTTTCCCACTTCTGGTCCGGCCCGACGAGCAGTGCGAGGTCCTTCGTCATGTGACCATCTTCAACCGACTTGATGACGACATCCTCCAGGGTCGAAGCGAACTCGATGAGCTCCTGGTTGTTGTCGAGCACACCACGGTGAGCGAGTCCTCGGGTCCACGCGTAGATCGAGGCGATCGGGTTCGTGGAGGTTGGCTTGCCCTGCTGGTGCTGGCGGTAGTGACGCGTCACGGTTCCGTGAGCTGCCTCTGCTTCAACAACCTTTCCGTCTGGCGTTGCCAGAACGGAGGTCATGAGGCCGAGCGAGCCGAAGCCCTGGGCTACGGTGTCGGACTGTACGTCGCCGTCGTAGTTCTTGCAAGCCCAGACGTAGCCACCTTCCCACTTCATGGCGGATGCGACCATGTCGTCGATGAGGCGGTGCTCGTAGGTGAGGCCGGCTGCTTCGAACTTGTCCTTGAACTCGTTCTGGAAGACCTCTTCGAAGATGTCCTTGAAGCGACCGTCGTAGGCCTTGAGGATCGTGTTCTTCGTTGAGAGGTACACGGGGTAGTTACGCGTGAGGCCATAGTTGAGGCTGGCACGCGCGAAGTCGACGATCGAGTCGTCGAGGTTGTACTGAACCTGAGCGATTCCGTCGCCTGGTGCGTCGTAGACCTCAAACTTCATGGGCTCTGAGCCATCTTCGGGAGCGAACTCGACGGTCAGCTTTCCCTTGCCCTTGAACCGGAAGTCGGTAGCACGGTACTGGTCGCCGAAGGCGTGACGGCCGATGATGATCGGCTTGTTCCAGCCTGGAACGAGACGGGGGATGTTCGAGATGATGATGGGCTCGCGGAAGATTACGCCACCAAGGATGTTGCGGATGGTGCCGTTCGGGCTGCGCCACATCTTCTTGAGACCGAATTCTTCAACACGGGCTTCGTCGGGGGTAATGGTTGCGCACTTGACGCCAACACCGTGCTTTTGGATGGCGTGAGCCGCATCGATGGTGATCTGGTCGTCGGTCGCGTCGCGGCTTTCAATGCCGAGGTCGTAGTACTCGAGGTCGACGTCGATGTAGGGGTGAATCAGGGTTTCCTTGATCCGGTGCCAGATGATTCGCGTCATTTCGTCGCCGTCGAGTTCGACGACGGTGCCTTCTACCTTGATCTTGGACAAGCTTTGCTCCTTAGTTAGTGGCCTCTACCAGCTTACTCTTTTTCTTAAGTATCTCGACATCGAGATACCTTGGCGCATCTGTCTACCTCGGACTAGCCTGTATCCATGGGTGACTTACGACTTGAAGAATTATCGGCAAGCACCATCGTTGCCGCCAACAACCTCACGCTACGACGCGGTCAAGAGCAGTTCGTGACGCCGCCCTCCTATGCGATCGCTGATGCTTTCATCGATCCGCTCACGTCGTGGCCCCGCGTGGTTCTCGACGGAGACAAGGTTGTTGGTTTCATCCGCGGCAACTTTGACCCCGAAGCTTCGCAAGAAGAATTCCGCAGCTGCATCTGGCGCGTGAGCGTGTCCGGTGATGCTCAGGGTGCTGGCGTCGGTCGTTTCGCCGTTAAAGCGCTCTGCGAAGAGGCCCGCAGTCGCGGATTCGATCGAATCACCGCAATTTGGGAAGAGGGCGACGACGGCCCAGAACAATTCTTCCTCAAGGTCGGCTTCAGCGTTGTCGGCGAAACCCAGTATGGCGAAAAGCTCGGCGAGTACACGCTGTAGTCAGTTCGCTTTTCCTCCGCAGGTCCGACAGTCCTTCGGGCTCCGCTCGGCTCCGAAATACAGAAATCACAGTGGTGAACACCCCTAACGACGATTTTGTGAGTCGCGTGCTTGCCGTAGTTGACGATATTCCGGAAGGTCAGGTCATGACCTACGGCGATGTCGCGGCGACGCTCGGTTCTCGGGCAGCTCGCGCCGTCGGCACCGTGATGGCCCGTTACGGCTCAGACGTCACGTGGTGGCGCGTGATTCGTGCGGGCGGGCATCCACCGGTCTGTCACGAAGATCAGGCACTCGCTTATTACGAGACCGAATCAACGCCACTGAGATGGATGCCCGACGGCAGCTATCGGGTCGATCTGAAGCTTGCGCGCTTTTGCCCCTCTGCGTAGCGCACCGAGCCATTATTCGCCCGAAAGCACTTCCACAAACCGCAGCACAGCAACCGCACCAGGATCGCGGTGACCAATGGTTCGTTCCTGTTGCCACGCTGCTCGTCCCCGTGCTGACTGAAGCTGAGCGGAAGCATCGACCGCGAGCCGAGCTGCGGCCGTCACGGTCGCTCCCTCGGTTGATCCTCTCGTCCCGGCAAGCGCCTCAATGACAGGGTGCAAAACATCGAGGAAGGTCTTGTCTCCGAGACGCGCTCCACCCTTTTCGCTCACACGATCGAAGACTGCCTGAAGCGCGACCACGAGTTCATCGAGGCCGAGTTCACTTCGAGCCGGCATGGCATCGGCCGCAGCAAATAGTCCTGAGCCAACCAAAGCGGCAAACGTCGAGGGGTTCGCTGCCGCGAATGCACTAGCAGCAGCACGGAGCAGTGTCGCCGCGTCAGAATCTTCGGGCAGCTCGCTGAGAGCAGCAGCAACGGCTGCGCTTCCCTCGGTCACCGTGATTCCGAGGTCTCCGTCGCCGAGCGCTGCATCGAGTTCCCGAAGCTCTTCCCCATAGGCGGACATCGCAGGAAGGCGCTCAATCAGCAGCTGCCGTGCGGCACTTCGCTTGCCGGTCGTGACCGGGGCAGGGGCGAAGGCGGATACTGAGGCATCGACCAGGGCCGGAGCATTCGCCGCCGAGATCGTTTCGGTGGTTCCCTGTTGGAAGAACGGCGACGCTGCCGGAGCAGCAATGAGCGCCTCAAGTTCATCGTCAAGGATCATGATCGAGAGCGACGCTCCGGCCATTTCAAGGCTCGTGACATATTCGCCAACGAAACGATGCGCGATAGTCACCCCGCGCGCTGCGAGCACGGTGTTCACCCGGCGATACATGACGTAGAGCTCTTCTAGCGGTGTCGCGCCCAAGCCATTAACGAGCACAGCAACACGTGCACCGTCCGTCAACTTCAGTTCGCCAGCAATCCCTTCGAGAAAGCGATCGGTGATCTGATCGGCAGACTCCAGCGGACCGCGATGCGTACCCTGTTCTCCATGGATACCGACCCCGATTTCCATTTCGCCATCAGCGAGGTGGAATGTTGCTTCTCCCGCTGCCGGCAGAATCGTTGGCGACAGGCCAACCCCCATCGTGCGGGTGTTCTGCACACCAGCGTTAGCAATGCGCGTAACTTCATCAAGATTCAGCAGCTGGTCGGCAGCAGCGCCGGCCACTTTGTAGACCAAGAAGAGCCCAGCAACGCCGCGGCGATCGGCGGCTCTTTCCGGCGGTGCAGAGAGGAGGTCGTCCGTTCCGAGGACCGTGTTGACCTGGATGCCATTGGTGCGGCACATCTCGGCGGCAATGTCGAAATTGTAGACGTCTCCCCCATAGTTGCCGTAGAGGTAGAGCAGCCCGGCGTCAGAACTAACCGCCTGCGATGCGGCATAGATTTGGGCCGACGAAGGAGAGGAGAACACGTTGCCGATTGCCACGGCTGAGCAGAGTCCTTGACCGACGTACCCGAGAAAAAAGGGCAAGTGACCAGAGCCGCCACCGGTGACGATGCCCACCCGCCCAGTTTTCGGTGAATCTACGCGAACGAGGGTGCGATTGTCTGTCGTAGCTGGCCGAATTTGGCTGGCGTGGGCAGCAAAAATGCCCTCCATGACTTCGTCAACGAAGGCGTCTGGCTCGTTAATAATCTTGCGCATGGTCTAGTTCTCGTTGTATTCGGTGGCGAGTGACTGAATCGTGAGGAGGTCAGTGTCACTCACGGGTGCAATTGCTGAACGCACCGGGCTCGCGGCAAAATCACGGGCAGCGATTCCTGCTTTGAGGTGAGTCAGGCTGCCTGCACGTACCGCGGTTACGGCTTGCTCAACTTTTGCTTGCCAGTGAGCGATGGCGTCAGCGTCGTTGGCAATGAGAGCATCGCGGAGCTTCACGAAGGGTTCGGGGTACGCCGACGATACTCCCGAGATAATTCCGTGGCCGCCAGATTGAATGAGCCAGCCGAAGGACACGTCGTTGCCGGAGAAGACGGTGAATCCTTCCGGCGCTGCAGCGATGAACTGCTCGACGCGTTCGTCGGGTTCGCCGCTCAGCTTCACTCCGGCAACTCCAACCTCGACGAGTCGCGAAAGCACGCTCGGCAGCGAGTGACTGGAGGTACGGGCTTCGAAGAGATACGCGAAGATTTCGGCACCATCGGCAGCGTTCACGAGACGGCGGTAGTAGTCGACGACCTGGTCTTCGGGTGCCGGCTGGAAGAACGGGGTGATCGCTGCCATGCGAGTCGCTCCCAGGGCGACCGCACGGCGCACGAGGTTCTCGGCCTGTCGTGCGGTCGCGGCGCCGACGTGAAAGTAGACGCTATCTGCCGGAAAAATGTCGAGGCAGATCGAGAGAATTTCGATGCGTTCATCATCGGTGAGAGACGGGAACTCTCCCGAAGTCCCGGCGGGGAACAGTGCGTCGACGCCGTGGCCACGGAGCCATTCCACATGCGAACGGATGCCCTCAAGGTTCAGAGTTTCGTCGGCGTTGAAGAGGGTCGGCGTGGCGGTGATGACGAGGGGGGTCAGGGGAATAGTCATGGTTCTGATCACTTTCGGAGAGGGTCGGTTGGTAACGATGTCGTAGCTTGCTGCGCTGTAACGAGTTGGGCGAGCTTTCTGCGCTTGACGCGCGCGAACAGTGCAGGGAGGGTGATCGCTGCGGCACTGATGATCAGTGTCGTCACGGCGATCGGGCTGGTCAAAATGTTCTCAATCCCGCCAATTTCTAGCGCTCTCCGAAGGTTGCCCTCGGCGAGTTTGCCCAAGATCAGCCCGAGCACTACGGGTCCCGCGGGGAATCCCGTGCGCCTCAGAACCAACCCGACGAGACCGAACAGCAGCATGACTCCCACATCGAAGACGCTGTTGTTGACGGCGAAGGTTCCCACCATGCAGAACACGATGATGACGGTCCACAGGAAGGCTGGCTTGAGTTCGAGAAGTTTGGTCACGCCACGCAGCCGCACGAGGCTGAGTACCAACGTGAGAACCGTCGCAACCACCATGATTCCCGCGATCGTGTAAACAAGATCTGGGCGATTGGTAAAGAGCGCCGGCCCTGGCTGAATACCCCAGATGATCAGCGATCCAATCAGCACGGCCATCACTGAGTCTCCCGGAATACCGAGAGCCAGCGTTGTGGTGACGGATGGACCGAGTGTCGCGTTCGAGGCAGTGTCTGTAGCGGTCAGACCTTCGATCGAGCCTTTTCCAAACTCTTCGGGGTGTTTCGATGCCTTCTTCGCTGCTGCCCACGACATGATCCCGGCAATATCGCCGCCTGCTGCAGGAACAGCGCCTACGACAGCACCAACTCCAGATCCTACGAAGAGTGGCCTGACCATCTGGCGCAGCTCTGCGCGGTTGGGCCACCAACGCCCGAATTGGGTGATCGGAGTATATTTCTCCGCCCGATGACTCAACATCTGGTCGAGCACGTCGGCAACACCGAACAGGCCAATAATTGCGGCGATGAAGGGGATGCCATCGCTGAGCTCCAAGATCCCGAAGGTGAAGCGTTCCGTGCCCGTAATGGGGTCGCGGCCAATAACGGCCAGTGCCAATCCGATGGCTCCAGCAATAAGCCCCTTGCCAATCTTGCCGCCAGAGACGCCAACCATCATGGTGAGGCCGAAGACAACGAGGGCAAACATTTCTGCCGGGCCAAACTGAAGCGCAATCTTTGAGAGGGGGATCGCAGCGAAGACGAGCAACAACAGACCGGCAAACGTGCCAATCGCTGAGGCGAACGCGGATGTCGTGAGTGCTACTCCGGCCAAGCCCTTCTTCGCCATCGGATAGCCGTCGAAAGTCGTCGCGATTGACGCCGGAGTTCCGGGAGTATTCACCAGGATCGCCGGAACGCGATCGCCAAAGTTGGCAGCGACGTAGATCGTTAAGAGCACCGCCAGCCCCGGGACCGGGTCCATGGTCAAAGTAAAACTGCTGGCAAGAGCGACGGCCATTGTGGCCGTAACGCCGGGAAAGGCCCCGACGAGCATGCCTACAAGAGCACCGATCAAAATACACAGCAGAACAAAGGGGTCGGCGAGCTGTTCGAGACCAACTGTCACGGGGTTCATAGCGGCACCTTCAATAGCAGTCCGAACAGGGTGTACAGCACGCCGGTACACACGAGGGGGAAAATAACGATCGCTTTCCAACCGCGCGCGCCCAAGATGAGAACGAGTGCCACAAAGAGCAGTGCGGTTGCGATCGGGAAAGTAACGAAATACCAGACCACCGCGTACGCAGCGATTGCGCCGAAGACGGCGAGTACGCGGCCGTAGCCAGTTCGCGTCGCGGGCTCCATTTCATCGGGAACACCAGGACGCGCGATGTCCTTGATGAGCACACCGGCGCTCAAGATCGCAATGAGAGCGCCGAGCGACTGCGGCCACCATCGTGGGCTGAAACTTGTCGCAATGTTGGGCTCGACGATGGACTGCGATATTACAAGGACGACGAGTCCAAAGATGAGTCCAATTGCCGGGCCTGCGAGCGGGCCGACCAGCCGGCGGAAACGAGATTCGTCACCGCCGGCCGTGGGGGCCTGCTCCGAAAGAACAGGAGCAGTCATTGTTTTACTCTGCGAAGAGCGCGCCGAATCGCTCCGATTCCGTGGTGAAGAACGTCGTGAAGTCGCTCGAGTTCTTGTAGACCGGAAGGTTGCCCGACTTGTTGATAACGGAAGTGAATTCTTCAGATTCGACTCCGGCTTTTACAGCGTCTGACAGTGCATCGCGCACAGAATCGGGCAATCCAGCGGGAGCACCGATTGCGCCCCAACCACCGATGGATACATCGAATCCGAGAGACTTAGCGGTCTCGACTCCGGGCAATGCATCGGAAGCTTCGTCATCGAAGATGGCGAGCACGCGCAGGCGACCATCCGCTGCCGCTGGAGCAGTTTCAGAGATTCCGGCAATAACAGCATCGACCTGACTCCCGATCGCTGCGGTAACTGCTGGAGCTCCGCCGTCGAACGGAACAGGCTTCAACGAGACGCCGGCCACTTCGTTAAGCGCCGTTGTCGCTGCCTGCCAGATCGATCCTGCGCCAGAGTTGGAAACGGTGATGGAATCCGGGTTAGCTTCAGCCGCATCGACGAGATCCTGCAACGTTTCATAGGGGCTGTCTGCCGGCACGGCAATGGTCGCGGGTACCGAAACGATTTGACCGAGAACATCGTAGGCGGCGGGGTCAAGGTCGTAACCCTGATACTGCAGCATTACTGATTCAACAGGGAGGTACCCAATCGTGTATCCATCGGCTGGGCGACCTGAGAGGTAGGAGAGCCCGACTGAACCGGCACCGCCCGTGCGGTTCTCGACGATGATCGACTGCCCGAGGGACTCTTCCATCGCCGCGGCGAGAGTGCGAGCCGACAGGTCGGATGCACCACCAGCGGCGTAAGGAACCACGAGGGTGATCGCCTTACTCGGGTAGTCCTCGTCATCGACAACGGCAGCGTCTCTATTCGCGCAGCCAGCCAAGAGGAGAAGTGCCGCAGCTCCTGCGGCGATGGTGATGAACTTGTTTTTCACTGTTTTCCTTTTCACATCGTTGTGGGTGGTGCGTGCGAGTGGGTGGTTAGCCGCCCGCATACTCACGGCGCACTCGAGCGCGTGAGTGGTCTAGGTGCTTCTCGAGCTCGTCGCATGCTGCGTCGAGCTCGTTTTCACGGATGAGTTCCGCGAGCACGATATGACTGTGCAGCGCGGGCTCGAGATCGGCGTGGCCAACGTTGGCGACAAGAAGAAGCAGTTCGATGGTTGGGCGATACTGAGCCCAGACATCAGAAAGGCGTCGGTGCTGAGACGCGGCGTAAAAGGCCCCGTGGAAGTGCAGGTCGGCGAGGGTAAAAGCGGCGGCATCGACGGCGGCAACGGCGGCCTTCATGTCGACGATGACGGCGTCAAGTGATGCGTTCAGGTCTTCGGAATGCTGAACGACTGACTCGCGCAATGCCAGGAGTTCTAACGACGCGCGTAGGGAGAATAGTTCGTCGATGTCGGCGGCGGTGAGCCCGATGACTGTTGCGCTTCGCTTTCCGCTCGCGACGAGTCCTTCTTGCGTAAGCGTGCGGATGGCCTCGCGAACGGGGCCTCGGCTGACTTGGAAGTCGGTGGCTAGTTTCTCTTCGAGAAGCAGCGAACCGTTCGGTCGCACTTGCGTCACGATTTGACGGCGGAGCTCATCAGCGACTTGGTCGCCGAGCCCGATCGGGCGTTGTGGAAGCAGAGGCTGCATCATTGGTTCCTCACTCTGTTTACAGTAAACAGTAAACGGTAAACACACAGTATCCAGATCGATCAACCGCGTCAAGTCAGCAGTCGCACGCGCGATAACTGCTGCCCACAACTCAGGCGTTAACGCAAAAACCGCCCCGATGCCTGAGCATCGGGGCGGCAATGCGAACGCGCCAAATGAGCGACTAAACGAGCGAGTCGCGCCATGCCGCGTGCAGCTGGGCGAATTTTCCACTTCCCGAGATCAGTTCCTGCGGAGTGCCATCCTCGATGACCCGGCCGTGTTCCATGACGAGTACGCGGTCAGCGATGGCGACCGTCGAGAGACGGTGCGCGATGATGATGGCGGTGCGATCGGAGAGCAGCGTTTGTAGGCCAGCCTGCACGAGACGCTCGCTGGGAATGTCGAGTGACGCAGTTGCCTCATCCAGAATCAGCACAACGGGGTCGGCGATAAACGCTCGCGCAAACGACAACAGTTGTCGCTGCCCGGCACTTACTCGGCCACCCCTCTTGTTCACGTCTGTCTCGTAGCCATTCGGAAGAGCTTCGATGAACTCGTGTGCCCCGACCGCTTTGGCGGCCTTGATGATCTCCTCGCGGGTCGCATCAGGTTTGCCAAGAGCAATGTTGTCTGCGACGTTTCCGGAGAATAGGTACGCCTCTTGGGTGACCATCACGATCGCGCGCCGAAGGTCCTTCGGGTGCAACTTGCGCAGATCAACGCCATCGAGCGAGACAGTCCCCTGGCTGGGGTCGTAGAACCGCGAAATGAGTTTCGCGAGAGTCGACTTTCCCGCACCGGTTGTTCCCACCATGGCGATCGTTTGCCCGGCAGGCAACTCGAGATCAAACTTCGGCAGAATCACCTTGTCGGCGTTGTAGGCAAACTCAACGCCATCAAACTTCACGGTTCCGCTGGCCTTGCGCAGGTCAATCGGAGTCGTCGGGTCAGCGACCGTCGGCTTCTCTTCCAGCACACCAGAAATTTTCTCGAGGGCAGCAGCAGCCGACTGATACGAGTTGTAGAACATCGCCATCTCTTGCGCTGGCGCAAAGAACTGCCGAGCGTACAAGAGCGCACCGAGCAGGGCACCGATCGCGAGTTCACCTGTCGACACCCGAAGGCCACCGATCAACAGAATGAGAGCTAGGGCAACGTTACCGATGAGCACGAGGCCAGGATCAAAAATTCCGAACAATTGGATGACGCGGGCGTTGGCATCCCGATAATTCTCAACGAGCCCGCCGAAATGTGCACGATTGCGCTCTTCTTTGCGGAACGCTTTGACCGCGCGGATTCCCGTCATCGTCTCCACAAAGTGCACGATCAGCTTCGCCGAGGTAGTTCGTGTTTCGCGGAAGTGCAATTGCGAACGCAACTGGAACCAGCGTGTGAGGAACGCCAACGGAATGAGGGCGCCAAACAGAACGATGCCGCTCACCCAGTCGAGCGAGAACATGGCGATCGCGATGAACACCATGTAGAGCGCACCCTGAACAAGCTGGTTGATGCCAGAGTCGAGCAGTTCACGAATCGCGTCGAGGTCGCTGGTTTGACGCGCGATGATTCGGCCAGACGTGTAGCTCTCGTGAAACTCGAGGCTCAAGCGCTGGGTGTGCAGGAACACGCGTTTGCGCAGGTCAAAGAGAATCGCTTGGCTCACGCGCGCACTCAGCACGGTGTACCAAGCGATCAGGGTCGCCCCTGCGACACCGGTGAGCAGGTAGGCGCCAACAGTCACGATGAGGGGCAGTCCGTTGCCATCGATAAGCGCGGGTAGCGCGCGGTCGATGCCAAAAGCGATCAGCGCTGGTCCAGCGACTTGGGCTGCCGTACTCACGACGACAACCGCCATCGTGAGAATCACGCGGGCGCGAAGGGGCGAGATCAGTGAACCAAGAAGTCGCAGCGATCGTTGCCGAATCTGGCGACTCTCGACCTTCGTGTAGTCGTTGCGTTCTTCGCCAGAAGTTCCTGTGACGCTCATGAGGTGACCTCCTGTTCTTCTTCTTCGAGACTGGATATGACGTAGCGATAATGACTGCTCGTCGCGAGCAAATCGGAGTGACGTCCGACCGCGGTGACCTTGCCGTCTTCAAGCAGCGCAACCCGGTCTGCGAGCATCACTGTCGATGGCCGATGGGCCACGATGAGCGCCGTAGTCGAACCGAGAATCTTGCGCAATGCGGCTTCGACCAATGCTTCCGTATCGACATCGAGCGCCGAGAGCGGGTCATCAAGCACCAGCACCGCCGGTTGGGCCGCGACTGCCCTGGCGAGCGCCAGGCGCTGTCGTTGACCTCCAGAGAGGCTGAGTCCTTCTTCACCAACGAGGGTGTCGAGGCCGGCCGGTAAGTCGTAAACGAAGTCGGCTTGAGCGATTCCGAGAGCTTCGCGCAGTTCTTCTTCAGTCGAATCCGGGCGCCCCATGAGCACGTTTTCGCGCACACTCGATGAGAACAGCGTTGCATCCTCAAAGGCCATCGCGAGATGACGCCGCAGCTCCAGCAGGGTGAGGTTGCGAATGTCGACACCGTCGATCGAGATCGAACCTTCAGTCACGTCATAGAGACGTGTCGTGAGGGCGGTGATGGTCGACTTTCCGGAACCGGTCAGCCCCACAAGAGCCATCGTCTCGCCCGGCTCAATAGTGAGGTTGATCCCGTTGATGAGATCGGGCACATTTGCGGGCGAATCAGGGTAGCGGAAGTGCACGTTGGTGAACTCAAGACGCCCTTCGCTCTCAGTGATCGTCTCCGGGTGCTCGGGGTCGGTGATCGGGTTCGCAGAATCCATCACTTCGAAGAAGCGGTCGGCAGCCGTGCGAGCGTCGAACGTCATCGAGAGGAGGAAACCGATCGATTCCACCGGGAAGCGCAGCACCGTTGCCGTAGCAAAGAATGCGACGAGGTCACCAGCCGAAATGTTGCCCTGTACGACGAGCCACACTCCACCGAGTAAGCCGAGTGCGAACATGACGTCGGGCACGAGAAGCAGCCACAGCCAGATACCGGCGATGGCGCGTGCCTTCTCGATCTCGGTGCCGCGCAGGCTTTCGGCCTGGGCCGAGAAACCAATGAGTGCATGCTTGCCTCGCCCAAAGGCTTTAAGCACCCGGATGCCGTGCACTGATTCCTCGACCGTAGTGGCGAGGTCTCCGCTTTGGTCTTGACTGCGGCGCGCGACGATGGAGTACTTCTTTTCGAAGACGTACCCGTACACCCAGAGTGGAATCGAGGTGACGATAAAAATGACACCGAGCACCCACGAGATGTTGACCAAAAAGATGAGGCCAACGACAATCGTGAGCACATTGACGACGAGGAGAACGAGCCCGAAGGACAGCCAGCGACGAATGAGACTGAGGTCGCTCACTGCGCGCGACAGCAACTGTCCGCTCGGCCAGCGGTCATGAAAACTTACGGGCAAATGCTGCAACGTCATGTAGAGGGTGTTGCGCATACGCGCCTCAACATGGGTGCCAGGTGTCAGCACAAAATAGCGGCGCAAAGCGATCATGATCGCCTCGACAACGCCAAGCCCCAGAACGATAAAGAAGGCTGGCCAGATCTCCGAAGAGTCTCCTGATTGCAATGGTCCGTCCACGAGGGAACGCAACACTTGCGGGATCAGCAACGCAACGATCCCCGCGGCCAGCGCGGCGATCATGCCGAGATAGATGTGGGGCATCGCCGGTTTGGCGTAGGGGTAAAGCCGGCGGATCGCCGCAAAAGTGCCGACCGCTTTGTGGCGTTCGGGCTGGACAGACTGTTCTGACACCGTGGATCCTTGACGAGAAGGGATCACCGAGGGCGGTGATCGTGACTACTGCGGGTCACTGAATTCGCGACCGTGAACCGCTGCATTTCGTCGGGATGACGCTAGGCAGACAGCCTCTTAGGATATGCCTGCCGCAACGTATTCACAATCGCAAAACCACGATTTTGTGAAATTGACTCAGATCAGCGAATGCGCACCGAAAGGCACGTGACGCAGCCTTCCATTTTCTCGAACTCAGACACGTCAACCGTCACCACGCGGTATCCGAGATCGGCGATGAGCGCCGCAGTCTTCGGCGCTGACGATGACATGAGTACTGCGTCATCCGACAGCACAACGACAGCAGCACCTTCGGCCTCCGGCACCGCAAGGAAGCGATCGTAGAGGTCGATGTTGTCGACCAGATCGGGGTATCCGATAACGGTGCCATCCGGCAGCGCTGTTACACCGCTCTTAAGATGAAGCACCTTCTCAACCGGGACAGCAATCAGCGAATAGCCGAGAGGGGAAACGATGGCGCGAAGCTGGCGGATGCCCTCCGCGTTAGTGCGACCACCGCGACCGACGTACACCGTCGAACCAACCTTGAGCACATCACCGCCGTCGAGCGTGCCGGGCTGAGTGATTTCGTGCAATTCCAAACCGAGCTCTGTGACGCTCACGCGCACGGCCTCGATCTCTGCCTCACGACTCTCGGCACCGGGGCTCGTCAGCACAGCGACCTCGCCGAAGACGACGACGGTGTCTTCGATGAAGACAGAGTCCGCAAGTTCGTCAGCCGCCGGAACTTCAATCGTCTCGAAACCATTGGCGCGAAGCGCCGCAACGTAGCCCTCCCACTGGGAGTCTGCGAGTTCGGCGTCTACAGGAACCCGGTCGAGGTGAGTGAGCTCGCCCTCGCCCAATTGTGATGAGGGTGCGCGAACCAAAGCAATCAACTGAGTCGGTTGAGCCGGAACCACAGTGAGAGCGTTCCACACCCGGCGACCGACCGTGACCGCCGCAATGATGGTGACGACGACAAAGATGAGGTTGGTGCCCAACAGCGTCGCCACGATGAAGGTGAACGCCTCAGCGTTCAGCTCAGCGCCGGTGGCGATAATCCCCAAGGCTGTTCCCGCAATTGCCGAAACCATACCGAGCACAAGCCCGACTACCGCCGCGGTGAACCAGTAACGATGAATCTCCAACGCGGAGACAATCGAATAGGTCACGAAAAGCACCAGAGCCATCGGCAAGAAGTACTCAGCAATCGCCGGCAAATTCTCTGCCGCTGCACCATTCGACGTGAAGAACGCCAACCCTGTTGCGACATAAACGGTGCCTGCGACGGCAATTCCAGAAGTTAACGCTGCGGCGAAACGCCGACCCACACTGATCATGGTCCCCAACCTATCGGTCGTAATATATGCGTTTGCCGTACGCGTGATTCGGCACTCGCTAGCTGCTAGTGGAAGAAGTGGCGCTCGCCCGTGAAGTACATCGTGACGCCCGCTTCAATAGCCGCAGCAATCACTTCTTCGTCACGAATCGAACCACCTGGCTGAACCACTGCGCGAACACCGGCATCGAGCAACAGCTGAAGTCCATCCGCAAACGGGAAGAATGCATCGCTGGCGGCAACCGAGCCCAGTGCCCGGTCGCCAGCGCGCGAAATCGCCAGCTGGCACGAGTCCACTCGATTTACCTGCCCCATGCCGACACCAATGGATGCTCCGCCGTCTGCGAGCAAAATTGCATTCGATTTCACTGCGCGAACCGCTCGCCACGCAAACTCAAGATCTGCGAGAGTCTCAGCGTCAGCAGCATCGCCTGCGGCAAGCTTCCACATCGAGGCCGGCACGAAATGGTTGTCGAGCTCTTGCACGAGCATTCCGCCGGAAATCTGGCGCAGCTCGCGGCCATCACGGGCGTAGCCCTCGGGCAGCTGGAGCAGACGCAGGTTCTTCTTAGCCTTCAAAATTTCGAGCGCCTCAGGCTCAAAGCCGGGAGCAACAACAACCTCGGTAAAGATGGGCGAAATTGACTCTGCTGCCGCCTTCGTAATGATGCCATTGGCCGCAATAACCCCGCCATAGGCCGAGATCGGGTCACACGCATGGGCCAAAACGTGAGCTTCGGCAATCGTGGCCGCAGTGGCGATTCCGCAGGGGTTAGCGTGCTTGATGACCGCAACCGCGGGAGACTCATGGTCATAGGCGGCGCGTAAAGCGGCGTCGGCATCCACGTAATTGTTGTACGACATCTCTTTGCCACCGAGCTGAGTCGCTTGGGCAATTCCGCTGGATGCGGCAACACCATAAAGACCGGCATGCTGGTGCGAGTTTTCGCCGTAGCGGAGCACCGCGAGCTGGTCGGCGGCAACGTCGATGTGGGCCGGGAATGCAGGTGCGGAATCCGAAGCATCCGGCTCGCCCAAGAGGGCGCCGGTCATGAACCACTGCGACACTGCGGTGTCATAGGCAGCCGTATGCGCAAAGGCCTGAGAGGCCAGCGCGTAACGCTGCGCAAAGCTTGTTCCGTCAGCCGATGCCGCAGCAATGATCTCGTCATAGCTGTCGGGGCTCGTGACGATCGCCACATTGGCGTGGTTCTTTGCCGAGGCACGCACCATGGCGGGGCCGCCGATGTCGATCTGTTCGACAATATCTGCGGGAGCAGCACCGGAGGCGACGGTCTCCACGAACGGGTAGAGGTTCACTACGACGAGGTCAAACGCTTTGATCCCCAGCTCGTCGAGCTGTGCCTCGTGCGATTCGAGGCGCAAATCGGCAAGGATGCCGGCATGAACGGCGGGGTGCAACGTTTTGACGCGGCCGTCGAGCGATTCCGGGAAGCCGGTAACGCTCGATACCTCGGTTACCTCGTGACCAGCGGCCGCAATTGTCTTCGCGGTCGACCCGGTCGAAACCAGTTCGACACCCGCGTCAGCGAGCGCGCCAGCGAGTTCGAGAAGCCGCGACTTGTCACTCACCGAGATGAGGGCACGACGGATAGGAACTACATCGCGTTCGCGAAAGTCCGCAGGGTTATGGCTTGGGCCGCTCATGAGATTCAGAGTTCCTTTAGGTTGATGCGGTTGGTAGCAATGTCGACGATCGTTTGCACGAGCAGTCGGCGTTCAATCGGCTTGATCCGGGCGTGCAAATGTTCTTCGGTATCGCCGGGTTCGATAGCCACGCGCTCCTGCACGATGATCGGACCGCTATCGACACCGTTGTCGACCTTAATCACGCTGGCACCCGTCTGAGTCGCGCCAGCAACGAGAGCATCCCGCACCGCGTGGGCACCGGGAAATTCGGGGAGGTACGCGGGATGCGTGTTGATGATGTTTGGAGACAACGCTTCCACCACACGCGGCGGCAGCAGCTTCATGAAACCGCTCAACACCACGAGATCGGCTTTCCAGACCTGAATCTGCTCGAGCAGTTCATCGCCCCACTCATCGCGGTTAGCGAAGCTCGACATCGGCACCGAGAAGGTGGGGATCCCGTAATGCTCGGCATGCTCGAGACCGTCGGCAGCGCGGTCGGCACCGACGGCGATGACGCGAGCGGGGAAGTCGGCGCTTTCGGCCGCTTCGAGGAGGGCAGCGAGATTAGACCCGCCCCCTGAAATCAAAACAACGAGTGTGAGCACCCATCCAGCCTAGCGCTGCGTGAACCCGGCATCTGCCCGCTCGGGTCGAGCAGCTGTCAACAATCCGAGGCCTGCGGCGATCGAGAACTCGACGAACGCCCACGCCGTCACTATCAACGGCTGGGGCCCGACATCACTCAGTCGGCCAGGGCCAGCGGCTCCAGCAGACGACCACACGAGTAGTCCGATAATGGCGGCCGCCGTCAGCCCAATACCCGCGGCCACTATGGCGAGTTCACGGCGTCGCAACTCCCCCGCGATTCGCGGCCCCAGCACGGCGGCCGCCAAAAAGCCAACGATGATGGGTGCCAGAAGCCCGACAAATCCAAAAGCGAACTCACCGGTCGGCAGCGCGCCAAGCACAGGGATCGCGGGGATTGGCCCCAACGTTGTTGCCAATGGAGACACAGTCGACCCTGCCCCGATCGCGAAGCCCGGTCCAACCAACCATGAGGTTGACCACAAAACGATATTGGGCAGAAGGGCGAGTTGCCCCAGGGTCACGGCCACGCCACCAAGCACTTCGGTGTGCAATGCCTCATACAGGCGAATGATCTCCGCATAGGAACTCACAATGGCCAGCGTCGTGACGATTGACGCGATGGTCAGCAAGCCGGCAGCAGCGATTGCCCCACCACGCAACGAAGTCGCGACGATAGTGCGCACGTGAGCCGGCCATCCGAGAATCCACCGCCGAACCGGTCCAACAACACGGCTCTTCGTGCTGACGACCTGACTGCCGATAAGAAGCCCGACGGCGAACACGAGCGTCGGCAGCAGTGTGCCCTGCCAGAGAGACGGATGCGCGACCGGATGCAGGGCGGAGAAAGTGACCACGAGCGACGCCGCCCCGAATGTGGCAAGGGAGGCAAATGTGCCCAGCAGTGCGTGCGAGGTTTCCGCAACACGGCGCCCGGCACGAACGCCAAGCAGCACGGTAAGCAGTGCAAAGCCCAGCAACGCCATCGTGATCGTCACCGGAGTGCTCGCGGCAGCAAAGCCCAAAGACGACGCGACGGTCGGGTCTAGGACCACAGTGATATCGACACCATGGCCGACTAACCAGATGTCGACCGCTGACCGCCAGAACACTGTCCAGTCGATCGCAAGGCCGTAGTGGATGCCCCACAAGAGCGTGAGCGGAACCAGCGGTATCGCGATACCGATAGCGACCACCAAGAGAGCCTCAAAGGCGGCGAAGAGGAGGGTGAGCTGGCGATTCATGTCGAACGCGAGCGTACCCGCACTCTCGGCCGCTGCGGCTACGGCTTACCGCAAAAGAGTGGTCTGGCAGGCAGCACGGGCCGCGAAGTGTGGTGACTAGTGATTGAGTTCACCAAAGCCGTCTGCGGCCATCGCAACAAGCAGGTCGATCGCGTCCTGGGCGGCATCTCCTGTCGCGGTGAATTTCACGACATGGTCTTTGGTCGCGCCGAGAGACATGATGCCGATCAGACTGTTCGCTGCCACCGGACCTTTGCCCGAAGTGACGTCAGCGATCGTGACTTTCGCGTCAAGTTTGGCGATGGCCTGAACGATTGCGGCGGCCGGGCGCGAGTGCAAACCGTCTGGGTTGATCAGCGAAGCCTCGGCGCTGATCTCGTCAACGGTCGCAGCAACGGTCGCAGCAGCGGCCGTTTCAGGTGCCGTTGGGGAATCAGGCGCATCACCTTGATCGGCCAATTGACTCTGTTTCGGCCCCATCGCGGCACGAGCTTCCCGATCGACCTCATCAAGCGACGCCCCAGCATTGGCCAGAACGACCGCAGCAATCAGGCCTTCGACGAAGGGAGCATCCGTGAGTCTCACCTCATCGGTAGTGCTCATGAATTCGGTTGCCATGGTGCCGCTCAGCACCGCAGAACCGAGATCCATAAAGACGAGAACGCCGTCGCCACTGGCAACCTCATCGATCGCTGCAGCAACCTTCACGGCATCGGTTCCGATGATTCCCTCACCGGCACCGGCCGCGATGGCAATCGGCGGCGGGGTCTCCCCCACCATTTCTAGGGCAAGATTCACCGTCGCCTGCGCAAGCGCAGGGCTGTGGCTCACCACCACAATCCCAATCATGCTCAGCTCGCTACGGTGTCGGCAAGCGCCTGGAACAGTAGTGTGCTCGAGGTGGCGCCAGGGTCAAGGTGGCCAGCGCTGCGTTCTCCGAGGTAGCTTGCGCGACCCTTGCGCGCAACGAGAGGTTCGGTTGCATCGCGACCCTTCTCGGCTGCAGCGAGCGCTGCGGATGCCGCAGCAGCGATGTCTGCGCCGCCAGCGACGGCAGCATCCCAGGCATCCAGCGCAGGGTTGATCGCGTCGAACATTGTCTTATCGCCCGCTTCGGCCTTGCCCCGCGCAACAACACCGTCGAGGCCCGCGCGCAGAGAAGCACCGAATGCGGCCCCATCCAATTCGGTGACGGAGCCAGCGCTGACGCCCATCCGCAAGAAGAGAGTGCCGTAGAGGGGCCCAGCGGCGCCGCCGACAGAAGTGACGAGGGTCATGCCCACGGACTTCAGAAGTTCATCGGCGGCGGCGGCTGGCGCTGCACCAACTTTTTCGACCACTGCGTTCATGCCGCGGACCATGTTGGAGCCGTGGTCAGCGTCGCCAATGGCCGAATCGAGTTCGGTCAGGTAGCTCTGTTTCTCGGTCACGAGATCGCGGAACCGCGAAAGCCAGGCGATCAGTTGGTCGAGAGAGATGGTGCTTGTAGACATTGTTCTTAGACTCCCCAGCGGAGCCCGGCGGTGTTCACCGGGGCATCCCATAGTTTCAACATTTCTTCGTCAGCCTTGAGAATGGTGACCGAGCAGCCAGCCATATCAAGACTCGTGATGTAGTCACCGACGAGGTTGCGCACAACCTGCACTCCGGCGGCTTCGAGTAGCTTCGCGACCTCGTTGTACATGATGTACAGCTCGATCTGCGGGGTTCCGCCCATTCCGTTCATCATCACAATGGCTGGTGAGCCTGTGAAGTCCATGTCGGACAGGATCGGGTCGACCAGTTGCTTGGCGATCGAGGCGGCATCCGCCAGCTTCTCGCGGTGGCGACCGGGTTCTCCGTGGATGCCGACACCGATTTCCATCATGTCGTCTGGCAGATCGAAGGTCGGCTTTCCTGCCGCGGGAACGGTACAGCTCGTGAGAGCCATCCCCATGGAGCGACCGGAATCGTTGACTCGGTGTGCCAGTGCGGTGACCGCGGCGAGGTCTTGTCCCTCTTCAGCTGCTGCGCCGACGATCTTTTCGAGCAATACGGTGAGGCCAACGCCACGGCGTCCGGCCGTGAAGAGCGAGTCCTGAACGGCTACGTCGTCGTTGACGACGACCGAGGCAACCTTCACTCCGGTTTCCGCTTCGGCCATTTCGGCAGCCATCTCGAAGTTCATGACGTCGCCGGTGTAGTTCTTGACGATGTGCAGTACGCCAGCGCCGGAGTCCGCAACCTTGGTGGCTTCCTGTATCTGATCGGGGGTTGGCGAGGTGAAGACTTCACCGGCACATGCCGCGTCGAGCATCCCGAAGCCTACGAAGCCTCCGTGGAGCGGTTCGTGGCCCGAGCCGCCACCGGAAATGAGGGCGACTTTGCCGGCGCGGGTGGGTTCTGCGCGGTAGATCACGCGGTTGACGTGGTCGACCTTCAGCTCGGGGTGCGCAGCGTCAATGCCGGCGAGCGCGTCGGCGAGTACCGACTCTGGGGTGTTGATGAGTTTCTTCATTACTTGGCCTTCTCTTCCGTGAGTACCTCGGTGAGGGTGGTGTTGTCTGCGGCGGTCTTCGAGATGAAGCCGAACGCGAGAGCGGCGAGTACGCCGGCGAGCAGCTCAGCGGCGAGGTAGACCCACAGCTGCTCCCATGCGACTTGCCCGCCCATGATCTGCTGAACGAGCATCGGGCCGGTGGTCCGGGCCGGGTTGATGGATGCGCCGGTGATCGGACCAACAGGAATGATGGCGGCGAACACGACGAAACCGATCGCGAGTCCGGCGAAGCCGGGGGCTGCCTTGCGGTGGATAACACCGAAGACGGTAAAGACGAGGATGAACGTACCGATGAACTCAGCGAAGAATGCCTGGCCAACGGGGATCGTGTCTGGATTGAAGGAGGCGACTCCCAAGCCGGCGTCTACTGCGGCCTGGCCGAGAACGCCAACGATCGCGAACGCACCGGCGGTAGCACCGAGAAGCTGAGCGACGAGGTAGCCGGGAACTTCACGCCACGCGAACTTGCCGGCGACGGCGAGACCGATAGTGACTGCCGGGTTGATGTGGTTGCCGGAGATGTAACCGAACACGTACACCGTGACGACAACGATGAGACCGAAGGCGAACGAAATGATTCCGAGGCTCGCCATTGTGAAGGGCTCGTCACCGTTCAGGATGAAGGTCGCGGGCACAGAGCCAACGCCGACGAATACCAGAAAAGCGGTTCCTAGAAACTCTGCAGCCAGCTTTTGCCACTGCTTGTTCTCATCCATTAGTTCTCCTTTGAACTCAACCTGTTCGTGCGACCGGGTGTCGCCGTATTCCGTAATATCGGAACGTTATTCGATAATGTCGAATATGCTACGTTCACTATCATCTTGTCAAGCGGAGATGCTGCAAAAGTAAACAGTCACTGCAGACATAATGAATACCGACCTAATGACGGGGAGCAGCGTTGATCCAATCGATCGATCGAGCAGCACAAGTGCTCTCATCACTTCAGGGCGCACGCCATCTCGGAATCACCGAACTCGCCGGCCTTCTCGGACTCCCCCCATCGACAGTGCACGGCATCGTCAAGTCCCTCCAAGCCCACGGACTCGTCGCAAAAGAGCCCAACGGCAACCGTTACATGCTCGGCCCGGCACTCCTCAAGCTCTCGAACGTCTACCTCGACACCCTCGACGTGCGGGCGCGGGCGATGCGCTGGACCCAAGAACTCGCAAAGCGAACCGGGCTCGCCACTCGACTCGGGGCTGAACTCTTCGACGAAGTCATCGTCATCCACCACAACAACCGGCCAGACGGTACAGAACAGATGCCGGAGACCGGGCTCTCCATCCCCGTGCACGCCTCCGCGATGGGCAAGATTTTGTTGACCTACAACGCGGATGCCGCTGACCAGCTGTTCGAGAAACCTCTCCGCAGTCTCACCGGAGACACCATCACTGATCCCGCGAAACTCATTCTGCAGTTTGCGCAGATTGCCGAGCGCGGCATCGCCACGGAGGAAGACGAAGCCGTTCTCGGCGAGTCGTCAATTGCGGCACCGATCGCTGACCGCAACGGGAGCGTTATTGCCGCGGTCGCCGTCGTGATGCCCTCGAGCGAGTGGCCACCAGAAGACAATGTGCTCAACGTGCTGCGGGAGACCGCGCGCAATATCTCACGCGAGCTCGGCTTTGCGGCGTGGCCGCCGCCCGTCGTGCGCCGCCCTGCCGACGACTAGAGACGCGGACGGCTAGAAACGCCGACAGCTAAAGACGCCGACGGCTAACGCCAACAACGGCCAGCCGCCTGTGGGGACGACCAGCCGTTGCTGTGGCACTTCAGCGTGTACCGCCTAGAAGACGATCCACACCCAATCGTTGCGACTAGTCGAGCCAGTCACAGTGTCATCAGCCGGAACGAACTGTGCTGACACTTGGTGCAGTCCACGATCAAGCTTCGGTAGCTTCACCGTCACCTTCCCGTTGTCCGCTTCACTCAGAGTGATGGTGTCGACCTTCTTACCGTCGACCATGACCTTTACCGTTCCCGCCGCGGCAGCATCCGCACCGGTGGCCACCTTGACGGTCGCACTCACCGTGTTCCAGGAGAACGCAATGTGACGGCTGACCGACAGACTCACACTCGAGCTGTAGTTGATCATCACCGACTCTGACGTGGCCGTCGCACTCGGCAGATCCTTCTTGCTTGCGGTGACGACAACCGAGATTGCCTTGCCTTCGTCAGCGGGAGTAACCGTGTACTTGCGCTTGTCAGCGCCCACAATAGCGGTGCCATCTGCTTGCCACTGGTAGCTGAACTTCAGCCCATCGACATCCCACTCGCCGGGATTAGCGGTGAGTTTCTTGCCGACGTTCGGCTTGCCTGAGATCGACGGCAACACAGTGTTTACCGGGGTACCTGGCACAACATCTTCTTGCGTGATGATGTCGAGCGCAGTGCTTGCGCCGGTGTCACCGTAGCTAATGAGGCCAAGGTAACTCGTGAATGGCGCAAGGCCTTCCCACGATGCCGTATACGTCGCTGGCTCGCCCTGAACACCCGAGAGAACCGCCGGGGTCAATCCGAGGGGTTCTCCAGCACCAGGGACGACCGCGAAGGTTCGCACATCAAATGCGGTTGTGGGATTGGCCGCGTAGACCGAAGCGATGACCAAGTAGTTGCCAGGCGTCGGATCTGCGAGGTTCACTCGCTCGTCTGCGTCACCGGTGGCGGACTGCCAGCCTGCGATCGGCGTTCCTGTCTCGTCGAGCAGGTACACGATCAGGTCGAGGTCTGCGGTGTCATCGATCGAGTCGAGATCGAATCGCGCATACGTCGTTCCCTCTGGCACTGTCGCGTCATAGGTGAACTCATCACCGCTGGCACCCGAACCCGAATGGTCGGCTTCGACTCCCGTGGGATCTTCGTAGAAGACGCCGGCAGTCAGTCCTGTCGAGACCAGCGGGATGTCGCCGGTTCCGCCAGGGGTGACAGTGATGTCAACGGCGCCGTACGTTCCGGTTCCGCTTGCCGATGCTGGAGCCTCGATGGTGACGGGGCGCACGGCAACGGGGCTGTGCACTGCGGTGTCGCCGCTGGTCCAGGTGAGCGCTCCGGTGGTGAACTGATCGAGAGCAGCATCCGTTCGACTAAAGGTCACCTCGAAGCTCTGAGTTTCGCCTGCAGCGCCAAAGGTCAGCGTTGATGGCGACACCGTTGCGTCGATTCCAGGGATCGCGATGAATGCCTCGAACGTTCCAGCCTGAGTGGAGGTCACGGTGCGGGTGATCGTCTCTGGTGCTGTCAACGAACCAATCCCGATGGATGCCAGGTTGAGATTGCTGGGATCAATTGCGACGACCGCGGGGTCGAGCACGTCATAGCCAGCACCTTCAATGTACGACAGCCAATCGCCGATCCCGTTGAGGTAGAGCAGACCGGGTTCAAAGAACTTCGTCGGGTCAACGTGACCAGCACCCTGAGTGAAGGGGTCGGTGACGGGGTCGCCGTCGCCGTCAACGGTGTCGTAGGCGGTGGTCATGAATGCCGACTTGATTTCCGCTGGGGTCGCATTGGGGCGTTCACCGAGGTACAGCGCGGCGAGACCGGCGATGTGCGGCGATGACATCGATGTTCCTGACAACAGTTGGAACGTCGGGTCGGCACCTTCAGCGTTCGCACCGGCGGCGAGAATTCCTACGCCGGGTGCCGAAATGTCTGGCTTGACGATGTCGCTGCCATCGGCCTCAACGGGACCACGGGACGAGAATCCCGCCACTTGCGGCGTTGGCGGCTGGTAGGCAGTGTCGTTTCCCGGGGTGAACGTTGCCGTTGCCCCCGCGGTCGCCGCGTAGGCAAGAACTTGATCGTGGTACCGAGCATCTAGGTGGATGGTCGGAATCACGTGAGTGTCGAGGTCTGTCGAGCTCGGGGTCACGTTCACCAGAATCGAGCCAATACCGCCAGCGCGAGCGACCTCGTCCGACTTGTCTACTCTGGCGATCACTCCGCGCTCACAGACAACGATCTTGCCCTCAACGAGAACGGGATCGAGAGTGTCGGCAAGGCACAGGTTGGGGTCAACGGCACCAGCAAGGGCAACATCCGCAGCGTTCACGAGTTCGCCTGTCAGCGGCTCTGCGGCGGGGTCGAGGTCGACTGTGATCGAGGCACCGGCGAATTCTTGGCCGTCACCGAGAGTGACAGTGGCTTCGTAGTTCGGAATGGTGCTTGCGGCAACGGTAGTGATCCAGGGGGCTGCGTTGTCGAGTGTCGTTGCTCCCGGGCCATCGTTTCCGGCGGAGGCTGCGACGAAAACGCCGGCAGCAGCAGCACCGAGGAAGGCCTGGTCAGTTGGCGAAACGGTGCTCGTAGCAGCGCCTCCACCGATCGAATAGTTGATCACGTCAACACCGTCAGCGACCGCCTGGTCGATTGCGGCAAGAAGGTCAGTGGATGCACAGCCGTCGTCGGTCGTAACGACCGGATCCGGACCACTCCAGCAGACCTTGTAGGCGGCGATCTTGGCAGCGGGGGCGACACCGGAGAAGTATCCGAGTGCGTTGCCGCCAACGTTAGCGTCTACTTCGAGGTTTCCGGCAGCGGTGCTCGCAGTGTGCGATCCGTGGCCATCACCGTCTCGGGGAGAGACATACTCTCCGACGCTGGCGTCGCCGAGGTTGCCGGCTCCAAAGCCGTCAACAAAGTAGCGGGCACTGATCACCTTGGTGGTGCAATCGTCGGCCGTGAATTGCTCGCCTTCGATGCACGCACCAGTAAAGGTCTGGCCGTCGGCCTTAGCAAATACGGTTGCGTCACCGTCCCGGTAGGGTGCTGCGCCTGCCGTGCTGCCGAGGGCGTCACCGGCGAAGGCCGGATTTTCAGGAGCGAATCCGGTGTCGAGCACGCCGACAACGATTCCTTCCCCCGCAGTCTCCGCACCGCCGATGGATGCCCACAGTCCTTCTGCGCCTTCAAGGCCGAGGAACTCTGTTGAGCGTTGCGCCGCCGTGATCTTCTTCAATTCGTCGGGCACGATCGAGGCCACCAGCTTGTTAGCCGAGAGGGCCACTGCTTGGGCTGCGGTCAGATCGGCCGAGAAGCCGTTTGTCGCGAGCGTGTACGAGTAGTCGATATCAGCGCCGACGGATGCCGCGGCATCCTCTTGCTTCTCTTCCAAATACTCGGTGTAGTCCTGCACTACTTGCCGGCGAGGGTTGAGTTGCTCACCGTCGGGAGGCGTTGTCGCGTCGAATCCGCGAACGCCGCCGTCGTAGGTTGCTGCAGCCTGATCCACCATTGTGACGATGTAACGTCCGGGGGTGAATTCAGTTTGGCCGCCGCCACCAATGGATGCTGGTGCAGCTGTGGCGCCGAGTGCGGCGCCGGTAACCAGGGAAGTGGCGACAAGAGTTGTCGTTGCCACCACCGATATGACTCTTCGAATGCTCACGAATGTTCCTATTCTTCGTTGAATGGGACTACTGATGTGGTCGTGCGTTGTGGCGGTCGGGCACTCGCCAATTGCCACTATAAGGGCGTTCTACCCCTTTACAGGGGGTCCCCCATAGTCCATCGTTACCATAACGTGACACATTGTCCACTATTAGGGGGACAGGGAATGAGGCGCCCTTGCGGCCACGATAAGAAACCCAGATTTTGTGCGACGAAACCTCACGAGCGACGTCACAACTCCCGCATACTGGAGTCATGAGGTCCCCAGCAATCTACGTTGAGATTGATATCGCGGCCGATATCGATACCGTCTGGCGCCTTACGCAAGAGACCGAGAACCACAGCCGCTGGGATCTGCGATTCAGTCGCATCATCCCGTTCGACACGCTCGACGATGACGGATATCGCTTTCGCTATGAACGTCGCATGCCCTTGCACACGATCGTGGGAACGGGCACGACCCGCGGCGAGATCACGAGGCCAGACGGCACCCGCACCTCTGCTCTGCGATTCACGACCACTGACCGCCTCTCCCCGCTCGGCGACGGCCGCGGCTACTGGCGCTATGTTCCGATCCCCGGCGGCACGCGCTTCATTACCGGCTACGACTACGAGCCGGCCTGGGGCAACTTTCTCGACCGTATCCTCATCCGCCCCATGGTTGGATGGCTCACCGCTTGGAGTTTCGACAGCCTACGCTTGTGGGCCGAAAGCGACATCGCACCGCACTCACCGCTTGCCTTCTGGAAACCAGGGCATCCGCATGCTGGCCGCTGTCGGCGCACCCCGCGTCGCGGGCGGGCGATGGATGACGCTCCCGCCACTCTGTCCGCCTTGGAGGCACCATGACTTCGATGTTCGCCACCGTGCTCGGCGACGACTTCGATCGTCTGCACCCCATGCTCCAGAAGCGTTTCGGAGTTGGACTCGATTCCTGCTACGCCGCAGTGGGCACTGGCGTCATGTCGAACATCCGGCGCGGCCCGTGGTGGACGGTCCCCTTCTTGTGGATCGGCTGGTTCCGCAACATCCTGACACCAGACATCGGTAGCAATGTTGCATTCCGTATCGAGAACTACCCCTACCGTGACCCTTTCGGCCGCGAGACCATCACCTTTGTGCGCGAGTACTCGGTGCGAAGCAAGCCAACGCGTTTCGATGCAACGATGGTGCTCAACGAGGCCGGCGACCGCATCGTCGACTACTTGGGCACCCACCAGCACCTCGCCGTAGATCTCGAGCTCACAGTGACCGACGACGGTTCTCTGCAATTGAGGTCGGATGCCCAGCGCTTCTACGAGGGCCCGATCGCGTTCCGCTTTCCCATGCTCTTCAGCGGTCGCGCCAATCTCACGGAATCGTTCGACGATGAGACGAACGAGTTCGTGATCTCCCTCGAAGTGCGCAATCGACTCTGGGGGTTCCTCTTTGGCTACTCCGGTCGCTTCACGTGCGAGTTCCCCGAGGCAGCCGACGCACCGCAACGGCTCAAGCCCGTGAGGCACGAGCTGCGCGAGTAAGTCGGCAACGGCAGCGGCACGCTCACCGGCAGAAGCTGATAGCGCAGTGCACTATGAGTGCACTATGCTGCACTGATGGATGAACCCACCGAACTTCTGGCGCGCACGATCGGCACCCGTGTCAAGAACGAGCGGCAAGCGCGCAAGTTGACTCTCGACCAGCTCGCTGAGCAAGCCGGAGTCAGCCGCCGCATGGTTGTCAACGTCGAGCAGGGCGCGGCGAATCCGAGCGTGGGAACCCTGCTCCGCCTCAGCGAAGCCCTTGGCGTGAGCCTGCCCGCCCTCGTGGAGCCGCCAACGACCCAGCAGGCGAAGGTCACGCGCGCCGGTGCTGGCGCAGCGCTCTGGACGGGTGAGAAGGGTGGTCGCGGCATCCTGATGGCCTCCAGCAACACCCCCGAGGCCCTCGAGTTGTGGGAGTGGACTTTCATGCCCGGCGACTCACATTCGAGCGAAGCGCACAGCGCCGGCACTCAAGAGCTGCTGCACGTGCTCGAGGGCGAAATCACGATGACCGTCGCCTCCGAGACGTTCGCGCTCGGAGCCGGAGACTCGCTGGCGTTCCCCGGCGACGAAGACCACACCTACAACAACCAGAGCCCCGAGCCCACACGATTCGTCTTGACCGTGTTGGAACCGGGCATCGGCGCGTCACACCGAACGGAGACATCCCATGTCTAGCACCAAGGCTCACGACGACTTCTTGAACTCCGCCTCAGTCGACGCGCCTGTTTTCGAGCTTCGGCCTGACTACCGCGCACTGCTCCTCGTGATCGAGGGACTGGATGCTGCGCCCAGCAACACGGCGAGCGACGAACTCATCCACGCGGCCGAGACTCATGCCCGCAGCCTTCTCGCCGATCAGCCCGTCGAGGAGCTGCCGCACATTGCCGCCTGGCGCGAGGCGTACCGCACGTTCGGTGCCAAGCCGCAGCGCACCCGCAACAGCCTCGAAGCTCTCACACGTCGCGCCGCCGAAGGTCTCCCCCGCGTGAACGCGCTCACCGACATTTACAACGCAATCTCGGTGCTGCACCAAGTGCCGGTCGGCGGCGAAGACCTCGCCCTCTACGCCGGACCAGCACGCCTCGTGCGCGCTGTCGGAGACGAGACCTTCGAAGCCTTCGCCAACGGCGAAGCAGTCGTGGAGCATCCGAGCGCCGGCGAAGTTGTCTGGCGTGACGATGCCGGTGTGACCTGCCGTCGCTGGAACTGGCGTCAAGGGCCCCGCACCGCGCTCAGCGATGACACCACCACAGGTTTCTTCATTTTTGACGCGCTCAAACCAATGACGGATGATGCGCTGCGGGCTGCGGGCGACGCCCTCGTGGCCGCGCTCACTGCTATCAATCCTGCCGTTTCCCTTTCACGGCGCCTAGTGACTGCACCATGACCGCCACAACGCGCGAGCCACTGCCCGCGTGGTCGATGGCGGTCGCCGCCATGATGATGATCCAACTGAGCTCGGCCTTCTCGGTTGGGCTCATTGAGCAAGTTGGCGCCGGCGGAACCGCGTGGCTGCGGTTGGTATTTGGCGGCATCATCTTCTTGATGGTTGCGCGCCCACAGGTGCGTCGCATCCGTCGTCAAGACATCGCCCCGATTCTCGGGCTGGGCGTCGCCACCGCGGTTATGTCAGTCGCCTTCCTCTCGGCGCTCGAACACATCCCGCTCGGCACCGCCGTGGCCATCGAATTCTTGGGACCGCTCGCGGTTGCCGCCATTCGAAGCGGTAGTGCCCGGATGCTCGCCTGGCCCGGTCTGGCGCTGGTCGGCGTTGTGCTGCTCACCGAACCGTGGGAGGGCGAAACGAACCTCGTCGGTGTTGGTTTCGCACTGCTGGCCGGAGTGGGCTGGGGTAGCTACATCTTGCTCACGCAAAAAGTCGGTGACCGTTTCTCGGGCATCAGCTCGCTGTCAATGACCATCCCGATTGCTGCCCTCATGGCAACGTTCGTGGGAGCACCCCAGGTCATTCCCGACTTCGACTGGCGCGTGTTGCCGATCGCACTCGGCTTGGCCCTGCTCTCACCCGTGCTGCCCTTCGGGCTCGAGATGCTGGCGCTGCGCCGGATGACCCACACGGCATTCGGAACACTCATGGCGCTCGAACCCGCCTTCGGAGTGATCGTCGGCCTCATCGTGCTGCACCAGATTCCGTCATTCGTGCAGTGGATCGGCATCGGCCTCGTCGTGCTCGCGGGAGCCGCCGCGCAACGTAGCGGAACTCGCGTTCCCCAAGCCGAACTCGATCCCGCACCGCACGCCTAGCGCGATTTCGCCGCACGCCTGACACAGCAATCTAAGTGCTTAAACCACAAGCGCCGCCCGTCACGAAGACGAGCGGCGCTTGGCCGTAGCGAAAGGTTCTTGCTACAGAGTTTCGAGAATTTCGCGCATGAGCTTGGCGGCTTCAGACGGCGTCTTGCCGACCTTTACACCAGCGGCTTCAAGAGCTTCTTGCTTGGCCTGAGCGGTTCCGGCTGAGCCAGAAACGATCGCACCAGCGTGACCCATGGTCTTACCCTCGGGGGCTGTGAAGCCAGCAACGTAGCCAACAACAGGCTTCGTGACGTGCTCCTTGATGTAGTCAGCGGCACGCTCTTCAGCGTCTCCACCAATTTCACCGATCATGACGATGGCCTTGGTCTCGGGGTCAGCCTCGAACGCTGCGAGAGCGTCAATGTGCGTGGTGCCGATGATGGGGTCGCCACCGATGCCGATTGCGGTCGAGAATCCGAGGTCACGGAGTTCGTACATCATTTGGTAGGTGAGCGTTCCCGACTTGGAGACGAGACCGATCGGGCCCTTGCCGGTGATGTTCGCTGGCGTGATGCCGACGAGTGCTTCACCTGGCGTGATGATTCCGGGGCAGTTCGGCCCGATGATGCGGGTCTTGTTGCCCTTCTCCTGCGCGTAAGCCCAGAACTCGGCAGAGTCGCCGACGGGAACACCCTCGGTGATGATGACGAGCAGCGGGATCTCAGCGTCGATAGCTTCGACAACGGCATCCTTGGTGAAGGCCGGAGGAACAAAAGCGATCGAAACATCCGCCCCCGTCTTCTCCATTGCTTCAGCAACAGTGCCGAACACGGGCAGCTCAACGTCACCGTGAACTACCGTCGTGCCGGCCTTGCGGGCATTGACGCCGCCAACAACTTGGGTGCCAGCAGCGAGCATGAGAGCGGTGTGCTTGGTGCCCTCACCGCCGGTGATGCCCTGAACGATGACTTTGGAATCCTTGTTGAGGAAAATTGACATGCTCGGTTCCTTACTTCGCGGCGTTGGCGAGTTCGGCGGCCTTGTCGGCGCCCTCGTCCATAGAGGCGGCTAGCGTCACGAGGGGGTGGTTCGCTTCAGCAAGAATCGCGCGACCCTCCTCGACCTTGTTGCCGTCGAGACGGACAACGAGAGGCTTGTTTGCTGCGCTGCCGAGTTCTGCGAGCGCACCCACAATTCCCTTAGCAACAGCGTCACACGCGGTGATTCCACCGAAAACGTTGACGAACACGCTCTTGACCTGAGGGTCATTGAGAATAACGTCGAGCCCAGCAGCCATGACCTCTGCGGATGCTCCGCCACCGATGTCAAGGAAGTTGGCTGGCTTCACATTGCCGTGGTTTTCGCCAGCGTAGGCAACAACATCCAGCGTCGACATGACGAGGCCGGCACCGTTACCGATGACACCAACTTCACCGTCGAGCTTGACGTAGTTGAGGCCGTTGGCCTTAGCCTTCGCCTCGAGGGGGTTAGCTGCCGCTGCATCTTCGAGCGAAGCGTGCTTGGGGTGACGGAAGTCTGCGTTCTCGTCGAGCGATACCTTGCCGTCGAGGGCAACAATGTCGCCGTCTTCGGTGATCACGAGAGGGTTGACCTCAACGAGAGTTGCATCTTCGCCCTTGTAGACGTCGTACAGCTTCACGAAAACGGGAGCGATCTTGTCGACGAGCTCTGCCGGGAAGTTGGCAGCCTTCGCGATTTCAGTGGCCTTGGCGAGGTCGATACCCGTGAGCGGGTTGACCTCGATCTTGGCGAGAGCCTCGGGGCGCTCAACAGCAAGCACCTCGATCTCCACTCCACCTTCAACGCTGCACAGCGAGAGGTAGGAGCGGTTTGCTCGGTCGAGCAGCACGGAGAAGTAGAACTCCTGCGCGATGCGAGCACCGGCAGCAATCATTACTCGCTTGACCGTGTGGCCGTTGATGTCGAGACCAAGGATCTGCTCGGCTGCGGCGAAGGCGTCATCGGCGTTGTGAACAACCTTGACACCACCCGCTTTGCCGCGACCGCCGGTCTTGACCTGAGCCTTGACTACAACGGTTCCACCGATTTTCTCGGCTGCTGCTTTGGCTTCTTCTGGGGTGTCGGCAATTAGGCCGGCAAGTACTGGTACGCCATACGACTCAAATACGTCTCTGGCCTGGTACTCAAATAGATCCACGCTGCTCATTCCAATCCGCGCGTAATGGTGAGTGGGGACGGCGGCGAAACGGTGCCAAATTGGTCGGCTCCAAGAGACGCGCGCCAAGGGGAAAGCCTACCGTGCCTAAGGTTGTGCGTTTTCCGATAGCGGGCTGTAGAGAGCGAAAGATCGGCAAATCTTGCGGGACTTGAACTTCTGGATACGGTTTATCGCCGCATCCGAGCCTTCTGATGGCTGTCTCGGGCCGCTAGTTGCGCGTGAATCGCAGCGTAACGATCTGAAATGGGCGAACAGTAACCGACACGTCGCCCTCGTCATCGTCGTCAATCGCGGTCCGGCTGATGGCTCGCTCGAGCAGATCAGTTTGAACAACCGACCGCCATCCGAATTCTGGCGTGATCGTCGCACGCACTCGAGATCCGAGCGATTCGTACAGACGAATCACCACATCTCCCGAACGATCTTCGGCAAGCTTGATGGTCTCGATGATGACCGCGCTATTGCTGCAGGTGAACAGTGCAGGCACTTCGCCTGAACCACGAACCACACGTTCAAGCACGTTGAGTCGGTAACCCTCAGAGACGGCATCGGCAATGTCCGCCCCCGCTGTGAGGGAGAACGTGAACTCATGCGTGCCCTGATCAGATTCTGGGTCGGGAAAGAGCGGTGCGCGCAACAGCGACGCCCGAACGACGGTGGACGTGGCACTTCCGTCTTCTCCCCCACGTCGGATGTCGTAGCCATAGGTCGCATCGTTCGCGATCGCGACACCGTAGCCTGGCTCGCCAACATGAACCCAGCGGTGTGCGACGGTTTCGAAGCGCGCAGCATCCCATGACGTATTTGAGTGTGTTGGCCGAAAAATGTGGCCGAACTGGATCTCGGATGCCGCGCGCTCGGCGTGAATGTCCAAGGGAAAGGCGAGCTTCAGTAGCTTCTGGGTCTCGTGCCAATCGACACTGACTTCAATATCGATGGCCCCGGTTTCTGAGTTGAGTCTTAACTCTTGGACCACTCGCGACTCACCAAACGATCGCTCGATCCGAACCCCAGTGCCATCGCCAGTGAGCCCGATCGAGTCGACAGTGGTGAGGTTCTGCAGGTCGCGCTGGTAGCTCTCATCGATATCCCACGCATCCCACTGGTTAGGAGTGTCGCGGAACAACTGCAACAGGTTTCCGGGCTGGTCACGAGGGATAAGTTCGCGGCCAGCAACCAGATCGACCAGCGAAATGATGAGTCCGCGAGCATCCAACGTCACTCGAGTACGTGCATCGTCGAGAACGAAGCCGTCACCGCTCGGCTGCGGGGCGGCGGTCACCGCGGCCGGTCTACGGACGGAACCAGAGATGCCGTCGACGCCGTTGCGTGCGAAGGGGCCAGAGTTGAAGACGAGTTCATCGTCTCCCTCTCCGGCAAGTTCAGCCAGAGCATTCATCGTGACGTCGTAGAGTTCCGCTTCGACCCGCGCATAGTTGGCTTCAGCCTCCTGATGCACCCACGCGATCGAGGAACCAGGAAGGATGTCGTGAAATTGCTGCAGCAACACCGTCTTCCACGCCGCCTCCACGGCGTCGTAGGGGTACTCGGCCCCGCGAAGCACTGCCGCCGCGGTCGCCCAGAGTTCGGCCTCGCGCAATAGGTGCTCGCTTCGGCGATTACCGCGTTTGGTTTTTGCCTGCGAAGTGAGGGTTCCGCGGTGGAGCTCGAGATAGAGCTCGCCAGACCAGACTGGCGCATCCGCATATTCGGCGTGAGCTTCGCCAAAGAACTGGGCTGGTGTGGCGTGCTGGGTGCGCGGCGAACCTTCGAGGTCGCCGGTTCGAGTGACCGCCGCCAACATCTCACGAGTCGGTCCGCCACCGCCGTCACCCCATCCAAAGGGAAGCAGTGAACTAGTGCCCTGCCCCTTCTCGGCGTATTGCCGTTCTGCGCGAGCAAGTTCTTTTGCTGATACTTCAGAGGCGTAGGTGTCGACCGGCGGAAAATGCGTGAAGACGCGTGTGCCGTCGATGCCCTCCCACCAGAAGGTGTGGTGCGGCATCGTGTTGGTTTCGTTCCACGAAATCTTCTGGGTCAGGAACCACTTCGAAGCGGCAGCTGACACGATTTGCGGGAGCGCTGCCGAATAGCCGAATGAGTCGGGGAGCCACGCCTCGACCGGTTCGACGCCGAACTCTTCCATGAAGAAACGCTTGCCGGCGATGAACTGGCGGGCGAGCGCTTCGCCCCCCGGCATGTTGGTGTCTGACTCCACCCACATTCCGCCAACGGGGATGAACCGGCCAGCGGCAACCTGTGCCTTGACCCGTTCAAAAAGCTCAGGCTGCGATGCCTTCAACCATTCAAACTGCTGGGCGGATGACGCGACGAACGTGAAGTCGGGGTCGGATTCCATGAGCGCGAGAACGTTCGAAAAAGTGCGCGCAACTTTGCGAACCGTCTCCCGGGCCGGCCACAGCCACGCACTATCGATGTGCGCATTCCCGATAGCGGCCAGACGGTGGGCACTCGCATACGCGGGGCTCGCAAGCACTCCGGCGAGGGCTTCTCGACCCGCAATGGCCGTACCGGAGATGTCGGTCGGGTCCATGGCATCCACCATGTTTCCGAGCGCGCGAAGAATCTCGTGACGCCGCGGAAGGGTGTCGGCAAGTTCGGCCATGAGCCCTCGAAGGGCACGGACATCTTGCACCAGTTCCCAGACCGGGGAATCCATCCACGCAAGGTCTAACCGCTTGAGTTGATACTGCAATTCGTTGCCAGCAGTCGCAAGGTCGCCAAGCGCCGTCGGCGTAAATGCAAAGCCGGCAGCGACATTGGGGTTCGATGCTGCCTCGAGATAAAGATCGACAGAGCCCGCTGCCACATCAACAGGGAGATAGTCGTTGTAAGGCTCAATCGCTTTCAGGATGCGACCGTCAGGGGCAAAGGCAAGGCCCTCGGCCTGAAAACCGGGAAGACCAGCACTGAAGCCGAGGTCGACGACGACCTCGACTACGGCATCCGCAGCGCGCCAGTGCTCGGGGACGCTCCCCGTGACATGGAACCAGACGGTTCCCCACGGACGACCCCACATGCTTCCGACGGCGAACGAGGCATACTCCGCCTGGCGGGCTTCGGCGAAAGCGACAGGCTCCCCCGGAACGATCCAGGTGGCTATCGATAGCGGTGCTGTTTCGCGGTACACGTTCGGTACAAGTCGTTCATTGAAGAAGCGATCGATCCGCGCTTCACTCAGCGCTCGATTTTCATGCATGTTGGCTCCCTAGCCCCAAACTCGAACACGGCACCGTCGCCGTGCGGCCAATTTTCTGCGTCATCCCTTAACAGCCCCGGCTAGGGCGAACGATCCACCAATGCCGCGGGACACCACCACGTAGAGCACCATGACGGGCACTGCATAGATGAGTGAGAACGCGGCGAGCTCTCCATAGGCGATGGAGCCGTACTGTCCGAAGAAGGTATAAATACTGATTGCTGCTGGCTGCTTGCTTGGCGACAGCAAAAGGATGAACGGGACGAAGAAGTTTCCCCATGCCTGGAAGAAGACAAAGATCGCGACCACAGCAATGCCGGGGCGCATGAGGGGGACAACGATCGAGCCGAGTGCTCGCATTGCAGAAGCGCCGTCCATCCAGGCCGCTTCTTCCAAACTGATGGGCACTGAGTCCATGAAGTTCTTGGTCATGAAGATGGCAATGGGCAGCGCCGAGGCGGCCATGAAGAAGATTGTTCCCGGCATTGAGTCGAGCAGATTCATTTGCACAAACAAGAGGTAAACCGGCACCATGATCGCCGTGATCGGAAGGCTCGTTCCGAAAAGCACCGTGTACATGAATGGCTTGTTGAAGCGCGACTGGTAGCGCGAAAGTGGATACGCCGCCAGAAGCGCTGCCACGATTGTCACGGTGGCTGTTCCGACCGAGATGATCAGACTGTTGAGCATCGGGATGAAGGTCAATTCAGGCGTGAGTACGGCGGCGAAGTTGTCGAACGTCACCGTCTGCGGAATCTGGGTTTTGTAGGTCGCATTCGGGTCGAAGGCCGCAAAGACGAGCCAGACCAGAGGGAGCAGGAAGCTCACACCGACCACGACGAGCGCCGAATTCGCGAGGATTGCCGACATCCGTCGTTGGGGAGATGCCAGAGAAAGGACGCTCGGCTTACGTTTCGCGGGCTGGGGACTAGTAGTAGTTGTCATTGTCCTAGTCCTTCGAGGGGCGTGCTGCCCGAATGTAGATGATGGAGAAGACAGCACCAATCAACAGGAGAATTGTCGCGATAGCGGTTCCGTAGCCGATGTTGCCGAATCGGAAAGCCTCTTTGTACGCGAGGATCGGCAGGGTCGTGCTGTCGTTGCCCGGTCCACCTGAGGTCATCACATAGATAAGGGTGAAGACCGACAGCGTCTGAAGGGTGATCAGCATCAGGTTCGTCGTAATCGTGTTTTTGATCATGGGAATGGTGACGAAGAAGAGCCGCTTCGCACCCCCTGCGCCGTCGATCATCGCCGCTTCTGAGATCTCCGGCGGCACGTCGTTGAGCGCTGCTTGGTAAACCAACAATGAGAAGGCGGTTCCACGCCAGAGGTTCGCCAAGACGACCGCCAGCAGGGGGAAGGTGTAAAGCCAATTGGGGCCTGTCAGCCCTACGAGCGCCAAAATCTGGTTGAGCGTTCCGTCTTGGCTGAAGTACGCGTAACAAACGAAGGCGGCGACAATTTCCGGCAGGATCCATGCACCAACAACCGTTGAGCTGACGATTGTCGCGAGCCTCTTGTTCGCCCGCGTGACGACGAGGGCGATCCCCAGTCCAAGCACGTTCTGCGAAATGACCGCCGATGCCAAAGTGAAAACAATCGTGATCCACAACGACTGCGGAAATACCGGGTCATTGAAAAGCTTGACGTAATTGTCGAGCCCGATAAAGGAGCTGTTCGCGGCGTTCGCACCGGAAAGGGCGGCGTTGGTAAGCGAGCCATAGAACGACCAGATAATGGGTCCGGCCAGGAACACCACCATGATGATGATCGCAGGAACGAGCGGAATCATCCGCACTACGCGGGAGATCTTCTTCAGAGCCGAACGGCGGCCCGAACGCTGGGGTCCGGGCCTCCGTCCGTCTCGTGCACCTTGAGTCGTCGAGATCACTTCTGCAGTCACTTCGGGCGATTCCTGTTCCGTGGTCTCGGTTCGATTCTGGTGCGCATGGGAAGGGTTACTTCTCGATCACCATGTCATCACCAGCGATGCTCGTCACCGCGGCGTCATACGACGCAGCAGCTTCAGCCGGTGACATTTTGCCGGTAATAACCGCTTCGGATGCCTTCTGAACTTCAACGGAGATCTGGTTGTAGATGCTCGTTGATGGACGGAAGTGCGTGACTTCAACGAGATCGGTTACGGCGCCAACGAACGGGTTCGCGCCGAGGTAGCTCTCATCTGCCGCGACATCCTTGCGAACAGCGATTTGGGCGTTGACATTGTCATATTCCAGAGCATTCTCGAAGCTCAATGCCTGAGCCATGAAGTCGAACGCCAACTGCGGGTTCGCGCTCTGCGAGCCAACGGCCAGAGTCCAACCACCGGACATGCTGACGCCGCCCGGAGCCTGACCGTCTTGAGTCGGGAACGCGGTTGCACCCATTTCTGTGGCGTAGTCAGCCCACTCGAATGATCCACCTTCTACCCAGAATGACGGAGTGTACGAACCTTCAACGGTGCCACCGAGTTTTGCGTTCGGGAACATTTCGCCGAAGACTGACTTCCAGATGTTGGGGTCGAGTGCTTGGGCTGGCGTGAGCGCCAATCCTTCGTCGTAGATGGTCTTCAGGAACTCGAGCGACTCAGTGAAGCCGTCGGAACCGACAACCCACTTGTTGCTCTCGGAGTCGTACAGCGCATCTCCACCGAGGTCGGTGCCGTACAGCAGCTCGTAAAAGCCCTGCATGTTTGAACCCTCACCGGTACCAGTACCGGCATAGAGGTTGAACGGAACAACGCTGGGGTCTGACGCCTTGATCTTGCGGGCGGCGACGAGAACGTCATCCCAGCTCTGGGGCTCCCAAGGCACGTCGATGCCGGCATTGGTCATGACTGTTTTGTTGTACCAGATGGCACGAGTGTCTGTTCCCAACGAGACCGAGTAGATGTTGCCGTCATCCCCGGCGCCAGCTTGTTTCGCCGCGTCGGTGAATTCGGACCAATCGTCCCACTTGGCGACGTAGTCATCGAGAGCGAGCAAGTAGCCAGCCTCGGCATCCGATCGAACATTGCCTTGGTCTTCGTAGAAGACGTCTGGCGCGGTCTCAGCCGAACGGTGCGACAGAGCCAACTTAGTCTTGTAGTCATCGTCGGTTGCCGCGATCGGATCGAGCTCGACGGTGACGCCGGGGTTCGCTGCCTCAAACTCAGGCTTCACCTTGGTGAACAGGTCATCGAGGGCGGTAAAGGCATCGGTCTTGATGTACGAGACCTTGATGGTCTTTTCGGACGAATCCGACGGAGTGGACGTGCATCCGGCGATACCGAGGAGGGATCCTACGGCGATCACCGAAATCGCGACTGCTGCGCTCTTTTTCATGGTGCTCCTTTGCTCCATATAGCTGTTGAGTTCTTGGCTACCCCAGGACCAACGGCATTTCAGACCACCCTTGGCACCTTGCGCCAATAGTACATCGAATAGATATATAGATGTCAAGGAGTTGACGAATACTTTTTTGCGCGCCAAAGAACCATGCGAAACCCGCAAATTAGATCGAGCGAGAACCGCTAGTGAGCGATCAATAACGCCTTCGGATTCGGCGCGAGCGCGCGGTCAAGCACCAGGCACGCCGCGCCGACTGCTGCGACATCATCGCCAACAACTGACCCACTGAGAGTGATGTGGTGTATTCGGCGCGCTGCCCGAAGCTCTTCAAGCAACTCGGGAATTTTGCGCAGATAGAACTCCGAAAGTCGAGCCCAAAACGGCCCACCGAAGACGACCCGATCAACGTCCAAAACATTCGCGACGACGGCAACTGCCCGAGAAAGACGCACGGCCGAACGCTCAATTATCTCGACTGCAATCGCGTTCCCGTCGTTGGCCGCATCGCACAACTGCGTGAAACGGGCATCCACCGATGTGGTGTCGTTGCCCACGCGAGAGTCGTCAAGAACACCGAGCTCCTCTGCTTCCTGCACGAGAGCTTGCGGCATGCACGTCACCGCGATGCAGCCGCGCAACCCACAGAAGCATGGTGGGCCGTTCGGGTCGGTGACGATGTGGCCAATCTCCCCCGCATTTCCGGAGCTACCCCGCACGACAAGGTCATCGACGACAAGTCCGACTCCGATTCCAGTGCCGAGATAGAAAAAACAAAAGCTTCCCGTGCCGTTAGCGCCGCCGGCCCACATTTCAGCGATTGCTGCCGCCGTAACGTCTTTGTCCAAAATGGCCGGCAGCCCGGTGGCGTCACCCAGTGCGTCTCTCAGCGGCACTCGATGCCAGCCGGTGAGGTGCGGAGGATCGACCACGGTGCCCAGAACACTATCGATGGGCCCTGGCGCCGCGATGCCTACGCCGGCAATCCGATCCTTGTCCACGCCGGATGACGCAATGAGTTTCGAAAGTTCACGACCGATCTTATTGATGATCTTCGCCGGATCAGTCTCGGTCGGAGTCGGCTTACGCACGCGCATCACCACAGCGCCCGTCAAGTCGAGCATCACAAAAGTCATCACGGTGGGGTCGAGGTGCACTCCGAGCGCGTAGCGGCCTTCTGGATTGACCACGAGCATCGTGCGTGGCTTACCGGGACCGGTGCTCTCCTTGCCCGCCTCGAGAACGAAACCGGCATCAATGAGACGACGGCAAATGTTAGAGATCGTTTGAGCTGAGAGTCCCGTCGCCGGAACCAGCTGCACTCGACTCAGGCCCTTGGGGGCGCGTCGGATCGCATCCAAGATCACCGACTGATTGAAATCGCCCATCGCGGGCAGATTCGTTCCCCGCCGCGACACCGAACTCGCTTGCTCTGTCATGGCACCCTTCAGCTTTCGCTCTTCCCGAGAACAATAGTCCGCAGAGAGGGTGACTGACTATGTCGACCGAACCCCAGCGAGCGCGCACGAGGCTAGGGAACCTGCACCGAACCCGACTCGTGGGAGCGAATTGCCGCATCGTAGATCCGATGCGTCAGCGCCGCTTCAGCCGGCAGCGCGCAGCCGAAGCGGTCTCCGAGGAGCCCTTCGCGTTCCGCCAAATACGCCGCCCACATCTGCAGAATTGAATCCGAGAATCCCGCCTCGAAGTTGGCGCCGGTGACGGTCGGCCACACGGATTGGCTTCCCGCTTCGATGGTCTGCCAGATTTGCTCTGTGCCGATACCCGCAACTGCGGTTCGCGTGAATATCTGAACAGCCTTGGGGTTGCTAGTGGAAAAGCGCACTCCGCCTTCCATACCGATCGCTTCAAACTCCCAGGTGTTCTTCTGGCCGGGATCGATTCGCTTCATCTCGAGCGTCAGCGGAAATTCAATGTCATCGTGACGAGCCCAGGCATGGATGACCGCGTTATCCCACGTGTCGCAATCCTCGAGCTCGCCCGTGGTCGCACTAGGCCGCTTCGTGACGATGTTCTGCAGCACTCCGAAGAGCTTCTCCGGCTGCCACCCAAGGCGCAGCGGTACATGCAGAGCATGCAGCCCTAGGTCATTCATCACGCCGGCCGCGCCACAGAACTGATTCTGTCTTTTCCAGTTCAGCGGCTTCGTCGTGTCGATATCGCTGGAGTGGAGGAAGGCGTTGCGTGCTTCGATAATGCGCCCGAGGGCACCCGAGGCGATGTAGTTGATCGCCAGCTGCGCTCCCGGATAGAACGCCATCTCACTTGAGCAGCGCACGAAACTGGCCGCGTTAGCGTCGATCGCGGCGACAATGGCATCGGCCGCTGCACGGTCAATCCCAAAAGGCTTCTCGGCTAAGACGCTCTTTCCCGCGTTGATGGCATCGATGTAGAGCTGTTCGTGGAGGTCGTGACGCACAGCGATATACAGCACATCGATCGACTCGTCTTCAAGAAGGTCGTGATAATCGGTGACCTTGCTCGAGACAGTATCGATTTCATCGAACCAGTCGAGGGCAGCCGGATTAATGTCGCAGACCGCGGTGAGGCGAGGGCGCACCGGATGATCGATCAGAGCGGGCCAGCGCTGGATCGCTGCCGCAATCTCGCGCCCCATGAGTCCGCCACCAATGATGGCAACGTTGACTACTTTCTGGCTCATTTGTCGTCTCCGTTCACGAGCTCGAGAGCGTCTTCGGCACTGACGTTGTCGTGAAGCACGGCCATGAGCGCCCGGGTGATCCCTGAGGGGTTCTGGTGCTGCACGACGTTGCGGCCATAGACAATTCCCGATGCTCCTTGCGCGAGCACTGCCACTGTCCTTTCGAGCAGTGTCTTGTCATCCACTCGTCCACCGCCGCGCACGAGCACGGGGATATCGCCCGCTACCTCGACGACGCGGTGATAGTCCTCAACGTTGTCTGTTGGGTCTGCTTTGATCAGGTCTGCGCCCAGTTCTCGCGCCTGGCGAACCAGAGTGCGGATCTTGTCGGTGTCACCATCAACCATGTATCCCCCGGCGACCGCATTGTCTTGCATCACGAGCGGCTCCACCATGAGTGGCATTCCGTATTTCGTGGCTTCCGCTCGCAGCGCCATGATCGACTTAACGCAGGCTTCGCGAATTTCGGGGCGCCCCGGAAGCTGGATGAGGTTGGCGCAGACGGCAACGGCATCCAATCTCACAGCTTCTTCGATCGCATTCGGCACGTGGTGGCTGAACAAGTGGGAGTCGAGCGGGTTGCCATAAATATTGGCGATGTCGGCGCGCAGAACAAGGGCCGGCTTGGCCTTGCCTTTCACCGATTGCAGCAGTCGCGCCTGCCCCAGTGTCAGCTGGATGGCGTCGGGGCCAGCATCGACGAGCGTCGAGATCACGTTATCCATGTTCTCTATCCCGTTGAGGAAACTTGCTTCGCCGAAGAAGCCATGGTCGACGGCGACGTCGAGAATTCTTCCGGAGTCGGCATTGAACAAACGGTTGAGACGGTATTCAGACACGGTGGTGCAACTCCCTTACACGGTGGACGGTGGGTTGATGCGAGAAAATTCGCACTGGATTGTCCGTATCGGTCAGGCTATCGTTACTGAGACAACGTTGTCTAGAGTTGAACGATGGAGCGGTAACGATGGCTAAGAGCGAGTTCCACAATGTCTGAGCCGCGCGAGATAGTGCTCGCCGGACACATCTGCATTGATATTGCGACCGATCTGACAAACTTTTCGAGCATCCGCCCCGGCGCTCTCGTCGAAGTGGGGCGAGCCGGCTGGTCCATTGGCGGCACCATTGCCAACACCGGCGGAACCTTGCAAGAGCTCGGGGTGCCGATCAGAATTGCCGGCGCTATTTCGGATGACGAACTCGGCCGCACCGCCCGCAGCACCCTTGAAGCCAAAGGTATGCCAGACAACGATCTTCAGACCTCGACCGCAGCGGGAACTTCCTACAGCATCGTCCTCCAAGCAGACGGAACCGATCGCAGCTTTCTGCACTATCCCGGAGCTAACGAATTCTTCGATCCGACCGCGGTAACGGTGACCGACGCGAGCATCGTGCACTTCGGTTACCCCTCATTGATGAGGGGCATGCTCGAAAATTCAGGTGAGCCCATCCGCATCCTGCTTGAGCGGGCACACGCGGCGGGTGCAACCACCTCGATCGATCTCGCCGTGGTCGACCCGAGCTCCCGCGTTGCTTCCCTCGATTGGGCTCAGATTTTCGCTAACGTCTTGCCGACCGTCGACGTCGCCAGTCCCAGCCTTGACGATCTCACCTCTGCGCTCGGCATCAGCGAACCATTCTCGATCGAGCTAGTGGAGCGACTGGCGGCATCGCTCATCGAGCAGGGTGTTGCCGTTGTCGCCCTTTCCGCCGGCGCGAACGGGGTATTTGTGACGACCGCGAGCCCCGAACGACTGCGCCGTGGCGGACGAACACTTGCCGCGGTCGCTAACGAGTGGGGCAGCCGGGAACTGTGGCAGCCGCCCCTCCCCGTGAAGAATTGGGCGTCAACGAATGGTGCCGGCGATGCCCTCACTGCAGGGCTTCTTTACTCGCTGTGGGCCGGTCGTTCCCTTTCGGATGCCGCGAGAACCGCGGCAGCGAGCGCTGCCATCCGAATGCAGGGCGAAGTAGCCACAAAGGATGCTCTCGCTCGAATGCTCGAAGCGCATCCCGCCGTCCCACCCCATCAACTTCATGAAAGCTCCTGACATGCTTATCCCGATAATGCTTCCTGCAAACCAACCTCCCGCCCGGTTCTATCAGGGTGGAGAGAAAATCGCTGCGTTCCGGAGCCACGCGTTTGCAACAGTGGGAGTCGCTGCTACTGCTGCCGCCGAAGAGGGTCCCAATGATGTAGCCGCCACACGCCTCCATGTTCCCGAAGACTGGGTCGCCTCGGTAACGTGCCTCGCTGGCGATCCCCGACTCGGGCTCACAGAATTGCCCGATGGGCGCACGCTCGCCGAAGCGATCGAAAGCGACCCGCACGGCTGGCTCGGACCCGACCACGTCTCCACCTTCGGCACGGACACCAAACTGCTCGTCAAACTTTTGGATGCCGGGCAGCGCCTTCCCGTGCACATCCATCCCAGCGCTGAATTTGCCCACGAACACCTCGATCGCTCGCACGGCAAAGCGGAGGCGTGGTACATCCTGCAGGGCGGAATCATACATTTCGGGTTGAAAGAAGAACTCAGCCGCAGCACTCTAGAGCGGCTCGTCGCCACTCAAGCGGTCGAAGAACTCCTCCCCCTGCTCCACGAAATCGAAGTTGCCGCTGGCGACACTGTCTTTGTTCCCGCCGGCACCCTGCACGCCATTGGCAAAGGTGTCTTCTTGGTGGAACTACAAGAACCGGAAGACCTGTCGATCCTTCTGGAGTGGCGCGATTTCGACCTAGACGGTGAGAGAGACGGCCACCTCGGGCTGGGCTTCGACATCGCGCTCGATGCCGTCGATCTTCGAGCAAGCTCCCTCGCCGAAATCAGTTCGTTCATCACCCGCAACTACGTCGGCAATTCTCTCTTCGTGCACAGCGCAGATGAGTTCTTTCAACTTGGTCGCACTGTCGTGGACGGGGCCGCAGAGCTCGCCCCTGGCTTCGCTGTCGTGGTGGTAATCGATGGCGATGCCCTCCTGCACGGTGCCGACGGTCACATCACCGCGCTTCCGACCGGCTCGACGAGCGTGGTGCCGTTCGCCGCCGGCCCACTTCGCTTTTCCGGAAAGGCAGACATTCTGATTGCCCGCCCGCCCGCTACTGGGCCGCACCCGGCCACGAGGTTGATCTCGTGAAACACCACGACACACGAATCCGGGCGAGCGAGCTTCTCTCCGCTGGGCACGTCACTCGGCTCGACGCACTCGCGGAAATTCGCGACGCGACAGACCGCGACGGCGTTCGCGTGATCGACGTTCGTCTTGCGGGCGGACTGAGTTTTGAAGTGCTACCGCAGCGCGGCCTCGATATTGGTTCGCTCTGGCATCAAGGCTCGCCTGTCTCGTGGCGTTCTGCCCTCCCGAGCACACAGTGCGACGTTCCGGCTCTTGGCGCGGGGTTCCTTTCCCGATTCAAAGGGGGAATGCTCGTGACGTGCGGTCTCGACAACGTAGGACCAGAGCGCGACGATTATCCACTCCACGGCACCCACACCCACACGGCCGCAAGCGACGTTCGGTACACCCGTGAATTGGTCGGCGAGCACATCGTCGTCACCGTGACTGGGCTCATCGCAAGCATGGAACTCTTCGGCCGCCGCCTCATTGTCGAACGCCGCATCGTGGCGAGCACGGGAATTCCCCGCCTAGAAGTGATTGATCACATTCGCAATGAGGGCCAACAAGCGTCTCCCGTGGCGCTGCTGTACCACGTGAACTTTGGCGCTCCATTTCTTGACGAAGGCACCCGCGTCGAAGTTGACGCAGCCGAAATCCGCCCGCGTTATGACGGCATGGCGATCGAGTCGGCGGCACGGTTTCCCGAGCCGACTAACAATCTTGATGAAGCAGTATTCGAACACGTCGCGCCAGTCGGTCGGGTGACAGTGCTCCCCCAGCATGGCGGCGTTGCCACGCTCGACTGGAAAGTAGCAACGTTGCCGAAACTCTTTCAGTGGGTGTGGCCGGCAGCAGGAGGCTGGGCGCTCGGAATCGAGCCCAGCAATTCGCCGCTCTTCGGCGATGACCGCAACTTGCCGCATGCCGGAGCACCAGTATTGGAATCAGGGGAAAGCCTCGAGACCGGTTTCAGCCTTGATTTTTCCGCGCACAGCGACGATCTCAACCACGAATTCAGAGGAACCCACCCCCAATGAGCGAGCACAGCATCACAGAGTACGAAAGAGAAGTTCAGGGTGCGATCCAACGGTTAGAGGCTGCGAGCCTCACGGCAGAGTCGGGCTGGTTGGCGCAGCACTGGATCTCGCGATCCCATGACGGAGTTGAACATCCGGTCGCGATGAACATCGAGACATACCATTTACGCCAGGTTGGAGTCTTCGAATCGTTCTCTGTTGTCGCCGACCGGGGAGTTGAGCTTGAGCTCGAGCTTGACCTGCCAGAGACAATCGGCGGCGTTTCGATCGTCGGCGAGACCTTGCAGCTGACCATTAACTCGTTGCGCCCGATCGATATATTCGTTGATGATGTTCGGGTATTTGGCGACGCTGTTCCCGTCGTTGCCTCGGGCCCAGCCCTCATCGACGTCGTGCCTCGGGTGAAAGCCGGCCACAACGGGCGGATGCTGCTGCGAGTGTTGCCGAGCCCCGTTCCCCTCGACGGTGACTGGGGGCGCACGGGCGTAACAGTGCAATTCACCACGCCAGCTCTGCGGGAGCGCTGGCACTCGCTCGATCTCGCATTGGCCAGGTTGGAGTTAGCCCGCGAGTTTGCGCAAACTGATGCCGAGCAAGCATCCGTGCTTTCCCTTGCACGCGCGGTACCGCACGATTTCTCTGACGCCACAACTTCTGACTTCACTCACACCTTCACCACGCCCGAGATGCGTGAGCAGCTGGACTGGCTCGACGCGGCGCTAGCGAAATTTCGCATCCATTGCGTCGGCCATTCGCACATCGACCTCGCCTGGCTCTGGACGTACGACGACACTCGCGAAGTAATCTTCCGAGACATGCGTAGCGTCGTCGATCTGTTTGCCGACTATCCCGAATTCCGCTTCACTCACTCGCAAGCGCGCGGCTACGCCGAAGTTGAGGCCTCCCACCCCGAGCTCTTCGCCCAACTCACCGACCTCATTGGGCAAGGCCGCCTCGAGCCAGCAACGGTGCAATGGGTTGAGTCAGACATCAACATCCCGAGCGGAATCGCACAGTCAAAGCAACTCACCGAAGGAGTCGAGTACTCGCGTACCAAGCTTGGCGTCTCCCCCACCGTGTTGCTGGCTCCCGACACCTTCGGTCAGAACGGAAACCTTCCCCAACTGGCACGAGCCGCAGGCGCTGAAGTGTATTACCACCACCGCGCCAACCCCGGCTTCGCCGACACCGGAAGTCACTGGCAGGCGTACTGGTGGGAAGGTGACGACGGCACTCGGCTCCTCGCCGTTGGCACCGCAATCTATTTAGGCCCCGTCACTGCGTCGCGGCTTGCCCGAGATCTCATCACTCTCGGCGTGCGAAACAACCTCACCGAGATCTGCTACTTCTACGGAGTAGGCGACCACGGAGGTGGACCAACTCGCGCCGATCTCGACACGATCCGCTCGCTAGGAACAGCATCATCCTTTCCCGCTGTTCAGTGTTCAACCGTCATGGACTACGTCACTGCCCTTCTCGCTACCGAACCAGATCTCCCCGTCTTCCGGGGAGAATCTGACCGCGTGTTCGAAGGTACCTATGTCACCAGAGTCGACTCCAAACGGATGAACCGCTCGAGCGAGAACGCTCTCGTCGAAGCCGAAACGCTCGGAGCCCTCGCCGGCATCGAAGCGCGAGAGCAAATCTCCGAAGCGTGGCGCGGGATTCTTCACCACCAATTCCATGACATTCTCGGCGGCTCGGCAGTTGCCGCAGCGTATGCCGACCAATATCGGGACGCAGCATTAGCGGCAGACTGTGCCAGCGACATCCGCTCGCAAGCGTTCGCACTCTTGACTTCGACCGCCCCCGACGACAATTTCGTTGCGACAAACTCCACGGGAACGGACCGCCGCGACATCGTCACAGTTCCGCATACGGTCGCGGGCGGGCGCACTGGAGTCGAGTCAGCGGACGGCGTCGCCATCCCAGCCCAACTCACCAGCGACGGCGACCTGGTGTTTGTCGCCGAACTCGGTGCCTTCGAATCCGCGACGTTCCGGCTAACCAACACCGCCACCGAAGCCGCCACTGGAGCGCCCCGGCCTGTTCACGTCACCCCTTCGGATGTCACGGGCATGCTCGACATTGATTCTCCGTTCTACCGCGCCCAAGTGCGTCTCGACAGCGGCATCATCACGACGCTGTTCGATAAAGCAATGAACACCCTCGTGGTTGGCCGCGGTCCCAACAGTCCCGAGAGTATGCGTCAGTTGAGGCCAGATCTCGGCTTCGGCGCCCTCGTGCTCACTCACGAACAACCTCACCCGATGACCTCATGGGTCATGGACGAACTCGACTCCGAACGCACGCTGCTCGGCGGCACTACTACGGCTATTCACGAACACGGGGCCGTGCGCACTGTGCTGTCGACAGTGCACCGTTTCGATGCTTCGACGGCAACCGTGCGCACGATTTTTTACGCCGACCTGCCGTGGATCGATTATGAGATCGAAGTTGATTGGCACGAACTCGGCGGAGCGCTGCAGGGGGTTCCTGGCCTCGCCGTGTCCTTCGGCTCCCGGCTACCCTCCCCCGAGCTCTGGGTCGAGACGCCGTTCGCCGCTACGCTGCGCGAACCAGATGGTTATCTGGGTTCCATGCTGCGGTGGGCAGACCTCGGTTCCGCAACGAGCGGCATCGCAGTTGCTAACGACTCGAAGTATGGGGTGGATGCTCTGGGCCCCCGACTGCGCATCCCTCTCGTCCGCAGCGCTTACGATCCTGACCCGCAAGGTGAAGCAGAGGGAGTCGAACTCACTCGCCTCCGCGTCGCTGTGCACAACGGCTCGTGGAAACAGGCGGGCGTCGTCTCGATGGCTACCGCACTGAACACGCCCATTGTGGTGACGGCAAACGTGACGCTAGACCCACACTCCGCGCCTCGGCGACCTCGAATCGTGTCTGGAAGTGCCGCTATCGCTGCGCTTCAGTCTGATGCCACCGGTGTCCTCGTCAGGCTTTACGAGCCAACGGGAGAGCAATCAGACGTTGTGATCGGTGGGCTCGAGGCGGGGAGCAACGTTTCCCTCTGCGATCTGCACGGTGCTCCTCTGCGCAGTCTTCACACTGACGTTCACGGTCAGCTAGCGTTATCTCTGCGCGGATTCGAAATAGTGACACTGCGTGTGGCACGACTCCAGGAGAGCCCTCAATGAGCATTCACGCTCGCCGACCGACAATGAACGATGTTGCGGCGCACGCGGGCGTCAGCCTGAAAACGGTGTCTCGAGTCGTCAACAAGATTGCGACAGTCGACCTCGAACTTGTCTCGAAAGTACAGTCGTCAATTGCTGAGCTTGGCTATCGCCACAATAGTTTGGCCGCGAATCTGCGAGCGGGCGATGTGTCAAAGACCATCGGGGTAATCACCGCTGACCTCTCTAACTCTTTCTATACGACGCTGTCGAGCGCTATCGTGCGAGAGGCAAGCGCTCATGGCTATCAGGTCGTCATGGCGAGTTCAGAAGAGGATCCCGCTCGCGAGCGCGCCCTCGCCCTCGATCTCTGTCAGCGTCGCGTTCGCGGGCTGCTCATCGTTCCGACAAACGCAAGCCACGACTACCTCCGTGAGGAAGTCGAGTTGGGAACCCCGGTGGTGTTCCTCGATCGCCCCGGAGTGGATATCAGCGCCGACGAGATTCTTGTCGACAATCGTGGTGGAGCAGAACTTGCGATCGCTCATCTCGTGAAGCGCGGCCATCGCCGCATCGGTTTTCTTTTCGACTCCCTGTCGATTTATACGATGGAAGAGCGCCTCGCCGGAGCCCGCGCTGCTCTCGACAGAGCGAACATCCGCTTCGACGATGCCCTCCTGGCGACCAACATCCATGCTCCCGAAGATGCGGCAACCGCCATGGCCGCGCTACTTGACCTCGCTGAACCGCCAACCGCCGTGTTGTGCGGAAACAACAGGAGCACGGTGGGCGCTGTCGAGGAAATTTGGCGACGCGGCGCCGATATCGACGTTGCCGGATTCGATGATTTCGAGATGTCGCGACTGTTACCCCGCCCCGTTGCCACCGTCAGCAACGACACGATCGCACTCGGTACTGCAGCAGCTCAGCAACTGATCGCTCGGATTGAAGGCGACGCCAGTGCACCGCACCGAACATTGCTCCCGTCATCTCTGGTGAGTCGTGGCGGATGGTCCACCGCTCAGTAGCCGAGCGACAGGGCCTTCCGCCCCGGCAGGTCAGTCACACTCTGCTCGCCAAGCATTCCACTGCCCAGTTCTACTCTGCACAGCACTCCTCAACGGAACGCTCCTAAGCTGAGCCTGTGATCGATACCAGCCCACTCAGAATCGCGGATGTCTCTGCCGACGTTGCCCTGTTGGCTGGCGGCGGCGCGGCCATTCTGCTGCAGATCGCACACCCCGCAGTTGGGCTGGCAGTTGCCGAGCACAGTGACTTTGCGCGGCGCCCGCTGGATCGCCTCAATGGCACCCTCACCTATCTGTATGTCACGGTGTACGGCACTCCGGCCGAAGCCGCGGAGGTTGCTCGCCGCGTGGGGGCCGCCCACCGCCCGGTACGAGCGGACAGCTACGACGCCCGCGACCCGCAGCTGCAGTTGTGGGTGGCCGCGACGCTGTATGACACCGCGATGCGCGTGCGCGAGCTCGTCTTCGGGCCGATGCGCGAAGTGGATGCCGAAACGCTTCTCTCCGACTACGCCGTTATCGCGACTGCCTTGGGCGTTCCGCGTTCGCTGTGGCCCGCTGACCGTGCGGCGTTCGCCGCGTACTGGAACGAGAGCGTGGCCTCGTTGAGCGTGACGAACGCGAGCCGAGGAGTTGCGCATCGATTGTTGTATCCAACCGCCGGACCGTGGTGGCTGCGACCGGCGATGCCGCTCGTGCGAGTGCTGACAGGGGGGTTGCTCAGCGAAGAACTCCGTGAGGCCTACGCACTGGCTCATCACCCGAAGCTCTTTGACCGGATCATGTGGGTTACGCGAGCCGTCTATCCCCGCCTGCCACGGTGGATACGGTTTGCTGCGCAGCGCCGCTACCTGACCGCGTTCCGCCATTCTCGGCGTTAGCTATGCCAGCACGAACTCCACAGTTCCGCTAGCGATCTCCGCGGTAACGAGTCGCGCTCGCACTGTCGAGCCGGCCGTGACTTCGCCGGCGATGCGGGCTGTGATCACCGGATCAGCGATCTGGATGATGCCGCCATCAGCACGCTCAGAAACCACTGTGGCGTCGAATTCGTCTCCCACTCGCGCGCTCAAGAGTGCAGCCTCGATCGCATTGACTGATGCCCGCTCCAGCTGTGAGGCAAAGGAGCTCGTGCGCGCCATGATTTTTGGCAGCTCGGGCAGCGCTTCGCGAACCCACTTTGGTACTCCGCGGCCCGAAATGAGTGCCTCACACGCGACAAGCACGAAACGGTCTACGAGGCGGCGCAGCGGCGCGGTCGCATGAGCGTAGGGCGCCGCGACGGCGGCTTGAATATTTTCCTCAGGAAGTTCACCATCGAAGACGGTGTACCCGGCTCCTCGAAATAGCGATGTGGCGGCGTGAATTGCGGCAAGCGCGCGCGGATCGCTGTGGTCGAGAGCACGCAGATACTCGCCATAGTTCTGGTTCTCGGGCCACGGGCATCCGAGGCTCGCAACTTGGCGGCGGAAGTCGGCGAGGGTGTGTTCGTCGGGGGCTGGCATGGTGCGCAAGATGCCGACCTTGCCCTCGAGCATGATGCGCGCCGCTTCCATTCCTGTCATGAGCGAGACGTGGGCGTTGTACTGTTCGACGGGAAGTGGGCTTCGGCGCTCCAGAACGTAGGCGCCGTCGACGAGCACCACTTCTTCGTCTGGCCGATTGAGACTTGCACCGCCGCGCTGACGCTCCAGCTCGGCACGCAACCGACCAAACTCGGGCAATAGCGACAGTGATTCGTCAGCGAGGTCGTTGTCGAGCAAATCTTGCACCTCGACATAGTTGTACTGGCGACGGTTGCGAATCTGAGCGCGAACGAGTGTCGTTGCGGTGACCTGACCGGTGGCATCCAAATCGAACGTCCACACAAAGGCTGGTCGGGTTGCCCCGGCGAGGAGCGAGGCGGCATCTTCACTGATGACGGTGGGATGCAGCGGAACACGGCCGTCCGGCGCATAGAGCGTCTGCCCGCGTTTGCGGGCCTCGGCATCCACGGACGAACCGGGCAGCACAAAGGCGGGAACTTCCGCAATCGCGTACAGCACTCGAAGCGTCTCGCCGACCCGCTCTAGGTAGAGCGCCTGGTCGAGATCGGTAGCACCGTCAGGATCGATGGTGGCAAATGGGATGTCCGTGAGATCAAGCTCTGGGGGTTCGAATGCGGCGACCGCAGCCTCCGCCGCTTCTTCGACCTCAGCGTCGAATGCGGTCGGTAGCTTGAGGTCAACGCGCGCCTGAACGAGAGCCGCGGCAAGCTCGTCGCCCGTACCGAGCGGTCGAATGCGCGGCACCACGAGCCGTGGTTCACCGCGCGCGATAGTGCCCGATTGGTCGTGGCTTTCAGAATCAAAGTTTCTCAATAGGAGCAATCTTGATCAGGAGGCGTTTGCGCCCGGCGGTATCGAATTGAACGTCAGCAATACTCTTCGGACCGTTCCCGGTCACTTGGTTTACCGAGCCATCGCCAAAATCAGTGTGACGGATGCGGTCGCCCGCCGCCAGTGTTAAGTCACCGTTGTCGCGAACGGTTGCCGTTATCGGGCTAGCCCATTCGGTTTTCGCGCGCGGAAGGGCGGGCGGCGAACCCCCGGCGGCAGCTGAGCGCAGCGAGCCTGCCCAAGAGCCTCCGCTGCCGCTGCCGGCGCCACGACGCGCATTGAGCGACCGAGATTGCGAGCTGTCCCGCGAATTCGACATGCCCGGCGACTGCTTCCATTCGATCAGGTCGGCGGGAATCTCTTGCAGGAAGCGGCTCGGCATCGCCACATTTACTTCGCCGAACTGGGCACGGGTCATCGCGAGCGAGAGGAACAGTCGTTTGCGAGCACGGGTGATTCCCACGTAGAACAGCCGACGCTCTTCCGCTGGCCCCCCTGGCTCGTTTGCCGACATGCGGTGCGGCAACAGGTCTTCTTCAACGCCGGTCAAGAACACCGCGTCATACTCAAGACCCTTGGCCGTGTGGAGCGTCATGAGCGAGACAGTTCCGCTCGAATCATCCAGATCATCGGCTGCCGCGACAAGCGAGACCTCGGTGAGGAAGTCGAGCAGTGTGCCGTCAGGGTTGTTCTTTCCGAATTCCTTCGTCACCGCAATGAGTTCGTCGACGTTTTCGGCACGAGCCTCATCCTGCGGATCGAGCGATGCCCGCAACGCCCGAACATAGCCAGAACCATCGAGCAGTTCAGTGAGGATGTCGGCGGGCTTAGCAGTCTCGACCTTCGCCATGACGTCATCAAGCAACCGCGCCAGGTCAATAATCGCCTTGGTGACCTTCGGGCCAAGACCCAGCTCACCCGCGTTACGCATCGCGTCGCGGAGGGTCATGCCCCGATCATCTGCCCACGCCTGCAGTGCCGACTCTGTCGCCGGACCAATGCCACGTTTTGGGGTGTTCATGATGCGACGCAGGGCCAGCGGATCCGCCGGATTTGCCACCGTGATCAGGTAACCAAAAGCGTCTTTGATTTCCGCACGCTCGTAGAACTTCGTTCCGCCAAGCACACGGTAGGGAAGGGCGGCGCGAATGAAGATCTCTTCCAGTGCACGCGTCTGCGAGTTGGTGCGATAGAAAACAGCAACGTCTTTGTAGGCGACGCCCTCATCGTGAAGCTTTTGGATCTCATCCGCAATGAACTGCGCCTCGTCATGACCTGAATAGCCGGTGAAGCCAACAATCTTGTCGCCCTCCCCGATTGTCGTGAAGAGCTTCTTGTCTTTGCGATCGAAATTGTTCGAGATCACCGCGTTGGCAGCATCCAGAATGGTCTGCGTCGAACGGTAGTTTTGTTCAAGCAAGATCACTGTCGAACGGGGAAAGTCTCGTTCGAATTCCACGATGTTGCGGATGTCGGCGCCGCGGAACGCATAAATGGACTGGTCGCTGTCACCAACAACAGTCAGTGACGCGGCCTCTCCTTCGGCGCCGCCGCCCTGCACGAGCACTCCCTGTGAAGTCTCGAATTGTTCGGGAGCTGGCGGTCTCGTCAGTTCGCGAATCAACGAGTATTGCGCGTGGTTGGTGTCCTGATACTCGTCTACCAGAATGTGTTTGAAGCGACGCTGGTAGGTGGCCGCAATGTGCGGGAACGCCCGGAACAAATACACGGTTTGGCCGATGAGGTCATCGAAGTCAAACGCATTGGCGTCGCTGAGCCCGCGCGTGTAGCGACGAAAGACTTCAAGAAATTTCTTCTCTGCCGGGTCGCTCAGGTTGGCATCTCGAGCGAAACCATCGACGTCGGTTAGCTCGTTTTTGAGCCCCGAGATACGGTTAGCGACCTTGCTGACGGTTAACCCGTACATGTCGGCGTCGAGTTCCTTGAGGATCCGCTTGAGCAACGCTTTGCTGTCGGCTGAGTCGTAGATGGTGAAGTTTTTGGAGAAACCGAATGCTTCTGCCTCGCGACGAAGTATGCGCACGCACGCAGAGTGGAAGGTTGAAATCCACATTCCCTCCGCAGTATTACCCACGATGGCGGCGACCCGTTCGCGCATCTCGGCCGCGGCTTTGTTGGTGAAGGTGATCGCGAGGATCTCGCTCGGCCACGCTTCTCGCGAGCGCAACAGCCCGGCAATTCGTCGCGTGAGCACACTCGTTTTGCCTGAGCCAGCACCGGCCACGATCAGCAGCGAAGGGCCGCGATATTCCACTGCCTCACGTTGACGGGGGTTGAGCCCTTCAAGCAGGGGGTCGCGCACGGAGTCGCCGTCGGCGGAACGGCCTGGGTCAGAGGGGTCAAAAACTGTCGTCATGGCCCCTCGACTCTACCCGCGTGCAGTGACGGCGAGGTCGGGTTGATCGGCGAAAACTCCGTCAAGTCCGGAATCCATGATGATGCGAAACTCGCCAAGCCAATCGCCAAACTGTTCCGGCTGTTTGCTCGATCGCAGGTTCTTAGGCAAGAAGCGGTTTTCCGCTCGCAAAGTCCAACAAAAGACGAGAAGCCCGGCGGCGTGGGCGCGATCAACGAGGTCATTAGTTCCCGTGAGGTTGCCTGCGAGGTCTTTGAGCATCAGCATTTTCTTATCTACGCTGATTCCGTCAACTTCGCGCGCTAACTGCGCCAGTCCGTCAGCAGTCAAGTGATCCGCAAAACTGCGTGCCCGTGAACCGAAGCGTGCAACCAGATCTGAGGGAGCCCCCGTCGATTCGAGCAAGAAAACGAGTTTGCCCGGAACACCACGATCGCGGATGCCGTGCAAAACACTCTGCTCGAAGGATTCGACAATCAGGTTGTCGGCTGTCGCCCACCCCGTCATCTCACGGGCAAAGAGTTCGTCGAGCGGCAGTCCAATCGAAGCAAAGTAGGTAGCGTGTTTGATCTCTGCCACGACCTGCAGCTGCCGGCGCTGCGCTTCGGGATGCTGATCCACGAGGTCAAGCAGGTCGCTTAGTCGTAGTAGCGGTTCGCTGTCGTTGTGGGTCGTGCCCGCTTGGCGCACTTCGGGAAGTCGCTCTCTGGCACGGAGGGTACTGAGTTCTTCCCAGGTGAAGTCTTCTGTGAACCAGCCACTCATCACCGTTCCATCGATCGTCTTTGACGTGCGGCGGTCCGCAAACTCGGGATGATCGGCCACGTTCGTCGTTCCCGAGATCTCGTTCTCGTGGCGCAACACCAGCACACCGTCTCTGGTGGCCACAATGTCAGGCTCCACGGCATCCGCCCCCAGCGTGAACGCAAGGTTGTAGGCAGCTCTGGTGTGTTCTGGGCGGTAGCCGCTTGCCCCGCGGTGCCCGATCACTAGCGGGCGAATGGTGGTGCTCATCGACTCAAGAATATGCTGAAGTTCGGCTGCGGCTAATATTTGGGTATGCCCGAATGTTCCTCGTGCTCTGCACCCGTGAATCCGAAGTGGAATTTCTGCATCAATTGCGGCGAACCGCTCTCGGCGGATGTCGTGCGCCCTGCCCCGCCTGTCGCTGCGCGAACAAGCCCGCTTGCTATTCTCGCGCTCGTTCTCGCCGCAATCGGCGGCGCTCCTGCCCTCCTTTTCGGGCACCTCGCCATTAGGCAGATCAAAGAAACCGGAGAACGCGGACTCGTCATGGCGCGCGTGGCGACCGTTCTCGGCTACGTGTGGCTCGTCGTCTGGGGCGTTGTTCTGTATTCGCTACTCACCAATGACCAGTAGGGCGTCAGCACTCCCGCGCCGCTGGGAGCCCGCGCGGCGCCTCCCACTGAAGTGGGGCAACTACAACGATCGCTACTTTGCCGGGCTCGTCCTCATCATCGCCGGGGCAATGCACCTGCAAGGCGCCAACAACTACACCCTCATCATTCTGCTCATCGGCACCGTGTCGACAGCCGTCGGCTGGTCAATCATGCCCGCTCGAGGCTGGCGCCGGATGATCGTCATTCTCCCCACCATCACCCAGATCTGGCTCATGCTTACCGGCCCCATGTCGATGTGGACTCTAACTATCCCGTTCCTCTGTTGGCTCATCGTTCGGCACCGACCACTCATCGCGTACCTCGCTCTGGCTCTCCCGATTGCTAACGGCGTGATCCTGCCGCAGTTCTATCAGGAGTACACCTCAATGCCTGAGGCACTCGCTATTTCTGCGGTTGTCATCGTCGCGGCTGCGTGGCTGGCGCGATTGATCGCTCAGAGCGCAGCCAAACGGCGCTGAAAAGCGGAATTTCTCAGCGAACTCCGGTAGTTTTGGGGGTGCGTCACTAACGTGTGACACCACACCAAACAGAGGAATCATGGCACTCAATAACCCCGCTTTCTCCCGCGATGCTGCTTTTAGCTCGCGCGGCGGAATCGCCGTAGCGAACCAGGTATCCAACCAGCAGCTCAACGACATGTACAACCGCGAGGCACCGCCTGCCTCCGGTGACGTCATGACCGTCGAAGACACCATTGCCAAGACAGTGGGAGCGTTCGCGCTTCTCCTCGTTGGCGCTGCAATCAGCTGGGTAATCTCGCCCTCCCTTCCGCTGCTCTGGATCGGTGCTGGCCTCGTCGGTTTCGTTCTCGCTCTGGTCAATATTTTCAAGAAGCAGCCTTCCGGGGCCCTTGTCCTGGCATACTCTGCCGTTGAAGGAGTCTTCGTCGGAGGAATCTCGCGGTTCTACGAGAATGCGTACGGCGGGGTCGTCACTCAGGCCGTTATTGCGACAATTATTGTCGTCGGTGTGACCCTTGCGCTCTTCGCGAGCGGCAAGATCCGCGCGTCGAAGAAGGCCACCAAGGTCTTCCTGATCGCGATGGTCGGCTACGTAATCTTCTCGCTCGTCAACGTCGTCATGATGGCCACTGGTGCCACAGACGATGCATTCGGCCTCCGCAGCGCTGAGATTCCCTTCATCGGAATCCCCTTCGGCGTTGTTCTCGGTGTGCTCGTCGTCATCATGGCCGCGTATTCCCTCGTGCTCGACTTCGACTTCATCCAAAAAGGTGCAGCAAGCGGCGCACCTCGGGCTTTCGGCTGGAAGGGTGCCTTCGGCATCATGATCACCGTCATCTGGCTGTACCTCGAACTGCTGCGCTTCTTCTCAATCCTTCGGGACTAACAAACCGCGGCCTAGTAACGACAAAGCCCCCGTCACCTCGGCAACAGCCGGGTGACGGGGGCTTTCGCGTTAGCGGGTTACTCCCACTCAATCGTTCCCGGTGGCTTCGACGTAACGTCGAGAACCACCCGGTTTACCCCATCCACCTCGTTGGTGATGCGGTTAGAAATCTTTGCGAGCACGTCGTACGGCAGGCGCGTCCAGTCGGCGGTCATCGCATCTTCGGATGACACGGGGCGCAACACGATCGGGTGACCGTAGGTACGACCATCGCCCTGAACGCCCACCGAACGAACGTCGGCGAGAAGCACAACGGGGCACTGCCAGATGGTGTCGTCGAGACCTGCTGCGGTGAGTTCGGCGCGAGCAATCGCATCCGCCTTGCGCAGCAGCTCAAGACGGTCGTGGGTGACTTCACCGATAATGCGGATGCCGAGGCCGGGGCCAGGGAACGGCTGGCGGCCAACAATGACCTCCGGCAATCCAAGCTCGCGGCCGATCGCGCGCACTTCGTCCTTGAACAGGGTGCGCAGCGGCTCTACGAGAGCGAACTGCAAGTCTTCGGGAAGCCCACCGACGTTGTGGTGACTCTTGATGTTCGCGGTGCCGGTTCCTCCGCCACTCTCCACAACATCCGGGTACAGCGTTCCTTGAACGAGGAACTTGACGGTGTCTTCGCTGCCCTGCGTCTCGAGCACGAGAGCTTCGGCAGCATTTTCGAAGCTGCGGATGAATTCGCGGCCAATGATCTTGCGCTTCGTCTCGGGGTCGGTGACTCCGGCGAGAGCATCCATGAACTGGTCAACGGCATCGACGGTAACGAGACGCACACCGGTCGAGGCGACGTAGTCTTCTTCAACCTGGCGGCGCTCATCCTGACGCAGCAAACCATGGTCAACGAAGATGCAGACGAGTTGGTCTCCGACGGCCTTGTGCACGATCGCGGCCGCCACAGCGGAGTCGACTCCGCCGGAGAGACCACAGATTACGCGAGCCGAACCGACCTGTTCACGAATGCGCGCAACCTGTTCGGTGATGACGTTTCCGCTGTTCCAGTCGGCAGGAATGCCGGCAGCATCGTGCAGGAAGTTCTCGAGTACTGCCTGACCGAACTCAGAGTGCTTCACTTCGGGGTGCCACTGCACGCCGTAGAGACCGCGTTCCTTGCTCGCGAACGCGGCAACCGGAGTTGCCTCGCTGCTGGCCAAGACGTCAAAACCTTCTGGAGCTTCGGTCACGGCGTCGCCGTGGCTCATCCACACCGTCTGCTTGTTGGGTTGTTCGCCGAGCAGCGAACCGCCATTGCCCTGAACGCTCATGTCGGTGGCGCCATATTCGCGCAGTCCCGTCTTAGCAACGGTGCCGCCGAGTTGGCGGGCCATCACCTGAAAGCCGTAGCAAATGCCCAAGACGGGAACGCCGAGCTTGAGGATGCCGGGGTCGAGATCGGGCGAGCCAGGCTCATAGACGCTCGAAGGGCCACCGCTCAGCACGATCCCGGCCGGGTTCTTAGCAGCGATCTCTGCCGCCGTGATGGTGTGCGGAACAATCTCGCTGTACACGTTGGCTTCGCGCACGCGGCGCGCAATCAACTGCGCGTACTGGGCGCCGAAATCGACGACGAGAACGGGACGAGCATTTGTGTCTGCGGATGTGGCCGAGGAATCGGTCATGCGGAAGCCTTTGCGGAGTCAGCGCCCGCCGCTTTCGCAGCTGCAGCGGATTCAATACGGTCAAGTTTCGCGTTGACGAAACGAGGGACCTGACGCTCAAGGAAGAACGACAGCAACGGGATGACACCACCGAGGGCGATGTACAAGAACCGCAAGAACGAGAAGCGAGCTAGACGCCAAAGAATGAAGTCTGCCGCGACATAGAAAACGTAAAGCCAGCCGTGAACCGCCAGAATTATCGTCGATACGTTGATGCCCTGAACAAGAATCTTGGGAGTCAGTGCGAGGAATCCGGCGGGACCATTAAGTTCGATATCGCCCCCGAGCCCATACCGCAGAAACATCATCAGGCACAGCACCAGCAGAAAACTGCCGGTGATGATCGACGACACCTTGTAGATAGCGAGCGTGCGCCGAATGCGAGGAAAGTCAGAAAGCCGGGGACCGAGAGCCATAGCTCTAGTCTACGGCTGTGTCGGGGTCACGTTCTTCGCGCTCTTCTTCCCAGACATCCCGCACGAGGCGGTACCACAAGAAAATGGCGAAGCCCGCAAAGACGACCCACTCGATCGCATAAAAGACGTTGAGGAGGTTGAGTGAAACCTCCGTCGATGGCGGCGGAGAATCGATCGCATCGAGTCCGGCCGGCGCATCGAAACTCACCACGTAGCCACCGTAGGTTCCGGCCGGCACGTCCTGCCAGATATTGACGAGCTCGGATACGGCCAGAGCACTCCGCGTTCCCGCCTCGAAGTCTGATTGTTGCGGAGATTCTGTTGGTAGCAGCCGACCAGTGAACGTCGACGACGGCGGGGATGATTCAAGTTCAGCGATTGCGGATGCGGCAGCATCTATTGACGGCGCCCACCCCAGAGCGATGGCGATGCTCGCACCGCTCGGCTCAATGCCATGACCGACGACCCAGTAACCCATCCCGTCGGTGTTCCTTCGATCGGAGAGCACAACATAGTCGCCCGAGACCAACTCCGCCTCAAACCGCACCGATTGGCCGGTCGTCGCCGACGCGAGTGGCTCTTGAGCGCTGGCAACGGAGTCAAGCTGAACAACAGTTTCGCTCTGCTTCTCGGTGATTTCGCCACCCTCAAGGCTGCGGCTCAACTGCCATTGGCCAAGAGCCGCAAAACTCGCCGCGATCGCGAGAGACAGGATCAGGGCACCAATCCAGCGTGGCCGGCGCGCGATTTGCCACATTGTCGCGGGAACGGGAACAGGATCGGCAGGTGCCGGGGGCGGGGAAACGGGCGTACTCACTCGCTAACGATATCTGGTGCTTCGAGCCGAACCCTGTCAGCGGACTCATCATCGGGCTGCAGCTGGCTGGCAATCTCTGCGTCCACTCGCTGCAGGTAGCGCTCAATCTCTACCGCAGTCCGTGCGTCATCCCACCCGAGAACACTGGCCATCAGGCCAGCAGCGACGGGTGCAGCAGAGACGCCGCGATCCCATGCCTCTATCGATATACGAGTTCGCCGTGCCAGAACATCATCGAGATGCATGGCACCCTCACGACTCGTTGCGTAGACGACCTCGGCCGCGATGTAGTCATCGGCACCCGGCAACGCCTCGACGAGGGCGGGGTTGTGGCGCACTAGCTCGAGCACTTCTGTCGCCAAGACCCCGTAGCGGTTCAACAGGTGCTCGACTCGTGATGTGTGCACTCCGAACGTGCGAGCGATGGCGGCCCGTTTGTTCCACGCGGCGCGGTAACCTTCAGCGCCGAGGAGCGCTACCTCTTCGGTGATGCTCGCGGGAATCTTGCCGTCGAGGGCATCGACAGCGGCATCCACCGCATCTTGCGCCATGATGCGATAAGTCGTCCATTTGCCTCCTGCAACGACAACGAGGCCCGGAACGCTATGGGTAACGATGTGTTCGCGGCTGAGCTTGGATGTTAGGTCAGACTCGCCGGCAAGCAGCGGCCGCAGGCCAGCGTAGACACCTTCAACATCGTCTCGAGTCAGTGGCACAGCCAGCACTTTATTGACATGTTTGAGGAGATAGTCGATGTCGGCGGCCGTAGCAGCCGGGTGAGCTTTATCGAGATCCCAATCCGTATCCGTGGTGCCAATCAGCCAGTGTCGGCCCCACGGAATGACGAAAAGAACGCTTTTCTCGGTGCGGAGTAGAAGCCCCAATTTCGATTGGAAACGATCGCGAGGCACAACGAGGTGAACCCCCTTCGACGCCCGCACCTTGAATTGCCCGCGCTCTCCCACCATCGCCTGCGTATCGTCAGTCCAGACGCCGGTCGCATTAACGACTTGCTTCGCGCGAATTTCGAAACGCTCGCCGGTCTCAAGATCGTGAGCCATCACTCCGACAACACGCTCGCCAACTTTGACGAAGTCTTCGACTCGAACTCGGTTCGCCACGTGGGCGCCATAGAAGCTCGCGGTGCGTGCCAACGTCGAAACGTAGCGCGCGTCATCCACTTGAGCGTCGTAGTAGGTCAATCCGCCGCGAAAGGCATCAGCACGCAGACCTGGTGCCGCACGCAACATTTGGCGACGGGTCAAATGTCGGTGATGCGGCACTCCTGGCGGACGACCGCCCGTGTAGCTCAGCAGGTCATAGAGCAACATTCCCGCACCGATATAGAGACGTTCAAAGATCGGCTTGGTCACGGGATAAAGAAACCGCACGGGCCGCACGAGGTGAGGTGCGAGGCGCTGCAATAGCAAACCGCGCTCCTTGAGAGCTTCCCGTACCAACCGAAAATCGAGCTGTTCGAGATAGCGGATGCCGCCGTGCACCAGCTTCGATGACCGGCTAGAGGTGCCAGAGGCCCAGTCGCGCGCCTCGACCATTCCCACGGCGAGGCCACGCGTCACGGCATCTAGAGCACTTCCGGTGCCGACAATGCCACCGCCGATGACGAGGATGTCGAGTTCTGTCTCCCTCAGCGCCGCAATCGCTGCGCTGCGTTGTTCGGCGTTCAATGCTGCTGTCTGGGGTACTGATCGGGCCTGCGGTTGTGATTGAGCCTTTGCCATGAACAAATCCTCCAGCCTGCCGCTGACCTCTCCCTGTGAGTTGCTTCACCGGGGTACCGCCGTGCGTGTCAGCTACAGCGTGTTGTAGGGAGCGACGACAACGTCGACGCGTTGGAACTCTTTCAGGTCGGAGTAGCCGGTCGTTGCCATCGAGCGGCGCAGTGCACCGACGAGGTTTGACTGGCCGTTGGGGTGCGACGATGGCCCGTTGAGAATCTCAGCGAGCGGAGCAAGCTGGCCAACCTCAACGCGATTTCCGCGAGGGAGTTCGGAGTGGTGCGCCTCTTGACCCCAGTGGTAGCCACCACCGGGAGCTTCGGTTGCGCGCGCGAGAGCGCTGCCGAGCATCACGGCATCTGCGCCAACAGAAATTGCTTTCACGATGTCGCCGCTCGTGCCGAGGCCGCCGTCAGCGATGACGTGCACGTAACGACCACCGGACTCGTCCATGTAGTCACGGCGAGCGCCAGCAACGTCCGCAACGGCGGTTGCCATGGGGGCATGAATTCCGAGGGCAGTTCGGGTGGTGCTTGAGGCTCCTCCGCCGAATCCGACGAGAACGCCGGCGGCACCGGTGCGCATGAGGTGCAGCGCTGCCGTGTAGGTCGCGGCGCCTCCCACGATCACGGGGACGTCGAGTTCGTAGATGAACTCTTTAAGGTTGAGGGGCTCAGTGGTCTTGGAGACGTGTTCGGCGCTGACCGTGGTGCCGCGGATGACGAACAGGTCGACTCCGGCGTCGACGACGGTCTGGTGAAGTTCTTTTGTGCGCTGCGGGCTCAGCGCGCCGGCGACTGGCACTCCGGCTTCGCGAATTTCGGCGAGACGTTGAGTTACGAGCTCGGGTTTAATCGGCTCGGAGTACAACTGCTGCATGCGTGCAGTCGCCTGATCGGTGGGAAGCGTGCGGATTTCTGCGAGCACGGGTTCGGGGTTCTCGTAGCGAGTCCACAGCCCTTCAAGGTCAAGCACTCCGAGGCCGCCGAGCTTGCCCATCGCGATGGCGGTTGCCGGTGAGACCACGGAGTCCATGGGGGCCGCGATTACCGGGATGTCGAAGGTGTACGCGTCAATCGTCCAGCTCACCGAGACATCGCGGGGGTCTCGCGTGCGGCGCGATGGCACGATCGCGATGTCATCAAAGGAGTAGACGCGGCGAGCGCGCTTGGCCCGGCCAATCTCAAAATCATTCACTCGTCCAGCCTACCGGCTGGGGATTGCCGGTGCAGGGTCGCCGAGTGATGGGCGATCCCGCTTGATCTTTGCTAAACACTCGTTTAGTTTATTAAACATGCGTTCAACAAAAGACGATTCCACAACACGGGCTCGAATCCGCGACGCCACGATCTTGCTCATCGGAGAGCGAGGCTTCGCCGCGACAAGCGCCCGCGCCGTCGCCACAGAGGCAGGGGTCAGCGCCGGACTCGTCATCCACCACTTCGGAAGCATGCGTGAGCTCAAGCGGGCGTGCGACGAATTCATCATCACTGAACTCACCCAGCTCAAAAAGGGAATCGGCGAAAGCGACATCTCTGCAACACTCAATGACTGGTACTCCGACCTCGACGCCTACCAACCATGGCTCAACTACCTCACCCGACTGTTCACCGATGACTCTGACGCGGGAATCGAGATTTTCGATCGCCTAGTCACGATGACTACCGACCTCGTCGACGAAGGCGTTTCCCACGATCAGATGCGACCGAGCACCGATGCCCATGCCCGAGCCGTGCTGCTTGTCACTCACAGTCTTGGCACGCTGATCTTGCAAAGCCACATCGCCCGCGCGCTCGGCAGCGATCGCTTCAGCCTCGAAACCCTGAGCCGCATGGGCAATGCCGCACTCGAGATCTACACCGAGGGCCTCTACACCGACGACAGCACCCTCACCGCGGCCCGCGATGCAAGCAACGCCGCGCACAACTCGCTCAACGCCCAACGCCACGTGCACGATCCTGATTCGGACCCGCCTTCGCAGCCCGCCGCGACCGCGAGCAATTGACCACACGCCAGTCCACCAATTCCATCACCAGCACACCCCTCGCTTTCCGCTTCAGCGAAAGGACCGGGCTTCGGCCCCTCACATGACATACGCAATTGAAACTCGAGCGCTAACCAAGCGCTTCGGCAGCCACACAGCCCTCGACGGTATGGATCTCGCTGTCGAGACAGGAAGTGTTTTTGGCATGATCGGCCCTAATGGCGCCGGCAAAACCACAACCATGCGCTTGCTGCTCGACATCCTCCGCCCCACTTCTGGTCATGCAACCGTGCTCGGCCGCTCCCCCATCGAAGGTGGAGCTCACCTCCGCACCGATATCGGCTACCTACCAGGAGAGCTCCTTCTCGAAGGTCGCGTCACCGGCCGCTCACTACTCAAGCACTACGCCGAGATAAGCGGACGCGTAAGCCCAGGACGCATCGACGAGCTCGCCGGGCGTCTTGGCCTCGATCTCAGCCGCCACGTGCGCAAACTCTCAAAAGGCAACAAGCAGAAACTCGGACTCGTGCAAGCCTTCATGCACGAACCGAAACTCCTCGTGCTCGACGAGCCGACAAGCGGGCTCGACCCCCTCATGCAGCAAGAGTTCCTCAGCATGGTTCGCGAAGCCCAAAACAATGGCCAAACTGTCTTTCTCAGCTCTCACGTGCTGAGCGAGATCCAGAGCGCGGCAGACCAGGTAGCGGTGCTCCGCAATGGAAAGATCGTCACTGTCGGCGATGTCGCCAGCCTGCGAGCGAGCGCCGTGCGCCGTGTCGTAATCGACTTCACGGATGTCTCAGCCGACCTCATCCGCACGACTCTCGTTGCGCTGCCCCAACTTGACGACCTCACTGTCGTTGACGGAGACATCGTTCAGGTCACCGGCACCGTCGAGGGGCACATCGATGCGCTCGTCAAGGCGATCGCCCCGTTCCACGTTGTCGACCTTCGGGTCGAAGAACAAGATCTCGAATCTTCGGTTATCAACCTCTACTCGAATGAGGCAAAGAAATGAGCACCAGCATCCTTCCCCTCACACGGCGCTCACTCGCTGATTCTTGGCACGGCCTTCTCGGCTGGACTCTAGGAATGGCGGCCGTAGTCCTCCTGTACGTTCCGCTGTATTCGTCATTCTCTGGAGAGGATGCTGGCTTCGAAGACGTCATCAAATCTCTCCCCGACGGCCTTGCGAGCACCCTTGGCTTCCAAGACCTCTCCAGCGGAGCCGGGTATGTTCAAGCAACCGCCTATGGACTTCTCGGGTTCGCGCTCATCGTCATTGCCGCGACGCTCTGGAGTTCAGCAGCAATCGCTGGCGACGAAGAATCTGGCTCGCTAGAACTCACGATGGCGCACGGAGTTTCTCGCGTGCAGATCATGAGTGAACGCAGCCTCGCCGTCATCCTTCGTCTGGTGTGGCTCGCTGCGGTCGTGTTTATACTCATGCTGATCCTCAACGAGCCATCGGGGGTCGCTCTCGAACCGGCGGACATCCTCGCTGGCACGGTCGCCCTCCTCGGGCTGGGGATCCTCTCGGCGAGCTTCGGCCTTGCAATAGGCGCAATTACTGGTCGTCGCGCCTTCGCCTCTGCCGCCGCCGCCGGCATTGCGCTCTTCGGCTACGTACTCAATTCCGTTGCTAACCAGAGCGCGGATCTCGATTGGCTGCACAACCTCTCGCCCTATCACTGGGCGTTTGGCAACACACCATTGAGCGATGGCGCCGACTGGGGCTCGCTCGGCCTGATCTACGGGATTTCAGCCCTCGTACTCGTCATCGGAGGAGTCATCTTCAACCGCCGAGACATTTCCGCCTAGAGCGGCGCGCGAGAAGCCAAGCCAAGAACAGCGAAGGCCTGCCGAGCTACTGCTCGAGCAGGCCTTCTGCGTGTCTAGCTCGCCCAGCTCCTGGCGCAACGGTCAGGTCGCGTGCGACTCCTAGCGACGGTAGTTCGGTGCTTCAACGACCATCTGGATGTCGTGGGGGTGTGACTCTTTTAGCCCGGCGGCGGTGATCCGCACGAACTTACCCTTCATTTGCAGCTCTTCGATAGTGCGGGCTCCCGTGTAGAACATCGACTGGCGAAGTCCGCCGAGCAACTGGTACATCACGGTGGAGACCGGCCCACGATAGGGAACCTGGCCTTCGATACCTTCAGGGATCAGTTGATCGTCGGACGGAACATCCGCCTGAAAGTAGCGGTCGCGAGAGTAGGACGTCTTCTTGCCGCGGGTTTGCATCGCGCCGAGTGACCCCATGCCGCGATAGCTCTTGAACTGCTTGCCGTTGAGGAAGATGAGGTCGCCGGGGCTCTCATCAGTTCCGGCGAGCAACGAACCGAGCATGACGGTATCTGCGCCGGCGACGAGTGCTTTCGCGATATCGCCAGAATACTGAAGCCCGCCATCGGCGATCACGGGGATGCCGGCAGGCTTGGCGGCCAGAGACGCTTCGTAGACAGCAGTGACCTGAGGCACCCCGACACCGGCGACGACGCGAGTTGTACAGATAGATCCTGGGCCGACGCCCACCTTGACGGCATCCACACCAGCATCGATCAGAGCCTGTGCGCCAGCACGAGTGGCGACGTTGCCGCCGATCACGTCGATGGCGTCGAACGAGGAATCAGCCTTGAGGCGTCGAACGATGTCGATAACGCCTGCCGACTCACCGTTCGCGGTATCAACGACAATGACATCGACGCCAGCATCGCGAAGTCGTTCGGCACGCTCCCATGCATCGCCAAAGAATCCGATGGCCGCGCCAACGCGAAGGCGTCCTTCATCATCTTTGGTGGCGTTGGGGTACTGATCGGTCTTCTCGAAGTCTTTCACCGTGATGAGCCCGATCAGCTTGCCCTCGTCATCGACGAGGGGCAGCTTTTCGATCTTGTGCTTGTTGAGCAGCGCTATTGCACCGTCGCGGTCGATACCGACCCGGGCAGTGATGAGCGGCATTACCGTCATGACATCCCGCACGAGTGTCGAGTCCATGTCTTCCGGTTCAATGAAGCGCATATCGCGGTTGGTGACGATTCCGACGAGCGTTCCGTCGTCTTCGATCACGGGTACGCCCGAGATGCGGAACTGGCCACAGAGCGCGTCAACCTCGGCCAAAGTGGCTTGTTGCGTAGTTGTTACCGGATTGGTAATCATTCCAGACTCGCTGCGTTTGACCTTGTCAACGAACGCGGCCTGATCGTCGATCGATAGGTTCCTGTGCAGTACGCCGAGACCGCCATTTCGTGCCATAGCGATCGCCATCCGTGCCTCAGTGACTGTGTCCATTGCCGACGAAATTAGCGGCGAAGACAGCCTAATTCTGCGGGTTAGAAGCGAACTTGTGTCGGCCTCGCTCGGAATAACGTCGGTGTGGCCGGGCAAAAGCATGACGTCGTCATAAGTCAGTCCGACGAATCCAAATGGGTCATGCTGTTCCATGTTAAATCTTCCTTGCCCCGGGAGTGTGAAACCGGCGATCTCGTGTTAAATCTGCGGTCATTCAATATTAACGGGTTTCCCATGAGAACATTCCCGCGCATAATAGCCTCACCGCTTTGTACCCGACTAGCTGTTGCATGTCGGGAGCAATCGGCAAATGTCGTCAATGCCGTCGACACATCAGAACCCGCGGGATTCTTGATTCCTGCTGGGTCCCTTTCTGGAGGTCCTGTGAACACAGCGGAATATCGCCGCACGCGACGGAGAAATAGACGCGGAGTGTTTGTCGCACTCATCGTCGCCCTCTCCGCAGCTTTCTCCCTTATGGCAATGCCTGCTCTCGCCGATGAAGTGAATGTTGACGAATACGACAACAGCATCATCGGAAACGTCAAGCTCAATAGCGAACCGTTGGAGGGTGTACTTCTCACCATCTCCGGCGGCGGCTACGAGGTTGAGGTTGAGACGGATGCCGAAGGCCAGTGGAAAGTTGGCGTGCCAGAAGGCGACGAGTTCAGCGTCACGCTAGACGAATCAACGCTGCCAGACGGCATCGCGGTGATTGATGAAATCGGCGACGATGACACCCCCAACGTCAAAGAAGCGATGATCGGGCCAAGCGGCTCGACAGTGATGAACTTCTTCATTGGTCGCGGTGAACGTAACGTCACCAGCTTCGTCGACCAGTTCGTCGAGCGCATCGTCAACGGCCTCAACTTCGGTTTGATGCTTGGCCTTGCTGCCATCGGCATCTCGCTCGTTTACGGCACCACCGGCCTTTCCAACTTCGCACACGCGGAAATGGTGACGTTCGGCGCCGTGATGGCGCTCATAGTGTCGGTCGACCTTGGTTGGCCCATATGGATTGCGATACCCCTCGCCGTACTCCTCAGTGCCGGCTTCGGGTGGTCTCTCGATGCCGGGCTCTGGAAACCGCTGCGCAAGAAGGGAGTTGGTGTCGTTCAGCTGATGATCGTTTCGATCGGTCTCTCGCTGGCATTGCGCTACACGTTCCAGTACTTCCGCGGAGGCGGCACGGAACAGCTCCCCGGCTCAGATTCGCCTGACATCCCCCTCTTCGGCTCGGTTTCGCTAAGCCAAACCAACATGATCAGCATGGTCATCAGCATTGTCGTGATCTGCATCTTCGCGTGGTGGTTGGTCAAGACGAAGATTGGTAAGGCGACTCGTGCAGTCTCTGACAACCCGTCGCTGGCTGCTGCCTCCGGTATCGACGTTGACCAGGTTGTCCGCGTTGTCTGGATTCTGGCCGCAGCGATGGCCGGTCTCGCCGGTGTGCTGTGGGCTTACTTCCGCCCCGGCATCCGCTGGGATATGGGCGCGCAGATCCTGCTCCTCGTGTTTGCTGCTGTCACCCTTGGTGGTCTCGGCACAGCATTCGGTGCATTGGTCGGTTCGATCATTGTCGGAATCCTCGTCGAGACTTCGAGCCTCTTCATTCCATCCGACCTGAAGTATGTCGGCGCGCTTGTCGTGCTTATCGTCATCTTGTTGTTCAGACCGCAGGGCATCCTCGGTCGCTCTGAGAGAATAGGTTAGGGGCCGCTCATGGATATTCTGCAAATTCTCTCCAACACCGGGTCATCACTGATTGCACCAGCAACGATCGGATACGCCCTCGCGGCGCTCGGGCTTGCTATGCACTTCGGTTTCACCGGTTTGCTCAACATGGGTATGGCCGCCTTCATGGCGATCGGTGCCTATGGCTACGCGATCTCTATCCTCACCTTCGGTTTTCCGTGGTGGGGTGGAATGCTCGTCGGTATCGGCGGATCACTAATATTCGCCCTCATCCTCGGTATTCCTACCCTTCGTCTGCGTGGTGACTACCTGGCCATCGTGACGATCGCGGCAGCCGAGGTCGTTCGCCTGTTGTTCCTCACGACGACGTTCGATAAGTACACCGGATCAGCCGATGGACTGAGCGGATATCACGCTAGCTTCCGCGCGTTCAACCCGATTCCCGATGGCACCTATGGCTTCGGTCCGTGGGTGTACAACGCGAATGGCTGGTGGGTTCGCATCTTCGGTATCGCGATTCTTGCGCTTGCTGCATTGATCCTGTGGACGGTTATGCGCAGCCCCTGGGGTCGCGTCATCAAGGGAATCCGCGAAGACGAGGATGCCGTGCGCGCCCTCGGAAAGAACGTCTTCTCCTACAAGCTGCAGTCGCTCATGCTCGGTGGTGTATTCGGTGCGATGGGAGGAATTATTTACGCTCTTCCCGCGTCAGTGAACCCAGGCGTGTACGTGACGTCACTGACGTTCTTCGTGTATACCGCGCTGTTGCTGGGTGGCGCCGCCACGATCTTCGGGCCCATTATCGGTTCGGTGATCTTCTGGGGCGTTCAAACCCTATTGAGCAACCTGCTCCCCGCCATGGTCAACATCGGCTTGCTGCCGTTCATGACCACGACGCAGTCGCAGACGGTGCGTTTCATCCTGGTAGGTGTGGCGCTGATGTTGCTGGTCATTTATCGACCACAGGGCATCCTCGGCAATAAGAAGGAGCTGACCTTTGTCAAATAACGACACACCGGCTGCGCCGGTGCAACGCGCTAAAACTACGGGGCTCCACAAGGGCGATATCGTTCCCGGAGTTGCCAAGGTCGACCCCATCATCATTGCTGATGGAATCCGCCGAACCTTCGGCGGACTCACCGCGGTAAACGTTGACCACGTGGAGATTCCTCGGAACGCCATCACCGCCTTGATCGGACCAAACGGTGCCGGAAAGACCACACTGTTTAATCTTTTGACGGGCTTCGATAAGCCAGACGAAGGCAAGTGGACATTCGACGGGCACTCGCTTGCCGGAATGGGTGCCCACAGGGTAGCCCGACTCGGTCAAGTACGAACATTCCAGCTGACAAAGGCTCTCGGGCTCTTGACCGTGCTGGAGAACATGAAGCTCGGCGCGAAGAATCAAATCGGGGAAAACATTTTCCGCGGGATGATTCCTGCCCTCTGGCGCAAGCAAGAGGCTGAAATCGAGGCTCGCGCGGAGGTTCTGCTCAAGAAGTTCAAGCTCGACGCTAAATCGTCCGACTTCGCTGCCAGCCTTTCCGGCGGACAGCGCAAGCTCCTCGAGATGGCGCGAGCACTCATGAGCGAACCGACGCTCGTGATGCTTGATGAGCCGATGGCTGGCGTCAACCCGGCGCTCACGCAGTCCTTGCTTGACCACATCCTCGATTTGAAGGATGAAGGCATGACTGTGCTCTTCGTCGAGCACGACATGCACATGGTTCGCCACATTGCCGACTGGGTGATCGTGATGGCCGAAGGTCAAGTAGTTGCTGAGGGTCCGCCCGATGAGGTCATGAAGAATCAGGCTGTCATCGACGCTTACCTCGGGTCGCATCAAGATGTGGACCTCGGTATCGTCACCGGGCGCATCGAAGGCGAACTGAACACGGCCGCGATCGATTTGGCTGCTGAAGTCGAAGAACTCGACGCCAAAATCGCTAAGCGCAAGGAGCCCCGCAAGTGAACGCGATCCCTACCGAGAATGCGGTTGTCCACGTCAAGGACTTGACTGCGGGCTACCTCCCCGGAGTCGACATCCTGAACGACTGTAATTTGGTCGCTAATCCCGGCGAGCTCATCGGAATCATCGGGCCGAACGGCGCAGGAAAGTCGACGCTACTCAAGGCCATTTTTGGTCAAGTGCAAGTGCGTGGCGGTTCGATCACTTTGAACGGCGATAACATCACCGGGCTCAAGGCGAACAAGCTTGTCGCGCGCGGAGTTGGTTTTGTTCCCCAGAACAACAACGTTTTCCCGAGCTTGACGATCGAAGAGAACCTTCAAATGGGGTTGTACCAAAACCCCAAAATTTATGATGAGCGTCTCGAATTTGTGACGGGAATCTTCGCCGAGCTGAAGCCGCGCCTCAAGCAGCGCGCGGGTTCGCTCTCTGGTGGGGAGCGACAGATGGTCGCCATGTCTCGGGCACTCATGATGGATCCGCACGTATTGCTTCTTGATGAGCCATCCGCTGGCTTGTCACCGGTGAAGCAAGACGAAGCATTCATCCGGGTTTCGGAGATCAACAAGGCCGGCGTCACGACCATCATGGTGGAGCAGAACGCACGTCGTTGTCTGCAGATCTGTGACCGCGGCTACGTCCTTGACCAGGGCCATGACGCCTATGAAGGTACCGGGCGTGAGTTGCTGAATGATCCCAAGGTCATCGGGCTCTACCTCGGAACCCTCGGCACCTAAGCCCGCACTACCCAGCAGTTTTGCTGATGCCCCGCCCTGGTTCTCTCGGGCGGGGCATCAGTGCGTTACCCGCAAAGTACGAGAACATACCGGCTGCGAGAGCCCCACCAACTGCGAGCTTCCGCACGTCGCGCGGCCCTGTACGGCCCCGTACGACCCCCGGAGGGCGCCCGTCCGGCTTGGAGCCGGGGGCCCGATCCGTTCGCTCCCCCACGGTGCCCCTAACGGCCTCATCAGGGATTTCGGTGAGGGCGCCGACCGCTGCGCGCGTGCGCCAACTGTCGCCACATCCCCGAGCGCGCGAAAAGGCCCCAATCCCGTGAGGGGTTGGGGCCTTTCGCTTAGCGATACTTAGCGATGTTTAGCGGTTATCAGCCGTTGTACGCGCTGTAGGTGTTGTCGTCACCGTACTGGTAAATTCCAACCTTTGCCTTGGTGGGGTCACCAAGTTCGTTGAACTCAATCGGACCAGAGATGCCGTCGTAGTCAGCTACGTCGCCATTGTTGATGATTTCTGCACAGTCGGCGAAGGTGGTGCACTTCTCGCCGTTACCCGAACCACCCGATACTTCTTGAAGCTTCTCGGCGATCGCTGCAGGGTCCGTCGAACCGGCTGCGAGCGATGCGAGGGCGAGCAAGATGACCGAGTCGTACGACTCTGCTGCGTAGCTGAACTCGGTGAGTTCAGGCTGTCCCGACTCGACCCAGAAGTCGTTGACTGCAGAAGTGAAGTCCGCAATCGTGTCGACACTGAGACCAGGCAAGGTGCCCTTGGCACCAGCGAGGGTACCGGGAGCAAATTCGTCAGCGAAGTTCGCAAGGTTACCGTCTACGAAGTAGAGGTTCTCGGCGGGGAATCCGCTAACAATGCTCGGAAGCATGGTCGAAACTTCTTCGAAGGTGATCAGCGCGATGGCGTCAGGGTCAGCAGCAAGAACTTCTGAGATCTGAGCATCGAACGTGGTGTCACCGGTGTTGTAGGTCGGCTGTGAAACAACCTCTCCACCAGCAGCTTCGAACGCTTCCTGCGTGAACTTGGCGAGGCCGGTTCCGTAGGAGTCGTTGAGCACGACCATGCCGAGGGTCTCGTGACCATCTGCAGCGATCAGGTTACCGAGAACCTCACCCTGGAGAACGTCGGAAGGAGCGGTACGGAAGTACAGGCCCTTGTCGTCGTAGTCCGTGAATGCGGCCGAGGTGTTTGCCGGCGAGAACTGGATTACTCCAGCGCCAACCACCTGGTCAATGAACTGAAGCGAAACACCCGAGGATGCTGCACCAAGAATTGCGGAAACGTCTTCACCGAGCAGGCGAGGGATCTCAGTCTCGTATGCCTTGTTGTCGGTGTCGCCGGAGTCACCCTGAATCAGTTCGATCTGGATGCCTGCATCGGCTTCGTTTACCTGCGACGCTGCGTACTCGGTACCGGCGATCTCGGGTGGGCCGAGGAATGCGAGGTTACCGGTTACGGGAAGGGCCGTTCCCAGCTTCAGGGCAAGCTCACCGCCCTCGTTACCAGTGGAAGTGTCTCCGTCGGAAGTTGCACAGCCAGCCAATACCAGTGCGCTTGCACCGACAATGGCGAGACCGCTCAACATGGTCCGCTTAGACCGTGATGGGGAGGCCGTAGCCTTGGCGAATACGCTCATGTTGCTCCTTGCGTTTCGAATGTGTTCAGGAATCAAATGTGGCACTGCATTGTCACCACACTGTCAAGCTATGCCCACTCGGGACGTCCGCACAATACGCCAGTACTACAGCCTTGTAACACTCTTTAAGAATCGTTACCATTCGTAGACTCTTCAGAAACGCAGATGTTACTTAGTTGATCCGGGTGTACACGTTGTCGCTACCGTACTGGTAGATGCCAATAATGGCACCCTGCGGATCGCCATTGTCACTCAGGGTTATCGGACCCGAAACACCGTCGTAATCTACGGCGTCGCCCGCAAGAATGATTTTCGCGGCATCCTCAAACGTCGTTGCAACTGTGCCTTCTCCGGTACCGCCAGAGACTTCTTGGAGCTTGCCTGATATCGCCTTGCCCGTGACCTTTTGAGCCGCTAACGCTGCGAGGCTTGCCAAAATCACCGCGTCATAGCTCTCAGCCGCGTAGCTGAAGTCTTTGAGACTCGGGTTAATTTCGAGAAGTCGATTCGTGAAATCCGAGATGGTCGATATTTCGAGGCCCGGATGCGTGACGATCGAACCAGTCAGGCTTCCGGCGGCGAATCCAGAGCCACGCTCACCCAGCGACAGCCCGCTGAAGAACAGTTGATCACCGGTGTAACCGGCAGCGATAAAGGCCTTCGCAATTTTCTCTGCTTGGGTCGACCCCACAATGGCTACGGCATCCGGTTTCGCGGCAATCGCTGCGGCGATCTGGTCGTCGAGACCGGTAGCTTTCTCGTCGATCGTCTCTTGAGAGAGAATCTCACCGCCGCCGCGTTGGAAAGTCTCTCCAATTGCACGCGGAAGGAGAGGTCCGCAGAGCACGTCCTCCGACAGGATCGCGATAGAACCGTCGACGCGCTCAGCCATCTCGGCTCCCAGGGCAGAACCTTCGAGCGCGCAGGATGGGGAGGTGCGCCAGTACAACATGCTGTCGTCATAGTTGGAGAAGTCAGGCGAATCGTTGGCAGGCGAAATCTCAACCACGCCCGCTCCGGTGATCTGGTCAATCACTTTCTTGGAGACGCCATTCGACAAACCGCCGATAATCACGGTCGCCTTAGCCTCAAGCAGCGCTGTCGCCGCATCCTCAGCCGTCGTTCCCGTCGAGTCGCCAGAGTCGCGAGACTCAATGGTGACCGTCAACTTGACGTTGGCGTCGTTGACGTCTTGAGCCGCAAGCGCAATCGCTGCCGAAACCGCGGGACCAAACTTCTCGAGCGATCCAGACTCTGGAACCAACGCTCCGATGGTGAGGGCTAAGTCTTTGGGCGCTGGAACTTCTTCTGGTGTCTCAGCGACCGAGCATCCGCTCAGCACCAGAATTGCAGCGAGCGCACCAGCAATTACCGTGAACCCTCGGCGGGTTCGCAGCGACACACGTGATCCAACGGGTGTGGATGTCATCAGAGTCGCTCCTATCTGCCGCACGAAAACAGAAAGCGGCATTGTTACGGTAGTGGGCAAACCACAAAATGAGAACTTCATGAGGCGGAATCAAGGTTCAGGGAGCGCCCCCAATCCGGGCGGCACTCGTTCTAGCCGAAGGCTCCCCCGCTAGTGAAAACGAACTTGTTCTCACCGTCATATGTGTAGAAACCCCAGTATCCGGGCTCAATATCTCCGTCAGGAGTGAAGTTCACGGTTCCGGAGACGCCGTCGTAATCGATGTCGTTTGTCGTTGTGAGGACTTCGAGGCACTCGACAAAACTCAGGCACTTCACACCACCCTTCGAGACGTCATAGAGCGAACCCGCAATCGCCTCCCCCGCATCATCCTGAGCAACAATGGCGGCCAGAGCGGCGAGCATTGTCGCGTCATACGCCTCCATCGCATAGCGATAGCTTGTCAGCTTCGAATCGCTCGCCTTGAGAGCGGCAATGAACGTCTTAGAAGGCTGCGCCCCCTCGATCACGCCGCGAACTCCCTTGAGGGTGCCATTCTTGAATGACTGCGAATAGTCACCGGTGTTGAGCGAAGTTAGCCACAGTTTCGACCCGGTGTAGCCTGCCGCGACGATCTTGCCAATGGCCGCCTTGGTCGCCTTGTCCGAGTCGTACGTTGACCCGACGACGACGATGTCTGGCGCTGCCGCCTTGAGGTTTGAGATGATCGCATCAAAGTTTGTCGTAGAACTGGCAAAAACCTCGTCAGCGACTAGCTCAGTGTCGTGCACCGCAAGCGCCGCGACGAAAGTGTCATGAAGAGCAGAGCCTTGCGCATCTGCGACATAGACATAGACATAAGCGATTCGCAGCGGAGTTTCTCCCGCCGTCAGCGTTTCCGCTAAGGCGAAACCCTGCTGCTCGTAAGCCGGAATCGTGCGGAAGAAATAACCATCGTCAAAAACATCGGTCAGCGTTGAGAAGGTCGCCGCCGGAGAAATGACGGGAACTTTGGCATCGATCGCCAGAGGAATGGAGCGCTGGGCGAGCACGGAGGAAGACGGCCCGATCACCACATCGACCTGTTTTGTCACTAGCGCCGCGAATGACGTCTCTAGCTTCGTTGTCTTTGCCTCGCCAGAATCGGCGGCAACGATCAACACCGGCTCACCGTTGATACCACCAGCGGCGTTGATCTCCTTTACTGCGGTGGCTACCCCGGCAGTCTGTGCGGCAGCAAGGAACGAGAGCGTTCCACTCGTGGGGAAAAGAGTGCCAACCCGCAACACCCCATCGCCAGCAGGAATGGCCAGCGGCGTCGGCGTCGCTGACGGTGCCGGAACAGCCGAGGGTTCAGCTACCGGAGCAGGAGAACTGCACGCGCCGAGAACCACGAGAACGGCGGCCACCACCAACAGCTGTCGCGTGGCACGAAACCTCGTCATCAATTTGCCTCTCTTAAGGCGTCGCTCCTCGGCAACCGCGCACCTTCACAGGAATACTACGGTGCGCCCGGTGCTTCGGCAGCGGAACCAAGCCGCGTTCGGGAAGAGTGGCGGAAGAGATCGAACGTGAGGATAGCAAGCGCAATCCAGACAATCGCGAAGCCCAACCAACGCTCGGCGGGCATCGCCTCGTGGAATACGAATACCCCGACGATCAGCTGCAAAATCGGGGCCAAATATTGCGCGAGCCCCATATACGTGAGCGGCAGACGTCGAGCTGCCGCGGCAAAGAGGATGAGAGGAATTGCCGTGATTGCGCCAAGGCACAGAGTCAAGATCAGGTGTCCGTTGCCCGCTGTGCCGATGGTGAGAGTGCCATTCGCGTTCAACACGAGCAGGACAATAATCGCAAGCGGAGCCAAGAAAGCTGTCTCCACGGCCAAGCCACCCAGCGCATCCGCCTTCGGTCCAACGCTTTTCTTGACCAGCCCATAAAGCCCAAAACTGAACGCAAGCCCGAGGGCAATCCACGGGAAGCTGCCGTACCCGATCGCGAGCACGAGAACGGCGAGCGCGCTAATCGCGAGCGCAGTCCACTGCAGGGGGCGTAACCGCTCGCGCAGAATGAGCACGCCGAGCAACACCGTCACAATGGGGTTGGTGAAATACCCGAGTGCTGCCTCGACAATGTGACCATTTAGGCTCGCGTAGACGTAGATGACCCAGTTGATGACGACAAGTCCCCCGGCAAGGCCGAGGCTCCAGAAGGTCTTGCGATCACGAATGATCGCCAGAACCCGCACATAGCCGCGCGTGACGACAAGGAGAGCTGCACAAAAAACGAGCGAAAGCACAATGCGCCAAGCCACGATCTCAATGGCACCCGACTCCTTCAGCGAGAAGAAGACGATGGGCATTGCGCCCCACAGCACATACGCGGATACCGCGAAGCCGAGGCCGCTAGGAGACACGCGATCGGCCGCGTGAGAAGTCGTAGTCACCTCTCAAGCTTAAGCTGCAAATCAGAGGCGAATCACATTCGCAAATACACAAGCTCGCCACACAAACTCACTGCACAAACTCACTGCACAAACCCAACACAAAAGCCCAACACAAAAGCCCAGAGCCGGAGCTCTGGGCTTATGTGTTGCCGAATGTTAAATCTCGGCGAGGGTTTGAGTATCCGCGTTAGCGAACAACCACAGCAAGAACGTCGCGAGCTGACAGTACGAGCAGGTCGTCTCCGCCATACTTCACTTCAGTTCCGCCGTACTTGGAGTAGATGACCTTGTCACCTACGGCGATGTCGAGAGGAACGCGGTTGCCGTTGTCGTCAATGCGACCGGGACCTACGGCGACTACTTCGCCCTCCTGGGGCTTCTCTTTCGCAGTGTCAGGAATGACGAGCCCAGACGCGGTGGTCTGTTCTGCGTCGACCTGCTTGATAACAATGCGATCTTCGAGCGGCTTAATGGACACCGACACGTGTGACCTCTTTCTGAAAGTATTGGGGCTGGCACACTCCCAGCAGGAGTGCCAGATCAACTATACGTCTTGGTTGGCACTCGATCAACGTGAGTGCCAATAACAATGCCAAGACAACAGTGGATGCGGATACGGTTAGAGAATGAACCAGAGCGAACTACGAGAGCTCCTTTCGACTGACGGTCTCCGCTTGCTCGACTCACTACCCGCGTGGAGATCTAGTGACGAGATCGTGCGCACCGTCGCAGAGCTCCGCAAGGCCGGCCATAGCGCCGGACTAGTCGCCGCTGTTCTTAGTCAGTCAAAGCTGCGCGCCAAGGCTGAAAGCAAGTTTGGGCCATTTGCCGAGCGGATGCTCTTCACCGAGGCCGGGCTCGAACAAGCAACTCGACTCCCCGTCGCGGCGTTGCACGCTGGCAGGTTTAGCAACGCCGGCGTCAAGTGGGTGGCCGACCTAGGTTGCGGAATCGGCGCTGATGCGCTCGCCATTGCCGCGCTTGACCTCAATGTCACCGCAGTCGAGCGGGACGAAACGACCGCCGCCATTGCCAGCTACAACCTGGCCCCGTGGAGCAACGCTCAAGTAGTGCACGGCGACGCAGAGTCGACCGATCTCGCCGGTATCGACGGCATCTACCTCGACCCGGCTCGGCGCGACGCCCGCGTTCGCCTCACGAATCCCGCCGACTGGACCCCTTCACTCGACTTCGCTTTCGGGCTGGCGGAGCGCTACCCGACCGGGATCAAACTCGGTCCGGGTATCGACCGCGATCTCATCCCTGACAACGCCGAGGCGCAATGGGTGTCGGTCGGACGCGAAGTCGTCGAGCTTGGCCTGTGGTTTGGGGCGGTCGCTCGTGACGGAATTCGTCGCTCTGCTCTCGTCATCGGCGAGCATGGCACCGCCGAGCTGTCGGCTGCCGCAGACAGCGAAGACGAAGCCGTGGGAGATCTCGGTCAGTTTGTCTACGAGCCGGATGGTGCCGTCATCCGCGCACGACTCATCGGCGATCTCGCCCGCCAGCTCAATGGTCGGATGCTTGACTCATCGATTGCTTACTTCAGCGCGGACACCGCAGTCGCGTCACCCTTCGCCAGTTGCTTTGAGATCGTGGCAGATTTCGCACTCGACAAGCGCTCGCTCAAGAAAGAGCTTTCCGCGCGCAAAATCGGAACTCTCGAAATCAAAAAGCGCGGGGTCGATATCGACCCCGCACACTTTCGAACGTCTCTTGCACTGTCAGGCTCGAACAGCGCGACGCTCATTTTGACTCGAGTAGCCGGACGACGTCGTGCGCTTCTTGCGCACCGCGTAGCTCCCCGCTAGTACCAGCGCCGCGTTCGAACTAGAGCGGTGACCGAACGGTTATCGGCCACCCGGACTAGTTCACGCGGACTGATCGTGAATTAGTAGCCGTACGTGTAGGCGCCAGTGCCGGCAATCATCAGCGGGATCATCAGCGCAGCGAGGAACACGAGCCCCCAGATGAGGCTGATCGCGGTAGCAACGTAGCCGGTGATGAGACCGGTGATCCAGAACGGACGAGCGTAGTTCTGCTTCTTCTGCGCCACATGACCCAAAATAATTGCGGCGACGCCAGGCAAAAATCCGAGCGACATGAATGCTAGCAAGACGGCAACGATACCCGTGACCATTGCTGCGATCGCGAGACCCTGCGGCGGTCCAGCAGGCACGGGCACAAATGCAGCGGCGCCAGGCGTGGGAACGCTGCCGTAGCCGGGGACCGGAGTTCCGCTGGGGGCAGCGTAGGGGTTGCTTGCCGGCGCCGGCGCTGCATTTAGCGGCGGAACCGGTCCCGCAGTAGGCGCAGCATTCGCTGGAGCCGAAGGAGGAGTCACTGAAGATTCGCGCGACGCTGCAGCGCCGGCTGCGGTCACTGGTGCCGAAGGAACTGGGGGTGCAGCAGGAGCGCTTGCCGTTGAGGCTGCGGGCGAGGTTGCTGCTGACGAGGCGACCGGCGGAGAAACAGGAGGCGTGGATGCGGTCGCAGCGGTTGTCGTCGCGCCAGCCGGCTTCGTCGCGGACTTTGCAGGCGTCGTCGCCGTCTTTGCAGGCGTCGTCGCCGTTACCGGCTTCGCACCGGTCGCCGGCTTCGCAGCCTTGGGAGCCGTTACAGGCTTCGTCGCTGGCTTCGGCGCCTTCGCGGCTGTGTCTGGCTTTGCGGCCTTCGCCGCCGTCGTGCTCGCCTTCGGCGTTGCCGCCTTCTTAGCAGCAGTCGTTGTCTTCACCTCAGGAGTCGTCTTAGCGTCAGACGTAGTGGATGCAGCGGCTTGCTCGGGCGTGGGTATCGACGGTGTTGAGTCGTCTGATTTTTTGGTAGCCATGCGCACACTTTAGCAAGTGCACATCATAAAAAAGGCCCGCACATCAGTGCGGACCTTCTTCACTGCTGCTCAGCGATCTAGTAGCCGTATGACGAACCGGCGACTGCCGCGGCGATCGTGACGATCGCGAAGATGATGACGATGACGATCGCGAGGTAACCCCAGATAAGGCCGATGATAGCGAGGACCTTGCCCTGCTCGCCCGTCTTCTTGATCTGGCTCATAGCGATGTGTCCGGTGATGACGCCGACGAGTCCGAAGCCGAGGACCGAGGTCGCGATCGACACGATGGACAGGACGTTCCATTTAGCAACCGGCGCGCCTGCAGGCGTTGCGGCGTAAGGCGTGGGTTCTGACATGACGAAATGCTCCTTAGTAGATGAAACGAACTGGCGCGACTATATTGTCAGCCTGAAAGTATGCTGTCAATATACGCCGAGTAGAGCCTAGCTCACGTCTAGGCCTGAATCTGCGTGACCGGCAAAGTGGAATCAGCGCTAAACCCGAGAGCAGATGGCTGCTTGCCGGCCATCACCAATTGGGCGCCCAGTGCCGCAATCATCGCGCCATTATCAGTGCACAGCGACAGCGGTGGAATTCGCAACTGGATCCCTGCCGCATCACAGCGCTCCTGCGCGAGTTCTCGCACGCGAGCGTTCGCCACGACACCACCGCCGAGCAACAAGCGCGGCACCCCGCGATCAACGCAGGCCGCGACCGCCTTCGTCAACAGGATGTCGACAACCGCCTCCCGAAAGCTCGCCGCGACATCCGCAATCGAGAAATCTGTGCCGGCATCTTGCTCGCGCTCGACCCAGCGAGCGACCGCAGTCTTGAGACCGGAAAACGAAAAGTCGTAGCGATGCTGTTCCATGTCTTTCGGCTTGCTAAGTCCCCGCGGAAACCGGATCGCTGTTGGGTCACCCTCGGCCGCAACCCGGTCGATCTGGGGCCCACCAGGGTAGGGCAGGCCGAGCAGCCGAGCAACCTTGTCGAAGGCTTCACCGGCGGCATCGTCGATCGTCTCGCCGAGCAACTCAACGTCGGAGACCAAATCGCGCACCTGCAGCAGCGAGGTGTGCCCGCCCGATACGAGTAACGCGATAGTCGGGAGCTCGATTTCCGACCCATCATCGCGCAAGACGTCAGCACCAACATGGCCGACAAGATGATTCACCGCATACAAAGGCTTAGCAGTGGCAACCGCGAGAGCTTTTGCCGCAGCAACACCTACCATCAGTGCTCCTGCGAGGCCCGGCCCGCTTGTCACAGCAATGGCATCGATCTCGTCAATCTCAACGCCAGCATCGGCGAGCGCCTGCTCGAGCGCTGGCTGCATCGCCTCGAGATGCGCGCGCGCCGCGACCTCCGGAACGACACCGCCGTAACGAGCATGTTCGTCCATCGACGACGAAATGACATTGGCGAGCAGCGTTGTCCCGCGCACGATGCCAATTCCGGTCTCATCGCAACTCGTCTCGATCCCCAACACGAGGGGCGCTGACGTGTTCCGGGGAAGGCTGCGATCGTTCGGTGCTTCGCGGTGTGACGGCGCCAGACTCGGTGACGGTGTTTGCGGCGCGGGGTCCGCTGGCTCGCTCATGTGCCCACCGCCGGTGACAACGTGGGCTCCGGGATAGTGAGACGCATCACAATTGCATCCACCCCATCCGGTTGGTAATAGTGAGGGCGAACCGCAATGCGCTCAAATCCGAGAGAGTCATACAGCCGCTGAGCCGATGGGTTATCGTCGCGAACTTCCAAGAAGAGATCGCTCGCACCACGATTCCGAGCTTCTACCATCAGCGCATGCATTAGCGCCCGCCCTATGCCGTGGCGGCGAGCACCCGGAGCAACAGCAATCGTTTGGATGTCGGCCTGACCTGAGCGGAAAGGCGCGCGCAACCCCGCATAGGCAGTTACCGTCGCGGGGTCTCCCAAGGGATGCGCGACTAAGTAGTAACTGTGGTTATCAACTATTTCGGCGCTCATCATGTCATTCGACCACGCATCGTTAGCGAACTCGCTCGACTCGATGACCATGATCGCATCGAGGTCATCTACGGTGGCGCGGCGCAACTGCCAGCTCATGCGGTTACTCGTTTCGGTCCTGCGGAAAGGCTGACGTCTGGAGGGCGAAGGTACAGGGCTTCCTCCCCGGCAAAGTCACGACCGTTCGCTTTCATGAGTTGCGCCAGGGTCGCGAGCGAAGCCGCGCTCACGGTCGGTGTTTGCCTCAGTGCGTAGTGCTCGAAATTAGGCACGATAGCGGAGAGCTCAGCGGCAGGAGCGAGCGCCGGGCCACCATCGCGGAGCGGCAATCCTGCCTCATCTGATCCGCTGTACGTCGACCAGTAAAACTCTTTGCGGCGAGCGTCTGTGGCGACGATTACTGGTGCCGTTTCTCCCAGGGCGATGGCATCGTGGGTGACGACCGCGTACACCGGCAACCGTGCGCCGAACGCGAACGCTCGTGCGGCGACAATCCCGACTCGAAGCCCGGTAAAGGGTCCGGGACCCATTCCGGCCACGACACCGGTCAGGTCGGTTACAGCGATGTCAGCTTCTGCGAGGCAGCTGTAGATGAAATCTCCGACAACTTCAGCATGTTTGCGCGTGTCTGCAGAGTCGCACTCGGCAAGCACCCGTCCGCCGGCATCGACGATGGCAACGCTTGTTCCCGCCGATGTATCAATCGCTAAAAACATCGACCCACCCCATATCTGCCCATCGGGGTCCGAACGCGGTGACAGTGACGGTACGCGGTTCAACCGCTTCTTCGGCGAAATCGTCGACAGCCGAGGTCACCGGCCCATTCGGTTTCCCGTCGCTTGCGCCGGTCGGCCGCACAATATCGATATTCAGCCACGACTCGCTCACGCCGTCGAGCAAACCGGCACCCCACTCAACGACAACGATGGATGCCTCAAAATCGATATCCAGATCGTCCAGCTCGACAGCGCTGCCCAACCTATAGGCATCGACGTGCACGAGCGGCGCTCGATCAGAGTGGGACGCAGATTGCGACGGTGCTGCTGTCGCAGTTTCCGCGACATCCAGCCTCGGATGTGTGCGTGCAAGAACGAAGGTCGGGCTCGTCACCGTGCCGCGAATGCCGAGGTATTCACCAATCGCCCGCGTCAGCGTTGTTTTACCGGCACCGAGTGCGCCGTTAAGAAGTACCAGGTCACCAGCCCTCAGCTGACCGGCAATGATCGCGCCGAGCTCGGCCATCCGCTCTGGGGATTCGATTACGAAGGTGGTCATGACTCGTACCTGCGCGCTACGCGATGGCCGAGGCGCGTCACGATTTCATAGTTGATCGTGCCTGCGGCTGCTGCCCATTCATCTGCGCTGGGAACCGACTCTGCTGTGCGTCCGAAGAGTGTTGCCTGGTCTCCGATCGCCACGGCGGCATCGCCCATATCAACCACAATCTGGTCCATGGCTACTCTGCCGGCGACGCGACCGGTCACACCATTAATCGATACGGGACCCCGGTTTGAGGCGTGGCGTGGGATTCCGTCAGCATACCCAAGCGGCACGAGCGCCACCGTGGTGTCGGAGTCACGCGAGAAATCAAGACCGTAGGAAACGCCCTCCCCCGCAGCGACCCGCCTCACAGAAATGACGGGAGCGCTGAGCGTCATCGCGGGCTCCAAACCCAGACTCGAAGCATCCACATCGTCGGCGGGCGCTAGTCCATAAATGCTTATTCCCAGGCGAACGAGGGTGAAGCGCGCGTCAGGATGCTTGATCGCGCCCTCGGATGCTGCTAAGTGACGGAATTCGGGCCGCAACCCTACCGATTCAGCCATGGCGATTGCAGCAGTAAAGCGCTCAATCTGCGTCACATCTTGGACATGGCCAGCGTTGGCGAGATGGCTCCAGATTCCTTGCACTTGGATGCGTCCAGCAAGTTCGTGAGCTACCGCAGCTTCGAAAAACTCCTGCCAATCACCGACCGCGGCTCCATTACGGTGCAATCCCGTATCAACTTTGAGGTGCACGCATGCCGTTCCGGATGCCGCGGCGACTTCACCGAGTTGAGCGATGTTGCTGATGCCGAGGTCTATGCCTGCGTGCACCGCTGCACTGAATGCCGCCCCTGGCTGGTGTAACCACGCCAAGAGCGGAGCGACGATACCCGCGTCGCGCAGAGCAAATGCCTCAGCAAGGTCGGCAACGCCGAGCCAGTCCGCACCGCCATCGAGCGCAGCACGAGCACTGGCTACAGCGCCGTGGCCGTAGCCGTCTGCTTTCACCACAGCCATGACCTGTGCAGGCGCTACCAGCGCCCGCAGAGTTTCGACGTTGCGGCTGATAGCACCGGTGCTAATACTGGCGAGCCGGAGGTCAGTCATGGTGCGCCTCCGCAACAACGTAGGCGATCGCAATGCCTGCGTCGTGACTCATCGAGAGGTGCACGGACGTAATTCCCTGCCGTTCGGCGATAGCTTTCGTGGAGTTGAGAAGTTCAAATGACGGGTTGCCGAGGGAGTCAGAAACGACTCGCATATCGTGCCACGTGACTCCGCTTGAGTCTCCGAGAGCCTTGATGAGCGCCTCTTTTGCCGCGAACCGGCCAGCGAGCGAGCGAAGGGGACGCAGAACGCCATCCTTTACTTGTTCGCTCTCAGAGAACAAGCGCGTTGTGAGGGTCGGCGTGCGCTGCAACGCGCGCTCGAAACGAGCGATGTCGACAACATCCACACCGATCCCCACAATCATGGTGAAACCTATTCGACGGTGACAGACTTCGCGAGGTTGCGAGGCTGGTCTACGTCGAGTCCCTTCGCTGCCGAAAGTTCCATGCCAAAAATGTGCAGCGGGATGACAGCCAAAAGTGGCTCGAAGAACGGTCCAGCCAAAGGAATAGGAATGACTTCGTCGGCGAACGGCAACACTGCAGCATCGCCCTTCTCGGCAATCGCGATAACGCGAGCGCCACGAGCGCGAATCTCTTGAATGTTCGAGACAACCTTCTTGTGCAACGAGTTCGGATCGCGCGGGCTAGGGACAACTACGAAGACAACCTGCCCAGGCTCAATGAGTGCGATCGGGCCGTGCTTCAGCTCTCCAGCGGCAAAGCCCTCGGCGTGAATGTACGCGAGCTCCTTGAGCTTGAGGGCACCCTCGAGTGCGATGGGATAGCCAACGTGGCGACCGAGGAAGAGCACCGACTGGGTGTCCGTCATCCAGTGCGCCAGTTGCTTGATCGACTGTGAGGTCACGAGCACCTCAGAAATCTTGTCTGGCACCGCCTGCAACTCGACAACGTTCTCGCGAATTTCGTCTTCGCTGAGAGTGCCGCGAACGCCCGCGATGTGCAAACCGATCAAATAGAGCGCCGTGATCTGGGCGACAAACGCCTTCGTAGATGCCACAGCAACCTCAGGACCAGCGTGCGTGTACACGACAGCGTGCGACTCGCGCGGAATCGTGGCACCGTGCGTGTTGCACACCGACACAACCTTCGCCCCAGATTCCATAGCGAACTTAACCGCCATGAGCGTGTCCATCGTCTCGCCGGACTGGCTAATCGAAATCACGAGCGTGCGTTCGGTCAGAATCGGGTTGCGGTAGCGGAACTCGTGAGCAAGCTCCACATCAACAGGAACGCGTGCCCACGCCTCAATGGCGTACTTGCCGAGCATTCCTGCATAGGCAGCGGTGCCGCACGCAATAACGACAATGCGGTCAATGTTCGCAATGATTTCGTCGCCGAGAGGCTCAAACTCAGTGAGCTTGACCAGCCCATCCTGAACGCGACCAAGAATGGTGTTAGCTACGGCATCCGGCTCTTCGCTGATTTCCTTAGCCATAAAGCTCGACCAGCCACCCTTTTCGGACGCCGAAGCATCCCAGGCGATGTCGAACTCTTCGAATTCGACGGCATTGCCATCGAAGTCGGTGACGTCAACCGTGTCGGGGCGGATCGTGACGATCTGATCTTGGCCAACAGCCACAGCACGGCGCGTGAACTCAACAAAGGCGGCAACGTCGGAGCCCAGGAAGTTCTCACCGTCGCCCAAGCCGATCACCAGCGGTGAATTGCGGCGAGCCCCGACGACAACGCCGGGCTGATCTTCGTGCACGGCGAGAAGAGTGAACGCTCCCTCGAGTCGTGCGACAACGCCGCGCATGGCCGCAGTCAAGTCACCGGTCTTGTCATATTCGCGGCCGACGAGAACTGCGGCAACCTCAGTGTCCGTCTCGCTTAGGAACGATTCGCCCTCGAGAAGCAGCTCATTCTTCAGCTCAGAAAAGTTCTCGATGATGCCGTTGTGAATGAGCGCGAGCTTGTGGTCACTGCTCAGATGAGGGTGAGCGTTGCCATCAGTCGGACCACCGTGAGTTGCCCAACGAGTGTGACCGATTCCCGTCGCTCCGTTGCTGAGCGGGTTTTCCTCAAGATCATCCAAAAGCATCTTCAGCTTGCCGGCACGCTTGCGCGTTCCCAGCTTTCCGGCGTCGTCAATAATGGCGACACCAGCGGAGTCGTAACCCCGGTATTCGAGACGCTTAAGACCGCCGAGGAGTACCTCAAGGCTTTGGTTGTTACCGACGTAACCAACAATTCCACACATAAATACGAGTTTAGTTGCCCAAGCTGGGTATCCGTGCGCCGTTATGATGAACGCGATGCATGAAAACGGCTCCGCACACGGTCATATCTCTCCCTTTCTCGAAATCGATCGGAGCGATTGGGCTGAACTTGCGCCAAAAATGAAGGTTCCGCTGTCGCAGACAGAGCTCATCGAGCTGCGCGGACTCGGGGATGAACTCGACCTCACCGAGGTCTCTGAGGTCTATCTGCCGCTCAGCCGCCTGCTCAATCTTTATGCCGAGAACGCTCAGCGGCTGCATGCCGCCACCACACAGTTTTTGGGCGCCACCACCACCAGCACGCCATTTGTCATCGGCGTCGCAGGCTCAGTAGCCGTGGGTAAGTCCACGATCGCACGACTCCTGCGCGAGCTTCTCTCCCGCTGGGAAGGCACCCCCCGCGTCGAACTTGTCACCACCGACGGTTTTCTGCACCCCAACGCCGAGCTCGAACGGCGCGGCATCCTCGAACGAAAAGGATTCCCTGAGAGCTACGACCGACGGGCTCTGCTCCGGTTCGTCAGCAAGATCAAGGCTGGAGAGCCCGAAGTGCGGGCCCCCTTCTACTCGCACCTGGCCTACGACATCGTTCCGAACGCCGGTATAACGGTGCGCAAACCAGACGTACTCATCGTTGAAGGCCTCAACGTCCTTCAGCCGCCGTCCACGACCAACAAACTCGCCGTCAGCGACCTGTTCGACTTCACTATCTATGTGGATGCTCGCACGAGCGACATTGCGCACTGGTACGAGGAACGCTTCTTACGGCTCCAACGTGGAGCGTTCAGCAACCCGCGATCGTACTTCCATCGCTTCGCCAACCTCACCGAGAGTGCAGCACGGGCGCGCGCGCAACAGGTGTGGAAGCTGACCAACGAGCCGAACCTCATCCAGAACGTGTTGCCGACCCGACCTCGCGCGTCTTTGATCTTGCGCAAGGATGCCAATCACGCAGTATCGAAAGTTCTGCTCCGTAAGACCTAAAGCGGGAACGCTAGTGGCTGAGTTGCGTGCGAACCACCGCGGCGAGGCGTTCAGCCATCTGCTGCGCGATTTCTTGGTGCTCTGCTTCGACCATCACGCGAACCATAGGTTCAGTGCCGGATGCTCGCAGCAAGACTCGACCCGTGTCTCCGAGCTCTGCTTCCACCACAGCAACCGCGTCAGCGATTACCGCGTCTGAGCCCAGCGAGTGGTGGTCAACACCGCGAACGTTCACGAGCACCTGTGGGTAGATCGTCATCACAGACGCCAACTCAGCCAGAGTCTTGCCTGTTCGTTCCATTTCGGCGACCAGATGAAGACCGGTGAGGATTCCGTCACCAGTCGTCGCAAACTTGGTCATGATGACGTGTCCCGACTGTTCACCACCGAGTGAAAGCCCATGCTCACCAAGTGCTTCGAGCACGTAGCGGTCGCCCACTTTAGTTTCGAGCATCTCAATGTTGTGCTCGGCCATAGCTCGGCGGAGACCAAGGTTGCTCATGACCGTTGCTACCAGCGTGCGGTTGTGAAGCACCCCACGCTCGGCCATCGAGACCGCAAGAATCGCCATGATTTGATCGCCATCAACGACCTTGCCGTCTTTGTCTACGGCGAGGCAGCGATCAGCGTCGCCGTCATGAGCAATTCCGATATCCGCACCGTGCGAAAGAACCGCGGCAGCGAGGTTATCGAGGTGAGTTGAGCCCACACCGTCGTTAATGTTGATGCCGTCAGGATCAGCACCGATCACGGTGACTTTGGCACCGGCATCTGTGAAGACCTGCGGCGAGACGCCGGAAGCGGCACCGTGCGCACAATCGAGCACGACGTGGATGCCACCAAGCTGGTTCGGCAGCGTTGACAATAAGTGCACAACATAACGGTCTTCAGCATCGGCGAACCGGCGAATACGGCCTACCTCGACGCCCGTGGGAGCGAGGCTCGGCGCAGCAAGCGCCTCTTCGATGCGGTCTTCGACCTCATCGGGAAGTTTTACGCCGCCCTGACCGAAAAACTTAATTCCGTTGTCTGGGGCGGGGTTGTGCGACGCGGAGATCATGACTCCGAGGTCGGCTTTAAAGTCGGCAACGAGGAACGCTGCTGCCGGGGTGGGAATTACTCCGGCGTCGAAAACATCGACGCCAGAGCTCGCGAGCCCCGCGGATACCGCGGCGGAAATGAATTCGCCGGATACGCGGGGATCGCGTGCAACAACTGCGACCGGTCGGCGGCCTGAAGCGCGCCGACCATCAGCAACTCGACCCTGACCCAGTACGACTGCTGCCGACTGAGCCAGGCCGAGCGCAAGCTCGACAGTAAGATCACTGTTCGCTAAACCACGAACACCATCTGTACCAAAAAGACGTGCCATGCGTTGCCGCTAGCAGGGAAAGCGGGTTAGCGCTTCGAGAACTGCGGAGCCTTACGGGCCTTCTTGAGTCCAGCCTTCTTACGCTCCTTGACGCGAGCGTCACGCGTAAGGAAGCCAGCCTTCTTGAGGATCGCACGGTTGTTCTCTTCGTCGATCTGGTTGAGCGAACGAGAGATGCCGAGACGCAATGCGCCGGCCTGGCCCGAGGGGCCACCACCGGTGATGCGTGCGATTACGTCGTAACCGCCGAGCAGGTCAAGAACCTTGAACGGGTCGTTGATGAGCTGCTGGTGAAGCTTGTTGGGGAAGTACTCGGCGAGCTCACGGCCGTTGACCGTGATGGTGCCCGAACCGGGAACGAGACGCACGCGGGCAATTGCCTGCTTGCGACGTCCGACGGCTGCGCCGGGAACGGTGAGAACGGGGCGAGGTGCGCTTGGCGCCTCAACTGCTGCCGACTCGGTCGTGTACGACTCGGGTGCACCCTCGGTGATTGAATCTTCGATCTTAGCCACTGTAATAAGTCCTTTTATCTTTGCTTCGTAAAGCGCGGGCGCTACTGAGCGACCTGGGAGAGGGTGTACGGAGTTGGCTGCTGAGCAGCGTGAGGGTGCTCAGTGCCGGCGTAGACCTTCAGTTTGGAGAGCTGAGCGCGACCGAGTGAGTTCTTGGGGAGCATTCCACGGACGGCTTTTTCAACCGCACGAGTGGGGTGCTTCTCCAGCATCTCGGCGTACGTGGTGGCCGTGAGCCCGCCCGGGTAACCGGAGTGACGGTAGGCCTTCTTCTTCGCGAGCTTGGAGCCGGTGAGGGCAACCTTCTCAGCGTTGATGATGATAACGAAGTCACCCATGTCCATGTGAGGAGCAAAGGTGGCCTTGTGCTTTCCACGGAGCAAAATCGCTGCGTGGCTGGCGAGACGGCCGAGAACGATGTCGGCGGCGTCGATGATGACCCATTCCCGCTTGACGTCGTCGGGCTTGGGCGAATATGTACGCGTCACAATAGTGCTGCTTTCATTGATCGAGTGAGGTGTTCGTGAATCCCGCTCCGATGGTTGTTTCAGAAGAAACAATGCCGGTGGAGGGCTCATGATCGGATGTCGCGCTCTTATAGCGCAGACACCAAGGGTCAACTCTAGCGGAAGTTCGCCGACGCGGCAAACGTGGCGAACTCTTAGTGGTTGTCAGTCCATGGGTACGCGATGTGAGCGCGTAAGTTCTGCTCGAGCTGCCAGGCCGTCATCCGGCGGGTAACCCACTTCGACGAGAGTAAGTCCCTTGGCCGGCATGACCTTGTACTCACTCCCCTTTGATCGTTCATCCCGAATTTCGACAGGGCGTGCGATCTCCAGCTTGCCCTGACCGACAAAAACGCCAGCACCGACCAAAGATCGAACCATGCTGTGACAGAAGGCATCCGCGCGAACTTCCGCGACGATGATGCCCTCCTCATTACGGCGCCAGCGGAAATGCTCAAGCCAACGCACTGTTGATGCACCTTCACGGGGCTTGCAGTACGCCGCCCAATCGTGGAGTCCCAGCAGTTCGTTCGCTGCCGAGTTCATGGCATCGACATCGAGCGTCGCCGGGTACCAGACCGTGTGGTTGCGATATCGCGGGTCCCGCGGCGACTCATTGTCAGCGATCCGGTATTCATAGCGGCGCCACAAGGGAGAGAAACGCGCATCGAAACCATCAGCGGCAATTTCGGAGCTCGATACGTGAATATCCGCTTCCAACCCCGCGATGCCGTTAATTCGTCGCGCCAACGAGGCCGGGCCGTCGTACCGCTTTCCACCCATATTTCCCCGGCGAGGGCGATCGAGGCTATGTAGCTGCGCTTCAGTGAGATCCAGATGAGCAACCTGGCCACTCGCGTGCACGCCAGCATCCGTACGGCCCGCCACTATGAGAGTGGGGATCACACCGAAACGACGGAAAATGACGCTGAGCGCGTCTTCGATCGTGCCCTGAACGGTGCGGAGCACAGGCTGTTTTCCCCAGCCAAAAAAATTGGTGCCGTCGTACGAGATGTCCAGCCGAAGCCGAGTCTTCGAAGGATCCAGAAAATCGCTGACTTCGGGGTCAGAAGTCGACTCGGTAGTCGAGTCGACGGGTGTCTGCTGATCCATTATTCAATCCTATTTCACGAAGAAAACCCCGGCCCGCACGAGGCGGAACCGGGGTTTTCTCTCACGAAGAAAGTTACTTCTCTTCTGCAGTCTCTGCAGCAGCGTCCTCAGCAGGAGCCTCAACGGCTACGTCTTCGGTTGCAACTTCGTCAACAGGAGCTTCCTCAACGGCTGGCTCTTCTGCAGCGGCCTTCGGCTCTGCCTTAGCGGCAGCCTTCGGCGACTTCTTCTTAGGTGTTACGGGCTCAAGAACGAGCTCCATCTGAACCATCGAAGCGTTGTCTCCCTTGCGGAAGCCAAGCTTCGTGATGCGGGTGTAGCCGCCGTCACGGTTCTCAACCTGCGGTGCGATAACCGTGAAGAGTTCGTGGATGACGGTCTTGTCGCCAATGATTCCGAGCGCGCGGCGACGGTTGTGCAAGTCACCCTTCTTCGCGAACGTGATCAGGCGCTCAGCAACGGGACGCAAGCGCTTGGCACGCATTTCCGTTGTCTTGATGCTCTTGTGCGTGAACAGGGCTGCGGCCAAGTTGGCAAGCATGTGGCGCTCGTGCGCCGGTCCACCGCCGAGACGCGGGCCCTTAGTAGGTGTAGGCATTTTCTAGTTCTCCAGTGTCAAAGGTTCGAGCCAGTGGCTCAAGCGTTGGTCTCGTCGTCGGCGTATCCGCCGTAGAAGTGCGCGCTGTCGAATCCGGGAACGCTGTCTTTCAACGACAGTCCCATCTCGACGAGCTTGTCGCGTACTTCATCAACCGACTTCTGACCGAAGTTACGGATGTTCATGAGCTGGGTCTCGGAAAGAGCGACCAGTTCACTGACGGTGTTGATTCCTTCGCGCTTGAGGCAGTTGTAGCTGCGCACCGAAAGATCAAGATCTTCGATCGGCATGCTGAGCTCAGTCGAGAGCACGGCGTCAACCGGTGCAGGACCAATCTCGATACCCTCGGCTGCCGTGTTGAGCTCGCGAGCGAGTCCGAACAGTTCGGTCAGTGTGCGACCGGCGGAAGCGATGGCATCACGCGGGGTGATTGCTGACTTAGTTTCGACATCCACAACCAGGCGGTCAAAGTCAGTGCGCTCACCGGCGCGAGTTGCCTCGACGCGGTAAGTGACCTTGAGTACGGGCGAGTAGATCGAGTCGACCGGAATCTGGCCGGCTTCGCTGAACTCGCTGCGGTTCTGAGTTGCAGTGACGTAACCGCGGCCACGCTCGATGGTCAGCTCAAGTTCAAACTTGGCCTTGTCATTGAGCGTTGCGATGACGAGCTCGGGGTTGTGAATCTCTACACCGGCAGGTGCGGAGATGTCAGCGGCCGTAACCTCACCAGCACCCTGCTTGCGCAGGTAAGCGGTGATGGGCTCATCGTGCTCGCTGGAAACAACGAGGTTCTTGATGTTGAGGATGACCTCAGTGACGTCTTCTTTAACACCGGCGACGGTGCTGAACTCGTGAAGAACTCCATCGATACGGATGCTGGTGACAGCTGCTCCGGGGATCGACGAAAGAAGGGTACGGCGGATGGAGTTTCCGAGGGTGTAACCGAAACCAGGTTCGAGCGGCTCAATGACGAACCGTGAACGGAATTCGGAGATGTTCTCCTCAGCAAGGGTGGGACGCTGTGCAATGAGCACTGGTGATTCCTTTCGGCAAAGTGTCCGCTATATGACACTTGGGGGCGACGGGTGGCTGGCCCGTCGTTTTTTGAGTTGTGCGCTGGAACTGTGAGCGAGGGCCACAGCGGGCCCTCGCCACGACGCCAGCACTAGCCGGTTGCCCGGTTAGTACGGCGTGAAACTAAACGCGACGACGCTTGGGCGGACGGCAACCATTGTGCGTCTGCGGTGTTACGTCGTTGATCGAACCCACTTCGAGGCCAGCGGCCTGCAGCGAACGAATCGCTGTTTCGCGACCTGAACCCGGTCCCTTGACGAAAACGTCAACCTTCTTGACACCGTGCTCCTGAGCCTGGCGTGCAGCCGACTCAGCAGACATCTGTGCGGCGTAAGGGGTCGACTTACGCGATCCCTTGAAACCGACGACACCTGACGACGACCAGGCAAGAACAGCGCCGGTGGGGTCAGTGATGGTCACGATGGTGTTGTTGAACGTTGACTTGATGTGAGCCTGGCCCACTGCAATGTTCTTCTTCTCTTTACGACGCGGCTTACGAGCGGCCGATTTTGGTGCTGCCATTGTTTTCTCCTAAAACTTTGATGGCGACGACGCTGGGAATGAACCCAGGGTCTATCGGGCCTTCTTCTTGCCGGCTACGGTGCGCTTCGGGCCCTTGCGGGTACGAGCGTTGGTCTTCGTGCGCTGTCCGTGAACGGGCAGTCCCTTACGGTGACGGATACCCTGGTAGCTGCCGATTTCAACCTTGCGGCGAATGTCTGCTGCGACCTCACGGCGGAGGTCACCTTCTACTTGGAAGTTTCCTTCGATGTAGTCACGAAGAACGATGAGCTGGTCATCGGTCAGATCGTGAACGCGAATTTCTCCGCTGATTTGTGTGTCGGCGAGGGTTTTGAGTGCCCTCGTGCGGCCAACACCGTAAATGTAAGTCAGTGCGACCTCTACACGCTTGTCGCGTGGGATGTCGACGCCGGCTAGACGTGCCATAGTGGCTTCTCCTGTTAATGAGTGGAGGTCTGTAACAGCACCTGTGCACCGGCCTCCAACCGGTGGTGTCCCCCGCCCCTACTTACGTAAGTTCTGGATCTGGTGTTGCTAGTTCTGAGTATTCAGTTGTGAATCTGCGTAGTGCGGTGATTGCTCACCGCATACGATCCGCTCGCGAAGGCTTTAGCCTTGGCGTTGCTTGTGACGCGGGTTCGCCTTGCAGATGATCATGACGCGACCGTTGCGGCGAATTACGCGGCAGTGGTCACACATGGGCTTGACGCTGGGTGCTACCTTCATAGTTTTTCCTTGTGAATCGCTGTCATCGTTCCACTAATCCTGCAAAGGAAGAGCGGACGTTACTTTCCGGCGATCTCTACTTGTAGCGGTAGGTGATCCGACCGCGAGTCAGGTCATAGGGGCTCAGCTCTACAACCACACGGTCCTCCGGAAGGATTCGGATGTAGTTCTGTCGCATTTTGCCGGAGATATGAGCGAGCACTACGTGGCCGTTACTCAACTCAACACGAAACATCGCGTTGGGCAGAGCTTCAACTACTGCTCCTTCAATCTCAATGACACCGTCTTTTTTGGCCATAGCCTCTTCGTCGCTATAAGTGGAGTTCGCTGGTCTGCGTGGATGTGGTGAGTGACTTTCGAAAAAATCTAGGCACGAAAAAATCGTCCTGAAACACCAAAGATCAAGCCTACGCTAATCCCGGGCGTTTCGCCAAGTTGGGGCTAAGATTGCGCCTCTACTGTTTCGACAGCAGCCGCAAAGAGGGCATCGCCCTCGCCTATGCCCATTACCTGGGTGACAAACTCCGCTGCTGTGAGTGATGACCGAAGCTCGAGCATCCGCACACTTTCCGGGTCCTCCGGCACGTCGAACTGCAGAGCTGCACCGACAGCACGCAACAGAGCGGTCGGCGTTGTGCCGGCTGCCGCGAGCTCACTAGCAGGGCTTATGAAACGCTCATTGCGGGACAACTTGCGAAGTGGACTGCGTCCAACACGCTCAGGGGTGTCAGGAAGGTGCGGGTTGCTGAAGCGCCGAACACACGTCGCAACGTAAGCGGCATGGTCGGCGGCATCGAAACCGTGCTTGGCAATCAGCATTGCGCTGGTCTCGGCAAGAACGGCATCTACCTCGTTCGCAACAACCGTGATGCCCATTGCCTCCGCGAGTGTGCTCGCGCCGTGATTTCGACCGTGATAGGCGAGCGTCGCATGCCCGGTGTTGACCGTAAAGAGTTTGCGCTCGATGTAGGGCTCAAGGTCAGCCACGAAGTGTACGTCGGCGATCTCGGGAATGTTCTCTCCGAAAGGTGCGCTCTCGATCGCCCACTCAAAGAAGTCTTCGACAGTGACGTCGAGACCAGCGGCACTATCTTGAGCCGGGACGATGCGGTCAACCGCCGTATTCGCGAAGATCGCTTTCGCGGCGAGCGTTTCAGCATCGACCGCGACTGCAACCTCAGTACGCAAGTTATTCGTCGCATAAAGAGCGTTCTCGCAGGCGAGAACTTGCAGCGGCGGAAGGTCGTCTGCACGGTCTTTGATGGCCTTCGCTATCAACGGTGCGACGAATTTGAGGATGTTAGGGCCGACAGCAGTTGTCACCATGTCAGCGGTGGCGATCTCTGCGATCACGTCAGCTTCATTGCTCGCGCTATTGAGAGCGCGGAAGTTGTTGACTGTTTCGGTGCGAGGCTCAGCTCCCACCTCGTGCACCTGGTAGCTATCGGCAGCCGCAAGGCTGTCGATAAGTTCGGCCGCGACATCCGCAAACACGATCTCGTAACCGGCCTTGTGCAGGATTAGTCCGACGAAGCCACGGCCGATATTTCCGGCTCCGAAGTGTACGGCCTTCATGCGTTGTTCAATTCAGCGAGCAGCGAGAGCAACTCTTCTTCGTCGGAAGCGTCGACCAGCTTCTGCACTTCGTCGTTGTCGCTGAAGATTGTGGCGACACCAGCCAGGGTGTCCATGTGTCCACCGTCTTTGCCAGCGATTCCGACAACGAAGCGAACCTCGTTGCCATCCCAATCGAGGGGATCCGCGTACCGCACGAACGAGAGCGCTGATGACAAGATCGTATCTTTGCCCTCGTTCGTGCCGTGCGGAATTGCCAAGAAGTTGCCCATGAATGTTGATGTCATCTCTTCACGGGCCTTCATGAAGTCAAGGTACTCGGGCGTTACCGCCCCCGCAGCAATGAGAATGTCAGCCGCTTCAGCGATTGCTTCCTCTTTGGTGCGTGCAGTGCCAGCTGCTTTGATCTGACTTAGCTCGAGTACCTTGCTCATGATGTCTCCTCTTACTTACTTGCTAACCATGTCGACGACTTCATCGTATTTCGGACTGTTCATGAAGTTATCAACGGAAACATGGATCGCGCCGGGAACTTTCTCCGTCGCGCGCTCCGTCAGCTGGTCTTGAGTAATGATGAGATCTTCAGACCCATCTAGATTCGCGATTGCTTTGTTCGTCACATTGATACCTTCAACGCCAGCCTTCTTGAGCTTATTACGGAGAACCGTAGCCCCCATGGCACTGGATCCCATGCCTGCGTCACACGCAAACACAACGTTCTGGATCTTCGTGGCAGTTGCGGCACCAGCGGTTGAGCCAGCAGCAGCAGCACCGGTTCCGAGCAGGTCGCCTACTGAGCTGTCCTTTCCCTTGTTGGCTGCATTCTTGGCAACAGCAGCAGCGAGTGCGTCGTCACCATTGGCCATGGCCTCAAGGTCACGCTTACGGCCGGCACGGATGATCACCGCAGCGACAGCGAACGAAACAGCAGCCGAGAACACTACCGACAGCAGTACGCCGATGATGCTTCCAGGAGGTGTCTGCGCGATGACCGCAATGATCGATCCAGGCGATGCCGGAGCACGCAGACCGGACTGGAAGATGACGTTCGTGAGAACACCAGTTGCTCCACCGGCGATTGCAGCAACGACGAGAAGCGGCTTAGCCAATACGTAGGGGAAGTAGATCTCGTGAATTCCACCGACGAAGTGAATCAGGATAGCGCCGGGAGCGCTTGCGCGCAGCAGGCCAACACCGAACACCAGGAAGGCGAGCAAGATGCCGAGGCCGGGGCCAGGGTTGGCTTCGATGAGGAAGAGGATCGACTGGCCCTTTTCGAGCGACTCTGCCGTACCGAGTGGTGTGAAGACACCGTGGTTGATGGCGTTGTTGAGGAAGAGGATCTTGCCAGGCTCAACGAAAACGCTGGCGAGCGGGAGCAGGCCGTTGTCTACGAGGAACGCAATGACGGATTCGAGACCGTTGCTGATCGCGGTAACGATCGGGGCAATGAGGAAGAACGAAGCGATCGCGAGCAGCATTCCGACGATTCCACCGGAGAAGTTGTCGACGAGCATTTCGAAGCCGGGACGAATCTTTCCGACCCAGATCGAGTCGATCTTCTTCATGACCCACGCAGCACCAGGGCCAACGATCATGGCACCCAGGAACATCGGGATTCCGGCGCCGATGATGACACCCATCGTCGCGATGGTTCCGATAACTCCACCGCGGGTTCCGTAGACCATGCGGCCACCGGTGTTAGCAATGAGCAAGGGGAGTAGGTAGATAATCATCGGACCGACGAGGCCCGTGTTTGTTACCTCGGGGTCAAGGCTCCAGCCACCTAGCTGCTGAACCCAGACCGGGTCAATGCCGAGCAACGGCAACCAACCAGTTTGGATGAACAGTGCAGTGATAAAGCCCCAAGCGATGAATGCCGCGATGTTCGGCATCACCATTCCGCTAACGAAGGTTCCAAATTTCTGGACCCCTACGCGCGCACCGCCACTCTTGGCGGTCGTAGACGACGTTGTCATTGTTTTACTCCGATATCTGTGATGTTGGGATACTGCGAGGGAAGCGACCGGTCACGACTACTTCTCGTCGTGGTCGGTACTGAGAATTTCGGTGAGTTCGGCAATGATTGCGTCTGCGCCGTCACCGTCCGCGCTGATGGTCACTTCGTCACCGTGGCTCACTCCTAGCGAGATAACGCTCAGGATGCTGGAAGCATTGACGGATTTGTCACCCTTAGCGATCGTGACGTTGAGCCCCGACGCTGCAGCAGCCTGCGTGAAGAGCGAAGCCGGACGAGCGTGGAGGCCGTGGGCCGATGCCACCTGAACAATTTTTTCAGCCATGATTGCCACTTTCTGTTGTTGTCTGGGTCAGAGAATCAAGGAGGTTAAGCGCGATATCCGCGCCAGCAGGAGTGAAGTTCAGCGAAGGAAGCTGTAATGCGGTCGCCCCGATGGAGATGGCCGCAGCGTTCGCCTGATCGAAGAAGTCGGCAACGTGCGAGCTCACCATGACGACGTCAACGTCGATGAGCGGCATCGTTAACGCCGAGATGCTTGCAGGAAAGAATGTGTGGTGGATGCCGCGTACTTCCGATTGGCGTCGCAAGGCGTGTACTAAGAAGGTGCTTGATGCACCTGCACCACAAACCACCAACACTGATGCCATCTTTTCGCCTCCTTGCGAGCACTACGCGGACTTCTTCCGGATTCCATAGTGACGTGCAGGGACGAGCCGCATCCAATAGACAACATTCCGCACTCGCGGAAGGCTTCATAAGCAAGAATGGATGTCTGATGCTCGATAACCATTCGCGAATGATCGAATACCTCGCCCAAGCCGAGGGGTGGGTCACTGCGTCCGAACTCGCCGACAAGTTGGGCGTCACCACTCGCAGCGTGCGCAGCTATGTCACGGCAGTCAAATCTTCAGCGCTTCCCCTTGAGGTAATCGATTCCTCTACCGCCGGCTATCGGCTCCACCGCGAAAACTATTCAGAGTTCCTCAAGGGCGCATCAAATCGGGAGACGGAGCGCCCCCGAGACCGCCAGTATCACCTCGTGAGACGACTCGGCGATGCTCCCCAAGGCGTCGACATTTACGCCCTCGCCGAGAGCTTTTTTGTGAGTGAGTCGACGATCGAAGCGGACCTTCGAAAAATCAAGAGCGGTCTGGTCGAGTCGGGGCTCACTCTTACCCGTCGCGGATCCCTTGTGATTCTCGCCGGCTCGGAGCCCAACCTACGGCGGCTCTTGAGCAAGATGTTCCGAGACGAAGACACCCAAGGGTTCTTGGAGCTGGAGAGCATTCAGCAAGAGTTCGAGTCATCAGATTTGCGCGGCTTTAAGACATCTCTACTCGAGCTACTGGATTCTCATGGCTATTTCGTCAATGAGTACGGCATCAACCATGTGCTGCTTCACGTCGCTATCGCGGCAGACAGAACACCTCAAACCAGCCCAAAACTCGTTGACCCGGCACCAAAATTTACCAACGAACTAGCCGCGCTTATCGCCGACCACTTTTCGGTGCACCTGGCGCGCACGGAACTCACTGAAATTGAGACCCTCCTCACCACACGCGTTATCACTCGAACCTTCGGCGTCGACGATGCGCCAGATGTCGACCTCGACGACCTGATCACTCGCGTTCGTCGAACCGTCGACCGCGTCGGCGAGGAATACCTTGTCGACCTCGATGACGACGACTTCATCAGGCGCCTCTCGCTGCACGTCAGAAACCTGATTCTGCGAGCTCAAGACCTGTCGTACTCGCGAAACCCCATGACTCGATCTATCAAGACGACGTATCCCATGATTTACGAGCTAGCTGTGTTCATCGCTGCTGAAGTTCAGCGAAGCGAGGGAATCACGATCCACGATGACGAGATCTCGTACATTGCTCTTCACGTCGGATCACACCTGGAACGTCAAGCGAAGCGCGAAGTACGACTCACTGCCGCCCTCGTCTGCCCGAACTATCATGATCTCCACGTCATCCTTCGAGAGCGTATCGAGGCGCTTCTCGGAGACGAGTTGCAACTCCGCATCGTGATTACCCGAACCGATGTTGATCTCGCTGAGCTCTCCACTGACTTAGTGCTGACGACAATTGATCTTCGCTCGTTCGCTGACAACGTCGTTCTCATCCAGCCGTTCCTCACGGAAGCGGATGTCGACAGCATCCGCAGAACCATCGGCAAAGTACGTCGGCAACGTCGGCGCCGTGCCCTCACCGACGAGCTGTTGAGATTCTTCGACCCCGCGCTCTTTCTGCGGAACTTCAGCGCCCCGAGCGAGGAGGCGATGATCGATGCACTCGGCAACCGAATGGTCGAAGCCGGGGTTATTGATCGCGACTACATTGCCGGCGCGATTGAGCGCGAACGGATGTCGTCAACAGCGTTCACTGATTCACTCGCTGTTCCGCACGCGATGACCATGAACGCTCACCGGACTGCCATCAGCATCGTCATCAATGAGACGCCAATGCAGTGGGGTGAGAACAGAGTCAACGTGATCGCGCTCATCGCTTTTAGCGCCGCCGGACGAACCACATTCCAGACAGTATTCGACCAGTTTGTGACCGTGTTCTCCGACCGCGAGTACGTTCAGCAACTCGTGAAGAAGGCCGTCGACTTCCCGACGTTTATAGATGAATTGGTGCGCGGCATCGAAGACTAGGGCGAAGCAGCCAAGCCACCAGCTACGAGCTACGAGCTACGAGCTACGAGCTACCAAACCTAGAGTGATTTAGCGCCGGCCGCGTCAATGCCTCGCTCAAGAAGAGCTTCGGTAATTCGCGACGTAACGGCATCGATCTCACCGAGCGCATCTATCGTGACAAGCACCTCACGAGTCGCATACACGTTGATCAGCGGAGCCGTCTGTTCGCTGTAGACCTCAAGGCGGTGACGAACTACATCCTCAGTGTCGTCACTGCGCCCCTGCTCGAGAGCACGCTTACGTAGGCGACCAATAACGATCTCCGGGTCTGCCTCGAGCTCAACGACTACGTCGAGAGCCGCGCCGTGGCTGGCAAGAAAGGAGTCGAGTTCGCGAACCTGATCGGTTGTACGCGGGTAACCGTCGAGCAGGAACCCCGCTTGGGCGTCAGCATCCTCTAGTCGATCGCGGATGAGCGCATTCGTTAACGAGTCGGGAACGTTGTCTCCAGCGTCCATGAACGCCTTCGCCTTCGTGCCCAATTCGGTGCCATTTTTTACATTGCTGCGAAAAATGTCGCCAGTCGAGATCGCGGGGATCCCATAAATCTCTGCGAGGCGCGCTGCTTGAGTGCCCTTGCCTGCGCCAGGTGGGCCAATCAGTAGGAGTCGAGTCAACGCAACAAACCTTCGTAATGGCGCTGCTGCAGCTGCGAATCGATCTGCTTGACGGTCTCAAGACCGACACCAACGATAATCAGGATGCTAGCTCCGCCGAATGGGAAATTCTGGTTCGCATCGATCGCTACGAATGCAATCAACGGAATCATCGCCACGAGGCCAAGATACAAAGATCCAGGCAGGGTGACACGTGTGAGGACGTAGTCGAGATACTCAGCGGTCGGACGACCCGCACGAATACCGGGAACGAACCCGCCGTACTTCTTCATGTTGTCGGCAACTTCTTCTGGGTTGAAGGTAATTGCGACGTAGAAGTAGGTAAAGCCGACGATCAGCAGGAAGTAACCGATCATATAGATCGGGCTCTGGCCGGATACGAGGTTGTTCTGAATCCAGACCACCCAAGCCGAGGACTCTTCGCCCTGTGCTGGCTGGTTGAAGTTCGCGATCAACGCGGGGAGGTACAACAACGACGACGCAAAGATTACGGGGATCACGCCGGCCATGTTGACCTTGATCGGGATGTAGGTGTTATTGCCACCGTACGTACGACGGCCAACCATCCGCTTGGCGTACTGAACAGGGATGCGTCTTTGCGACTGCTCGACGAACACGACAGCGCCCATGATGAGCACACCCATGATCAAGACCAGCACGAAGATCTCAATGCCCTTGCTGACGTAAATGCCCCACAGCGCGCTGGGGAACGTTGCCGCGATCGACGTGAAGATCAGAATCGACATTCCGTTGCCGATTCCACGTTCTGTGACCAATTCACCCATCCACATGATGAGACCGGTGCCGGCCGTCATTGTGATGACCATGAGCAAAATCGCGTACCAAGCGGTGTCGGTGAGCAGCTGGTCACAGCCGACTCCGTTCGACTGGAATAGCGCGCCGCTGCGGGCCACGGTGATCAGCGTCGTGGACTGGAGAATTGCCAAAGCAATCGTGAGGTAACGCGTGTACTGCGTCAGCGTCGACTGGCCAGACTGGCCCTCTTTGTGAAGAGTCTCGAAGTGCGGGATGACCACGCGAAGTAGTTGCACGATGATCGATGCGGTGATGTACGGCATGATCCCGAGGGCAAATACGGAAAGTTGAAGGAGCGCCCCACCACTAAAAAGGTTGATGAGGTCATACAGCCCGCCGCTGGAAGCGTTGGATGCGAGACACATCTGAACGTTGCCAAAGTCGACGAACGGCGCCGGTATGAAGGAGCCAAGCCTAAACAGCGCGATGATGCCTAGTGTGAACCCGATCTTCCGGCGAAGATCAGGCGTGCGGATTATCCGCGCGACAGCTTTGAACACAAGGCCTCCGATTTATCTATGTACAGCGGGCGAATGGGGAACCCCTTTACGGGATTCCCCACCCATCCTGTCTGCTTTGGTCACTTGTGTGACCAGCGCGACACTAACGTTTCACGCAGTGACAGTTACTGAACCGATCCGCCGGCCGCAACGATCTTCTGCTCAGCAGAGCCGGAGACCTTGTCAACTACAACGTTCAGCTTAACCGCAATATCACCCTGACCAAGAACCTTGACCTTTTCGTTCTTGCGAACGGCGCCCTTTGAGACGAGGTCGGCGATGGTTACATCGCCACCCTTGGGGTACAGTTCCGCGAGTTTTTCCAGGTTTACAACCTGGTACTCGACGCGGAACGGGTTCTTGAATCCGCGCAACTTAGGTGCACGCATAACGAAGTTGATGTTTCCACCTTCGAAGCCAATGCGCATGTTGTAACGCGCCTTGGTTCCCTTGGTTCCACGACCCGCGGTCTTACCCTTGGATCCTTCACCACGGCCGACGCGCATACGGCTCTTCTTAGCGCCTGCTGCGGGACGGAGGTGGTGCATCTTCAGAACCTGCGGGCGGCTTTCGACAGCGTCGCTCGAGGACTTCTTCGCGGTCGATGCCTTTGCGGCGGTCGACTTAGCAGGAGCCTTCGTGGTGGACGCCTTCGCAGCAGGAGCCTTGGCGGCTGCAGCCTTTGCAGGAGCAGCCTTCTTGGCAGCAGGTGCCTTCGTTGTTGTTTCTTTCTCGTCAGCCATTAGTCAATCTCCTCGACCTTGACAAGGTGAGCAACCGTGTTGACGTAACCACGGTTCTGCGAGTTGTCCTCGCGAATAACAACAGCACCGATGCGCTTCAGCCCAAGGCTGCGCAACGTGTCGCGTTGATTCTGCTTCTCACTAATTTTGGACTTAATCTGGGTTACCTTCAGGCGACCAGCCATCAGACACCTGCCTTAGCTTCAACCTCGGCACGCAGCAAGCGGGCCGGGATAACGTGTTCTGCATCGAGACCACGACGAGCAGCAACTGCACGCGGCTCTTCGAGCTGCTTGAGTGCTGCAACCGTTGCGTGAACGATGTTGATCGTGTTCGAGGAACCGAGTGACTTGCTCAGCACGTCGTGGATTCCTGCGCACTCGAGTACGGCGCGAACCGGTCCACCGGCGATAACACCGGTACCAGCGGATGCGGGACGCAGCAGAACTACGCCTGCAGCAGCCTCGCCCTGAACGGAGTGAGGAATCGATGCGGCGACGCGAGGAACGCGGAAGAAGTTCTTCTTCGCTTCTTCAACGCCCTTCGAGATCGCGAGAGGAACCTCACGAGCCTTGCCGTAGCCGACACCAACCATGCCATTACCGTCTCCGACGACGACGAGAGCGGTGAAGCTAAAGCGACGACCACCCTTGACGACCTTCGATACACGGTTGATGGTGACGACGCGCTCCAGGAACTGGTTCTTGTCGTTGTCGCGGCTGTTGTTTCCGCCACGGCCACCACGGTCGGGGCCACGCTCACGGCCGCCACGACGAGCCTCGCGAGGCTCGCTGGTGACGTCAGTCGCTGGGGCGTCTACGACGACCTCAGGTACGGAGATGGCGCTAGTCGCCTCAGCGGCCACGGCCTGCTCCTTGTTAGTTGTCTTGTTGTCCACGTTGTCGCTCACAGGTTCAATCCACCCTCTCGCGCTCCGTCGGCGATAGCTGCAACGCGACCTGCGTAACGGCTTCCACCACGATCAAATACGACGGCTTCAACACCGGCCTGCTTGGCGCGCTCCGCGACCATTTCGCCGATCTTGCGTGCCTTGGCGGTCTTGTCGCCATCAAACGTTCGCATGTCCGACTCCATGGTCGAAGCCGAAGCGACAGTGATGCCCTTGGAGTCATCGACAACCTGGACGAATACGTGACGCGCTGAACGCGTGACCACGAGACGGGGGCGCACCTCGGTGCCCACAACCTTCTTGCGGAGACGTGCGTGCCGGCGGCCCTTGGCGGCCGACTTGCTCTTACCTCTGGTTCCGAGAGCCATGTCTACTTACCACTCTTTCCGGCCTTGCGACGAACAACTTCGCCGGCGTAGCGCACACCCTTGCCCTTGTAGGGCTCTGGCTTGCGCAATTTACGAATGTTGGCTGCTACTTCGCCAACCGCCTGCTTGTCGATGCCGCTGACAACTAGTTTGTTATTTCCCTCGACCGCGAAGCTGATGCCTGCGGGCGGGTCAACAGTGATCGAGTGTGAGTACCCGAGAGCAAACTCAACCGAGTTGCCCTTTGCCGTAACGCGGTAACCGGTACCAACGACCTCAAGGCCCTTGGTGTAACCGTCAGTAACACCGACGATCTGGTTAGCGATGAGCGTACGGGTGAGGCCGTGAAGCGAACGCGATTCGCGCTCGTCGTTGGGACGAGTTACGAGAACCTGACCCTCTTCGAGAGCTACAGCGATAGGAGCCTTGACGGTAAGCGCGAGCTCACCCTTGGGACCCTTTACCGCGACGTTTTGTCCTGCGATGGTGATTGTGACACCAGCGGGGACATCAATAGGAAGTCTTCCGATTCGTGACATCTTGAGTTACCACACGTAAGCGAGGACTTCCCCACCTACGCCCTTCGTAGTCGCCTCTTTGTCGGTCAGCAGACCGGAGGAGGTGGACAAAATAGCCACACCGAGTCCGCCAAGAACCTTGGGGATTTCGGTTGAGCGAGCGTATACACGAAGGCCAGGCTTCGAAACGCGCTTGATTCCCTTGATGGAACGCTCGCGAGTGGGGCCGTACTTGAGTTCGATCGTGAGGGTCTGACCCACACGTGCGTCCTCGTTGCTCCAGCTGAGGATGTATCCCTCGGCCTTGAGCATCTCGGCCAGGCGCGACTTCAGCTTGCTGCTAGGCATTGAAACGCTGTCGTGATGCGCCGAATTGGCGTTGCGCAGTCTGGTCAGCATGTCAGCGACCGGATCTGTCATTGTCATTATGTGTTTCCTGTCTCAACTGGTTTCGGCATCCGTTACACGAATGCCGACCTGGTCGATTGGTGTTACTTGATTAGTTAGTTGCGTTCTCTGCTGAACGGAACGGGAAGCCCAGTGCCTTCAAAAGCGCACGGCCCTCTTCGTTGTTCTTTGCAGTGGTCACGATTGTGATGTCGAAACCACGAACGCGGTCAATCTTGTCCTGATCGATCTCGTGGAACATTGACTGTTCCGTGAGGCCGAAGGTGTAGTTACCGTTGCCATCGAACTGCTTGTCCGAAAGGCCGCGGAAGTCACGGATACGCGGAAGAGCCAACGAGATCAGGCGGTCGAGGAACTCCCAGGCGCGGTCACCACGGAGGGTGACGTGTGCGCCAATGGGCTGTCCTTCACGAAGCTTGAACTGAGCGATCGACTTGCGAGCGCTCGTAACGTATGGCTTCTGTCCGGTGATCGCGGTGAGGTCCTTGACGGCCCCATCGATGATCTTTCCGTCGCGAGCAGCTTCACCGACACCAGTGTTTACGACGACCTTGACGATCCCCGGAACCTGGTGAACATTGGTGAGCCCAAGATCCTTCTTGAGCTGAGCCGCAAGTTCATCGCGGTACTTCTGCTTAAGGCGCGGCTGGATTTTGCCAGCAGCAGGTGCAGTCGTCGTCATTAGTCTGCGTCCTTCTCGGTTGCCTTCTCGGCATCCTTAGTGGAAGCCTTGGGCTCAGCCTTAGCTGCCTTCGACTTCTTGGTCTCTACGCGACGCGACTTCTTGAAGAAGCGCTCACGCGTGGTCTTTCCACGGTCGTCAGTGCCGACGGTGAAGCCAACACGTGCCGGGAGCTTGGTCTCGGGGTCAACGAGGGCGATGTTGGACACGTGAATCGGTGCCTCCATCGTCTCGATGCCACCGGTCTTGGTGCCACGCTGAGTTTGGCCAACCTTGACGTGCTTGGTGACAAAGTTGACACCCTCCACGACAACGCGGTCTTTCCCAGCGATAACACTGATGACGCGACCCTGCTTGCCGCGGCTTCCGCCACGTTCTTCTGTCGGGCCGCTAATGACCTGTACGAGGTCACCCTTGCGAATCTTTGCCATAACTACAGCACCTCCGGTGCGAGCGAGATGATCTTCATGAACTTCTTGTCGCGAAGTTCACGGCCGACCGGCCCAAAGATACGAGTACCGCGGGGGTCTCCACCTTCGGACTTAAGGATTACGGCTGCGTTCTCATCAAACTTAATGTATGAACCGTCTGGACGACGAGTCTGCTTGATGACGCGAACGATGACGGCCTTGACGACCTCACCCTTCTTGACGTTTCCGCCAGGAATCGCGTCTTTGACGGTTGCCACGATGACATCGCCGAGACCTGCGTAACGACGGCCTGAGCCACCGAGAACGCGAATCGTGAGGAGCTCCTTGGCGCCGGTGTTATCGGCAACCTTTACTCGGGATTCCTGCTGAAGCATTACTTAGCCTTTTCGAGGATCTCGACCAGACGCCAGCGCTTCGTAGCACTAAGCGGACGGGTCTCGCTGATAAGTACGGAGTCACCGACGCCGGCCACGTTGGCCTCGTCGTGAACCTTCACCTTGGAGTTACGGCGAATAACCTTGCCGTACAACGGGTGCTTCACGCGGTCTTCGACGATAACGACGATGGTCTTATCCATCTTGTCGCTAGTCACCAACCCGCGACGGGTCTTGCGGTACCCACGAGCGACCTCGGCGGTCTCCGCGGTCTTCTTGTCTTCAACCTTGGCCATGACTACGCCTCCTTCGTCTCGTCAGTGGCGTCTGCTGCGGTTTCAGTCGCGGCGTCTGCCTTTTTGGTGCTGCGCTTCTTGGTCTCTTTTACCGGAGCCTCGATTACAGCAGGAGTTGCACGGATGCCCAGCTCGCGCTCACGGATAACCGTGTAGATGCGAGCGATGTCGCGCTTGACAGCGCGGATACGTCCGTGGCTTTCCAGTTGACCCGTTGCGGCCTGGAAACGAAGGTTGAAAAGCTCTTCCTTCGCCTTCTTCAGCTCGTCCATGAGTCGTTCGTCTTCAAAAGTGTCTAGCTCGACTGGGGCTAGCTCCTTGGATCCGATCGCCATTATGCGTCGCCCTCCTCGCGCTTGATGATGCGTGCCTTGAGGGGCAGCTTGTGAATTGCACGAGTGAGTGCTTCGCGCGCAGTTGTCTCGTCCACTCCGCTGAGCTCAAAGAGCACGCGACCTGGCTTGACGTTGGCGACCCACCACTCGGGCGAACCCTTACCGGAACCCATGCGGGTTTCAGCAGGCTTCTTGGTGAGCGGGCGGTCGGGGTAGATGTTGATCCACACCTTTCCACCACGCTTGATGTGACGCGTCATAGCGATACGAGCTGCCTCAATCTGGCGGTTCGTGACGTATGCCGGCGTCAAAGCTTGAATTCCATACTCGCCGAACGACACCGTTGTTCCACCGGTAGCGTGGCCGCTACGGGAGGGGTGGTGCTGCTTGCGGTATCTGACCTTACGCGGAATCAACATTGTTATGCCTCAACTCCTGCTGCAACCGTTGCATCTGCCTTAGGGGCTTCTGCTTTGGGTGCCTCTGCCTTGGGGGCTTCGGCCTTCGGTGCGGACGAAGGGCCACCGGTGCGACGACCACCACGGTCGCCACCATCGCGACGCTCTGGGCGTGACGACTTCTGGTTAGCCTGCTCGCGAGCGAGCTCCTTGTTGGTGATATCGCCCTTGTAGACCCATACCTTGACACCGATGCGACCGAAAGTGGTCTTGGCCTCGTAGAAGCCGTAGTCGATGTTTGCACGAAGCGTGTGCAGCGGTACGCGACCTTCACGGTAGTACTCTGAACGGCTCATTTCTGCGCCACCCAAACGACCCGATACCTGGATGCGAACACCCTTGACGGAACCTACGCGCTGAGCGCCCTGAAGACCCTTACGCATCGCACGACGGAAAGCCACACGAGCAGCAAGCTGCTCGGCGATTCCCTGTGCAACGAGCTGAGCTTCAGCCTCGGGGTTCTTGACCTCGAGGATGTTGAGCTGAATCTGCTTACCGGAGAGCTTTTCGAGCTCTCCACGAATACGCTCTGCTTCGGCGCCGCGGCGACCGATCACGATGCCCGGACGGGCGGTGTGAATGTCTACGCGAACACGGTCACGGGTGCGCTCGATTTCAATGCGAGCAACACCTGCGCGGTCGAGGTTCGACTTGAGCAGGTTACGGATCTTTACATCTTCCGCAACATAATCGCTGTAACGCTGACCCGGCTTGGTGCTGTCAGAGAACCAACGCGACACGTGGTCGGTGGTGATTCCCAGACGGAAACCGTAGGGGTTTACCTTCTGTCCCATTACTTCTTCCCTGCCTTGTCGGCCTTGGCTTCAACGACGTGGTCTGGCGTGGCCAGAACAATCGTGATGTGGCTAGTGCGCTTCAAAATCTGGAACGCACGGCCCTGGGCACGCGGCTGGAAACGCTTCAACGTGGCACCATCATCGACAAACGCCTTCGAGATGATCAGATCTTGTTCGTCCAAGAAGCTGTTCGACGCATCTGCCTTGACTCGCGCGTTAGCGATTGCAGATGCAACCAGCTTGTACACGGGCTCGCTCGCACCCTGAGGTGCGAACTTCAAAATTGCCAATGCTTCTTGTGCTTGCTTGCCGCGGATCATGTTGACAACGCGACGAGCCTTCATGGGGGTCACGCGGATGTGACGCACGCGTGCGATCGACTCCACCATTTCTCTACCTCCTACGCCACCGCGTTAGCGGCGACGACCCTTCTTGTCGTCCTTCACGTGTCCGCGGAAGGTACGTGTCGGCGAGAACTCGCCGAGCTTGTGTCCAACCATGGTTTCCGTGATGAATACCGGAATGTGCTTGCGACCATCGTGCACCGCGATCGTGTGACCCAGCATTGCTGGAACGATCATCGAGCGGCGCGACCAGGTCTTGATTACGTTCTTGCTCTTGGCTTCGTTCGCCTTGACAACCTTTTGTAGGAGGTGGTCGTCGACGAAGGGGCCCTTCTTCAGACTGCGTGGCATCTTCTGACTCTCCTACTACTTGCGCTTCTTGCCGACATTGCGGCGGCGAACGATGAGCTTGTCGCTGGGCAGTTTGCGCTTACGAGTGCGCCCTTCTGCCTGGCCCCAAGGGGAAACGGGGTGACGTCCACCGGACGTCTTACCCTCACCACCACCGTGGGGGTGGTCGACGGGGTTCATGGCAACACCACGGACGGTTGGGCGAACGCCCTTCCAGCGCATGCGGCCGGCCTTTCCCCAGTTGATGTTCGACTGCTCGGCGTTGCCGACCTCGCCGATCGTTGCACGGCAACGAACGTCAACGTTGCGGATTTCACCGGAAGGCAAACGCAGCTGCGCGTAAGGGCCCTCTTTTGCAACGAGTCGAACAGATGCGCCAGCGGAGCGGGCCATCTTGGCGCCACCACCCGGGCGGAGCTCGATCATGTGAATGACCGTACCCACGGGGATGTTCTTCATCGGCAGGTTGTTGCCTGGCTTGATATCAGCACCAGCACCCGACTCGATGATGTCGCCTTGGTTGAGCTTGTTCGGCGCAATGATGTAACGCTTGCTGCCGTCAACGAAGTGAAGCAGAGCGATACGAGCGGTGCGGTTGGGGTCGTACTCGATTTCGGCAACGCGGGCGTTTACGCCGTCCTTGTCGTTGCGCTTGAAGTCGATGACGCGGTACTGGCGCTTGTGGCCACCACCAACGTGACGGCTCGTGATGCGACCTGCGTTGTTACGGCCACCAGTCTTCGGCAGAGGGCGCAGAAGCGACTTCTCTGGAGTCGAACGGGTGATCTCAGCAAAGTCTGCAACCGAGGAGCCACGACGACCAGGCGTCGTGGGCTTGTACTTGCGAATAGCCATTAGTTTCTCCTTGGTCCCTAGCCGACAGCTGTGAAGATGTCGATGGAACCGGACTTGAGCGTGACGATGGCGCGCTTGGTGTCCTTGCGCTTGCCCATACCGAACCGGGTGCGACGGGTCTTGCCCGTGCGGTTCAACGTGTTAACCGAATCAACCTTGACGTTGAAGATCTTCTCGATAGCGAGCTTGATCTCAGTCTTGTTCGCACGGGGGTCTACCTCGAAGGTGTACTTGCCCATATCGATCAGGTTGTAGCTCTTCTCGGAAACCACGGGAGCGATGATGATGTCGCGTGGGTCCTTGTACGTGACGGTCATGCGCTGACCTCTTCCTTGTTCGAAGACTTGGTGTTGAAAGCAACGAACGCGTCGAAGGCGCCCTTGCTGAACACAATGTCGTCGCTGACGACAACGTCGTAAGCGTTGAGCTGGTCGTAAGCCAATACGTGAACGGTATCGAGGTTACGAATGCTCTTGAGGCTGTTCGCATCTTCGCGCTCAAGCACAACGAGTACGTTCTTGCTTGATGCGATGCTCGTGAGCAACGCAGAAACAGTCTTCGTCGAAGGCTTGCTGTCTACAGACAGCGCGTCGATGACGTGAATGCGCTCACCGCGAGCCCGGTCAGACAGCATGCCGCGAAGTGCTGCAGCAATCATCTTCTTGGGGGTGCGCTGTGAGTAGTCACGCGGGTGTGGACCGTGAACGATTCCACCACCCTTCATCTGAGGAGCACGGATCGAGCCCTGACGAGCGCGACCGGTTCCCTTCTGCTTGAACGGCTTGCGACCTGAACCGGAAACTTCACCACGACGCAGGGTGTTGTGCGTGCCCTGACGTGCTGCTGCACGCTGAGCGACAACAACCTGGTGGATGAGCGGAACGTTGGTCTGCACGTCGAAGATCTCGGCGGGAAGTTCAACAGAGTCGACCTTCTTGCCCTTGGCGTCGATGACGTCGATTGAGGTAGCCATGTGTACTACGCCCCCTTGACTGCGTTGCGGACGAAGACGATACGGCCACGAGCTCCGGGAACGGCGCCCTTGATGAGCACGAGTCCCTTCTCGAGGTCGATCGCGTGGACGGCGAGGTTCATGACCGTTACACGGTCACCACCCATACGACCGGCCATGCGCATGCCCTTGAAGACACGGCTGGGGGTCGACGAGGCACCAATGGAACCAGGCTTACGGTGGTTTCGGTGCGAACCGTGGCTCGCCGAAACACCCTTGAAGTTGTGTCGCTTCATAACACCAGCGAAACCTTTACCCTTGCTCGTGCCGACAACGTCGACCTTCGAGCCTGGGGTGAAGATGTCGACCGCGAGCTCCTGGCCAACGGTGTACTCCGCGGCGTCAGGGGTGCGAATCTCGGTGATGTGACGGCGAGGCGTAACGCCAGCCTTGTCGAAGTGACCTGTGAGCGGCTTGTTGACCTTACGAGGGTCAATCTGGCCGTACGCGATCTGGACTGCGCTGTATCCATCAACCTCGGGGCTACGCAATTGCGTAACAACGTTCGGGGTGATTTCGACAACGGTCACGGGAACGAGCTTGTTGTTCTCGTCCCATACCTGAGTCATGCCGAGCTTTTTGCCCAGCAGACCCTTAGTCGTCTTAGTTGTAGACATTATTTTCCTTATCGGCTCTGTCGCTCAATAACTGCGCGAGCTAAAGCTTGATCTCGATGTTGACGTCGGCCGGCAGATCGAGACGCATGAGCGAATCCACAGCCTTGGGCGTCGGGTCGATGATGTCGATGAGCCGCTTGTGGGTGCGCTTCTCGAAGTGCTCGCGGCTGTCCTTGTACTTGTGGGGAGAGCGGATAACCGCAATCACGTTCTTCTCGGTGGGCAGCGGCACTGGGCCTACTACCGTGGCACCCGCGCGGGTAACCGTGTCAACAATTTTGCGTGCCGACGAGTCGATGACCTCGTGGTCGTACGACTTAAGTCGAATGCGGATTTTTTGTCCCGCCATGACTGGCTCTCTTCCCTTAGTACTTTGGCTGCACTGCGTGCACCTGGGCTGTTCGACGCCGAATGTTGCCACCCGGAGACGCTCAGCACTTCTGCTTTCGCACCACTATTTATCTGTCAAGTTCTTGCTGTCACTGCTTGTGATACCAACTCGCTGAAACGCGAGGAGCTTATGCGAGCGAGCCCGCACAAACCTTCCCCGCATGACCACCTCAGCTGAGGCGCTCTTCTTTTTCAAGAAGCTGTGGGGAGTTGGTTAAGCTTGGTTCTACTCCCCGCGGCCTAGCTACTACACGCTGTGTGAGACACACGTTGTGGAACTATGCACTGCCTGGGAGTGATCCGCACGCACGAGGCGGCGAAGTGTTGAACTAGAAGAGTCTGTCACATCTGGGCAATTGCTGCAACCCGGGCGTGTCGAAATTCGAACCCTCGTTAGCGAGGGTGCTTCACGACATCGAGAGCGCCATCCACAAAGACGCTTTCGGCCAAGGGAACCCCGGGCCGGTACGCCAAATGGCGGTAGTGGGGAGCATCCAGAATCTGAGCGTTTGCGCGGGCGCCAACCCGCAAATGGCCCACGTCATCGAGACGCAAAGATCGGGCTCCGCCCAGCGTTGCCGCCGTCACTGCCTCGAGCGAAGTCATGCCCATCTCTCGCACCGCAAGAGCGATGCAGAACGGAATGGATGACGTGAAACTTGAGCCCGGATTGCAATCGCTAGCGAGCGCAACTGCGACACCGGCATCGAGCAAGCGCCGCGCATCCACGAACGGATGTTTCGTCGAAAACTCGACCCCGGGGAGCAGACCGGCCACAGTGTCGCTGCCCGCAAGCGCCTCGACATCGGCAGCGGTGAGATACGTGCAGTGATCGACACTGGCAGCGCCAAGTTCGACAGCGAGTTGCACGGCCCCAGACTCCCCCAGCTGTGCACCATGAATGCGCGCCCCGAGCCCCCGAGCAACACCTGCGGCAATGATCGCGCGCGTCTCGTCTTCGGTGAAGGCCCCGCTGTCGCAGAAGACATCGATCCACCGCGAGTACGGGGCACAGGCCTCAAGCATCTCCCCCACAACAAGACGCAGATAAGCGTCCCGGTCATCAGCGAACTCGGTAGGCACTACGTGCGCACCCAAGAAAGTAGTTTCGGTGGTGAGAGTCGATGCAAGGCGCAACATCCGGGCCTCATCGTGCACGCTCAGCCCATACCCACTCTTGATCTCCACCGTGGTCGTGCCCTGCCGACGCATCTCACCGACCAAAGCAGCCGCATTCGCGAGAAGCTCCTCATCGCTAGCCTCGCGTGACAACGCCACAGTGCGGCGGATACCCCCAGCCGCATAGCGCTGCCCCACCATGCGGGCTTCAAACTCTTCAGAACGATCGCCAGCAAACAAAAGATGACTGTGACTGTCAACGAAGCCAGGGAGGACGCAACGGCCAGCCGCATCAACGCGGATGTCGGCATTTGGTGCATCCGCTGACTCGCCCCACCACACGACCCGACCACCATCAAAGACAATCGCGGCGTCGACCAACTCCGGACGCTCGCCGTCGTGAGTCAACAAGAGACCAATATTGTCAATCACTGTGCTCGCGGCCGGAATACCCGCCGCCGCCGCGCTCGCTATCGCAGTCATCGCAGCGCGACCCCCGAGATCGCCTCGAGAACACAGAGCGCAACCAGACGGACCGTTCGATCGTCTGCGGAATCCGCGGCGGCATCCACCTCGACCAAGTCGATCGAGGTCACAGCAGGATGCGATGCAGCGACTCGTGCCGCAGTGCGAAGTTCAATCGCGGAGATTCCCCCCGGCACCGACGCTGGGCACGCGGGGGTAACTGAGCGGTCGCAGACATCCACATCGAGATCGACGTGGATAGGGCCACCTCCCGCTCCGGCAATCTCCAGCGCTTGCGACATCACGTCCTCCATTGAACGCGAACGCAGCTCATCGCGCGTGATTACCGTAATGCCGGCGTCTCGAGCTCGCTCAGCGTAGGCCAGGGAGTTCGCAAACGGTTCAATACCAATCTGCACCACGCGACACCCCTCAAGCCCAGCTTCGAGAAGGCGGCGCACGGGGGAACCATTCGTGATCCCGTCCCGCAAATCATAGTGAGCATCGAGCGTGATTAGTCCGGCCGTTTCCACCGCGCCACCCCAGCGACCAAGAGCCGTCGGTACAGTCGCCGCGTTATCGCCACCCAATGCCACAACGAGTTCGGCCCGCAACGCTGCAACGGCGTCGATCGCGGCCGGCTCATGCAGATCGGGCTCACGCACGTCACCAGCATCCACAATGCGCAGCTCACTGACCCGGGCATATCGCCGGAGCGCCGCACGAACCGCATTCGGCGTCGTGTGTGCCTGTGTTGGAGAAAGCGAGGTGCGCGATGTCGGCATGCCGATGAGCGCGACATCCGCCCACTCCTCACCAGTCGGCGCTGGCCAGTCTCCGGCACGAGGCCACAGCGGGTCAGAGTTCAGCATTGTCACCTTCCGTCATCGGAATGCGCACGCCCAAGTTGTCGGCGACCGCGATGGCCTCATCGTAGCCAGCATCGACATGACGGATCACTCCCATGCCCGGATCGTTAGTGAGAACCCGTTCAAGTTTCTGCGCCGCGAGGTCAGTTCCATCGGCAACAGTGACCTGTCCGGCGTGAATCGAACGCCCAATACCCACTCCCCCACCGTGATGGATCGACACCCAGGTCGCCCCAGAGGACGTGTTGACCAGAGCATTCAGCAGTGGCCAGTCGGCGATAGCATCCGAGCCATCTTTCATCGCCTCAGTCTCACGGTATGGCGACGCCACCGAACCACTGTCGAGGTGATCGCGGCCGATCGCCAACGGCGCAGCCAGCTCCCCCGAGGCAACCATTTCATTGAAGAGCAAGCCAGCCTTGTCGCGCTCGCCGTAGCCAAGCCAGCAGATGCGTGCCGGAAGGCCCTGAAAGTGCACTCGTTCGCCAGCGAGTTTGATCCACCGGGCGAGCGACTCATTCTCGGGAAAGAGCTTCAGAATTGCAGCGTCAGTCTTATGGATGTCGCTCGCCTCGCCGCTGAGAGCAGCCCACCGGAATGGCCCTTTGCCCTCGGCAAACAGGGGGCGGATGTACGCGGGCACGAACCCCGGAAATGAAAACGCGTCCGCGTAACCTGCCGCGAGCGCCTCGGTGCGCAAGTTGTTGCCGTAATCAAAAACTTCAGCACCCTGCCGTTGGAAACCCACCATGCCCTCAACGTGGATGGCCATCGACTCTCGTGAGCGCTGAGCGAAACCTGGATCGCGGCGAGCACTCTCCCACTCGTCAAATGCAACGCCAAGAGGAAGGTAGGCAAGCGGGTCATGGGCACTCGTCTGGTCGGTAACGATATCGATGGGCGCCCCCATCGCCAGCAGCTCGGGGATCGCCGCGGCAGCATTAGCCAGCACGCCGATCGACAGTGGCTTCTTCGCGTCACGGGCAGCCACGGCGAGTTCAACAGCGTGCCCAAGATTCTTCGCCTCGACATCCAAGTAGCCGTGGTCGATGCGGCGCGTGATGCGTGACTGATCAACATCAATGCAGATCGCAACACCGTCGTTCATGGTTACCGCGAGCGGCTGTGCGCCACCCATGCCTCCGAGGCCGGCCGTGAGCGTTATCGTGCCGGCTAAGGTTCCGCCAAAGCGCTTTGCCGCGACGGCAGCAAAAGTTTCATAGGTGCCCTGCAGAATGCCTTGGGTTCCAATGTAGATCCATGATCCGGCCGTCATTTGGCCGTACATAGTGAGGCCGAGCTGCTCCAGGCGACGGAACTCATCCCAGTTCGCCCAATCGCCAACCAGGTTCGAGTTAGCGAGCAACACGCGAGGCGCCCACTCGTGGGTCTGCATGACACCGACCGGCTTGCCCGACTGAACAAGCAGGGTCTCATCGCCCTTGAGCGTTGTCAGCGAGCGCACGATCGCGTGATAGCTCGGCCAGTCGCGGGCGGCTTTGCCCGTGCCACCATAAACAACGAGATCTTCTGGGTGCTCCGCAACCTCAGGGTCAAGGTTGTTTTGCAGCATGCGCAATGCGCCCTCTTGCTGCCAGCCCAGAGTGTTGAGAGTGCTTCCCCGGTGTGCGGTAATCATTCGTTCTCCTCGTACAGTTCGATGGCTAAAAGAGTGTGGCAACGGTTCGCGCAGCCGCTAATAGCGCGCCCGTCTGCACAAGTTCGACGCTTGCGGCGATGTCTGGGGCTAGATAGCGGTCAGGGCCCGCACCCGGTACTCGAACGCGGATGACGTCGATGACGGCGGCGGAGACTGGTGACGGTGACTCTCCCCGCATTTCGATACCTCGAGCCGCGGTCAACAGTTCAATCGCCAACACCCGTGAGAGCCCGTCGATGCTGCGACGCAGCTTGAGGCCGGCACTCCACCCCATCGATACGTGATCTTCTTGCATGGCGCTGGTCGGAATCGAATCGACGGATGCCGGGGCCGCCAGCCGCTTCAGCTCGCTCACAATTCCTGCTTGCGTGTACTGCGCAATCATGTGGCCGGAGTCCACTCCTGGATCTCCCGCAAGGAACGCATTGAGCCCACCGTTTCGGTTGCTGTCAAGAAAACGGTCGGTGCGACGTTCACTCATGCTGGCAACATCGGCGCTCACAATGGCAAGAAAGTCGAGCGCGTAGCCGACGGGGGCACCGTGAAAATTGCCGTTCGATTCGAGCCGGCCATCGAGCGTGACGACAGGATTGTCGATAGCGCTCGCGAGCTCTCGGTTAGCGACGATGGTCGTGTGCTCGACAGTGTCTCGGGCAGCTCCGTGCACTTGCGGCGCACAACGCAGCGAGTACGCGTCTTGCACCCGGGTAAAGCCGTTGCTGGCGTGCGCCGCGATGGCGCCAGAACCTGCCAGGACGGCGCGCATGTTTGCGGCGGAGTGGGCTTGTCCAGGGTGCGGCCGAAGTTGCTGCAGGTCTTCGGCGAAGACTCGGTCAGTGCCGGCAAGGCCTTCTACGCTGAGTGCTGCCGCGATGTCTGCTGTCGTGAGCAGCGCCTGAAGATCAGTGATCGCAAGCGAAAGCATCCCCAGCATCCCATCGGTACCGTTGATGAGCGCCAGCCCTTCTTTCTCATGCAAGACGAGCGGTTCAATTCCGGCCGCGCGGAGCGCTGCGGATGCCGGAAGCAGTTCCCCTGCAACGCGCACGTCGCCTTCCCCCATGGTCGCTAACGCGCAATGGGCGAGCGGTGCGAGATCGCCTGAACAACCGAGGCTGCCGTACTCTCCGACGACCGGAGTGATGCCCGCGTTGAGCAGTGCGGCGTACGTTTCAGCAACAATCGGGCGAACTCCGGTGCGGCCAGTCGCCATTGTGGAGAGTCGCAGCAGCATGGTGGCACGAACCACCTCAGCGTCGATTTCGGCGCCCGAGCTTGCGGCATGGCTGCGCACGAGTGAACGCTGAAGTTGCACTCGCTGCTCAGGAGCGATGTGTTTCGTGGCGAGTGCACCGAATCCAGTAGAGACGCCGTAGTGCGGCCGCACATCATCCGCGAGAGCGTCAATAACAGCACGGGATGCCGAGATTGCGGTGTAGGCCGCGGGGTCGAGAGCGACTGACGCGCGATCCCGCGCAACCGCGACGACGTCGGCAATGCTCAAGGGTCCTACGCCAATGGTGACGCTCAGGTCTGGGGCAATATTCATGCTCCTAGTGAACGCTTACGTGGCTTCCATCGCGAGGGGCTTTTGGGATATGGTGTCTGAAATACCAGACAGGAGCGCTGTGCCAGGGATCCCCGCGGCCCGCAACACAATGGCGGCACTGAAGCACCTCGCCTCCCGACCGGGACCCGTGCGGGCGTCGAGCCTCGCACGCGAACTCGGACTGCCCCGATCATCCGTCTACCAATTGTTGGCGGTCATGATCGACGAAGGCTTTGTGGTGCACTATCCCGAGGATCGAACCTACGGTCTCAGTGCCTTGGTGTCAGAGATTGGCTCATCAGCGTTGCGCAGCGAACGGCTGTCACGCCTCGCGACGACTCTCATGCACAGCCTCGCCAACGAAGCGCCCATCCCAGTCGTGGCGCACCTCGCCGTGCTCAGCGGCGCCGAGGTCAGCTACGCGGCGCGAGTACAAGGCATCCGCGCCCCGACGACCGTCTCAGCGGTGGGCGTTCGACTGCCGGCACACCTCACCGCGACCGGACGCGCAATGCTTGCCCAGCTCACCCCGCTTCAAGTGCGCTCCATCTATCCCTCGCGCAGTGCTCTCACTCGTCGCCAGTCCGCTGGACCTCAGACGCTCGCCGAACTCACTCAACTGCTCGCGACCACGCGCGAGCGCGGCTGGGCCAGTGAGATCGGTGACGTCACCGCAGACTACGCCTCGGTGGGCGCGGCATCCTTTGATCGCAACGGCTACCCCTCGGCCGCCATCGGGCTGACCTTCAGAACGGATGCCGTCGGCGAGCACTGGAGCGAGCTCGGCGCAGCAACCGTGGCTGCTGCCCGCGCCCTCACCATCCGATTGACCGGGCGCAGTTCGTAGACTTCGCCATCCGCGCAGAGAGCACAGGCGGAACAGGCCCAACAGCTTAAACGACAGAGGGCCGAGCCTTTCGGCTCGACCCTCTGTCTTAATTAGTGCTGGAGTTACGCCAGAACCTTGGTTACCTTACCGGCACCTACGGTACGTCCACCCTCACGGATGGCGAAGCCGAGGCCCTCTTCCATGGCGATGGGCTGAATAAGCTCAACGGTCATGTCAGTGGTGTCGCCGGGCATTACCATCTCGGTGCCCTCAGGCAACGTGATGACGCCGGTGACGTCGGTGGTGCGGAAGTAGAACTGCGGGCGGTAGTTCGCGTAGAACGGGTTGTGACGCCCACCCTCATCCTTTGACAGGATGTATGCGGTTCCCTCGAAGTTCGTGTGAGGAGTAACGGAACCAGGCTTAACAACAACCTGTCCACGCTCAACATCTTCACGCTTGGTTCCACGAAGAAGCAGACCACAGTTCTCGCCGGCCCATGCTTCGTCGAGCTGCTTGTGGAACATCTCGATACCAGTGACCGTGGTCTTCTGGGTCGGACGAATTCCAACAATCTCAACGTCAGAGTTGATGGCGAGAGTTCCACGCTCGGCGCGGCCCGTAACAACGGTTCCACGACCAGTGATCGTGAAGACGTCTTCAACCGGCATCAAGAACGGCTTGTCCTTGTCGCGGATGGGGTCAGGAACGTTCTCGTCAACAGCATCCATGAGATCCAGAATCGACTGAACCCACTTCTCGTCGCCTTCAAGAGCCTTGAGTCCCGATACCTGAACAACAGGAACGTTGTCGCCATCGAAGCCCTGGCTGGAGAGGAGTTCGCGAACCTCGAGCTCAACGAGCTCAAGGATCTCTTCGTCATCAACCATGTCGGACTTGTTGAGTGCAACCATCAGGTACGGCACGCCGACCTGCTTGGCCAGAAGCACGTGCTCGCGCGTCTGAGCCATGGGGCCGTCGGTCGCTGCAACCACGAGGATTGCACCGTCCATCTGAGCCGCACCGGTGATCATGTTCTTGATGTAGTCAGCGTGGCCCGGGGCGTCTACGTGTGCGTAGTGGCGCTTCGGGGTCTCGTACTCAACGTGCGAGATGTTAATCGTAATTCCGCGCTGGCGTTCTTCCGGAGCAGAGTCAATTGTCGCAAAGTCACGCTGCACGTTAGTCGCCGAAGGGAACTTGTCTGCAAGTACCTTCGAGATGGCTGCGGTGAGTGTGGTCTTTCCGTGGTCAACGTGACCGATGGTTCCGATGTTTACGTGCGGCTTGGTCCGCTCGAACTTGGCCTTAGCCACTGTGGGTCCTCCTCAGGACTTGGTTGCTCTGCATCCGACGACTTAACTCTGCCGAATGCTTCGCAAGTTGGTGTGTATCTATGTTAGTTGCGCGCTGGTAGTGCGGCGATTACTCGCCCTTGTTCTTTGCAACAATCTCGTCAGCTACCGCGCGGGGAACCTCAGAGTAACTGTCGAACGTCATCGAGTACACCGCACGACCGGAGGTCTTGGACCTCAAGTCACCGACATAGCCGAACATTTCCGACAGTGGTACGTGGGCACGAACGACCTTTACGCCGGTCGCGTCCTCCATGGACTGGATCTGTCCGCGGCGACTGTTAAGGTCACCGATGACGTCTCCCATGTACTCCTCTGGAGTACGAACCTCGACCGCCATGAGCGGCTCGAGGAGAACTGGGTCAGCCTTGCGCGCCGCCTCTTTGAATGCCATCGTGCCAGCAATCTTGAACGCCATTTCTGACGAGTCAACATCGTGAGCAGCACCATCGAGGATGATTCCACGCACGCCGACCATCGGGAATCCAGCGAGGATTCCGACGTTCATTGATGCCTGGAAGCCCTGGTCGATTGAGCCAATGTATTCACGAGGAATACGGCCACCGGTGACCTTGTTCACGAATTCGTAAACCTTGTCTCCGACAACTTCCATGGGCTCAAGCGAGATCTGGACCTTAGCGAACTGACCCGATCCACCCGTCTGCTTCTTGTGGGTGTAGTCGTGCTTCTCCACAACGCGACGAAGGGTTTCGCGGTACGCAACCTGCGGCTTACCAACGTTGGCTTCAACGTTGAATTCGCGCTTCATGCGGTCCACGAGGATGTCGAGGTGAAGTTCACCCATTCCCTTGATTACCGTCTGGCCAGTTTCCTGGTTCTGTTCGGTACGGAACGTGGGGTCTTCTTCAGCGAGCTTCTGAATGGCGAGACCAAGTTTTTCTTGGTCAGCCTTCGTCTTCGGCTCGATCGCTACCTCAATAACGGGCTCAGGGAACGTCATCGACTCAAGAACAACCTGGTTGTTCAGGTCACACAGAGTGTCACCCGTCGTAGTGTCCTTGAGACCGATTACCGCGTAGATGTGACCGGCGGTAACGCTCTCGACAGGAATTTCCTTGTTAGCAGCCATCTGGAAGATCTTCCCGATGCGCTCCTTCTTGCCCTTGGTCGAGTTAGCTACTGCCCCGCCCGAATCAAGGCGACCCGAGTACACGCGAATGTACGTAAGACGACCAAAGAAGGGGTGAACCGCAACCTTGAACGCGAGAGCAGCGAACGGCTCTGACGCGTCAGGCTTACGGATGATGATCTTCTCTTCATCGCGCGGGTCACTTGCTTCCATGGGAGGCACGTCAAGCGGCGACGGGAGGTAATCGATAACAGCGTCAAGCATCGGCTGAACGCCACGGTTCTTGAATGCAGAACCGCAGAGAACGGGGTAGATTTCGCTGTTTACGGTGAGCTTACGAATGGCAGCCTTGATCTCAGCAACGCTGATCTCTTCGCCGGCGAAGTAGCGCTCCATGATGGCGTCGTCGGTTTCCGCGACTACCTCGAGCAGAGCGGTGCGGTATTCCGCAGCCTTCTCCTTGAGGTCTTCGGGGATCTCTTCGATGGCGTACTTTGAGCCCATCTCAACGTCACCCTTGGAGTCTCCACGCCACGTGAGTGCACGCATTTCTACCAAGTCGACAACACCCTCGAATGCGGACTCGAGTCCGATCGGGAGCTGAAGAACGAGTGGGCGAGCGCCGAGGCGCTTCACGATGGTGTCTACCGTGTAGTAGAAGTCCGCGCCCATCTTGTCCATCTTGTTGACGAAGCAGATGCGGGGAACGTCGTACTTGTCGGCCTGGCGCCATACAGTCTCTGACTGCGGTTCCACACCCTCTTTACCGTCGAACACGGCAACAGCACCGTCGAGAACGCGGAGCGAACGCTCCACCTCAACAGTGAAGTCAACGTGGCCGGGGGTGTCGATGATGTTGATCTGGTTTTTGTTCCAGAAACAGGTCACAGCAGCAGACGTGATCGTGATGCCACGCTCTTGCTCCTGCTCCATCCAGTCAGTAGTCGACGCACCGTCGTGAGTTTCACCAATTTTGTGGTTTACACCCGTGTAGTAAAGGATGCGCTCAGTCGTTGTGGTCTTGCCAGCATCGATGTGAGCCATGATGCCAATGTTGCGGACCTTAGTCAGGTCGGTGAGCACGTCCTGTGCCACAGGTTCCTCCGAAAGTTTGATTGAAAAGAAAGAAACTCAATAGTGAAGCGAGTCAGACAAAGCCTGACTCGCTTCACTACGAGCAGCTACTACCAGCGGTAGTGAGCGAATGCCTTGTTCGATTCGGCCATCTTGTGGGTGTCTTCACGACGCTTTACAGCGGCGCCAAGTCCATTCGATGCGTCCAAAATCTCGTTGGTGAGACGCTCAGTCATCGTCTTTTCACGACGACCCTTTGCGTAGCTCGTGAGCCAACGCAAAGCGAGAGTGTTTGCACGGTGAGACTTGACCTCAACGGGAACCTGGTAAGTCGATCCACCGACACGACGCGACTTGACCTCAAGGGTCGGGCGAACGTTGTCGAGAGCCTTCTTGAGAGTGACAACGGCGTCTTGGCCAGTCTTCTCGGTTACGCCTGCGAGTGCGCCGTAAACGATGCGCTCGGCAAGGCCCTTCTTGCCATCAAGAAGGATCTTGTTGACAAGCTGGCTGACAATGGGTGCGCCGTAAACCGGATCCGCGACTACGGGACGCTTTGGTGCTGGTCCTTTACGAGGCATTACTTCTTATCCTTCTTCGCGCCGTAGAGGCTACGAGCCTGCTTACGGTTCTTAACGGCCTGGGTGTCGAGCGCGCCACGAACGATCTTGTAGCGAACACCGGGGAGGTCCTTTACACGACCACCACGGATAAGCACCATCGAGTGCTCTTGGAGGTTGTGACCTTCTCCGGGGATGTAGGCGGTGACCTCGGTACCGTTGGAAAGCTTGACACGAGCAACCTTGCGAAGAGCCGAGTTCGGCTTCTTCGGAGTTGTTGTGTAGACACGCGTGCAAACGCCGCGCTGCTGCGGGTTGGACTTAAGGGCGGGAGCCTTGGTCTTGACGACCTTCGGCGAGCGTCCCTTACGCACCAACTGCTGAATGGTGGGCACTAAATTACTCCTTGATTGTGCTGCACGGTGACAGCGTCATGATGGTTAGCATTCGAAGCTCTTCGCAGACCTTCGAGTTCATCTGGACCCACGCGCCAGCCGAACTGATCGGACGGTTTTGTGGATATGCCGTGGGGGTCAGCCAGAAGACTGAACCCTGTGGTGTGAAGTGACTTGAGCAAGAACCCCGCATTAGCGGTTTGGCCGATGGCACGGTTCAAGCGCACGACAAAGCACACACCTCAGAAAGAATAGCCCCCTAGCCCTAGCGGGGTCAAATGATCACAGCCCACGCGCAGCAAGCAAAACTGTCTGATCGGCGCGCGACCGTGGTTAGCGTTGCGCCGCAGACTTCTCAGCAAGCTCAGCTTCCCATTCTGCGCGGGAAACGCGGTTGCGCTCAGTGACCTTTCGGCCTCGCTTGGCGACGAGCGCACCGGTCCAGAGGGACACCTCACGACCAAGCAGACCGGCCGCAATAACGCGCGGATCCCCCAGCGCAGCGGCGAACATGACTTGGGCTTGATCAGGGGTGTTCTGGATGACCCCATTGATGAGCAAGAGCGCGCCAATCGTGCCGAAGTACACGACCAGACCCACGACGATGCTTGAGAAAACGTGCGCAGCCCAGCCGGCGCGGTTGACGATCAGCGCGATGATAATCGCGCCGAGGGCGAAGAAGGCGATGGGCACGTAGAACGAGGGCGCCTGCACGAAACCGAGAGCAACTACGCCACTATCGATGACCTCGATAATCACTACGGCAATGGCAAAGACGATTGCAAATGCGAGTGTCGATGCCAACGCAATGAACACGCCGAATCCGCGGTTTCCCGAAATCTTTGGCGGCGTGGGGGCGGTAACGTACACCACGCGAGGTTCATCGGATGCCGTTGGGCTTGTCGTGTCTGCGGTGACGGGCTCCGCCTCCGCAACAATCTCAGGCTCGTACGCAACCGTAGGCTCCGCGAGCGGTTCGGCCTCAGCCTCAACCGTTGCGTCGTCGTAGACGGGAAGGCCAGCGGACGACGATGACTCGACGTCGGGCTCCACGAGGGGCGCTGCGGTGGTCGCCGCGGTGCTCTCGGATTCCGTCTCGTCGACGACTACGGCATCCTCAATGTTGTCGTGGTCTTGCTTGGAAGAACCACGCTCTACAGATGGATCGGTCATGACTGATGCCTCCTCTTGCCAGCGACTGATGAGTTTAGTCTACTGAAGCAAGACTCAGAAATGAGAAGAACGCCACGACCAAGGGGCCGTGGCGTTCTCGACTCACCCTGTTCGCTAGCTCTCGGTCTCTCCCGAAGTCGCCAACGGAGGCGTGTTGTTCTGTAATACGTACACCGATCCGAGCAGAACCAGGTCGAACTCACCGCTTTGCGGTGCCACCCGTATTTCGACGGACGTTACCGACATTGATCGCTTGTTCGCTTGCACGGCGTTCACAAAGCTATTGAGCGCTGCGTACGATCCTGTGGCGGTGACGCTTATCCCGAGCGAAACCAGCCCAGGAACCGAAGGGACAGTCTCTGCAGATTGCGACGCCCCAGGCTCGACCGCTGGCGCCTCAGCAGCATCATCCGTTGCTTCTTCGCCTTCGACCGGAGCGGCCGGAACCGTTGTATCGACCGGCCCGACAGCTTCCGTTGCCGTGACATAACCAACGGTCACCAAGGTCACGCCAGCCGCCGCGGCAATTTGTGCAAGTTGGCTTCCATAGACAGACGACTCATGCGTCGACGGAACAGCGAGCTGGACTGCCGCCAGATCGGCCATCAACTTTTCCGAATTATCGGACAGCTCCTTCAGCGCGGCAAGCTCGTTTGCCTTAACCGTGTTTTGGAGCTCCACAGATTCAAGCTCGGAGTCAGAGTTCGTGGCAGAGGTCAGCGCCGGCGAGACTCCACCGACGTATCCAAGCACCAAGATGAGCAGCACCGCTACCGCGCCGATAACATTCCACAGCCGGGTCATGGTCATGAGCCGTCCTCCTCGTTAGTGGTGCCCGGCGTTGGCTCAGGCGACGTGGCCGGAGCCGGTGTTTCAGCAGGTTGTTCCGCTGATTCTTCCTCCGCTGCCGCGTCGTCTTCTTCGGCAACAGCGTCAAAACGATGCAATAAAGCATCCGTGCCGACGAACACGGACACGGTTGCGGTGAGTCCACCGTCTTCATTCAGGCTTGTCGCAACGAGCGCGGCGTCAAGCACGCCATTGAGACTGGGCAACGCGCGGACCCAAACATCGACGGCTGACTGGGATGGTGCGCTCACTTCGACGCTGAACTTCGCCATGCCCGCAGGATCAAGCGGCGAAAGTGACTGGCCGTATTCCTGAAGCGGAGTGGCCGTATCAAACACGAAGGATGTGACGGCCATACCGCTGCTGAGTTTGGTGCCGAGCCCATCGGTGAGTGATTTCACCGAGACCTCGGTAGAGAGCGCAAAAATCCGTGCAGCTTGTGTCGATTGCAGCAACTGATTCGCCGAGCGAACTTCGTTGTATTCGCCCTGTTGCGCTGTCAGTGACAGTGTCAAAGCTCGAGCATTCTCGAGGCTGATCGCGCGCTGCAAGGCATAAAGATTCGCCGCAGCAGCAGCCAGGATCACCACACCGAGAGCGATGAGGGCGATAAAGATTGCCCGACCTCGTGCACGGGCCGCGGCCTTACGCTGACCGACTTCTGGAGGTAACAGGTTGACTGTTGGCGGGTAGGCGATCGTGATTTTTACCTCGCGTCGCACCGTAGGCTTCTTGTCGCTCATGCTGATACCCCCGTCACAAGTCCCAGCGCTACCGACATGTCTTGAGCATCGCCGCTGCCCTTGAGGCCGCGCGCGACGGGGACCAGAGAGAAAGGATCTGGTTGAGATGCTGGCACTTTGGTGAACTCTGCGACCGTCTCAGTGAGCCCCAGCAGTTTTGAACCACCGCCACTCATGACAATTCGATCGATGGCACGATTTGCGCGAGCGTTCTGGAAGTACTGAATCGTGGCGCGAATAGCCAAAAGGGTTTCGTTCACGAGCTCAAACGACACTTCGAGCGCTGGGCGCTGCTCCGCTGTCGCCCGAGCTGCGACGACGCCTACAGATCGCTTGATGGCTTCGGCGTCGCGAGCAGAAATGTCCATGCGTTGCGAGATCCCCTTGGTGATGTCCGCTCCGCCGTTCGGCAAGAAGCGCACAAAGTGTGGCACGTGGCCGTCTAACGCGACCAGGGTCGTCGTTGCTGCGCCGATGTGAACCAACAGAGTGGTCAAGTTGGCGGACTCCGGATTGGAGAACAGTCGAGTGAGGGCGAATGGGGAAAGATCGACGTTTGTCGGACGAAGTGCCGCAGCGGTGACCGCATTCACGTTCACGAGAATCGGCGCTTTAATCGCGGCAACAAGCATGCCCTGAAGCATGGGCCCAGTCTCACCCTCCGCTTCACTCGCCGGATAGAAGTCGAGCAGCGCCTCCGTCGCAGGAACAGGCAACAGATCCTGTACCTGAAATGGGAGCGACTCCCGAACTTGATTCAACGGCAGCCGAGGCACGGTGATGTCTCGCGCAACGACTTTAGAATTGCCAACGCCGAGCACAACATCCCGAGTCTTGATTCCGGAACTTGACCACAGTTTGCGGATCGCTGCAGTTACCGTTGCGGCGTCGATGACTTCACCGGCTCGAACGGCACCGTCAGGCAACGGCACCTCGCCGAAGCGCAGAATCGTTGGTCGTTGATGGCCCGGATTTTCGACTTCGACAGCACGAATTGCTGTCGAGCCGATGTCCAGCCCTACTAGTTTCTTTCCCATAGTTCCCCCCAGACGACGGTCAGCTAAGACCGACCGCCACCATATATCCATTCCAAATTTGTGCGCCGAATGCGATACCTAACCAGGCCCCGGCAATCATCCACGGGCCGAACGGGATTGCCGTGCGTCGACGCGCACGTCCAATCACGAGCAGCAGTATTGCGAATAGTCCCCCAAGCAAGAACGCAGCAAAAGCGCCGACAGCAAGCACGCCCCAGCCGAGCCAGCCGAGGTAAATCCCCAAAACGGCAGCAAGTTTCACATCGCCCATCCCCATACCGCGCGGAGAAATCAGGGCGACGATGAAATAGAAGACAAAGAGTGCGACGCCTCCGACGAGCGCGCCAAGCAGCGCACCCCAGTTTCCGGTGCCCGCGCTTGCAACAGCCAGAAGAATTATCCCGACGATTATGGAGGGCAGAACGATCTTGTTCGGCAACGTCTGGGTATCGAGATCGATCAGCGTCAGGGCGATCGAGATCGCAGCAAGATACAAGAATGCGGGAAGCGCCCAGAGGAGCGCTGTCTCGGCGCCAACGACCGCGGCGATAATGCCGAAGGCGATCGCGGTGCTCGCCTCGACAAGCGGGTAGCGCGGCGAAATCGGCTCGCCACAGTCGCGGCACTTTCCCCGGAGGATCAACCAGCCGATCACCGGCACGTTGTCGTACGCCCTGATGGCGTGCTCACACCGTGGGCACGCGCTCGGCGGGCTCGTAATTTTCTCTCCGCGAGGTACTCGCCAGACAATCACATTGAGAAACGAACCGACGGCTAGTCCGATCAACACCGCAAAGATAACAAGCAGAGCGGTAGCGGTCATGGCGTTGGCTTGCCCGTGCTGTCGTAGGCCGGCTTCACTTCAATCCACACGTTCACACCATAGGTGGTCGTGACGGGCGACAAGAACTTTGGCGGTGCCGTATAGAGGAGTCGATTGTCGTAGACATAGTTCTTCGTGTAACCGCCGCTGCCGCGCTTCACAATTCCCCGGAATTTTTGGGCGATCGCGCCGTTGACAGTGAGGGTTCCACGACCGCTTCCGGTTCCAGGGTTCTGGACGGCAAATGTATGACCAACAGAGAGGATTGCGGCATCGATGCGTCGGCCGGAGTCGCTGAGAATGGTGGAGTTGTAATAGCGCGGGTCATACACCGGGTTCCACACCCACACCGCATCGTTTCCAACGAGTCCGAGAACGTCAGAATCAGCGCTCTTGTACTTGATATCGCCGGTGACGTAAATGTACCGTTCCGCCGACAGCGTCGCTTGACCGTTCACCGTTCCCTTGACGAACATGTCCCCAGTCTTGCAACCATAGGCGTCGCTCTCTGCCTCTTCGTACCTAACGGGGTATCCGATACCGTTGCCGTTACCGTTGCGGTCGGTCGAGCCGTCTTGGCCTGTGCAGGTAAGCCCGGCTGGCTTCTCCCATGACCGCCACGAGTTCGGGTCGCTCGATACCGCTGGCACGTTTTGCACATAGATCACGTTGTTCGCCGGCATAGTGAAAGTATCGCCAGAGTTCTTGACGATTCTTGTGACGTCGCCGCACTCTGCCGGGGTGGAGCCACTCGTGGCTGGCGATCCGACGATTCTGGTCTTCTTCGTCCACGGCGAGAGAACGGTGATCGTGCCGTTCGAGTTCATTGTGATTTGAGTCGGGCCGGTGTAGAGGCAACCCGGCCGTGGAACCCCGTCTGAGGCAAGGTCAGTTCGAGTCTCGCGCAGGTGCTGAGAGTTCGTGGCCGGCATCCCGATCACGGGCTGAAAGCTTGGCGATCCGTCTTTCTCGAAGTTCTGGCCATTGCAGCTGTATCCGTTGGAATCCTTGGGCGTGAAGCGCAAACCGCTCGTCGGCTTGTAACTCGTCGTCACGTCGCCCTTGAACGTTGCTTGGCACACGCGAAGAGTGTCATTCGAGTGCGCCGGACCATCTATAACGTCACCAGATCCGAACGCAATTTCTCCACAGTTGCTGCCTCGCCCCGCCCAGGCATACTTCAGACAGCTGCTTGAGGCTCCCGACAGCGCGGGATCTTTGATCTCGTAGTCAGTGAAGTAAAGGAAGTCAATGAACCCAGATTGGCGAAGGTCGGCAACGAGGCTGCGCGTCTCACCGCCCACTTTTCCCGTAGACCGGATTCGTACGATTCCACTTCCGGAATACTGCGAATTGTCGACTTCATAGCGGTACTGCGAATCGCCGTTTCCTCCGGGAACGACTGCCCACGTCTCCGAAACTGCCGTGTTGAAGGCGGGGTTTACGTTGCTGCTATTGGGCAGACGCACGCTGCTCCCGGTAGAGATCGAGAACTTTGCCGCAGGGTTGCCGTACTGAATATACGACGTGTCTTCGGAGAGCCTGCTTTGGTAGTCTTCGACGCCAGCGTAGGCAGCAGCCAAGGAGGCCGACCACTCTTCGGTGGCGGCAGATTGACGGAAACCGCCAGTGGCGTAAGTAACTGCAGTCGTCACGAGAAGTCCGAGGACGAGAGTCATTCCGATCACCATCGGCAGTGCTGCACCCCGCTCCCCCGCGATTCGGATACGTAAGAAACGGATCATTGGTTTGTTCCAATCCTTGAACGGCCGAGATTCGGGATTCCCACCGTATTTTCGAGAGTCGCCGTTTGAGCGTTGCCCGTCGGATCTGTCTGCACCGTCATACTGACCTTGACGGCAGCGATGGTTGCGAGTTTGTCGTCAGGAATCTTGCCGCCTACGAGCGCAATTGGCAGGTTCTTCGCATCGAAGAACGCAAACACTGGGGCGGTTCCAGCGGCAATCTGCCGGACTACGGTTCGCTGAGATGCCGCAGTGTTGTTGAAAGTGAAATATCCGCTCGACGAGACGATCGAGGTCCACCGTCGCTCTTGGAGGGTGCGATCAGCGGTAATCGAGAACTCAACTCGAACGGGCTTCGGCGACGCTGCTTCCGTATCCAAAAACGCTTGGAGAACTACGCGATCCGGAGCCGCCACGCTGAAGACCGGATCATTGGTCTGCCGACCTGAGACAGGAATTTCGGTTCCTGAACGAACAACTCGCGTGAGCTCATTCATGGCGACAGCAGCCGCAGCCGTGTTCGATGACGCCGATCGGTCCTCAGTGAACGACCGCGAGAAAGAAATGAAGATGGTCATGATCATGGCCAGCAGCATCGTGAGGAGAGCCATCGTGACGATGAGCTCGCTCAACGTGACACCGGTCTGATCTCCAGCAAGTCGACGCACCCGAGAAAACAGAGTGTCACGAAGCCGCGTGATCATGATGCAACCCGCGGGTCAACAACAACGGTTCCGGCAACGGAGGTCGAGCCTCCGAGGATCGGGCCGAGGATACTGCCGATGGGGTTCCACGATCCGAACAATCCGGGAGTTTCGAGCCGCCACGTTCCGTAGGGAAGAGCAATCTTCGTCGTGCTGTTCTTTATCGTGTCAAAGGTAAGAGTGACATCTGTCGTGCAGCCAGGATCGTCACTTCCGGTCACAGGAGCAACAGATACCGCTCGAATCGTCGCGCCACTTTGGCCCGGGATATCGACATACCCCATCGGCACAACGATGTCTGCTGTGCCGCCAGGAACGGTCGCGACGGGAACAGGCTGAGGCGATTTATAGGTCACTCCTCCGACTACGGATTGTGGCCACTGAGCGGGATCTCGAGAAGCGCAATACTTTGCGGTGCTCGTAGGATCTGTTGGCTTCGCTGCATAACCTCCGGCTAAGCCTACGTAGCCAGACCGCCACGGAAACAGGGCGAGGCTGCGGCTGAGGTTCGATGACGATGAGGTTGAAATGTATGGGCCATATGAACTGACGAACGACGTCGACATGTCCTTAGGAATTTGCACACCGGTGGGAGCGGGATTGGCGAGGTACTTCACGTTATACGTAGCAGCCTGGTCGAAGTTGAACGAAATTGAGGCAGCACCACCGGCAGAAACCTGTGCCAGCTTGCTCGGCGCTGTCGACTGACCGCTGTCAGTGATGAATCCGGAACGAGTGACGGTCACGTCATAGTTTCCTGGCACTACTTTCAAGACGTAGGTGCAGCCTTGAACGTCAGTGGCCGGCACGACCTCGGTGAGGTTCTCCGCACCATCCCGAGGCGAGGAGGGTGAGGCACTCACGGTGACACCCGAAATACCGTCGCCAGCTCCGCCGAGAACAGACACTAGGATCGTGCCCAGCTCTGGATCATTGATTCGTTTATCCGGGGCAAGCAACGTGTCGAAGCGCACCGGCTCGGTGCCCTTGCGCATATTTGGCCAGGTGACCTCGACATTGACGCGCTTGTACTTGAGTGCGCCACCACCAACACCGCAGACCGTATTCGTGTTGCCAGAGGCTACCCACTGGGTGGAACGCTTTACCGTGAAGACGTCGCCATTGAGCGGCTTCGTATAGGTGTCATCGAAAAGTGTGAAGATGTCGCCGGCGTCTCGAGCCAAGTCAATTTCTTGAGAGGCGAGGTTAGTGGCGACAATGCGAGCGCGATTGTCTCGGGTGACAGAAAGCACTGTCGCGAGTGTTTGGAGGACGCCGAGCGAGACGACCGCAAAGATCATCATCGCCACGAGAACCTCAAGAAGGCTCATGCCTGCGTCGGAGCTACGCAGTCGCTGCAGAAGCCTGTGCATGATGAGCCCTTTCGTGCGGGTAGTCAGGGTTTCGGGTAACGCTGGAGAGATGGGTTCTCTCGGGAGAGCGATCACTCTCCGAATGTGAAACGGGGCGCCGCCGCTTGGCGACGCCCCGTTCACTGTCTAGCTAGGTGTTAGGCCGGCGGCGTAACCGTGGTTGCAGTATCCGTGGTCTTACCGGTCTCGCTGTCGTACTTCCAAGTCTTGCTGTCGTACTGGGCGTGGCTCACGTTGAACACGTAGCTGTTGCCGTCAGTAGCGGGAACAACGGCCAAAGTGACCGCTTCGGTCTTCTTGTAGCCATTGGCGCCCAGCTTGGTGTCGTCGAGGAGATCGAACGAACCGTTGTTGCCTACCGCGTAGGTCTCAGCAGCGATAACCGCGTTAGCGATGTCGGACTTGACCTGTGATTCCCAAGCGCCCTGGCGCTGGTTCAGGAAGAAGGGGATGGCGATCGCGGCAAGGATGCCGATGATCAGAACGACAACGAGGAGCTCTACGAGAGTGAAGCCCTTCTGGTCGTTTTCGAGGTCGTTGCGCTTGGTGCGCAGTGCTTCATGCATGCGAGTAATCATTGGTTTTCCTGTCTGTGGTTCGGATCTTGGACAGGGGCCCCCAGAAAAAACAAGCTTCTCAGCCCCCCACAGAAATACTCTCAACATGTGGGCTTGCTGAGAATCCCACGAACGGGGGTAAACCGCGTGAATACTGCCCCCAGTCTGAGGGGCGACACGCGCGTCGCCTCCCGAAATAGCCACAATTTGCGTGATAAGTGCAATCGAACACCCGCTGGAGCGCGGCCGTTAAAGCCAGATGGGGACGCTAGCGGCTCGGGCCGCTGCGTCCCCATCTGGGGCTGCTAGGTGTTACTTGATCTGATCGAAAATGGCGAAGATGGGCATGTACAGCGCGATGACCATTACGCCAACGATCGCGCCAATAACACCAATCATGAGCGGCTCGATGAGAGCAGTCAGCTGTTCGGTCGTCTTCAGAACTTCATCGTCGTAGAAGTCAGCGATCTTCGAGAGCATGACCTGCATTGAGCCGGCATCCTCACCGACCGCCACCATTTGGGTAACCATGGTCGGGAAGACACTCTCGCGCGCCAGCGGCGCGGAGACAGACTGACCGGAACGCACGGCGTCAGAGACCCGACGGAGAGCCTCTTCGATTACGTAGTTTCCCGACGTCTCGCCGACGATGGAGAGCGCCTGGAGAATCGGGACACCGGCCCCCAGCATCGTTCCGAAGTTGCGAGTGAAGCGCGAAATCGACACTTTGCGGAAAAGCGGACCGAAGACCGGCATCCGCAATTTCCACGGGTCAACAAATTTGCGCACTCGCTCAGTGTGTTTATTCTTCCTCCACCACACCGAGAAAACGACTCCAACAACAATGAGAATCGGAGCAACAAACTTCATCGCGGCCGACATCCAGACCAGAATCTGTGTGAGCAGCGGCAACTCGCCACCAAGATCGGCAAACATTTCCTCGAACACCGGAACGATGAAGATGAGCATTCCCACCACGGCAAGAATTGCCATGATCAGAACCACCACGGGGTAGGTAAGCGCAGACTTGATCGTTCCGCGAAGCTTTACTTCGCTCTCGAAGTTGTTCGCGATCGACTCGAGCGCGTCATCCAAGAACCCACCGGTTTCACCCGCGCGAACAAGGTGGATCATGATCGGCGGAAAGACGGTACCGTGCTTGGCGAACGCGTCAGACAGCGTTCCACCGGTTTCAACGTCCTGGCGGATTTCCCCAAGCGCTTTAGCAAGCGTCTTGTTTTCGGTTTGTTCCGAAAGAATCACTAGGGCGCGAATCAGTGACAGACCCGAAGAGATCATCGTCGACATCTGGCGGCTCATTACCGCGAGATCATCGAGACCGACGCCCTTCTGCAGAAAACCGATGTTGATCTCCATATTGAGACCGGTGCCAGCACCAGCCTCAGCTACGGAGATCGGGCTAATCTCCATGGCGCGAAGGCGCGTAAGAACTTGGTTCTCGTTCGCTGCGTCGATGCGGCCCTTGACAATTTTTCCCGACTGGTTGCGGGCTTTGTATTCGAAGGACTTGGTGGTGGATGTCGGCGCAGCCATTAGTTTGTTCCCACAGCCGAGCTCTCGCCCATCAGTCGGTGCATACCTTCGGGGTCGTGAGCCTTAGCCATTGCGGCCTCCTCGGTAATTGCTCCAGATTTCGCGAGACCAGCGAGGTGCTGGTCCATCGTGTGCATTCCTGCACCACGACCGGCCTGCATTGCCGAAGGAATCTGGTAGATCTTTCCTTCACGAATGAGGTTGCCAATAGCGGGAACCATCGTGAGCACCTCGGTGGCCACAACACGACCCTTGCCACTCGCGCGGCGAACAAGCGTCTGACAAATAATGCCCTGCAGCACGGCAGCGAGCTGGGTGCGAACCTGGCCCTGCTGGTGCGGCGGGAAGACGTCGATGATGCGGTCAACAGTTTGAGCGGCATCCTGAGTGTGCAGTGTTGCGAACACGAGGTGGCCGGTCTCTGCCGCGGTCAATGCAATCGAGATCGTTTCGAGGTCTCGAAGCTCACCAATCAGAATGACGTCGGGGTCTTGACGCAGCACGTGCTTCAGTGCCGCCGTGAACGAGTGAGTATCGCGGCCGACCTCGCGCTGGTTGACCAGCGACTTCTGGTTGCCGTGCAAGAACTCGATCGGGTCTTCCACCGTGACGATGTGGTCGGCGCGAGTGCGGTTCACTAGGTCGATCAGCGCGGCAAGCGTTGTCGACTTACCCGAACCCGTTGGGCCGGTCACCAATACGAGGCCACGAGGCAGGGTCGCGAACTGGGAAACAGATTCCTGAATACCGAGATCCTTAAGCTGCTTGATCTCGGTCGGAATGATTCGGAACGCGGCGCCCATGTTGCCACGGTCCATGTAGAAGTTCACCCGAAAGCGTGCAGCCTCAGAAAGTTCGAACGCGAAGTCAAGCTCAAGGGCTTCCAGAAATTGAGCTTCTTGCTTCTCGTCGAGAATGCTGAACAGTGCGGCTCGAGTGCGGTCTTTGTCCCACTCGCCAGCGCCCTCGAGAGGCTGAAGACCACCGTCAACGCGAATCATCGGCACCGCAAGCGAAGAAATGTGGAGGTCAGAAGCGCCCGTGTAGACAACCTCTTTAAGGGCCTCGATGAGGTCCGGATCGGAACCTTCCTTAGCCGTCAGATCCATGTCAGGACGCAACTCGCGTTCCTGCTCAACGATCTTAGGCACGGAAAGCAGCTGGGACTCCCGCGGCGGCGCGATGGTCTCTGCCGTCTCGGCGCCGAATCCACTCGTGAAGGTCAGCAGCCCTTCAGCCGCGCCGGGCGGCGGGAAACTTGCAAGCTGTTCAGTAGCCGCATCGGTATCTGGCAGATCAAAGAGTCGCGTCTTGGCATCGCCAGCAGAATTCAGTTCGTCATCAATGCTCGCTGCGGCCACTGGGGCTGACGGAATCGGGTCTTCCGCATCAGTCGCGTCAGAAAAATAGGGCACCTCGGCCGCCGTCGGAGAGGGTGTCGCGGCTGCTGCCGGCACTGGTGCCGGCACTTCTGTCGCTGCGGGAGGTGTCGGCGTCTGTGGCATCGAAGCACCAGCTGCCGAGGTAGCGGCAGACGTCTGCGACATCGCCCCTGCTGCAGCCTGACGGAAAAGCTCGTCAAGAGAGTCGATCGATGTTACGGGTTCAGTTGCCATGCGACGCGCACGGCGTCCGCCCTCCGCTGCGTCATCTGCCGCCGGCATCGACGACCCAGAAGTCGTGGACGCTGCGGGCTCAGCCATGGGCGACGCTGCCGGCGTCGAGGCTGCCGGCGCTGAAGTCGGAGCTGAAGTCGGAGCTGGCGTCGGAGCCGGCATTGCGGGCCCCGGCATTCCGGAGGTGTCACGGCTGTTGATCGAGCCAGAAGGCGGCGGGATCGTCGGCAGCGGCGAGGCCGGAACAGTCGCGGCTGATGCGCTCGGGGCGTTACCCGTCTGAGCCCACTCGGGAAATGGTGGTGGCGATGCTTGGGGGCTGCTCGGGCCGGGAACACTGGTTCCCGCTGCCGGCGGCGGCGCATTCGTCGGAGCGCTCTGTCCCGAGGGAGCAGTCTGTCCCTTCGGCGTGAACAAACTCTCGTCTACCGATTGCGACGGAATGTCGTAAATTCGCTTGGCCATAATTCCCCCAGTAATTCGTCTTATGCGACGACGCGCAAAATCTCTTCGATTGACGTCAGGCCGAGCTGGGCTTTTGCCCAGCCGTCCATACGCAGAGTGCGCATTCCTTGCTCGATCGCTACACGGCTGATTTCAGCACTCGAGGAGCGGGCAACGGCGAGACGTTCAATCTCTTCGGTCACTGCCATAACTTCGTGCAGTGCAATACGGCCGCGGTACCCGGTCTTGGAACACACGGTGCACCCGACGGGCGCATACAGCGTTGGCATCGGCCCTGCTGGGTCGAAGCCAACCTTCAAGTTAACGAGATCCTGCGGGTTATGGGCCGCAGGCTGCTTGCAGCGATCGCACAGGCGACGCGCAAGTCGTTGCGCCACTACGCAGTCGATTGCTGAACCGACCAAGAATGGTTCAATGTCCATCTCGATCAGTCGAGTAATGGCGGCAGGGGCGCCGTTGGTGTGCAGGGTGCTCAACACGAGGTGGCCGGTGAGGGCGGCCTCGATCGCAATCTGCGCCGTCTCTTGGTCTCGAATCTCACCGATGAGCACAACATCCGGGTCAGAACGCAGAATCGAGCGCAGAGCACTAGCGAACGTGAGCCCAGCTTTCGGGTTCACCTGCACCTGGTTGATACCGGCCATACGGTACTCGACCGGGTCTTCAACAGTAATGACGTTGATTTCGGGGCGCGCAACGGCGTGCAGCGTTGTGTAGAGGGTTGTGGACTTTCCCGAACCGGTTGGACCGGTCACGAGAATCATTCCGTAGGGCTTGGTGTAGGCCTCTTTGTAAATCGCGGCGTTGTGCTCAAGCAAGTACAGCTGGCTCAGGTCGAGAGTCGTGTTTGAGTTGTCGAGAATACGCATGACGACTTTTTCGCCATAGACCGTCGGCAACGTTGCGACGCGAAGGTCAATCTTTTTTTGACCATGGATGACCGAAATGCGGCCATCCTGTGGCTTACGTCGCTCGGCAATATCCATCTCGGCCATGATCTTCAGGCGTGAAATCACACCGTTCTGAATCTGGCGGGGCGCCCGCTGCATCTCATGCAGCACACCGTCGATACGATAGCGGACCCCGAGGTCAAACTCGCCGGGTTCGATATGAATATCGGATGCTTTGTCTTGGATGCCCTGGCTGATCAGCAGGTTAACGAAACGCACAATAGGCGCGTCGTCTTCGGTCGGCTCGTTGGTGTTCGACGCGAGGGCAATATCCGTCGAGGACGCTTCTTGCTCAAGTTCGTTGCTCAGACTCGAGAGCTCGCCATCGGCACGGTGGAAGCGGTCAAGAGCCGTCTGGAGGTCGCTACGTTCGGCAACCACAATCCGCACTTGGCGGCCCGTCGCTGCTCGTATGTCATCGAGTGCAAAAATGTTGCCAGGGTCGACCATGGCAAGCACGAGGTATCCCTCGGAGAACGCAATGGGGAGAACTTCGTGGCGGCGGCAGATTGCCGCGGGGGCCAGGGCGACTGCTTGGTTGTCGACGGCGAAGTCGACGAGTTCAACGAACGGGACTCCTGCCTGCGCCGCGCGCGCGGAAGCGAGCTGTGCCGGCGATATGGTCCCGCTGTCGAGCAGCTCTCTTACGAGTGCTTCCTCATCAGAATGTGACGTGCCTACAGAATCTATGCTCTCAATTGGCATCATTCCGCGAAGTATCAATACTTCAGCAAGTGTTGTCATGCGTGCCTCCCCCAAAGTCCTACGGAGACCTACGCTAATCGAGTCACACCAGCACCACTAGACCCACTTGTGAGGGGTAGTCGGAGCGTTTCAGGAAGCCCATTCGCCGCGAGTCGCAGCATTGAGCGCCAAATTGATGTTTTTCTCGACGTAAGCGCTCAGCCGGGGCAACGCGCACTGGTTGATGACGTCGGTGATGTCTTGGCTGTGTCGGTGGGCCGATGCTTGCACCATCGAGCGGGCGTCGCGACGACAGTTCGCGCACGGCGCCGTGGACCGAGCCAACTCATTGAGCGCGTGACGCTCTTCATGCAAAGCCGCGGCAAGTTGGGAACTAGCCAACTCTAGTGAATCAACGAGAGAGTGGATGAGATCGTGCGGCCACTGGTTTTCCGGATCGAACGCAGCAAACTCAGACGCTCGGCAGTCAACGCAACCTCGCTCAGTGCCCGACGCTGGACTCCGCCATTCAGAGACGAGACGGTACCAGCGCTGGAGAGAGCAGTCCAGAAGATCATTGATCGCGTGACGATTCACAAGCTTCCTGCCCCCTTTGTTTGTCCGACGTATTGATATTCCCACTGCACGTTCAGTTTCGGCAGTCGTTAAAACCAATGACACCCAAATGGGGGACAGACAGAAAGTTCCGGTACGGTGGTGTCTGGCGCATCCGAATGTTAGCCGCTTGCACGCTTACCCGATCCGAACGGGGACCTGATTGACAACGCTCGATGCACCACCGCCCAACTTCAGAGTGGGGCACGTCGATGACCACGAAACTGTCCAGTTGGGCTTTGCTTCGCTGATCGCTCAATGTTCAGACATCAGCATGCTCGCGTCGGTGAGCACCGTTCGCGAACTCGAGTCCGTAGTTAACGTTCTCGACCTTGTCGTTCTCGATGTGCGGCTCTCCGATGGCAGCACGGTCGATGCCAACGTCGCTTGGCTTCGGGAGCGGAGCGTCAATGTTTTGGTATTCACCGCTGCGGACAATGCTTCTGAAGTTCGTGCTGCTTCTCGAGCCGGCGTATTGGGAATCGTGCGAAAGTCGGAGTCGCGAGACGTCATCATCGAAGCTGTGCGTGACGCAGCTCGCGGTAACCCCGTCGTCACCACTGACTGGGCGGCTGCCCTTGACTCTGACCCTGAACTCGCGGCTGCCGGGCTCAGCCCGAAAGAGCAAGAGGTGCTCGCCCACTACGCTTCGGGAGACAAATCGGCAGCCGTTGCCTATCGCGCCGGACTTTCTTCCAGCACCGTCGCCGAGTACGTGCGCCGTATCCGGCACAAATATGCCATGGCCGGTCGGCCAGCGCACACAAAGGTGGACCTCTATAAGCGTGCCGTTGAAGATGGCATCCTTCCCCCGCCGAACTCATGAGCTCAGCGAACTCACCCGCGGCTGAAGTATCGAGCGCCGAACTGGGCGTTGTCCGCACCATGACCACCGTGCTCGCGGCGGCCACGCTCCTCTTCCTGGCACTCTCGGTCGGATCGTTCGTCGCCCAAGTTGAGTACACGCCGCGAGGCTGGCAGCTGTTCGCCGGCCTAGTGATTTTCGGGGCCCCACTGCTCATGGCCGCTGTTGCCCCGTGGATCAGGCTGCGACACTTGCGAATTCTCCATGGAACCTATGCGTTCGCCTTCAGCGCGGTAACGCTCAGTTGGATTCCCGCCTTTACGCACGGGCCGATGCCCACCGAACTCGTGCCCTGGCCGATCATCATGACTGCTCTCGGAACCGCTCCCGCCGCGATTGCGTGGAAGCCGCGAGCAGCCTGGATATTTCTCGTCGTCAATGCACTCCTTGTTGGCCCCATCCGGATCATCGCGGACGGCGGTGCGGATGTCTCCTTGGCAATCCAATATGCGTTCTTCACCGTCACGGTGTGTGCTGTCTTCACTGGCGTCGTCACCGTCGCGGTTGGCGCTGGCCGGGAAGTCGATGTTGCGACCGCCGCAGCACGCGCCTCGTCGATGCGTGCTGCGGCACTCACCGCGCGGGGAGAAGAGCAAGCCCATCTCGACGCGCTAGTTCACGATGAAGTGATTGCCACGATTTTTGCGGCAGCCGGCGCTGGCCACAGCAGCTCGGCCTCAACCCGAGATCAAGCTGCGCGCACGATCGCACGCCTCAGCGAACTACGCGAGGCCACCGCCAGCGTTCCCGAACTTATCAATGTCGACTACCTCATTCAGGGCTTGGCATCGTCGGTCAGCGAGACGACGGATGCCGCAAAATTCATCGTCACTGGCGTGCGAAACGCTCCTCTGCCATCTTCTGTGGCCAGCGCCTTGATCGAAGCCACTGTCGAAGCGCTTCGAAACAGTGTTGTTCACGCTGGGGTGGATTCCTCGGCGGTGTCACGAGTTGTGGTTTTGCAGTTCTTCGCCGACGGGGTCGAGATCACCATTACTGACGATGGCAAAGGCTTTGATCCATCGGATGTTCCCGAGAACCGGCTGGGGATTGTCGTCAGTATCCTTGGACGCATGAACGCGCTACCGGGAGCCCACGCCACCGTGTGGTCGGAGCCTCTGGGCGGAACGCGCGTGACCGTGGGATGGAACGAATGAGCCCGCACACAGCTTCAAGCCCGGGCTTGAAGCTCCCCCAAATCACAGGGCGGGGCGCTCACGTTCTCATCTGGATTTACTTCGTGACGATCTCCGCGCTCGCGCTTCTCGCGCTCGACGACGTGCGATCTCCCCTCATTGTGTACATCTCAACGGCGATTTTCGGGAGCATCTGGTGGGTTCTCACTCGGGATACGGCGGAGCGCGCGAGCATCCGCACGAGCGTCTATGTGATTATCGCAAGCGTTGTTGCGACAGCAATTTCATCCGAGAATTCCCTCGCTAGCGGATTCTCGCAGTGGTACGTCGGCGCCGCGGCACTCGTCATGTTCTATCTCAGCCTGCGCCGGCGAGATCTGCTGGCATGGATCGGCTTTAGCGCAATCGCCATCGTCGTCATCGGTTGGGGCTTCACCACCGAAGATCGCCTTCTCGAAGCAATTCTGCTCGTAGCTCGTCAGGCGCCATTCGTTCTCGTTGGTTCACTGTTCTCGGTAGGCATGCAACGAACAAGCCGCAGCCTCGAGGGCGTCCACGAAGTCGAGACTGCGCGAGCTGCCGCAGAAGCCGCAGCACTCGCGCGCACCGCAGAGCGCTCTCGACGCCTTGTCGCGCTCGATGCCGCAGTGGGCGCTCATTTGCAGCGAATCGCAGACGGCGCTGAACTAACTCAGGAGGAGCGCAACGAGCTTCTCATTGCGGAAGCTCGCCTGCGTGACAGTCTGCGGGCACGCCAACTAGACCTGCCGGAGATCGTCGCGGCAGTACAGAGCGCGCGTCGTCGCGGTGTCTCTGTGGTGCTGCTTGATGATCGGTATCCCCTGCCATTGCCCGCAGGCGCCCTGACCACTGTGGTCGATGCCGCCGTGCGGATCCTCGATGCCGCGACAAGCGGAGCAGTAACCATTCGTCTCCTCCCCGCCGGGCGCGCGCTCTTAACGACGATGGTGGCCGATGGCGATTACTACTCCCGCGTGGAAATTCCTTCCCTTTAGAGCTACGCCCCTAGCCACGAAGGGCTCGACGACGTCTTGCCCAACGACGAAGGGCCCCTCGTCGTGTTGACGAGGGGCCCTTCGGTGGTATCACCCGAAGGTGACGCCGAGACTACTAGTTGTAGGTTCCCGGTGTTGAGTCATTCGAGCTGAAGCTGTCGAAGTCGACGAAGCTCAAGTCGCTCTCAGTGAGGCTTGCATCATCAGCGAAGATGCGGTTGGGGTAACGTTCGGCTTTCGCCTCTTCCGTCGCCTCGACCGATACATCGCGGTAGCGCGGCAATCCCGTACCAGCCGGGATGAGCTTACCGATGATGACGTTCTCCTTGAGTCCCATGAGCGGGTCGGACTTGCCTTCCATGGCCGCCTGCGTAAGAACGCGGGTGGTCTCCTGGAACGACGCGGCCGACAGCCACGACTCGGTAGCCAGCGAAGCCTTGGTGATACCCAAGATCTCCTGACGAGCCGATGCCGTTGCCTTGCCCTCGGTGAGAACTGAACGGTTGAGGTCGTTGTACTTCGAACGATCAACCAACTCACCGGGAAGGAGTCCGGTGTCACCGTGGTCAACAACAGTCACCTTGCGGAGCATCTGACGAACGATGACCTCAATGTGCTTATCGTGAATCGGGACACCCTGTGAGCGGTAAACGCCCTGGACGCCATCAACGAGGTGCTGCTGAACGGCGCGGACACCGCGGACACGAAGAACTTCCTTCGGGTCAACGTTTCCGACGTGCAGCTGCTTGCCGAGTTCTACGTGCTCGCCGTCCTCGATGAGGAGGGTTGCGCGACGCAGGATCGGGTACGCGATGGGCTCGTCACCATTGTCTGGCGTGAGAATCAGCTTGCGACTGCGGTCGGTGTCTTCGATCGTGACGCGACCAGCGGCTTCCGCAATGGGGCTTGCACCCTTGGGGGTACGAGCTTCGAAGAGTTCCGTTACGCGAGGGAGACCCTGCGTAATGTCGTCTGCCGAAGCAACACCACCGGTGTGGAAGGTACGCATGGTCAGCTGGGTTCCGGGCTCACCGATCGACTGTGCGGCGATAATTCCGACAGCCTCACCGATGTCAACAAGGAGCCCCGTTGCGAGCGAGCGGCCGTAGCAGACTGCACACACACCAACAGCGGACTCACACGTGAGTACCGAACGAACCTTGATGCTGTGAACTCCAGCAGTCACCAGCTTCTCGAGCAGAACGTCTCCGACATCGGCACCAGCCGAGGCAACAACTGTGCCCTTGTCGTCGGTTGCGTCTGCAGCGAGGCTGCGGGCGTAGACCGAGTTCTCAACGTTGTCATCGAGAATCCACTTGCCGTCTGCATCCTGCACAGCGATCGGCATGTCGAGGCCCTTGCCAGTGCCACAGTTGTCTTCACGAATGATGACATCCTGCGACACGTCAACGAGTCGACGCGTGAGGTATCCCGAGTCAGCGGTGCGCAGCGCGGTGTCAGCCAGTCCCTTACGAGCACCGTGAGTCGAGATGAAGTACTCGGCTACAGTCAGGCCCTCCTTGTAGGAGTGAACGATCGGGCGAGGAATGATCTCACCCTTCGGGTTCGACACCAGACCACGCATACCGGCGATCTGACGAACCTGCATCCAGTTACCACGAGCACCAGACGACACCATGCGGTTGATGTTGTTGTCGGTGCGGAAGTTGGACTGCATGGCAGTCGCTACTTCTGCGGTTGCCTTGTTCCAGATCTCGATGAGCTCCTGGCGACGCTCGGCGTCGGTCGTGAGGCCCTTCTCGTACTGGCCCTGAACCTTAGCTGCGATCTTCTCGTAGCGGCCAATGATCTCCGGCTTGTTCGGCGGGGTCACAATGTCAGACAGCGCAACGGTTACACCGGAGCGAGTAGCCCAGTGGAAACCAGCATCCTTGATCGCGTCAAGAGCTGCAGCAACATCCACCTTCACGTACCGCTCAGCGAGGTCGTTGACGATGGCCGAAATCTGGCCCTTGTCAGCGAGTGCCTCAATGTACGGGTAGTCCTTCGGAAGCGCCTCGTTGAAGAGGGCACGACCGAGGGTCGTCTCCATGAGCTTGGACTGGCCCTGAACGAAGCCCTCAGGGGCATCTTCTTCAGAGAGGTACACGTTGTCGAGACGCAGACGTACCTTGGCGTTGAGGTCGAGCGAGTGCTGATCGAACGCGAAGATCGCTTCAGCAACCGACGAGAACGCGCGGCCTTCACCAGCAACGTCTTCCTTCAACGTCGTCAGGTGGTGCAGACCAATGATCATGTCCTGGGTAGGCAGAGTCACTGGGCGACCGTCAGACGGCTTGAGGATGTTGTTGCTTGCGAGCATCAGAACGCGAGCTTCAGCCTGTGCTTCAACCGACAACGGAAGGTGAACAGCCATCTGGTCACCGTCGAAGTCAGCGTTGAACGCAGCACAAACGAGGGGGTGAAGCTGAATCGCCTTACCCTCAACGAGCTGAGGTTCGAATGCCTGGATGCCCAAACGGTGCAGGGTAGGCGCACGGTTCAGCAGCACTGGACGCTCGCGAATGATCTCCTCGAGTACGTCCCACACCTGCGGACGTGCACGCTCAACCATGCGCTTAGCGCTCTTGATGTTCTGCGCGTGGCTCAAGTCGATCAGGCGCTTGATAACAAACGGCTTGAACAGCTCAAGAGCCATCTGCTTCGGAAGACCACACTGGTGCAGCTTGAGCTGCGGACCAACGATGATTACCGAACGACCGGAGTAGTCAACACGCTTTCCGAGCAGGTTCTGGCGGAAACGACCCTGCTTACCCTTGAGCATGTCGCTCAGGGACTTGAGGGCACGGTTGCCTGTACCGGTAACGGGGCGACCACGACGACCGTTGTCGAACAGTGCGTCAACGGCTTCCTGAAGCATGCGCTTCTCGTTGTTGACGATGATCTCGGGAGCACCGAGGTCAAGGAGACGACGCAGACGGTTGTTGCGGTTGATCACACGACGGTAGAGGTCGTTGAGGTCGGAGGTCGCAAAGCGGCCACCATCCAACTGAACCATCGGACGCAGCTCCGGAGGAATAACCGGAACAACATCGAGCACCATTGCGGCCGGCGAGTTGCCGGTTTGCAAGAAGGAGTTGACTACGCGCAGGCGCTTGATGGCGCGGATCTTCTTCTGACCCTTGCCGTTAGCGATCTGGTCGTGCAGTTCAACACTCTCAAGTGCGAGGTCGAAAGCCTGAAGGCGCTTCTTGATTGCCTCGGCACCCATGAATGCTTCGAAGTAGCTACCGAAACGGTCCTGCAGTTCCTGGAAGACGGAGTCTTCAGGCTTCAGGTCACCGATCTTGAGGGTGCGGAAGTCATCCCACACGCGCTCAAGCTGAGAAATCTGCTCATCGATTGACTTACGGAGCTGAGACATTTCCTTCTCAGCAGCATCCTTGACGCGACGCTTCTGGTCGGCCTTCGCACCCTCTTCTTCAAGAGCGGCGAGGTCTTCCTCAAACTTGGTCAAGCGGTCTGCGATGCGAGAATCGCGCTGGCCCTCAAGCGTCTTGATTTCGAGACGGATCTCGTTCTCAAGCGCAGGCATGTCAGCGTGACGGCCCTCTTCGTCGACCGAAATGATCATGTATGCCGCGAAGTAGATGACCTTCTCGAGGTCCTTCGGTGCCATGTCAAGCAGGTAACCGAGACGGCTCGGAACACCCTTGAAGTACCAGATGTGAGTAACCGGAGCGGCGAGCTCGATGTGGCCCATGCGCTCACGGCGCACAGCCGACTTCGTAACTTCAACACCACAGCGCTCACAAACGATGCCCTTAAAGCGGACACGCTTGTACTTGCCACAGGAGCACTCCCAGTCGCGCGAAGGACCGAAGATCTGTTCGCCGAACAGACCATCCTTCTCCGGCTTGAGTGTGCGGTAGTTAATGGTCTCTGGCTTTTTTACTTCACCATGCGACCAGCGACGAATGTCGTCGGCGGTAGCGAGACCGATTTTGATTTCATCAAACGCGTGAACGTCGAGCAATTTATCTTCTCTCTTCGAAAGTTCTGCAGTCGGTTTCGGTCTGGTTAAATCTCGTCAACAGACGAGGACTCGAACCGGGCTGAAATATTGATGCCCAACTCTTCTGCTGCACGGAAGGCTTCGTCATCCGTGTCGCGGAGGTTGACCGTTGAACCGTCGGCCGAAAGAACTTCGACGTTGAGGCACAGCGACTGCATTTCCTTGATAAGCACCTTGAAGCTCTCGGGAATACCGGGCTCCTGGATGTTTTCGCCCTTGACGATGGCTTCGTACACCTTGACTCGACCGAGGATGTCATCCGACTTGATCGTCAGAAGCTCCTGCAGTGCGTAAGCGGCACCGTAAGCCTCGAGCGCCCAAACTTCCATCTCACCGAAGCGCTGTCCACCGAACTGAGCCTTACCACCGAGTGGCTGCTGAGTAATCATGGAGTACGGACCGGTTGAACGAGCGTGGATCTTGTCGTCAACGAGGTGGTGCAGCTTGAGGATGTACATGTAACCGACCGAAACGGGAGCCGGGAACGGCTCACCCGAACGACCATCGAACAGGCGGGTTTTACCCGAGGAGTCGATGAGGCGAACGCCGTCACGAGTGGGAGTCGTGGAGTCAAGAAGACCCGCGATTTCCTCTTCGTAAGCACCGTCGAATACCGGGGTAGCAACCTTGGTGCCTGGTTCAGCCTTGTAGGCCTCTGCTGGCAGGTTCTTAGCCCACTCCGGGTTTCCTTCAACTTCCCAACCCTGCTTGGCAACCCAACCGAGGTGAGTTTCCAGCACCTGACCGAAGTTCATTCGACCAGGAATACCGAGGGGGTTCAGGATGATGTCGACGGGGGTTCCGTCTTCAAGGAACGGCATGTCTTCGACAGGCAGGATCTTGGAGATAACACCCTTGTTGCCGTGACGACCAGCGAGCTTGTCACCTTCGGTGATCTTGCGCTTCTGGGCGATGTACACAACAACACGCTGGTTGACGCCAGAGCCGAGCTCGTCGTCGTTGTCTGCGGAGAATTCCTTGACAGCGATGATCGTGCCCTGCTCACCGTGGGGAACCTTCAGCGAGGTGTCGCGAACTTCGCGGCTCTTCTCGTTGAAGATGGCACGGAGCAAACGCTCTTCAGCCGAAAGCTCAGTCTCACCCTTAGGCGTGACCTTGCCGACGAGGATGTCGCCTGGACGAACCTCTGCACCGATACGGATGATTCCACGCTCGTCGAGGTCAGCCAAAAGTTCTGGGCTAACGTTCGGCAGATCGCGCGTGATCTCTTCCTTACCGAGCTTGGTGTCGCGTGCATCCACTTCGTATTCTTCGATGTGGATCGACGACAGTACGTCATCCTTGACCAGGTTCTGGCTCAGGATGATGGCGTCCTCGAAGTTGTGACCCTCCCACGGCATGAATGCCACGAGGAGGTTCTTTCCGAGGGCAAGCTCACCGTTCTCGGTAGCAGGACCATCAGCGATGACCTGACCAACTTCGACGCGCTCTCCAGCACTGACGATGACGCGGTGGTTGTAGCTCGTGCCCTGGTTGGAGCGGTTGAACTTGCGCAGGAAGTAATCCTGCGTTCCGCCCTCATCGAGCTGAACAACAACAGTGTCTGCAGAAACCTCGGAGACAACACCGGCCTTGAGCGCAGTGACAACGTCACCGGAGTCAATTGCGGCGAAGGTTTCCATACCAGTTCCGACAAGCGGGCTCTCACTGCGCAGCAGCGGAACAGCCTGACGCTGCATGTTGGCACCCATGAGTGCGCGGTTTGCATCGTCGTGCTCGAGGAAGGGGATGATCGAGGTTGCTACCGACACCATCTGGCGCGGCGAAACATCCATGTAGGCGATGTCTTCAACGGGAACGAGGTCAACCTCGCCACCCTTCTTACGGGCAAGCACGCGAGGCTCAGCGAACTTCATGTCCTTCGTGAGCGGTGCGTTTGCCTGCGCGACGATGTAGTCATCTTCATCACTGGCCGTCAGGTAATCGATCGTGGTCGACACGGTGCCGTCAATGAGGCGACGGTACGGGGTCTCGATGAAACCGAAGGCGTTAATGCGTGCGAACGATGCGAGCGAACCAATCAGACCAATGTTGGGGCCTTCAGGGGTCTCAATCGGGCACATGCGGCCGTAGTGAGAGGGGTGAACGTCTCGAACTTCAACACCAGCACGCTCACGGCTCAAACCACCTGGGCCCAGCGCCGAAAGGCGACGCTTGTGGGTCAGTCCCGCGAGCGGGTTGTTTTGGTCCATGAACTGCGAGAGCTGCGAAGTACCGAAGAACTCCTTGATCGCTGCAACGACGGGGCGCACATTGATCAGGGTCTGCGGGGTGATCGCTTCGATGTCCTGCGTGGTCATGCGCTCGCGAACGACACGTTCCATACGGCTGAGGCCGGTACGAACCTGGTTCTGAATGAGCTCACCGACAGCACGGATACGACGGTTGCCGAAGTGGTCGATGTCGTCAACGTCGAGACGAACGTTTACCTTCTTGCCATCGCGGACGCCCTTGACGCTGGCTACTCCGCTGTCGCTGACGGAAACGCTAGGCGCCGAGTTGTCATGGAGCGAAACCATGTACTTGATCGTCGCGATGATGTCTTCAACGGTAAGCACTGACTCTTTGATGTCAGCGTCAAGACCGAGCTTGCGGTTGATCTTGTAACGGCCGACCTTCGCGAGGTCGTAGCGCTTCGAGTTGAAGTAGAAGTTGTCGAGAAGCGCGCGAGCGGCTTCGGCAGCAACTTGCTCACCGGGGCGAAGCTTGCGGTAGATGTCCTTGAGCGCTTCTTCCTTGGTGAGGATGTTGTCTTTCTCCAAGGTGGCTTCGATCGACGGGAAGCCCTTGAATTCTTCAAGGATTTCTTCGCTCGAGAGGCCGAGGGCCTTCAGGAATACTGTGACCGACTGCTTGCGCTTACGGTCGATGCGAACGCCGACCTGGTCGCGCTTGTCGATCTCGAATTCAAGCCAAGCACCACGGCTCGGGATGATGCGAGCTGAGTAGATGTCCTTGTCAGACAGCTTCTCGGGCTGGCGGTCGAAGTACACACCAGGTGAACGGACGAGCTGCGAAACAACAACGCGCTCGGTTCCGTTGATGATGAAGGTACCGCGAGCGGTCATGAGCGGGAAGTCGCCCATGAACACGGTCTGAGTCTTGATCTCACCGGTGAGGTGGTTCATGAACTCGGCATTGACATACAGGGGAGCAGCAAAAGTCTTGCCGCGCTCCTTGCACTCATCGATGGAGTACTTGGGCTCTTCGAGCTCAGGCTCCGTGAACGACAACTGCATCGTCTCGCCGAGGTCTTCGATCGGCGAAATCTCCTCGAAGATTTCGTCGAGACCACTACGAGTTGGCAGATCGGTACGACCAGCGGCAACACCGTCAGTTACACGGTTCTTCCAGATGTCGTTTCCGACGAGCCAATCAAAGCTCTCGGTCTGCAATGCGAGCAGATCGGGAACCGTTAGCGTGTCAGTGATTTTTGCGAAAGAAAGCCGCGATGCTGAGCGGCCGTTTTTCGGGGACTTATTGGTGGACGCATCGCGCGCAGCAGCCAAGGAACAACCTCCGTGAACCCCGTCGGGTTCGTCTGTCAAGATAATTGACGGTCGGTAATGAAATGCTCACCAGAAACACCCCGCCGCTATACTCGGGGCACCCAGCTGTCCGCAATATGACCGCTTAATTTGTCTGGGAGCGCAAGGATCTACTATAAGCCGGTTTGCCACACCGTGTCCACCCGATTCTTGACCAAATTGGCAATTTCGACTAGGGGTTTGCTGTGAGTCCTGAATCGCGCTTCTTAGCGGCCAGTGCTCCGAAGGCTTCCCAGATCAAACGGTGCGCATTGTTCACCGTGATATCGGCGTGGTCGTAGGCCGGCGCGACCTCCATAATGTCGAACCCCACGACATCCGTTTCGAGCACAATTTGCCGGATGATGCGCAGGAGATCAATAGGAGCGAAGCCACCGGGCTCTGGCGTTCCGGTTGCCGGCGCAAAGCCAGGATCGAGTACATCGATGTCGATAGAGATGTAGACCTTGGATGCCCGGGCCTTCGCCGCCGCGATGATCTCCGGGATCATCGCCTTCACGCCGCGTTCCCAAAACTCTTGCATCATGAAGTGCTTGAGACCGTTGTCGCGCATCCACTTCTGGTCTTCCTCGCCTGGCCAATAACCGCGCAGACCGACCTGCAAGAAGTTCGGACCGGGGATTGCCCCTGACTCAATGAGGCGACGCATGGGCGTTCCGTGGCTCGCGAGGTTTCCCTCGAGGATGTTCGCGGTGTCGGCGTGCGCATCGAAATGGATCATCACCACATAGCCGAAACCGTGATGCTCGGCCACCGCCGTTGCTGCCGGCCACGTGATCGAGTGGTCGCCGCCGATGATGAATGGCACGATGCCTCTACTAGCGACCTGAGTGACGCGTTCGTGGATAGCTGCCTTAGAGAGCTCCCACATGCCGTGACTCGTAATGGCGTCCCCATAGTCAATGACATCGAGATGGTCGAAGATTTCGACACCGAGATCGAGGTGGTAGGTGCCAGGGTCATACGCGCTAGCCCGCAATGCCCGTGGCCCGAAACGCGCACCCGGGCGGTTAGTGGTGCTGTCGTCCCACGGCGCACCCACAACGGCGACATCGGGCATCCACGCATCGAGTTCTTCTGGCTCGCTCAGCATCGGCCGCATGCCAAACGTTGCGGGACCAACATAAGACTGGGCATTCAACTGCGCACGCAAGTGAGGGGGATCTCACGGTTCTTATCGACCATGCTTCACCGTAGCGCGCACGGCCCGAACCTGACCGGAGGCGGCACCAGCAGTCGTGAGACTGTGGCAAAGTCAATGACATGGCCGAGCATCCGACAATCACGTTAAAACTCAGCGGCCATCTTGCCGAAATCGCCCCCGACCGCTGGATCGACGGTTCGTACACTCTTACCGTTGACGGCACTCCGCAGTCGCACGTGAACATGGACGACCCAAGCCAGTTGTTCTTTGAATACGTGCAGCGGATGGGACACGTCATTGATCAGCTCACCGAATCCGGTGCCCCCATCACGGCGGTGCACCTTGGCGGTGGCGCCCTGACACTCCCCCGCTATGTTGAGGCCACGCGTCCCGGCTCGCGCCAACAAGTGGTTGAGCTGGAATCGGATCTCGTTGACTTTGTTCGCACGGAGCTTCCGTGGTCGAAGCAGGCATCCATTCGCGTTCGCCACGGTGACGCCCGTGAAGTGCTCGGCAAGTTTCCGCCAGGATTGCGCGGCGCTGTTGATCTGCTCGTCGTCGACATCTTTAGTGGCGCCCGCACGCCTGCCCATGTCACGAGTCTCGAGTTCTATACGGAAGCGATGACGTTGCTCGCGCCGCAGGGCGTCATCGTGGTGAATGTGGCTGACGGCCCTGGCCTTGCGTTCGCTCGCAGCCAAGCCGCGACCCTCAAGCACACGGTCGGGCACGTGGCAGCGCTCGCCGAGACTCAGATACTCAAAGGCCGCCGTTTCGGCAATATCGTGCTGATGGGATCACCCTCAGCGCTCCCCTTGCATTGGATGCCGCGGCTTCTTGCCGGCGGCCCGCACCCTTCGAAGGTGATTGCGGGGGTCGAACTGCTCGACTTCATTGGCAGCTCACCTGTCGTCACAGACCAAACAGCGGTCAAATCACCCCCTCCGGCGAAAAGTATTTTTCAGGTCAAACCGGGCCGTAGATAGACCGTTCTATCTCCTAGAGCCCCTTGTACCCCGATCCTGCGATCACAAACGGGGTACAAATCTGTCCCCCCAATTGCCTGTTTTCGGCGATTTCCGCGTAAAACCGGGGTAGTTCGTACCCCAAACTGAATCGTCTAGTCCCCCATGGTGCGGACTCAGCTTGCCCCCCATTACTGGGGACTGTCCTCCATAGTGAGGACAGGTAGATTGAATTCAGAAGTTGAAAGCGAGCCCCGAAGCTCGCGAAGAATCACAGAGTTGCAGGAACCCGAAACCAGCACACAGCTTCTTGAATCCCGAAAGCCCGAACCACAATCATTCCGGACAGTTTTTGCTGCGCCGCGAAAGGAAATCATGAACAAGCTCGTTAAAGGCTCCATCGCAGGCGCAGCAGGAATCGCACTTCTTCTCGGTGGCGCAGGAACTCTCGCTACGTGGAACTCGATCGCAACCGTGAGCACCGGAGCAAACCAGAACATCAACGCCGGAACGCTCGACATCGTTGCAGCAACCGGAACGATCGCGGGAGACGGCTGGAAGCTCGGCACCAAGCCAACCGTGACGTCGCCTACGTTCAAGATCGTTCCCGGAGATACTTTCACGTACACCAAGACCTTCAACGTGACAGCAACCGGTGACAACCTCTCCGCCGCAATCGCCGTTGCGCCCGCATCCGTCGCGGCTGTCAGCACCAGCGTTGACGCCGACGTCAAACTCGCCGCAGCGATCGTCGCAACGGCGACCTTTACCGTCAACGGTTCAGCCGCGACTTCGATCAGCCCGACAACGACCGGCACGCAGCCAGTAGTCGTGACTGTAACGATGAACTACCCGAAGAGCACGACTGCCGGAGCCGAGAACCTCTCGAAGCTCGGCGCTGTTTCGCTGAGCAACTTCGCCATCACACTCACCCAGAACTAGTTTTACCCCGCTGGGTGTGCGGTCTGGGGGGACGCACACCCGGCAATCCTCTCTCGATACAAACTTCTCATTGAAAGGCGGTGCACCATGAACTCTTCGACAGTTCACGGGTCGCACCGCCTTGACATGGTTAACGCTCGTCACCAACGCCGTAGCGCCTCTCCGCTTGCGGCATTTGGCACCGGAGCGTTCGGCGCGATCAAGGCAATAGCGGTTCTCGCCATCGTCGTTTCCCTCGGTCTGGTGGGCACCGGCGGCACCTATGCCTACCTAAACGCTTCGGCCACCTCGACACCCGGTGCCACAATCAACGCCGGCACCGCCGCTCTGACCGTTGGTTCACAATCTCTCAGCTGGACAGCTCTCGCGCCCGGCAACTCCGTTACTGGCACCTTCACCATCTCCAACGCTGGCGATGTGCCTCTCGTGCTCTCAGCAACATCAGTTGTCGCAGTCACGCCTTCTTCACCAACCATCACGTTGCCCGCTAACACCTTCGTCGCAACTGTGCACAACGGCGCGTGCTCTGCTACTGGCGTTCCCGCAGTGGCGTTGAACAGCACGCTCGCCGCCGGTGCAACGACCAACGCGTGTCTCGTCCTCACGCTTTCCGCGAGCGCAGTCGCTGACGCACAATCCGCAAGCGCTGCGATCACAGCAACGATCTCCGGTGTTCAGCCGTGAGCCGCTCAACCAGTGAGCACACCGCTCGCCCCTATCGCGGCATGAAGCGTTCTACCCGACTGACGATGGTCGCCGGAGTCGCCGTGTTCCTGACCCTGGTCTCAGGCGTCAGTTTCGCCGCCTGGACCGCCTCGTCCCTAAAGACAGCAGCCGCTACCGCTGGGGCCATCACAGTAAGCACCGAGAACTCACAGGGTGCCGCAACGATCACGGCACTCGGACCCCACACGTATGACGTCAGCGGCGGCACCAAGGTGGCAGCGATTTCCGTTAACAACACGGGAACCGTCCCCGCCAGCGTGAGCACCCTAGCAATTGCTCGCACCGGAGCAATTCCGGGCAGCCAGATCGCGGTCAAGTTGTGGTCTCAGACGACAACCCCCTGCTCCAGCACTAGCCCGTCTTCTGCTATCTCGTCGACGCTCGCCGGCGGGACCATAGATCTGCAGAGCCTCACTATGACAGTGGCTGCATCGAGTTTTGCGACCCTGTGCGCGTCAACAACTTTCACGGGCGACCTGACGACCTATGCCGGAATGTCAACGACCGCCACATTCACGCTAAACACGGCTGCCAGCGCCAATTGGAAAGCCACCGATTCGCTGCCATTGGCGAGTCGAAGTTTCACACAGTCGGTCAAGACACTGAGCCAACTTCCCGCGCCATCCATTACGGGATGCTCCACGACGTACCGGTCCTACTTCTGGTGGTTCGGATACCGACCGCAAGCGACCATTGCGTGGAACGCTCCCACGGCACCCGCGGGAACCGCCATCACCTACAAGGTGTACCACCAGAGCGGTTCAACAGTGACGCTATTGAGCACAACGACCAGCCGATCAGTCACGATCAATGAAACGCACATCCAGTCCGACGGCACAGTAACTGTGGTCGCCTCCGCCACCGGATACCTCGATTCACCCGCATCTTCCGCCACCACTGTTTCGTACTCCAACGTAAGTAGCGGCGGTATCTCATGCGGAAACTAGCCAGCTTCTCAATTACGGTCGGCATCGTCGTCTTTCTCTGTCTGACATCCAGCGTGAGCTACGCAGCTTGGACTGCATCATCGACAAGAACCGCAACCGCAACCACCGGCGCTGTTGCGCTCTCGACCTCAACAAGCTCGGGTGCCGCGACAATTACCGCGCTCGGCCCGCACACCTACACAGCAACAAACGAAACCGTGAAAAAGCCGATCACCGTGCGTAACACTGGCTCCGTTGCGGCCACGGTAAGCAGCATCGCCATTTCGCGCACCGGAACCTTGGGCGACAACCAGATCACCGTGAAGTTTTGGGCTGGCACGAGTTCCTCGTGCGCCGCGACAACGCCCATCGTCTCTACGGCGCTGAACGTTGGCAGTGTGTCGCTGAGCTCCCTTAATATGACTATTGCAGCATCCGGATCGGCGATTCTCTGCGCGTCAACGACTTTCGACGGCGACGTCCTCGCCCAAGCAGGCCGCAGCGCCAACGTGACGTTCCAGCTGAAGTCAAGCGCCGGAACAAATTGGATCGCGTCAGATTCCCTTGACTCGAACGATCGTTCATTCACACAGTCAATCGTGCTGAAAGTTGCACCGAATGAGCCCAGAAATGTCGAGTGCAGCAACAACGGATTCTCTGGGGTAACCGTGGAGTGGTCAACTCCGACAGGATTTGTCACACCTAACGGCGGCTACCGCGTCTACTTCAATGGCGCGTACGTCACCAGCACCTCCAACAAGTGGATCGACTTGTATTCGGATGGCGATGACACCGGCGATGTGACCATTCGCGCCGTTGCCCTCGACGGAACCGAATCTGCCGACTCAGACCCCATACCGCTCACACCGCAAAACAAGAACGGCGGCCTACGATGCGGAAAATAGTCACGAAGGCATCCGCAATCGCGCTGGCACTGACCTTCAGCCTGCTAGCTGGCGCTGCTCCCGCGAGCGCGGCAGCTGGCGTGGGCGTAGTCGAAGTAAGTGACGACGGCGTAGCTTTTGCGCGCAGCTTTCCGGGAGCGATTTTCGATGACATCGGAAACCTCAGTCCCGGCGACAACCAATCCGACACGATCTATGTGCGCAATGTTGGGTCTGCATCAGGCTACCTTCGGGTGACCCTTCGCGACGTGAGCTACTCCGACCAAGCTTTTGCAGATGCATTGACCGTATCGACCACCATTAGTGGCGGTTCGGGAAACGCGGTCGCGCTCAGCTCCGCTAATCCGTGTGCCGTTACCAGTGAAGGCGTGCTCATCGCGCCAGGCCAAACCGTGTCGATGCTGGCAAGTCTGATGCTCGGCGACTTAAGCGGGACAGCAGGGCAAGGGGCAACAGCATCTGCATCACTTCGGATCACCCTGAGCGATACGACACCGGGCACGTTGCCTGCTACCGCCTGCAGCGGCACCGGAACCACAGTTCCCGTGACACCAACAACCCCTGGTGTGCCAACAGCAACCGATTCTCATACCACCGGTTCCGGGACCGCTGGATCCGCGACAGGGATCGCCGCTGTTCCGACTGCGACTCCAAGTCCGAGCCCAAGCTTCGCGGCTACGCCAGACGAAGCGTCCGAATCGGGACTTCTTCCCGCATTCCCCTCTACCTTTAGCCTCGACCCCAATACGTGGCGGCTCTATCAGGAGTACCTTGTACTCATTCTGGTGCTGGCCGCGATGATCGGGGCCGGCATATCTTGGCTAGCCGGCCGACGACGCACACGACGGGACGCTGAGGATGCCTGAGATCACCGCACGAGCTGATGCGCTCAATGCTCAGCGCGCCAACACCGAGAAGCCAAAAGGAGTCCTCTACTACTTGGGCATGGGCATCAGCGGCGGCCTGTTCGCTCTCGTCTTGCTTATTGGCGCCCTCGTCATCGTTGTTCCTGCGATCGCTGGTGCAATGCCATTGACGGTTCTTACTAGCTCAATGGAACCTGGGCTGCCCCCAGGAACGCTCATCGTTGTCAAGCCCATCGAAACCAACGACATCGTTCGTGGCGACGTCATCACCTACCAAATTGAGTCAGGCAAGGCCGGCGTCATCACCCACCGTGTTACGGCGATCACGAACTCTAGCGATGGCACCCGAACCTTCACTCTGCAGGGCGACAACAACGACATTGCCGATGAGCTTCAAGTTTTGCCCGTGCAGGTGCAGGGCAAACTCTGGTACAGCGTGCCGTGGATCGGATATGTCAGCAACTTTGTGAACGGCGACAGCAAATCGTGGCTCGTACCCATCATCGCCATCGGCCTCTTCATCTATGCCGGATTCATGATCATGAGCGGCATCATCACGGGTGCACGCAAGCGCAAGCGCCGCCGTGCTCGCGCCGAGCGTGAAGCCGAGCGTGCCGCATCCGTCGAAGCCGTCACCGCCGCAAATGCCGTTGAGCCCATCGACAACCGCGTGCGGTTAGACTAGCTCCCCATCGATTAGCCTCAGTAGGTGGCTGAACTTTCCCGAGTGCGCGTCTGGGCTGATGCTCTTATTCGACTGCACTTGGATGACGGCTGGCAGTTCACATTCGACAATGCCAAAACCCGTGCTGGCCTCTGCAATTACACGCACAAACGCATCTCCGTGTCGAAGTATTTGGCGGCGCGCTACGAGGATGACGAGATTCATCAGGTACTGCTGCACGAGATCGCGCACGCCATGGCTGGCTCCGGTGCCGGACACGGGGCACAGTGGAAGCTCGTCGCCAAAGAGTTGGGCTATGAGGGCAAGCGACTTCATAACGGCGCGATTGCCGATGAGTTTGCGCCGTGGGCGGGCACCTGCCCTGCAGGCCATAAGCACTATCGCTATCGCAAGCCAACGCGCGTGCTCGCCTGCGGGCTCTGTTCGCGCAGGTTCAGTTCGGCCAATCGCATCGACTGGGTGCACCGTGTGGTGTCACGGCCGCGAAGTTAGGTCGTCGCGCCCGCGAAGTTTGCCGCGAGCGCAGCCGGTCGCCGGGGTGCCTCGTAACCGGCAATAATGGTTAGGTGCAACATCCCGAAACCGCCACTCCTATTGGCATGCCTACAACCACGCCCACGCCCACAACAGATAACGCTGATGGCACAACCGGCCAGTGGTTTACCTCGCGTACGTCACGTCAGTGGTGGTTTGACTCAGGGGCGCGTGCGCTCGACTTCGCCTACACCGGCGCGATGGGCAACAATCCCGCGTGGGAGCGGTTGAACACTCCCGCCGATCTCGCGACGTGGCTCGAGGGCCGCTTCGAAGCCTGCGATGGCACCGTCACCGATCGCGATCTCACCGACGCGAAAGGCCTCCGCGAGGCCATCGCGACAATTGCGACAGCGTTGAGCGTGAACGACTTCGCCGATCCGAAACAGATCGACATCATCAACCTCTTTGCTGCGACACCGGATGTTCCACCGCGGCTGGCCGGAGGAAGCTTGCAGGCCGGTCGCACCCGCGTTCGCACCGGTCAAGCCCTCGCGACGATGGCGCGTGAAGCCGTCTTCCTGTTCGGTGAAGAGCAGCACGAGCGGATTCGCGAGTGTGCTGCCGACGATTGCGCCCTCGTGTTCTATGACGAGTCACGCTCGAACAACCGCCGCTGGTGCTCCATGCAGCGTTGCGGCAACCGCGCAAAAGTGCGCAGCCACCGTGCCCGAAATGCGGCACGCTAACTGCGCACAATTACAGGTGCCGGCGTGGCGGGGGTTCGCGATCGTGCGCGAAACCAGCTAGCGGGGCACCGTCAGTCGTCGACTAGTCGACGAACTGAACCTCTTTCCAGAAGGTGACGTAGTTGGAGAAGTCCTTGCCGACGCGCTCTGCTGCGCCCGGGAGGATGTTCGGGTAGCTAAACGCACGGTCCTGGTACTGCTGGCCGTTGGCGCTGACGACGAAGTACTGGCAGTCACCCTTCCACGGGCAGTGGTACGGGGTGGGGCTCTTCTCGAGCAGTTCGTGGTTCACGCTGGCCGGCGGGAAGTACCAGTTGCCCTCAATCTTGAGCAGATCTTCCTTGGGTGCTTCTGCGATGACGGTGTCGCCGATTACTGCCTTCATACTGTCCTCCATGAGTGGGTCGTTGGTGAGTCAGTGACGGGTAACTCAGTCAGTGACTATTCGGTTCAACGCTCGACGAGCATGCGTCATTCCCTAACGAGTTCCCGGCTGTGCTGAATGATGGCAAAGCTGGCTGCAGTGTTGCTGACAATTGCCGCATCGAGGGCGCCGCGTCCGGCATCCTCAATCAGTTGCTGACCCGCTGTGCTCGCCGACAGCAAGTGGTTGTGGGCAGACTTGAGGCCGGTGAACGCGGCGACAGCGGATGCCGCTTCCGGAGAAATGTAGTCGATGCCCGCATCCGCGAGAGCATCCACGATCGCGCCCCCCGCGAGGAGGTCGTCAACGGTGAATCCGCCATCCGGGTCGCCCGCCGCGATGACTGCGACCGTGAACCGGTCACCCTTGAGTTCTTGTTGGGCGATGACCCAGTCGGCGACGGCCGCGGCAGCCCCGGTTCCGGCGGCAAGAATCGAGAATGTTCCGGGCAACTCGGGCACGGGCGTTGAACCGTTGGCGAGAGCATCCGCCCACACGACAACATCGGCACCGGCGCTCAGCTCTTGCGCCTGACGGCGGCCAAAGCCAAAACGGACCTGATACTGGGGCTGATTGCGGGGATCGTTCACTTCACGAGGCTAAAGCGTGTGGTCGTGGCAGCCCTGTTTGGTTACCGAATGTGACGTTATCGGGTGCCCGTCGAGTCGGGTGAGGCACCGGGTACGATCGCGATCTTGCCTGAACCATGGCTGGAAGCGATCTGGTCAATGGCTGCAGCAACCCCATCCAGGCCGACAACCCGCTCAATCGCGGGCACAATTTGACCAGAGCGGAGGAGCTCGGCAAGAAACGCGAGGTCGTCTGACGTGGCGGCCGCGGTGAACTGGTGGAACGTGGCATCCGCTCGCTTAAAGGCACGTCCCATTCGCATGAGGTGAAGGACGGGCCCCACCCACTTGTTGGTCATCGGGCCGCTGACACCAACAAGGCGAGCACCGGGGCGAGGATGCTGCGCATTTCGGCAGCGGTTCGGTTGCCCATCATGTCGAGCACGACGTCATACTGACCGCCGATCGTGATGTAGTCGTCTGTCTCGTAGCCGATAACTCGACTGGCGCCAAGAGCCCGAGCTTGGTCAACATTGTGGCCGCTGCAGACGGCAGTGATCTCTGTCGCACCGAGGGCTCGCGCAATCTGCACGGCGAAGGTGCCGACTCCCCCGGCCGCACCGTTGATCAGCACCCGGTCGCCCGGCTTGAGCGCCGCCTTCGATCTGAGCCCCTGCAGCGCGGTGAGCCCCGCTACCGGGGTCGCTCCCGCGGCCACGAAGTCGACCCCCGCCGGGAGCTTCACGAAATTCTTGGGCGTGACTGCGGCGTACTCTGCAAAGGCACCACCCGCAGCTTCGCCGAAGACAGCATCCCCCAGCTCAAAGTCTGAGACACCGTCACCGACAGCCACAACGATGCCCGCGACATCCGCGCCGGGACTCAATCGTTTCGGAGTGCGCAACCCCATCACGAGACGCACGAACAGCGGCGTGCCACTCAGGATGCGCCAATCAAGCGCATTGGCGGAAGACCCCAGCACCCGCACGAGAATCTTGCCTGGCGTCGCCGTCGGCGTGGGGATCGTTTCGATCGCCAGAACGTCGGTGTCGCCGTAGCGCCTTGCGGTAACAGCAGTCATCGTTGGCGGCACCGGTTGCGCGCTGCTCGACGGGTTCGACTGGTTCGACGGGGCGTTCGACGCGCTCGACGGGTTGTTCGTCGGGTTCGCAGGGTTCGACGCGTCGTTCGACGCGCTCGCAGAATCCTTCGAGTCTGGGCTAGCGGGCTGAGGAATAGACATCATGGCTCCTGCCGAATCGATGCGTTCAGTGTACGTCCAGCGCCAATCTGCACAACAGTCAAGCGGCGTCCACTCTGGCTTCCTGAATCAGACAGGCGCAAGATAGGTACATGCGCGTTCTGCTGAAGCTCGTTCTCGACTGCGACCCCGACGATGCGTGGCGTGCTATTCGCAGCCCCCACGTTTTCCAGGAAGTTTCTGCTCCCCTTACCCGATTCAGCTCGCTCGCGGTTGGCGGGTTTCCCGAGCTGTGGCCGGCGGGCGAGCATCCGGTGGGCATGTCTGCTTTCGGGTTATGTCCCGTCGGTCAGCAAGTGATCGATGTCTCATTTCCGGATGCCCCAGCCGGGGTTCGCATCATGCGTGACAGCGGTCGCGGGCTGAGCGGCCCGCTCGCTCTCGTCGCCCAGTGGGAACATTCCATGGCGATCAGCGCCGCGCCCGGCGGCAAAACTCTCTATCGCGACCAACTGATCTTCAGCGCTGGAGTGCTCACTCCCCTGATGTGGCCGTTGTATTGGGCGTTCTGGCAGTGGCGTGGTGTCGCACTTCGGCGACTTGCCCCCACGTGGAGTTGGGGCACAACACGAAGAACTAATCTCAGTCTTTAGGTTGACCATTGTGGCTTCAGCCGTCGGCTGAACTGCCGAATCGTGGGCGTGAAAGGACTACGCGGTGCCTCGACTGCGACGGAGTAATACGACGGGACGCGGATTCTCGCGCGTGCGATCAGGGCGAGGGTTCGGCTACCGCGACCCCGATGGCGCAACGGTAGCCGCGACCGACCTGAAGTCGCGCTTCGCCTCCCTCGGTATCCCACCGGCGTGGACCGACGTGTGGATCTGCCCCTACGAGAACGGCCACGTCTTGGCCACCGGGTTCGATGAGGCCGGCCGGCGCCAGTACATCTATCATCCGGCCTGGCGTGAGCGTCAAGACCGGGTGAAGTTCGATCGCGCTCTTGAGCTCGCAGCAGTGTTGCCTGGCGCACGAGGTGTCGTTACTCGCACGCTGCGCTCGAGCGATGACCCCCGCGAACGCACCCTTGCTGCAGCCTTTCGGATGCTCGACACCGGGTCATTGCGTGTCGGCAGCGAACGCTACGCCGAAGCCCACGGCAGCCACGGCCTCTCCACCCTGCTGTGCGATCACGTCACCGTCGTCGGCGACCGGGTGCAACTCTGCTTTCCCGCCAAGAGCGGACAGCAGTGGGAGAGCGAAATCGTGGATGCCGACCTCGCCGAGTTCATCCGGCGGCGCCTTCGTAGCGCTCCCGATGCTTCGGTGCTGTCGTGGCGCGAGGGCCGCGAGCGCCGATCGCTGACCGCCGCCGACATCAATGACTATGTTCGCGAGCGCACGGGTGGCGACTTCACGGCCAAGGACTTTCGCACGTTGCGCGGCACGATTGCGGCGGCGTCTAGTTTGGCGGTGAGTGCGGCTGGGGTAGCGGCAGGGGGAACTGCAGCGGGAGCGGCAGGAGTCGGCGTCGCTGGCCGCGGCGCTGCTGGTCGTGGCGCCCCGCAGAGTCAGCGGGCACGCTCTCGCGCAATCCGAGAAGCGATGGAGGCGGCCGCCGAAGTGCTCGGCAACACCCCAGCGATCGCCAAGAAGAGCTACGTTGATCCGCGAATTGTTGACCTGTTTTCCGCTGGCGAGACGATCAACCCGCAGCGTCTCGCCTCGGCCGAAAGCGAAGTGCGGGAGCTGCTCGCCCGCAACACCTAGAGCGTGACCCGTCGTTCGAGAATGCCGAGATCGAGGCCAGGCAGCGACCGAACCCGCCAGCGGCCGCAGCACCAGCACCAGCACCAGCACCAGCACCAAGCTCGCTGTCGGCTGCGCGAGATAGCCTGAAACCATGACCGCTCTTCAGGTAGCCGACTGGCGCCGCCGCAACTTTGCTCTCTACGCCGCCATTCGTGAGAACCCGGATGCCGCGAGCGCCCACGCCGACTGGCGTGCGGGGCGAGATGAGATGTTTGCCACGCATCCAGCTTCGCCGCTGTTGCCTGAGGACCTGCGCGGGTTTAAGGGGCTGCCGTTCGAGGCGTACGATCCCGACTGGCGTTTCGAGGCATCCATTGTTCCTGATGCTGGTGTTTCTGGCGCGGGTCTTTCAGAATCGGGGCGCCGCATGAATGTCGAGACGGGAACGGATGGCGTCGTGCCGTTCGACCTGCTCGGCACCGTTGAGATCGATCAGGTTGGCACACTCGATGTCTGGCGTCTTGCCTCCTATGGCGGCGGAATTTTCATCCCAGTGAAGGATGCCCTCTCTCGCGTAAAGGGCGGAACCTACGGTGGTGGCCGCTACCTCATCGACACCGTCAAGGGTGCCGATCTCGGAGCGGGCAGCACGCCCGAGTCGCTCGTGCTCGACTTCAACTTTGCCTACAACCCCTCGTGCGCCTATGACCCCGCGTGGGCGTGCCCGCTGGCGCAGGCCGGCAACACTCTGGCTGGGCAAGTGCCGGTAGGCGAGCGCTACTAGGGCTGTAGCTGCTACGCTGGGGTTACTTGCGAAACAAATGTGTTTCCCTGCGTCGTAGAACGCTTCCCTCTTCTCGTCCACGTCAATCAGAAACGTGCGGCTCGTAGAAAACTTTCTCCGGCGGACTGGAGTAATCCGCGCCGAACGTAAGTTCGAGATCTGACCTGTGTACCGCATCCGTGCGAAACGCCTGATTGGGTCGGTGTAGATCAGCACAGCCACGTTCATTGAGAACCGTGCCCGTGTGCCTCCGGTGTAACGCCCATCTGTTACTTATGCCTGAAAGGCACCATTACTTTGACTGACCACACTTTTAGCTCGCTCGGCGTACCCGCCCCGCTGGTTGCAGCGCTTGCAGCCGACGGCAAGACCACGCCGTTCCCCATCCAACTCGACACCCTGCCTGACACCCTCAACGGCCGCGACGTACTCGGTCGCGGAAAGACAGGTTCGGGCAAGACCCTCGCCTTCTCGTTGCCCATGGTTGCTCGCCTCGGTGGCACGCTCTCCGGCGGCAAGCGCCGCCCGGGTCGCCCGCTGGGTCTCGTGCTCGCCCCAACCCGTGAGCTCGCCACGCAGATCTCTGCTGTGATCGAGCCCCTCGCTGCGGCCTACGGCCTCAACACCACCACGATCTTCGGTGGCGTAAGCCAGAACCGACAGGTTGCTGCTCTCAAGGCCGGCGTCGACATTGTCGTTGCCTGCCCCGGTCGCCTCGAAGACCTCATGAAGCAAGGCTTCGTGAACCTCGACGCCATCGAGATCACCGTGCTTGACGAGGCCGACCACATGGCCGACCTTGGCTTCCTGCCGGTTGTCACCCGCATCCTCGACAAGACTCCAACCAACGGACAGCGGATGCTGTTCAGCGCCACCCTCGACAACGGTGTAGACAAGCTGGTTCGCCGCTTCCTCCACAACGAAGTACTTCACTCGGTTGATGAAGTGAACTCGCACGTCTCCGCCATGACGCACCACGTCTTCGAGACCGAGAGTGTCGAATCCAAGCGTGTTCTCGTGGAGAAGCTTGCCTCGGGCACCGGTCGCCGCATCCTCTTCATGCGCACCAAGCACCACGCCAAGAAGCTTGCGCGCCAGCTCATCGATGCCGGAATCCCCGCCGTTGACCTCCACGGAAACCTCTCGCAGGTTGCCCGTGACCGTAACCTGGCTGCATTCTCCGCCGGCGACGTCAAGGTGCTTGTCGCCACCGACGTTGCAGCGCGAGGCGTGCACGTAGACAACATTGAGCTGGTCATCCACGTTGACCCGCCAGCAGAGCACAAGGCATACCTGCACCGCAGTGGCCGTACCGCTCGTGCCGGTGAAGCGGGCGACGTCGTAACGATCGTTCTTCCGACCCAGCGCAAAGACACTGCAACGCTGTTGCGTAAGGCCGCCATCACGGTGACCCCGCAGCACGTCAACGCGAAGTCGGATGCCGTAACCGCGCTTGTCGGAGAGGTCGCAGAATACGTGACCCCCGCTCCCCGCGCAGCAGCACCCGTTCGTGGCCAGTCACAGGGCGGACGCTCGCAGGGTGCAAACGCCCAGCGCAAGCGTGTTCGTCGTGACGACAACGGCGGCGGCCGCGACGGTGGCGGTCGCGATGGTGGCCGTGAGGGCGCTCGCGAGGGTGCCCGCGGTGGCGCACGTGGCGGACAGTCGCGTGACGGACAGGGTCGCGATGGCCAGGCTCGTGATGGACAGTCGCGCGGCGGCAACGCTGGTAACGGCGGCCGTGGCGGTCAGCAGCGTAACGATCGTCAAGGTTCAGGTCGCGGCGCAGTCGTTGCCGGAGCCGGTGCAGGGGAACAGCGTTCAACTCACCAGCCGCGTCAGCAGCAGTCCGATGCCCCCACGCGTCCGCGCGGTGGCAATGGCCGCGCTCAGGCCGGCAGCGGACCCGTTCGCGTTGGCCAGGTAGTTCGACCTAACCGTCGCGCTTCCAGCGGCGGGCGCTAAGCCTTAGCAACACAGCTTTACCGTCTCAGGGCGGCGAGTTTCACCCGGCACTGCTGGGCGGGGATTCGTCGCCCTGAGGTGTTTAACGGGTGCTGGTTGCGCGGTGGCGCGGTTGCGCCCGCGCCCGCGCAGTTTCCACGCCGGTGCTGCCTGCTGGTGCCTGCGCCTGCGCCAGCGCCCGCGCCTGCGCCCGCGCCTGCGCCCGCGCCAGTAGCCCGTAACCAGCAGCCCGCGCACACGTGACATCACGGAAATTCAGGAGATCGCCTTTGCTCCGTTCCATGGCCGCCGCTATGCCCCCGGTTTTCCAAGCATCCGCGCTAGGGAGCGTGAGCGGGCAAACAGAATCTCCTGAGTTTCCGTAGTCGCGCCGAGGCAATGCCCAAGGGCACTCCGGTCCCCAGCCCGGTGCGGCACTCCGGTCCCCAGCCCGGTGCGGCACTCCGGTCCCTAACGCGGTCTTGCTCCATCACGGAAATTCAGGAGATTCGGTTTCGCAAACCGGGTAACTAGCGCTGGGCCCCGGATTTCCGCGGGTTCCTAATACGGGACACCTTCGTGCGATCGGTTTTTCCTGAATTTCCGTAATCGGCACACGAGAAGGCACGTTGGAAATGCCCATCAGGAATACGCGTCAGTAAGACGTCGCGGCGCGCACCCGGTGAACGCATTCGGCGAACGCTGGGGGCGGGGAAGCTAGCGAGAGTTACGGGAGAACGCCGACGGAGGCGAGAGCTGCACGCAGCAGTGAGCCGCGACCGCCCTCCATGTCGGCGGTGACTGCTTCGGATGCTGCCTCAGCCGGGCTGAGCCAGGTCAGCTCGAGAGCATCTTGCCGAGGTTCGCACGTACCCGTGACCGGGACGACGTAGGCCATTGAGACGGCGTGCTGGCGAACATCCGTGTACTGACTGTCGCTTGGCCACGGGAAATACTCGGCAACAGTGAAGGGTGTCGGGTTAGCCGGAAGCAGCGGGAAGGCCATCGGGCCGAGGTCTTTCTCGAGGTGACGGAACAGCGCATCACGCAACGTTTCGCCAAACATGACCCGACCAGAAACGAGGGTGCGGGTGATCTCGCCGTCGTTGCCGCGCACCAAGGTGCCAACCTCAGTGACTCGACCCAGCCCATCCACGCGCACGGGAATAGCTTCAACGTAGAGAAGCGGCAGACGCCGGCGGGTCTCAGCGAGCTCTTCCTCTGATAGCCACGAGGAGTTGGGGTCTGGTGTGCCGACGGAGCTCATGCTCCATTCTCACCCATGGTGGCGCGTTTGGTGATCCCGAACGGCGCCGCATTTCGCTAGTATTCCTCATATGGGCATTTGCCCGTTGATTTAGAGGGGCACCATGACCGACCACACGCCAAATGACTCGGTGCCCGAGGAGGTTTCGGGCAGTCGTGAAGAGGCTCCGGGCGTTCCTGCGAACTCGAACGGGCAAGTGTCCCCGGAACCGACGGAGCCGCCCGCGGAAACGGTGCCACCAGCTCCAGCCGGACGGCCCGCGGAAACGGTGCCACCGGCTTCGACCGGTCAGCCCATGCCGCCCGTACAGCCTCCCGCTGTCGCCGCCGCTAAGTCAGGAATGCCGGGCTGGGCTTGGGCTCTCATCATCGGTGGCGGGGTGGTGCTCATTGGCATGGTTATCGCGGTTGTCATCATCGTCGTCATCATCAGCGGCGCGTTGAACAGAGGAGATTGCAGCCTTCCGGGGAGTTGCGGACAGGGTCTACCGCCCGTCACTAGCGAAGAGCCAGCCGATGAGCCCGCTGACGGCAGCGCCGAGCGCATTACTCTCGACGGCAACGCCGATTTCGGTGGAGCGCCCGTCTGGGGCGTTCCGGTAGATCCGGCCTGGGAAGTTTTGGTCTTTGATCAAGACGGCATCAACAGTTTTCGGGACCCTGAGAGCGGCTGCTACATCGTCACCTCGCAACGCCAGACAGCAGTAAGCAACCCCGCCGACGGTGATATCGCAGCGTCGGAAGCCGCGATGCAAGAAGAAATTGCCGCGCTTATGTCGATCACCTCAACCATCGAAGAGCTGGACTCTGGCACTCTCGACATCGCTGTGGCGACCCAGTCCAGCGGAATCAGTATCGAGTTTTTGACGTCAGCCCAACTGCAGACGGTCTCCGCCGGAGACATGCGGGTGTCGGAGATTCTCGTGCGCGGCATGCCGTCGTCTGGCAGCATCATGTCAACACTCGTTCTGTGCTCCGCGAACACTTATGAGACGGGCGAATCACCGTTCAGTGACATCGCTAGCCAGCTCACGGTGAATGCTGGTTTCTAACGCGGGGCGCGGCTAGCGCGGTTGCGGGTTAGGGCCGTTGGAGTTCATCGACGCGACTGTTCGCAGTCGTGCCCCTTAGGCTTTGCCCTATGCAGATTGATTCCTCCGCAGTGCTCTGGTCGGCTCCCGAACGTGAACGGGCCGGGCGACCGCTGCTCGTGCTGTTGCATGGGTATGGGTCTCACGAGGGCGACCTGTTTGCGATGGCACCCGGTCTTCCCCTTGATCCGGTGATTGCTTCGCTGCGGGCGCCGATCCCGGAAAACGGCGGCTTTTCGTGGTTCCCGATCAACCTCAGCGGTGACGGTCGCCACAATGTTGAACTCGTGGATGACGCCGCCCGAGCCGTGCTTGCCTGGCTTGATGACCAGCAATTCACGAGCGTCAGCCTCCTCGGTTTCTCGCAGGGTGCCGCCATGGCGCTTCAACTTTTGCGGCTCGCCCCGGAGCGTTTCACCTGCGCCGTGGCGCTCTCCGGTTTTGTGGTGAGTGCCGAGCACTCCGGAGATGCGGCGCTCACGAGCATCCGCCCGCCCGTGTTTTGGGGTCGCGGCACCGATGATGCGGTTATTCCCGCGGTGAACATTGAGCGCACCGAGGAGTGGCTCGTTGACCACGCCCGCGCCGAATCGCACATCTATGAGGGGCTCGCGCATTCGATCTCGACTGATGAGTTGAATGACTTGGTGAGCTTTCTGCATACTCACGCGTAGCGCGGCGGACACGAGCGCGGGGTCGATCAGCACCCGTGCTGCATGCCTTCGGCACGCTCTCCGCACGCCTTCGGCGAAATCCGTAGTGCACTGTCAGCGGTTGCGACGAAGATAGAACAATGAGCGATGTGCTCGGCAAGTTTTCGCCCGCCACCCGAGAGTGGTTTGAGGGCGCGTTCGATGCTGCCACCCCGGCACAACTCGGCGCGTGGGATGCCGTCTCGACCGGGGCGCACGCTCTCGTTGTTGCCCCCACGGGTTCGGGTAAGACGCTGGCCGCCTTCTTGTGGGCGATCGACCAGTTGGCGTCGCGCCCGGTGCCGGAGAATCCGAAGCAGCGCACTCGCGTGCTCTACATTTCGCCGCTCAAGGCTCTCGGCGTTGACGTGGAGCGCAACCTTCGCGCACCCCTCGTCGGCGTCACTCAGACCGCTCGGCGGCTGGGGCTCGGCGAGCCCAACATCACCGTTGGCGTGCGCTCGGGAGACACCACCCCGCAAGACCGGCGGCTGCTCGCGCGGCTGCCTCCCGACATCCTGATCACGACTCCCGAGTCGCTGTATTTGATGCTCACGTCGGCCGCGCGCGAGACCCTCAAGGGCATCGACACCGTGATCATCGATGAAGTGCACGCGGTTGCCGCGACCAAGCGTGGTGCCCACCTTGCGCTGTCGTTGGAGCGGTTGGATGCTCTGCTCGCGAAACCCGTGCAGCGCATCGGACTCTCGGCGACCGTGCGCCCGATTGAGGAAGTTGCTCGGTTCTTGGGTGGCCGGGCGCCCGTCACAATCGTGCACCCGCCATCGGCGAAGACGTTCGAGTTGAGCGTGATTGTGCCCGTGCCGGATATGACTATTCCGGGCACTGTTGCTTCGGCTCGCGATAAAGCTGCGGGAGGTTCTGGCCGCGATGACGAGGCGACTCCCGAATCGAATGGCTCCCTGTGGCCGCACGTCGAAGAGCGCATTGTCGATGCGATTCTCGAGCACCGTTCGACGATTGTGTTTGCGAATTCTCGGCGCCTTGCCGAACGGCTGACCGCTCGCCTTAATGAGATTTATGACGAGCGGATGAGCGACGGCAGCGCCGCCGGTGCTGGCGCCGCCGGTGCTGCCGGTCATGCCGGTGCCGCCGCCGCCGTTCTCGAGCAATCCCAAGCCAGTGCGGATGCCGCCGCCTACGCCGCTCCGCAGCAACCGTGGAAGCCGCCCGCTCAGATGATGGCGCAGGGGGGATCCACGATGGGCGCTGCCCCGCTGCTCGCCCGCGCTCACCACGGCTCGGTGAGCAAGGACCAGCGCGCGATCATCGAAGACGACCTCAAGACAGGTGTGCTGCGCTGCGTTGTTGCCACGAGTTCGCTCGAACTCGGCATCGACATGGGTGCCGTCGATCTTGTGATTCAGGTCGAGTCGCCGCCCTCGGTCGCGAGCGGGCTTCAGCGCATCGGGCGAGCCGGGCATCAGGTCGGCGAGATTTCCAAAGGGCTGCTGTTTCCGAAACACCGCACCGACCTCATCCACACGTCCGTCGCCGTTGAGCGGATGCGCAGCGGACAGATCGAAGCCCTCTCGGTTCCGACAAACCCGCTTGACGTACTCGCGCAGCAGACCGTCGCCGCCGTGGCTCTCGACGAGATCGACATTGAAGAGTGGTTCGACACCGTGCGCCGCAGCGCCCCGTTCTCGACCCTGCCGCGCAGCGCTTTCGACGCGACCCTCGACCTGCTGAGCGGCCTCTACCCGAGCGACGAGTTCTCCGAACTGCGACCGCGTGTGGTGTGGGATCGCATCGCCGGCACGCTCAGCGGTCGGCCCGGCTCCCAACGCCTCGCCGTCACCTCCGGCGGCACCATCCCCGACCGCGGCCTCTTCGGCGTGTTCATGATCGGCGGCGAAGCGGGAGCCCCCGGCCGTCGCGTCGGTGAACTCGACGAAGAGATGGTCTACGAATCCCGCGTCGGCGACATCTTCGCCCTCGGCACCACCAGCTGGCGCATCGAAGACATCACCCACGATCAAGTGCTTGTCTCCCCCGCCTTCGGCCAGCCCGGCCGCGTTCCGTTCTGGAAGGGCGACGGCCTCGGCCGCCCGGCTGAATTGGGCGAGGCCATCGGGGCGTTCACTAAAGAAATTGCTACGGCATCCGCTGACGATGCGCGCGCTCGGGCGCAGTCGATCGGGCTCGATGAGCACGCCGTCACCAACCTGATCGCCCTCGTGACCGAGCAGAAGGCATCCACCGGTCACGTGCCGAGCGACACCACACTTGTCGTTGAACGCTTCCGCGATGAGCTGGGCGACTGGCGCGTGATCTTGCATTCCCCGTACGGCATGCCCGTGCACGCTCCCTGGGCCTTGGCGATTACGGCGCGCATCCGCGAACAGCTGGGGGTGGATGGCGCAGCCATGGCCGGAGACGATGGCATCGTCGTGCGCATCCCCGACACCGATGCCGCGCCGCCCGGTGCCGACCTCTTTGTGTTCGACGCTGACGAGCTCGAGCAGATCGTCACTGAGGAAGTGGGCGGTTCTGCACTCTTTGCCGCGCGCTTCAGGGAGTGCGCCGCCCGCGCGCTCTTGCTCCCGCGCCGCGACCCGGGCAAGCGTTCACCCTTGTGGCAGCAGCGGCAGCGGGCCTCGCAACTGCTGGATGTGGCACGCAAGTACCCGAGCTTCCCCATCGTTCTCGAGACCGTGCGCGAAGTGCTGCAAGACGTGTACGACCTGCCGGCGCTCACGGCGCTGACGAAGCGCATCGCCAGCCGCGGCATCCGCGTCATGGAGACCGAGACGGAGGTGCCGTCGCCGTTCGCGCGCAGCCTGCTGTTCGGCTATATGGCCGCTTTCGTATACGAGGGCGATTCGCCGCTGGCCGAGCGTCGCGCCGCCGCGCTCTCACTCGACCCGGCGCTGCTCGCCGAGCTTCTCGGTCGTGCCGAGCTTCGCGAACTGCTTGACCCCGACGTGATTGCCCAGACCGAGAACGAACTGCAGCGACTGGTGCCAGAGCGTCATGCTCGGGATGCCGAGGGGCTCGTCGATCTGCTGCGCGTGCTTGGCCCGCAGACCGTTGCCGAGATCGAGGCGCGCTCGCTCGTGACCGGCACCGCCCTCGCCACCGACTTGGCCGGGCTCGCGAAAGCGAACCGCGTGCTCGAAGTGACCATCGCGGGCGAACGCCGCTGGGCCGGTATCGAAGACTCCGCGCGACTGCGGGATGCCCTCGGGGTTCCGCTGCCCATTGGGGTGCCCGCCGCGTTCATCGAACCCGTGGACGATCCCGTCGGCGATCTCGTGAGTCGCTACGCCCGCACCCACGGACCCTTCACACTCGCGGATACCTCAGCCCGCTTCGGTCTCGGAACCGCCGTCGTGCAGGACACCCTGCGCCGCCTCGCGGCCGACCGCCGCGTGGTCGATGGCGAGTTCCGCCCCGGCGCGAGCGGCACCGAATGGTGCTCAGTGGATGTGCTGCGTCGCCTGCGCAGTCGCTCGCTCGCGGCGCTGCGCCAAGAGGTCGAGCCGGTATCGCACGCGACGCTGGGTCGGTTCCTGCCCGCCTGGCAACACGTTTCCGCTGCCGGTGACTCACTGCGCGGAATTGATGGCCTGGCACAAGTGATCGACCAACTGGCTGGGTACTCAGCCCCGGCATCCGCGTGGGAGAACTTCATTCTGAGTGCCCGTATTCGCGACTATTCGCCGGCGTGGCTCGATGAGCTGACGACGTCGGGCGAAGTGGTGTGGGCCGGGCAAGGTGCGCTGGCGGGCAGCGATGGCTGGATTAGTTTGCACCCCGCGGCGACCGCAGCGCTGACGTTGCCCGAGCCGGATCGCGATGGGCTGAGCGAGTTGCAGCAGAGCATTCTCGAGGCGCTGGCCGGTGGCGGTGCGTTCTTCTTTAGGCAGCTGTCGAATCAGGTGAGCAGCACGGATGACAAGGTGCTGCTGAAGGAACTGTGGGATCTGGTGTGGCGGTCGCTCATCACGAACGACAGTTTTGCGCCCCTGCGCGCGCATCTCGGAGGAACCGTGCGGGCCACTCGGGCACCGCGTCCGGCACGAGCTCGCGCCTATCGCGGACGCGTTTCGACGGTCGCGCAAGCGGGGCCGCCGAGTGCGTCCGGCCGGTGGGCGCTGCTGGAAACTGCCGAGGGTGAGACGACGGTGCGAGCCAAGTCGACCGCCGAGTTGATGCTCGAACGGCACGCTGTCGTCACGCGCGGCGCGGTCGTGAGCGAAGGCATCCGTGGCGGTTTCGCCCTGACGTACCGCGTGCTGAGCGGCTTCGAAGAGACCGGTCGCGCCCGCCGCGGTTACTTCATCGAGGGGCTCGGCGCCGCCCAGTTCGCGACCGGCGCCACCGTCGACCGCCTGCGTGGTTTCACTCGGGATCCGGATGCTGCGCCCCAACTTTTGGCGATTACTCTCGCCGCGACTGACCCGGCCAACCCCTACGGGGCTGCTCTGGGGTGGCCGGGGCTTGGTGGGGCTGATGCTGAGGCTGACGGCGGCGACGCCTCTGCTGCTGGCGCTGCGGGTGCGCCCGGTTCTGGCGCTGGGCCGGCTGGCGACGACGGCTCGGAACCGTGGGCGGCCACATCCGCATCGGGATCGGCATCCGCAAAGTCCGTTGCTGACTCCCCCAAGAAGCATCGCCCCGGCCGCAAGGCGGGTGCGATCGTCGTGATGGTCGATGGGCATCTTGCGCTCTATCTGGAGCGCGGCGGCAAGTCGTTGCTGGCGTTCGATCTGGAACCCGCCGTCGTGGATGCCGCGACCCGCTCGCTGACGAGCGCCCTGCGCGGAACGCTGCCGAAGCTGCGCATCGAGAAGGTCAACGGTGATTTCGCCGTCGGCACCCCGGTGGGCAAAGCCCTCGTGGAGGCTGGGTTTGTCGCGACACCGCAGGGGTTGAGGCTGCGTGCCTGAGGGTGATTCCGTCTATAAGGCGGCAGCGAAACTGCGGGCAGCGCTCGACGGCCAGATTCTCACCCGCACCGATTTTCGGGTGCCCGCCTTTGCGACGCTCGACCTCAGCGGCCACACCGTCACGAGCGCGGTGCCGCGCGGCAAGCACCTGCTGATTCGCGTTGCCGAGGGCACCGACGGCACCACAGCCGACGCCGCTGACACACCCGCACCCGCGAACGCGAGCGACCCCGGTTCGGGCCTCACGATCCACAGCCACCTCAAGATGGAGGGCGTCTGGCAGATTTACAGCGCCGGCGAGCGGTGGCGCAAGCCGTCCTACCTGGCTCGCGGAGTGCTTAGTACGGCAACGAAGACCGCGGTAGGTTTCGAACTGGGGCTGCTTGAGGTGGTGCCCACGGCATCCGAAGAGAGCATTGTGGGACACCTGGGCCCTGACCTTCTCGGGCCCGATTGGGATGCCGAACTCGCGTTAGCGAACCTGCTGTCGGACCCAGCGCGCCCGGTTGCGCTCGCGCTACTCGATCAGCGGAACCTCGCCGGTCTCGGCAACGTTTTCGCGAACGAGTTGAGCTTTCTGCGCGGTGTTCGCCCGCACACCCCCATCGGCGAGATCGCCGACCCGAAGCGCCTCGTTGCGCTCGCGTTCAAGGCGATCATGGTGAACAAGGACCGCCCCATCCGCAATCTCACGGGCCTGCCGCGCGGCAAACCCCGCTACTGGGTGCACGGGCGGCGCGGGGAAGCGTGCCTGCGGTGCGGCACCCGCATCGAGTCCGACCAGCTCGGCACCGGCCCCACCGACACCCGCTACATGTGGTGGTGTCCGAGCTGCCAGAAGTAGGGCTTGGGTGCTGCTGCCAGCGATGAATGGATCGGCCTTGCGGGTTTCAACATTCCCAAAGAATCGCGTTGTGAAATCGTTCTTGATCTGGCTGGACAGCGCGAGCTGCTCAATTTTCCACCGCTAAGAGGACGACCAGAAACCGCTCAACGTCGCTATGCCGAAGAGGGCTGTGGTGAGAAGAAATACCATTACGAGTCCGACTATCACAACAGACGCGAGCTCGGATCCCGACGCAAAAAGCGCCGCCTTTGGCTTCGGCTTCCGTGTCTTCTGTTCGACTAACCATTCCTCGATCAGTCGCTCACGTTGAGCTCCTAGGCGCTTGACATCGACTGAGGCCCGGATAGTCCACATGATCGCAATCATCGTGAGCCACACGTAAACCACAGCAGCGCCAAAGAAAATTAGTCCTGAAAAGTCACCTCCAGGGTCAGCAGCGAGTATGCCTAGAAGCGCTCCAATTAGAGAGCCTGACACGAGCAAGAGCACTCCGGCAGACCCTCGCCCCAGAAAGTGCAGCCAGGACCAGAGCAGCGATTCGCGGCTAACAAGCGGCCGATACGGCGCAGCAGCTCCAAGCACTACGAGTGACACCGAGACAAAGATAATCGAGGGAAGCGCAGTGATCCATAAGACAATGGCGCCGGCTCCTTGATTGCCAGCCAGGGACAGTAACAAGTAAGAGGCAGGACCCATAACCGATGAGACTCCTATAGCAATGACAATGCCGCTGTAGCGCCGCTTTTTCTGATTTTTCTTCATTGGAAGAAGAATACCGAGGTTCTCAAACGACGTTCGAGTTATTTCGATTGACCTCCGCTTGCCTAACGCCTGAAATTTTTGGGTCTTCGATATAAGCGCTAAACGGTGTCGGATGTCGCCGAGTTGGGGCTCGCCAATAGGCTGAAGCGAGCAGGTTGATCCTGCTGCGGAAGCCAACCGGGTGCCCTGCGGACATCCGCGAGAGAGATCATCAGTGAAGAAACAGATCAACGTCGTCGGTGCCGTCATCGTTCGCGACGGCCTCATTCTCTGCGCCCAGCGCGGACCCCATGGGGCATTGCCTGGGATGTGGGAGTTCCCCGGCGGCAAGATCGAAGCCGGCGAGACTCCCCGCGATGCGCTCGCACGCGAGATCACCGAAGAGCTTGAGTGCGAGGTGGCCGTGGGCGAGCTGATCACCACCACGACTCACGAGTACGACTTCGGGATCGTCGTGCTGACCACGTTCTACTGCGCGCTGCTGTCCGGCACGCCAGCGCTGACCGAGCATGCGGAGGTGCGCTGGCTCGCGCCTGCCGCGCTGAGCGACCTCGAATGGGCTCCCGCCGACATCCCTGCCGTCGAACTGATTGAGACGGCGGCGAGCGCCTAATGTCACTGGACCTTCACGACCTCAAGCCGTTCGGCCAAGACGTCAGTTTCGGCTACGTCGATAAAACAGTCGCGGCCCCTCGAAGGCTGCACCCGCATTTGGTCCTCAACACCGAGACAGACTCGATGTTGCGTGCGCTGCGCAGTGAGCTGCAGCGAGCGACTTCGTTCACTTTCTCGGTTGCCTTCGTCTCGCCACGAGCCATCGCACTGCTCAAGCAGGAGTTGATCGACTTCGAAGGTGTCGGTCGAATCATCACCTCCGACTATCTAGGGTTCAACTCCCCGCGTGCCTTCTCGGAGCTGCTCAATCTCCGCGAGCTCGGGATCGATGTTCGAATCCACAACGAGAGTGCATTCCACCCCAAGGGCTACGTCTTCCAACAACCCAACGGTGTGACAGCAATCCTGGGTAGTTCGAATCTCACCGAAACCGCTTTAGCGAAGAACCACGAATGGAACCTTCGCGTCTCCGCCACGCGCGACAGTGATCTCGCTGAGCAGTTCAGTAACCTTCTTGACGACGAGTTTTTCAACTCCGAGCCGCTCACTCAGGCATGGATTGATGACTACGCAGCTAATTATCGGCCTCCAGCCGACAGACCCCGAAGCGTGCGGCGAACGGCTGCTGCAGAAACGGCACCAGCCTCCGTCGGCTCGATCACGCCGAACAATATGCAGGTCGATGCGCTCAAAGCCATCGCGACAGTTCGCGCCGCGCACAAGGACCGAGCCCTCATCATCTCCGCGACCGGCACAGGAAAGACGATCCTTTCTGCTTTAGACGTGCGGGAGGTCAACCCGAGACGACTGCTGTTCGTTGCTCATCGTGAACAGATTCTTGACAGGGCGATAGTCGAGTTTCAGAAGGTATTGGGTGCACCCAGAGAAGACTTTGGAAAGATCACTGGCACCAAGCGTGAGCCCCACAAGCGTTACGTGTTCGCTACTGTGCAAACGCTCTCGCAGCAAGGCGTGCTCGACAGTTTGGACCCTGCGACTTTCGATTACATCTTGATCGACGAGGTTCATCGAGCTGGAGCGAACAGCTTTACAAAGGTCTTCGACCATTTCACTCCCAAGTTCATGCTCGGGATGACGGCCACCCCTGAACGCCCCGACGGTGAGAACATCTTTGAGCTGTTCGACTACAACGTGCCTTACGAGATCCGACTCAACTCAGCGCTCGAACTAGACATGCTGGCGCCATTCCATTACTACGGCGTTGCCGACCTCACCTTCGAAGACGGTTTTTCGACGGATGAAGCGACTCCGCTTTCACGACTCGTCACGGCCGAGCGCATAGACCACATTCTGAAGTCGATCGAGACCTATGGCCAAGCGGGTAGGAAACCCCGGGGTCTCATCTTCTGCAGCAGGAAAGAGGAAGCGCACGCTCTCTCCGCTGAGCTGAACACCCGGACGCTACGCCGGAGTACGTTGCGCACGGTCGCGTTGACCGGCGAGGACTCCATTCAGGAGCGCGAGGCGGTCGTCGAACGCCTTGAAGCGGGAGAGCTCGACTATGTGCTCACCGTGGACATCTTCAACGAAGGCGTCGATATCCCCTCGGTCAACCAGATCATCATGCTCCGGCACACCCAGTCGAGCATCGTGTTCGTCCAACAACTAGGCCGGGGACTACGGAAGGTTGAGGGCAAGGATTACCTCGTCGTCATCGACTTCATCGGGAACTATAAAAATAACTTCCTCATCCCGATCGCACTATTTGGTGACGACTCGCTCAACAAGGAGTCAATTCGAAAGAACCTCATCGCTGCTGAAGAGGCGGGAGTACTCGCGGGGCTGTCTAGTGTGCGCTTCGACCGGATATCGCAGAAGCGGGTTCTTGATTCTTTAGCGAGAGTCAAGTTAGACAGCTTGCAGAACCTCAAGAGCGCGATCGAAGCTGTGAGGAACCGCGTCGGCCACGTTCCGCTACTTTTCGATTTCCTGAAATTTGAGTCGGTTGATCCATTAGTGCTAGCGACCAACCACAACTTCCGGAACTACCCGGAGTTACTCTCGAAATTGAAGATCCGCGAACTCGACGTATCTACGGCAGCCTCGCTGATGTTGACGGTTATCTCTAGGGAGCTTTTCAACGCAAAACGGCCACACGAATTGCTACTCCTGGAACGCCTTCTTGCCGGCAGCGCGCTTAGCCGGCAAGATATCGCTTCAATATTTGAGCTAGTGGGCCTACCGTCATCAGACGAGATCGTTGAGAGCGCCATCCGGAGTCTCACTCTCGCGTTCAACACCTCCTCCGAGGCCGACAAGTTTGCAACCCAAGGCCCGGGGACTGATGACGGCGACTTCGTGAAGCTAACATCGGCATACTCAGAGGAGTACCTGTCCTCTGAGCCATTCCGCTCAGCCGTAGACGACCTTGTGAGGACCGGTCTCGCTCGTATAAAAAGCCGATTCGCGTCCGACCAGCCGTTCACACCGGGCCTCCAATACTCCAGGAAGGACGTTTGTCGTCTACTGAATTGGGAAAAGAACCGCTCTGGAGTGATCAACGGGTACAAAGTCGATCTTCAAACCATGACTTGCCCGATCTTTGTAACCCTTCATAAGTCGAAGGACATCTCAGCGAGCACGGCATACGCGGATGCTCTCATCGATAGCCAGAACATGATTTGGTCGACTAAAAGCAAACGAAAACTTGATAGCAAAGAGCTGACGCCGATATTAAGCAACGACGCTGCCCTCCATGTCTTCATGCAGATGGACGATGCTGAGAAAGAACGATTTTATTACCTCGGTCACGCTCAATCGAGCGGCGCGTTTCAGACGTCGATGACGGACGACGAAGGCGCTGAATTGCCGGTAGTTCATATGAACCTCCGCTTCGACGATCCCCTCAATCCGGCTATGTTCGACTACTTCCACACGTCACAAATGTTCGCAACACCGAAAAGTCAGCACCCCCTGCCACACTAGCCACGTGACAGATACCCGCACCGATGCCCTGACCGTTCTCCGCACGCTTGTGGGCAACGAGACTGCCGATTTTCATGAGGGACAGTTTGAGGCGATCGAGACGCTCGTCGATGGGCGCCGCCGGGCGCTGGTGGTGCAGCGCACCGGGTGGGGAAAGTCCGCCGTCTACTTCGTCTCCACCCTGCTCATGCGCCGGCGAGGTGCGGGCCCTACCGTGCTCGTGTCGCCACTGCTGGCGCTCATGCGCGATCAGATTGCCGCGGCATCCCGCGCCGGAGTTCGGGCCGTCGCCATCAACTCCACCAACCCCCACGAATGGGCCGAAGTTCAGCAGCAGCTCGCCAACGACGAAGTCGACGTGCTGCTCGTCTCGCCCGAACGCCTCAACAACCCCAGCTTTCGCGACAACCAACTGCCCGCACTGATCAACCGCATCGGGATGCTCGTCGTCGACGAAGCGCACTGCATCAGCGACTGGGGCCACGACTTTCGCCCCGACTACCGCCGCCTGCGCGAACTCATCGCCACCATGCCCGACGGCGTCCCCGTGCTCGCCACCACAGCCACCGCCAACTCCCGCGTCGTCGCCGACATCGCCGCGCAACTCGAAACCGGGAGCAGCGACAGCGTCGAAAACACAGCCACGGGCGGCACCGAAGTCGTCACCATCCGTGGCCCCCTGGCGCGAGCATCCCTTCGCCTGGGTGTCCTGAAGCTGGCGGATGCCCGAGCTCGCCTCGGCTGGCTGCTGAGCCACCTCGCCGAACTGCCCGGCAGCGGCATCATCTACACGCTTACCGTTTCGGCCGCCGAAGACACCGCGCGGCTGCTGCGCGACAGCGGCATGGATGTGCGCGCCTACACCGGCAAAACCGACCCGCAAGAACGCGAAGAGTCCGAACAGGCGCTCAAGAACAACACCGTGAAAGCACTCGTCGCCACGAGTGCCCTCGGCATGGGCTTCGACAAACCCGACCTCGGCTTCGTCGTGCACCTCGGCGCCCCGTCCTCCCCCGTCGCTTACTACCAACAGGTTGGCCGCGCCGGCCGCGCCACCGACAACGCCGACGTGCTGCTGATGCCGGGCCGCGAAGACGAAGACATCTGGGAATACTTCGCCACCGCATCCATGCCCGACCAGGCCAACGCCGAACTCGTGATCGCCGAACTCACCGCCGCCGCAAACTCCGGCGCCGGGCCCGTCTCCACCCCCGCGCTCGAAGCCCGCGTAAACCTGCGCCGCACTCCGCTCGAGCTGCTGCTGAAAGTGCTCGACGTGGATGGTGCTGTCGCCCGCGTGCAAGGCGGCTGGACCGCCACCGGCCAGCCCTGGAGCTACGACGCCGAACGCTACGCCGGAGTCACCGCCGCCCGCCGAGCCGAACAACAACACATGCTCGACTACGAACGACTGCCCGCCGGCACCGAAGGCTGCCGCATGGAATACCTGCAACGCGCCCTCGATGACGACACCGCCAACCCCTGCGGCCGCTGCGATAACTGCGCCGGCGTCTGGTACCCGACAGACATCAGCACGGATGCCACCACCCGCGCCACCGCCACCCTCGACAAAGTCGGCGTGCCCATCGAACCCCGCGCGCAATGGCCCACCGGAGCCGACAAGCTCGGCGTCCCCGTGCGCGGACGCATCAACCCCGAACTGCGCGCCACCGAAGGTCGCGCCCTCGCCCGCCTCACCGACCTCGGCTGGGGCGGCACGCTGCGCACCCTCTTCGCCCCCGGCACACCCGACGCGCCAGCGAGCCCCGCGCTTGTTACAGCTTGCGTCCGCGTGCTCGCCGACTGGGGGTGGGATGAGCGACCCGTCGCCGTCGTCTCGATGCCGTCACGCAACAAACCACAACTCGTGGCATCCATCGCCGAAGCCCTCGCCAGCGCCGGCAAACTGCCCTACCTCGGAACGCTCAGCCACACCGGCGGCGGGCCCACCGGCGAACCCGGCGGCAACAGTGCCTACCGGTTGGCGAGCGTGTGGGGACGATTCGAATGGGCTGGCGGCAACAGTGCAGCCGGAAGCGCCGAGGGCACCGCATCAGCAGCAGGCAACCCGCTACCCCACGGCCCCCTCCTGCTCGTCGACGACCTCGTCGACTCCCGCTGGACCCTCACCATCGCCGCCAAGGCGCTCCGCGAAGCTGGAGCGGATGCCGTACTCCCGTTCGCGCTCGCCCTCCGCGGTTAGCACTGCACGAGCAGCACTGCACGAGCAGCACTCCAAGAAACTCCTGCTGACAGCCCAACAAAAAGCTAGTCTGATAGCTCAAGCAACAACGCCGTTGCCGCGCGATCGGAGGTCGCCACCGTGTCAGACATCTCTACCAAACCCCACAACTTTGCCCTCGGCGCGTTCCTCTCAGTGCTGGCGATACCCCTCGCAATCGCCTCAGCAGTGATCGTCGGCCTGCTGGGGACTGGAGTCGCAGCCGCAGTCGCCGCGATTGGCATGTTTGCGGCATTTCAACTCTTCGCCCTAGGCTCACGTGGCCCGGTCAGTCGAGGCCGCGACTTTCTCTTCGCCCTCGTCGTCGGTGCCATCGCCACCGTTCTCGGAGCCCTCGCGGGACTGCTCACCGACGCCTACAGTTCCTTTGTTGCCGGCGGCGGAACCAGCGGCATCCTCGAAAACCTCTTTGCCGGACGCGTCGAACTCCCATTTCCCAGTCGCCCAGAAGAGGTCGTGGTCCCCCTCACCATCACCGCTGTCCTCGCCATACTCGCGGTCGTCATGAATGCGGCCAAGGCCCTCGCTGTTCACCGCGACAACATCATGGCCAAAGCCAACGCTGTTGCAACATCGGCCACCAGCCACCTAGAGACTTCACGAACCGCATTGACATCATCCGCCAAGAATTCAGCGAATGCCGCCAACCAGTTCGCCAACCACGTCATGACGATCAATACCTCGTCACCGGGCATCCTGCTCAACGGCAAACCACTCGGCGAACAGGATCAGACCAAGAACCAGCTGTTGCACCGATTGCGCGAGCTGATTGATAGAGCCCTCCGAGGGTAGACAAGACCCTCAAGGGCAGCCGTTACCGAAAGCTGCACTCGGAGAAATACTTAGCGACCGTGAGGGCTATTAGAAGGTGCCCGGCGAGAGCTTCGTGCTGATCCCGTGGAGAGAAGCACGAGCCACAGCGCGATCAGACGGCGGCATCGACACAGAGCGGAAGTTTGCGGATGGCCTCAACGACAGCCGACGCCACAACTCGAGCAGATTGATTTTCACCAAATTCTTCTCCGGCCTCGGCAAATGCCGTTACCGCCCCATTCCTCATCCGGTCGACGATCGCGACTGCTTGATCCGTGGGCACCCTCAAGCGGGCACCCACTTTCACCAGGTCGGCCGTTGAAATAGCGTCAGAACGATACTTGCCGTTCACATTCATCGGAAGCAACACAACTTCATCATCCGTGCGATACGGCGCATACGTGGCCAAGTCATAGAGCGGAGCCAACGCCACAGTCTCGTTCTCCAGAAGGAGCGAGTAATTCTTAGCGTGCGCGTCTGTGCCGCCAATAACAACATTAAAGACAAAAGCTGCGAAAAACTCCCCCGATGCCTCACGCCGGTCTGAGGCAATCGGGAACCGTTCTGTCAGAGTCGCAAAGTCGCCCACACCCGGCCCACCTTCCGTGCGCTGGTACTTCTTGGCCGGCGTTACACCCAACGCCTGGCACAAATCCTCTTGATGGAGGCGGTGCCATCGTCCGCCCGAGAAAACTCTGTCGTATCGCTTGGACACGAACGTGCTTACGTCGCCGAAGTTGCGAACGTAACTCTCTGAGACGTTTAGACCTAAAAGCCGAGCTGCATTCATCGTCATCTGCTCGATGACATCGATGTCTTTCATTTCGCCAGCGTTCGGTTTGAAAATATGCGTCGTTGGAGTCGCATCCTCAGGCAACGCCCACCGTCCGGAAGCCAACTCGTGGAGGGCAATTTTCGGTTGCGCCCCTGCCAAACTGAAGCGCCCATCCGCCTGCGTTACCGGTTTACCATCGCGATACTCGCTTATGGCCTCGTTGAGTTTCTCCTCAATCTGCTCATCGGTCAGCTCAGCGACCCGGCTCCGCGTCTCTACAGCATCAGGTGAACTCGCTCCGTGCGGCACAAATTGCAGCGCGCCGGCGACATCTTTCCCGACGTGTTCGAGCATTGCAAAGGGGCTCGCAGCCGAGACCGAATATGTACTGGCGATCGCCGCAAGCGCCTGGGCGTTATCCGGAAGCAGCCCTTGGATGAACGGCAAGACCACACGGTTCTTGTGCGCTTTCACATCGACCGGCATCGATAGCGAGAGTGGAGTTGGATTGGTCCTCGCTGCATAGGAATCGTCGTATAAAAACGTGAGCGCGCCATTCGATGACATCTGGGCGACGCCGGCGAGATTGCCATCCAGATAAACGTCAAGCTGTCGGTTTGGCATGAACACCCTCGTTCCGAATCCGGGATTCTGAGCGCGACAGCGGCTGGAGCTCTAGTTCATAGCCGAGCGCTTGAAACACATCAAGAACCTTGTTTGCCTCAACCGTGGGCTTGCCGCGCTCGAAGTCCATGAGCCACTTGCGGGAGACAAACGCGCGTTCCGCTAGTTGCTGCTGGCTCAACCCCGCTTCTGAGCGGAGTTGCTTCACGCGCGCTCCTAGCGCCCGTACGTTTTTCATCGATTCCTCCTCGCTGCCATTCCACACACCGTGTCACCGTACGGTGTCATCGTAGCATGTCACCGTACGGTGACAAAAGAAAATGTCACCGTACGCGCACATAATGCGATGCGGTCGTACGGTGACATTCTTGTCCACAAAATTGAGGGCACGACGATGACGAGAGCTCTATCGATCACGTCCAGAAACACTGCTCGAGGGCGAGCACCCGCGGCTGTCACCCGTTTGTTCTGGAGAAACAACTACCCATCCGCGGCGCCCGGCGTCTCCGAATAACTCTGCACACAGGAGTTCCGGCACCGGGCCGGGCGAGGAGGCATCTTGGCGATCATCCGTTACACCGGGATCTACAACGCAGACGGTGGCGTGTGGGGCGAAACCCGCTACGTGATCGGGCACATGCTTGGCACCGCCGCGTGCTCGCTGTGCGACATCACGCACTCGCCGATTGTGCTCGCGCATCACGACGACGGTCGCATCTCGACAGCGCTACGCGATCACGAACTTGAGGCCGTCAGCGGGTCAGTGAGCGCATTCGAAACCGCGCTCACCCAGGCAGTCAGGGCCTGAGGAGACTGAACACCCACGCCATTGTGAATACGACGACAGCCATGAGCGGGAAAAGCCAGTTGACGGCGATCCGCAACTGGCGCCAATCGCGTGGTCGCTCCTCGTCATCCGGTGCGTGCAATGGCGCAATAATCTCATCATCGTCGCGGCTGCGCAGCGTCGCGACAGTACCGACAACGGAGAGCATAATCAGCACAGTCCCGGCGCCGAAGAGCAGCGGTAACGCAGACCCCATCAGCCACGCGTCAGCCGCGGACGCCGGAGCCAAGAACGCCGCGAAACCGCCGGAAGCCCCCGCGACGAGCATCAGCACCACTGGAAGCCACCGTTGGCGGATGACCGCTCGCGGATAGAACGGGAAAGCAAACAACACGGTCAAGAGCACAGGGATGCCCAACAGCAGCAGCTGAGGCACCGAGACGAGAACGAGGTCCTGATCGAACCGTGCAGTACTGGCCAATGCAAATATGAGGAACGTGAAGAGGCCCAACACGGGCAGAAGCACCGTGCGGATTCCTCGCACACGCGTATTCATAGTGGGGAGTTCCAGCGACGCCGCGTACTCACCTGCAGAACCAAACGCTTCTTCCGCACTCTGCCCAGAGTCGGCCAGAAGCTCACGAACGCTGGCGACGGCATCCCCGATTGCGGGGCCAGGCACGTGGCGCAAGCGAAGCTCGACAGTGAAGTACTCGATCCAGATATCGTCAGTCATTGAGGTTGTCATGGGGTATCCGTTTCTGCTGTCCGCGCTGCGTTCAAAAAGTCGCTGCCAATCGTGGCAAATCGCAGCCAATCCGATCGTGTTCGGTCTAGCTCGATTTGCCCTCGTTTCGTGAGCGAAAAGTACTTGCGGCCTGGGCCGCCGTCACCCGGGCGCCACTCGACGGAGACGAACCCCACCGACTCATAGCGACTGAGAAGGGGATAGAGGGTGCCACCCTTGACCGTCCCCAACCCATTGGCTTCGAGCTCAGCGATGATCGCGTAACCGTAGGAAGCGCCTTGCTCCAGCGCGCGCAGGGTGAAGACTCCCAGCACCGCACGCATCCAGTCGCTCGGCCACTCAGGAATTGGCCCCGCAGCTTTCGGCCCTTCTAAACTCATGACTAGATTGTCTCTCTAACTAGTTAGACATGTCAAGACTATTCCTCCGACGGTCGAGCGCGCGCTCAACCGATCGCTCCGGTTGACTTTCCACTCGCACAGGCGTCTAATAGAGATACCCCCAAGGGGTATCATCCGAAAGCGCACGCGGAGGTTCTCATGCCTGGTTACGACGACAACAAAGAGTTGCTGCTCAAACGCCTGCGCCGCGCTGAGGGCCAGGTGCGCGGCATCCACCGCATGATCGAAGAAGATACCTACTGCATCGACGTGCTCACGCAGGTGTCTGCCGCGACCAAGGCTCTCGAGTCCGTCGCCCTCGCACTACTCGATGACCACTTGAGCCACTGCGTCGCCGAAGCGAGCCGCGAAGGCGGACCTGTCGCTGACGAAAAACTCCGCGAGGCGAGTGCGGCCATCGCGCGCCTCGTTCGTTCCTAAAACTCGTTCCTAACAACAACTTCCGCCCGCGCCCCGCGCCTGCGGCAATCGAAGGAGAAACATGTCTCACACTGCCGATTACTTGGTCGAAGGAATGACCTGCAGCCACTGCGTCTCGAGTGTCACCGAAGAACTCTCTGAAGTGGATGGCGTGACCGCCGTCAGCGTCGATCTCGCCTCTGGCTTGCCGTCCACCATTTCTGTCACGTCTGAGTCAGCTCTCGACGACGCCACCGTCAGCGCCGCTATCGAGGAGGCAGGCTACACGCTCGTGAAGAGCCTCTAATGGCCTCTGACCCCGGCACCGTCAACCTCTTGGATGTCGAACTCGACATCACCGGAATGACCTGCGCTTCCTGCGCAGGCCGCATCGAGCGCAAGCTCAACAAGCTCCCCGGCGTCGAGGCGAGCGTGAATTACGCCACAGAAAAAGCTCGCGTCCGAGCACCAGAGGGCATGGATCCCGATCAGCTCTTGGAGACAGTGAAGGCTGCGGGATATAGCGCCGTCATCCCCGCTCCGATTTCTGAGACCCCGGATGCTGCCAACTCTCCCGTCGTCGAAGACCGCGCCCAGCAGTTGCTTCGGCGCCTGCTGATCTCGACCGCGCTCACGGTACCGGTCGTGTTGATGTCGATGATCCCAGCGTTGCAGTTCACGTACTGGCAGTGGCTGGCGCTCACGCTCGCGGCTCCCGTTGCCGTGTGGGGTGCGTGGCCGTTCCACCGCGCTGCCGCCATCAATGCGCGTCACGGTGCCGCGACGATGGACACGCTCATCAGCCTCGGGGTAATCGCCGCCTTTGGCTGGTCGCTCTACGCCCTCTTCTTCGGTGGTGCTGGCGAAGCCGGCATGCACATGACGATGACGTTCTTCGGAACCCCCCACGGCGGCGCGAGCGAAATCTATCTCGAAGTTGCTGCTGCCGTCACGGTGTTCATCCTGCTCGGCAAGTACATCGAAGCGCGTGCCAGCCGCGAGTCGGGCGCCGCACTGCGCGCTCTGCTCGAACTCGGCGCGAAGGATGCCGCCGTTCTGCGCGGCGGCACAGAACAGCGCGTTGCTGTCTCCTCGCTCGTCGTCGGCGACCATGTTGTCGTGCGTCCCGGCGAGAAGATCGCCAGCGATGCGCTCGTCATCGAAGGCAACTCTGCCGTCGACGCAAGCATGCTCACCGGCGAATCCGTTCCCGTTGAAGTCGGCCCCGACGATCGCGTCACTGGCGCCACGCTCAACGTTGGCGGACGACTCGTCATCGAAATCACTCGTGTCGGCCGCGACACCGAACTGGCCCGCCTCGGTCGCATGGTCGAAGAAGCGCAGACCGGCAAAGCCGACATCCAGCGTCTCGCCGACCGCGTTTCGGCGATCTTCGTTCCCGTCGTGCTCGGCCTCGCGGTCGTTGCTTTCGTCGGCTGGATGATCGCCGGTGGCCCCATCGAGCTCGCCTTCACCGCAGCCGTCACCACGCTCGTTATCGCGTGCCCGTGCGCCCTCGGCCTCGCAACGCCGACCGCCCTGCTCGTGGGCACCGGTCGCGGATCCCAGCTCGGCATCCTGATCAGCGGACCCCAGGTTCTTGAACAGACCCGCGCTGTCGACACCATCGTGCTCGACAAGACCGGAACTGTTACGACCGGCGAAATGCGCCTCAGCTCGATCGAGGTACTTGAGGGCGAAAACGAGGAGCTCGTGCTGGCCCGTGCCGCCGCCGTTGAGGCTGGCTCCGAGCATCCGGTCGGTCGCGCGGTTGTCGCAGCGGCCACCACGCGCGCCGTCGCCCTGCCCACCGCCACCGACTTTGCCGCTCACGCCGGCAGCGGTGTTCAAGCGACAATCGACGGCACCGTTGTGCTCGTCGGCAAGCCGTCGTGGCTCGCCACCGACCAGCAGCAGACGGTGTCGGATGCCGCCCTCACCCTGGTCGAGAAGGCGGAAGCTGCCGGATCCACCGCAATGGTTATCGCGTGGGACGGCCAGGCGCGAGGCGTGCTGGTTGTCGGCGACACCATCAAGGCAAGCAGTGCGGACGCCATCGCCGAGTTCGTGCGGCTCGGCCTGCGCCCCGTGCTGCTCACCGGTGACAATGCGGGAGCTGCGGCATCCGTCGCCACCACGGTCGGAATCACCGATGTTCACCCCGGGGTCAGCCCGCAGGGCAAGCTCGATGTGATCCGCAAGCTTCAGGCTGACGGTCGCGTGGTTGCGATGGTCGGTGACGGAGTCAATGACTCTGCTGCGCTGGCCGCCGCCGACCTCGGCATTGCCATGGGCGGAGGAACGGATGCGGCGATCGCCGCCAGCGACATCACTGTCGTCAGCGGGGACTTGCTTGTCGTGGCCGACGCTGTGCGGCTTGCCAAGCGCACCCTCGGCATCATTCGCGGCAACCTGTTCTGGGCTTTCGCCTACAACGTGGCGGCCCTGCCGATCGCGATGTTGGGCCTGCTCAACCCACTTATCGCGGGGGCGGCAATGGCCTTCTCGTCGGTGTTCGTTGTAATGAACAGCCTGCGCTTGCGCGGGTTCAAGGGAAGCGCCCGCCAGTCGAACTGACCGGCGAACGCGCGGTGCGATTCGGGCAGCGCGCCTCGACTCCGTCGCCCAATCATCAGCCAGTAAGCTGCCGTCGCATCCACGAGTCCCGTGTCGCGATGGCCGACTTCGAGATGATCGCGTCAGGGGCGATTACATCGAAACCGTGGAAACCACCATCCCAAATGTGCAACTCTGCCTGACCCCCTACTGCCCAGATGCGACTCGCGAAGGAGACACACTCGTCACGGAAGACCTCGGCCGAACCGCAATCGATAAACGTTGGCGGTAACGAGCTGAGGTTTTCCTCGCGGCCCGCGGCCGCGTAGATGGACACGTCGGCGGTACCGGCGCGAGCGCCAAGCAGAGCGCCCCAACCGGTTCGGTTCGATTCGCGGTCCCACGTTCCTATTCCCTCGAACTGCTGCGAGGAAACTGTGTCGTCACGGTCGTCGAGCATCGGGCACAACAGCATCTGCGCTGAAATCGGCGGCCCGCTCCGATCGCGGGCGAGGAGCGCCATTCCGGCGGCCACCCCTCCGCCCGCACTGATGCCGAGCGTAATGAGTCGACGGGGGTCGAAGCCAAGCATTTCGGCATTCTCCGCCGCCCACACGAGAGCTGCATATGCATCCTCGACGGGGGTCGGATCGGGATGCTCTGGGGCCAGTCGGTATTCGACTGCGATGACGACAACGTCATCACGCACGATCCACTCGGTCAGTCGGTCGATGCCGGCGAAGCGGTCGCCCGCGATCATGCCTCCGCCGTGGACAAAGAGGATTCCCGCACCAGTCGTATCGTGATCGGCACGCGCGATGACGCTGACCTCAATCTGTTCACCGCGGTGTCCATTGATGGTGTGATCTACCCGTCGAGTGGGTTGCCCAGCGAACTGTTCCTCGTACGAGCCCGTACTGATGGCGGCACGCCGGCTCAGGATTGTTTCAGCGGTTAGTGGATTGAAGCCGCCACCGGGCAACGCTGCAAGCCCCTCGCGTGTTTCACGGTCATAGGGTGGTCTCGCGACAGAATCGATCATCATGCGGTCTCCTTCATCATCGAATGCGGGCTCAAACCGGCGCGGTCGAGTAAAACCATGAATCTCTACAGGTGAGATAAATCTAGCGCCCCCGCTCGGCGCGTTCAACCGAGGTTGCGGGCGTTAGTTGCTCAATTTCTTGCTGGACGCTCAAGATGCGGGTCACCGCCTCTTGGACTGCCGCCACAGAGCTTGCGCTGTGCTGATAGAAGCCAGAACTGCTTTTGGCGCCGAGTTCGCCCCGTGTGACGCGATCCACGAGCAGCGCATTCGGCGTGGCTGAGTTGTCTAAGCTGGGAAAGATTTGGGTGCACACGGCCCGGAAAATGTCGAGACCGCCGAGGTCCGCCACCCCGATTGGCCCCACGGCTGCCCACCGCGCGGCCAGTCCGCTAGTGACGATGGCATCGATATCCGCCGCAGTAACGACTCCGGCCTCGACGAGGGAAAGAGCTTCACGCAACACCGCAGCCTGGAGCCGGTTCGCGACAAAGCCGGGGCGCTCGGCGCTCAAAAGAACGGGGCGCTTTCCCAACTTGAGGAGAAGCGAGGTGAACAGATCCACGCTCTCTGGCCGGGTTTTCGGGTGGGGAACTACTTCGACGAGCGGGATGATGTCGGCCGGATTGAAGAAGTGTCCGACAAGAAATCGCTCGGGGTTAAGAACAGAGTCGGCCAGCACGCTCGGCATGAACGTCGAGGTATTGGAGGCGATGAGACCGTCGGTCGCGTGCGAGATCGTGCGGAGGACTTTCGCTTTGACGTCGAGGTCTTCGCTGACAGCCTCGAATACGACGGAAGCCCCAGAGACACATTCCTCAATACTCGACACAACCCGAGCGCCCGACGGGGCCTCGTCAGCGAGGAATGGGTCGTGGACATGCACTTCGTAGTCGGCTTGGAGGAGGAGGCGCGAAATACCTTTGCCCATGGTCCCCAACCCGATGACTGCGACCTGATTTTCGCGAACGTTGATCATGCACTCTCTCCATTCACCGTTGACAAGCTTCGAGGCTGAACTCTACAGTGAAGAGGATTTATGAAACAGACTATTTCATTAATTGAAACTTCAATGGAATAGCGATGTTATAGAGCTCAGTCATCGAGACGAAGCTCCACGGCCTCCAATGAGGTCGGCAGCAGGTTAGAGGCCTCGGTATCGCACGGTTGGCCTTCCGCAGTGCACGGACCACAAACAAGGAGAACAACGACAATGACGTCGACACGTGTCACCAACAAAGGCGTAACAAGACGAAACTTTCTCGGCCTAGTGGCCGCCACCGGTGGGGCGACCGTGCTTCCGGTAGCCGGCGCTGCTGGACCAGCGTTTGCTGCTGGGGCACCAGCAACTCCGGTAGCCCATGCAGCAAGTGTCGGCTTCGCGCAGGGCGACCTCGGCATCACATCGGGAGCACTCGGCAACTGGGGCGATTCCGTTGCTCTTGCGTTTGATGGAGACCGTCGCAGCATTGGTGCCGACCTGAACACCGCTCATCCACTCAGTGCGATCGAACTAATTCGTCAGGGCGAAGATGGCGACCCGCACCAGAGACTCGGCGTCAAGATTGGCGTGCTGACGTATGACACTGATCCCACCAGCAGCAGCTTCGCGCACTTCAACATCACTGCCACTGCCGCACTCGATTACCTCAGTCGTTCAGTGGGATTCGACCTCCAAAGCGAACGGATTGTCCGCCGCCTCCAACTGCACAATCGTGCCGCGACGGCTCGGGCTGTGGCCGCCGATTACACGCTGTGGGCCAGCGATGACAATGCGGTTTGGGCACCCTTAACCGGGTGGGACTTCACAGCGGAGGTCGTTGACGGCAGAATGCAGCACACCTTCGACGGGTTCGAAGTAACCGCTCGGTACGTGAAGATCAACTTCGACTTTCCCGGAACAGCGGGATTCGACTTCATTCTCGATAGCCCGCTTGAAAACGCACGCGCTTTTGGCAGCATGCCTCCGCCAGAACCCGGCCCCGTTCACCGCATCACTAGCCGCGACCTCTCGGTCTGGGTCAGCGACGACAACGCATCATGGACCAAGATTCCCGATGTGCACATCGTCAACGTGGGAACTTCACTGTGGCTCTACGGCTTCGCGGTGAGTACCCGCTACGTCAAAGTTCATATGCACCGTGAAGACACCGGCGCCGAGACGTTCCTTATTACCGACATTCAATCGGGAATGCGTGTCTACGACATCCCGACGGATGCTTTCGTCGCCGCCGGTGGCGGCGCCTGGACGTGGGTCACCCCCGTGCTCGTCAGCAATCCGACAGCGGAGACTCTCCGTGACCGTGCGGTGTTCATCTCCGCAGCCAGTCTCGATGTTGACGGCCTCGTTGCAGCCGGGCGACTGCAGACCGACCTCAGAGACCTACGCTTCGCCACCACCGACGGACATGAACTGCATGCCTACTCAAACGGTGACGGTGTCTATGTTCGCATCCCCAGCATTGCACCGAGCGAGCAACAGGAGATTCTGGCCTACAGCGGAAACCCTGCCGCGTCATCCCGTGTCGCCCACGATGCGGGTGCGCTTCAGGTGGAGTACGGGCAGCGGACGCTCACGCCGCAGACGGGCATCGGCAATTGGGGCGGGAGCGGGATGAAGGTCGTCCAGCTTCCGAGTGGGCTCATGATGGCCGCCGCCGGCTACTCGGGCGGGCCATACCAGCTCGCAGCACGATTTAGCTCCGATGGCGGACGCAGCTGGGGAGCCGTCGAACCGATCACTCCCGTGGTTGACCCTCCGGTGACTGCCGTGAGCCCCGGTGGCTTCCTCCTCGATCCTGTCACCGATGTACTGTCGATCTTCTTCCTCATCCAGACCGTCTACACCTCTGGCGGGGACTTGATGGATCGGGCGCAGAACGACGTGCAGTTATGGACTGCTCGAACCACTGGCTATGATGCCAGTGGTCGTCCGGTCTTTGGCCCACTCCAGCACATCCCTCTGCAGGTACAGGCGTCAGGGCTGCCCGTTGCGTGGGGGCTGTCGTACTCAAACGGAATCCGTACCGCCGCTGGCACACACCTCTACCCCGTGTCGTACATGATCGACTCCACCGGAACATTTGCGAGCACAGTGTTGCGCTCGACCGACGGCGGCGCCTCCTGGGCCCAATCAACCGAGCTTATTCTGCCGAGCGCCCCCGTCGGCTATGAACGCGGTGTCACCGAGCTTGCCATTACAGAGCTTGATAGCGGGGATGTCCTGCTCGTCGCAAGGCAACAAGACATGTCGAAGCACTACTTCTTGTCTTCGACTTCGGCTGACGACGGGCTCTCATGGTCGATACCCTCCGACAGCAAAATCTTGTCCAGCAACACCGCCGCCGCCCTCTTCCGCGACGAGAGTGGAGGCCACGGAATGACGTGGCCAGGACACAACGGGTTCGGCCAGGTTAGCTACTATCGCAACAACCTCACAGCCGCGTACAGCGACGACGACGGCGAAAGCTGGAATGGCTACCAAGACCTTCTCGCCGCTTCCTCGATCTCGACACCGGGGTGGGGAAACGTCAATGAAACCCGCACCGCGGTCAACGCCGACTCGTGGGTCGGGCCCGACGACGGGAGGGTCTTCGCGTGGGGACGTCCGACACAGCCGACCATCGTCATGCACGTTGACGACTACGAATCCTTCGTGCGTGATAGCCACGGCGCCCTCGACATTCCTGTCTATCGTTCCGCCGGAGGGGCTAGTAACGGAACCGAGCTCACATCATCCCGCTGGTGGAGAACGACCCGAACCGGAACGGTTGACCTCGTTGAGGGCAGCCGTCCTGACCGGCAAGCCGTGCGCCTACTTTCGTCACCGCTGGGCCCGGCAGGCGCATCTCGCCTATTCCCGGCCATCCGCAAGGGAAAGATCTGCTTCGGGCTACAGATTGCCAACATTGTTGACGAAGTGCATCTTGTGCTGCAGGAAGGTTTCTCCGCACACCACAACGCGCGCGGTACAGCTCTCTCACTGAAGATCACTCCGTCGGGTGAGCTGCACATCACCACTGACAGCGTGTTCGCCCCGATTCGAGCCATCGGACACCGCAGTGCCGACGTCGATCCCGCGTTGGGAAACCTCACTGCGATGGGAACCCACCAAATCGTTGCCTACGATTACCAAAATCGAAGCATGGGCGCAGATTTGGGATCGCCACGAGAGGTCACTGGTCTCGAACTAGTCGACAACGACTTCGTCAGTTCAACCGGGAACCGCATCGACCCAGGATTACTGGAGGTCTGGATCTCGGACACGAACGCAGGCGACTGGACTCCAGTTTCAGGGTGGTCGGGCGTAAAGAACGGCAACGTCATCACGGTGTCTGGTGCCCCGCTAACGACGCGGTACATCAAGCTCGCGCACCCGTACTCCGACAGCGGGTGGACCGTCGGCAACGACGAACAGCAGATGATTCGAGTGCTGCCGGATGCTGATGAAGATCAGTCCTTCAGCGCACTTTCAACGCCGACGTCACTAGTTGCCGGGACCTGGCACCGATTCGAGATCGAGGCCGACATTCCCGGCGACCGGATCGTCGTGACCGTCGACGGCGTTGAGCGCGCCGCTGTGTCAGTGCTGCACCCCGCCGAGGTCCTCACCCACTTCTTGCTTCTCGGTGGCTCCGCAGCCTCGGGCGACGTTCGTATCGATGAATTCTTGGTTCAGGACACAGCTCAGGGCCTGCCGGTCGTAGCCCGGGTTGGCGACACTTACGAAGTTGGTTCAACCCCTCCGGGCAGCGGTGGCGGAACCGGTTCTGGGGGCAGCGGCACAGGCTCCGGTGGCGGCGCCGCCGTGGGTGCTGATGCTGGTGCGGTCACCACTTTTGACCGCGCCCTCGCTGTGACGGGAGCGCCGGCACCGAATTTTGGGGCGCTAGCGGTGATCGGTGCTGTGGGTGCTGCATTGGGTGGGGGAATCCTCCTGCTTCGCAACCGCAACGTTGGACGCCAAGAAGAGAGCCACCCTGATTCTCCGACGCTCGAATAGCCCATTGGATTCCCCAAACGTGCACTGCTACATCTCGTCGTTGTCAAGATCTCTCCATTCCCTCGCGACGGGGACTGTCGTAGTGTTGCTGTGACCTGTTTCTCCAGGTGGAACTCGGAGCATTGAAATTATGGCTAAACCAGCGACCCCGGCGACAGACGAGCCAAGCTATTCCATTCGCGCTGTTCAACGCGTTTGCGATCTCCTCGACTTCATTCAGGCCAACCCTGGAACGTTGACCTTGGTTCAGCTGTCTGAGGCCGCGAGCCTGCCTAAGAGCTCTGCGTTTCGCTACTTGGAGACACTGGAGCAGCGCGGGTATGTTCACCGGGGCGCATCGGGCGTTTACTCGGTCGGTGTTGCACTGCGAACTGAACGAGTGGATGTAATCGTCGACCGGGCGCGCCCGTATCTCGTTGAGCTACGCGACCAGTTTGAGGAGACCGTGAATATTGGTCGGCTCGATTTCAACCGAGTCCTTTACCTCGATGTTGTCGAGAGCCAGCGCTCTGTGCGGCTCTCTGTTCGCCCCGGCGATCGGGAGAGCATCCATTCGACCGCGCTCGGAAAGGCCGTAGCCGCGCATTTGCCTGAGCGGCAAGTACGCGGAATCCTCCACGTCAGCGGGATGCCACGCCTCACTGATGCGACAATCACGAGCGACGAAGACTACCTGGCCGAGCTAGAGAAAGTGCGGACTCAGGGGTATGCCATGGATGATGGCGAGAACGAACGCGATGGTCGCTGTGTCGCAGTCAGCATCCCGGGGCTACCCGTGCCTATGGCCATCAGCCTTTCGGCACCGGCAATGCGTTTTCCCCGTGAGGACGTGCCGCGCGTAGCGCGCCGGCTCATCGAGATCGCAGAACGTCTCTCCGGTCCGCTAGCGAACGACGAGCCTGATTCGCCACCGACTTCCGCACTCGACTAAGCAAAAATCGCCGAAGTCTACCCACCTAGTAAAACTAGACGTGCAGACAGGCAAAACCGATGTTAGGGTTAGTGGTCAATTGAGCCCTGAGCGATTGGACAAAGATGACTGCGCTTGACCAGTTTCAGATGGACGGCGCTATCGCTGTCGTCACCGGCGGAACCGGGCTGTATGGAACACCATTCAGCCGGGCATTAGCCGAAGCAGGTGCGCACGTCGTCATCACCTCGAGAGTCCTTTCCTCGGCACAGCGCTCAGCGACTGAACTGACCAAGCTGGGGCTGTCCGCAGAGGGGTACGAACTCGATCAGGCCGAGCCAGCCTCCATCACGGCCTTTCGAGACAAGGTGCTGGCCGATCACGGTCGAGTCGACGTTCTCGTCAACAACGCAGTTCTCCGGGCGGGTGGAGACCTTCAAGGCACGTCCGCTGAGGATTGGGCAGCCACCTCAAACGTGAACAGCCGCGGCCTCTTCCTGCTGACGCAGGCAATTGCAGAATCAATGCAGAAGCGGCGATCTGGCACGATCGTCAATATTGCGTCGATCTACGGACTCGTTGCCCCGGATTTTCCGATGTACGAGGGAACCTCCGTGACGTCACCCATCTTCTATGCGTATGACAAGGCGGGGATGATCGGCATGACCCGCTATCTCGCGAGTGCGCTCGGGCCGCACGGAGTGCGCGTTAATTGTCTTGCGCCAGGCGGCCTCCGAACGGAGGAGACAGATGCCGCTTTCGACGCCGCTTATCGCTCACGAGTGCCGCTCGGCCGCATGGCTGAACCGGATGACGTCATTGGCGCCCTGCTCTTTCTCGCGTCAAGCGCGTCTCGCTACGTCACCGGCGTCACCCTTCCCGTCGATGGTGGCTGGACCGCGAAATAGCGTCCCAAGTTACGATCACGTTTCGTTGCTTGACTACGGATGCTCTGCGCATCTAACATCATGAATGAAACAGCAGCTTTCATTCAATGAAACAGCTCGGCAGCGTTGCCGGTCTGTTCTGAAACGGAGACAATCACATGAGAACTCGTAGACCACTCATGCTGGTCGCTACGGCGGCTGTCGTCGCCCTTCTGGCGACGGCGTGCTCAGGGAACACCAACGATGGTTCCGGGGGTGACAGCGACTCGCGTGAGGCTAGCGTGCAGTTGTATCAAGCTCCGACGACCTTCAACCCGCTAGTGGCGGCAATTGGGCCCAACCAGCTCATGGGCCAGTTGCACTGGGATGGACTTCTGTCTGTCACAGCTGATGCCGAGTACGGCCCCCGGTTGGCCGAATCGTGGGATGTGTCAGAAGATGGGCGCACCTGGACGTTCAACCTTAGGGATGACGTGAACTGGAGCGATGGCGAAGCCTTCACTGCAGACGACGTTGTTTTCACCTTCAACCTCTATGCAAACCCAGAATCCGGAAGCGCCTATGCGGGCAAGTACGCCGGAGTAGTCGGCGCTACCGAGTTTGCAGACGGTGCGGCAGATAGTGTCGCTGGCTTCCGCGCCCCGGATGACTACACCTTCGAGATCGAGCTTGAGGACCCGAACGTCGCGTTCCTCGAAGAACTCGTAGCTCCGATTTTCTTCATTCTGCCTGAGCACATCGTTGGAGAGCTTCCGCTCGAAGGACTCACCGACAACCAGTTCTTCCGGGAACCGAGCGTCGGCATCGGACCTTACATCTTCGAGGAATGGCTCACCGACGATCAAGCATCGTTCGTAGCTAACCCCGAATACCGCAGCGAACTCGGTCTTGACCGCGTTTATGCACGCTACCTTGCCACCGACGTCGCTATGGCTCAGCTCGAGACCGGCGAATTGGACTTCGCTCAAGTTTCCGCTGCTGACTTTGAGCGGATGAGCGGAATCGACGGAATCACGCTGCAAGAGGTCGAGGGACCAGGCGTCATGGCCTTGCACCCCGCACTAGACATGCCGCCGCTGCAAGACCCGCTCGTGCGTCAGGCAATCATGCACGCTGTAGACCGCGAGGCACTCGTTGATGAAGTACTTGCCGGCCACGGCAAGGTCGTCGACACTCTCGTTCACGGTCCTGACTGGGCAGTCCCCGGTGACCTCACTCACTACGACTACGACCCAGAAAAGGCGCGTGACCTCCTCGCTGAAGCGAATTGGGATGCCAGCACCACGGTCGAGCTCATGATTGTCCCCGGGCAACGCGACCGCGACACGATCATGACTATCGTGGCGGCACAACTCCAAGAGGTGGGAATCAACGCCGTTGTTGAGCAAGTCGAGCCGGCAGAGCAGGGTGACCGAATCGGTAACCGTACCTTCGGAACGCTTCTCTCGGCATATGGCCTGTTCAGTGTTGACCCGGCATCGATGAACGCTCGCGTTATGTGTGAGCAGATCGGTGGAGCCAACTTGGTTGCGTACTGCAACCCTGAGTTGGACACTCTTCTCAAGGCCGGCGTAGCGACCACCGATCAGTCGGAACGCGAAAAGATCTACGCGGAAGCGCAGCACATCATGAACGAGGAACTGCCGATCATGGTGCTCTACGTTCCGAATGTACTGGGCGCAACCAGCGACCGCCTTCAGGGCCTAGACCTGAACCCGCTCGCAACGGATGCGTTCTGGGACGCCGCTGAATGGACGGTCACCGACTAGCATGATTGCCTTGCTCGCGCGCCGCCTGACACTCTCCCTTGTCGTCCTCGTTGGAATCAGTATGCTGCTGTTTGTTTTGCTGCAGATAATGCCTGGTGATCCGGCTCGGATGATGATCGATCCGCTAAGTTTTCGCGGAGACTGGGAAGAGGCTGTTGCCAGGCGGCGCGCTGAGCTTGGGCTAGACCAGCCCCTGGTTGTTCAGTACGGAATCTGGATTTCGGAGGTGCTCAAGGGCAACTTCGGCTACTCCTACGTGAATGGACGCCCCGTCACAGAACTGCTCTTCTCCCGCGTCGACGCAACTGTTCGACTCACCGGAACCGCGCTGCTCATCGCTCTTGCCGTCGGAATTCCCGTCGGAATTATCGCCGCAATCCGCCGCAACACCGTCGTCGACTATGGCGCGACGGTAGTCAGCCTTCTGGCGATCTCGGTTCCCAGTTTCTTCGTTGCTCTTCTCGGCATCTACGTAGTGTGCCTAAAGCTGGGCTGGTTGCCCACGGCAGGGATGAACTCCCCCGGAGAAAGCGGATTCCTCGACTCTCTTGTGCACCTCATCCTTCCCGCATCGATACTCGGCTTCGCGCTCGCCGGTCCGTGGGTTCGCTATTCTCGAGCGGCGATGCTCGAAGTGTTGAATCAGGACTTCCTCACTACCGCGCGGTCTAAGGGCCTTAGCTCCTTTAGCATCATTAGCCGCCACGCTCTCCGCAACGCGATGATTCCTCTCGTGAGCGTCCTCGCTATCCAAATTCCCAACCTTCTCGCCGGCGCCGTTGTTATCGAGCAGATCTTCTCGTGGCCCGGGATGGGCCGCCTCGCCTTAGACGCGGTGCGCGCCCGCGACTACCCGGTCGTTCTCGGTTTCGTTCTCTTCGTCGCGGTGTTCGTGCTTATCGCTAACCTCATCGCGGATATTCTCTACGCCGCAATAGATCCGCGCATTCGGCTGACAGGAGCAAAACGATGACTGCCACCGACAACAGCCCGTCAGTAAGCCCACAGGAAACCCCGGACTCAGCATCGCCGAGGCAGCTCGCGATTCGCCGCTTCCTGCGCCATCGAGTTGCGGTCATCGCGCTCGTAGTCATGGTGCTGTTAGCCCTTGCGGCAATCATTTTGCCCTTCGTTATCGGGATCGACCCCAACGCCGTCGATGTGCGCGCCATCCGCCGAGCACCAAGCCCGGAACACCTGCTCGGCACTGATGCGGCCGGGCGCGATGTGCTGGCTCGCCTCATTTCTGGTGGTCAGATATCCCTGATCGTTGGTCTATCTGCCGCCCTCATCGCCACCTTTACGGGACTCGTGCTTGGTGCGGTCGCTGGATACTTCGGGGGCTGGGTCGATAGCCTCATCAGTCGGTTTGCGGATGTCGTGATCACCTTCCCGACGCTGATTGCCATCATCGTGATTGTTGCTTTTGTCGGCCCCAGCCTGCCGACCCTCATCATCGCGATTGGACTCTTCGGCTGGCCCATCGCGTTCCGCATCGTTCGCGGCTTGACCTTGTCGCTTCGCGAGCAAGATTCGATCCAGGCCACCGTTGGCCTCGGTGCAAGTCCGGGGCGGATCTTGCGAAAGCACGTCGTACCTTCGGTCGTCGCGCCACTCACCGTCGTGGCCACGCTTGAGGTAGCCCAAGCGATTCTGCTTGAAGCCGCCTTGTCATTTCTTGGGCTCGGTGTACCGCCGCCCACTGCCAGCTGGGGGAACATGCTTAACGACGCACAGTCACTCACCATCCTTGAAACAACACCGTGGCTATGGTTGCCACCGGGAATCGCGATTGCGGTGACGGTGCTCGCCGTCAACTTTGTCGGAGATGGGCTCCGCGATGCGGTCGACCCGAGGTCGTCACGATGACCGCCCCGCTGCTAAAACTCGAGAACCTCACGACCGAATTTACGGTGGATGGGGGAATTGTTCCTGCTGTGAACGGCGCGAGCTATGAGGTCATGCCCGGAGAAACTCTGGGAGTGGTTGGCGAGTCCGGTTCCGGTAAGTCTGTCGCCATCGCTTCTGCGCTCGGGCTGCTTCCGTCGAACGGTCGTGTCGTGGATGGCCACGCTTGGTTCGATGGCCGTGACCTTGTCACCATGTCTGACCGCGAGCGCAACCAAATCTTGGGTAAGGAAATCGGCCTCGTATTTCAGGACCCGATGACCGCACTCAATCCGGTAATGCGCGTCGGCGATCAGATCTCAGAAAGCTTGCTTCGGCACGACCGCAGCCTCGGGCGACGCGCGGCGGCAGCACGCGTTGTCGAGCTGCTTGCCGAGGTCGGCATTCCTTCACCGGAGCAGCGTGCGCGCCGCTACCCTCACGAATTCTCTGGTGGGATGCGCCAGCGAGCAATGATCGCGATGGCGATTGCCAATCGACCCCGACTCATTATCGCCGACGAGCCGACGACAGCGTTGGATGTCACTATTCAGGCGCAAATTCTTGACCTGCTTCGTAAAGTGCAGCGAGAGAACGACGCGGCGCTCGTCATGATCACCCACGATCTCGGCGTCATCGCTGAGCTCGCTCAACGGGTAGTCGTGATGTACGGCGGTCGCGTCGTTGAGTCTGCCGAGGTTGACACTCTCTTCCATGGTTCTCGCCACCCCTATACTCGTGGCCTTCTTGACAGTCTTCCTCGGCTTGGCTCTCGCCAACACGAACTGCTGGCGATTGGTGGGCATCCGCCAGATCCTCGCGCTCTGCCTTCGGGCTGCCCATTTGAGCCGCGCTGTCCCGTAGGCCGGGGCCGCGACGTGTGCCGAGATACGCGCCCGGAACTGCAGCCGGTTGGGCATGCCCATGCTTCTGCTTGCCATTTCACAGAAGAACTCGCGACGACGGAGGGCGACCAATGACAGGCGAACCGATTCTTTCTGTAGAGAACCTCGTCAAGCACTTTCCCGTACACGGTGGCCTTCTCCAGAGGCAAGTGGGAAGCGTCCGTGCAGTCACGGATGTCTCGTTTGACATCTACCCGGGTGAGACGGTGGCGTTAGTCGGGGAATCTGGCTGCGGCAAGTCGACCGTTGGTAAGACGATCATGCGCTTTCACGAGCCCACCTCAGGCTCGGTGCGCTTCGAAGGTCAGGACCTAGCAAAGTTGCGTCCCGCGGAGCTGCGCAAAATGCGTCGCGATGTTCAGTTCGTTTTCCAGGACCCCTACTCATCTCTCCCCTCTCGGATGCCCGTGGGGGAAATCCTGCTCGAGCCGCTGGAGATTCACGGAGTGGGCAATGATCGTCAGCGGCGGGAGCGGGTGCGCGAACTCCTCAACCTCGTCGGGTTGGGGCCGGAGGCTCTCGGTCGTTACCCCCACGAGTTCTCCGGAGGACAGCGTCAGCGAATTGGCATCGCCCGCGCTCTGGCGCTCGAACCTCGACTTCTTATTCTTGACGAGCCGATTTCTGCGCTCGATGTGTCCATCCAAGCTCAGGTCATAAACCTCCTTGCACGCTTGCAGCGCGAGCTCGGCGTTGCGTACCTCTTCATTGCCCACGATTTGGCAGTGGTGAGGCACCTGGCTCATCGCGTAGCTGTGATGTATTTGGGCCGCATTGTTGAGTATGGCGATGCAGAGACGGTATTCACTCGACCATCACATCCGTACTCTCAAGCTCTCTTGTCAGCAGTCCCTCAGCCGGATCCGCGTCTTGCGGCGCTCTCGACTCGGCGACTGCTCGAGGGCGAGCTTCCGAGTCCGACAGCGCCACCCCCCGGCTGCTCCTTCCACACTCGGTGCTGGAAGGCTCAGCCGGAGTGCGCTCAAGAGCGTCCTCTCCTGCAAATCCGAACTCCTTCCGGTTCCGAGTCAGCCTGCTTCTTCGCGGAAGAGGAGTCGATGGCGGGCGAGGATCAAGCATGACATCTGGGCATTGGACATCAAGCCGTATCGGCGCTGATGCCGGCTCCGCGGACCCCGGGGTTACCGTCTACGAACTCGACTCGGGTCTTCCTGGACCGACGGTTCTTATCATTGGTGGAATTCACGGCAATGAGGTCGGCGGAGTCGTCGCAGCGGGATCACTTACGCAGTCGCCATGGCCGATGCTTCGTGGTCGGGTGATCGTCGCGCCGATTGCGCATGAAGCGGCCTGGAACGCGGATCAGCGCGAGAGCCCCTTCGATGGAGAGAATCTGGCTCGTGTTTTTCCGGGCGACGAAACGGGATCTGTGACGCAGAAGATCGCATACCTGATCACGACGCACCTCATTTCCGTGGCGGATGTGCTCATTGACTTGCACACCTCCAGCCCTGACACCGAGATGCCATTATTTGCCGGTTGTCTTGATGACGGATCACCAGCGGCAACGCGGGCTGTCGAACTTACCGTTGCATTCGGGGCACCGACAATCTGGACTCACGACACTCTCGGCCCTGGTCGAACGCTTGGTGTCGCTCGAGACCGCGGAATTCCCGCTATTTACGTCGAATCGTCCGCTGGTGGAGTGCTCGCCACCGCGAACCTTGCCGCCTATCGCGATGGCGTGTTCCGGGTGCTTGCCGCTCTCGGCGTCGTCGCTGCGCAGAATGAAGACCAGACACCTCGTGACGCACTATGGATTCACGGTGACGGTGACGTCGACGCATTCTCCAACGCGGCTCACGACGGACTTTTTGTCACAGAGAACCGACTCCTCGACTCAGTTTTCAGCGGAGATACGATCGGCCACGTCGTCGACGAATTCGGACGCGTACTCGAGACCGTGACCGCTTCAGCAAGCGGGCTGATCGCCACCATTCGTCGGCACTCTCGAGTATCCGCGGGAACTCCGCTCGTTGGTGTTGTGCCGCAGCGCCGTGATCGCCTCGGAAAAGCAAGCGATGCAATCGCCGCGAATGTTGCGGCGAGGGCTGAACTGACCAGGGAGAAAGTGTCCGAGAGATGAGTGAATCACCTACCCGAGTCTTAGTAACCGGGGGCGCAACGGGGATTGGGGCAGCAATCACCCAGCGCTTTCTCGCTAACGGAGCTTCGGTGGCCGTCTCCCAGCGTACTCCGGATTCGCTGCGACAGAGCCTCGAAAGTTCTGGGCTCGACGGCCAGGTCAGCGGCCTCGTCGCTGATCTTTCTGATGAAGCCGCAGCGACCCGACTAGTCGAAGAAGCCGTGGATGCCCTCGGCGGCCTCGATGTCCTGGTCAATTGTGCGGCGCTGACCGGGGATCGAGCTCGACGGCTTGCCGAAAAAATTGACGAACCTCATGTTCAGGCAATGCTCGCGGTCAACCTCGGCGCGGTAATCCTCTCCTCGGTCGCCGCCTGCGCCCAATTTCGGCGCCAAGGCACAGCCGGCGTCATCATTTCGATCTCGTCAGTGATGGCACAAGCGACGCAACCCGGCGCGGCCGTCTACACGGCGACGAAAGCTGGGGTGAACGCCTTCACCAAGGCTCTTGCTTCCGAGGCTGGCCCCGCGGGCATCCGAGTTCTCACTGTTTCTCCCGGAGATATCCGCACCGACGCGAGTCCCGCACCTGGCGACGTCATCGACGGCGGTACCGGCGCGAGAACAGAACGCGTGCCTGCGCTCGAACGACAAGGGCGGCCGAACGAAGTTGCTGACGTCGTCTCGTTCCTCGCTGGTCCCGAGGCTTCCTACATCACCGGCGTCGACATCACTGTCGATGGCGGCTGGCTCATTCGCTAACAACTGAGAGGTATCAATTTCAATGACGCACCCTGGCACTTCAGCAGCACTCCCCGACGGCATCATCACTCCACTAGTGACGTTGCTCGATGCATCCGGAGACATCGATGTGAGCGCGATGACCGCGCTCGTCGACTCGCAGGTCGCCTCTGGCATCGACGGCGTGCTCTCCGCAGGCTCGACTGGCGAGCTCGGCACCCTCGGTGCACCGCTGCGCCTCCGCAGCACAGAGGTGACGGTCCAGGCAGCAGCGGGCCGGATTCCCGTCTGGGCCGGTGTCGCCGGCTTGTCGACAGATGATGCCGTCATCGAGGCCAGAGAGGCGCAGGCCCGCGGCGCTGACGCCCTTCTCGTGCTTCCGCCCCTCTACTTCACCCACAGCGATGACGAGCTGCGTCGCCACTTCGAGGCAATCCGGGCGATTGACCTCCCGATTATTGCGTATGACGTACCGCCTCGCACACCACAGAAGCTCAGCGTTGCCCTACTGGCTCGGCTCGCTCACGATGGCGCCATCGACGGCGTCAAGGACTCGTCAGGAGACCTCACGTCAGGTCGCCTGCTTCGCGCAGCCATCCCGCTCGAGTCAGGATTCAAGGCTTATGCGGGTAGTGAGATAACTCTCGAATCCGTGGATGCGATTGGCTTCCAGGGCGTTGTTCCCGGTTTCGCAAACTTCGCGCCTGTTGTCTTTGCTGAACTGTGGCGAGTGATGCGCAATGGCGACCGCGCCCGGGCATGGGAACTGTCGAGCTGGGTCAGCGCGACCTTCGGCATCATCGGGGTGCCGTGGGCCGGCGCTGGCGGACCAGCCCAGGCAATTGCGGCGCTTAAAGTCGCGACCGCGTGGGCACTAGAGCTCCCGCTCGCGCAACCCATGGGTCGCCCCTTTGAGCAGATTCCGAGCGCCGAGTTCTGTGACGGAGTCACCGAGATTCTGGATCGTGCCATGGCCTCCGGATCGGTCGAGCATGTGGCGTTTCGCTGATCGACTTCCCTCCCTCGCTCCGGAGAACATTGTTTCTCTGGGCGAGGGCGGGACCCCTCAGCTCGATCTGACCGGAGTGGTCCCCGGACTTGAGGGACTAGCCCGGTTCGAGCTGAAGATGGAAGACCGGAACCCCACGGGCTCCTTCAAAGCGAGGATTGCCTCGCTAGCACTCTCCTTGGCCCGCGAGCACAACCTTCGAGGCGCGCTAGGCACTTCCTCCGGTAACGGCGGAGCCGCTGCTGCCGCGTATTCCGCGGCGGCCGGACTCGAAGCAGTGCTCTTAGTCCTGCGAGGAGCACTCGAAAGCAAGGTGCGTGAGATCCGTGCCTATGGTGCTCGCGTAATTGAAGTCGATGGGCTGGGTCACGATGCGGATGCGACGATAGCCACAGCGATGAAAGTGGCTGCCGCGGCGGAGCGATTCGGCTACACCCCGATGCTCACCGGCTTTCGATTCGCTCCAGAAGCGATGCGCGCCATCCACACCATTGCCTGGGAGATCGACGAGTCTGCCGCAGCAGCCGACCACGTGTTCGCCCCCGTCGGCGGCGGTGGGCTTGTTGCAGGGCTCTCGCAGGGCTTCCTCTCTTCCGAACGCACCCCCCGAGTCTTTGGTGTGCACCCTGACGGCATGGACGGCCTCATTTCGGCTTTGGAGGGCGACCCAATCGGTCGCGCTCGCGGCGCCGGAACCGAGATCTCAGGACTGCAAATGGCGGCGCTCTACGACGGTCCGTCAGCAGCGGCCGGCATCCGAGCGACCGGTGGCGCGGCAGTAGCGGTGTCAGATGCGCAGGTTTATGAAGCTCAGCGCGATCTCGCCGCACTGGGTATTTTGGTCGAGCCCGCCGGAGCGACCTCGCTCGCGGGAGCGCGCCAGGCTTTCTCGACGGGGCTAATCGATCGCTCCGCCCGCGTCGTCGCGGTTGTGAGCGGCGCTGGATACAAGGATCCACAATCAATCGAACGATTTGCGCGGCAAGCGGAGGATGCCCCCGTTTCGGCCTCTGACCTCGATCGGTTGCTTGAAACGTTGCTAACACAGGAGAATCCACGATGAGTACGTTGCGTATCGGTGTCGCGGGCCTCGGCTCTATTGGTCGTCAGCACATCGCAGTGCTCAGCAAGCGAGGCGACGTGCAGACAGTCGGCTTCGATCCCTCAGCGTCATTGCGCGATCGAGTTCGTGATGAGTTCGCTACTGAGCCCGCCGAGACTCTCGAGGCGCTCGTGGATTCCGGGCTAGATGCACTAGTGATCGCTAGTCCAGACCCCTTTCATTTGCCGCAACTTGCTGAGGCTGCTTCGCGAGGCATTCCGACGCTCGTAGAGAAGCCTCTTGCTCCATCGCTAGCCGACCGGGCCCTGATCGATCGCATCCGTTCGAGCGACTCCCGGGTGCTAATGGGTTATGTTCTGCGTCATCGTGCCGTCGTGCGAGAGGTTCGAACCGCTCTACAGTCCGGCGTGATTGGAAAGCCCACCGGCTACCAAGTGATGTTGGGGGCGTATGGCACTATCGTCGCCGCGGAGTCGCGATTCCAGATTCCTGACGAAAACCGTCTGCTTCGCGACTACTCGCATGAGTGGGATTACTTGCGCTGGTTCTTCGGACCGATCACAGAAACTGTGGCGCACACTCGGGTGTTTCTCGAGGTTGCGCATGTCGAGTCTCCGAACGTCGCAGATGCACTTCTGGTGCATGCGGATGGGCTCAGCGGCGCGGTTCATCTTGACTACGTCGAGCCTGTCGGCGTGCGCACGATCCATGTCGTTGGATCAGGGGGAAGCCTCTTTGCCGACCTCAGCGGTGGCCAGATTCGCATTCGGCGGGCTGGCGCTGACGAAGAGGTGCGCGATTGCGCGGAGCTTCCAGCCGAAGCTCTGCGCCGGCAAGCGGACCATCTCGTTGCGGTCGCCGGCGGAGCGCAGCCTATCGTCACGCTCGACGACGGAATCGCCGCACTCGCGGTCGCTGAGGCAGTCGCGCGCTCGGTCCGCGAGCGTGCCTGGACGACCATTCTCGTTGACAGCGCAGATCTGGCCCTCTAAACTTTTACTAGTTGAAACTGATAGTCTTACTAGATAAAACTAACCGTGAAACCGCTCGTAGGCCCGTCAGGGTTGTGCGAACGCTGTATTTGTGCGGAACATCACATTGCCTCTTGGGCAATACGGAGAGTATGGCGGCCCTTCCGGGCTAAGGAGAGAGAATGACTGCGACCGGCGAAGAGACGAAAGTGATCTCGGAGTGGCCGAAATCACGCGAAGCGTGGGAGCGTGCATCTCGCTCTGTCAGTGGCGGTGTAGCAACCGCGCTGCGGGCAACGGCACGTCCGCATCCGCTCTTCTTTACAGGTGGGGCTGGAGCGACCCTGACCGACTTCGATGGCAATGATTACATCGACTATGTGCTCGGGTGGGGTCCCAACATCCTCGGTCACGGCAATCCCGCGCTCGTAGCCGCGGTGCAAGACCAGATCACGCGGGGTGCCACCTACGGATCTGGTCACCTCTTGGAATTTGAAATAGCCGAGCGACTGCTCCAAGCTTTCCCCTGCGCCGAGCGCGTGCTGTGGTCAAACACGGGCACCGAGGCGAACCTCTCCGCCCTGCGTATTGCCCGCGCGGCGACGGGTCGTGAGCATTTCGTGAAGTTCGCTGGCCATTACCACGGCTGGTCAGATCCAATGCTGGTGGGCTACCGCCCCCGCGCCGAAAGTGACATCGCTCTGGAAAGCCGAGGTCAAGCCACAAGCTCGGCAGAACTCGCGCACGTACTCAACTGGGGCCGAGCCGAAGAGCTTGAAACGTTGCTCACCGAACGAGACGACATTGCCGCCGTCTTCCTCGAGCCGGTACTGTGCAACTCTGGCGTCATCGAGCCTCCCCTGGGATTCCTCGAACGCGTGCGAGAAATCTGCGACGAACACGGCGTCGTGCTCATCTTTGACGAAGTCATCACCGGCCTACGGATCGCCTTCGGCGGAGCAGTGGAACGCTACGGCGTGGCCCCGGACATCATCATCTTGGCAAAGGCCGTCGCGGGCGGACTGAGCCTCGCAGCACTGCTCGGAAAGGCAAGCCTGCTCGACCTCACCCTCAACGGTGTCACTCATGCCGGAACCTACAACGGCAATCCCCTCGTGCTTGCCGCGGCGGGAGCCACCCTCGACGAGCTCAGCAAGCCCGGGGTTTACGAGCGTTTTGAAACCCTTAGCGCACGACTAGCGAACGGCTTTCGTGACGCCCTCGCTGCGCATAATATGACGGGCGCCGTGAATCAGGTCGGCCCCGTTGTTCAGGTCACCCTCGGCCTCCCGACCGTCGAAGACTTCTCCGACTTTCAGAAGACGGACCAGGAGAGCTACGCCAAGCTTCTCCTCGAACTTCTTCGCCGGGGGATCTTCGCGGTCGCCGGCGGTCGCTGGTATCTCTCGACAGCCCACACCGAAGCTCAAATCGATCACACGATCGGGATATTCGACGAAGCGCTCACGGCGCTTGAGAGCGCGTGACCTCGAGATTTCGCGTCGGGGTTCTCGGGGTTTACCACGAAACCAATACCTTCAGCCCCCTGCGCACCGGTAAAAAGGAGTTCGCACATCGCTGGTATGTGGGCGACGAAGTGCTTGACGCGTTCGAGGACACCCGCACCGTCTGTGGCGGCTTTCTCGATGGCGCTCGCGAGAAGCAGCTCGACATCGTGCCACTATTTGCCACCTTCGCAACCCCCTCTGGGACCGTCGAGGCGACTGTATTCGACAGCATCCTCACAGCTGTGGCAACAGCACTCGACGGGGCTGAACAACTCGACGGCATCCTGCTCGAACTACACGGAGATTTCGTGGCTGATGGCGTCGGCGATGCTGAAGAGGAGATCGTCGCCGTGATCCGCTCTCGGGCCGCGGGAGTGCCGATTGCCGCGGTACTCGACCTTCATACCAACTTTGCCCATCAGCGCCTGCACGATGTTGAGATCCTCATCGGATACAAGACCAATCCGCACGTGGACACGTATGATCGCGGCCGCGATGCAGCATCCGCCCTCGCCGGGATTCTGAGCGGTGATCCTGTGCCTTACCGAGCACACCGTGGACTGTCCATCGTCGCACCGCCGGCGGCCCAGAGCACTCAGGACTCCCCTCTACGTGAACTCATCGACACAGCTCGATCTTTGCAGGAGAAAGAGTCGCTGCTCGATGTGACAGTACTCGCTGGCTACGCCTATTCAGATACCCGGCACACGGGAATGGGTTTTCTTGCCTCGGGCCCGCCCGACCGTGCCGAGGCTGCAGAACGAGTCGTCGAAGCCCTGCACCAACTGGCTGAAGCCAGCGCAACGAAGTTTGCCGCGGACTATCCTGATGCGACAGCCGCCGTCGAGCGAGCAGCGACGTTGCGCGCTGAAGGGCGACCGGTGACGATCGCCGACACAGGCGACAACATCAACGGCGGCGCGAGCGGAGACACCACCTGGCTGGCCCACGCGGCGCAGCTTCACGGCCAGGGGCGTTTTCTCACGACCATCTTCGACCCCGCCGCCCTTGCCATGCTGCGCAATTGCGAGGGAGATCCACTTCGTGAACTCGGGGGCTTTGCCTCTGATCGATCAGGTCAACCGTTGCAAGGCAGCCCAGAAGTGTTGAACGTCACCGACGGCAAATTCGTCAACACTGGCCCCATGTCCACCGGTACCGTTGTGGACATGAAGGGCGCAGCGTGGGTGCGGATGGGCGCGCTCGATATCGTGATTCAGGGGAGCCCGGTGCAGCCGAACGATCCTGGAATGTTCACGGCCTTGGGCATCGATCCCGCTGACTATGACGCCCTGCTGCTTAAGGGCGCTGCCGCACTTCGTGCGGGCTGGGCGCGATACAGCGACCACTTCATTTTTGCCGGAACACCGGGAGAGACTGATTCTCTGCTGGGCCGCCTCCACTATCAGCAAGCAACCGTCAGCACCGATCACCTCGCCCATGACGGGTCAGCATGAGATTGACAGCGGAGTGTTCCCTGCTGGCCAGCGGCTACCTTGGCTTTGGCATCAGTGACTACTGGGATGGCAACGCCTACATCATCCACTCTCGTGGCGAGGCGATCATCATCGACACCGGCGCGGGCCGCTCCTCCGACGCCCTCGTCTCGCGGGCTGAGCGACTCCTCGACGGGGCCCAGCTCCGGGCAATTCTTGTCACTCACGGCCACGTCGACCATTCGGGCGGAGCGGCGACGCTCGCTCGGGCCTTTGACGCGCCCGTACTCGCTAGCGCACGCTGTGCGGAAATTATTCGCACGGGCGATGAAGAAACCATCGGGCTTCCCGGTGCTCGCCGAGAAGGCGTCTACCCGGCCGATCAGCGGCTAGAAGCTGTGGCCGCCACCACGATCACGAGCCCGCTGGATATCGGTGACGTGCGGGTAACTCCAATGGCGACGCCCGGACACAGCGCAGACCACATGGTATTCGTCGCGGAGACACCAAGCGGGCGCGGCCTGTTCAGCGGAGACCTCGTATTTCCTCAAGGCCGGATTGCCCACTTGGCCACCCCCGATGCCGATTTAATAGAGTCCGAGCGAAGCATCCGCGCTGTTGCCTCCCTCGGCATTGACCAGCTTTTCGCCGGACACGGCGCTGCAGTGCTCGGTGGCGCCTCCGCGCACCTCCAGGCAGCAATCGCCGCCTTCGACCGCGGCGAACGCCCCCCTTCCCTCCTATCTTGACTCTGACGCCCCCTTCGAAAGGAACAACATCGTGATTACTCACTTTGGAGCCCAACCCGACCGCCCCCTCACACCAGCCGTACGAGCAGGAGACTGGTTGTATATCTCCGGACAGGCATCAACTGATCCGGAAACAGGAAAGTTCATTCCCGGCACCTTCGATGAAGAATTTGCTCAATCGATCGCCGGTCTAGATCGCGTGCTTGCCGAGGCCGGCGCTACACGGGCCGACATCGTGCGCATCGGAGCCTATGTGCGTGATGAGGCGGCATTGCCCCGCTTCAACGAGCTGTATCTGGCGGAGTTCACTCACCCGCGCCCCGCTCGCACGACCGTGGCGATGGGATTCGAATTCCTCCAGTTTGAGATCGAGGCCGTTGTTTACCTGGGGCAGCCGACGAGCTCCGCGGACGTGACACTGTGAAACTCATGCGCGTTGGCGCCCCTGGACAGGAACGTCCCATGGTTCGCGTAGCCGAAGACGTGCTTGTGGATGTCTCCGACCTCTTTACCGACTTCGACGCACCCTTTTTTGCCGCCGGTGGAGTTGACACGTTGCGGGCCGTAGTTGACCAGCGCGCCGCCGCTGGCGAGACACGAGGGCTAGGCGGCGAGCGTATTGGGGCACCAATCGCCCGCCCACACCAGATCATCTGTGTCGGACTGAACTATCGCAAGCATGCGATCGAGTCCAACATGCCGATACCCGACGAGCCGATCTTGTTTACCAAGGCACCAAACACACTTGTTGGCCCAGACGACGACATCTGGCTACCTCGCGGTGAATCGAAGACAGACTGGGAGGTCGAGCTCGGAATCGTGATTGGCCGCCGAAGCCTCTACCTAGACAGCGACGACGCTGCTCGCGCAGCCATTGCCGGCTACGTACTGAGCAACGATGTGAGCGAACGCGCATTCCAGCTCGAACGCGGTGGACAGTGGACCAAAGGAAAATCCTCCCCCACTTTCAATCCCTGCGGACCATGGCTAGCTACGGCTGATGAGTTCGAGAACATTTCGGATCTCGATCTCTGGCTCGAAGTAAACGGTGACCGTTACCAGAATGGTTCGACGTCCGACCTCATTTTCGACCCCATTGAGATCGTGAAGTACATCAGTCAGTTCATGATTCTCGAACCTGGTGATCTGATCAATACCGGAACGCCAAGTGGAGTCGGAATGGGGATGACCCCGCAACGCTGGTTGCACGATGGAGACACAATTGAACTCAGCATCTCTGGTCTTGGAGTCCAACATCAGAATGTCATCACAACGCCGAGCAATCCCCTCGGTCTCACTGCGCCCTAGACGTAGGGTTCTGTGAAGAGACGACCAGCTGCATCACTCCCGACGCTGACGAATGGCGATCGCCGCCGCCTCATCTTCGGCCTGACGGCGAGCCAGAATCAGGTTGCGGGCCGTATCACGCAGCGGCAGTTGCACCGTGGTCTCGGCGGCGACGCCGGCCAGCAGCTGACGCAGGCGCGTGAATTCGGCATCCACTTCGATGCCCGCAACGATCGCCAAGTTGCTGATGTAGAGCCAGATGAGGAGGGCGAGCGCTCCGCCGAGCCAGCCATAGACGCGATCGTAGTTCGCGATCGTTGAGACGTAGAAGCCGAAAGCTGCTGTGGCAAGACCCCACGTGACAATCGCGAACACAGCGCCGGTGCTCACCCACCGCATCCGTTCGTGGCGGATGTTTGGCGTGTAGTAGTAGAGCACCGCGATGATGAGAGTGAGGATGCCGCCGAGCACCGGCCAGCGACCGTACGACCAGAGCGCCACCCAGGGTTCGCCAACGCCGAAGGCCTCTCCGATCGCGGTGGCCACATTGGTGGTTGTCAGCAACAGCACGGCGACCGCCAAAAAAGCGACGAGCAAGAAGCCAGACAGGATCAGCATGAGGCCGCGGAACTTCACGAAACGGCGGCCCTCTTGCACCTCGTAAACGCTGTTTGCTGCGCGCCCGAATGCGGTGGCATAACTCGACATCGACCACACGCTGAGCGCAATTCCGATAGCAAGAGCAAGACCGGGGCTGCCCACCGAAAACAATTGCACCATGGGTTCCCCGAGAGCATCGACGGTGTCTCGCTGCAGCACTTCACTGGCCAAATCAAGCACCGTGTCTACCGCTTGCTCTTTGCCCTGGCCCAGAGCGAACGCCGAAACTACGGTGAGCGCGGCGGGAAAAATCGCGAGCGCGGCGAAGAATGCGAGGGTGGCCGCAGAGTCGATGCCGCGATGCCGCATGAAGCCGTGGAATGCGCGCCGAAATACGTAGCGCCATTCACGTCGAGCATCGGCGAGAGAGCTGGCGGGCTGCGTCATGCGAGCGGCGCTTTCACTACAGCGGCGATGCCCAACTCGTTCACGTTCATCCCGCCAGCTTAAACGAAACCTTCTCAAAGCCGAGCGGCGGGTTTATTATCTTGGGAATAGCCGCCGCGCTCCGCGACGACATCAGTTTTCAGGAGCATCACATGAGCGCCATTACGCCCTGTCTCTGGTTTGATCACTCCGCCGAGGAGGCGGCCGCTTTTTACGTGGATGCGTTCCCGAGAGCCGCCATCCGCAACACCACTAATTATCCAACTGAAGGTCTCGCCGATTTCCAGAAGGACTTTGCTGGTGACGTGCTGACGGTAGATTTCGAGATCGCCGGCCAACGCCTCTTGGCGCTCAACGCTGGCGACCTCTTCACCTTCACCTCCGCGATTTCCTTCATGGTGAACTTCGATCCGTCAGTGGATCCGGATGCCCGCCACAATCTTGACGCCTTATGGGAGAAGCTCATTGACGGCGGTGAGGCCCTCATGCCGCTAGACGAATATCCTTTCAGCTCGAGGTATGGCTGGGTGCGTGACAAGTTTGGGGTGAACTGGCAACTGATGCTCACCGATCCGACCGGCGAACCGCGGCCCATGATCATCCCCTCGCTATTGTTCGGGAGTTCTGCCCAGAATCGCGCCCATGAAGCGACCGAGTACTACCTCTCGGTATTCGATGGCTCAAAGATGGGCACCGATATTCGGCATGCGGAACAGACGGGTCCGGCCATCCGTGCTGCAGTGAATTTTTCGGACTTTCGACTGCGAGATCAGTGGTTCGTGGCCATGGACGCTGGGATCGAACAGGAGTCGACGTTCACCGAAGCGGTGTCTTTTGTGGTGCCGTGTGCGGATCAGGCCGAAATTGACCGCTATTGGGAGGCGCTCTCGGCGGTTCCCGAAGCGGAAGCCTGCGGTTGGTGCAAAGACCAGTTTGGGGTGAGCTGGCAGATCACTCCCCACAACATCGATGAACTCATGAAGCGACCCGATGCCTTCGACCACATGATGGAGATGAAGAAGATTGAAATGGCCAAGCTCTAGCTTTCAGCCCTCCGCGACCCGCTCCACCGGTTGCCGCAGCAGCGTGCGCAGCTTGGATGCTTCGACCTTGCGAAAATCGTTGAAGTAGATCTCGTGGTGCTTGCCGGTCATCCGCAGCCCCTGCTCGGGAATGAACTCGGTGTGCATCTGCGCCAGAATCTCGGCCTCATCGTCATAGGGGCCAAAGTGGAGTGTCTGCACGCACAACCCCTCGTCGAGGGTGTTGAGGCGCACTTTGGCGAGACTCACTGGCACGCTCTCGGGAGTCTTGCTCTTGGCGATGACCGCGGCAACCGCATCCTGAAACATCTGCTCAGTGATCCACTCGGGCGTGAGGATCATCGCTGTCCAGTCCCACTGTGATTTGTCGCGCCCCGTGGTGAATGCATCCATGTCCTCGGCCCACCAGAGTGCCTCCAGTGGCGGCACGACATAATCGCGGTCGAGGGCTTTGCTCGCAAATTTCAGGGTGTACGCCACCGGGTACAGCGCGGCGATCGCGGCCGAATAGGCGCTGTCTTCTCCGGGAGCGCCATGACCGTCAACCATCAGATATTGCTGAGGCTCAACATCCACAATCCTGAACTCATTGTGGCGCGCCTGATACGCGTCGAGTGTCTTCTTGAAATCAATCTTCGCCGGCATGGGTGCCTCCGCTAAAAACTGTAGTGGAATCTTCCGCATATGCTCGACCCATGCGCGAGCCAGGGTTCTTGATACGACGAACGGATGCGACCGACTGGCGCGAGGTCCGCGATCTGCGGTTGGAGATGCTCGCCGACACCCCGATTGGTTTCGCGGAACACCTTGAGGATGCACAGAGCGCCACCGAAGCTGAGTGGCGACTCCGGGCTGTGCGCGGACAGAACATGTTGAGCATCGCGGTCGCAGCGATCACGACCGAAGGCCGATGGGTGGGTACGATGCGCTGCTACATTCCTGACGCAAAAACGGGCCCGCTTCTCGTTGGCGTGTACGTCACCCCCGATTTTCGTGGTCGGAAAGTTGGAGTGACGGATGCCCTACTCGCGTCGATCGAAGAGTGGGCTTTCCGCTACGGCAGCACTCTCACGCTCGGCGTGCACGAAGACAACGCTCGCGCTCGCGTTGCCTACGAAAACCGCGGCTTCACCCTCACGCGGCACACGGTTCCCTACATTCTCGACAAGTCTCGACGTGAACTCGAAATGATCAAGCAGCTCTAGAGCTGTGCCACTAGGTTAGCCTACGACGGTCGATGCGGCGCTAACCTCGGCCTCGACGCGATCACCCACGTGGATGCGGCCCGGGTCTAGCGGGGTGAGCCGGATGCCAAACCAGGTCTTGTGATCCCGTTGCCGATGCACCGCCAGGGTTCGAATCGGTTCCTTACCGCGTACGAGGGTGGTGGGCTCGATCGTGGTCATCACACAGCGGTCGCAGATCATGGTGACGCGAAACCGCACATCGCCGATGGTCACGCTCGTCCAGCTTTCTTCAATGAATGGCTCGAGGTCGTCGATGATGACATTGGGCCGAAACCGCACCATGTCGAGCGGCACCGCCTCTGGATCAGTCCACTCGTCGAGCTGGCGCAGCGAGGGCTCCGTTGCCAGAAGGAGCGGGCCACCATCCGCGAGGGAGACCACTTCTCCGGGTTGCCCGCCATCTTCGGGATCAATCGCGCGCACGGTCGGGTCGGGTTGCCACACAAGCCGCACGTCAAAGCCGACCCGTTCGCTCAGCCACCGGTTTACCTCGCCTCGGGCGGCTACCGCTGTGCCCTGGCCGCTGTGACTCACCTGAATGGTGTCACCACCGTCGAGCATGTCAACAGTGACGCTGGAGCCATCGCGATCGGCAAGCTGCACCGCAGTGTCACTCAGCGCATTGGCCGAGAGCCCAAGCAGCTGGTTATGTTGGCGGGCGGTCAGGCTGGTTCCCGCACTATCGACGAGCGCCCAACGACGATCCTGCTCCAGCCCCCACGGATTGACGGCAGCCGAATCTACGTCTTCGCCGGCGAAGGACTTCACTGGATACACTCTGAGTCGTGTCACGCGCATGCGCGAATTCTAACAACGCCACCGCGCCAGACGGTGGGTTTGTGGGCCGGCGAGGTGAGGCTGAGTCGTTCCTCGCGACTCCCGATTACGACGTGAGGCGCGGGGTGAGCGGCGGTTCCTCACGACGGCGCGAAATCGCTTCGTACGCAACACCGATGCGCAGCAGGTCGAGGTCGGAGTACGCGGCACCAGCGAAGGTGATTCCCACGGGCATCCGGATGTCGTCCATGAGCCCCATAGGTACAGTGACGGTCGGTATGCCCAGGTGTCGAATCGCGAGGTTGCCGTTCGCGACCCAGACACCGTTGCGCCAACCGGCTGCCGCCGTGGCCGGGTTTGTGCCCATATCGGCGGCTCCGACGTCGGCGACCGCGGGGAAGGCTACGGCGTCGAGCTCGTTGGCGCGCATCCACTCCTCAAGGTCGATGCGACGAGTTTCTTCGAGGCCGCGCACGCCCGCCTCAAGCTCAGGAATGTCGGTGAAGTTCTCGTAGGGGTGATCGCGCACCTGCGTCGGATACACGGCGATGTCGTCTTCAAAGCCGTCGTAGCGATCATGCGGAGTGCCCGGCGTTGTCGGGAAGATTGTGCTGCCGTCGAGGCCGACGATCGTGTCGAAGTTGGGGTCACCGTTGGCGTGGAGAAAGTCTTCCCATGCCCACGCGGAGAGGTCGACGATTTCGCGCTTCAAGAATGCGGGGCTCACCAGACCGCGGGTTGCGATCGTGGGTGCGCCTGCGCGGTCGGCTTCGTAGTTCGAGACGACCGGAAAGTCGACCTCCACGACTGTTGCGCCTGCGGCTTCGAGGTCGCGACGAGCCTGGTCAAACAGGGTCAGGATGCTCGGTCGGGTGTCAATCGCGGTTCCTGTCGGACCGCCGACTCCACGCATGCCCGAGCCCGCCTCGGTATCGCGGTTGATGTACATCCGGGGAACGCCAAAGCGTTTGCCCGCCAACGGCAGTTCCGCCGCCTCAGGCAGCAGCGACAAGTAGGTCTCCGGCCGCAGGCTAGACGCCGCCGGAATCTCGACCCACGGCTGCGAGCGCCAAAAGTCGCCGCGAGTATCGTCATCGTCGAACACGATCACGTCGAGCACGGCGAGCAGGTCGGCCATGGTGCGGGTGTGCGGCACGACAACATCCATCGTGGGAACAAGGGGCCAATTGCCGCGCACCGAGATTACGCCGCGAGATGGGGTGTAGGCGCAGAGGGCGTTGTTGGATGCCGGCGCCCGGCCGCTCGACCAGGTCTCTTCCGCGAGACCGAAGGCCGCGAAGCTCGCTGCCGTTGCGGTGCCCGATCCGTTCGACGATCCCGAGCCGTAGGCCGCCGTGAGGAACTCGGCGTTGTAGGGGCTCTCGGCGCGACCGTAGACTCCGGGCTGCATTCCGCCATTGGCCATCGGGGGCATGTTGGTGAGACCGAGGCAGATCGCTCCGGCGTCGCGTAGGGCACCGATCGTGGCGGCATCCCGCATCGCCATCAGCTCGGCGAAGGCGGGGCTGCCCGCGGCGGCTGTGAGCCCGCGATGCAGGTAGCTGTCTTTGGCCGTGTACGGGATGCCGTCGAGCGGGCCGCGCAGTCGACCGGCGGTCCGGCGCGCATCAGACTCGCGCGCTTCGGCAAGAGCCTCGGAGTTCGGCACCACGACGGCGTTGAGCATGGGCCCGCTGCGGTCGTAGCGCTCGATCCGCTCAAGGTAGGCGGTGACGAGTTGTTCACTCGTGAGGGCTCCTGCCGTGAGCGCCACCTGCAGTTCAGCTATCGACGCTTCAACGACATCGAAGGTACTCATACGATCGCTCCCTGTGGTCCGGCGGCAGCACCGTCTGGGTTCTCGCCGCTGCCGGGCAGTTTCGGCTGCTGCTGGGTGATGCAGTGAATGCCTCCGCCGCGAGCAAATATTTCGCGGGAGTCGACCATCTGCACGGTGCGGCCGGGATACGCGTCAGCCAGGATGGCGGCGGCTCGAGCATCCGCCAGATCATCGGCGAAGCCACACCCGATGACTCCCCCGTTGACGACGAGGTGATTGACGTAGCTGTAGTCGACGAAGCCATGGTCGTCGCGAAGCACGGCGGGTGCGGGCAGTTCGACGATCTCAAAGGCGCGACCGGCAGCATCCCGCTGGCTCTCGAGGCTGGCCCGAATCTCGGCCATCACCTGGTGGTCCGGATGTTCGGGGTTGGGTTGAGCGTGCAGCAGCACGCGACCCGGTGACGCGATCGTCGCCACAATATCGACGTGACCGTTGGTGCCGAAGTCGTCGTAGTCGCGGGTGAGGCCGCGCGGCAGCCACACCGCGTGAGTTGCACCGATGGTGCGGAGCATTTCGCTCTCGACGCGGGCGCGGTCAGCGAGCGGATTGCGGCGCGGGTCGAGCTGAACAGTATCGGTCAGCAGCACGGTTCCTTCGCCATCGACGTGTAGGCCACCGCCCTCCGCAACGAGCAAGGAGCTCACAAGTTCGGCGTCGGCTGCTTCGGCTACGACGCGCGCAATCTTGGCCGACTGCTCCCACTCCGCCCACTCGGGGGCGCCCCAACCGTTGAAAATCCAGTCGACCGCGCCAAGTACGCCGGGCCGCGAATCGTCGAGCACGAACGTGGGCCCGATGTCGCGCATCCAGAACTCATCAAGCGGTGCTTCGAGCAGCTCAATGCTGCTGTCGAGCATCCGTCGGGCACGAAGCGTTTCGGTCGGGTCGACGACCATCGAGACCGGCTCAAACTGGGCAACGACGTTCGCGACTTTAGCCCAGGCGGCGTAGCCGAGCTCACGTTCGGAGTCGGTCGCGCCGAGCGTTTCGCCGACGCGCGGGAACGCCATCCAGGTGCGCTCGTGATCGGCAGTTTCGGACGGCATTCTCCAGCTCATGGCTAGCCCTTCGTCGCGTCAATAATGGATGCCGCGAGCCGACGGCCCACACGAATGGCGCCGTCAACGTGCTGGTAGCCTTCCGCCGCGAGGTCGCTGGAGCCAAACTGAATCGGCCCAACCGGCTCAAGCTGCAGCGCGCCATAGCGAGTGAGTCCGCCGAGGTCGAAGCTTGCGCCGTACGCGCCCCGCGTCCACTCTTCGGAGGCCCAGTCACTTTCGTAATAGACGTCCGGCGCGAGCGCTTCCGGGCCGTAGTAAGTTGCGAGTGATTCGAGAATGCGGGATCGCCGCTCCTCGGGGTTCAGCGCGAGCATTTCGTCAGCACTCTCGTCAGACACGAAGCCCACAAGGGTGCCGCGCTCCTCGCCGTGATTGGTGTTGTCGTAAGCCTCGTGAACGATTTGGTACGGGCTAAAGGCCGTGCCCGAGAGGCCAGCGGCACGCCAGAACGGGGTCGCGTAGGTGGCGTGCACTTTGATCACGAGGCCAAGCGAGGAGTGCTGCTGCATCTGCTGGCGCATGCGCGGCAGGGCAGGAACGTAGTCGATGCGGTCGTAGAGGTTCGGCGGCACGGCAACGATCACGTGCTGCGCGCGCACCGTAAGTTCGTCGCTCGTGACCGTAGCGCCGGCGGCATCCCACTCGATGTGGCGAACGGGCTGCGAGAGCCGCACCACGTCAGCGCCTAGAGCTTCCGCCATCAGCAACGGAACCTGCTGAAGCCCGCCGATCACGCGCTTATCGAGGATGAAGTCGGAGTCAACGAGATTACTGAAGCTGCCTGCGCTGGCCGCCATGAGCAACGCCTGCAACAGCGAGAACGAGTGCGCAGGTTTGGTGAGCATCGCCTCGGCAACGAACAGGGCAATGTTGTCGATCGCTTCGGCATCCGCACTCTGGCTTTCTAGCCACGCGCGGTACGAGATGCGGTCGAATTCCGTGGCCCGCGGATGCTCCCACGGAGCTTCAAGGTCAAGCTCAGCCACGAGGGCATCCAGCGTCGAGATGAGCCGTGTGATCTCGGCTTCGGTCGCAGCTCCCGCCGGAAAAATGTCGCCGGTAAAGCGGCGAGCCACACCATCGCGCGACACGTAAACGCTTTCGCCATCGCGGTAGCGCTCGTACGTCTCGAGGCCGAGCTCGGCGAGGGTTTCGATCAGAGCGGTTTGGTCAGGCGATACCCACTGGCCACCGATCTCAAACATTTGGCCGTCGATGGAGTTGGTCCAGAGGCGCCCGCCGATGCGGTCTCGAGCTTCGAGAACGATCACGCTCTTGCCTTCGCGAACGAGAGCTCGTGCTGCGGTGAGGCCGGTGGCCCCGGCTCCGACGATGATGACGTCGCGGTTGATGGTGTGCATGGTCTCCATTATTGACCACCTACTCAATAAGAGTCAACAACGGCTACACTTCGAGGATGGCAGCAGGCACAGCTCGACGACGAAACGCTACCGAGCGAGCATCCGAAATTCGTGACGCAGCGGCGACTATCGCCCTTACTCGTGGACTCGCGGCGATCTCGTTGCGCAATCTCGCCGCCCACTGCGGAGTCACCTCACCGCTCATCGCGCACTACGAGCCCAACATGGAGACCCTGGTTGCGACGACGTTCTCCGCGATTGCCGAGAAAGAGATCGGCGAAGTAGCCCGGCACGCCCACACTCCGACCGAACCGCTCGATCAGATCCGGGCTCTCATCGAAGCCATCGCGGACCCGGCGCGCGATAACGTCGGCGAAGTCTGGACCGACGCCTGGAGCCTCGGCCGCCGCAACGAGTCATTAGCCGAAGCCGCACGCCAGTCCATGGACTCGTGGCACGCGCTCGCCATCGGGATCATCCGCGCTGGTCAGGATGCCGGCCAGTTTGCCCCGGTCAACCCGGAGCGCGCAGCCCTCGTGCTCTTCGCCCTCGTGGATGCCACCTCGGCCTACCAACTTGTGAACTTCCGCAGCCGCGAAACGCGCGAAGCTCTCGTGCGGGAGACCTTAGACGACATGCTCGACGTGCAGCTCGCCCCGAAGAGCAGTTAGCGGCAGGGCGTTAGCGTGACGACCTCATAGACGCACTCGCGAACCCGCCGCGCGATCCCGTTGGCGTCGACGGGTCAGATGCCTGTCCTAGTGAGCCTGCTCGTCGAGAATCTTTGCGATCGCTCGCATCGCAGCGGGATCAACCGGGCCCAGCGTGCGAATGGCGAAGTTTCGCACCTCGCGCCGCCGCATGGTCCGCAATGGCGCCAGCTCAGACTCGACTTGCTCGGGAACCTTGCCGTCGTCGTGGAGCAGATAACCCTCGTCGACCCCGAATACCGCGGAGATAGCACGTAAAGCCTCATCGGGAATGACCTGCACCTTGCCGTGCTTGAGCAATGACCATCGTGTGCGCGAGAGATAGTAGCCCGTGCGCTGCTTGGCCAGATCGCGCACAGCAAAATACTCGAACGGGCCACCGAGGGGGCTCATAATCACGTCGAGCAGGAGATTGATCTTGCGGCCAATGGCCTCAGCTCGCCGGATCTCCGCAATACGTTCTAAGGGCAGCCCAAGGTCGGGTTCGCTCACAGGGTTAACTCCAGCTCCTCGTTAGGAAAACTCGCATCAATATCCGCTTGCAGAGCATTATCCCTCAAAAGGGGGGTGCCTCATAGATGTTTGACGCGTGTGCGTGTTCCTGGAACGGAGCAACAAGTAAGAAGAATGGTGGCAGACAGCAAAGCGCCCGGAACCGCGAGGGCGGTTCCGGGCGCTTTATGGAGCCGGTTTAGCTAGAGAGCCGATTCTCTCTTCGGGCGCCTCGCGACGAGCATCACGCCGAGCAGCAAGAGTAGACCTGCCGCTATTCCCCCGATAGTGAGGTTCTGCCCTGTGAAGGCCAATCCAGTCGATATCGGCGTTTCCGGCGGGACGCGATGCGTCGTGGTGCAATCCGCGTTCTCGTCAGGAGCAGCAACACAGGTTCCCTCATCCGTCGTCGGCACAACTACGTTCGTGAGCACACGGTCGCCTGCTCCGGTCACGGTGACTGAGTAGGTAACTCTGACAACGTCGCCCTTAGTCAGAGCGCCATCCCAGCTGAGGGTGTCGCCGAGGACGGCAACATTGCCAGCAGTAGCTGCCGCGTCACCGTTGTACGTTGCGTCATCCATAACTGCGCTGAGGTCGTCATCGAACGAAGCTAGAACATCTGCTTCACCCACATGGGCTACCTCGACTGTGTACTCGATGACACCGCCAATCGGGAGTGTCGATCCCGACACCGGGTCGCTCGTTTTGGAGACCGTGTAGCCGCCAATAGTGATGTTGGCTTCGTCACACGGCTGAACAAGCTCAGCCTGCGAAGAGTCCCCCGGCAGCGGTGCCGTGGCACATGCTTCGTTTCGAAGCGGGCTCGGCGTGCTATCGGTTATCTCGTACTCGTAAACATCCGACTCAACGGAGTCTCCAGCGTCGAGGCTCGCAATGTCCCAATCGACCCCAAGAAGCGGGTCGGTTACGGAGATGTCCGCCAGATCGCCCTGACCAGTGTTGGTCACAACAAACTTGTATTCTGCTGTCGCACCCGGGCGAAGCATCGGCCAGTCAGCGTCGTTGGTGTCCTCCGCATCATGCCAGAGACCATCAGTACCCATAACGTACTTCTTCAGATCGTACGCATACTGCTGAGACACCGCGGTCGGGGCCGAGGTGCGCATGACCAACTCGGTATGAGACGCCCTACCCTGAGCTCGGTTGACGAGAATGTCGCCGCCACTAACATCATCAGTCAGAATGACGATCTGGAACGAACGGGTTGCTCCGGGAAGGAGCTCTCCGCCGATAACACGCACAGCAGTGATGGATGTCTCGTCGCTCGGCTTAGTTGTTGTCCAACCAACCGTGTTGCCGCTCGCGTCTCCGGCCGCGCCATTGCTCGCGTGGCCCGGGTCGTCGCTGAGTGCTCCGGGAGTGGCCGTGCTGTAGTACACAGCGTCACCGCTGGCATTCACGTCTGTAACCGCATAGGTACCGGTGATGCTGGTACCACGACTGTCGCCGTTGTACGGCAGAATATCGATCACATCAGTGAAGGTCTGCGCGGTCGGGTCTTCCGAGCGCAGCGTGATCGTCCATGAGCCCGAACCGACACCATCGCCGGCGACGTTCGGGATCAGAGCCTGGTCGGCAGACTTCCCAATAATCGTGCGGCCGCCGATCGCGATTGTGACAACAGCTGAAGCTTCAGCTGAGGTACGGCTCTGAACGGTCGCCGTGGCAGTATTCGTGAGGCGCTGCCCAGGTGTCGCACTGTCATTCGCTCTTGCCTGGTAGCTGATCGTGTGCTCAGCGTTAGTCGCAACGCCGTCAAGAACCCACGTGAGGACCTGGTGCCCGCTGTCGGTGGTGACTACTGGCTCTGGTGAACCGGAGCCAGCGACGTAAGTAAGACCAGCGGGAAGGTTGTCCACGATCGTGTAATCGTCGACAGTGGCAGGCGCCGAGGCGCCGTTTGCGGAATACGCGAGCGTGAACGTAGCTGGCGCCCCCGAAGCAAGCACTGTGGAATCGACACTCTTCTGAAGATCGGGTGTCACCCCAACGACGCGCAGAATGTCCCGGTAGCCGTTCGTGTGCGTGTAGCGAGCATCAGCAACAGGAGTAATCACTCCAGCGTTCGAGTCCGCCGGGTACCAGCCCTCTCCACCGATGAAGTAGTTGCTGAATTGCCACACATCCATACCGATGGGGGTGTCAGCGTGGATTGACTGACCGACGAACATCTGCGTCGTGAGGTTGTTCTTCACCGAGCCATACGGCATCAACGCATTCACGGCCTGAACAGTCGACTTATCAGTCGGCTCTGTCAAGACCCATGAGCCGCCAGACAGCTGGCCGCAGTTACTGATCGCACCAGGGTCGTAGCTCGCGCTACTTGGATCAAGCGCTGCCTGCGTGCTCCCGACGTACCATCTGAAGACGTTGCCAGTGGGAACAGTTCCGCTGGGAGCGCTCTGGATCGAGACATTCCGGTAATCGGCGTATTTGCTGTCGATGATCGTGCAGAGTCCGACATTCTGAGCATCCGATAGAGCGTAGTCCTGCAGAGCCTGATCGAAGTAAGTGGACGAGCGCACATCTGTGCCCCGAGCAACCCGATAGGTGTCATCGAACGGGCTTCCTCCGGCTCCGGTGGCGTACCGGTTCCACGATGAGATCCAGAGACCGCGGTTCAGCCACGCCTTCGAGGTCACGTTGTTGTCCTCGTCGTCGACCGAAGTTTCTCCATTGGTGGAGGTGTAGGTCGGGGTATCCGCTGTGATCGCGACGCTGCCATTTGCCGAAGAGTCGACATTCACAGTGAACTTGCCACTGGCAACAGCGATGCGATCAACGGGAAGGGACTTACCACCAGACGTCTCAGTAGGAACCTGAGCAAGCGAATAGTCGATATCTGTGAGGGTCATCCGGACGTGGCTTGCATCGATCGGTGTGATCGCACAGGTAGCCGTCGGCGCGGTGCGCTCCGGAGCCGATCCGGGCCCTGAGTTCGGATGCCCGGACCCGACCACGTCATCAAACGCAGAGCAGGCATAGACGTTGGTGAGAGTCCCCACCGTAGGCACAACCGTGAGCACATAGCTCGCGGTCGCTGGCCCCACATCGCCGCCATCGCCCCAGTTGAGCGTCCACTCAAATTGCATGATTCGGTTGTCACCGCTTCGAGTCTGGATGCCCGAAGGGCCGGTCAAAGTGAGGTCCATCATGAACGGGGTAACGACTTCGTGCGTAAGTTGCGGTGCCGTTACGCCATCGACGGAAGCGTCAAAGGTGACCTCACCCCGAGTCTCCACTTGGATGGGAACTTGCACCGCTAGCGCGGTGCCCTGAGCCTGCGTACCAAGGTTGCACAGCAGCGTGAACCCATCAGCAGAAATGCTCGAGAGGGGGCTGACCCCTGTGACCTCGCAAATATCCGGAATCTCGGTGAACTTGCCGTTCGCCGTTGTGAACGTCGCCGTGAAATTATCGACGTCGGCGTTCCCGGGAGCAGCCTGATCATCGTTGACATTGATTCGCACCTCGGCCGTAACAACCTCGCCCACCCGCGAGGAAGCCGGCGTGCCCGCGGCCCATGCTGTCGTTATTTCCGACACCGACGCGGCCATCGCTGAAACGGGGATCAGGGCGCTTGTCGCGATAGCGGCAATCACGGCGACTGACAGCGCTGCTGTGCGTTGTCGCTTCGTTCGGAACCTCTTCCCACGTCGAGATTTGGTCCCTCGGCTCGCGTGATCCACTTTTTCAAACATTTTCAGTTCCCCCTCGAAACCTTTTCGTGTCACTTTGTGCTGGTGGTGACACTTTGTGCTGGAAACCCAGCTTTCACACATGTTTCACACAAGGCTATCGGTCTCAGGGCGCACGATTATCCAGCAAGGTTGGGGTCGCAGCACATGAGAACAAACCTGATTGCGCATAAGCCCCGCGTAGCGCCTCGCTCCCCCTCCCCGAGAAGCGTGCCTACGAGCGACCTAGGTTCAAGGTTGCCTTACTTATTCCGGTAGCCGGGGTGAAGTAGCGGGTGAAATCCGCCCGCGCGTCGACGCAATCACGGCCGCGACTTGCGCGGTCACCAGCGCGCCAGGCAGCACCGAGCCGGCACCACAGCGACAAAGGGAATACGCGTCGCCCACGGAGGGCTACTGCGAGGTCACGCCAAAGTTAGCGGCAGGGCGTTAGGGTGACGACTCCATTACCGAGAACTCCGGTGCCTCCGAGCAAGACCCGGTTGGTGGTTTCGTAAGCCTTGAGGTCACTGACGACATCTTTTGGCACGCAGTTTCCGGGCACAACATAGAGCGGAGCAGAGTTGAAGCCGGCGAGGGCAGCGCCTGCCAGGGCATCCGCGAATCCGGTTCCGACGGCAAAGAATACCTGTGGCGCCTCGTCGAAACTCAAACTGTTGATCCTGCTCGACGTCGTGTACCGGTTCGTTCCGGCGTACCGCTCAACCGTGTCCAGACCACGCTGTGCGCGAAGCGACTGCTCCATACGAGTCGAAACAACGCCAGTCCCGCCCGCAATTACCGCCGAGGTGACTCCGAGTTTCTTGATGAGAGCGGCAGTTGCGGCATCGATTCCGCTGCCGGTTCCGTTGATGAGGAACACAGGGCTGCTGGTATTTCCCGCGGCAGCGCTTGCACTCAGGGCATCGGGGAAGTTGGCACCGGTCGCGAAGAAAGCCTTCTCGACTGGGTCAGTGAAGGCTCGCTCAATAACGATTCGTGAAGTTTCGTAGCGGTTAGAGCCCCCATCACGACGGATGCGCGGAGCCAGCCCCGCAAGCTGTGCGTAAATGCCGTTTGACAGAACACTCGTTCCGCCAACAACGACAATGAGGTCAGGACGCAGGCGCTGAATCTCTGCGCGAACATAGCTCGGCACTCCGGTGGGAGGCGTGAGAAGAAGCGGCCCACCCTGCTTCGCTGCCGCAGGGGCTGCGCTCAGAGCGTCCGGGTAGTTCGTGCCTGTTGCGACGTAGACGACGCTAACCCCAGGGTCATATTCCCGGGAAATAGCCACAGCGGTCGCGTAGCGGTTCGAGCCAGACAAGCGATCGACGCCGACGGCAGTTACTGGTGCCGGAGCGGGAGCGGCAACGCTTGCCCCGTACTTGCCAAAGTTCTCAACGGCCCAAGTGCTTCCGCCTGAGGTGATGAAGGCGATGCCCATCTCGGTGTAGTCACCCATGATGTTCGTTCGGTGACTAGGAGAGTTCATCCACGCCTCGTGCACGGCTTCAGGGGATGACCACCCTCGCGCAACATTTTCTGCTGCGCGGGTCCAGCCGCTCGGAATCTGGCTCGAGTAACTCGGGTTGTGCGTCATCGCGCCGTTGGCGGCCATCTGGTTCGCCCACGCAAGAGAAACGGAACTCATCGCGGAGTTGAGCTTGAGCGGCCCACGACCCTCCGCGGCTCTCGCCTGGTTCACGAGCGCGAGAATCGTGCTCTCACCTGCGGCAACTGCTGGCGACGGCGCCGAAAGCGCCAAGCCAGTAGCCAGCACTCCCAGAATCGTCAGCATGCCAAACGCGCGGACGACTGTGCGCCGCGCTCGAAACCCCCCGGTTTTCCCCACGAAGTGAACGCTACGCGACACGTTAGCGACCGTATAGTCCCCTCTTCCGGGGGCGATCGGGGGACAAATACTGCATTGTGACCCCCAAAATGAGGCCGTTGCCCCTCATTTCGGGGTCACTTTGGTGCGGGCCGGGCGCGCTGTAAACAGAAACAGAAAAGCCCCGCATTCACTCGGAATGCGGGGCTTTTCTTTGGCGGTACCGGTGGGATTTGAACCCACGGTGCGCTTTCACACACACAACTTTTCGAGAGTTGCACCTTCGGCCGCTCGGACACGGTACCGGGAGAGAGTTTAGTACAGATCTCGGGGTGGTGCGTTCACTGGTTGTTGCGCATCCAGTTGAGGGCGTGCACGAGCAGAGCGAACCCGATACAGATCGCTCCGACCTGCGACATCGCTGGCGAAGCCGCCTGCAATCCTTGAATCCAATCGAACCCGGTTAGTACGGGCCCGTTGGAGCGGTAGTAGACCGCGTAGGTCCACACTTGGACACCCGCACCGACCGCCACACCGATAACGCCGACCAGCCAGAGCACGTAGATCCAGGGGTTGCGCGCGAGGCTCTTGCGCGTCGGCGCCGGGGCAATCTCGGCGAGCGCACCCGCGTCATCCACATAGTGCGATTGCGGCGCCAGCTGCTCGTCGCCGAACGGTGCGGGGTTTCCTTCGGGGGCGACCGCAGTGGTGCTTCGGCTGGATGTCGGGCTAGCGGTCGGCTGTCCAGCCTGAGCTTCCTGGGCAGCCTGAGCTGTCGACGGCGGTTGGCTCGGCGTCCGAGAGTACTGGGATTCGGCGGCGTCGCCTCGAAGGGCGTCTACCGTTCGCGATGCTCGAACAGCGTCTGATTGCCCAGCTTGTGGGCCATTCGGATACCCGCGTTGAAACGCCGGGTCGAATCGAGGGTCAATTTTCTTGCCATCTGCTGCCACGATGCTCCCTTGGTCGTATTTCCATCGTAGGTACTCGTAACGAAGAATGCTCGCACTTTCGACGTAAAATCAGCACCCCACGATGCCCAGGCGTCCCTGCAGTTCGCTTTCCGCATACCCCCAGGGGTATGCTTGGCGAATGACTACCAGCACTACAGACCGTACTCGCCGCATCCTCGTTATTGGTGGAGTCGCCGCCGGAATGTCCTTCGCCACACGCATGCGACGCCGCGATGAGCACGCCGAAATTATCATCTTCGAGCGCAGCGGTCACGTCTCCTTCGCCAACTGCGGCCTTGCCTATTACCTCGGCGGGGTCATCACCGAACGCGACGAACTGCTCCTCCAAACCCCGGCCAGCCTCGGCAGCCGCTTCGGCCTCGACGTTCGCGTCAACCACAACGTCACCGCTATCAGCCCCAGTGGGCGCACCATCACCGTGCACAACAGCGTCGACGACACCACAAGCACCGAACGTTTCGACGAACTCGTCATTGCTACCGGCGCGAGCGCCACGCTTCCGGCGATCCCCAGCAGTGAGCGGATGCTCGTGCTCCGCAACATCGAAGACGTTGACGCCCTCCACTCTTCTCTCGGCGATCTCGACCCCGCGACCGCGAACGTCGTCGTCTTGGGCGCCGGCTACATCGGCGTCGAGATGGCGGAGAACCTCGCCAAGCGCGGCCTCAAAGTCACCCTCGTGCAGCGCCCGGCCCACGTACTCGGCACTCTTGATTCCGAAATGGTCACCCCCGTCGAAGCGCACCTGCGCGAGAACGGCGTCGACCTGCGGCTCGGCACCGAAGCTGTTGCGGTGCATGACTCCACCGTCCAACTCAGTGACGGCTCTAGCGTTGCGGCGAACGTCGTCGTTGCGGCCGTTGGGGTGCGACCCGACAATGGGCTCGCAGTTCACGCGGGTCTCGCTGTGGGCGCCGCTGGTGGCATCCGGGTCACTGCTGGTTACCAGACCAGCGAACCCCACGTCTATGCGGTGGGCGATGTCGCCGAGAAACTCGGCGCGATCAGTGGCGAGCACGAACTCGTAGCGCTTGCTGGTCCCGCCAACCGCGACGGTCGCTATCTCGCCGACACGCTTGCGGGCGACGAGGCGAGCTCGAGGCCGGCTCTCGGCACCGCCATCGTTGGTGTCTTCGACCTCACTGTGGCAAGCCTCGGTTCTACCGAGCGAGCGCTTCGGGCTGCCGGGCACAACATCCGTGTCATCCACACGCACCCCGTTTCGCACGCCGGCTACTACCCCGGCGCCGAATCTCTTTCGCTCAAGTTGATCGTTGACGCCGATACCGATCTCATCCTCGGAGCCCAGGCGGTTGGCCGGGATGGTGTTGATAAGCGGATGGATGTTCTCGCTACCGCTGTGAGCGCTGGCCTCACCGCAAGCGCCCTTGCCGACCTTGAGCTCGCCTATGCTCCGCAATACGGGTCAGCCAAAGACCCCATCAACCACCTCGGTTATGTTGCCAAAAACTTGCGTGACGGCTTGAGCGCCTCAATTCAGTGGCACGAAATCGACGCGGAACTCGCCGCAGGAACCCTGCTGGTGGATGTTCGCACCGCCGCCGAATTTGGGCGGGGCGCCATCCCCCACGCCGTCAACATTCCCCTCGACGACCTCCGCGGTCGCCTGAGCGAAATCGGCGACCGCCGCGTGATCGTGCACTGCCAAGTCGGCCAGCGCGGCCACACCGCTGTGCGCATCCTCGCCCAGCACGGCTACGACGCCGTGAACCTCGACGGCGGCTACCGCACGTGGTCTGCGGCAACTGCCTAACCCGACGCACGCTGCTCACCCTCATCCCTCTCGCACAACCGCAAGGAACACACTATGAACACCGTTGACACCACAACCCTCTCCGAGCTGGCCAATCCCGTGATCATCGACGTGCGCGAACCCGTCGAATACGTGTCGGGGCATGCGCCAACCGCTGCGAGCATTCCGCTCGGAGAGCTCGTTGCCCGCGTCGAAGAAATCGACCGCGATGACACCGTGTATGTCATCTGCGAAAGCGGCGGACGCAGCGCTCAAGCGGTCGAATGGCTGAGCACCCAAGGCTTCGACGCGGTCAATGTCGACGGCGGAACGTCCGCTTGGCGAAACGCAGGTCTGCCAGTGAAGAAGGAGAACTAGCCATGAACGACATCGCCACCCGCGACGCGGACGACGCGACTGCTGCTGCTGCTGAGACTGCGACTGCGACTGCGACTGCGCCAACCGGGCACGACCCCGAAGCCATGCGCAAGGTCATGAATCGCCTTAAGCGTGCCGAAGGACAGCTCCGCGCACTCACCGAATCCATCGGACCCGATTCGAACTGCAAAGACGTCGTTACCCAACTAGCAGCGGTGAGCAAAGCGCTCGACCGTGCCGGCTTCATGATCATCGCCAATGCCTTGCAATCGTGCGCTGTCGATGACGCGGATGGCCAAGGCAGCCACGATGGAATGTCGTCAGAAGACATCGAGAAACTGTTTCTCACTCTCGCCTAACATTCAGCAGGGTGCACGCCGCTCCCCCAGACCACCGTGCACGCCAAACAGTGTCGGTCGTGCCACCTAGGGTGGAATCATGGCCCGAGCTGTAAGTAATTTTCGCTGCACTGAGTGCGGCTGGACCTCCATCAAATGGGTAGGCCGCTGTGGCGAGTGCCAGCAGTGGGGCACCGTAACCGACGCGGGCGCCGCCACCGGCATCACCAAACGCGTCGCCACCGTTGCGGTATCCGACGCCAGCGGCGCGCGATCGATCACCGAAATCGGCGCTGAGTCTGTAGCGCACTGGCCAAGCGGCATCAACGAATTCGACCGAGTGCTTGGCGGCGGCGTTGTTCCCGGGGCTGCCATTCTGTTGAGCGGCGAGCCCGGCGTCGGCAAGTCAACGCTGCTCCTTGAAGTTGCTTCGCGGGCGGCAGCATCCGGGCAGCGCGTGCTCTATGTCACCGCCGAAGAATCGGTAAGCCAAGTGCGCCTGCGCGCTGAGCGCACTAATGCCCTGCACCCTTCGCTCTTTCTCGCCGCCGAAACCGATCTCGGCACCATCCTCGGCCAGATCGACCACGTCAAACCGCAACTCGTGATCGTCGACTCCGTGCAGACCGTTGCGTCCGCGGCCACCGAGGGCATTGCCGGTGGTCCATCGCAAGTGCGCGAAGTAGCCTCCACCCTGATCAGGGTGAGCAAAGACCGCAACCTGCCCGTGCTGCTCGTCGGTCACGTCACCAAAGACGGCAACATCGCCGGTCCCCGACTCCTCGAGCATCTCGTGGATGTCGTGCTCCAATTCGAAGGCGACCGCCAGACGGCGCTGCGCTTCGTTCGCGCCCACAAGAACCGCTTCGGCTCCACAGAAGAGGTCGGTTGCTTCGAGATGACGGGCGAGGGCATCGCCGAAGTGGCTGACCCCAGCGGCCTCTTCCTTTCGCACGCTCGCCAGCCCGTCAGCGGCACCTGCGTCACCATCGCCCTAGAGGGCAGACGTGCGCTCCCCGTTGAAGTACAAGCACTCATCGTGAAGTCACAAGCACCCCAACCGCGTCGCGTCGTCAACGGCGTCGATGCCTCCCGTGTCGCAATGCTTCTTGCGGTACTCGAGCGGCGAGCGGGAATTCCCCTCTCCGGATTCGACGTCTACGTCTCGACTGTTGGCGGCATCCGCGTCACCGAACCCGGTGCCGACCTTGCGATAGCTCTTGCCATTGCGAGCGCGTACAAAGATAAGGCTTACGCGCCGGGCATGGCCGCGGTTGGCGAAATCAGTTTGGCCGGGGAGATTCGCCCGGCTTCCTCCGCTAAACAACGTCGGGCAGAAGCCACGAGGCTCGGCTTCAGCACCATCATCGATGCAGACGCCGCCCATGTGCGCGAAGCACTCCGCTTGGCGTTCGCCGGCGCTAGCGAAGAACGGGTGCAGATCCCCGAGTTCTAATGGCGCAGCAGGAACCTTGTTTTCCCGCCGCAGCAGGCGTCCCCAACAGCAGTTGTTGCCCAGCAGCAACAGCAAAGGCGGCCCGCCAACAGGCGAGCCGCCTTTGCGACACGAATAATGGTTCGGTTCTAGCCGAACAAGCTCCAGAGTCCCCAGTCATCCACGCGCCAGCTTATCCAGCCATTTTCTCGCTGCAAGCTGATCAAGATCGACTCGGTCTGACCATTGTCTGGCTTGAGAGCAAGGCAGCTGAAAGTTTCGCCGACAAGCAGTGGCGGGGTGCTCGGGCAGTCGAGTTGGATGTTTGCGCCAAGCGTTGACGCCTGCGCCTCGACCGTCTGTTCGATCTGGGTGCTAAACGTCTGCGGGAGCAGTGAAATGACAAGACCCGGAAGCACAATCATGCCGACCACCAGCGCCAGGATCGTTCCCGACCAGGCAGCGATCGGGGCGATACCCTTACCGGTTTCACGCATCGTTCGGAGTCCGCGAATAACCAAGTAGACGGGAGCAGTAAGCAACGCCCAGGCTGCGCTAGCCGGACGTTCGTGGCCCCACACCTGCAGGAGCAAGTTGTCGTAGGCCGCGAGACCAAGCACCACAACGTAGGGCGCGATCCACACGACGAGCAGCAACGGCAAGTTGCTGCCCAAGTTTGTAAAAGCAACCAAGAATACGCTGGTCAGCAACTGCACGATCGGCAGCAGGGCGATGAGCCAGACAGCCGGGTTATAGGTGCGGTGCTGGCGAATTTCTCGCTGCGGGGCTTCTTCTTCTTGCGCGTACGAGCTCAGAGTGGATGCACCAGGCATCGTGTTCGCGTGGGCTGTTGCAGATTTGGGCAAAAGCTGAGGCTCGTCGGCCTCTTTCGTTTCGTCCATCGGCGGCTCAAGCTCACGCAAAGTCATCGCGAGAAGCGGCTGGGCACTCAGCTCGTCGCGAACTGCGGCAGTCTCTGGCTCCGGCTCGCGACGCGTCTCGGCGAAGACGGTGTCTCCACCGTCATTGCGCTCACGATCCCGCTGGTCGCGACGGGTGGGAAGCTCGTCGATGTCGTCGTCATAGTCATCGTCGGCGAAGGCGAGCTTGGTAGCTGGTTGCACGACGATGGGGGCACGAGCGTCTGAGGTGTGCTCAGTCCACGCTTGGGCATCCCACCAGCGAAGCTGGGGCAAACCAAGAGGGTCTGGGTACCATCCCGCTGGCACACCGAAACTGTTGTCTTCCACGTTGAACAGAGTAACCGTCGAAGACGAGGGATAGAAAGCCCTTTCTACAACAATCATGCTTGGCCTTAGCTGCATGTAACCCGAAAGAGTGCCGAAAAAGGGCTTAAACCGCCCGGATCAGGTCATTTGTCCCCTGAACTGGGACATCACCCTCGAATTGCCCTAAACAGAAAAGGTCACCGCCTCAGCGGCGAACGGGGCGCTGGGTTAGGAAAGGGTGAGGGCTTCCAAGATGTCGTCGGGGGACGCTTGCATTGTGTGAGGGCCGGCCACATCGAACCAAATGGACTCAATGACTCCACGATTGGTCTCGAGGAACCCCTGCAGTTCAGCGGCCTGGTAGGTCACGACTTGGTGGTCGTCTTCCTCGGGCAGCATCGCGACATAGGTCTCAACGGAGGAAAAGAGCAACAGCATGTACTTGTCAGCCTCGCCGCGTCTAAACACCCGCACTTGGGCTTCGCCATCGTCACCGTCGCTCAGCATCGGCACAACGACGCGGTCGTTGCGCAGCGCGAGAGCTACCGCAACCGGATCGCCAGTCTCGAGTGCCTGAGCGAGCATGGGCGAGCTGAATTCGGCGCTCTGCGCCGACGAGGATGAAGATTCCATGACCGATCCTGGTTAGTTCAACAAGAACTGTTGTGTGGTCTCCGCAGCAAGAGAGCCGATCGAGACCTCGAGGTGGTAGCTCGAGCCATCAGCGGTGACCACCGGACGATCGGACTCGCAGGTATCTGTCGCTGAACGAGTACGATCCCAGACGATCCACGGGGACTGCTTAGGCACGCCCGGCTCTAGCTCGACGGTGGCCGGCTCGGCCGCTGACTGGCAGTGCTTCGAGTTCCAGATCTCATCACTGCCGCTGGTAATAACAAACTCTTGAATGTCGCTGCCTGCTTCGATGACGCAGGGCTCGGTCATCGTGCTCTTGACCGAGAACGCCAACTGTGGATTTTGGCCCGCATCGTAACTTGTGGAATCAGTGACTGCTTCAAGCGTGAGCTTGGCGGGGTCACACACTGTTGCACCGCTCGAGTCGGTGGCTGCGGGAGCGCTCGTCTCGGTGGCCGGAGCATCGACGGGGGCCGTCGCGGTCGGATCCGTTGACGCCTTGGGGCCGAAGACGATCAATAAGATGATCGTGATCACGGCAATGACACCGAGCCCGACGATCAAGCGTCGGCGCCAGTAGACGCTGCTTGACTGCGGGCCGACCGGATTCCGAAACGTCGACATACCGTAAGGCTAAGCGTCTCGGGCCTCTAAAGACGCTTCAGCATGCGCGTGTTGCCGAGGGTATTAGGTTTCACACGAGAAAGATCGAGGAATTCGGCCACTCCTTCATCGGGTGAGAGCGAAAGCTGAGCAAATACAGCAGGATCGACAAGCTCTTCCTTGACAGGCTCAAAGCCGTTGCGCGCGAAGAAGTCGGTCTCAAAGGTGAGGCAGAACAAGCGCTCAAGGCCGAGAGCGTGCGCATCCTGTTCGATCTGGGCAAGCAGTGCGTGCCCAACACCTTTGCCAAGCCAATCGGATGACACCGCCAGCGTTCGCACTTCGGCTAAGTCGTGCCACATGACGTGCAGCGCACCGCACCCGATGACGTGGCCGTCAGGGGTTACGGCAACCCGAAATTCCTGCACTGCCTCGTAGAAGACGACGAGGTCTTTGCCGAGCAGGATGCGCTCGTTGACAAGGGGCTCAATGAGGCCCTGAATTGCCCGCACGTCGGCAGTAATCGCCGATCGTATGCTGAATGTGGTCACGCGCTAACGGTACCGCTTAACGACGAAGTGGCCGGGCCGACACCTCTCGGTGCGGCCCAGCCACGTGTCGTTGCGGTGAGGCTTAGGCCTCCACCTCAGCTGGTTCCTTTTCGGGGAGTCCAGGCTGGCGGCTAGTGGTAAATACGAACACGCTGTCAACAAAGTCAACGTGCACGTGGTCGCCGGCGTTGAGTTCGCCGTGCAGGATCTTCTCACTCAGGGCGTCTTCAACTTCGTGCTGCACTGCGCGGCGGAGCGGTCGTGCACCGAGAGTGGGGTCGAACCCGACTTCGATGAGACGCTCCTTGGCGGGAACAGTGAGCTCGACGGTGAGGTCGCGATCCATCATGCGCTCGGAGAGTCGCTTGATGAAGAGGTCGACGATCTGAAGCAGTTCTGGCTTGCTCAGCTGCGGGAAGACGATGGTCTCGTCAACACGGTTGAGGAACTCAGGCTTGAAGTGCTTCTTGAGCTCTTCAACAACCTTGCCGCGCATGCGGTCGTAGCTTGTTGCCGAGTCACCCTCCACCTGGAAGCCCATCGGGCCAGCGGTGATGTCCTTGGTACCAAGGTTGGTGGTCATGATGATGACGGTGTTCTTGAAGTCGATCACGCGACCCTGGCCGTCGGTCAAGCGGCCCTCTTCGAGGATCTGCAAGAGCGAGTTGAAGATGTCGGGGTGAGCCTTCTCGATCTCGTCGAACAGCACAACACTGAATGGCTTGCGGCGCACCTTCTCGGTGAGCTGGCCGCCCTCTTCGAATCCAACGAATCCGGGAGGGGCACCGAACAGGCGCGAAACGGTGTGCTTCTCGCCGTACTCACTCATGTCGAGCGAGATCATGGCCGACTCGTCGTCGAACAGGAACTCAGCAAGAGCCTTAGCGAGCTCGGTCTTACCTACACCGGTGGGGCCAGCGAAGATGAACGAACCACTGGGGCGGTTGGGGTCCTTGAGGCCAGCACGGGTGCGGCGGATGGTTTTGGAGAGAACCGAGATGGCTTCCTCTTGACCAATGACGCGCATGTGGAGTGCTTTCTCCATGAAGATGAGTCGGCTGGACTCTTCTTCAGTGAGCTTGAAGACGGGGATGCCGGTTGCTGCTGCCAGAACTTCGGCAATCAGACCCTCATCCACGATTCCACTCGCGCCAACGTCGCCGGACTTCCACTGCTTCTCGAGACGAAGACGCTCGCCGAGGAGCTTCTTCTCTTCGTCGCGCAGGCTTGCAGCCTTCTCGAAGTCTTGGTCTTCGATTGCGCCCTCTTTTTGGCCACGGACTTCGGCGATCTTGTCGTCGAATTCACGCAGCTCAGGGGGCGCGGAAAGGATGGACAGACGCAGACGTGCGCCCGCTTCATCCAGAAGGTCGATTGCCTTGTCTGGCAGGAACCGGTCAGACACATAACGGTCGGCGAGGTTCGCTGCAGCAACAATGGCGCCGTCAGTGATGGACACCTTGTGGAAGGACTCGTAGCGGTCGCGGAGCCCCTTCAGGATGTTGATGGTGTGCGGAAGGTTAGGTTCGTGAACCTGAACCGACTGGAAGCGACGCTCAAGCGCGGCATCCTTCTCGAAGTGCTTGCGGTACTCGTCGAGAGTCGTTGCACCGATCGTCTGGAGCTCACCGCGAGCAAGCAGTGGCTTGAGGATAGAGGCAGCGTCGATTGCACCCTCAGCGGCACCAGCACCAACGAGGGTGTGGATTTCGTCAATGAAGACGATGATGTCGCCGCGAGTGCGGATCTCCTTTGTAACCTTCTTGAGGCGCTCTTCGAAGTCACCGCGGTAGCGGCTACCAGCGATGAGCGAACCGAGGTCGAGCGAGTAGAGCTGCTTGTCTTTCAGAGTCTCGGGTACGTCACCGTTAACGATGGCGATCGCGAGTCCCTCGACAACAGCGGTCTTACCCACGCCAGGCTCACCGATAAGGACGGGGTTGTTCTTGCTGCGGCGGGAGAGGATCTGCATGACGCGTTCCATCTCCTTCTCGCGGCCGATTACGGGGTCGAGCTTGCCGTCGCGAGCCGCCTGAGTGAGGTTGCGGCCGAACTGGTCAAGAACCTGCGAACCCTTATCGGGAGTCGCATCGTTGCCGCCAACAGCGACAGCCTCTTTGCCTTGGAAGCTTCCGAGGAGCTGGATGACCTGCTGGCGAACCTTGTTGAGGTCAGCGCCGAGCTTGACAAGAACCTGAGCGGCAACGCCTTCACCCTCGCGGATGAGACCCAACAGGATGTGCTCGGTGCCGATGTAGTTGTGGCCAAGCTGCAGCGCTTCACGCAGGCTCAGCTCAAGTACCTTCTTGGCACGCGGCGTGAAGGGGATGTGACCGGTCGGCTGCTGCTGACCCTGGCCAATAATGTCTTGCACTTGCTCGCGCACAGAGTCGAGTGAAATGCCCAAAGACTCAAGCGCCTTTGCGGCAACACCTTCACCCTCATGGATGAGGCCAAGCAAAATGTGCTCTGTGCCGATGTAGTTGTGGTTGAGCATCTTGGCCTCTTCTTGGGCCAAGACGACTACACGACGGGCGCGGTCGGTAAATCTCTCAAACATCTCTTCACTCCTTTGATACCGCTACGAATTCGGTACCGATGTAAAGAGACTAACCAGAGAAATCGCGAAATAGTCCGCTGTTCGCCCTAGGCGTGACTGTGCTGGGCTACTGCTCAGGGATGCACACGCCGGGCGCAGCGCCGGTCAGGAATTGTGCGCCGCTCGCGAGCACCGTGTCGAAGAGTTTCCGATCATCGCCCGAGACCGCTACGGTGCCTTCGCACGTGGAGGTGTGCAGCTGAAACTGCTGATCGCCGGCTGCGTATCGAAAATTAAGATTCGCCAATTCTGCCGCACGGACCGCGGCACCTAGAGCGGCATCCCAATCAGATTCACGATATTCGCTGTGAGTGATCACAATCTCGACGGTGGTCGGCGCTTCGAAGAACGGCGTGCTCCACATCAACTGCACGCCTTCGGGATACTCGAATTCTGGCTCAGGGTTCTCTGGTAGTTGTGAATAGTCGACGAGGGGAATGGTGGCGCGAATCTCGTCGAGCAACTCAACGGCCTGCGCTGATGGCAGGGTCGGATACGACCGCATTCCAGACAATTCCCACATGGTGGGGTTCTTGGTCTCATCATGTACCGCCGCGAGCGCATCAAAGTTGTCGATAACGCCCTCGGCAGTGGAGACGCCATCGACACCATCCGGCGCCATGAACGTTCGCAGGTACGTGCCGGTAACGTATCCCTCGGTCAACGACATCGACAGCGCGGTGCCGACCGTTTTTTCGATAGCGCGCCAGTAGTCAAAGTCCTCGGCAAATTGTTCGTCGGAGTAGGCGAAGAAGCTGCGGGTCAGCACGCTGTGTGCGTTCCCGGCGATTCGAAGCGTGAGCAGTGGCACCGTCTCCGCCAGCTCAACGCTCGAGAAGGCCTCATAGGTTATGGTTGCGATTTTCCAGGCTTGCTCTTTTGTGGATGCCGCCCCCACGGTCACCTGCAGGTGAACTTCGTCTCCCGCCGGGCCGTCAGCGGAGAAGTCGGATGACGCAGACTCGACACCCTCGATGCCTTCGAGCGCGGAGACCACGCTCGCGACCTTTCGCTGCTTCTCTGCGTCGGAGGCAACTATTCCCCACACTTGACCCGCGTCGCCGACGAAGGAACAGCCGCCGAGCGCGACTGCGAGAAGAGCGGAGGTCACGACGACAGAAGAGAGCCGCCTAGGAAGTTTCATGATTCAAACTTACTTCTGACGCGGCGAGAGGGCTTGCCCCAATACGGGTCGCTGAATTAGAACTTCGGGAGGCAGAGACCTGGCGCAGCATCGGGTGATAGCGGAGCCCCCGCGTCGCGAACCGCCTCGAAGAATTTCTCATCGTCACTTGTTGTCGCGACGTTCCCTTCACAGGCAGAGGTGAGAAGGCGAAACTGACTATTGCCAGCGATGTACTGGACGCTGACATCTGATTCTGCGCTTGCCCTGATCGCAACATCGATGGCGGCACGCCAGTCAGGCTCACGGAACTGGGCACGATTGATGCTGACTTCTGTTGCCGGCAGCACTCCGTCGGGCGGGGCCCAATACACGACAACGCCCTCGAGTGACTCGCCGCCTGCCGCCGAGAGGAGCCCCTCCGCTGAATTGCCGTTCAGAGGAATGATCGTGCGGATGTCGTCGATAAGGGTAACGACGTCAGCCGGCGGCAGCGTGTGGGTGGATTGGAATCCGTTTACCGCCCAGATTGTGTATGACTTGTCGACGTTGACATCGGGGACCGCGGCGAGCCCATCAAAGTTCTCAACGAAGCGATCCATCGTGTCGTTGGCAGCGACCTCAGGGGGCGATGAAAGCGAGCGCATATAGCGGTCGTCACCTTGAGGGCTCAGTGACAGCTCCATCCGTAGCTCAGCGCCAATTGCCTCTTGGACCGCTCGCCAGTACGAAAAGTTGCTGGCGACCGCGTCGTCGGAGAGGTCAAAATTTCTCTGCTCGAAGGTTCCATTGCGGGCACCGTCGGTACGCAGGGTCAGAATTATTGGCACCGTTGCTAGCTCGTTGCGATCAAAGCTGTTTCGCAGGGTCGCGGCAATCACCCTCACGCTGGCATCGGACACGACGGGGCTCACCGTGACGTCGAGAGAGATTTCGTCTCCCCACACGTCGCCTGTGGTGGCGCTCGACGATACCGACTCAACTCCGCCGATCAACCTGACCGCATTTGCGGTGTCGCTGAACGCCCGCTGCTGAACGGGATCGAGCTGGCTGACACCCGCGTTGCTTGACGTGCTGTCGAAGAGGGTGCAGGCGCCAAGAGTGAGGGTCAGAACGGCAGCGCTCGCCATCGCAACGAACATTCGTTGACCAAAATTCATAATTCAACCGTACGTCGTGTTGACTCCTGAGGAGAATCGTTTGGCGTGCAATTTCCGCATCACACGGCGTGCTCGCCACTTGCGCACCCCATCGATAAACGTTACCTTAACGATTATCGATAGGATCGAAAAACGTGAGGAAGCTCGACATGAAGAAATCACCGCACACGGCCAAGCGTCTCGAAGTTCTTGACGGACGCGGGCTCCGTGCAATCACTTTCGGCGCGCTCCTCGTCGGAATCGCGAGCTTCATCCTGCTGATAGCTCGGTCGGTGCACCTGCTCACCGCCAACGAAATTACTGTTGACGGACTTGGAATCGCAAACTCCCGCTCCCCAGAATTCGCCGACGGAATTGCCGCCATCAGCAAAGCTGAGTACGAGTCCGTGTCGCTGGTGATCGAAGGTCTCCCGGCCGGAATCCGCGTGCTCCTGGTGTCGCAGGAGACCGCAGGCGCGATGCTCGGCATTGGGCTCTCTCTCATTGTGTTTGTGCTCGGCACAAAACTCCTCAAGAAGCGGCCCTTTGCCCGCTCCGCCACGTGGTCAGCCCTTACAGCGAGCGTGCTCGTGATGGCAGTCGGAATGTTGTTGCCCCTGCTTCAGGGCATCACGAACGCGGAAATCATCCAGTTTCTGGGAGATGCCGTGCTCGCACGTGGCGACAGCGGTATCGGCGAAGAAGGCTTGCTTATCTTTGGCGTACTTATCGAATTCTCTCCCCTCGCCTGGGGTCTCGCCCTCGGCGTCGTCGCCGCCGCGTTCGAATTCGGCGAGCGCCTGCAGCGCGACACCGACGGCCTCGTCTGATGGCGCCCGCGGAAGAGAACGAAGCCACCGGCATCCACTGTCGGCTCGATGAACTTCTCGAGCAACGAGGGATGACGCTCACGCTGCTGAGCGAAATTGTGGGCGTGAGCGTCGTGAACCTGTCGGTGTTGAAGAACGACCGTGCTCGCGCCATCCGCTTCTCGACGCTGTTTGCGGTGTGCGCTGCGCTGGAGTGCGAGGTCGGAGAGCTGCTCGTCACGGTGCAGTCGCCGGGGTCCGAAATTGCTCAGAGTGAAAGTTAATAATTCTGTAACGTTATAGATCGGCACTTTGGCCATAAGGTGTCGTTATGCAGGCCGCATCGGAAGACTCCGCCACCCTTGACGAACTCACGCGCGCGCTCGACCTCCACATGCTGCGCATCTTGGTGGCGATCCAAGGTACCGGTAGCGTTTCGGCCGCCGCCCGAAGGCTCGGCTTCAGTCAGCCGGCCATTACTCAGCAACTCAAGCGCAGTGAAGCTCGCCTCAATATCGCGCTCGTCGCTCGCACCCCGCGCGGCATGGAGCTCACCGAAGCTGGCGCCCTCCTAGCTCGCCATGCTCCCCGCATCGATGCCGCCATAACCGCAGCGGCTAGCGACCTGACCGCCCACCTCGGCCTCGACCGCGGAGCGGTTCGCCTCGCAGCCTTCCCCGCCGCCGTCGCCAGCATCATCGCGCCACTACTGTCGCGTCTTGATCGCGAGTTTCCGGGCATCCACGTCGAATTCAGCGAGGCAGAACCGGATGCCGCCCTCGGCGCTGTTGCCGACGGCAGCGCCGACATTGCCCTCGATTATCGCTACGCGAGCGATCACACGATCACCTCAAGCTCGCACACCAGCGCCGACGGACTACGTTCGCGCTTCCTGCTCTCGGAGAACGTGCTCGCGATTGTTCCCCGCGCGGTTGCCGAGAAACTCGGAACGACAGCCAGCGTCGCAGCCCTCCTCCCCTCTACTTGGATCGGCGGCCCGGCAACCTGCACCGAGCAACTCGTTGCTGTCGCGACCGCTCTGGGCGAGAAACCCACCCTGCGGCATGACGTCACCAAAACTGACGCGGCACTCGCGCTCGTGGCATCCGGAATCGGCGTGACGTTCCTCTCGGAACTCGCGATCGCCACCACGACCCTGCCCGAGAGTGTCGTCGCTCTCGAGCTGCAGCCCAAACTTCGTCGACGCATCTATGCGACAACGCTCGACGACTCGGCCGACACCCCCAGCATCGCCGTAGCCCTCCGGCTGCTCGCCATGCGCGAGGTGGCCCGGAAAACCAGCAGTGATCGCGCGGCACTGTCACAGCACTCGCATCTCCAACGCGCGAAATTTTCATCCGCACCCTTCACTCCTCCTGTAACGCTCACCGAAAGGCACGAACTTCGCATGAGATCGACTAACTCCACCCTGGTAAAGGGGGCTCGGGCGTCCACCGTCGCCGTCGCCGCCTCGGCACTGCTACTCGCTGGCTGTGCCACCTCGAACACTCCCACCGGCGACGGCAACATTGACACCATCACGGTTGCCCTGCCCGGATCGCTCTCGAGCCTGTATGTTGGCGCCGAGAGCGGCATTCTGAACTACTACATCGCCTCCATCGCTCAGGAAGGTCTCGTCTCGATCGATGCCGATGGCGCCCTGCAGCCCGGTCTTGCCGAATCGTGGGAGCAGCCGGATGACGTGACCTACGTCTACGAACTGCGCGAGGATGCGATGTTCCAAGACGGCACCCCGGTGACCGCCGACGACGTTGTCTTCAGTTTGGAGCAAGCCCGCGACGAAACCAGCTCCCCCGGCCTCTCCTACTACTTGGGTGGCGTTGACACCGTCGAAAAGACTGGCGACCTCGAAGTCACCGTGACCCTCTCGGCACCCGATGCAGCCTTCGCCGCCAACATGAGCACCGGTGGTGCCGCCTTCATCACGTCGCAGAAGTTCTGGGAAGAGAACAACGGCGAAGTGGGCACCAGCAGCGCACTGCTCCTGGGCTCGGGGCCGTACAAGGTCACTGAGTTCGTGCCCGACTCGCACGTGAACTTCGAACGCGTCGACACCTGGTGGGGTGACCTTCCCGAGGTGAAAAACATCAACGTGAAGTTCATTCCGGATGAGGGCACTCGCCTTCTTGCCGCCCAGTCTGGCGATATTGATGTTGCCTTCAACGTGCCGCTCGCGCAGTCGACCCAGTGGGAAGACCTCGACAACATGCGTGTTGACTATGTCAATGACCTCTCCTATGTCGGCATGTACTTCAACACCGCGCTGGAGCCGTTCACCGACCCGAAGGTGCGCGAAGCCTTCGCCCACAGCGTTGACCGCACCACGATCGTCGACAAACTGCTGCGCGGCCACGGTGAAGTAGCCACCGCCATCGCGACGCCCGAATCCCTCGGAAGCGTCTACAGCGCCGACGATGCCCGCGACCTGCTGGCGAGCATCCCGCAGTATGACTTCGACCTCGATGCGGCGGCCGCAGCACTGGCAGCCTCTGACCACCCGGATGGCTTCGAGACCGACATGCTCTTCCCTTCCACGGGGCCGCAGCTCGGAACCGCAGCACAGTCGCTCGCCGAGAACCTCTCCAAGATCGGCGTCACGCTGAACGTGCGCGAAGTTCCGATCGAGGAATGGCTCGCGAGCCTCGAGCAAGACAGCAGCTACGGCGTTGGCCTCATGTGGTACTTCTCCACTCTTGGCGACCCCGCTGAAGTCTCGACCTACATGCTCGGTGACTACAACATCTCGAACTATGAGAACCCCGAAGTGCTCTCATTGTTTGCCCGCGTTGGCGCCGAGACTGACCCGGCTGCCCGCATCGACCTCCTCATCGAGGCCGAGACGCTGCAGGCAGAAGACGTCATCAGCGTTCCACTCTGGTGGGGACAATCCGCAACCGCGTTCTCGAAGAACATCGACATGAGCAGCTACAGCTCATTCGCGTTCATCTCGTCGTGGCCGACCCTGCTCACTCCCGCTGGATAGCAGTGACAACCACCCCGATTGCACGCGCATCACAAGCTCGGTCCCTGGGCCGCATGCTTGTGGTGCGCGTGCTCGGCACCATCGGCATCCTGCTGGTGCTCTCCATCATCGTGTTCTCGATGTTGCATCTCGCCCCCGGCGACATCGTCAAGAACCTGCTCGGCAACCGGGCATCATCGCCAGAAGCCATTGCTGCCATCCGCGCGCAATACAACCTCGATCAGCCGCTCTATATGCAGTACCTGATCTGGTTGGGCAACACCCTCACCGGTGACTTTGGGCAGTCCATCCGCCTGCAAGATTCGGTGTCGAATGTGATTGGCTCCCGCCTCGGCATCACCGCCGCGCTTAGCGGGCTCGCGTTTGTGCTCGCCCTCGTTGTCGCCGTTCCGCTCGGCGTTCAGAGCGCGGTGCGCTCCGGCAGCTGGATCGACCGCTTCGCAACGGGTTTCGGCATCGTCGGCCTCAGCGCCCCCACCTTCGCCGTCGGTCTTCTCCTGCTCTACGTCTTCGCGTTCTACCTGCCGATCTTTCCCGTTTATGGCGCGGGCGAGGGCGGACTCGACACCCTGTGGCACCTCGTGCTGCCCGCCATCACTCTGGCGCTCGGACTCGGCGCGATCATCCTCAAACTCACGCGAACGGCAATGCTGCGAGAACTTGAAAGCGACTACGTAACCTTTGGTCGCGCGCGAGGCTTGCCCGACCGCCAAGTTCACCTGATCGCCCTGCGCAACGCCGCCATCCCGATCGTCACCGGCGCGAGCCTCGTGCTGACCTTCCTGGTCGGCGGCACCGTTCTGGCCGAAACCACGTTCGCTCTGCCCGGACTCGGCACTCTGCTGCAAGGGTCCGTTCTGTTCAAGGACATCGCCGTCGTGCAAGCACTCACCCTGCTTGTCGCCGTGACGATTGCGACAATCGCTCTACTGGCTGACCTCGCGTACGTCTTTCTCGATCCCCGCATCCGCGCTAAGGAGGGTGCACAGTGACCAGCACCGAAGCTATCGTCTTAGCGAAACTTCCCCGGTCGCGCCGCCGGCATCCGGTGGCCGTGTGGTTGTCACTCGCGTTACTCGGCGCTGTCGCCTTTTTGGTGCTCTTCGGCAACCTCATTGCCCCGGATGCCACCGCCCAGTCGATTCTCGATTCGCTCCTGCCACCGGGCAGCCCCGGCCACCTTCTCGGCACCGACGAACTCGGCCGTGACGTGCTTGCTCTGACGATCGCGGGAGCGGCATCCGCCCTCGTTGGTCCGGTGTGTGTTGCCCTCGGGTCGATGGTTCTCGGCATTCTGCTCGGCACGGTGTCTGGTTATCTTCGTGGGCCGATCGACTTCATTATTGGACGCTGGACTGACCTGCTGTTCTCGCTACCGCTGCTGCTGGCCGCGATTGTGGTCGCTGGCGTCTTCGGCGCTGGCTACTGGATGACCGTGCTGCTGTTGATCCTGCTGTTCTCGCCCTCGGACATCCGCATTGTGCGCGCCGGGGTCATGGAGCAGGCCGCGCGCCCCTTCGTGGAGGCGGCCCAAATGCTGTCGCTGTCGAAGGCGCGAATCATGTTCACACAAGTGCTGCCGAATGTCTGGTCGCTCATCATCACGAACTCGATGCTCAACGTGGCCTTCGCGCTCGTGGCGTTCTCGTCGCTGTCATTTTTGGGCGTCGGCGTTGCTCCGGGTACGGCCGACTGGGGGCGCCAGCTCACCGACGGTCGCGCCATCATGATCGACAACCCGGCCGCGGTTCTTGTGCCGGCGCTACTCATCATCGGCGTCGCTTCGGCCGCAAACCTCGTTGGTGACTGGCTCGGCCAAAACCTGACCAGAACGGGGCGCTCATGACCGACACCGACGTTGCGAACACCGCTGCCGCGAACTCCGCTGCTGCAGACAGCCGTAGCCCTAATGCGACCGCCCAAGTGTCCGTCGCGGGGCTGACGATCGATGGTCCAGCTGGCGTGGTTGTCGCGCCCTTCGACTTCTCCATCGCGCCGGGCGAAACCCTCGCCCTCATCGGCGAATCGGGCTCGGGCAAGACCCTCTCAGCCAAAGCCATCGCCGGACTCTTGCCTGCCGGCTTCAGCGCGCGCGGCACCATTGCGCTGTCGAGTGCCACAATCGAGCTGCCGTCAACGGATGCCGTGTGGCGAGCCACTCGGGGCCGCCGAATTTCGCTCCTGCTGCAAGACCCTTTCACGAGCTTGAGCCCCGTACACCGCTGCGGCGCCCAGATCGGGATGACGATCGATGCGGCCGCCGGCCGTCGCCTCAGCCGCGACGAGCGCACCGCCCTGATCACCCAGAGCCTTGCCGAAGTGAACCTGCCCGCAGATGTCGCCCGCGCCTACCCGCACGAACTGTCCGGCGGAATGCGCCAACGGGTTGCGATCGCTGCGGCCCTCGCCACCGACCCAGAACTGCTCATTGCTGACGAGCCAACCACGGCTCTCGACGCGAGCAACCAGGGCGAGATTCTCGACCTGCTTCGCGGCCTGCAAGAAAAGCGCGGCATGGCTGCCCTGCTCATTTCGCACGACCTCGGCATGGTGCGCGGGCGTGCGGAGCACGTGCTCGTGATGCGCCACGGCGAGATCGTTGAGCGCGGTGTCACGAGCTCCGTGCTCAATGCGCCAAGCCATCCGTACACTCGGGCGCTGATCGACGCCGACCCCTCGCTCACCGATCGCTCGGCTCGGGTCGTGCGGGCGGCGTCCGGCGCTGGCGCTCGCGACGCGGCTGCTGCTGCTGCTGCTAGCGCCGAAGGTGCCGGTGTTACGCCCAACAGCACGACCGGTGACCTCGTTGTCGCGACCGACATCACCAAGAGTTTTGGCGACAAAAGCGTGCTGCACGAAGTGAGCGTCACGGTGGGCCGGGGCGAAACTGTGGGCATCGTCGGCGAGAGCGGTTCGGGCAAGACCACCATCGCGCGCTGCATTGCCGGCCTCGAACACGAAACTAGCGGTGTGATCGAGTTCGATGGTGTTGCCCTGGCTCCGGGCCGCGCCACACGCACGCCCAAGCAAATGCAGATCGTGTTCCAAGATCCGTACTCCTCGCTCAACCCGATGATCAGTGTCGGGCGGTCGCTGAAGTTGGCGCTGCGGGTGGCTGGTCGCCCGGCATCCGACCTGAACGGCCTGCTGCAGTTGGTGGAACTGCCCACCGACTTTGCGAGCAAACGCCCCGCGGAACTCTCGGGTGGCCAACGCCAGCGAGTCGCAATTGCCCGCGCACTGGCGGTTCAGCCGCAGTTGCTGATCTGCGACGAATCGGTCTCGGCGCTCGATGTTTCGGTGCAAAAACAGATTCTCGACCTGCTCGCGAAACTCCGCTTCGAACTCGGTCTCTCGATCCTGTTCATCTCGCACGACCTTGCCGTGGTGCGTCAGCTCGCCGACCGCGTCTACGTGCTGCGCCACGGTGACGTTGTCGAGTCTGGCCTGTGCCACGACGTGCTCAACGCCCCGACTCATCCCTACACTCAGGCGCTCGTTGCGGCGTCGATTCACGAAGCACCCACTCACTGAGCTCGGCGCCAGAAGCGCCCAACCTCGCCCCGAAAGGACCCCGTGGACACCTCCACTCCTGCCCAGCCCGCTGCCGCCGAATCCGCTGCCGCCGGTCCTGCTGCCGCCGGTTCTGCTGCCGACTCTGACGCGAGCGCCGCTGACGCCGTCGTTGAGCTTTCTCCAGCCGAGCTTCCCGCGCACCTCATAGAGGCTCTCGGCACTGAGCGCGCTGCTGAATGGCAACGCGACCGCACGCCCTATAACCCTCGGGTGTGGATGCTCGACTCCCCCACCGGCAGCGCAGCGACGCTCACCTCCGGTCGCCCCAATACGCGCTACACGAAGCTCGTAGATCTCTGGGCTGACAGTGACGCTGCAGCTCAGGCTCTTCTCGGCACACTAATCGAGGCCTCCGCGGAGCGCGGCGACGCTGCCCTCAAGTGGCAGCTCCCGCTCGATTCCGACCTCCCCGCCTTCGCTGTCGATCTCGGGTTCACCGCACTGCGCGACCCCATCTCCTCTGCCGATGGCACGCAAGGCGTTCGCGGTTTCGTGCTGTGGCACGGCGGCTGGTCGCACGAGCAACTGCGCTACTACGGCCAGACCACACTGTTCACGTGTGGAGCGGTCGCCGCGATGACCGCCCTCAGCCACCTGGGCCTTGAGCCCTTCGCTGACACCGAAGATGAGGATGCCCGCGAGCGCGAACTCGCTTTCTGGCGTTCGGCCACCAACTTTCCGGCCTGTGAGCCGTTGGGTCTCGCGGTGGCCGTGCACGACGTGATTGCGCAGTCGGCGTCGGCTATCCGTCTCGAGCTGCACCTCGATACGACTGCGCCGACGCTACTGGAAACTTACGAGGGCGAAGAGCGCATATTCCGCGAGCAGCTGCAGGAGCAGTCTCGAGCCGAAGCGGTGAGCCGCGGCATCCAGCAGCACACTGCCCCGTTGTCGATCGAGCAGATCACTGAGCGCGTTGCCAGTGGCGAATTGGCGATCCTGTTGATCGAAGAAGAGCCCATGCACGATGCCTCGACTCCGCACTGGGTCGTGGCACACGCCGTGGATGGCGACACTGTTCTGCTCAACGATCCGTGGATCACGGCCGAGCAGGGTGAGACCTGGGTCGACTCCCACGATCTCCCCGTCTCGATCGCGGTGCTCGACCAGATGGTGGCGTTCGGTGACCCCACTTATCGCGGGGTAATTTTTGTGGCACGCTAGCACTCAGCGACGTGACAATCGGGTAGAGGAGCCGCCGTGAGCAACCCTGAGAAGAACCCGGCCGAAGTGCTGTGTGAAACGCAGCAGGGAGCTGGCGTGCAGTTGCTCACGCCGCGCGAGGTTCCCCTCGGTGGTCCGCGGGCAATGAACGTGCGGCGCACTCTGCCGCAGCGTTCCCGCTCACTCATCGGCGGCTGGTGTTTCATCGATCACTACGGACCAGAGACGACGCGGATGCACGTGCCCCCGCATCCGCATACCGGCCTGCAAACCGTCAGTTGGCTTTTTGCCGGCGACATCGAGCACCGCGATAGCGTCGGCAGTCTCGCGACCGTGCGGCCCGGCGAGTTGAATCTCATGACGGCCGGTCACGGCATCTCGCACTCCGAGGTCTCTCCCTCCGAGCCGACGCTTCTGCACGGCGCGCAGCTCTGGGTTGCCCTGCCTGATGCGCATCGCAACACCGCTCCCGCATTCGAGAACTATGCGCCAACACCCTTCGAGCATCAGGGCGCCGCTCTCAGCGTCTTCATCGGTGAGCTGGCCGGCGTCTCGTCGCCAGCCCGCGTCTTCTCGCCGCTTCTTGGCGCCCAGCTCGACGTTCCCGCCGGCACAAGCATCACGCTCACTCTCGACGCCAGCTTCGAACATGGCGTGCTCGTGGATACCGGAGACGTGACAATCGCGAACGTCGCGACCCCGACAGATCACCTCGCCTACCTCGCCCCCGGCCTTACCGAACTCACGATCACCGCGACGACGGATGCCCGGCTCCTGCTGCTCGGAGGCGAGCCGCTCGGCGAATCCATCATCATGTGGTGGAACTTCATCGGGCGCAGTCACGACGAGATTGTGGAGTACCGCGCGCAGTGGCAGGCCGACGTAATTGACGGCGGCAACCCCGCCGGACGTTTCGGCACCGTGGCCAACTTTGACGGGCATCCGCTGCCTGCGCCCGAGCTGCCCACGATCAGGCTGAAGCCGCGCGACTAGCTTCGAGATCCTCGCTGCTTAGAGTGCGCCGCTCGAATCGAGGTCGTCAACCGCGGTGACTCGCAGAACGAGCGCCTCATCGGGGTGCAAAATCGGCAAATGTAACCCCACCGCCCCAAGCACTGCGCCCGACAGCGTGAGCTCGCCTGCCTGCCACCATGCTGGCGCTGTGCCCGGGTAGGTTGCCGCTGCCGCGCCCACATCTACGGGGCTGATGCGATACGTGCGGTGCGGGTCAAGCCCAGGCAAACGCCGGGCAGTCGGAACTGAATCGGTCGGGGTAGTGAGGTTTGTCACCCAGAAGACAGCATCGGATACCGAACCAGTGTCGTCATCCGCCACGATCCCCGTGACAATGGGCTCGGCGTCGATTTCGCTGCGAACGACCCGACCCGTGTGAATGAGGTCGCGAAGCTCACGATAGACGCCAGCCCACACACGCAGCGCATCGCGCTCGTCGTCGGTTGTTGCCGTGAGGTCCCACTCGATGCCCGAATGCCCCATGAGCGCTGTCGCTAGCCGGAAGCCCAGCGACAGGGAACGTCCTGACGTGTGCGCGGGCGATGAGCCGACGTGCGAGCCCAAGTATTCGAACGGCACGAGAAGATTCGTCCAGCGCATGATTGAGAATCGGTCGTGCGCATCATTGGTGTCGGAGGGCCACACGCGCTGAACGCGCTCAAGGACTCCGGCATCCACACGCGCGCCACCCGAAGCGCACGATTCGATTTCGACGTGCGGGTAGCGCTCGCGCAACTCATCCATCAGACGATAGGTCGCCGCAACGTGACGGTGAACCGAGCCGCCGAGAAGGTCGCGGTTCATGTCCCATTTGAGGTAGCTGATGGCGTATTCATCGAGCAACGCGGCAATTGCCTCCCGCACATGTTGCCGGGCGGCCGGGTTGTCGAGGTCGAGCACGTATTGGTTGCGCCACGACTTCGGAAGCGGGCGCTCATCGTCGCGCAGAATCCATTCCGGATGCTCGCGCGCCAGTTCGGAGTCGAGAGACACCATCTCAGGCTCCACCCACAACCCGAATTGCATCCCGCTGGCCGTGACGCGGTCGACGAGCGGAGCTAGCCCTTCTGGCCACGAGCCGGCGTCAACAGTCCAATCGCCGAGGGCCCGCTTGTCGTCGGTGCGATTTGCCATCCAGCCGTCATCAAGCACGAAGCGTTCAACACCAACGTCAGCTGCGGCATCGGCGAGCGCCGCTAGTTGCTCAAAATTATGATCGAAGTAGACGGCCTCCCACGTATTGAGAGTGAGCGGTCGCGGTGTGGAGGGGTGTGCCGGAAGGCCACGAAACCACTCGTGGAAGCGATAACTCACTCCGTCGAGGCCCGCTTCCGACCAGGCGGCATAAGCCCATGGCGTTTCGTGGGACTCGCCAGTTGCCAAACGCACTTCACCGGGCGCGAGAAGTTCGGCGGCACCCATCGTCGTGAAGCCGAGCGCCGTTCGATCTATCCAGATGCGAGTGTCGCCGCTCGTGCCCAGATGCAGGGCCCATACCTCCCCGTGGCGGAAGCCAAAGCCGGGTGTACCCGCCACCATGACATAGGAGTCATCGTGACCGCGGCGGCCGTGGCGCGATTCGCGCAGCCACGTGCCGTAGTCAAGGGCGGACCGTTGCGGGCTTCGTTCAGCCGCCCAGATTCCGCTGAAGTCGAGTCGCTCGCGCGCCACCGGCGCAAGCGGAAGAATGGTTGCCAACGACGAAAGCTCGAAAGTCTCGGTGGCCATATTGGTGATTCGCGAGCGGCTGCGCAGCACACCAGCGGCTGTCAGCTCGAAGTCGATAGTGAGGCGCAGTGCTGCGGAATCCGCATCCGCATCCGCATCCGCATCCGCATCAATGAGCGTTATCGAGACCCGGCCAGGCTGCGGATGCTCGATGCTTTCGGTCTGCAACGCCGGCCGGCGCACTCGCCCACCGGAGGAATCAGCGCGGCGATCATGGCGACCCTCAAGCCCGGGCAGACCACTCCAGCCCTCGGCGAGCAAGGGAACGATGCTCAGCCGAAAGGGTTCGTCGATCGAACTGGGCCCGATGGCACGCTCCCGCGAATCTGCGAGCTCCGCGAGTTGTTCGCGGTCGAGTTCTCCGAGGTCTGCACCCCAGTGCGTGATCGACGGCACGCCCGTGCCGCGGGTGTCCAGCACGAAGCTGGCACCCGCGGCACGGAGGTGAACTATGTCGTTCGAGCTATTCGTTGACAGCAATCGCGGCAGCCTTCATGGCGTCGATTGTCTTCTGCTGACCATCGGTCAAGGCCTCCGAAAGGGTGCCTGAACCAGAGATTGCGGCGGAGAATCCGTCGGCAACATCCGTGTAGGTCTGCGTCATGGTCGGGCCCCACGTGAAGTTGGGGTTGACCTCGGCGCCGGCAGCAGCGAACACATCGTAAATGTTCTGTCCGCCGTAGAAGTCCAGGCCCTCGGAGAATGCGGGCAGGTCGCCACCAGTCTTCGTTGCCGGGTAAATGTTTGCCGTCTTGTTCATGCTCGACAGCGCGTCGGGGTCAGTGTTCAACCAGAGTGCGAACTGTGCAGCCTCGTAGGGGTGTTCGCTTCCCTTGAGAACTGCGGTGCTCGATCCGCCCCAGTTACCTGCAGCTGATTCGCCTTCGTTCCACTGCGGCATCTGAGCTACAGCCCAGTTTCCCGCGGTGTCCGGAGCGCCACTCGTGATGGTGTTTGCTCCCCAGACTGCAGAAACCCAGCTCCACACGTCGCCCGAGTTGTAGCCGTTGTTCCACTCGTCGGTCCACGGCGGAAGTACAGCAACGAGGTCCTGGTCAATCAGATTCTGCCAGTACTCGGCAACCATGATCGATTCGGGCGAGTCGAGGGTTACATCCCACGCTTCACCATCATTCTTGAACCACTGGCCGTCGGCCTGCCAGACGAGACCGGCGAAGGCGTTGATGTCGCTCTGCGAGAAGTTGGTGATGTAGCCGCCCTCTGCGCGAACAGCCTTGGCTGCCTCTTCGAACTCTGCCCACGTGGTCGGGATCGCAATTCCTGCGTTCTCGAACAGGTCAGCGCGGTAGAACAGCCCCTCGGGGCCGGTGTCCTGCGGTACTGCGTACACAGCGTCTTCTTCACCGAACGTGACCTGGCTCCAGGTCCAGTCGATGAACTGGTCCTGAGCATCCAGAACTCCGGCACAGTCGGCGATGTTGACAACGCCGTCTTGCACGCGGAAGTTGGGCAGCGCGTCGTACTCAATCTGGCCTAGGTCGGGCGCATTGCCTGCTTCGATCTGGTTGAAGAAGTTGTTGTACGTTCCGCCGTTACCATTCGGTCCGGTCTGAACCTCAACTTGGATGTCGGGGTTCTTGTCGTTCCAGATGGCGACGGCTTCTTCCATGCCGGGCAGCCAGGTGGTGAAGCTCAGAGTGACGGGTCCATCTGAGGGCATGCACGCAGCGGCGTCAGTGCCACCGTCTGTGCTTGCGCCGGTTGAGCATGCTGAGAGTGCGAGCGCGGAGACGAGCACCAATGCTCCTCCAGCGCGAGCTATGCGATTAGCCATGCGATTACCTTCCTTGCGATTGTGATTGTGGTGTGGTGCGGGGATTCCCTCGGGGTAAGCCGAGTGGTCGAGAGGGCGACTACTTGATCGCGCCCGTTCCCAGTCCGCTGCGCCAGAAGCGCTGCAGACTGAGGAAAGCGATGATGAGCGGGATGATCGACAGCAGGGCACCGATGATCACGTACGCCCGAATTTCGGGGATCTGGCTGACTTGGCTGTTCCAGATGTAGAGGCCAAGCGTGACGGGGAACAGCTTCTCGTCGCGCAGCATGATGAGCGGGAGGAAGAAGTTGTTCCAAATCGTGACGAACTGGAAGAGGAAAATCGTGACCATTGCCGGCGTCATCAGCCGGGTGGCAACGGTGAAGAACGTACGAACTTCTCCGGAACCATCGATGCGCGCAGCCTCGACAAGCTCGTCGGGCACGCTCGAGGTCGCATAGATACGCGCAAGGTAGACACCGAACGGGCTCACGATGCTGGGCAGGAAAACCGACCAGAACGTGTTCGTTGCGCCCACCTGGCTGAAGACCAAGAACAGCGGAAGCGCGAGAGCCGTTGCGGGAACCAGCACTCCACCGAGCACAACGTTGAAGAGCGTTTCGCGGCCACGGAAGCTGTACTTCGCCAGCGCGTAGCCCATCATCGTGGCGAAGAGCGTTGCGATGGCAGCACCAGCACCGGCGTAAAGCACGCTGTTGAGCATCCAGCGGAAGAAGACGCCGTCGCGATAAGCCGCCAGGTTGCCGATGTTCTCAATGAGGTTGAAGTCGGCGAACCAGAGCGGTGCACTCGTGGTGAAGTCGGCGCGGTCTTTCGTTGCGGCAACGAAGAGCCACCAGATCGGCACCAAGAAATAGAAAGTGCAGATAGCCATAACGAGCATGGCGCCCGCCCGAGAGAACAGGCTTTCGCGGGGACCGTTGTGCTTTTTCACGGAAGTTGTCGTGGCACTCATCAGTCAGCCTTTCGCTGGGTGAACTTGAGCACGGTGAACGAGAGCGCAAAGGTGAAGAGCGCGAGCACGACCGAGAAAGCGGCAGCCAGGTTCACATTCGGCACCGACGCTGTCGAATAGATGAGCAAGTTCGGGGTGAAGGTGCTGGTCACGGCCGAGGTGAAGCTCTTGAAGACCTGAGGTTCGGCGAGCAACTGCAGCGTTCCGATGATGGAGAAGATGGCGGTGAGCGTAATCGCCGGGGTGATTAGCGGGATCTTGATCGACCACGCGATGCGCGCCTGCGAAGCACCATCGAGGCGAGCGGCTTCGTAGATTTCGCTCGGGATCGCGAGCAGCGCCGAGTAGATGATGATCATGTTGTAACCCACGAACACCCACGTCACGACGTTGGCGATAGCCCACAGCACAAGGTCGGCTCCGAGGAAGTTGATTTCGCTCGTAATCGCGGTGAACGGCGACAGCTTGGGCGAGTAGAGGAAGCCCCACATGACCGCGGCGATGACGCCGGGAACCGCATACGGTGCGAAAAACGCGAGGCGGAAGAACCGCTTGCCCCTGACGAGCGGTGAGTCCAGCAACAGTGCGAGCAACAACGCGAGGCCGAGCATAATCGGTACCTGCACGACACCGAAGGTGAGCACCCGAAGAATGGATGCCCAGAAAGCGTCATCCTGGAACACTCGTGCGTACTGCACGAAGCCACCAAATACCTCTGTTGGCTTGCCAAAAGTTCCTTCGCGTTCGACCGTCAGCAGCGACTGATAGATCGCCACCAGGATCGGCAGAATATAGAACAACAAGAACAGCACCGAGAACGGGGCGATAAAGAACAGCACAGCTCCACGGTTCTTCGTGGCCTTAGTCGCGCGGCGAACCTTCTTCGTCACCTCCGTGGTGGGGGTGGCGGGCTTAGCAATGTCTGTAGTCATCGCGTTGCTCCTTCTTCGACAGTCAGGCGGATGACGCGAACGCCACCAGCGGGAACAGTCACCGAACCTGTGACCGCAGTTTCCGTCAACAATTCTGCGCCGTCGGCGGGAAAAGTAATCTCATGCGCGCTGTGGTTGATCACGAAGCGGAAACGCGCTGAGTCATTCGATCGCGTCACGACCTCAACACCAGCAGGAACGTCGAGCTGTTCGACGCCGGCCTCGTTAATTGCACGACCCATCAGGTCCGCAAAACTTGATTCGTCGAGCGCGGTCGCCACATACCAGGCAGCACCCGAACCGAAAGTGTTGCGCGTGATTGCTGGCCCACCAATCATCGGGCCACTCGCGAACTCGGCAACGACATCCGCACTCGTCGGTCGAACGTGTTCAGCCCACGTAGCGGCAAGCCCACCATCGTTGAGCACAAGTTTCGTCTCCGGCAGGACAGGGAAGAACTGTTCTGTCCACGCACCGAGCATGTCGTGGAAGGCGCCCGGAGGAGTATCGCCGGTGGAATCCATGCGGATGCCGTCGGTCTCGTCAACGATTCCCGAGAAGAACGTGACAACAGCCACTCCTCCGGCCGAAACGAACTCTGTGATGACCTCGACGCTGTGGTCGTCGACGAGGTACAGGCTCGGAACAACCACAAGCTTGTAAGCGTCGAGCGGCGCTCCGGGAGCAACCACGTCAACAGTGACGCCGTTGGCGCGTAAGGCTTCGTAGGCGGCATGCACTTGCGACAGGTAGCGAACGTCCGACGATGGCAGCGAGTCGCCTTCGGCAGCCCACCACGCTTCCCAGCTGAACACGAGTGCGACTGAAGCCTCGACCCGAGTGCCCGCGAGAGGCTCGAGCGCGTGGAGTTTCGCACCCAGGTCGAGGGTCTCACGCCATAGGGAAGTGTCAGTGCCGGCGTGAGGAAGAAGCGCCGAATGAAATTTCTCGGCACCGTGTCGTGACGCGCGCCACTGGAAGAAGCAGACCGTATCTGCGCCCCTGGCAACGTGAGTCAACGTATTGCGCAGCATCTCGCCAGGTTGCTTGGCGAGGTTGTGCGGTTGCCAGCTCACTGCGCTGCTGGCTTGTTCCATAAGAATCCAGGGCTCCCCTTGCGCGAGACCACGGGTGAGGTCTGCGGCAAAGGAAAGCTCGCTGACCGGATGCGGAAGCCGGTGATCGAGGTAGTGATCGTTGGCGATGACATCCATCTCACTCGCCCACTGCCAGTAGTTTTGGCTACGGATATGAGCGGTCACCATGAAATTTGTGGTGACGGGGATGCTGCTCACCGAGCGGAGCAGCGCTGCTTCGCCACGGTAGTAGTCGAGCAGTTCGTCGGAGCTGAACCGAGAGAAGTCGATTCGTTGAGCAGGGTTGGCCGACGAGAGAACGATGCGCGGAGGGAGAATTTCGTTCCAGTCGCTGTAACGCTGGCTCCAGAACGCGGTGCCCCACGCTTCGTTGAGTGCATCGATTGTGGAATAGCGGGCGCGAAGCCAGACGCGGAATGCGGCAGCAGACGTGTCGCAGTAGCAGTGCGCGTTATGGCATCCGAGTTCATTCGAAACGTGCCACATCGCGAGCGCAGGGTGGCCGCCGTAGCGCTCGGCGACTTTCTCGACGAGGCCGAGGGCTGCAGTGCGGAACTCGGGTGAACTCGGGCACCAGCCTTGGCGACCACCCTGCCAGCGGCGGGTGCCGTCAGCGGCGGTCGGCAAGATTTCGGGGTGGGCGGTGGTGAGCCAGGCGGGTGGCGATGAGGTGCCGGTTCCGAGGTTCACGCGAATTCCGGCAGAGTGCAGCAAATCCATGATCGTGTCTAGACGATCGAAGGCGTACTCCCCGGCGCGCGGCTCGATCTCGGCCCAGCCGAAGATGTTGATGGCGACGAGGCTGACCCCGGCCTCCTGCATGAGGGCGACATCCTGATGCCACACTTCTTCTGACCACTGCTCGGGGTTGTAGTCACACCCGAGAACGAGGGAATCGGGTGACCAGCTCGCGACGCGATCTGCGCGGGGTGTGGTCACGCGTGCCTCCTTTGGCCTCTGACTCTGTCGCTCGTGCGCGGAGTCATGTGTTCTGCAGACGCTTTCTGTGAACGTGCACAGAATGCGACCCAAAAGAATCGATGTGATTTTCTGGGAGCGTGCACAGACTAAGCGAACATCAATCGAAGTGTCAACTTTTCGGCGTGTCTGTGAACGTGAACAGTCCCGGAAAGTCGGGCGAGCCCTCGCCCTCCCGACCGATAGCATGGGGTCATGGCAAGACAAGGTACCCGACCGCGCCGCGCGACAATCTTTGATGTCGCCGCTGAAGCGAACGTCTCACGAGGCACCGTCTCGCGAATGCTCAACGGCGAACCATACGTTTCAGACTCCGCCCGCGACGCCATCGAAAAGGCCATAGCCAAGGTCGGCTACGTGCGCAACATGGCTGCGAGAAACCTTGCGACCCAGCGCTCAAAAGCGATCGCCCTCATCGTGCACGAACCGCACTCCGTGTTTCTCGAAGACCCCAATATCGGCGCGATTCTTCTTGGCACCAACGAGCGGCTCTCCGAAGCCGACTACCAGCTCGTCTGCCTCATCATCGGATCAGACCGCGACAGTGCTCGCATCGCTGACTACCTTCGCGGCGGTTTCGTTGACGGCGCCGTCATCGTCTCCGCACGAGAACACGACCCCATTGCCGACGCCATTGCTCACATCGGACTCCCCGCCGTCTTCGTCGGCCACCCCGAGAGCACCCCAGACATGCATTACGTCGGCATCGACAATCGCAGTGCTGCCCGCGATATCACGCGCGCGCTGCTGGCAACCGGTCGCAAGCGCGTCGGCATGATTGCCGCCGCCCTCGACCGCGACTCCGGCAGCGAACGCCTCGCCGGCTTTCGGGATGCGATGGGCGACGACTTCGACGAGAACCTCGTCGTCGATTTTTCCCTCTACTCGCGCACTAGCGGCGTCGAGGGCATGAAGATGCTTCTCGAACGCGCTGGCGACATCGATGGGGTCTTCGCGGCATCCGACGCCGTCGCTGCCGGCGCAATGGATGTGCTCCGCGAGAGCGGACGTTCCGTTCCCGGCGACGTAGGAATTGTGGGATTTGATGACAGCGACTGGGCGCTTCGGTGCCAGCCGCAGCTGTCAACGGTTCGTCAGCCAGCCGACCTGTTGGGCCGCGAGGCGGCATCGATGGTGCTCGACCTGGTGAATGGCACGACGCTGGAAAGCCCCGGACGAATCTTGCCCACCGAGATCAAATTGCGCGGTTCGGCCTAAGACTGGATCGTGGAGTCGACGCGTGGGGCGGCCTTGGCGCGTTCTTCTGCCTCGATCTTGGCGTAGCTCTCTCGCTCGGTGCGGTCTGAGCGCATAATCGCGGCCATGACGAACCAAAAAATGAGCCCAACGGCGACCGTGGGCACGATGGAGAAGATCGCGTTCGACCAGAATTCTTGAGGCACGTCTTCAGCCTAACCGTTCACGAAGGTGACTATGGCGATGAGTACGACAAGTCCCACGAGAGTCACAGTCATGATGAGCCGTGATGATTTGCGGTCCACTACTGCGCCTTCACCAAAACACCGACGAGCCCCGTGATCACCATGATGAGACCAGCGCCACCCACCAGCACCCAGAGTGCGATGCGCATGGGCGTGATGGCCGACTTTTTGCGGCTCACCGGGCTTGCGTCTTCGCCAGCGTTCTCAGCATTCTCAGCGCTCGACGGCGACTCGTAGTCAGTCATAGTTGCTACTTCACCAGCGGAAAGAGAATTGTTTCGCGAATTCCGAGCCCGGTGATCGCCATCAGTAGGCGGTCAACGCCGACCCCGATGCCGCCGCTTGGTGGCATGCCGTGCTCAAGGGCACGGATGAAGTCTTCGTCGAGACGCATTGCTTCGACGTCGCCTTGGCTGGCTAACAGCGCCTGCTCCACGAAGCGTTCGCGCTGAATAACGGGGTCAACGAGCTCAGAATAGCCAGTCGCCAGTTCGAAGCCGCGAATGTAGAGGTCCCACTTTTCTACGACACCGTCGATGGTGCGGTGGTCGCGCACGAGCGGGCTGGTGTCGACGGGGAAGTCCATAACGAACGTCGGACGGTCGAGACCCGGCTTGACGTAGTGCTCCCACAGTTCTTCCACGTACTTGCCGTGGGTCGGCTGAGTTACTCCGATGTCGACGGCGTCTGCCAACGTCTTCAGCTCTGCAGCCGGCGTCTGCGGAGTGATGGTGAAGCCCGCTGCTTCGTTGAGAGAGTCATACATTGAGATGCGCGCCCAGTCGCCACCGAGGTCATATTCACTGCCATCAGAAAGAGTGACCAGCATGCCGCCGGTGACAGCAACTGCTGAGTTCTGCACAAGCTCTTGCGTGAGGTCGGCCATCTGGTTGTAGTCGCCATAAGCCTGGTAAGCCTCGACCATGGCAAATTCGGGCGAGTGCGTTGAGTCAGCACCCTCGTTGCGGAAATTGCGGTTGATTTCGAACACACGCTCGATGCCACCGACAACGGCACGCTTCAAGAACAGCTCAGGCGCAATGCGCAGGTAAAGCTCAGTGTCGAAGGCATTCGAGTGCGTGACGAACGGGCGAGCGGATGCCCCACCGTGCATTGTCTGCAACATCGGTGTTTCGACTTCGAGGTATTCATGCGCGGCAAATGTTGCGCGCAGGCTGGCGTTGACCTTGGCGCGGGCGCGCACGGTGAAGCGTGCTTGCTCGCGGACGATGAGGTCGAGGTAGCGGCTACGAACACGTTGCTCATCACTCAAATCGGAGTGCAAGTTCGGGAGGGGCAATACGGCCTTGGCGGCGATCTTCCATTCCTTCACCATGACGGAAAGCTCACCGCGGCGGCTCGAAATGACTTCACCGCTCACAAAGAGGTGATCACCGAGGTCAACAAGTTCTTTCCACAGAGCGAGGGCATCTTCGCCGACTTCGCCGAGAGAGACCATGACTTGGATGCGCGCGCCATCACCAGCCTGCAACGATGCGAAGCACAGCTTGCCGGTGTTGCGGAGGTGCACGATGCGGCCAGCAAGGCCAACAGTGTCGCCCGTGGTGGAGTCTGCCTCTAGCGCGGGATACTTGGCGCGCACCGCCGGAATGCTTGTCGTGATAGCGACCCCAACCGGGTACGCCTCAGCGCCAGAATCGATGAGTCGCTGACGCTTCTCGAGCCGAACAGCTTTCTGTTCAGAAACTTCGGCCTCGGTGGGTTCTGGAGCGTTGGCAGCGTCATTCACGCCCTCAATCGTAGCCGGGATGCGACTACCCCGCCGCGCCGCCGAATCAGCCGAAAAACTACCCGACGTAGAGCGAGAGATTGTCGATCAAACGAGTGTCTCCGACACGGGCCGCCACGATCGCCGTCGCCGGCCCACGGAAGCCATCGGGCACCGGTATGAAGGTCTCGGTGTCAACAACGGTGAAGTAGTCGAGCTCGACGCCCGATTGCCCCATGAGCGCACCCTGCGCGGCCGCGATCACCGCGTCAAGGCCACTGTCAGCGGCCGAGGTCGCGGCTTTCAGCGCCGTCGACAAGATGACGGCTGCTTCGCGTTGGCTGGCATCCAAAAACTGGTTGCGACTCGAGAGCGCGAGGCCATCGTCTTCTCGCACCGTCTCGATGATCTCCAACTGCACCGGAATGTTGAGGTCGGTAATCATGCGGCGGACCAGGAACAGTTGCTGGGCATCTTTCTGGCCGAAGGTGACGAACTGCGGAGTCGTGATCGCAAGCAGCTTCGCGACTACCGTGAGCACGCCATCGAAGTGGCCAGCGCGAGACTTGCCCTCAAACGTAGTGCCGATTTTTCCGGCAGAGATTGTCGTGGAGGTTTCGCCCTTTGGGTACATCTCTTCAACACTCGGCGCGAAAACGTAGGGCACCCCGAGGGCGCCAAGCATGTCGAGGTCTTCGTCCATCGTTCGCGGATACTTGTCCAGATCTTCGTTCGCACCGAACTGGGTGGGATTCACAAAAATCGAGACGATACGCACGTCCGCGAGTTCGGCCGCACGCTCAACATGCGCAAGGTGACCCTGGTGGAGCGCTCCCAAAGTTGGTGTCAAAGCAACGGTGCGACCAGCGTCGCGCTCGTGGGCTACTACATCGCGCATCCCAGCGACGGTCTCAATAACTTGGGGGCGAGGGTGTGAAATCACGAGGGATCCTCCTGTGAATGGGGCCTCTGTTCGGTGTCGAACGAGGAAACATCGATGCTAGTCGCACTTGCGTAAGCGAGCGCACTCTCAACAGAGGAGCGCAAGAGCGGGCCCAAGACACGAGCCGGGTTCTCTACGCCGACGTTCTCAAGCAAGTTGAGTGACTGCCCCACGATCGCCGCCGAGAAACTTGTCGCTGTGCTGACCGCCTCTGCCCACGCTGCGCGCTCGTTCTCCGCAATCACAATGGGCTCTGCCCCCATCTCAACCACGAGCGCCTGCGCAATCGGAAGAACAGGAGTTGGCGCGCTCACCGCACAATACGTTTCGTGTAGTCGCGTGAGGTCGAGGCTGGTGCCCGTAAACACCATGGCCGGATGCACGGCAAGCGGAATCGCGCCAGCGGCCAAGGCCGGTGCGAGCGCGGTATAACCGAGTCCTGGCGCGGTGTGAAGCACCAGCTGGCCCGGCTGCCACACTCCCGCGCTGGCCAGGCCTTGCGCGAACGACTCGATCTCGCCTTCGGGAATCGCCAGAATCACGAGTTCACTTCGCTCAACCAGAGTCGGAATATCGAGCACGGGAACATCAGGAAGAATCGCACTCGCGCGCTCCAGATTGCGCTCAGAAGTCGCGGCGATGCCCACGATTGCGTGACCGGCTCCGGCGAGCGCCGCCCCCAGAATTGGGCCGACTTTACCCGCGCCGATGATGCCGATTCCTAGCCGGCCTGCTGCCGGTGCCACTACGGGGTATCCCCGATCGCCTTAGCGGCGGGGGTCATCTCGGTTGCCGCGCTGCCCCAGCGGTGACTCGTATCGACGCTCGCCGAGAGCACGGCGGCGCGCGAAACTTCGTCAAAGAACCTGATGACATCGTTGCGATCGAGAGCACCAATAGTGGCGGAGATGGGGCCGGCGACCGTATGCACGCGTAATTCCGCGAGACCCATCCGGCGCAGCAGCGGACCTTCGCCCATGCTGACGCTCTGCATGCGCGCTTGCGGAACCAGCACCAAGGAACGCCAGATTGATCCCTTGCGCAGGGCGACAGCATCCGAAATCATGGTGAACCCGTTGCGACGCCACGAGAACCACCGCAGTGCCCGCGCCCGCTTCGGCGACGTCACAAAGTCATCGTCGTGGGCTCCCGCTGCGAGGCCACATTCGAGCAGTTCGCGCGACTTTTCATCGGCGAGGGTCGGCAGGATCAGTTGCAATACCCGGTGCACATCGGCCATATCGCCGACGGGCAGCAGCGTCTTCTTTGCGGCGTCCCCCGTGGCGCTCGTGGCCTGTGATGCCGTGTTGATCTTGATTTCCCACCAACCGGCAGGGCGCCACAGCAAGGGTTGAGAGACCTCGACGGCGTGGATGCGTCCGGGGGGAAGCGTTTCATTAGTCGTCGACAGCAAGCCGTACCCCACGCGGATGCCATCGCGAGTCGACGCAATCGAGTACCGCAGCGACTTCGTCAGTCGCGAGGCGAGGTAACCGCCAAGACCGAGCACGCCAGGCAGGAAGGCGAACAGCCACCCATATTGGCCGGTAATGGCGATCGTGACAATGATTCCCACGCCGGCCAACACGGCAATAATCGTGGCCTCGCTCAACACGATCGACCCGATCAACCTGGGGATACTGATCCGCACGATCGATTCCGGAGGAGCAGCATCCGGGTCGAGTTCGGGCGCCAGAAATTCGTTCACGCGCGACTCGATCAGGCCCACATGTTCGCTGTTGCTCGCCGGTTCGCCCGCTACTGCGCCCTGAGTTCCAAACTCGCTGACGGCACTCGAGACACTCGCTGCAGCGGCTTCAGCCGCCCGAGTTCCTGAGGCAAGCTGCAGAATCGTGCGGCGCAGTTCATCCGCGCCCCGAGAGCCTAAGTAGGCGAGCTCCACGTTGGCATCTTGACCAGCCACGTTCACTTCAAGCTTGGCCGCACCGAAGAGTCTGGCGAAGATCGGCCGAGAGATATTGATGCCCTGGATGCGGTCGAGCCGCCCCCGACGATTAGTGCGGAACAGAATTCCGCTGCGCACTTCGACCAGCTCATCAGTGATGCGAAAGGTGTTCATCCGCCACGAGAAGTAGAAGCCGAGCACACTAAGAATGAGCACGGCGAGCACGATAAGGATCGCCGGAATCAAGAAGCCAGACTCCGCAAGTCGCGTAAAGGGATCGAATTCATTGCGGCTGTTGAAGAGCGTTTCGAGGAAGAAGTCTCGAGCATTGACGACGATTACGCCGATGACGGCAATGAGCGCGATGCCACCGCGCAAAAGTGGGGTGGCCGGGTGCAGGCGATGCCATTCACCATCGGCAAGTCGTTGAGCTTCGGCGGGGAGCCCGGCAAGGTTGGCGACGGACGCTACCGGCTCGGCGGGTTCGGAGACGGGCGCTACCTGCTCGGCAAGGTTGGCAGCCGGCACTTGCGACTCGGCGAGGTCGGCCCGTTCCGGTTCGTGCTCGTTGAGCTCGCTCACAGCCCGGCCCGACGACTCTCAGCCAGGGCGACGAGCGTGTCTCTCAACTCCTCAGCATCCTGCTGCGGCAGCCCAGGAATAACAACGCCGGTGGATGCCGCTGCCGTCACAAATTTGAGTTCGCTTAAGCCCACCGCGCGATCGAGGGGGCCACGATTGATGTCAACGAGTTGCATCCGGCCATAGGGCACAGCAACCACGCGGCGGAACATCAGTCCGCGACGAAACACGAGGTCATCGGCGCGCATCATGTAACCGATGGCGCGCACCCGTCGTGGGGTGAGCAGAATATTGATGAGGAAGATGATTCCGAGCGAGATCGGAATCGCGGCGAACCACACAATGCCGGTCACGAACGCGGGGATCGAGGTGGCAATCATCATAATTACCCCAACGATGATGAGGCCAACAACTTCCACCACAATGTATTTGCGTGAGACTCCGCGCCATTCAGTGTCAGGTAGGTCGAGTCGCTCAGTCACGCTGCTCCTTGGGGATCCATCGGATTCGCCGACGACGAGTCGTCATCATCGGGCGGGAGAGTGCACAAATATTCAGCGACGAGTCCCGCGACCAGCAACCCTACCGCGCCTCCTGAAACCACGAAACTAGCGGTAATCGATCCTGAGCCGGGCGACACCGTGCGGCTCAACAAGTAGAACGCGATGGCGAGAGTGCCCCCACCGAGCAACGCCCCCGAGAAGCTTGAGGCCTGAGCTAGCACCACCACGCGAAGCGCATAAAACGGGTTAACTCGTTTTCGACGCAGTCCGCGCGAGGAACGGTAAATGGGCACGGCGAGCACGACGAGCACGGCGGCGATGACGAACAGCGAAATCGCTAACGAAATCGAGGGGATCACGATCGGGCGTCCGGATGCGGTCAGCAGCACTTCAAGGAGCCATCCTGCGCCCGCACCAACAACAGCCACCATGACCAAGTGCAGCGGCGAGGTGCGGCTCACCACAGGGGTTCCGCCTCGAACTCGGTTGCATCATTCTCAATGCCGGAAAGACGCTCCGCCGCGGCGCCGACACCGGGCACGACGGCACCGGGGTCAAGCTGCAGCCACGGCACGAGCACAAACGCACGCTCTCCAGCTCGCGGATGGGGAATCGTCAATAGTTCGTCATCCACCAACAAATGCGCAAACGTCACGATGTCGATGTCGAGAGTACGGTCACCCCAGCGCTCGTCCCGCACCCGGCCATGCTCGTGTTCGATGTGCTGGAGTCGCTCGAGCAGGGCGTGAGGCTCCAGCGCGCTGCGAGCGAGCACGACCGCGTTGAGGTACGCGGGTGCCGAGTGGTCGACGCCGGCAAGTTTGAGTGCTGGCGTTTGCACGATGCTGGAGGCGGCATCCACCGTGACGCCGTCAAGAGCATTGATGGCGTGCACGGCCGCGCGCAGAGTCGACTCCCGATCGCCAAGATTGCTGCCGAGCGCAAGCACAACCGGCAGCTCGACCCGGAGGCGTTGTTGTCGTGTCACGAGAGTCTTTGCGGCGCTGCGCTGAACCCGGCCGTGTGGCTCGGTGCAGCGCGGTGGCGGGTAATGGTGACCGACACGTCATCGAACGGCACCGTGATCGGAGCCGATGGCTTGTGGAGGGTAATTTTGGTACTCACGGCGGCTTCGTGAGCGAGCACAACAGCCGCGATTCGTTCCGCCACCGTCTCGATGAGATCTACGGGGTTCGATTCCACCGCAGCGACAATCTCTTCTGCCAGCTCGCCATAGTGGATGGTGCGGGTGAGCTCGTCAGTGCGTGCTGCCGCTGCCAGATCAAGATAGACCGTTGCATCGACAATGAAGACCTGACCGTCGCGACGTTCATGGTCAAAGACGCCATGAAAAGCGGTGGCACGCAACCCGGTGAGAGTGAGTTCGTCGAGTGCAGGATTCATCGTTTCTTACCCTTCTGCAATTCGGTGTAAATCGAAAGCGCGACCTGAGTTGACGCTACATCGTGCACTCGCACACCCCAAACGTGTGCTTGCGCTGCGACGTTGCTGATCACGGCGGTGGCAAGATCGCGGTCGGTAATTGCGGCATCCGCGGGAAGCAGTTTTCCGAGAAAGCGTTTGCGCGATGCACCGATGAGGATGGGACACCCAAGGGAAGATAACTCATCGAGCCGTGCCAGCAGCGCCCAATTGTGGCGGGCACTCTTGGCAAAGCCCAGTCCTGGATCGAGCACGACGCGGTCGGGGTTGATTCCCCACACCATCATTTCGACGAGGCGGTCTTTCAATTCAGCGCGCACATCAGTGACCACGTCGGTGTAGTTCGCCAAACTGGCCATCTCGCTGCTGTGCCCGCGCCAGTGCATCGCGATATAGAACAGGTCAGTTTCGGCAACAGTGCGGTACATCTCCGGGTCAGCGAGACCGCCAGACACATCATTGATGATGGATGCACCGGCCTTCGCCGCGGCCACAGCAGTCTCGGCATTCATCGTGTCGATGCTCACCGTCACTCCCTCGGCCGCGAGCGCTTCGATCACGGGGATCACGCGCTGTTGCTCTTGCGCTGGTGGAACCCTCTCGGCACCGGGACGAGTCGACTCTCCCCCGACATCCACGATGTCTGCGCCCTGATTTCTCAGTTCGAGACCGTGAGCGATCGCCCGATCGACGTGAGAAAACTGGCCGCCGTCGCTGAACGAATCGGGGGTCACGTTAAGAATGCCCATGACCCGCGGCACGGGCACTTGCGGCCTTCTACGCATTGCCACCTCGGCCAATGAGCGCCATAACTTCTGCGCGCTCGACCGGGTTGCTCAGCACCCCTCGCGACGCAAGAGTGACCGTTGAGCTGGACGTCTGTCGCGAACCTCGGGCAGAAACGCACCCGTGAACCGCATCGATGACAACGAGAACGCCTCGCGGAGAAAGGCCATCGTCAATGGCATCAGCGATCTCCTCGGTGAGCCGCTCTTGAAGTTGCGCTCGCGCGGAAATTGTCTCGACAACTCTGGCTAAATTGCCGAGGCCGATGATCCGCTCATCCGGAACATAGGCCAGATGGGCTACCCCCAGAAACGGCAGCAAGTGGTGCTCGCACATCGACCGAAACTCGATATCGCGCAGAACAACAAGCTCACCAGTCTGATCAGCATTGGCGGTGAACTCGATGCTGTCGGAGAGATGTTCCCGAGCGTCGACATCGTTGCCAGCGAAGAACTCGGCATAAGCCTGAGCGACCCGGCGCGGTGTGGCCGTGAGGCCAGCTCGCGCCGGGTCTTCGCCAACGGCATCCAAAATTTCGGCTACCGCAGCCTCAATGCGTGCGATGTCGATCGACATGGTCTGACTAGGCCGTCGCGATGCCCGGCGACTTGCGTGGCCGTGGCTTACGTTCCGGCTGCGACGGGGTGCTGTCGTCGCCCTCGACTGCTTCGGTGGCCTCAGTGCGTTTCTGGGGAACCTCGATCGGAGGCAGTTGCGAAACGGGGCGTGCATCACTCGAGAGCCACTGTGGGCGTTCCGGCAGCTTGGCCATACCCGTGAAGATCTTCTCAAGCTCGTTGTGGTCGAGGGTCTCTTTTTCGAGCAATTCAAGTGCCAGCTTGTCGAGTACGTCGCGGTTCTCGTTCAGCATCTGCCAGGCCTCGTCGTGGGCTTGGTCGATCAGCACGCGAACTTCTTCGTCGATGATCTTGGCCAACTCGTCGGAATATTCGCGGGTGGCACCCATGTCGCGACCCATGAACGGTTCGCTCGATCCGGTGCCCAGCTTGACGGAACCAATTCTGGCGCTCATGCCATATTCGGTGACCATTCGACGCGCAATCGATGTTGCCTTTTCGATGTCGTTGGATGCGCCGGTCGTCGGGTCGTGGAAGACGATTTCTTCGGCAACGCGGCCACCCATCGCGTAAGCGAGCTGATCAAGCAACTCGTTGCGTGTAACGGAGTACTTGTCTTCGAGGGGCATCACCATCGTGTAGCCGAGGGCGCGACCGCGAGGAAGAATCGTGATCTTGGTGACGGGGTCAGTGTTGCGCATCGAGGCAGCAGCCACCGCATGACCACCCTCGTGGTAGGCGGTAATGAGCTTCTCTTTGTCGTTCATGAGACGCGAACGACGCTGCGGGCCAGCCATCACGCGGTCTACGGCCTCGTCGAGGGCACGGTTGTCGATGAGCTGTGCGTTCGAGCGCGCCGTCAACAGTGCTGCTTCGTTAAGAACGTTGGCGAGGTCTGCACCGGTGAAACCAGGAGTCTTGCGAGCAAGCACCTCAAGGTCAACGCTTTCGGCCATGGGCTTGCCCTTGCCGTGCACTTCGAGGATCTGCTTGCGGCCCTGCATGTCAGGAGCATCAACACCGATCTGGCGGTCAAAGCGACCGGGGCGAAGAAGCGCAGGGTCAAGAACGTCTGGGCGGTTAGTCGCGGCAATCAAGATGACGTTGGCGTTCACATCGAAGCCATCCATCTCGACCAGCAACTGGTTGAGGGTCTGTTCGCGCTCATCGTTACCGCCACCGATTCCGGCACCACGGTGACGACCGACAGCATCGATCTCGTCGATGAAGATGATCGCGGGAGCATTTTGCTTGGCCTGCTCGAAGAGGTCACGAACGCGGCTTGCACCAACACCCACGAACATTTCTACGAAGTCAGAACCAGAGATTGTGTAGAACGGCACGCCGGCTTCACCAGCGGTTGCCTTAGCAAGCAGTGTTTTACCGGTTCCGGGAGGGCCGTACAGCAGTACGCCCTTCGGGATGCGAGCGCCAACAGCTAAGAACTTGGCCGGCTCCTTCAGGAAGTCTTTGATTTCTTCCAACTCTTCGATGGCTTCGTCAGCACCGGCGACATCCGCAAAGGTTGCCTGTGGGGTGTCTTTGCCCACGAGCTTGGCCTTGGACTTGCCGAACTGCATGACCTTGCCGCCGCCGCCCTGCATGCGGCTGAAGATGAAGAAGAAGATGACACCGATGATGAGGAACGGGAGCATGATCGACAGGAACGAGACGAAGAAGTTCTCTTGCGGAACTTGGTCGTTGAACTTGTTAACGTCTGCACCGTTGATCGCAGAAACGATCTCCGTGCCGCGGGGTGCAACGTAGTAGAACTGCACCTTCTTGCCGTTGTCGCCAGCGGCCTTCGAGAGTTCAAGGTCAACACGCTGCTCGCCATCGATGATGGTGGCGGACGTGACCGTCGACCCCTCAAGCAGGCTAAGACCCTCTTGGGTCGTCACCTCTTTGTAGCCCTCCCCAAGCAGGAGGGTTGCGGCGATAGAAACTGCAGCGATACCGATGATGATGTACGGAACCGGGCCGCGAAAAATGCGCTTAAAATCCATGATGTTCCGGGTCAGGGACCCAGTACCTCTCTCTGAAGAAACGTGCTGCAAGGTTACCGTTACTGCGCTGCAAGACGACTGCGTGTTTTCCCTCGGCGTAATGCGCGTTGTTTAGCGATCTCAACTCCCTCACCTCAGTGATGGATGCTGCGAGCGCCGCTGCCGTCTGGCCTAGTGATTTTCTGTGCTCACAGCGAAGGTTTGAACTCGCGGGGGAAGCTCAGGGCTCATCAAGACGTGGCACTTGATTCGCCCCCGTTCGCCTTCGATCGTCCAATTGGTGACCGCCGGGGTATCGCTGAGGGTGCGGGGCAGTTCGGTTAGCGGAGCATCCGTGAGCGGCCCTACCTCGGCAATCGCTTTCGCGATGTCAGCGATGCGTTCCTCGTAGGGAACGTCGAGCGCCAGGTTCACCGCCGCGACAGCTTCGGCACTTGGCGTATCCCACTGGCGAACGAGGCCGTCGAACACCTCGCGCGCGGCAAGAGTTTCGGGCCACGCTGGTGCCGGCGTCGTCAGCTCGCCGTAGCTGTTGAGTGCAGCTTGCAACGCCTGAGTTGCTGGAATCGAGGATGCCGCAAAGGTGCCATTCTCAAACGCCACAATGCCGAGGCCGGTTGGCGCATGCCAGCGCATATGCGCACTGAAACCCGGGTAGCCGCCCGAATGCGAGACGATCTTCGTCGTGCCCTCATCGACAAACAGTCCGTAGCCGTAGCCGTGAGCTGTCGGCTCCGTGAACTCGGCAACCTTCGACATGTTTCCCGGCACTGCGCGCTGAATCTGCTGCAGTTCACGACGGCTGGCGGCAGACAACGGTCCGTCTGAGGTGTCCTCTGGATCGAGGGCGCCAGCGAGCCACAGCGACCAGCGCACCAGATCGGTCGCGGTCGAAAATAGGCCACCCATGGCCGAAAACACCCCGGGCAGAGTGAACGGCTGAACCTGCCACGCGCCATTGGCTAGCCGGTAACCGAGGGCGACATCCGCATCCGGATCTTCATCGAAACGGGTCGAGGTGAGGCCAAGCGGTTCGAGAATCTCCGCGGTCATCGCCTCGAGGTAGCTGCGACCCGTCACTTCAGCAATCACTTCGTTGAGCAGCGCGTACCCGAGGTTCGAATACTCAAATCGAGTGCCCGGCGTTGTGGAATAGCGGATGCCCGTTGCCACGAACTCGTCGAGCTCGGCCCGAGTCATCTCCTCCATGCGGTCGCCCCACGGGTTATCGGTGGGGAACCCGGCCGACATCGTCATGAGCTGGCGCACACTCGGCGTGACGGGAGCAGCTTCGGGCGCGAGCGGCCGGAACGCGGGCACAAAGTCAGTGATCGGTGCATCAAGGTCGAGCTGCCCACGGTCGCGCAGCATCAGTAACATCGTGCATGTGAAGCTCTTGGTGCACGACGCGATGCGGAACACGGTGTCGCGATCGGGAGCGGTGCCCTCGCCGAGAATTTTCTCGCCGTAGCCACCCTCCAGCACGATGCCATCCGGCCCAAAGACCGCGAAAAACGTGCCGGGAGTTTTCTGCTCGGTCACCCGATTCTCAAACAGTCCAACGATCTCGTTGGTCGCCTGATCGATTGCTGCCTTCGCCCTCATTCAGCGAGCCCTAGGCGTAGACGTGAGGAGCGAGCACTGCGACGCCGCGCAGGTTGCGGTACTTCTCGGCGTAGTCGAGGCCGTAGCCGATCACGAACGCGTTGGGGATGTCGAAACCGACGTACTTGACGTCTACCTCGACCTTGGCGGCATCCGGCTTACGCAGCAGGGTGCAGATCTCCACGGAGGCAGCACCGCGGCTGCGCAGGTTGCCGAGCAACCATGAAAGCGTCAGACCGGAGTCGATGATGTCCTCAACGATGAGCACCTTGCGGCCCTCAAGGTCGCTGTCGAGGTCTTTGAGGATGCGAACGACACCCGAAGACTGCGTGCCGGCGCCATACGAGGAGACGGCCATCCAGTCCATCTCGATGGGCAGGTTGAGTTCACGTGCGAGGTCAGCCATCACCATGACAGCACCGCGCAGCACACCAACCAGCAGCAGCTTCTCGCCGGCATAGTCGGCCTCGATCTGACGCGCCATCACGGCGATCTTCTCGTGGATCTCTTCCTGGGTCAGAAGGACCTCGCTGAGGTCTCCTTCGACATCGCTAAACTGCATCGCGTTCCTCACTGTGGGCCGAAAAGTGGAGAAGATTCTCTCGTCGTTCAACCCTAACGCCGGGAACATGGATCGGTCCCTGCCCTCTCCAGTCGGTGACGAGTCTTGCGATCTCCAGAGTGTGGGTGCGGCTGAGCGAAACGTGGAACTCGCTGGCCACCGCCAACCTAATCAAACGCTGGCGAAGAGCGGCCGGATTCGCAGCGAGCGCGCCAACCGGCAACGAGATTCCTGCCTCCGAAATATCGGCCAAATCTTCCGCCATTTCTTCGGCAAAATGGTCGAGAGCTTCGGCATCTTCGCGAGCTTGGTCGGCCGTGCGCACTAAAGCGTCGCGGATGCCAGGGCCGAGTTCCTTTTCCAGCAACGGCAAAACAGTCTGTCGAACCCGCACTCGCGTGTACGAGGTATCGAGGTTGTGGGGGTCATTCCACGCCGCAATCCCGGAGTCTGTGCAGAACTGCACGGTCGTGCTTCGCGGCACTGCCAAGAGCGGCCGCAAGTATTGGCCAGTGTCGACCGCCATGCCCTTGAGACTGCCGGCGCCACTGCCGCGGGCAAGGCCAAGCAGCACCGTTTCTGCCTGATCGTCGAGGGTGTGGCCCAGCAGCACACGGATCGCGCCATGCTCGGCGGCGGCTGCGGCGAGCGCCGCGTAACGCACGTCCCTGGCGGCAGACTCTGGCCCTCCGGCGTCGCCGACGAGAACCGAGCGGATGTCGACGGGGTCAAGCCCGAGGTCGCGGGCCTGTTGGGCTGCGGCGGCTGCGACATCCGCAGACCCGTCTTGAAGGTTGTGATTCACGATCACGGCACCGGCTCGCATGCCCATCTTGGACGCTTCGAAGGCCGTTGCGGCCGCAAGTGCGAGAGAGTCAGGACCGCCGCTGAGGGCAACAAGCACGAGCGGCTCTGCGCTTGCACCTGAGCCAGATCCTGCATCGTTTTTCGCAACCGAGACAGCGCTGGCAGCAGGCAACGAGGTAAGCGCAGTGCGCACAGCACGCCGCACGTCAGCAATTGCGGGAGTAAGACGGGGGCGCCGTTCGGAGTGCATCCAGTAACGTTATTGCAGCAACCCCACAATTTTCTTAGGAGCAGCTACATGGCCGCATACGACGTTGTCGTTGAGATTCCGCGCGGAAGCCGGAACAAGTACGAAATTGACCACGAAACTGGTCGCGTTTTTCTGGACCGTTTTCTTTTCACGACGTTCGCCTACCCCACCGACTACGGCTTCTTCGAGAACACTCTCGGCCTCGACGGTGACCCCGTAGACGCATTGATCCTGCTCGACGCCCCCACCTTCCCCGGTGTTGGCATCTCGGTGCGCCCCGTTGCTGTGCTCAACATGAGCGACGACGGCGGCATCGACTCGAAGGTCATTTGCGTTCAGGCGAAGGACCCACGCTGGTCGCACATCCAGGACCTCAACGATGTTCCTGAGTTCACTCGCAAAGAGATCGAGCACTTCTTCGAGCACTACAAAGACCTTGAGCCCGGCAAGTGGGTCAAGATCGACGGCTGGGGCGACGCAGCAGAAGCCGAAGCGATCGTTGTCGCTGGCTTCGAGAAGCTCAAGGCCGAAGGCCACTAAAGCCTCTGCGCGGTCCCAGAGTTGCCGGTGAATAGTCGGACCGATTTTTCCTTTTTCGATCAAACTCGGAAGAGTTGAGCTGTGAGTTAGTAATGGTCCCCTTAGCGAGCCGTAAATCGGGCTCGCTAGGCCATAAATAGCCCCGCGCGCAACGGCCTCGCCTGCTTTGCCTGCACCTGCTCTGACGCCCCAACAGCTCGCTTCATCACCGGAGGGAGTGCAGCGTTCCCGGCAGGTTATGGTGTTGCGAAGCCACCTTGTCGAATACGGAAGAGTGCAAAAAACGCACTTCTCACGCCGTTTAGCGGAAAGCAGGATCCACTGATGAGCAATTCTGGATACGAGCTCAGTGAGCTGATGGACATCGCACAATCAGCAGCCAAAATTGGGGGTTCGCTCCTACTCGACAAGATTCATGACGTCCTCGAGATCACGACCAAAGGTGAAGCCGGAAACATTGTGACCGACGTTGACCTTGCCGCGGAAGTCGCTATCCGTAGTGAGATCGTGCGCCGCAGGCCGTTTGATGCCATCACCGGTGAAGAGTTGGAAGACCGCGGCGCAACACGCTCTCCGATCCGCTGGTCGATAGACCCCATGGACGGAACCACAAACTATGCGCGAGGGAATCCGTACTTCTGCACGTCGATCGCCGCGATAGATACGGAAACTAACACGTGGCTTGTCGGCGTGGTCAACGCGCCGGCACTAAACCGACTGTACTTCGCAACGCGGGGTGGCGGCGCGTGGCTCACTACGACGGAGGGCACTCGGCAGTTACACGGTCCGTCTGAGCGTCCCGGAACCAGACTTCTCGGTTTGGGCTTCTCCTACTCACGCGAAGTTAGGGAAACCCAGTTCGCCATGATCCCGGAACTGATGTCGGGGTTCAGCGATATCCGAAGTTTGGGCTCGGCTGCCCTCGGCCTCTGCGAGGTCGCTGACGGTCGGCTAGACGCATTCGTGGAAACAGATCTATACGAGTTCGATTGGGCTGCCGGTGCCGTTATCGCTGAAGAATCAGGAGTGACCGTTGAACGCCCCTCCGGTATGCGCGGCGGCATTCGCACCGCACTCGAGAACGTGCGCACAAGGCCTGCGGCTACTCGTTAGCCGAGGCGAATGCCCTGGTTCGACATGAACGAGACCGGGTCAGTGGTGTTCCATCCACCGGGGCGAACCTCGAAGTGAAGGTGGCAGCCGGTGGAATTTCCGGTGGAACCAACGCGTGCGATCTTCGTACCAACAGCCACATTCTGGCCGTACGAGACAAGGATGCCGCCAGCAACGATGTGGCCGTAGGCGGTGCGTAGACCATTGGCGTGCTCGATGATGATGTAGTTGCCGTAGCCACCGTTCCAGCCGTAACCCGCATAGACAACGGTTCCACTCGACGCGGCGTAGATGCTCGAATTGCAACTAGAGCCGAGGTCAACACCCTTGTGGAAGCTAGAACCATAGTTGGCGCTGTTTCCGTACACGGCGGTGATGTACCCACCGGCGGGGCGAACCCATCCGCTCAGACTGATCTCACCCGCATCGATGTTGGGAACCTGAGCCGCTGCCTCCGCTGCGGCCTGCTGGGCCGCCCGAATCTTCTCACGCTCGCGGACACCAGCAAGGTAGCTCGTCTCAGTCGCTTCGCGCGCAGACGTCAGAGCGGCCAGCTGAGCATCGAACTCAATCTTGCGCTCCTGCTGTTCCACTAAGGCGGCGGCAGCGGCTTGTGACGCCTCCTGAGCCTCAACGAAGGCCTTCTCGGCGGCGATCTTGAGCACTTCAAGTTCGGCACGGGCAACTTCGGCGGCATCGCTCAGCGACTGCGCCGTGTTGCGGGCCTGAACTGCACGATCGAATAGTGCGGACGTCTGCTGGGAAATCTTTGACGACATGCCCAAGTTGTAGAGCAGGGCATCTGCGTCTTGCGAGTTAGCGAGAAGGTTCGTGGTCACATCGCCACCGCCAGCACGTACGAGGCGCGAAGCAAGCTCACTGATGCGCTTCTCTGCTTCGTCAGCTTCGATGCTTGCGGCATCCGCTTGCTGTTGCAAAGTTTCGGTTTGAGCTGCCTTGGCCTGGTACTTAGTGTCGGCCTCTTGCCAGATGTTGCCCTTGTTTTCGGCATCTTTCTGGGCTGCGATCGCTTGAGCTTCGAATTCGACAAGTGCGGCCTTGATGCGCGCAACGACAACTTTCGTGGCCGCTTCATTGTTGCGGGCATCAGTGACGTCACTCCAGGTTGGGTAGTCGTCGGCGAATGCTGCCTGAATGCTGCCGTTGTAGAGAGTGACGCCGACAACAAGGCTGAGCGCAGCGGTAAAGCCGACAACTCGAAAAGTTAGTGAGCGAAGCGTGAGCTTTGCTGCGGTCCCCCGACGCGCATGCGTGACGTTCATTGTTCCCCTAAACCGTTGTTGAGCGCCGACCAATGGCCATTAGTCACACGAATAACATTGACCACACTAACAACATGCGGCCCAAAAGTCTCAACCATTTAATGAACGTAGTATCTGAAGCGCTCAGAGTCAGGTACATTTAAGCCTGTTGGGAAAAAGCGTTTCACGAAATACCAAATAGGTTTGCTTCTCAGTTTGGTAAATCACGAAACGCACCGTATGCTTTTCCCTCGGTAGCTAAGAAGTTCTGTGACTTCGAGGCCCCATCGTTTAGTGGCCTAGGACACCGCCCTTTCACGGCGGCAGCACGGGTTCGAATCCCGTTGGGGTCACCAGACACACCACAGAATTTAATAGCTAGGCCCTGTAGCGCAGTTGGTTAGCGCGCCGCCCTGTCACGGCGGAGGTCGCCGGTTCAAGTCCGGTCAGGGTCGCAAACAGAAAGCCTCTTCGCAAGGAGGGGCTTTTTCTGTAGTAGGGGGAAACCCCTACGAGTAAGAGGCAACTCTTACGGCTCTGTAGCTCAGTTGGTAGAGCGCACGACTGAAAATTGTGAGGTCACGGGATCGACGCCCGTCGGAGCCACTTGACCCTTTCCCGGGCTTCTACTGGGCGAGGGTCATTTTTTTGCCCTCACGTATCGGGAGCGCTCTGCAGCAGCCCGAGGGTGAGCAGCGTGGAAACATCATCAGATAGACACCACTGCTCTGCGATTCTTCCGTTTTCGATGCGATAGATCGATATTTCATCGAGCTCTATCTTCTTGCCTGTTGCCTCGACCCCGCATATCGGCCCAGATGCATACCGGTCGACGTGTACCGCGTGACGACGCGATCGTCACCGACGATCAGGTCCAACACCGATTCGTGCCAATCCGGAAAAGCTGACTTGATCCCTTCGATGGCCTCGCGGACGCCCTCGAGCCCGCGGCTCTCGTTCACGAGGAAGCCTTTCGGCCAGTGCACAACGAAGTCGGGCCCGAAAACATCAGCGATTAGACCATAATCTCCGGTATTTCAGATGTGATGAAGCTTCTCGACGAACTCCTGATTGTCCGTTATGGCAACGCTTTAGAGCCCAGGGTGCAGCGAACGGCACGACCACAGAGTATCTCCGCGCTCATTCGGTGTGCTGCGGCGCTGTCGCGCGTTCGCGCCGTCACCCCGTCACGCAGTCGCGCAGTTGCGCAGTCACCCCGTCGCACGGTCACGGCCGTCACGCGGTCCCGGCCGTCACGCGGTCCCGGCCGTCACGCGGTCCCGGCCGTCACGCGGTCACGGCCGTCACCCCGTCACACCGTCACGCGGTCCCGGCCGTCACGGAAATTCAGGAGATCGCGCAATCGGCGCGCGACAAAGCCTGGGATGCCAAGGCTGTTTGTGTTGCGCCCGCCGATTCTCCTGAGTTTCCGAGGAGGCAATCGCGAAAGGTGCAGCAAGAGCACGAAACTGACCTGCCTTGCCAACGCAACACCTCCGCATCCTCTGCCGCCTCCGCCGGGACCGGGAATGGGAATGAGACTGAGACCGAGACTGAGACTGAGACTGAGACTGAGACTGAGACTGAGACTGAGACTGAGACTGAGACTGAGTATCCTCAATTGCCATGGCAGCGAGACGCACTCCTTCGAACGCCACGACGAGACGAGACGAGACGGCAGGATGACGGCTATTTTCGAGTTTTTCGCCCTCATTTTCGGCACAGTTATCTATTGGGGCCCGATCAACCACCGAACGCGTGATCGCCGTCTCCTGGAAGAAAACAAAGTGATCTGTGCTCTTCGGGCGATCGATGGTCGCGTTCTCAACATCGGCACCGAATGGAGCAACGGTGTCTGCGAAATCACCGACCACCACCTGAAATTCGTTCCGACGATGGGAATTGTGGGCGAACGCAGAATTCCGGTGCTCAACCTCACGCCAATTGCTGAGGAACCACACTTCGGGACTACCCCAGCCTGGGCAGACTCCGCGCATTTTGTTCTTTCTACGCATGATGGCGACTTGGCCTGGGCATTCCCGAAGTACATCGCCAACGACATTGTGGCGCGCCTTCTGCCCGACTTGAAGCCGGCCCAAAAAGCATGACAAGCCGCACCACCCCAGCGAACAGCTGATCCGCGCCTGAGGCGCTCTCGCACCAAGTCAACCCCCGATTCCCGACGGTCGAGACGAGACGGGTTGATTCTGCGCATGGCGACCAGGAGCGGAACAAGTCTTCACGAAGAAACTGCCATCGCTCTGCCCGACCACGGGCGCGATGAGCACGGTACTGAGCCATCCAGCACAGGAATAAGCTGGAGCGGTGGATGATTCAACGAACTCGAGCTGCGGAGACAACTGCACCTGCACGCCCCAGCGAAGCGCAACTGCGCCCCTCGGGATGCCGCTCTCAGCACCGACCACGTCGTCCGCGACTGCGTCATCCGAAGCGACCGCGGCAAGAGCAAAAGCAACAGCAACGACGCCGATCACGCCCGGATCTGGTGACCACATCATCGAGCAAGCGGCTATCCCCGCAGGCACCTTCGTGATGGGCGATTCCTCGGGCGACCGCAACGAAGCCGATGGCGAAGTGCCGCAACATCCGGTCTCGCTCGACGCTTTCTCGATCGACGTCACGAGCGTCACCAACGACGACTTTGTCCGTTTCGCGGAGGCCACCGGCTACCTCACCGAGGCTGAAACTTTTGGCTACTCTGCGGTGTTCCACCTCGCCGCCGACGCACCGGACGAAGACATTGTGGGGCAAGCGGCGGGCGCACCCTGGTGGTTCGGCGTCACTGGCGCCGACTGGAAGCACCCCGGCGGGCGCAACACCTCCGTCGAAGAGTTGGGCGATCATCCGGTGACCCACATCAGCTTCAACGATGCCGAAGCGTACTGCGCTTGGGCTGGCCGACGGCTGCCGACAGAAGCCGAGTGGGAGCTCGCCTCCCGCGGCGGTATCGACCAAGCCAAGTACCCGTGGGGTGATGACGAAATGGATGCCGGGGGCTGGCGCACCAACATTTTTCAGGGCGACTTTCCCCGCACCAACACCCTCGACGACGGATATCTCACCACCGCGCCTGTGCGCAGCTTCGAGCCCAACGGCTACGGACTTTTCCAAACTGTTGGCAATATTTGGGAGTGGTGCGCCGACTGGTATGACCCGAACTTCTACGCAACGCTCCCGGTCGACTCCCCCACGGAGAACCCGACGGGCCCTGCCGCTGGAACCGTGCGGGTGCTGCGCGGCGGCAGCTACCTGTGTCACATCTCGTACTGCAACCGGTACCGCAACTCGGCCCGCTCGCAGAACACACCAGACTCATCGATGGGTAACGCGGGGTTCCGCACCGTCTCGCTGTAATCATCCAGGTGCGCTCCGTGAGCGCACAAGCACCACCTACGGCGTCGCTACTTCAAAGGTGTTGCATGCGCTCGGTCCGCCGTTGAGCCCGGTCGTGAACCACTGTTGACGCTTGTCGCTCGAGCCGTGCGTCCACGTCTCAGGAGTGACTTGACCCTGCGTCGACTCCTGGATGCGGTCGTCGCCGATAGCGGATGCCGCATTCAGAGCATCCGCAATTTGGGCATCCGTCACGGGGTCGAGAAAGACCACCCCATCATCGTCGGTGATAGTGGATGCCGCGCCCACCCAGGCCCCCGCAAAGCAGTCCGCTTGCAGCTCAAGTCGCACCGAATCTGAGGAGGGTCCCGTGGCTTGGCGGTCGATTCCATCCATGATTCCGGTGGAATTCTGGATGTGGTGAGCCCACTCGTGCGCAATGACATACATCTCGGCCAGCGGCCCACCCGTCGAACCAAATCGAGTGCGCAGATCGTCGTAGAAAGCAGTGTCGACGTAGATTGTCTCGTCGGGAGGGCAATAGAACGGACCGCTCGCGCTCGTCGCACCGCCGCATCCCGTGCTGATCTGACTAGTGAAGAGAACGACCTCCGTTGTGCGGTACCCCTCGACCTGACTTGCCCAGTAGGTATCGAGAGAATCTGCTGCCCCCGCAATTCGGCAATCGGTGCTGTTATTGGCGGCTTCAGACGTGGTGCACTCCGAGAGCGCTTGATCCTGTTGCTGCTCACCGCCCGCCGAGCCGCCGCCGGCAAGCCCCGTCAGGTCGATGCCCAATAATTGGGAGGCGATGAAGAGGCCAATAACAAGCAAGGTGCTGCCACCGCCGATGGCAATACCCTTGCCGCGCCCGCGTCGCGAAACTTTGTCTGGGTTGATGCGCGCATTGTCGTTGAACGTCATGGTGAGAATTTACTACGCGCTGCCGCGACCAGGGCCGTGACCACTCAGATATCCTTGGGGCATGACTTTCATCTCCGTAATTACCGTTCTGGGCAAGGCAGTGCTCGTCGTAATGGGCGCGATCGTTGCCCTCACCGGCATCATCTTGCTCGTGAATCTGGCCGCCCCGAGCTTGCTCGGCGGTTTCACCCACTAAACACTGCTCGTCCACGGACGCGCTTGCTGAGCACCACCCATCTTTCAGCGATTCTTCGGTCAACTCCGCCACAGGAGTTCTAGGCTAAAGCCCAACCGAAGGAGAACGTGATGCGCGAATCCAGAGATGTAGTCCGCCAGATCACTGTCGCTGCGAGCGCGACCTTTGCCCTCATTGGGGCATTCGTAGGTTCGGGTGCTGCCGGGGGAACTCCGATCCAGGATGCCGCGGGCGGCGCGCTCAGCGCAGACGCCACCGTCATCGCTCCCGCAGGCTCGGCTTTCGGCATCTGGAGCGTCATCTACTTCGGCCTCGTCGCCTACGCTGTCTGGCAAATGTTGCCCAAGCAGAGCAGCGCAGAACTGCACCGCCGCGTTGGCTACTGGATCGCGGCCTCCCTCGTGTTGAACGCAGCGTGGATTCTCTCCATCCAATACGGCCTGCTCACCCTCAGCGTTCCCGTGATCATCCTTTTGCTTGCGGTGCTCATTCGGGCGTACCTGATTACGGTGAAGATCCCCGCCGCTGGCGCAATCGATGCGATTGTCACTGACGGAACCGTCGGCCTTTATCTGGGCTGGGTTTGTGTTGCGACTGCAGCCAACATCACCGCCTGGCTGAATGCCAGTGGTTTCGCTGGCTTCGGCATCCCCGAAGATGTGTGGGGTGTGACCATCGTGTTCGTCGCCGGAGCTGTTGGCATCGCGCTTGCCGCCCGTGGCCGCGCTCACTTTTCGCCGGCGCTCTCGCTGAGCTGGGGTCTCGCCTGGGTAGCCGTCGGTCGCCTCAGTGGCGACCTCATCTCGCAACCTACCGCCGTTGCCGCCATCGTTGCTGTCGTCGCGGTGCTCGCCAGCGCCGCCGCCTTCACTATCGGCAGACTTCGCTCCGAACAGACCTCCTAGTGAACGACGCCCGCGCCTCACGCAAACGCTGGTTGGGCCTCCTCTTCATCAGCATTGCCGTCGCGCTCATCATCGTTGACTCCACCATTGTCAACGTCGCGATCCCCTCCGTCGTCGAAGAACTTGATCTCAATTCGACTCAGGTTCAGTGGGTGCAAGAGAGCTACACCCTCGTCTTCGCAGCTCTGTTACTCGTGTTCGGCACGCTTGCTGATCGCTACGGCCGCCGGCGCGTTCTCCTCATCGGCGTCGCGATTTTTGCGCTCTCCTCCATCCTTGCTGCGACCGCCGCCACCGGTGAACTACTGATTGCCTCCCGTCTGGTGCAAGGCATCGGTGGCGCGATGATCCTGCCGGCTTCCCTCTCCACCATCAATGCCACCTTCCGTGGCCGAGAACGCGCTATCGCCTTCGCCGTCTGGGGTTCCACCATCGGAGGAATGGCCGCGGTCGGGCCCCTGCTCGGCGGCTGGCTCACCACGTATTACTCGTGGCGCTGGGCTTTCGGCATCAACGTTCCCCTCGGCGTGATCATCGTCATCGGCATCCTGATTTTCACGATCGAGTCTCGCGAAGCATCCGCTCAGAGACGAGTGGATGTCGTCGGCGCCGCCCTCTCGGTCGTTCTGTTCGCGTCGCTCGTTTTCGCCCTCATCGAGGGCCGCAGTTACGGCTGGTTCCTCAGCGACACCCCGCCAGACTTGTGGACCTGGAACGTGTCGCCCATCCCCTTCGCTTTCGCCCTCGCCGTGGTCTCGGGCATCGCCTTTGTGCGTTGGGGCTTTGCCCGCGAGCGCGCTGGAAAATCAACGATGCTCGCGTTTGGACTGCTGCGAATTGCGTCATTCCGCAACGGAAATATCGCCGCGATGATCGTCTCTCTCGGCGAGTTCGGCATCATCCTCTCACTACCGCTGTGGCTACAAAATGTGCTCGGCTACGACGCCCTGCAGACGGGTTTCGTCATCCTTGCGCTTGCCATCGGTTCGTTCGTCGCGAGCGGATTCGCCGGAGCGTTCGGTAACAAGGTCACCCCTGTCACGATCGTGCGCGTCGGCATCGGCGCCGAAATTGTCGGCGTGCTCATCGTCGCGTTCGGCCTGAGTCCGGATGCCGCCTGGTGGCACATCGCGCCTGGCCTCTTTGTCTACGGCTTCGGTGTCGGCCTCGCGACAGCCCAGCTGACGAGCGTTGTACTGAAGGATGTTCCCCTCAGCCAATCCGGTCAGGGCTCGGGAACCCAGAGCACCGCTCGCCAGATCGGTTCAGCCCTCGGCATCGCGATTCTCGGAACCGTGCTCTTCGCAAGCCTCGGCACTGGCCTCGACGCCAAGCTCGCCGAACGTGGTGAGATTCCGGCCACCGCGCGCACCCAGATCGTCGACCTCGTCGTTGACTCTGCGGGCACCGGCATCAGCGCTCTCGATGCGAAATCTCCGGATGCCGCAGCCGACGCCCGCCAAGCCTTCACTGACTCGACACGGTATTCCGCCTTCGCCGCTGCCGGTTTTCTGGCGATCGGATTCCTCGCCAGCCTCCGCCTCGACGGCGCACGTCGTGGCGACGATGACACCGAAGGCGCGGAGGGCGTGGAGGGCGCGGCTAGCGGCGCTTCTTCTTCTTGAGATCCTTTTCGTGAACGGGCTCTTCGCCTGAGGCGCGGCGTCCGGCGTAGTAGTCGCGAGCTTCGTTCTGGCGAACGGCCTCAGCGCCCGAGGCGATCGGTGCCCGTACGAGCTCGTCGGTGAGACCGAATGCCGCGACGAGGTCGAGAGCCTGCGGACGCAAGCGGGGCAGCAGGCGGTCATCGATGTAGTCGGTGATGGCCTGAGCGCGGTTCGTGGAAATGCGACCGTGCATGAGGTACCACGCGAGGTTTTTCTCGATCAGGGTGAAGCCGAAGAGATCGCGTAGCCAGGTCATGACCTTGGCGGTGTCCTTGTCTTCGATCTTTTCGAGGGCCCGAGTGAACGCTTCCCACTGCAGCAGTTCAGCATGCGCGTAGGCGGTCATGATGAGCTGGTTCTGGTGGCTGTTGAAGAGAGCGGCAGCCTCAGCCTGCGGAAGCTTACTGGCTGAACGCAGCTTGCCAGCGACATCCGCGACCATCGTTTCGACACGATCCGTCAGAAGCTGACGTTGCGAGTCTGTGTCGCGCACATAGCCGATCGAACGGGCGGTTGAACCGAAGTCCACCACGTTCTGCGCGAAGCGGCGTAGACCGGTGCGGTGCACGGCAGCGTCACTGACCTGATCGGCAACGTACTGAGCCATCGCCCCAACATCCGCTCCTGCAAACTTGCGCGAGTAGTCGGTGAGCAGACGCTTGGCAACAAGCTGCAGAAGCACGTTGTTGTCACCCTCGAAGGTGACATAGACGTCCATGTCGGCACGCATTTGCGTGAGTCGGTTTTCGGCCATAAAGCCAGAACCGCCACACGCTTCACGGGCCTCCTGCAGAGTGTCGAGCGCAGCCCACGTGCTGAGTGGCTTGAGGGCAGCCGCAATGGTTTCGAGGTCTTGACGATCAGCCTCGCTATCGGTGCGACCCGAGAACACGCCATCGAACTTGTCGAGGAATTCCTCGTGCGCAAACGACATGGCGTAGGTCTGAGCCAGTCGCGGCAGCAGTCGACGCTGGTGACGCTGGTAGTCCAGAATCACTTCTTCGTTTGTGTTGCTGGATGCCGTGAATTGTCGGCGCTCCGAACCGTACTTGATGGCAATAGTGAGGGCTAGCTTGCTCGCGAGCACTGCGGCACCATCGAGCGATACGCGGCCCTGAACGAGCGTGCCGAGCATCGTGAAGAAGCGACGACCTGGGCTGTCGATCTCCGAGCTGTAGTCACCGTTCTCATCGACGTTTCCGTAGCGGTTGAGCAGGTTGACGCGGGGCACGCGCACGTGGTCGAAAGCCAGTCGACCGTTATCGATGCCGTTCAGGCCACCCTTGAGGCCGTCATCTTCGCCCGAAATGCCGGGCAGGAAACCGTTGTCGTCGCGCAGCGGAACGTAGAACGCGTGCACTCCGTGGTTGACGTCCTTGGTAATGAGCTGAGCGAAAACTGTCGCCGCTTTGCCGTGAAGCGCGGCATTGCCCAGGTAGTCCTTCCACGCCGCACGGAACGGAGTATTGATGACGAACTCGTCGGCGTCTGGATCGTACGTCGCGGTCGTGGCGATGCTCGCGACATCCGAGCCGTGGCCGATCTCGGTCATGGCGAACGCGCCCGGCGTCGTCAAGTTCATGATGTCTGGCAGCCACTTGTCGTGGTGTTCTTTCGTGCCGAGGTGCAGCACTGCGGCACCGAAGAGGCCCCACTGAACGCCAGACTTGATCTGCAGCGACGGGTCGGCGAGCACAACTTCTTCGAAGGCTGCGATATTTCCACCGTGGTCGTCGCCGCCGCCGAGCTCACTCGGGAATGCGCGCTGAATGGCACCGTTGTCGACAAGGATCGACATCTGGCTCAATACACGCTCACGATGGTCGGCCATCGAGAGCCCATTGACCTGGTGCAATTCCGGATTTGTCATGAGCGCGCGCGACTCTTTGCGTGCTTTCGCCCACTTGCCGAGCAGGTACTCGCCCAACCATTCGACGTTGATGGCGGGAGCCTCGGGAGTGGCGGCGGCAGAAGTCGTGGTGGCGTCGTCTGGCGCGGCGGCGGGAGTGCTCGTCGCCGCTTCGGTCGCCGGGTTGTGAACCTGGGTCATGGCTATCTCGATTCCTAAAAGTTCGGTAATCACACGCTACGACTGGTCGGTGCGGGTGCAAAGTGGGTCGTGCACCGTCAACGAAGCGGATGCCGCGCTGCGGCATCCCTTTGTGAGAAACGGCAAAACAGCCGCCGTTGCGTTGTGGGAAGTATTGCGCTGCTGAGCGCGCAAGGCCCGGGAATCTTTGTTCAGGTGCCGTTGTTGGCCTCCGTGAAAGGATGTAACTATGTCGACTATCACTCTCACCTCAGAAGACTTTGGCCAGACGGTCACTAAAGAAGGAATCACGCTCGTAGACTTTTGGGCTGAATGGTGCGGCCCCTGTAAGCAGTTCGGGCCCATCTTTGAAACCGCAAGCGAAACCCACACCGACATCACGTTCGGCAAGGTAGACACCGAGGCACAGCAAGAACTTGCTGGTGCTGCAGGAATCACGTCTATCCCCACGCTCATGGCATTCCGTGACGGCGTGCTCGTGTTCTCCCAGCCCGGCGCACTCCCCGCCCCTGCCCTTGAGCAGGTTATCGAGGGCGTCAAGAACCTCGACATGGCTGAGGTTCACAAGCAGGTTGCTGAGCAGCAGGCCGCGGCTGAAGCCGGCGAAACGCCGACTGAGCACTCCCACTAATCAGTAAATAACACTGCAAACCGCAAAGGCCCCGCTGACGTATTCGTCAGCGGGGCCTTTTCTGTTTCGCGTGGCGTCACGCGCATCGCAGTCTGTTGCGGTTACTTCAGCGCCCCAGCAATCGCCTCCACGAAACTGTCGATGCCCCAGGGCAGCGAGAGTGCCGTGGGAGGCGAGACGGAAGCGACAAGTGAGGCACCGTTGACGGCAACGAGCCCGCCGTTGGCTACAGCCGGAATGCTTTGGGCATAAGGCTGCGCGGCGAACGTGTCGCCTACTTCTTGCGTCTCGGCATAGGCGATCAGCAGATCGCTGTCGAGTTCATCGAGCTTCTCGTAGCTCAGGGTGTAGAAGAACGTGGAGTCACCATTGGAGAGGGCGTCGACGGCGGGGGCGTTCTCGAGCCCGAGGTCGAGCAAGAATTCGACCCGCGGGTCAGCGGGCTTGTAGACGTAAAAGGTTCCGCCGACGTCGAAGGTCGCAGCAACGGTCTTGCCTTCGAACTCAGGATGCTCTGCCGCCTTCTCGGCGACGAGAGCGTCGATGTCGGTGAGTACGTCATCCGCGGCAGCAGTCTTGCCCAGTGCGGTGCCCGTGATGCTGATCACGTCACGCCACGGGGTGCTCCACGGAAGGTCGGGGTAGGCCACGACGGGCGCGATCTCGCTGAGGAGGTCGTACTGCTCTTCAGTGATTCCCGAGTACGTCGCGAGGATCAGATCAGGGGCGGCTTCGGCGATCTGCTCATAGGCGGGAGCGTCCGTAGTCGCGGGGAAGATGACGGGAGCATCGCCACCGAGCTCGGCGAGAGCATCCGCAGCCCACGGCAGAACGCCATTGTCGTCGCCACCATAGTTTTGCGCTTCCATACCGACGGGCACCACGCCGAGCGCGAGCACGGCGTCGCCGCTGCCCCAACCCAGAGTGAGCACACGCTGCGGCTCGCTCTCAATGACGGTCTCGCCAAAGGCGTGCTCGATCGTGACCGGGAAAGCGTCGGATGCTGCGGGTGCTTCGGTGTCGCCGTCGGGCGTCGAGGCGGCGCAACCACTGAGCGCGATGAGGGCAGCGGTGGTCGCAGCGAAGGCGGCAAGGCGGGGACGGCGTGACATTGATCTCCTAGACAGAACGCGAAATGAAAACACTCGTGCAGCCGTTTCCGGCACACAGTAAGGATAGGCTTACCTTACTGAATTGCGCAAGCGGCTAGCGTCGACCGAGGGGAATGACCATCGGCGAATGCGCCACCGGGTCGGCGATGATCTGAGCCTCAAGACCGAAGGCTTCACGCATCCGTTCGGCCGTAACGACCTCGACGGGAGTGCCCTCGGCGATGATCTGGCCCTCGCCCATGAGGATCATGTGGTCGGCATAGCGAGCGGCTAGGTTGAGTTCGTGCAGCACCATCACGATGGTGGTTCCCCGCTCGCGGTTGAGATCAGCGAGTACGTCTAGCGCGTCCAGCTGGTGGCGCACATCCAAGAACGTGGTTGGCTCGTCGAGAAGCAGAATGTCGGGATCCTGGCTCAACGCCATCGCAATCCATACTCGCTGGCGCTGCCCGCCCGAGAGCTCCTCAATGCGCCGCGATGCCAACTGGGCCGTATCGGTTGCGGTCAGCGCCTGCTCGACCGCCGCCTCATCCGCTGCTGTCCAGTGTTGGAACCAGCCCTGATGTGGGTAGCGCCCGCGAGCCACGAGGTCGCGAACCGTGATGCCCTCAGGCGCAATCGGGGACTGCGGCAGGATGCCCACAACCTGCGCAACCTCTTTCGATGGCATTGCGTGGATGTCGCGCCCATCGAGCATCACGTGACCTGAGGCTGGTCGCAGCAATCGTGACAGTCCGCGCAGCAGTGTCGACTTGCCACAGGCATTTGCGCCAACAATCACGGTCACCTTGCCGTCGGGAATCGCGACACTCAAGTTCGAGACAATATCGCGACCGCCGTAGTTGAGAGTCACGTTGTCGGCGCGCAGGTCGTGCGCTTTCCTCTGGGGCGAGGTCGCCTGGGGCACGGGGCCTCGGGGGGCTGGGGTTCGGGGCGCGTCAGTCTGGTTCACGATGCACGTCCTTCGCGGTTGGTGGTGGAGATGAGCCACAGCAGGTAGGGGGCGCCCACTATGCCGGTGACAATTCCCGTGGGCACTTGGGTTCCGGTGGTCAGGAGATGTTGGGCGATAAAGTCCGCACCGAGCACGAGCACGATCGCGACAAGCGCGCTAGGCACGAGAGCGAGCCCTCCCCCGCCGATCAGGCGCCGGGCGATCGGGGCGGAGACGAATGCCACAAACGCGATCGGGCCCACGAGTGCCGTTGCGATGGCCACGAGGGCCACGGCGACCACGATGAGGGCGAGCCGGGAACGCTGCACCGAGACGCCGAGGCCAGCGGCGAGATCATCGCCGAGCTGAAGCATCCGCAACTTCGATGCCAACACCGCCACGGCGGGAAGCAACACGGCAAGACTGACGGCCATGATGAGGATGTCGCCCCAACTGGCACCGCCAAGCCCACCGACCATCCAGACTAGGGCTTGCTGCGCGTCTCGCACATCGCCGCGAGTGATGAGATAACCGAGCACAGCTTGCGCCATGAAGGCTATACCGACACCGATCAGCACGAAGCGCATACCGTTCATGCCGGAGCGCCACGACAGCAGGTAGATCGTGAACGCGACGGCAAGGGCACCGACGAGAGCAGACATCGAGACGGCGAGGCCGGTCGCTCCAAAGACGAGCAAACTGAGCACGGCCGCGACACTGGCACCACCGCTGATGCCGATGATGTCGGGGCTCGCAAGCGCGTTGCGCAACAGGCTTTGGAAGAGGGCGCCGGCGAGGCCGAACGCGACGGCGACGAGCACCCCGAGAACAACGCGCGGCAGCCGCAACTTGACGACGATGAACCGGTCAGAGGAGGTGCCGCCACCGAAGAGTGTCGCGAGCAGATCGGGCAGCGTGAGCGTATATGCCCCCACGGCAATACTGACGAGGGCGAGAGCCACAGCGACGACGACGAGCCCGATGATGATGCGCAAAGTACGGGCCGACGACGGGCTTCGGGAGGCTCGGCTGGTGCTCACGGTTGTGCCCCGCACGGCGCTCACAGTCCGGCCAACTTCACTCGGCGCACGAGAGCAATCATTACCGGGGCGCCAATGACGGCGACGACGAGGCCCGCCTCGAGTTCAGACGGCGCGACGATAAGACGGCCAACGATGTCGGCGATCAATAGCAGGCTCGGGCCCACGATCGCGGAGACGACGATGATCCAGCGATAGTCGGGGCCCGTAAATGGACGCACGATATGAGGCACGACGAGACCGACGAAGACGATGGGGCCGGCGAGCGCGGTGGCAGATCCGCAGAGTAGAACGACGGCTCCGGCAGCGACCGCACGAGCAACATAAACCCGCTGACCGAGGCCGCGAGCGAGGTCATCTCCGAGGGCGACGAGGTTGAGCATCCGCCCCGAAATTGCGGCAAGGATGAGGCCGCCGATCACGAAGGAAATGGTGAGCCGCACCGCTTCGAGGTCGCGGCTGGCGAGGGACCCGACCGACCAGAACCGGAAGGTATTGAGGGTGTCGGTGTCAGAAATGAGTACGAGCGAGATCACCGAGGTGATGCCAGCGGTGACGGCGGTTCCCGCGAGTACGAGTTTGACCGGGGTGGCACCCTCGCGGCCCAGGGAGCCAATCGCATAGACGATACTGGCGGCCGCAGCCGCTCCGGCGAAGGCGAACCAGATGTAGCCGGTGGGGTTCGTGATCGAGAGCACGCTGATCGCGAAGACGACAGCGAGCGAGGCACCGGCGTTGACGCCGAGGAGCCCTGGATCGGCAAGCGGGTTGCGCGTGACACCCTGCATGACGGTACCAGCCACGCCGAGCGAGAGGCCCGCAAGCAGGCCGACGATAGTGCGCGGCAACCGCAGTTCCCGAATAACGAGCTGGTCGTTGTTGCCCTCCTCGGGGTCGAAGAGCGCTTGCCAGATTTGCGAAAATTCCACACCGCGCGCACCGAGCGCGAGACTCAACACGAGCACAATTGCGAGCAAACCGAGGGCTGAGCCGAGAGCGATCCAGCGCTGGGTGCGGAGGCTCAGTCGTGCGCGCGAAGCTGGGGCGGTCTGGGTCATGGGCGGGTGTGGCGGTGGGGTTACTGTGCTTCGGACTTGCCGAGACGCCAGTACCCCATGAACGCAACCTGCTTGCGGTCGACGCCGGTCTCGCTCACGAGAAAACGGCGCAGCAGCTTGATCACGCCGGCCTCGGCAGCGAGCCAAGCGTAGAAGTGTGTTCCGGATGCTTCGCCCGGCGAATCCCAAAGGAGATCGGTATCCACGTCGATATCGCCAAGTGGTTGCGCGGCCGGCGCGAGTGCGGGCAACACGAGTGACGCATTGGCCAGCGTCCACGCCCGAACGGCGGGGTCGAGCGCTGAGCCTGCGGGCTGCGTTCCGCGCGGGAGCCACGTGACGTGGCAATTGCTCGTGAGGTTGAGGGGCGGCTGGTCTGCGGCATCCGGAATCTCAATAAAGGCGTGAGCCTGAACGCTGGGGTCAAGGCGTTCGAGGATGCTGCAGATGGCGGGCGCGGATGTCTCGTCACCGGCAAGAAGCACAGTGCGGGCGGGGCCGGGGTGCCAGTCAATGCCGATGCCGGATTGGATGCTTGCGGCGTCTGGCCCGACGATGATGACTTCGTCGCCGACTGTTGCGTTCGCGAGCCACTGCCCTGCCGGACCATTGGCGCCATGAAAAACCATGTCGACGTCGAGCTCGCGGAGCTCGGGTCGCACGGCGCGAATCGTGTAGGTGCGGAACGGGTTGCGGGCCTCATCAGGCAACGCACGCCAGCGGGCATACCAAGTGCCATTAGCAATGGTCTTCGGATCGTTCGCGCCGATGTCGCTCAGGCCGATGCCCGGCAGAGGAAAAACGATCTTGATTCGCTGGTCGAAACCGTCAGTGCCGAAGGTTTCGAACTCAGCGCCCGTGAAGGTGACGCGCTGGAAGTGAGGCGAGAGTTCGCGGATGCTTTCCACGCGAGCAGCGAACGGTCGATAGCCCGGGCGGGCGTCCTTCGCGATCTCGCGCTCTAAGGTAAGCATTGCCTAAGTATGGCATACCTAACCTCATCCCAGAAGGGGCGTTTTTCTAGGTATTCCCGCCCCGTTGCGAGCTAGTTGATGATTCTGCCGCACGCTGCGGGCCAGCGCTCAGCTTGGCTTCGCGACGCTTCTGGAGCCGACGATCGCGCTTGCTTCGAGAGAGCGGAAACTTAGCGTCTAAGTGTGGATCCAGATAGAGCCGCTGGAGTGCAATAAGAATGAGCAGCCCACCAGCCCAATAGGCCGGGATGATCACCGAGCCAAGCTGACCACCCGTTGCGCCCAGTAGCGTGACCACCACGCCAACGCCGACGAAGAGGAACAGCCATCCCCCACGGAACCTATCGCGGGCGGCCTGCTGGTCGCTCACTCGTGATTCGAACGAGTCAACGCGGCCGTTGAGCTCATCGCTCTCAATCGTCGCGAAGAGATCTCGAACAGGAACCCCTAATGCGTCCGCGACGAGCGACAGGGTTTCGAGGCTCGCGTCACTTCCCGCCTCAAGCCGCTGGATGGTTCGAGTCCCAACGCCACACTCGTCGGCGAGTTTTTCCTGGGTCCAGCCGCGCTCTCGGCGGAGGGCGACTATGCGTGTTTCGTTCATGTGACCAATACTCCACGACCTAATGGATGCTGGCTACGCCACTCTCCCGCCAGTCTCGCGCCACTGGCACGCCATCCGCCCGCCAGCCGTGCCTTAGCGGACCCACGCCTAGGCGACGCCCTGACGCGCGTGCACAAGGATCGGCCAGCAACGGGACTCACTTGTATTGCGTAACGATGCAACTGTATTGTTTTACAGTACAAGATTGGGCACAATAGTACGGGCCCGCTCAGGTCGGAACTTTTAGTGGAGGAAGCTACCTCATGGACTTGTCAGCACCGATGGCATCGCTACTCAACAACTTGGATGCGGTTGCGCTGCGCGTCGTCGCCCGCGCCGGCTCAGCGCTCAGCGGCCGCCAGATCGCGCGCCTCGCCGGGACCGGCACCCCGGCGAACATTAGATTGTCACTGCTCCGCCTCGTCGATATTGGACTTGTTTCTTCAGTTCCCACGCCTCACGCCACCCTGTATTCCGCGAACCGGTTGCACATCTTGTGGCCAGCAATAGAAATTGCGATGAATGCCCGAACGGAATTGATTCAGAGGATCCGGACCTTGGCAAGCTCGAGTGCTCCGAAAGCTACAGCCGTCGCTCTCTATGGGTCCGTTGCACGAGGTGATTCGACTGCGACTAGCGATGTCGATTTGTTAGTGATCTTTTCTGACGTCGTAAGCCTTGATGATCGGGATACCTTCGTCACCGAACTCCGGAACAACGTGCAGTTGTGGACCGGGAACGACGCCCAGATTTACGACCTGACAACATCAGCGTTAGAGAAACAACGCGAAGATCGCGACCCCATGATTGCGAGCTGGAACACAGACGGAATGGTTATCTTCGGTGCGCCGAATCTGGAGATACGAAAGGCACAGTGAGCGCAAGAATTAGCCAGATGACGGCGGGGGAAGTGCGAGCGCGCGCAGAGCACGCCCGAGACTCCCTTCTCACCGCACAGCTTCGATTCGAACCGCGGGGCCCGATGGCATCCAACAACACAACCGGGCTCAACGCTGTTAACGCTGGCATTGCCGCCGCGGACGCGATCTGCGGCGCGAAGCTCGGCTACCGCCCCAATGGGCAAGATCACAAACAGGCCGTCGCCATCCTCGCCCAAGCGCTGCCTGACAAGAAAACAGCCGCGAGAGACCTCGGTCGACTGCTAGAGACTAAAACTCTCACCTCGTATGGAACCAGCCACATCACGGGGACGAAGGCAAGCGAACTACTCAGGTACGCGAGCAGGCTTGTTGAGGAGATGGAATCCGCCCTTACTCGCTAATAGCGCAACCTAAAACTCGGGTGGGCCGTCGTACGGAGCGTCGTCGTCCGAGTAAAACGGGATGTCGTTCTCGTCGCCGGGAACCGACGCTGCCGGGGCTGTCGAAGGACGAGCGGTAGCCCGCGAAGCAGCGGGTCGTGACGAAGCAGCTCGGGAAGCGGCAGGCCGCGTCTGGCGCGCGGGTGCGACCTTCGCCGACGCAGCCGCAGGTGCCGCAAACGCGGGAGCCGCGGCATCCGTCGCAGTAACGCTTGTCGCTTCGACAGCCCTCCCCGCAACGACCGCAAGCACCGCGGCACCATAGGTCTCGAGCTTCTTCTCGCCGACACCGCTGATTTCCGAAAGCTCAGCCAATGACTCGGGCTTGGTGACGGCAATGCCGCGCAGGGTGGCATCCGCGAACACCACGTAGGCGGGCACGCCGTTATCGCGCGCAATCCCCGAACGCCACGTGCGCAGGTTCTCGAACAGGTCAGTGGCCGACTCAGGCAGGTCGGTCATGACCTTGCGCTTCGCCGCACCGCCGCCAGCGCCAGAACCGCGTGCCTTGCGCGGCGCTTCCTTGCGTAACTTCACCGTGCGCCCACCGCTCAACACCGACGCACTTTCGGGCGTGATCGCGAGCGTGCCGTACTCCCCTTGCACCGTCAGCAGCGACTGCGCCAGCAACTGCCGCACGACAGAACGCCAGTCTTGCTCCGACACATCCGAACCAATTCCGAAGGTGGCCAGATCGTCGTGACGCTGCTGCGTGACGCGCGGGGTGGTCTTGCCGATGAGGATGTCGACCAGATGCCCAGCCCCAAACTTCTGGTTGCGCTCGCGCTCCAGCCGCACAATGGTGGACATCAGCTTTTGGGCCGCAACCGTGCCATCCCACGACTCGGGCGGAGACAAGCAGGTGTCGCAGTTGCCGCACGCCGTCGATTCCTGGCCGAAGTAACCGAGCAACTGCACTCGACGACATTCAACCGTCTCGCAGAGCGCGAGCATCGCATCGAGGTGCGCGCTCAGGTTGCGACGGTGAGCTAGGTCGCCACCCGACTGATCGATCATGCGGCGCTGCTGCATGACATCCTGCAAGCCGTAGGCGAGCCACGCGGTCGCGGGCAGCCCATCACGGCCGGCACGCCCCGTCTCTTGGTAATAGCCCTCGACACTCTTGGGCAGGTCTAGGTGAGCCACGAAACGCACGTCGGGCTTGTCGATGCCCATGCCAAACGCGATTGTCGCGACCATGACCATGCCCTCTTCGCGCAAGAAGCGGCTCTGGTTGCTGGCGCGCACACGAGAGTCAAGACCTGCGTGATACGGCAGTGCGGGAATACCGTTCTCGACCAAGAACTGCGCCGTCTTCTCGACCGAGGCCCGCGACAGGCAATAAACGATTCCGGCGTCGCCCGAGTGTTCGGTGTTCAGCAGCGTCAGCAATTGCTGCAGCGGCTGCGCCTTCGATTCAATGCGGTACTGGATGTTGGGCCGGTCAAAACTAGAAACATACTGAGTAGCGTCGTCGAGCTTCAGTCGCTGGGCGATCTCTTTGCGAGTGGCCTCAGTCGCGGTCGCGGTCAGCGCAATACGCGGGACGCTCGGCCACAGGTCATGCAACACATCCAACTGCAGGTAGTCGGGCCGAAAGTCGTGGCCCCACTGGGAAACACAGTGCGCTTCATCGATGGCGAAGAGCCCGATCTGGCCCTGTTTGAGGAGCGAGACTGTTGAGGAGACGCGGAGGCGCTCGGGCGCGAGGTAGAGCAGATCCAACTCACCAGCCCGGTACGCGTTTTCGACGCGAGTGCGCTCGTCGACGGACTGGGTGGAGTTGAGAAACTCGGCACGAGCGCCAACGGCGGCCAGGGCATCCACTTGATCTTGCATCAGGGCGATCAGCGGCGAAATAACAACACCGGTGCCCTCACGAACAAGCGCAGGAATTTGATAACACAGCGACTTGCCGCCACCAGTAGGCATGAGCACGAGTGCATCTCCGCCGCCGACGATGGTGTCGATGATTTCGCCCTGCTGCCCCCGGAACGAGTCGTAACCGAACGTGGACTCAAGAACAGACTGGGCAGACACCATGCCGAGAAGTCTAGGCGCAGCCACTACCATTGGCATGATTCGTCCCCATAGCGACAGGCACCATGTTCACCGTATTTCTCGGGCTTTCTAGCGCGCTCACGTTCGGTGCCGCAGACTTCTTTGGCGGAATCGCAGCCAAGCGAATTAGCCCCATTTTGGCGACCGCCGTCGGTGCCGTTGCTGGCCTCGCTGCGCTGCTGCTGATCTTCCCGTTTGTCTCGAACGTATGGTCAACCGAGGCTGTTCTTTACGGCGCGATCGCTGGCGTCAATAGCGCGGTCGCAATCGGCCTGCTCTACGCCTGCCTCGCGATCGGGCCGATGAGCATCTTGTCGCCCGTGACCGCCGTCATGTCGGCAATTGTTCCCGTGACGGTCGGCTTGCTGCGCGGAGAATCTCTCGGGGCGTTTGGGTTCGTCGCGATCCCGATCGCGCTCATCGCTGTGGTGCTCGTCGGATTCGTTCCCGAAAAGGGTGCCGTGCGACCGAGTGCCAAGGCACTGCTCATGGCGGTTGGTGCGGGCAGCGCGATCGGACTGTTCTTTGTGATTCTGGATGCCGCCCCCGACGACTCCGGCATCATCCCCGTTGTCGGCAACCGCGTCGTCAATGCACTGCTCATGTTCACGCTGTTCTTTGTTCTGGCGGCATTGGCCAAGCGCAAACGAGCCGGAGCGCCAGCCCCCGCCCGCTCGCCCCTTTGGCGTCGCGGACTGTACTTCGCCATGATCGGCGGCACCCTCGACGTGATCGCCAATATGGCGATCATCACGGGGGTTCGCATCGGCGACCTCTCGGTCATTGCCGTGCTGACCGCGCTCTACCCGGCTGGCACTGTGCTGCTCGCGGCAATTGTGTTGCGTGAGCGAATCGCCCCGGTGCAATATCTGGGCATTGCGTTGGGCATCATCGCAAGCGTCCTCCTCGTGGTCGGCGGCTAGCGCGCACCCACTGCGCGAAGCCCGCGCACCTTCGCGCTGCCGGGCTCCGCAGCTCTGGGCCCTACCCCTTCGTCGAGCCGGCGAGCAGTCCGCGAACGAAGTAACGCTGCAGGGCAAAGAACACGATGAGCGGCACGAGAATCGAGATGAAGGCGCCGGCGGTGAGCAGGTTCCAGTCTTGGCCGCGGCTACCGGTGATCTCTGCCAGGAGTTTCGTCATCGGAGCGACTCGTCCATCGGCAAACACCAGCGCCACGAGCAGGTCGTTCCAGACCCACAGAAACTGGAAGATCGCGAAGGAGGCAATCGCTGGCATCGTGAGCGGGAGCACGATGCGGAAGAAGACCTGGCCGTGCCCAGCGCCATCTACTCGCGCCGCTTCAATGAGCTCCGAAGGGATCTCGGAGACGAAGTTGTGCAGCAAGAAAATGGCCAGCGGAAGAGCAAAGATCGTGTGCGCGATCCAGACCTGCGAATACGAGTTGGAGGCGTTGAGGCTCGAGAAGATTTCGATGTCACCGATCGACAGCCCGCGAGAGAACAGGCTTAGCAGCGGAACGAGTGCCATCTGCAGCGGAACGATCTGCAGAGCAAAGACGCCGATAAAGATCCAGTTGCGGCCGGGGAATTTGATCCACGCAAACGCATATGCCGCGAGGCTCGCAATCACCAGCGGGAAGATCGTGGCCGGCAGTGTGATGGCGATCGAGTTGATGAAGGCGCCAGCAAGGTTGAGCGTGCTGTTTCCGGCCGCCAGCACCTCGGTGTAGTTGTTGAGCGTGAAGCCAGGGTTTTGGAAGATCGTCCACCAGCCGTTGCGAAGAATTTCTTCGGGCGGGCGAAGCGATGAGACGAAGAGCCCGAAGGTCGGGGTCGTCCACAACACCGCGATTACCAGTGCGGCGATCGTGGCGCCGCGGCTCGTCAGGCGCTTTTTGGTGCGCGTGGCGGATGACTGCTTTTCGCCCCGAGCCAGTTGCTTCTTAGTCTTCTTGTCGAGTGGAAGCTTCGCGGGCACTGTCGCGGTCATCGGATCTCCCTCTGCTTAGCAATCTGTCTCGCGTTGTACACAACAATCGGCAGCACCATCACGAACAGCACGACCGCGAACGCGGCTGACCTGCCGACCTCAAAGCCTTGCCACTGCGAGTACATCTCGTTGGCAATGACGCTGGTTTCGTTGGCGCCGGCGGTCATGGTGCGCACAATATCGAAGACCTTCAGGGAGGCAATCGAGATTGTGGTGAGCACAACGACAAGGGCGCTGCGGATGCCCGGAACGGTGACATTGGTAAAGCGCTGCCAAGCGTTGGTTCCGTCGAGCTCCGCAGCCTCAAGCTGCTCGGCGGGAACGCCCTTGATCGCCGCGGAGAGAATCACCATGGCGAAACCGGTCTGAATCCAGATCAGCACAACAATCAGGAAGAACGTGTTCCAGGGCGAGTTCGAGATCCAGTCGACCGGTTGCCCTCCCATCCAGACCACAATCTGGTTGAGTAAACCGATTTGCTCTTGATCTGCGGGGCGCACGGCATAAACGAAGCGCCAAATGATGCTCGCGCCGACGAAGGAGATAGCCATCGGCATGAAAACGAGCACTTTGAAGATCTTCTCGCCGCGCGATTTGTCGATGAAGACGGCATAGGCGAGACCGAAGATTGTGGATACCGTCGGAACAATCAGTACCCAGACGAAGGTGTTGAGAACGGTGCGAATACCGGTGTCTTGAGTGAAGATCCAGATGAAGTTTTCAAGGCCAACGAAACGTGTTCCGCGGCTATTCATGAAGGCTTGAATCGTGGTTTGGATCGTCGGGTAGATGAGGCCGATGGCAAGAAGAAAGATTGCCGGGCTCATGAAGCCGACGAGCTGGAAGAGATAGCCAGCGCCCTGCTTAGAGCGGTAGTCGAGAAGGAAGAAGAGCCCACCGAAAACGGCTGCTGCACCGGCTGCCCAGTACACCGAACCCAGCGCCCAGAAGATGAGCGCCGGAATGAGCACACACGCCGCAGCGCGGATGATCGTGTACTTGCGGCCACTGCGCGGGGCGATCTCGATGAAGAAGATCAGTAAGGCGATCACCGCGAAGAACGCTAAAAGCACAAGCGGAATTTGAGCGAGCGCGGGAAGCGTGGAAATCCACGCGAGAAAAGCTGACATTAGCGACCTTTCGAGTGCATCACTGGACTCTTCACTTCACTGGCATTGCTGCTATTTCGACTCTACCGAGGAGTCGGAGCGAGCGGAAGAAATGAGCGTGGGCGGGAAGCGACATGTTCCCGCCCACGCTCATCGTGAGACGGTGCTACTCAGACGGCCAGGACGCGTCGATAGTTGAAAGCACGTCTTCGGTTGACTTGCCGTTGATCCAGTCGACCATTCCGGTCCAGAACGATCCGGCACCAACAACACCCGGCATGAGGTCGGAGGCGTCAAAGCGGAACGTCGTGTCTGGGTCCTGCAGAATCGTGATGGCCTCCTGCAGGATGGGGCTGCTCGCGTTTGCAGGATCGAGGCCGCTGTTTGCACTCAGGACGCCGCCCAACTTGACCCGGGTATTCGCCCAATCGGAGCTCGACAGGTACTCCTGCACGGCGATCGTGTCTTCGTCGTTCGAGAAGGCCCCGACGATTTCGCCACCACCGGTGACAGCGTTTCCGCCAGCTTCAGCAGATGGAGTCACGAAGGCCCAAATGTCAGCGTCTGGGCCGACCGTGGCATTACCGTTCTTGGGGTCTTGAATGAACCCGTCGAAGAATGATGCCTGGTGGTGGAGTGCACAGCTTCCGTCGCCGAGGGCACGAGCCGCATCGCCAAACGGAGTGCTGTTGATTGACTTCACATCACCGAATCCTGCATTGACGAACTCTGGGTTGAGGAGGATCTCACCGACAGAATCGAAGGCCGCGACGATCGCGGGGTCGCTAAAGGGAATCTCGTGGGACACCCACTTGTCGTAAGTCTCCGGACCGGCTTCGCGGAGCACGAGGTCTTCAATCCAGTCTGTTCCTGGCCATCCTGTTGCGGCATCCGAACCGAATCCGGCACACCAAGGCGCGGTTCCGGAGGTGTCGGCGATCGTCTGGGTGAGCGTGAGCATTTCGTCCCACGTTTCGGGGACCTCAACGCCCCATTCGGCGAATTGCGCCGGCGAGTACCAAACGAAACCCTTCAAGCTGGCCATCAGCGGAGCGCCGTAGAGAACGCCGTCGGTCGTGCCGTAGCCAGCCCAGTCCTCTGACCAGAACTCATCCACGTTCGCTTGCACACCCTCGGGGGCTGGCTGAATATATCCGCGGGATGCGAGGTCTGCGATCAGGCCAGGCTGCGGGAAGATTGCGATGTCAGGAGCATTGCCGCCCTGTGCCCGGATGCTGATTTGAGCTTCGAACTCTTTGCTCGATTCGTACTGGATGTCGATGCCATTGGCCTCTTCCCAGTCAGCCCATGACTCTTCGAGCAATTCGGCCTCGGTGTCGGCAATCGTGCCGTAGATCGTTACTACGCCATCAGCGTCACCCGCGTCACCGGGGCCATCGGCGCCGGATCCTGACGCGCACCCGCTCAAAACCATCGTTGCGACGCCAAGAGTGGCGATGGGCAGAAGTGCCCGTCGAAAGTGGTGGGAAATCATACAAATCCTCCTCGTCGAGGTTTGCCCGCAGGCCGAGCAGCGTGCGGGGGAACAACTGCAGCTCTGAACCCACTCACTGATAGCAGCTCAAGAGAGCGTGTTCATAACTCACGCTAGGCCACGGTGAGAGATTTGTGCAAGCGCTTACGCTACCGATCTGTCTACCGAAACCCGAATGAGACATAGCGCGCACAATCGTGCGCCACGTGCGCGCGTTTTGCGCAAATTTGAATGGCCCACTTTTGCGGTGTTCACTGGACTCATGGAACAAGGATTGATCATCGACTGGACCCAGATGCCCACCTACAACACGATCATGTCGCTCGCCGCTGGCGCCGGCTTGCTTAGCCTCGTGTTGTTCGCCCGAAAGTTGATGGCGGGTGACGACACCGACTTCCGTGGCCACGCCATGAACTTCGGCGTACTGGGCCTGATCCTCACGATTACGGGCACACACATGACCCTGACGTGGCCATTCGCCACTTATTTCCCCTTTGACAACATCATCTTCGGTGAGCCGAGTCTCGCATTCGGTGTTCTGCTGCTCGCAGCGAGCTTCGTGCTCTGGCGTCGAGCGTCAGTGCTCGAAGAGTCCAAGGATGCCGCGCGCGCGGTTGCTCGAACGGCCGAACCCCTCGGCGTTCTCATCTTCGGCCTCGGACTAGCGCTCATTGCGATCGCGTTCGCCGGAGTAATTTTCCAGCTCTTCGTCGCGCCGCCAGAAGAACCGATCTCTGGCTACTTCTCGAAGTGGCCCTATGTCGAAATCATCTTCATGTCTGGGCTCTTCGCCCTCGTCGGAGTCGGTGCACTGCTCTTCCCGTTCGCCGCTCGCAGCTTCATCGTGCGCAGCACGCCAACGAAGATTCAGTGGGTCACCGGCGTCGCGCTCGCTCTCGGCGGAGTCGCGTTCTTGCTCTTCGGCGCTCTCAACTTCTTCACCCACATCGGTCTCATCGTCAACACGATGGGCTAGTTTGCGCCGGCCGCATCGTCGAGGCGATGCGGCTATCGCAGCCTAAACAATGAAAGGCACTGCGACAGCCACAGCTACGATCGCCGCGACCAGCGACTAGATGTAGATCGCGGGGTCGGTGTAGGTGAAGTTGTCTTTCGAGGCCTTCGTGCCACGCTTGGGGCGCGCCACTGCAGGAGCCCCGACGAGTAGCGAGTCGGCAGGGGCATCCGCCACTACTACCGCACCGGCACCGACAACCGAGCCGGAGCCGACCGTGATGTCGCCGAGGACTGCTGCCCCAGCACCCACGACAATGTCGTTGCCGAGCGTGGGGTGGCGTTTACCGCCCTGAGCGCTCGTGCCGCCCAGAGTGACTCCGTGATAGATCAATACGTCGTCGCCCACAATTGCTGTCTCTCCAATGACGACTCCGGAGCCGTGATCGATAATGACGCGGCGGCCAATCTTTGCGCCAGGGTGAATCTCAACACCCGTCAAAAAGCGCACGTATTGGGAGACCACGCGGGCAAGAAAGAATGCCCGCGCGGTCCACAGCCAATGACTAAAACGGTAACCCCAGACGGCGTGCATTCCCGAATAAGTCAGCCAGATCTCGAAAGCACCACGGGCTGCGGGGTCGCGTTCGCGCACGGCAGCGATGTCTTCACGAGTTCGAGCAAACAATAGGAAAATCCGTCGTTAGTGGTGGTTAGCGGCGCTGTGTTGTCGTTATGCAGCTTTAGTCAACGAGGTCTTCGTAAAGAAGAGTCGACAGGTAACGCTCGCCGAAGCTCGCGATGATGACAACGATGGTCTTGCCGGCGTTCTCGGGGCGCTTAGCCAACTCGAGTGCCGCGTGAACGGTTGCACCGGAGGAGATACCCGCGAGGATGCCCTCTTCTGCAGCGAGGCGGCGAGCCATCGTGACTGACTGCGTGATGTTGACGTCGAGAACCTCGTCGTACACATCGCGGTCGAGGATCTCAGGCACGAAGTTGGCGCCGATTCCCTGAATCTTGTGGGGACCTGGGGCTCCGCCGTTGAGGATGGCGGACTCTTCTGGCTCAACAGCAACGACCTTGATCTCAGGGTTCTGCTCCTTGAGGAAGCCACCAGCGCCGGTGATCGTTCCTCCGGTTCCGATTCCGGCAACGAAGATGTCGACGGTTCCGTCAGTGTCGTTCCAGATCTCGGGACCCGTGGTTGCACGGTGGATGGCGGGGTTCGCTGCGTTTGCGAACTGTCGGGCCGCAACAGCGCCCTCAGTGTTCGCGACAATTTCGTCGGCCTTCTCGACGGCGCCGCGCATGCCTTCACCGGCAGGGGTCAAAACGAGTTCTGCACCGAACGCGCGAAGCAACATGCGGCGCTCCTTGCTCATGCTCTCGGGCATGGTGAGCACAACGCGGTAACCGCGGGCTGCACCAACCATGGCGAGGGCGATGCCAGTGTTTCCACTGGTGCCCTCAACGATGGTTCCACCGGGCTTCAACGCGCCAGCCTTCTCGGCAGCATCGATAATTGCGACACCGATACGGTCCTTCACGCTGGCGGAAGGGTTCTGGAATTCGAGCTTCGCGAGCACTGTAGCGCCGGCACCGTCTGTGACGGAGTTGAGCTGAACCAGCGGAGTATTACCGACGAGTTCGGTGATGTTCTTATAGATACGACTAGCCATGATTCAGGGGTTCCTTCGCAGGTTGGAGATCGATGGGAGCTTGCTCACCATAGTTAGTAGCAATCAGCACGCCAAATTTATTTCATCAAACTGGATAATTCTGTAACAGACACTGCGCGAAAAGAGGGCCCCGCAGAGCGGGACCCTCTTCGCTTTTTCAGCTAACGGTTAGGTGTTCTCTAGAAGACGAGCACCAACCGTGGCCAGCTTGAACTCGACTCCACCAGATCATTACCGGAGTACTGAACCGAGATGAAGTGGATGCCGCGGCTCAACTTCGGCAGCTTCACCGAGTTCTTGCCCTTGTTACCGACCTCGGCTGTAGCCACAGCGGTGCGACCGTCATACACGGTCACATCACCCGCCGTCGTGCCATCCTTGCCGACGGTCACTTTCGTGTCGACCGTGATCGAGCGGTTGCCCCAGACCAACCAGCTGGAAGGACTCGCGCTGACTTTCGACGAGATCTTCTCTACTGATTGTGAGTCCGACACAGCCACACCATCCGAGTAACCGTCCTTGCTGGCAGTGACTTGCACGCTCAGCTCGGTGCCGATGTCCTCTGTGGTGATGCGGTAGCGGCTGTCGGTCGCATCAGCGATCGGTGCGCCATCCCGCAGCCACTGGTAGCTGTAGTCCGGTGACCGTACACTCCAGTTTCCGTGAACAGCCTTGACGGTTTTGCCGACTTCGACCTTTCCGCGGATGCTCGGAGCCTTCGTGTTCTCGATAGCTTCGGCAGTCGTGGTGACCTCAATCGGCACCGCAACCGCGGTATCCGTTCCGGGAATCATCACGGTCAGCGTCAGCGTGCCCGTAGCCGTACCGGCCGGAATCGTGACGGTCACTGTTGCGCGACCCTGTTCATCCGTTGTATCGACGATGGTGCGGTCGATCGCTGCCGAACCGAGCACGGTTCCGTCGACCGAAACCTCAACCGTGGTGGCGTCTGAGCCACCGCGGCTAAAGGTAAGCGACGACAGGTCGAGTGTGACGTCATCTCCGGGGTTGTACCCGTCGGCATCTGGTGCCGAAACAACAGCGCCAATAGCACGCTGTTCAAGAGGCGGGCTTGCGACCGCGTTCTCTTCGAAGTACTCGACCATGGACTGCAGGTCGATACGTCCACTGTCTGCGCGGTTGGTTCCTGCAGCGAGAGTGGCGAAGTTATCGCCACCGGCTGCCAGGAAGGAGTTCGCAACAATCTTGTAGCTGGCTGCGGCATCCACGGCAACACCGTTGAGGTACATCGCCGTTACTCGCTCGCCCTGGGCTGCGGTGGGGTCGTACGAGTACGTCAACCCTTCCGAAACGCCGAGCTTGAGGAACGGACGCTGCGCACCAGCTGGTTGCCACTGCTCTTCAAGAACCATCTTGATCTGAGCGCCGGTCAGCGACATTGTCGTGAGGGTGTTACCGAACGGCTGCACGTTGGCGGCCTCGCGGTAGGTCACATCACCGTCAGCGTCGCCGACTCCTGCGGACTCGTAAACAAGGTCGGTTCGCAAACCACCAGGATTCATGAACGCAATCTCTGCACCCAATTCGGATGCTGCCCAGAGCTGAACATCCGCAACAAAGTTGCCGAGGGTCGACTCTCCGCCGCGGTTCTCCGGGAACGGTGTTGTGGCGGTCGGGTTCTGAACGGCACGGAACAGGCTGTCGGAGATTTCACCAACCTTGACGTTGCCCAGCACGTTGGCGAGAGCAGTTGCCTCATCAACGATTGCTTGCACAGCCGCGTCAGGCACAAAGCCTGTGATGGGGAGAACCTCAGCGCTGAAGGAAATGATCTCCTGCGTTGCCGGGTCAACCGTCAGGTCGAAGTGACCGTAGTTGGTTCCGTACTGTCCGGCCGAAACGACCAAACGTGGGCGGTCCATGCCGGGCACAGTGACCTCGTGGTCGTAGGCGAGGTGAGTGTGGCCCGAGACGATTGCATCCACCTTCGGGCTCAGGCCCGTGACGATCTGCCCAAAGGCCGAATCATCCGTTGACGCTGAGATGTTGGTGGATGCCGCACCCTCGTGAACGAGGAGAACGAGAACGTCAGCTTCACCATTGGCATCGTTGCCGTCGGTGAGGTAGTCGGCTACCCGATCCACTTCGCTGACGATTCCGCGAATCTCAAGCGAAGCGATGCCAGCGGGGCTGACCAACTCGTTGAGGTCTTCGGTAACAGCACCAATGAATCCCACGGTGACTCCGTCGAACTCTTGCAGGAAGTACTCGTCGTAGGCCGGAGCGTTGGTGCCACGGTCGTAGAGGTTCGCTGCGAGGTAGGGCCAGTTGGCGGCATCCAAGATGCGGTCGTCAACATCGGCACGACCCTGATCGAATTCGTGGTTACCAAATGAACTTGTGTCGAGTCCAATTTCGTTGAGCACGTCGATCGTGGGCTGATCGTTCTGGATGAACGAGGTGAAGGTCGACGCACCGATGAAGTCACCGGCACCAACAAACGTGGTGTTGGGGTTCAGAGCTTCCCAGTAGTTCACCATTCCGCCGAGCTGAGCTGCGCCGGGAACTCCGCCGCCTGCTTCGATTCGGCCGTGGAAGTCGTTCGTCGTGAGAATTTCGATCTCGACCGGCACCGCTTCAGTGCTGAGGCCAATGCTGATCGGGTCGTGGTCGCTCGAGCGGAACACGGTGCCCGCTTCGGTTGCTCCGAAGGCGTAGCCGCGATCGCCCCACTCAGGCGAGTTGATGTTCCAGACAGCAGCATCGGTCACGTTGTCGGCAAGCGACGGCGAGACAATGACGTGGTCAAGCGATCCCAGTTCACCATCAAACGTGTAGGTGTACTGGTCATCGGTTAGCGCTGCAAGGGTGTCAACGTAGCCCGCCGAGGTGAAGACCTGAATCGGGTCTTCTTCGGAGTAGGCATTGAAGTCACCAACGAGAACAACCTGGTCGCTCTTGGCTGGGTCAGCGGAGATCGAGTCAACGAGAGCCTTTACTGCCGTGGCCTGTTCAACACGCTCGACGTTGAAACGTCCCTGGCCGTCAGCGGGCTCAGCACCCGAACCGCCCTTCGACTTGAAGTGGTTAGCGATCACCGTGATGAGCTCACCGTTCGACTCAAAGGTTTGAGCGATCGGCTCACGCGCGATGTCCCACACCGTCTCATCAACCTGCGTGAAGCTGTCACCTACCGGAGTAGCTGCTGCCGGCTTGAAGATGATTGCGTTCGTGATGAAGTCAGTGATAGCCGCATCGTTGAGCGCCGCTGGCGTGCGAACGTAGTCCCACGTTCCGGCACCGGCAGCCGCGTTGAGAGCACCCACGAGATCCATGAGCGCTTCGTCGAGGTCTCCCCCCAGCTTGACCGAGTTCTCGATCTCCATGAGACCAACAACATCCGCGTCGAGCGAGTTGATAGCGGCAACGATCTTCGACTGCTGAATAGCGAACTCTTCAGCAGTATCTGCGCCACGAGCATCCGAGTCTTCACTCGTCAGTGTCGTGAAGTAGTTGTAGACGTTGAATGCCGAGACCTTGAAGTCACCGCCAACGACCGGAGCTGACGCTTCACGCGGGTTCGTCGACGTGAACGTTGGGCGATACTCCGCCGGGCTCGCGTCGTTGATCGCGATGGTCGGCTGCAAACGCCAGTCATCGAAGCCGTAGCTCAGAATGTAGGGGTTTGCCGGGAAATCAACGGTGTCGCCGTTGCGAACAACAGTGTCAGCCGAGAAATACGGCTGCTCACCCGGGTGCGACCCGTTGGAAATTTGGATGCTGTAGCCATCATCGAGGAAGATGCGGCTGGCACGGTTGGCGGCGGCGATCGCGTTGGCGGCGTCTCCGGCATCCGTTGTCTCGGTGCTCTTGACTGCTAGCTCACTCGGGCTGAGCCAAAGGGTGCCGAAGTTGTAGAGCTGGTGGCTCGAGCTGACGAGGTAGTCACCGGTGGGGGCGACGAGCATCGACTCGAGGGGTTCGCGGTCGTTGCCGACAACGCTCGCATCGAGAGCGGATGCTTCAACCAGATCAGCCGGGTCGAGGTTGGCCGCTGCAGTGACGAGTTCAACCGTGGCTGGCGTTGAGCCGGCACCGAGCTGAGTTTGACCGAAGCGCTCATCGACGGGACCTGTTGCCGTGACCTTGTCGCCGAGTGCAACGGGCGGGTTCTCGTTGTTGAGGTAGAGGAAGATTCCATCGGAAGCGCCGGGGGTAGCATCGCTTGCCCCACCCGATCCGGGAGTCTGGATGACAATACCGCGGTAGCCGGAAGCCCCGCGGTAGTCAGCGGTGACGACACCTTCTACGGTGACAGTCGAGCCCGTCATTGGGCTCGATGCTGTGGTTCCTTGAACTTCGGCAATCGTCGCCGTTACATCGGCGGCGAATGCGGCAGGAGCGGTAAGCGTAGCCAGCGCGATGGCACAGGAGGTGGCAATAGCCCCTACCGAGAGTCGCGTTGACCTGCTGCGTTGATTATGCATAACGGGCAGTCCCCTTCAGAATTGTGAAATCTGCGGTCTACCCCATAACAGGGGTATCTGAGACGATAGCCCTGCTCACAGCCCATTCCAAGGGTTTAACTCAATTGCTCATCTGCGCGTTACCCGTTGTTATTGTGCACAATGAGCGGGCAGTTACCCAGACTCCCGCCTGTGGCGCGCGTCAGATTGCAGAATCGCTAAGGAGCGGAATTGCGCGCAAAACCGTGCGCCCGTGCCGACAAAGAACGCGAAATGCGGCCGAAGAGGTCGAGACTGCCCTGACCGGGCCACCCCTCCGGCAACGCCGAATTCGGCAGACCCGGATCGAGATAGGGAATGACGCGCCACTGATCGAGCGCGTGGATATAGCCGGCGAATGCCTCGGCACCGGTAGACGCTGGACCCACCAGAGCGGAGTGCTGCGAGAGAAAGCTCTCGTGCAAATCGCGCAAGCGGTCCAAATCCCACCATTCGGCTGCGGCATCCGCAAACGGTCGATTCGCTTCGGGGCGACCCGCGATAAACAGGGTCGCGCAATCGCTGAGGTCGAGGTCATTGAGGATGCTCAACACCTCCGCCTTGAGATGGGCGGGGCAAATCCACAGGCCGGTCGCGACAGTTCCGCAGCCGATCCAGCCGAGACGACGGCGCAACTGGTGGCGGGCATCACGGCGCGACTCCGGAATCGAGAACGAAATCAGGCACCACTGGTCGTCTTCGCGCTGCTGGCGGAAGCTGAAGATGCGGCGATCTCCACTCTCAAGCATGGGCTCCGCATCCGCATTCACTCGGTAGCCCTGTTGTCCATTGACCAATTCGGGAACCAGCAAGCCTTTTGACTTCACTCGCGCAATCGCGCTGCGAGCGCCATTGGCCGAGACTCCCAACGCCTCCATGATGCGCACGAGATGCGCCGACGAGATCCAGCCGCCAAGCTGACGCAGTTGCGAGCCCACGAAGGTGCGCAGCAGTGAGGGCGCACTCCCGGGGCGGGAGTCGAAGTCATCCAGAATCATGGGCGGCTACTTCGTGAGTTGCTCGTAGATTGCCTCGATGCCGAGCTGCACTTCGGCGAAGGTGGTGCTGAGCGGCGACAACCCGAGACGGATGCCGTTGGGCCGCCGGAAGTCAGGAATGATTCCCTGTTTCCACAGTTCGGCATTCACGGCGGCGAAGCTCTCATGGTCGATCGTGACGTGGCTGCCGCGCTCGGCGGCGTCCCGCGGCGAACTGACGGCGACGCCGAGCGGCACGAGCAGTTCGTCAACGAGCGCGAGCGCATACTCAGTGAGGGCAACAGACTTGGCACGGATCGCCGGGATGCCCGCCTCTTCGATGAGCCCGAGCATGTCTTGCATCGCGAGCGAACCGACGACCGAGGGCGTGCCGCTAATGAAACGACGAATACCCTGGTGCGGCGCATACCCTGGGCCCATTTCGAAGGGGCTATTGCTGCCCATCCAGCCCTGGATCGGCTGGGTCATGGCCTCGATGTGCTCGGCGCGCACGTAGCCGAAGGCCGGGGAACCTGGGCCCCCGTTGAGGTATTTGTACGTGCATCCGGCGGCCAGGTCGACGCCCCAGTCATCGAGGTGGGTTTCGACCACGCCGGCGGAGTGGCAGAGATCCCAGAGCACGAGGGCTCCCGCATCGTGGGCGAGCGCGGTGATACCGGGCATGTCGGCGAGATGGCCGGAACGGTAGGCGACGTGACTGATGACGACGAGCGCGGTGTTCTCGTTGAGGACGCCCTTCACTTCATCAGCGGTTACTCCCCCATCGACGGCAGGGTCGATCCAGCGCAAGGTCTTGCCGAGCTCGGCGGCGATGCCTTCGACTAGGTAGCGGTCGGTCGGAAAGTTGCCGGTGTCGATGACGATCTCGTTGCGCTCCGGGCGCGCGCTGAGCGCAGCGCGGATCAGCTTGTAGAGCACAACCGTTGTCGAGTCGCCAATAAAAGTCTGGCCGGGCGCAGCGCCGAGAGTGGCAGCGCCGAGACGGTCGCCGAGGGCGAGAGGAAGTTCGTACCATGACTCATCCCAGCCGCGGATGAGGCGGCCGCCCCACTGCTCGTCAACGAACTCTGCGAGGCGGGCCGCACTCGCCGCGGTGGGTCGCCCGAGCGAGTTGCCGTCGAGGTACGCGCGAACTTCGGCTGAGCGCACGAACTTGGCCGGGTACTGCGTGAGCGGATCGACGGCATCGAGCGCTGTGGCAGCTTCGGCACTGGTATCGACGTGGGCCCTGTGTTCAGCATGGGCCCTGTGTTCAGCATGGGCCCTGTGTTCGGTACGGGCACTGTTATCGGTCACGGTGTATTCCTCCATGGTGCAGGGATGGGAGTTGTTTCTGTCGAGACGGCATCGTCGCCGAAAGCGGAGAGAGGCTGGCTGATGGCCGCCGCAAATTGGGGGTGCAGCAGTTGCTGCGCCGTGACAACATTCGCCGTCATCAGCCACCCAGCGAGATCAGTGTTCGCCAGTGGAACCGTCGGCAGGTAGCTCACGGTGCTGCCGAAACCGGGCAAGCACAGCGCTCGCAACAGGGCGTCGTAGCGCACCCCGGCATCCTGCAGCGCAGTCAGTTCACGCTGGTTGAGGCCGGGCGGAAGATCGCCATTACCCATATCGGTGCCGTAGCGAACGGTGCCGCCAGCGGCATGGAAGCGTCGCAGATTATCGCTCGCGGTCGCGAAATCGCGGCCACGCTGGCCATAACCGTGGATGTCGAGGGTGCTAATCCACGAGTGGCGACCAGCAAGAAAACGGGAGTTCGGTTGCGCCATCTCATCGATTAGGGCGTCGCTGAGCTTCTCGGTCCACGGCGTATGCGCGAGACGATCGGCCCCGGCGGCGAACGCTCGCTGCACTTGGCCGGCCCCCTGCACGTGCACCACGACCTCGGCGCCGCGACTGTGAGCGTGTTCCACGAGCGCACTCAACGTGCCATCGTCGATCACCGGACCGTCTTCAGAGTTGAGCGCGACCTTCACGAAGGTGGCGCCAGCCGCAAGCTGCTGCGCGACCGCGGCCATCGCCTGCTCCCCCGTCGAAACCTCGGCGACCGCGAGGGTCACCGCCCACGCCCGTTTGCTCGGATACCCGCCCGGTGCAGTGATGAAGGCACCCGCATACTGCACCATCGACACCGCATCATCGTGAGCCCACTCCCGAAGGCGATCAGGATGCCCGCCCAAATCGTCCACGGCGGCGAGACCGCCGGCGATGAGAGCGCGCGGCTCTGTCAATCCGAGATGCACGTGCGCGTCGCGAAAGCCCGGCAGCAGCACTCCCGGAAGACGAATTGCGGTCGGGCTTGCGGCATCCGCTATTGCTCGAATGCCGTGGGGGCTGACCCGCACCGTGGCTGGCCCGTGCCATTCGCGCAGCCAGTAGCCGTCGACGGCGTAGTCGACGGTGAGCACCGCATCTGAGGTTGAGGCCGGAGCTGCGGCTGAGGTTGCTGCCGGTGTTGCGGCTGAGGCTGGCGTTAGTTCTTCGGTCACGAGCGACCGATCTCGGTGCGCACCGCGAAGAGTTCAGGAAAGAACGTGAGGTCGAGAGCCTTTTGCAGAAAGCCAACGCCGCTGGAGCCGCCGGTACCGCGCTTCATGCCGATGATGCGCATGACGGTCTTCATATGGCGGAAACGCCAGAGCTGGAAGTTGTCTTCGAGATCAACGAACTCTTCGCACGCTTCGTAGGCGAGCCAGTGTTCGCTCTCGTTGTCGTAGATGTGCCGGAAGGTCTCGATGAGGTCATCGTTTTGCTCGTAGCCACGAGTGACATCGCGGTTGAGCACAGCGTCGGGGATCTCGTAGCCGTGGCGACTGAGGTAGCGCAAGAACTCGTCGTAGACGCTGGGCTCGGCGAGCAGCTTACTGAGGAGGGCGTGCGCTTCGGGATGCGATTCGAACACCTTGAGCATGCCTGCATTTTTGTTGCCGAGCAGAAATTCGACCGCTCGGTACTGGTACGACTGGAATCCGGATGAGCTACCCAAGTAGTCACGGAACTGCGAGTACTCACTCGGGGTCAGCGTCGCGAGCACCGACCACTGTTCGGTGAGGGTGCGCTGGATGTGCTTGACGCGCGCAATGCGCTTGAGCGCAATAGAGAGGTTATCGTTCGCGATCAGGTCGCGGGCCGACGTCAGTTCGTGGATCACGAGCTTGAGCCACAGCTCGGTGGTCTGGTGCTGGATGATGAACAGCATCTCATCGTGATGCTCGGGCGTGCTTTGCGGAGTCTGGGCGCTCAGCAGGGTGTCGAGTTCTAGGTAGGCGCCGTACGACATCCGCTTACTAAAGTCGGTGACGATTTCGTCTTCAATGGCACGTTCGTTATGAGTATCCGACATGCCGACACCCTATTGCACTTTTGCGACGACCGCCACACTTGTGTTCTTGCCGGATAATTGCCCAGTGATCGTCGATAACTTCCTGACCAGCCTCGCGGCCCTGGCCGCGTCGCCCGCTCGCGAGGGCTACCTCGCTTTTGTCACGGCAGGCGGTGCGGATGCCCTCCAGCGTGACGGAGGACCCGAGCACGTCACCGCGTCCTGCTTCGTCTTCTCCCCCGACTTCGAGCAGGTGCTGCTGTGCTTTCACCGCAAGGGGCAGTTTTGGGTGCAATTCGGCGGCCACATCGAACCGCAGGATGCGTCGGTTGCCGATGCTGCACTGCGCGAAGCGCGCGAGGAGTCGGGCATCAGCGAACTCACCCTTCGATCTGCTGCGATCGCTGATCTCGACCGGCACGAACTGCACGGCGGATTCGCATGTGCTGCTCACTGGGATGTGGGATTCGTCGCGATCGCCGCGGCGGATGTCGACTTCACTGCCAGCGACGAAAGCGAAGACGTGCGCTGGTTTCCCACCCACACGCTGCCTGCCGAAGTGCCCGACAACTTTCCCGCGCGGATCGCCGCTGTGCTGAGAGCCATCGCGCCGCGCTAGGCTCCGCAAACCCCGCGCGGTGCGTGTCGAAACGCTGGTCCGCAGCAGCTCTTCGCCAACCCGGCTGCGCTACTTGCTGGCCGAAATCACGCCCTGGAATCCGGCGATACGCGTCGCGACAACCTCAGCAGCTTCCTTGGCCTCGGCTTCGTTCGCAGCAATAAGTGCCGACTGGTAGCGAGCAGTGAGGTCGTAGAGCGTTTGAATCGCGCCCGTCTCAACGTTGCAGGTGGCCTGAATCACGGCAATTCGCCTGTTCTCGGTGCTGTCGCCGTCTGACTCGTAGTCGAACTGAGGCATGGGTAAGTCGTCACTGAACTCAAGCCCCTGCTCAACCATGCACTCTTGGGCTGCAGCGAGTGCTGCCTCACCTTCTGCCGAAGTGAATGCGGCATCGTAGGCAGCCCTCGCGACCTGGGCATCGAACGAGTAGCCGTCATCCAGATTGAAGCGTGTTCTCATCTCTTCCTTGGATTCATCGAGGCAGCGCAGCTCCTCATCGCTCGGAGTCGGGGGCACTTGGTCGATGAGGGCCGCAATCTCGAAACCGTACTCCTGAGCGAGCGGAACGCTCCACAGCCCAAAGAGCCGATCCTCTTCGCTCGACACCGTCTCTGACCGGCCGTAGCCAGGCAACCCACTCTCGGCGAGACACGCGTCAGTCAACACCCGCCACGCTTCACGCCGGAGTTCGTCGACCTGCGGCGCATCCCGATTAATGGCATCTACCGGCAGAACTACGGTGCCCGCCTCGAAGTCGAGGGTGGCGGTCACGTGTGCGTAGGGCTCGATGTCGATGCCTGAAGATTCCAACCCGACAGTGCCGGTCGAGCACGACGACAGCAGAAAACTGGCGGCAATGAGCAGAACGCCCGCCGGGGTCGCGATCCGAGAAGTGTGTTGCGATCGAATACTCATCTGTGGTTACCCAACAATCTTGTTACTTGAGATTTTGTCGCAACAAAGCGTGCGCTCCATAGAACCACGGGATGCCGTGTCCGTCAACCACAGCGGGCACACGCAGAAAGCCCCGGCTGCCGACCACGCGAGTGGGGCATCCGGGGCTTTCTTATGCTCGAGTGAGCGGGGTGCTTGTTAGAGCGCAGCCAGCTTGTCGACGAACGCATCGCCAGGTGCTACGTCGACCGACTCTGCGTCGATCTCGGCGCGGCCGAGGAGCTCGTCCATCTTGCGACGACGGTTGCGCGGGATCAGTGTGACAACGGTTCCGGCCTTGCCAGCGCGGCCGGTGCGGCCTGAGCGGTGCAGGTACGTCTTGTACTCCTCGGGAGCATCGGCCTGAATAACGAGACTGATGTCATCTACGTGGATGCCGCGGGCTGCAACGTCTGTCGCGACAAGCACGTTGACCTTGCCGCTCGTGAGCATCTGCAGGTTGCGGGTACGACGTGACTGGTTGAGGTCACCGTGAAGGCTCGTGGCTGGGGTTCCACCCATGCTCAAGAATTCGGCCATCTCTTCAGCAAACGCACGTGTGCGAGTGAAGACGAGAGTCTTGCCCGTACCAGCGGAGAGCTGCTTGATGATCGCACGCTTGTCACGCTGTTCAATGAGGAGAACCTTGTGGTCGATCGTAGAAGAAGCCTGGTCTTCACCAGCAACCTCGTGCACGGCCGGGTCAACAAGGAATTCCTTGACGAGAGTGGCAACACCCTTGTCGAGGGTTGCCGAGAACAGCAACTTCTGGCCGCCCTCGCTAGTCTCACGCAGAATGCGCTGAACAGGCTCAAGGAACCCGAGGTCGCACATGTGGTCTGCTTCGTCGAGAACAGTAACCTTCACCTGGCTGAGGTCGAGACGACCCTGCTCGATGAGGTCTTCAACACGGCCGGGGGTCGCGATGATGACATCGACACCACGCGTGAGGGCTGCAACCTGCTTGTACTGAGGAACGCCACCCACGATGGTTGTCGTGAACAAGCCAACGCTGCGAGCGATGGGCTGGATGGTGCGGTCGATCTGCTGAGCAAGCTCACGGGTCGGAGCCAGGATGAGGGCGCGCGGCTTGCGGCCCATCTGACGGTCCTTGCCACCATTGTTTTCCATGAGGCGCTCAACGAGAGGCGCACCGAAAGCAATGGTCTTGCCCGATCCGGTCTTTCCGCGGCCAAGAACATCCTTGCCGGCGAGAACGTCGGGGATGGTTGCTGCCTGGATGGGGAACGGCGACTCTGCACCCATGGATGCGAGCTGACGCGAAATGTTCGATCCGATACCGAGGTCGATGAAGGACTTGCCTTCAACATCGCTTGCGGTAACGGCTTTAGCTACGAGACGGTCAAGAACAACATCCTCTTGCTGCGAGTGCGACGACTTGCCATCACGAGCGGGGTAGTACGCGCTTTCGCGCGGCTCCGAACGCTGAGCGCGGTCGTTATACGACGGACGCTCTGAACGGCCACCGGCATTGCGGTCGCTGTACGAGGGGCGCTCGGTGCGCTGAGCACGGTCGTTGTATGCGGGACGCTCGGTGCGCTCGGTGCGCTGCGGGCGGTCGTTGTAGGCCGGGCGCTCAGTGCGCTGCGGGCGCTCGTTGTACGCCGGGCGCTCAGTGCGACCAGCGGATGCGCCACGGTCGTTGTACGCGGGACGCTCGGTACGGCCGGTGGAGTTGCGGTCGTTATACGACGGGCGCTCAGTACGACCAGCGTTGCCGCCACGGTCGGGACGGTCACCATACGAAGGACGCTCTGAACGGCCACCAGCATTGCGGTCGTTATACGAGGGGCGCTCGCTGCGGCCACTCGAATTGCGATCGTTGTAGGAGGGACGCTCGGTACGGCCGCCAGCGTTGCGGTCGTTATACGAGGGACGCTCTGAACGACCACTGGAGTTACGGTCGTTGTACGAAGGGCGCTCGCTGCGACCAGCGTTGCCGCCACGGTCGGGACGGTCACCGTACGAAGGACGCTCTGAGCGGCCGGCGTAGCCGCCACGCTCGGGACGTGAATCGCGCTGGGGACGATCGCCGTAACCACCGCGGTCAGGACGTGAGTCGCGCTGCGGGCGCTCGTTGCGGTCGCTGCTCGACGGGCGACCTCCACGCTCGGGGCGGTCACCATACGAAGGACGCTCGCTGCTGCGCTGCGGACGGTCGCCGTAGGCGCCACGTTCGTTGCGCTGCGGGCGGTCACCATAGGAGGGGCGATCGTTGCGGTCGCCATTTTCGGGGCGTCCGCCACGGGCAGGCTTTTCGCGGGGAGTCCAGTCGGGACGACGCTCGTCGCGTCCGCCACGAGCTCCACCAGTGTTGCGGTCGCCGGTGCGTGCGGCACGGTCATCGGCACTCCAGCGACGCTTGGGCGCTTCGCCCTGGTCTGGGCGGAATCCGCGGTGACCTTCGCTGCGTGCTCCGCTGCCACCCTTGGGGGCAGACTTGAAGTTTTTTCCGCCACGGCCTGTGGCAGGTTTATTGAAATTAGGCATTGTTCTTTCCGGGTTGTTCGTAGATGGAACACATCTAGTGCGTGGAGCACGCGCGCACGCCAACGCTCACCATTTATTTAGTGAGAAACCAATTTGCTAGATAGCGATTGGCTATCTTCTAAATAGCTTGAGCATTCGTACGCTGCACTACTGAACCCGGGCAGTCTTTGACCGAGGCCGTCACATACATTCGTGTGATTGTCACCAGTTGGATGGACTGGCAAACCGGCCCGCAAGACTTACAAACCCATACGCGAGATTTCGCGCTGTCTTGAGCCGACCTAACAACGTTACTCCATTGCGCCCTCGATAGCGAGAGCCAGCCGGATGAGAGCGCTGACATCACGTTGATGATGCGGTCAACTTACCGTCCACCGCAAAGCTCGTGGCCGAATCTCCGTTTCCCTCGGATTGACATCAGCCATCCGAGGGAAACGGACCATTCAGAAATCGTTAGCTTGACGCGCCTGCGACACTCGTTTCGCGCCCAGCATTCTTCGCCGCGCGACGGCTCTTACGGTCAGTGCCGGCAGCCTTGCGGTCTTCGCGACGCTCCTTGGCTCCCTCGACAACGTAGTAGAGAACCGGGAGCACTACGAGAGTCAACAGGGTCGACGAAACAAGTCCGCCGATCACGATGATCGCGAGCGGTTGTGAAATGAACCCGCCCTGACCGGTGACGCCAAGCCCCAGCGGAAGGAGCGCGAAAATGGTCGCCGCCGCGGTCATCAGAATGGGGCGGAGTCGACGTGATGAGCCCTCGATGATCGCTTCACGAGCGCGCATGCCCTTCACCCGGTACTGGTTGATGAGGTCAACCAGGACGATCGCGTTCGTCACGACGATACCGATGAGCATCAGCACACCGATCAACGAAGCAACGCCAAGCGGGATGCCCGAAATCACCTGAAGTGCGATTGCCCCCGTTGCCGCAAACGGCACCGATACCAACAGCAGCAGCGGCTGGCGCAAGCTCTTGAAGGTGGCGACCATGACGACATACACAATCAGGATGGCGATCAAGAGTGCGAGGCCGAGCTGCTGGAACGCGTCCGTCTGCTCGGTCGCAACGCCGCCGAGTTCAGCGGACGCTCCTGCGGGTAACGCTGCCTCGTCAACAGCAGCCGCAACCAGAGCGGATGCCGCGCCCACGTCATCACTACTGGGAGTCACGTTGAGCGTGGCGCTGCGCACGCCCTTCACCGAAGTAATACTCGCCGGGCCGTCTTCGACAGACACGACGGCAACATCCGTGAGGGGAATGAGACCGACAGCACTCGGAATCTCAAAGTTTTTCAGTTCGTCGACCGTGGTCGGGGCGATGTCGTTGAGAATGTAAATCGAGAGCGTCGCTTCATCGATGACAGCGCTGCCGACGGAGTTGGGGTTCATCGCACCAGCGACAATTCCGCCAACCGCAATTTCACTCAGCCCACGTTCTGCAGCCTTCTCGCGATCAACGGTCACGGAGATGAATGGCTGCTGTTCTGACAGGTTGCTGGTGGCTTCAGCAACAACATCGAGATCGCGCACCTGCTCGAGCAGGGCATCCGACGCTTCGCGGAGTTCGGAATCGCTCGTGGCGGTGATGTTGATCTCGATGTCGCTTGAGGCGAAGCCGCTGGATGCCGCAGCAAGCGTGACTTCACCGGCGTCGTCGATCTTGGCGACAGCAGCGCGTACGCTCGCCTGCAACTCGACCTGATCCGCGTCGGGGTCAGTCGTGAGGGAGAAGGTGCTTGCACCATTTCCCGAGAATGCCGCGCGAAGCGATCCCCCACTTGAGCCGATTGACAGTTGCACCGTCTCAATACCGTCGAGTCCGATAAGTACTTCTTCGACCTTTTGTGCCGCTTCGTCGCGAGCCTCAAGGCTTGCTCCGAGCGGAAGGGTTTGGCTGACAGTGAGAGTGTTTTGGCCACTATCACCGATGAAGTTGGTCTTCATGAACGGAAGAAGGGCCACGGTGCCGCCCAAAAGAAGAACGGCGACCAAGAGAGTAGCAACGGGGCGCTTAAGCGTCCAGTTGATCACGGGCAGGTAGCCGCGCTGCAGCGCGGTGGTTTTCTCGGCCTGCGGAATGCGAGACAGCGTGGGCGTGTTCGACGGCTTCTTCGGTGTGGCGCGGTGCTGACTTGTTTCCCAAGAACCAGTAGGCAAGCACCGGCACGATCGTGAGGGACACGAAGAGCGACGCCGCGAGCGCGATCGCGGTCGTGAGGGCGAACGGGCGGAACAGCTCACCGGTGATATCGCCAACGAGGGCGAGCGGCAAGAACACCGCGATAGTAGTCACGGTGGATGCCGTGATGGCGCCAGCGACTTCCTTCACCGCCGTCTGAATGGCCTGAAGCTTCGGCTCCCCCATCGAGACGTGTCTCTTGATGTTTTCGATAACCACGATGGAGTCATCGACGACTCGACCAATAGAGATTGTCAGAGCGCCGAGGGTGATGATGTTGAGGCTGTAGCCGGAAACCTGCATTCCGATGAAGGTGATGAGCACGGATGCCGGGATCGAGATGGCGGTAACCAGCGTCGAGCGAATCGACAGCAGGAACACGAGGATGACGATGACGGCGAAGACGAGACCGAGCAAGCCCTCGGTGGTGAGGCTATTGATGGATTCCTGGATGAAGGGCGCCTGATCAAACACGACAGTGAACTTCGTGTTGCTACCGAGAGCGCTTTCGAGGTCAGGGATGGCCTCAAGAACTGCTTGCGAGACGGCGACAGTGTTGCCCGCTGGACTCTTAGTGATGGCAATCGTGAGCGCGTTATCGCCGTTGACGCGAGAGATTCCCGTCTCAGGATCATCGATTACTTCGACGGTGGCGACGTCACTGAGCACGACCACTTCGGTGTTCGTGCCGCCAAGCAGCGGGAGAGCTTTGATCGCGTCGGTTGACGTGATGCGGTTTCCCGCCTGCACGGTAAGAGTCTGATCGTTTTCGGTGATCTCGCCCGCGGGCAGCAGCACGCCATTGTCATCAAGCGCCGAGCGAATGTCGGCGTTGCTCAGACCGTTCTCAAAGAGCTCGTCGGTGTTGGGAGTGATGACCACACGCTGGGTCGACGTGCCGAGCAGGCTTGCGTCACTGACGCCATCCAACTTATTGAGGTCGACGAGGGTGGATGCTTCGAGCTTGCGTGACAGTTCTTTGGCGTCGAGATCGCTGGAGACGGCAATCTGTACGACAGGCAGATCAGTGAAATTGAAGGTGAAGACTTGCGAATCAGCGGATTCTGGAAGCTGGCCAGAAATGCGGTTGATGGCGAGCTGAATCTTCTGCTCTGCGGTGGCGATGTTGGTGCCGTACTCGAACGACGCCGAAATGTTCGAGAAGTTCGAGTTCGAGGTCGCGGTGGTTGATTCCAGACCGGGCACACCCTGGATGGCAGCCTCGATCGGTGCCGAGAGGTCCTTATCGACGACGGCCGGCGAGGCGCCGGGGTAGGTCGAGACGATGAAGATTTGCGGCAGCGAGAGCGAGGGGATGAGCTCTTGCTTGAGCGACGTCAGCGCCACCCCACCAAAGATTCCGATGACGATGGTGACGAGCGCAATGAGCGCTCGGTTGCGCAGAGAGAAGACGGAGAGCAAGTGCACGAGGAAACTTTCGTTGCTGTTAAACGCGGGCGCGGTCGCAAAACCACTTCTTGGTTAGAGCAATTCTCTCAGCACGCGCAGTATTCCGCGTACTCTCGCGAGATTACATCTGCATTAAGCCTGCGACGGAAACTAGACGACGTTCGCGAGTTCGCTACTCGCCGGCGAGAACGGATGCCGCATTACTGTCGACCAGGCCGCGGCGAGCGCCGAAACACCCTGCTCGAGTTCGGCGGCATTTCCACTGAAGGGAATGCGCAGGAATCGCTCAAATGCCCCATCCATGCCGAACCGCGGTCCGGCGGCGATGACGAGCCCTTCGTTGCGGGCCGCCAAAACGAGCTGCGAGCTGACGGGTTGACCGAGGCCAACCCAGGCTGTCATTCCGCCAGGGGTGTGGGGCATGTGCCAGCCGGGAAGTTGCGATGCAAGCAAGGAGGAGAGGTGCTCGCGGCCCACTCGTAATGACGTGCGCCGAGCATCCAAAATCGAGGGGAAGTCTTTGAGCACGTTCGTGACAACGAGTTGTTCCAGCAGCGGAGTTCCGAGGTCACCAGCAGAGCGAGCGCGCACGAGTTGACGAATCGTGGCGTGGTCGGCGCGGATCCAGCCCGTTCGCAGGCCGCCCCACACTGTCTTGCCTACCGAACCCACCGAGATGGCGTTGCCGTGGGCGGCGAAAGGAAGGCGGGTTCCGTTGGTGTCGAGATCAAGTTCGGCCATCGTCTCGTCGGCGATAACCGCAGTGCCATGGCGCGCAGCAAGACTGAGGAGCTTTCCCCGAAGCTCGTCAGGCATCGACTGACCGGTGGGGTTGTGAAAGTCGGGCATGAGGTAGGCAAGCGAGGGGCTCGTGCGCTGGATGGCCTGCTCGACGGCGAGCGCATCCCAGCCGGTTTCGGTTGAGACACCGACAGGCACTAGCCGAGCGCCAGCGGCCCGGAGCGCATCGAGGGCGTGCGGGTAGCTCGGGTTCTCCATGAGAGCGCGGTCACCGCGAGACATGAGAGTGCGCGAGATGAGGGCGATCGCGTGCTGGGCGCCAAGCGTGACCATGATCTGGTCGGGACTCGTCGGCAGACCACGGGCGGCGTAACGCTGGGCAATGGCCTCGCGCAGCACCGGAATACCGACAGGGTCGAACCCTGACTCGCCCAGATAGGCCGGAAGCTGTTCGGCAGCGAGGCGAGACGCAGCAATCACTTCAGGCGCGGCCGACATAGTTGACTTGCTGAAGTCGAGCATCTGCGGTGCAGCAGAATCGGGGATCAAAGTCGAACGGTGCGGCAACTGCGCCACACTCCCCGAGCCCCGGGTGCTCTCCACATAGCCGCCCTCGCGAAGCGACGAATACGCCGCCGTCACTGTGGTGCGGCTCACCCCAAGAGCGAGAGCCAACTCCCGCTCAGCAGGCAATCTGGTCGAAGTGAGAATGCGGCCATCCATGATGAGAAGCCGGATGCGATCAGCGACAGCAACATACGCCGACGATGCTGCGGCGGGCCGCCACTCACCCATCATGACGACCAATGCGCGCGCGGAAAGGCTATTCATGAGGCCACCATAGCCGAATTGGCCTCTTGTTCAGAGTCCAATTGCGTAATTGGATATCTTTATGACTCCTCGCATCATCATGGCTCGCCGTGTAGCCCAACTCGCATTCGGGCTTTTCTTCTACGGTTTTGCCATAGCGCTCATGATTCGCGCAGAAATTGGAGTCGCCCCCTGGGATGTTCTCGGCCAAGGCGTCTCGCTGACGACCGGCATCCCTTTTGGCTTTGTCACCAACATTATTGGACTGATCGTTCTGCTGCTGTGGATCCCGATCCGCCAGAAGCCCGGAATTGGCACCGTCTTTAACGTCGCACTCGTCGGCCCGAGCGCCCAAATTGGTTTGTGGATGCTCCCCGAAATCGAAGGACTGGTTCCGCGGATCCTGCTCTTCATCGCCGGCCTCCTGCTGCTGGGCGTCGCCACCGGCCTCTACCTAGGGGCGCGATTCGGGCCGGGCCCGCGCGATGGGCTTATGACCGGCATCCACCGCAAATATGGCGGAAAGATCTGGGTCGTTCGCAGCGGGATCGAACTCGTGGTGCTCACCATCGGAGCAATACTCGGCGGCAACCTCGGGTGGGGCACGCTCGCGTTTGCGCTACTGATCGGCCCCATCGTGCACGTGACGATCCCTTTGCTGATGGTGCCGGCAGCCGTCTCACCCGCCGCCGAAAGCGCCGCCACTGCGGAACAGTTCAAGGGCTCGCGAACCGAATAAGAGGAACGCGAGCCTCCCGAACAGCGACGAGGGGAAGCTATAGCCTTTCCGCTAGTTGCTGAGCTCAGTGAAGAGCGCAAAAGCGTCCTTCGCTGTCGCCCCCTCATGAACAACAGTGCGCACGGCCTTGATCATCGCCTGCGGGTTCTCGCTTTGGAAGATATTGCGCCCCATGTCAAGACCAGCAGCGCCTTCCGCGATCGATCGCTCCGCCATCACGAGCGCATCAAATTCGCCGATCTTCTTACCGCCGGCAACCACGATCGGCACCGGGCAGGTGGAGACGATCGAATCGAACTCCGTGTCCGTGTAGTAGACCTTGATAATCTGCGCGCCGAGTTCGGCACCGATGCGGCAGGCCAGGCGGAAGTATCGAGCGTCACGGGCGAGTTCCTTACCTACCGCGACAACACCAATGACCGGAATTCCGTAGCGCAGGCCCTCGTCAACCAGTTTCGTGAGGTTGCGAAGTGATTGCGTCTCGTTCTCACTCCCGATAAACATCTGCACCGCAACCGCTGACGCGTTAATGCGGATGGCGTCTTCGATAGTGACGGCAACGCGCTCGTTCGACAGATCCTGCAGAATACTTGGCCCGCCCGTAGCGCGCAACACGATCGGCTTATTCATCGCCGGATCTATGGAGGTGCGAATCGCTCCACGCGTGGCCATGAGGGCATCCGCATCGTCGAGCAGCGGCGGAACTGCGAGGTCCAAACGCTCAAGCCCTGTCGTCGGTCCTTGGAAGTAACCATGGTCGACAGCGAACATCACCGTCTTGCCTGACTGCGGGTTGAAGATGCGGCTCAAACGGTTCTTCGCACCCCAATCAAGCGAGTTCGCCCCACGAACGTGGAAGCCATGAGACGCAACGGGGACGTCGCTGTAGTATTCGCGAGTTTCGACAAGATCGTGTTCAGCCATGAATATTTCCTTTAGATCAGAGTTGGTTTGAGACGTATTAACGGGGTTCAGTAACTACGGCAGAGGCTCAGGAGTTCGGAATAATGGCCACCTTGAGCGCCTGCGGATGATTGATCATGTCGACGGCATCCTCGTACTGGTCGACAGTGAACCGATGCGTCACGAGTCGAGCAGTATCGATCGCACCGCTCTCGACCAGACCAATGGCGTGTTGGTAGTCGACGATGGTCGAGTTCGAACTGCCGACGATCGTGAGCTCTTTGTAGTGGATGAGGTTGGAGTCGATCGCCGTGAGTTCATCAGTCGGGAATCCGGCGAACAGACTCACTCGAGCGTGCTTGCGAGCGAGGGTAAGGGCATTGTTGACAAGCGCGGGCACCCCAATGCAGACGATCACAACATCGGCACCGTCACCGTTGGAGTGATCAGCCACGATCTGGGCGAGGTCTTCCGTCGTGGGATCGACGGTGACGTCTGCCCCGAACTCTGCGGCAATGGTCCGACGGAACTCGACTGGTTCGCTCAGGATGACCGTGCTCGCACCGGCGAGCTTGGCGAGCTTGGCGTGCATTAAGCCAATGGCTCCTCCGCCGATGACAAGAACGACGTCACCGAAACTGATGTCCAGAAAACGCTGGCCGTGAATGATGCACGAGAGCGGTTCGGCGAGCGATATCGCTACCGGATCCGCCGTGACTGAGTAGGGAACCAGCACGCCGTCGCGCACCGCCTGTGCTGGCACAAGCAAGAATTCGGCAAGGCCGCCATCTGTCTGGTGTCCAAGAACTTTGGCGTTCCGGCACAGGTGAAACAGCGCACGCTGACATTCGGTGCACGAACCGCACGAGAATGTGGGCACAAGACCCACAGTGTCACCGACCGCGAAACCAGTCACGTTTGGTCCGAGCTGCACAATCTCACCAGCCACTTCGTGGCCGAGCACTCGCGGCGCGATAACTCCCTTGCGCTTGATGCCTTTAGCTATGCGCAGGTCGGTTCCGCAAATGGTGTTGCTCGTTACTTTCAGCAGTACGTCGCCGTCGCCAGGCACCGGTCGCTCGACGTCCATGACCTCGACGTCTCCCGGTGCCTTGTAAATGACTGCTCTCATAGTGCGCTCGATTCTTGGGGATATGGGTTGGATTGGGGGATGATCGGGGCGTTCGCGAGTTCGAGAACTCGTCGTGCGGCTGCCCGGTCGGTAACAAGAATGCGGATGTGACCGCCGAGCGCGGCCGCCCTGATGATGGGTGCTTTGTCGACACCGAACGCGACGCCGACAACGCGCTTAATATGCCGAAGCCGTTCGAGAGGTAACCCAATGACTCGAGCGGAGAACGATGAGGTGACGCTTCTCCCGTGAGCATCAATGAGGATGCCCGACACATCGCCAACTGCACCGAGCCGTGTCGCTTCGTCGAGTTCACGGTCGGTCATAAAGCCGGCGCTATGAATAGCTGATGACGAGGGGTCGATTGTGCCGAGTCCGACCAGAGCGCAGTCTGCGCTTTCGGCGGCACGCAGCACCTTGTCGATCGCGGACTGTTTGAGCAACGACTTCGCGAACACCGCATCGTCAACGACAAGGGGCGCGTTGAGAAGTTCGTACGTTCCGCCCAGCCTGCGGGCGCCCAATCTGGCGAGCTCGACGCCATCGTTCTGCACGTCGCTGGTGCCCAACGAGCCGATCATCTGCACGAGATGCACCCGCACGCCGTCTACAGCCTGCAAATTTTCGACCACCAACCGCGTTGCCCGGCCCCAGCAGATGGCAAGTTTTGAGCCGTCGCGAAGCTGCTCACCGATGCAGCGCGCGCCCAAGGCACCGAACGCGACACGGTCGTCATCCGTCGTAACGCTGTCGCGCCCGAGCACCCAGGCTTCTTCGAGCCCGAAGTGCTCGATGAGTTCCTGCTCTAGCTGATGATCACGCGGAAACGGGTGACGGATAGTTACCTCGACGATGCCGAGTTCGACTGCGTCACGCAGCATCCGGCTCACCGTCGAACGTGAAGCATGAATGCGCGCGGCGATCTCTTTCTGATCGAGACGTTCTCTAAAGTGCATTTCTGCAACCCTCGCCAGATCCTGCAGGCGCGAGGCCTTTGCGGCATCAGACATCTGTCGACTCCTCGACGAGTGCGCCCTGTTGAGAAGCAAGAAAATGCAATACCGGGGTTAGCGCTTCATAGGTCTGCGTGTACGCCTGAAAGAAGGGTTCGTATTGTTCGTGCCTTTCCAGGTTTGGCTCAATCGTGCGATCGGCGTGCACCATCGCGTGGGTGGCCTCATCAAGGTCCGCATAAATATTCGCTCCGACCGCCCCTAATACGGCCCCGCCAAGCGTCGCTGCTTCTGCCACCCGAGTTATCTCGATCGCCGTTCCCGAAACGTCGGCGTGGGTCTGCAGCCACAGGGGACTGTTGACAGCACCGCCGCACGCGACGATGCGGTCGATCGCGTGCCCCTGCTGCCGAAATCTGCGAAGCGTGTTCTCGGTGCCGAAACACACGGATTCGATCATCGCTCGAAAAATGTGTTCCTTTCGGTGACTGAGCGACAGCCCCGCAATGACTCCGCGCGATTGAGCGTCGACGTAGGGCGTGCGGTTGCCCTGAAAGTGGTCGAGCACAAGCACACCGTCTGACCCCGGTGGCAGTTGCTCGGCAAGGGGCGTGAGCGAATCAAAGAAACGCGCGGAATATTCGCCATCGTCGAGCAGTCGTCGAAACCACCCGATCATCGATCCGCTTGACGTTTGCCCGCCCTCGACCGTGTATTGGCCGTTGACTACTGCCCCGGGATAACTACCGAACGTGCCTTCGCCGTGCACGCGGCTCGATGATTGCAAGATCGCGAGGTGCGACGACCCCGTGATGAGAGCCATCGCTCCGGGGTTAACGACACCGAGTCCAACCTGGGCGACGAAGGCATCTGCACCTCCGATGACGATCGAGACCGTGGCAGGCAGGTCGAGTGCGTCTTGCGCAGGCGCGGCAAGTTTTCCGACTCGCGTGCCCATCGGGAGTACCGTTTCCGGGAGTTTCTCGATGAGATCGTCGAGCCCGAGCGACTCGTAGAGTTCCCGAGCCCAGCCGCCATTTTCGAGGTCATAGTATGCCCGGATGGCGGCGTTGTTTTGAGACGCGACGCGCTCACCGCTCAAGCGCCACGTGAGATAGTCCGCGTACTCCGCTAGCCACGCGGTTCGCTCATAGATCTCCGGTTGATTGCGTGAAAGCCAGAGGGCTTTCGAGGGGAGCCACTCAGCTGAGGCATGGCGTGCACCGCTCAATTGCAGCGACGGAGAACCGCCGGCAGCAATCTCCTGAGCTTCTTCGTCGGCACGAACATCCATCCAGATGATGGCCGGACGCAGCGGCACACCAGACTCGTCGAGACAGACGAGACTGCAGCTTGTTGCTCCAACCGTGATGGCGGCGATGTCACTTCCGCGTGCACCGATCTTCGCCATCGCCTTGCGGATGCCCACGACCGTAGCGTTCCACCAGTCTTCTGGATTCTGTTCTGCCCAGCCTGGCCGCACAAAGTCGGTGTCGTACGGGGTGCGTACGAAAACGAGCGGCTCACCGGCGGCATCGAAGATTCCCACCCGTAGGCCTTCGGTACCGCCGTCGAGACCGATCATGTAGGGGGCCGAGCTCATCTGGTTCCTCATCACGTCGTCGTTGAGTGCCTGGTTCACTCAACGCTACGGAGCGAGAACCGCTCAGTGCAAACAATTTCAGGGATGTGCAATTAATTGCAGGGAGAGCAGGCCTCAGGGAGCAGTCGCGGCCGCAAATCTCCCCACAACAACGCCATCGGCGATCAGAGGAACCTCGTCAACCGTCAGGAAGCTTCCCGGTGCACGAAGGTCTTTCACGATGTCCCAATGCAGGGACGACTCGTTCACGCCTCCACAGTCTGGGTACGCGCGGCCAAGGGCCAAATGAGCAGTCCCGAGAATCTTCTCGTCAATGAGGAGATCACCCGTGAGCGTGCGCATCAAGGCGTTAGTGCCAATACCGAGTTCACCAACGCGGCGAGCGCCAGCATCCGTAGAAAGAAGGCTCTCCACGAAGTCAGCACCAGCAGTAGCCTGCGACGCTGTGACAACCCCCTTCGAGAACTCAAGTCTGAGATCAGTAACCGCGACCCCGGCGAACCAGAACGTGCCCGGGAACGTGATGTGACCGTCGACGCAATCATCGAGAGGTGCAGTCGCGATCTCACCGTCAGGCAAATTAGCTTCACCCGAGAAGCTGATCCACGAACGGCCGGCCACTCCAAAACTGATATCGGTATCGGCGCTGACGATGCGTACCGTTGACGAGCTCGAAAGTTCTGCGCAGAGGTCATCCCAGCGGGGCTTGAGCGTGCCCCAATCGGCTAGGCAACCTCCGAAAAACTCATCAAGTAGCGCCGCGTAATCGACCCCAGCAAGCTCGGCCCATTCCGGGGTCGGAACACGAACAAGGCACCACCGAGTGTGCTGCCACCGCGCCGTCGAGACTGCCCCCTTGCCCGCTCGCTGAAGAGCAACACGCGCCTCATCAAGGCCGCTCGCGGGAGCGACCATCCCGCGGAAGGAGACATGAACGTCAGCCCACTCCATAGAAGCAAGTTCGAGCGGTGCCGCGCGGGAAAGCACTTCCTCAGAAGCAAACTCCACGGCGAGCCGGTCAAATCGTTCGTCGGCGGCAATCACCTGCGGCAGCGCTCCGAGCCGGTAACACTCAGCGACAAATGCCTCAACTGCAGGCATCACAGAGACGTCGGTCATGAAAATCGCCACCGCCGAACCTTTCACCACCGACGTGCCAGCGATAAGCTGCCGCGCCAGGTCATTCCACCGATGATCAGCCACGTTGCGCTCCTGCTCGTGAATGTGCGAGTTCTGACGTCGCTGAATAAAGGGACTGGTAGTCGGCCTGATCCCGTCGCAGCTGAACTGCTGAGGCCTCATTCGGTTCGATAGTTCGCACAGGCTTTACCCAATTCTTGATCTCTGATCTGCTGCCGATCACGCCGACGGCAAAGGCAGCGAGCGCAGCATCGCCAAACGAAGCCCCAAAGCTGTCCGTGACCGTTTGCGCCTCGCCCGTGATGGAACTGACTGTCTCCAGAAGGATCCGGTTCTTCGTTCCGCCACCGATTGCGGTCACCGCTGTCGTGGCAAAACCGGCATCTGCATAAGCGGAAAATGCGTGGGCAATCGAGTGTGCAATGCCTTCAAGGGCCGCACGTGCCACATCGGCCCGCGTGTGCGCGAGCGAAAGGCCGAAGAGGATTCCCCGACTGCTCGGGTCGTGTACCGGAGTTCGCTCGCCACTCAAGTGCGGAAGCATAAGCACACCGTTTGCGCCTACCGGTGACCCTTCCGCAAGCGCTATCAGCTCACCGAAAAGCACTTCGTCTCCGTGTTCAGCATCGAGTCGGAGAATATCGGCGATCCACCTGGTAACGGTTCCTGCGGTTGCCGTTCCTGCCGCAAGCACGAAACTTCCCGGGAAAACGAAGGGAGCTGACCACAAGTTCGCGTCAGCCTGAGGCTCATCAAGCACGTTGATCATGTAGCCGGCTGATCCGTACTGAATCATGAGGTCACCCGCATCGACAACTGCCGCTCCGACCGCCTCCGCCGGAGAATCAGTGGTGCCGACAGTGACTTTGACACCCACCGGCAGCCCTGTCTCCGCCGCGGCCTGCGCGGTAACTTCACCAGCAATCTCAGTCGCCCAGAGAAGCTCGGGCAATTGGTGCTCGCTCACAAAGTCTTCACACCCGTCGACGTTCCACTTCTGGCTCGCGAGATCGTAGAGCGGATGAAAGTAGCCAGCCGTTCCGTGATCAATCGTGACGCGGCCTGTCAGGCGAGCGACAAGATAACTCTGGCTCGTCAGGTACCACCGGGTACGAGCCGCTACCTCCGGCTCGTTTTCGGCAATCCACGCTATTTTCGGTCCTGCTGACTGGCTGGTGAGCGCATTCCCTGAACGCTCGAAGATGGCGTCCTCCCCCAGTTGCTGGTTGAGCCGCGTAATCTGCGATGCCGAGCGGGCATCGATCCCGTAGAGGATTCCCGCCCGCAACGGCCGCAGATTCTCGTCAACGGGAAGAACGCACGGGCCGATGGCGCTGCACGCCATGGCCACGATTGTCGCGCTTCCCGCAACTTCTGATGCCATCAGTTCACGGGAGACCACACACAGATCAGCCCACCAGACGTCGTCCGCATCCTGTTCGACGAAGTTTTCGTGTGGCGTGGAGATCTCGTGTCGTCGCGACGCACGCGCGTGAACGGCGCCATGTTCGTCGACAAGTACGCCCTTCGTCTCGAACGTGCCGATGTCTATACCCAGGAAGAGCCTCATCAGCGGCGCCCTACAGAGTCAAACGCAGCGCGCGCACTTCAGCCATGAGCGACTCAACACGTCCAGCGTCAGCTGCATTCTCGAAAATGCCGTCCTTCTTGAAGAACGTGCCGACAATCGCTGCATCGGCGATGGAGAGTAGTTCAGCAGCAGTAGAAACGTTCACGCCGGTGTTGACGACAACCGGGGTCGTGCCCGCGTTCTGCTTGACGAGGCTAAGGATCGTCGCGTCTGTAGCCGCCCCGGCGGTGAGTCCTGAAACACACAGACCATCAGGCTGACAGTTGAATACTGTCGACTTTGTGATCTGCTCAATCGTGCGAGCACCGAGATAGCTTGCTGCCTCTGGCACGATGTTGAAGAGCAGTCGAACAGCTTCGCCTGACACCGCGTTGCGGTGGCGGGCGACCTCGCCGACGTTAGTATTCCAAAGCCCAAAGTCCGAGGCGTACACCCCGGTGAAAATCTCGCGAACAAAGCTAGCGCCCGTAGCGACTGCCAAGTCGATCGACGCGGTTGCGTCCCACAGCACGTTGACTCCGAACGGCACCTTGATGCTGTCGTTGAGCTCTCCGATGACGCGCGCCATCGTGATAGCGGTGATCGGCTCCGTGCGAGTCAGGTACGGGAGGCTGAACTCGTTGGAGATGAGAATGCCATCGACCCCTCCCTCCTGAAGCGCGTCAATCTCCCGACGCGCGAGCTCGAGAATGTGGTCAACCCCCCCGGCCTTGTCGTATCCGGAATCACCGGGAAGGGCCTGAAGGTGGCACATTCCGATAACAGGTTTGGGCTCGGTAAAAACATCGTTCAACCACGACATGGGTACTCCTTTATTTGAAACGAAAATATGAATAGATGTATGAGAAAGAGTTAGGCGACGCGCAGATCGGCGTCAGCCTCATGCGCGAGCACCTTAATAAGAGCTGAGGCGTTCTCCTCGCCCCAGCCAGCATCGACAGCCTTCTCGATCGTGCCGAGGGTTGCACTGGTTGCGGGAATGGGAGCACCAAGGCGCTCCGCAAACGCTGAGACTAGACGCGCATCCTTCAGCATGAGTTTGAGCGCGAAACTTGGTGAATAATCGCCGGCGATTACCGCAGCGCCAACCCCGTCAAAAATCGGCGACTTGAAGTCGGTAACCGCGAACACTCCCAAGACATCACGGAGGTCGAGACCAGCCTTCTTGGCGAGCGTGAGCGCTTCGCCGAGGGCTTCGAGCTGAGCCGCAACAATGAGGTTGCCGACGAGCTTCATCTTCGAGCCGTTGCCCGAGACCCCCAGGTAATGCACCGTTTCGCTGATCGGGCTGAGAACCGATTCTGCGGCATCGAAAACCTCGCGGTCGCCGCCAACGACGATCCACAGTCCGCCGTTCGCCGCTTCGCCCTTCGAGCCGAAGACGGGAGCATCAAGAAAACGAATCCCCTTTGCGGCATATGCTGCCGACTCTTCCGCACTGGTGTTCGGATCAATGGTTGACAGGTCGATAACGATCGATGAGGCGTCCACCGAGGCGACGACTCCCGACTCCGAAAGCACCACATCGCGCACAGCCGCGTCATCTGAGAGGCAGTAGAGCACGAAGTCGAATCCTGTAACCGCGTCGGCGATCGAATTAGCTCGCGAGGCACCGATCGTCTCGAACACGGCGTCGTCACGGTCGCCGCGGTTCCATGCTGTTACATCGTGCCCTGCCGCGACAAGGTTCTTCACCATGCCTTGGCCCATCGTGCCTAAACCTAAAAATCCAATACGTGCCATGTGGAGCTCATTTCTTTAGTGCGTGCCGTTGACAAATTCAGTTACTGGTCTTCCACGACCGCAGGAAATACCAGAGCAAAGTCGCGCCGGGATCTTGCAAGCCGATGCTGCGCTCTTGCAACCAGGATGCGCGGCCGCGGCGCGACTGCATGCTCACGGTGTCCTGCACTCCCTTTTCGGCTGCCGCGATTGCCGCGTCGAGCGCAACTCCGGAGTCCGGAGACTCGCCCAACGCTTGGGCTGCCGGCATCAGGGAATCGAGAATTGTCTTGTCGCCCACCTGCGAACGCCCGCGCTTGCCAATGTTCTCTGCAGCGCTCGTCACGAAAGCTGCGGCATCCGCCACTGTCACGTCGGTCTTGTCTGCCCAGAGTCGGGACCCGGCAAGCAAACCGCCAGCAACAAGAGCTGCCATTGTTGACGGGTTGGCGTCGGCAAAGGCCGCAGCGCAGGTGCGAGCAATCTCAACCGGATTCGCCGTATCTGGCAGCTCAGCGAGTGCCTCGATTACCGCTTTCGCTCCGAGCGATACGGTGATTCCGAGATCGCCATCGCCGAGTGCAGCATCAAGGTCGCGGAGTTCATCAGCATGCTTCACAACGTCAGCGAGGGCGTTAGTGATGCTTGCGCTAAGTTCCTGTCCGTTCATTGAGCTCAGGCCTCCTTGAAGAATGGTGAGTCGGCGGGTGCGTCAAGCAGCGCCTTTCGGGCATCGTTAAGTTTGAGCAAGGAGAGCGAGGCACCAGCCATTTCAAGGCTTGTTGCGTATTCCCCGATGTAGCGTTTTTCGATGCTGATGTTCTGCTCGCTGAGCAATTGGTGCACGCGTCGATAGAGCAGGTAGAGCTCTTCGAGAGGCGTCGCGCCCAGACCATTCACGAGAACTGCGACGCTGTCACCTGACGAAAGCGACAAGTCAGCGATCAGTGGCGGTAGGAGACGGTCGACAATTTGGTCAGCCGTCTCGAGTGGGCCGCGGTGAATACCGGGCTCACCGTGGATACCGATGCCGATCTCCATTTCGCCGTCGGGAAGTTCGAAGCTCGGTTTAGCGGTAGTGGGAAGGATGGTGGGAGAGAGCCCGATCCCCATGGTCGCCGTGTTCTCGATGATGTCTTCGGCAACGGTCGCAACCTCTTCGAGGGAGTCTCCGCGTTCGGCGGCGGCTCCCGCGCCCTTGAAGGCAAAGAAGATTCCGGCGACACCGCGGCGGTCGGCGGAGCGTTCCTTGGGTTGGCTCGCGACATCGTCACGGCCGAGAACAGTACGCGTCTCGATATCGTCGAATTCGGCCAGATCGGCAGCGAGGCCGAAATTCAGCACGTCGCCTCCGTAGTTGCCAAAGAGGTAGAGCACTCCGGCACCGCCGTCGACCGCTTTCGTTGCTTCGAAGCACTGGCGAGACGACGGGGATGAGAAGACGTTCCCGATGGCGACACCTGAGCAGAGTCCGGCGCCGACATACCCCTTGAACAGTGGAAGGTGGCCGGATCCACCGCCGGTAACGATTCCCACTTTGCCCTTCACCGGGGCATCCGTGCGCACGAGCACGCGCGGATCCGTTGAGGCGAGACGCACCTTCTCGGGGTGGGCCAGCACGATCCCCTCAATCATCTCGTCGACGAAACGGTCGGGGTCGTTGATTATCTTTCTCATTATTTTCCTACCAGTTGCGGGGCGGTGTGGGTCTGTTTGATAAGCGGCGCTCGTAGTCGTCGCTTGAGCGTGATCTGGTCGATAATCATCACCGCGATCAGGATCGTTCCCTGGGCGAGGGAGTATTCATACGCGGAAAGGCGGATCGCGTTGAACCCGCTCGACACGGTCTGAAGCGTGAGCGTGGCCAGCACAACGCCCGTGACGGTCGCGAACCCACCGGCAGGGTTAGTTCCCCCGAGCACGGCGATCACGATCGCGAGCAGGATGTAGGAGCTGCCATAGTCGGCACTCGCCGTGGGGTTTCGCGTCAGGAAGAGAATTCCGGCGAAGCCCGCGAGCAGCCCGATGATGGCGTAGGTGCCCATCAACACCGTTTTCGGGCTTATACCGGAGTAGAGCGCCGCAATCGGGTTGGTGCCTTGCAGCTGCACTTTGAGCCCGAGGGGCGTCTTGTTGATGATCACCGCGACAAGCGCCGCCGCAACAATGAACAACACGAAGAGCACCGGGATGCCGGCGACAGCGGATTTTCCGAGGACGGCAAGCGCCTCAGGCGCTCCATACAGCGTCGCACCGCCGGTCCACACGATTGCGAGACCATTGAAAATCTGCATCGAGCCGAGCGTCGCAAGGATCGGAGTGATTCCTAGGTAGCTAATGAGGAATCCGTTGAACAGTCCTCCGACGAGCCCGACTACGAGACCCAGCAGAACGATGAATGGCATCGCCGCCGCCGCCGATTCCGGATTTGTGGCTACTATTCCCGAGTACAGCGTGGTGATCGTGATGGCCGACATGTTGGCGATGGCCACGATTGAGAGATCGATGCCACCTGTGAGCATTGCGATCATCATGGCGATCGCAATAATGCCGATCTCCGGCGACGCGATAGCGATGTTCTGCAGGTTGAGCGGATTGAGAAAGATCCCGGGCTTCAGCACGGTGAAAAATGCAAAAGCGCCAACGAGGATGACAATCATCCGCACCATTCCGTGCTCATTTTGTACGCGTGAAATGATGCCAGACATGCGCGTGTTGAGCGTGTCGTTCGCATTCTTAATCGTCATGGTCTCAGCCCTCCAGTGGCGCGGTCACGAAGACCTTTTTCGCATTACGTTTTGCCGACAACGCCTGAATTCCGACACCGACGATCAGGAGTATTCCGACCGCGGTTCGCTGCCAGGCGGTCGGAACACCGACGAGGATGAGGCTGTTGTTGATGATTTGAATGAGCAACACTCCGAGCACGGTTCCGAAGACTGAACCTCGCCCACCGAAGACTGACGCTCCGCCAAGCACTACCGCAGCGATGACATCGAGCTCGTTTCCCACTAAAGATTGCGGGTTGGCATTGCGGCCGAGGGTCACATGGAGCACTCCAGCGAACGCCGCCATAACGCCAACGAGCGTGTAGAGCAGCATCTGGATGCGAACGACGGGGAAACCTGCGCGTCGTGCTGCCTCAGAGTCACTTCCAATGGCGTAGATCCCGCGCCCGAACATGGTGTTCTTGAGCATCCACGCCACCAGCAGAGCGAGCACAATAACGGGAATGACGAGGATGTGCAGGTATGCCCGCTCGTTCTCGTTCACAATCGAAATAACGTTTGTCGTTGCGAGCTGATCGATGCTCGCGGGCGGGTTGGCGATATACCGCGAACCAACATAGGCCAGCAGAATTCCGCGGAAAATGCTCTGCGTACCCAGCGTGACGATCAGGGTGGGTAGTCGGAAGAACGCTATGACGACACCATTAACGCTGCCGAGCACCGCACCGAAGAAGCAGGCGATGAGCACAACTCCGACGAGTCCCGGATCAAATCCGCCGTTGTTCGCTAAAGCGACGGTGGTGTAGCTAGCGAAGATCGCGATTGCGGCAAAGGAAACGTCGATGCCTCCCGAGATGATGACGATGAGCACACCAAGCGCGAATACGAGGGGAACGATTGAGCCACGAAGAATTGAGAAGAGCGTTCCGACGCTAAAGAATGCCGGGTTTACTATGCTCATGCCGATGACGAGCACGATCAGGACGACAGCGAGTATGCCTTCGTTGTTCGGGCCGCGAAGCGTGCGGAACAAGGAATCCCTGTTCGTGAGAGTGGACAAATTCATGCGGTCGTCTTCTCCTGAATGTTGTCGGCCGTAATATCTGACCCTTCGAGCACATCGGCGATCTCGCCCTGGCGCACCACGAGCACGCGATTGCAGACGGAAACCAGCTCCGGGGCGTCATCCGAAATAACGATGATGCCCATGCCACCGGATGCTTCATCACGGAGGATTGCGAGGATTTCCTCTTTCGACCCGACATCTACACCGACGGTTGGTCCGTTGAGAATCAGAACTAGGGGACGGTTGGCGAGAAGCTTGCCCAGCACCACACGCTGGGCGTTACCGCCAGAAAGACTGCGAACGGGGGCGGCGACGCTGCGTGCTTTGATCTTCAGCCGCTCGAACATCGTTGAGATCGTCGTCGAAATTTTGGCCGAATCGAGAAAGATGCCGGCACGGCGGTAGCTACCTAACGATCCCGCGATGAGGTTGTCGGCGACAGATTTGTCGAGAAACAGGCCCTGGGTCAGCCGGTCTTCGGGCAGGTAACCAATTCCCGCACGAATGGCGTCAGAGATTGATCGGATCTTGACCGGTGACCCGTTGACGTGGATAGTTCCGGAGGCAGCGGGCAACACACCGAATAGGGCCTCCGCGATTTCTGTGCGGCCAGAGCCAAGGAGGCCGGTGATCCCGAGAATCTCGCCCGGTTGAAGATCGAAGGTCACATCGCGGAACGCTCCGGGGGTGGAAAGCCCCGCTACGGAGAGCAGCGGTTCAGCATCCCAGTCTGGAGTAGTCACCTCGCGGGACTCGTCGAGGTCGCGCCCGGTCATATAGCGGGTGATTGAGAGTCGGTCGAATTCTGACGCGTCACCCGTGACGACATGCTGGCCAGAACGGAGGATGGTGACTTCCTGCGACACCTCGAGAGCTTCTTCGAGTTTGTGACTGACAAAGACGAGGGCGACACCGCGAGCCCGCAATCGATTGACGATCTCGAACAGGTACTTGACCTCGGTGTGGGTGAGGGCGGTCGTCGGCTCATCCATGACGATGACTCTGGCGTCATTGACGAGGGCTCGGCAGATTGCGGTGAGCTGCTTATCTGCCACCGAGAGATCTTCGACTGTGGCGTCCAAATCGAGCGACAGCCCTAGTTCCTTGACGATCGCACGCGCGGCTGGCCGCGATTTGCGCGTCGAGTAAAGCTTTGCGCGTCTGGCGACGTGGGAAGTAAGAACGATGTTCTCAAGAACTGTGAGGTTGGGGAACAGAGAAAAGTCCTGATAGATCACCTGGATTCCCGCGATGATCGCGCTGAAAGGCGAGAGCTTTCCCTGACGAACTCCGTCGATAAATACTTCACCAGAGTCGGGTTGTTCAACACCGCTGATGATCTTGATGAGCGTGGATTTGCCGCAGCCGTTCTCACCGGCAAGACAATGGACATTGCCGGCGGTGAGTGACAGTGAAACGTCATCGAGCGCTTTGACACCGCCATACGTTTTGACGATATTTCGCACCTCAAGCACGGGGGCTGTGGTGCTGAGAACTTCTTTGTTCATCGTGGAGTCTTTTCTGAAAGCCGAAAACTGGTGTGCAGAGAAGCAGATAAGACGGGGCTCGGTCAGGAAACGACACGAGCCCCGCTCATCCGGAGTGCTGCTAGAAGTTGTACTCGTCGACGTTGTCCTTGTCGACGATGACAGCTGCCTCGCCTACAAACACGTTGTCGAAACCGTCAAGCTTCTTGAGCGACTCGTAACCTTCGATTCCGAGGTCAGTTCCCTCTTCAACGGCATCGCCCTGGGCGAATAGCTGAGCGATCTTGAGCTGAGCTTCGCCAGCGAGCGCCGGGTCCCAGAAGAAGATCTTGTCGATTGCACCATCATCGAGGTACTTGCTTGCTACCGAGGGGATGCTCGTGCCCATTACGCAGATCTGGTCCTGAAGACCTGCTTCCTGTACTGCACGCGCGATTCCGGCAACATCGGTTCCTGCTGAACCTTGGAAGCCCTTGATGTTCGGGTGCTTGGCGATGACTTCTTTCGCACGCTCGTAAGCGACGGTTTCGTCTTCCTTGCTCTCGATGGGGGTTTCTACGCGAGTGAGATTCGGGTAGTTAGCTTCCTGCTCGGCGAGTGCTCCTTCAACCCAAGTCATGTGGGTATTAGCCGTGAGACCACCAACGAAGCTCACGTACTCGCCCTCATCACCCATACATTCGGCGAGGTTGATCAGAATCTGTTCGCCGTACCAGGTGTTGTCGAATGCTTCGATGTCGGCATCGACGTTCTCGATACCAGCGGCCTCGTGCGAGACGACGATGATTCCCGCGGCGCGAGCGTCGGCGAGAACACTTTCCAGTGCTTCGGCAGAGTTAGGCACAACGGTGATCGCGGTTGGTGACTGCGCGATGAGGTTTTGAAGAATCGCTACCTGCTTTTCGGGGCTAGCGTCGTCTCCGCCCTCTTGGCGTGCATCGATGCCAGTTTCGGCCGCGAACGCGTTGACGCCTTCTTCCATCCGGTCAAACCAGCCGATACCGGTGAGCTTGACGACGGTGACCATTGTCATGTCTTCGGGTGCGAGATCGCCCGCGTTGTCGGCGTTTCCGTCGCCTCCACCGATTGACGAGCAGCCAGCGAGCAGGGCGATGGTGGCCCCTACTGCTGCGTAGCGGAGAATTCTCTTGTGCTTCATGCGTCACTCCTTTGTGTCGGTGCCGAGCAGATAACCACTGTGCGTTGCGCGGCGTCAATTGCTGAGGTTGATCACTTTATGCCTGAAATAAAGTGCAGGTCAAGCAATTACGTGCAACTTTTGCACGAATAATCGCCCATTCGAGCGGAGAGATGCTCGTTTTGCACGAAAACGTGCACTGCTATGCTGTTATTCGTGTCCCGCCAAGCTGTCATTCTTGACATCATCCAAACCACTGGATTCCAATCTGTCGCCGCTCTCGCCGCCCAGCTCGGAGTTGACCCGTCGACGATCCGTCGCCATCTCGACCGCCTCGAAGATTTAGATCTCGTGCAGCGATCACACGGCGGCGTGCGCCCCGTTCAGCAGACGGAGACACCGTCACACCTCAAACAGTCACTCCATCACGCGGAGAAAGAGGCGATAGGGAGAGCGATGGCCGACCGCGTGCTGGACGGGCAAGTGATCATGCTCGACAGCGGCACCACAACTCTTGAAGTAGCCAAACATCTCAGCAACACTCGCCTGACTGTCGTCACCAATGACTTGAGAATCGGGCTCGAGGTCGCCAATAAGCGCGGAATCAATCTCGTATTCATCGGGGGCGAGTTGCTCCCAGGGGTCTATACGATGTGGGGTCCAACCTCAGTTGAGCAGATCGAACAGCTACGGGTCGATGTCGCTATATTCGGGGCTGACACCGTCAATGAGAGCGGGATCTTCAACATCAGCAGTTACGAGATGGAAGTAAAACGCACGATGCTCTCGATCGCGAGTCAAGCGTTTTTTGTCGCTGATAGTTCCAAATTCCACCGGGAAGCACTGTTCAAAGTGTTTGATTTCGAACGCTTCACTGCGGGCATCACCGATGATCTTCTCGACCCCATCGTGGCGTCACAATTGCCGCTTCCGGTCATCCGCGTTGGAGTGAAATAGCGGCATCGCTGCCGAGACCGCATCACTCACTTGCGCCTCTATCTCAGGTTCTCACGAGCAAACGCGACCATAGCGGCGCGCACGAACTCTGCGCCGGCCTGCCCGCCATAGTTCCGGGCGAAGCGCGGGTCGGCCACGTACATGTCGGCCAGGCCCAAGAAGTAGGCAACCGGCGGGCCAGCTTTGCCTTCGCTTGGCGTACCCGGGATTCCGATCAAACCGTCGTAGTGCCGCTGAGCCAACTGCTGAGCTTCGCTGCTTTCTGGGTCACTGCGGCTGGCGGTCGCGGAGGCCCAGTCGGCGGCAAGTTGCTTCTGCTCCGCCACGAACGCTGCTTGAGCGGTGGCACTCTTTGCTGTCCACCATGCGTCACTAGCGGTATAAGCCTCAGCGCCCCACCGTTGCTCTACTTCCTTTGTGTGTTCGGTGTGGTCGAAACCGTCGAACATTTCTTCAGCCATGAGCGGTTCTCCTTCTGAAAGTTTGTGGATGGTGCTGGTCACCGACGCAATGAGACGATCGATTCGTTGCTTCTCAGCTTCCAACAGGCGCACGTGGCCTTCGAGGGCGCACGTGTCATCACGCTGTCCGGTCAGCACCTCGGCTATCGCCGGAAGCCCAAGGCCGAGTTCGCGCAACAGCAGAATGCGCTGAAGGCGGGCGAGAGCATCCGAGTTGTAATAGCGGTAACCGTTGGCGCCGGTGCGGGTGGGGGTGAGCAAACCGATGTCGTCGTAGTGCCGCAGCGTGCGCGAAGTGGTGCCCGCCAGTCGTGCAACATCGTTGATGGACCGCGCGCTGTCGTTGCCCGTGTTCTGCGTCATACCTCGACGTTAGAGGTTGACGCTACGTTAATGTCAAGCGCGGCCCTATTCGCTGAACTGCACCGGCACATAGACATCCTGCACTCGGTCGCTGAGCGCGGTGTGGTCATTGCGGGTGTAAATTCCACAGGCGTTGGTGATGCAGTCGGCGTCTTCGCCACGGGGATCGCCCAGCTCCAGGTAGGCCGTGAAAGTGCCCTCAGTGGTGTCGTCGTAGCTTCGAGCGCCAAAGAGTCGCCACGCCCAGTCTGCGTTGACCCAGTTGCTCGGCGCCCACTGAACAGTTCCTGCCGCAACGTCGTCTTGCTGCTGGCTGGGAACACCACCAATACACGGTCCCGGCTTGTCGGCGGGGGTGGCCGGGATGACGCAGACGGCAACGTAGACACCCTGAGATCCGTCGTAGCCGGTGCCACTCACGACGACGCGTTCGCCGCGAACTAGCGCGTCAGTAACGATCGGTTCTCCATTTTCGCCCGCAACGCTAAGGGTTCGGGTTCGTCCGTCATCGCCGGTCGCCGTGACCGACAGCGGCCACTGCTCATCAGTCTGTTGTTGATTCGATTGCCCAGCGCTCTCATGCGTGAGGATCGGCACCACAATAATGGCAACCGGCACCAGCAACACAACGACAACAACTAGTACGATCCACGGCCAAAGGCGGCGGCGTGAAGCGGTACGGGACATGGGCCAAGTCTAGGGCCGCAATACGTCCGCGTCGGGGCCCCAATTGTCATAAGGTGACAGTGCGAATCACACGTAAGAATCCGAGCGAAAGGCAGGCAATGTTTCGAGAGCTTGCTGCTGTTGCCGTCGGTGGCGCGCTGGGCACGGCGTTACGTTTCGCTCTTGATCTGGCGTTCGCGACTGACGATGGTCTCTTTCCTGTCTCCACTCTCATCGCCAACATCCTCGGCAGCTTCGTGCTTGCGCTCCTCGTGTCAGAGCTGTGGGCACCCTCGCCAGCCTGGGCCCGCGCGGGTCTTGGCGCTGGACTTTTGGGTTCCTTCACGACCTTCTCCGCTTTGGCAGTTGCCGCCGTTCATCTCATGGCGACGGACCAGTGGATGCTCGGCCTCATCTACGTTGCCGCCACGCTGGTGCTCGGGCTTGCTGCTGCGGCCCTCGGCCTCAAGCTAGGTTTCGCTCGCTCACACCGCCCCGACCTGGTGAACGAATGAGCGCCGCCGTGGTGCTTGCGATTCTCGGCGCTGGCGCGGCCGGGGCTGTGCTTCGTTATCTCACCGCGCGGGCTTTCGCCTCGCGCAAGGAATTTCCCTGGGCAGTACTCGCCGTCAACATCGTTGGCTCAGCTCTCGGCGGAACATTGGCTGGACTTGCCCACATCGGCACCATTGACCCTAACCTCGAGCTTGTGCTCTTGACGGGACTCTGCGGTGGCCTCACGACGTTCAGCACGCTGAGCGTCGAAACGGTCCAGATCGCGTCAATGAAGCGTCTCCGCGTTGCGATGCTCAACGTCGCTGCCAACCTTGTGCTCGGCATCGGAGCCGCGGCAGCTACGTACTTCTGGCTGATCGCTCTTGCCGTCTAGCGCTCGCGCTGCCTAACGCTCTCGCCGTGCCCAGCGGGCCGTGCCGGGCCGTGCCGTGCTTACCGTGCCGATCAGGCCGAACGAGCCTCCGCCACGAAGCGGCGAATGAGCGCGGGGTGTTTTACTCCGCGGCTTGCCTCTACGCCACTCGAAACGTCAACGCCGCCCGGGCGCACTGAACGAACGAGTTCGGCGACGTTCTGGGGATTCAGCCCACCGGCCAGAATCCAGAAATCCACCGGTGCTGCGTCTAAGAGCGGGGCCGGGTCGAAGGCAGCGCCACCACCCGGCGTTACGGCATCGATCAGCAGTCGATCAACCGAACGCAGTTGTCCTGCGTTGGTGAGCCGAAGGTAGTCGTCGATTGACAGCGCCCGGATGGTGTCGAATCCTTCTGCACGCAGTCGATCGAATTCGGCATCGGTTTCGTCTCCATGAAGCTGCACCGTCGCGACCCCAGCGAGGCGCGCGGTGCGGAGCACCGTGTCGATGGGTTGGTTACGAAAGACGCCAACGGTTTCGATCGATGGCGGAAGCGCAGTCTGGAGCAATCGCGCCTGTTCGGGAGCTACCTCGCGAGGGCTGCCGGGCGCGAAAACGAATCCGATCGCGTCGGCACCGCTGTCGGCGACCGCCGCTGCGGCATCCATCGTGGATATCCCACAGATCTTCACGAACAGCTGACTCATCCGACTGAGGCTCCCGGGGAAGCGAGCACCAACGCTGCCGAGGAGTGACCACCAACGCACGCAGTGTGCAGATCGCGCGTCTCAAGGTAGGCACTCAAGAATCCGGCCGCGAAGGCATCACCAGCACCCGTCAAGTCTCGAATTTCTGCGACGAGGGGAACCGGCACCACGAGCGGTTCGTCACCGGCTCGGTGCACAGTGGTGGGATCAGCCCCGGATTTCGTCACCACAATCGTGTCGGGTAGTCGTGCTGCCTGCCGCCCGAGTTGCCCATCGACGACCAAACCAAGAAATGCGGTCTCGCTCTTATTGCCGATAAGGAAATCGGGGCGAAGATCGGCCATCAAGTCAAGAAAGCGTTCTTCGCCATACTGGGAAAGCATCCCAGTAGAGGCAACATCGATCGACGTCAGAATCCCCTTCTGTTTGGCTCGACGGATCACATCGATTGTGGCCGGGCCAACGGGGGCTCCGTTGAAGGAGTATGCCGAAACGTGGAGTAGCTCAAGTCCATCGAGCCACTCATCAGGAACATCCTGAAGCAGTGTCGCCGCTCCCCGGTTGGGCAGCATGCTGCGTTCGCCATCCTGATCGATCAGGATGACGATGGTGCCTGTTTTCTGTTTGCGCTGCACGCGCACATCGACACCTTCCGCCTCCAAATCCTGCACCAGCACGGTGCCGAGGTTGTCGTCACCAACGCAGCCGATGAAACGGGTGGGACCGAGGCGCGCGGCAAAGCTCGCCACATTCGCTCCGCTACCGCCGCGGGTGTGGAAGATTTGTACCTCCGTGTCTGTGCCGTGCCTGAGTGGCTCTGCGAGCCAGACGACGACGTCCTCGACTAGGTCTCCGATTATTCCGAGCACGATACTGACTCGCCGCTAGCGGGTGAGCGCCGTGGCAACGAGACCGCCGAGGGCGACATTGCCCCGGTACACCTCAACGTTGACATCCAAGCTGACGCCCTTGGTGTCTTTCTGGATGAAGTCGAGCAAGAACGGCGTCGAGGCGTTTCCGCTGATGCCTTGCTTCTCGGCTTCAGCCCACGCGCGGGCGAGGATGTCGTCGAGCTGTTCTGGCGGGAGTTGCTTGTCGGCGGCAACGGGGTTGGCCAGCAATACCGACTGCGGAAGCCCGAGCTCGTCGCGAGCGTTCACGATCGCCGCCGCCTCTTCGGGAGTGTCGACCGAGTAGCCGATCGTGAAGCCCGAGTCGGTGATGTAGAAGCCTGGGTAGCGAGTGGTGCCGTAGCCGATGACGGGGATGTTGAGCGTCTCGAAGCGTTCGAGGGTGGCGGGAATGTCGAGGATCGATTTCACTCCGGCACTAATCACGAGAATCGGGATCTGAGCCAGAGTGGTCATGTCGGCAGACTCGTCGAACGACTCAGCAGCACCGTGGTGCACGCCGCCGAGACCGCCGGTGGAGAACACTCGCACTCCCGCGTGATGGGCGAGAAAAGCGGTTGCGGCCACCGTCGTGCCACCGTGCTTGCCGAGTGCGCGCACCACGGGAAGGTCGCGCAGGCTGGCCTTGTCGATGTTGTCAGTGTTCGAGAGGATTGTGATTTGCTCGGTGCTGAGGCCGACGGTCGGCACACCGTTGAAGACGCCGATGGTGGCCGGCGTGACTCCCTGCGCCCGAAGATCGGCCTCGGCTTCAAGGGCGACATCGAGGTTGCGCGGGCGGGGAAGCCCGTGGGTGAAGATGGTCGATTCGAGGGCGACAACGGGGCGGTTCTCGCGAACGGCGTCTTGCACTTCTGGGGAGACGTGGATGACGGATTCAGACATTGTGGATCTCTTTCTTCGCTGGTGCTCTTCATTGATGCACGGCCAGAGGTACGCCTCTCCTGTCACCGTACCGATTCCACTCCTAAGAAACCAGAAAGAGTCGCGGGGATTTAGATAGCGTTAGCCTATGCAATTCACGCTGCGGCAGGTCGAGATTTTTGTCGCCGTCGCCGAGATGGGGCATTTTGGCCGCGCGGCCGAAAACCTCCACATTTCGCAGCCGACGGTAAGCCAGGAAGTGAGCAGGCTCGAGCGTGCGCTCGGGCTTGCGTTGCTCGACCGCTCTGGTCGCTCGGCAACGTTGACGCAAGCCGGCCAAGAATTGGCCGCTGAAGGTCGGAGCCTTCTGAACCACGCCGATCAGGTGGTCAAGAAGGTGCAACTTTTCGAGCCAACTCGATTCCGCACCATTCGTCTCGTCGCATCGCCAAGCATCGTGAACCGGCTGTTGCCAACAGTGATCAGCAAGGCTGAGCAGTCGCTGCCCTCGGTCCGGATCGAAGACATTCCCGTCGATACTGGGGGCGTAACCTCAGCACTCATCGCCGAGCACGCCGACATCGGCGTCGGTCGCTTCCTCGACGACACGGAGGGGTATCAGATCGAGTCGCTCACCGAGGAGAAAGTCTTCGTCGCAATCAGCCGCAAACATCCGCTGGCGGATGCCGCCCGCCTCGAGCTCCCAGAGCTCGGCGACCTGCCACTGCTGCTCTGGCCCCGCGAGCAGAACCCCGCGTACTTCGACTACCTGTTGGAAATTTGCACCTCGCGCGGACTCAGCCCGCTCCTGCTCGTCAGCCCGCCCCGCATCGTGGGATCGCGGCTCTATTTACTCTCGGAGTCTCGAGCATTCTCCCTCGTGTCCGCCGCGCTGATCGGGCACCTCCCCGAAGATCTCACTGCGATCCCCCTCGCGCAGCCGGCGACCCTGCCCCTCCAAATGCAGTGGCGGTCGAACGACACCCGGCCCCAGCTCACCGCCCTGCGCGCACTGATTCGCGAAGTGGCTTCTGCGCTCTAGTTGCCTGCCTCAGCGGCCCAGAACCATCGGGGTGCTAGCGCTTTGGCCAGCTCCACGCTGGCTCATCAAGCATCCCTTGCCCCTCGACGGCGGTTTCTCCGTCGACTTTGACGAGACGGATGCGGCTTGCACCAGCTCCGTCGAGTTCGTTAACGAGCGCTGAGGCGTGCGATACCACCACGATCTGAGTCTCTTGGGCTGCTGCATCGATGAGCTCCGCCAACGGTGCGAGCAACTTCGGATGCAGGCTCGTCTCGGGCTCGTTCAACACGAGCAGCGCGGGAGGATTGGGCGACAACAGCGCCGCGACCAGCAGCAAGAACCGAAGAGTGCCATCCGATAGCTCGTGCGTGTCAAGCGGACGCAACAGCCCGGGCTGCACCATCACGACCGAAAACAACCCATCGTTGGATTGAACTTTCACCGAAGCGCCATCGAATGCTCGAGCAATCGTGCGATCTAGCAATGCAGCATCGCCAAATTCGCGAATCGTTTGAAGCGCCGCCGCAAGATTGGTGCCGCTGTGGCTCAATACGGGAGCGCGGGTGCCCAGCTGCGGTTGGCGCACGGGAGCGTGAGGGTCGGTGCGAAAGTGATCGTAAAACCGCCACGAGCCCAGATTTTCGCGCACTGTCAACAATTCAGGGGTCGATGTGGGGTCAGCAAAGGCCGCCACCATGCTTTCGGTCGGCCGCAGCCGGTAGTCGTGCGACACCCATTCACCCGAGGCCGCCCTGACCCGCACGGCACCATTGCGCCGCTCAGTGAGGGAAGTTGCGGGGCGCAACACCGAGCCGCTGAAGACCGCTTCTGCTTTGATCTCGGGATCGCGGGCGAACATGGTGCCTTGATCGGCGGGGAGCCCAAAATCGACCGCGTAGCCAAAGTCGCTGCTCGCGTAGCCGAGCTTTAGCGCGACGACGTCTCGGCGAACTGTTCCTTCGGCCGGATGCCCGGAACGCCGTGCGGCGGAAGCCCCCGCTTCTGGGCCTGCCCACAGCAGGGACTGCAAGCCGCCCTCTCTCGCAAGCGCTGCAATCGCGCCGGATTGGGCCACCTCAGCCAACAATCGCAAGCTGCGGTACACGCTCGATTTCCCGACGCCATTCGCGCCCGAGATCACGGTGAGGCCCGCCAAGGGCAGTACGACGTGCCGCAAGGAGCGGAAACCTTCAATAGCCAGCGTCGTGATCATGGAGAAAGCCTAGAGAGCCCTGCCGACATTCATTGACGCTTCATGGCCTGAATTTTGCTGAGCGTCGCGATGACCTGGCGGGCGATCATCCGCCCCGCTCGGTTTGCCCCAATAGTGGACGCTTGGGGCCCATACCCGGCGAAGAAAATGCGGGGATCCTTCCAGGCAACGCCTTGACCGACGCCGACGCCACCCTCTTTTTCGCGCAATTTTAGAGGGGCAAGGTGGCGGAGTTCTGGCCGAAAGCCGGTCGACCAGATGATCGAATCCGCGGGGCGGAAGGCGCCGTCTTTCCAGCGCACTCCTTCTGCTTCAATGCTCGAGAACATGGGCCGCGGCGTGAGCACGCCTCGTTCGATGCCCGCTTGAATGCGTCGGGTGCGCGGAACGCCGGTGCCGCTGACGATGCTGGGAAGTGCTCGCCCGGCACGGGCAGCTTCATCTTGCATCTGCACAGCCTCTTTGCGGGCCTCAAGGTTGAGGCCACCGTCTTCGAGGAAATCGATCGGGCGCCTGCTTACCCAGGTAAGACTCTTGGCCAAATTTTCGAGTTCAAGCAGGAACCCGATGGCCGAAGTTCCGCCGCCAACCACGACCACGTTTTGGTCAATAAATTCGCGAGCGCTTTTGTATTCGCTTGTGTGAAGGTGGCGGCCGGCAAAAGATTTGAGCCCCGGATACCAGGGGATGAACGGCGCGCCCCATGTGCCCGTCGCGTTGACAACTGTTGTTGTGGTGACCGTCTTGGTTTCTTCACCATCGAGTGTGAAGGTCACCCTGAGGTGCTCGCCCTCACTTTCGACAGCGATTACATCAGCGTCGCGAACCACCTGAAAGTCGTAGTGCTGCTCATACTCGCGGTAGTAATCCGCGACAACTTTCTTGGCTGGCATATGACGGTCGGCAGTTTCGAAACTTAAGCCGAGCTCCTCGAGGCCAGGAAGATCATTGATGCGATGGGCCGAGCCAATGCGCAATGCTTCCCACCGGAACTGCCACGCGCCGCCAGTATTGGGCCCGCGGTCAAGCAGCACAAAGTCATTGCCCGCGTCGAGCCCGAGCCGGCGCAAGTAGTAGGCAACAGAGAGTCCCGCTTGGCCAGCACCGATGACGACAACAGAGGTGTCTGTTTCAGTGGTGGATGTCACGCGCTAACGTTACCCGTCGCAGCCCTACCTGTGCATCGGCCACAAGGACCTTTCTCTTCTGCGTGCTAAACTGTGGGTTAGTTTTCATCCATCCCTGTTCGCTCGTTCGCTGGCCACCGTCAGTGCACCGGGACAGAAGCATGAGGGGGTCTCGAATGGGACGCGGCCGTCAAAAGGCAAAGCACACCAAGGTTGCTCGGGATTTGAAGTACTTCAGCCCAGACACCAACTACGGTGCGCTTGCTAAAGAACTGAGCGGATCGGAAAGTTCCGCTCCGGTTTCCGAAGACAGCGAAAAATGGCCAGAGTACTCGGCCGGTGATTCGTACAGCGACAAATACGACACCGAGAGCGACGAAGACGACGAGGACGAAACTCGTAGCGCCTAACAGCGCGCCTTCGCCGCTAACGTTGCTTCGGCACTAGCGCAGTTACATACAAATTATTTGCTCACGCAGCAGGCGAGCACCTCACCCTTCGGGGTCAGGTGCTCGCCTTTTGCTGTGAGCCGTTGCAGCGAATGCCGTTGTGGGGAATGCCGCACCGGCGCATGCCGCCGGGGCACGATCGAGGTCTGCAGCGGGCGCTAGCTTTCGTGGCTCCAGGCCACGAGAGCCGGCACAACATCCTCGGCGAAACGTTCATAGTCGTCAGCGGTGTTGTAAGCATGAGCTGAGAGCCGCAGGTAGCCGTTATCGCGCCAGCTAGTGATCTGCGTTTCGAAGCCCAGCTCGTCACTAATGCGCTGACGCAGATTGCGCGCTTCGAGCGGTGCAGCGGCGAGAGCGCCAGGCAGACTCAACAGACGCATCCCCGGGGCAGGCGCCCCCACATCTACTCGCGACTCTTCGCCAGTAGCGGCATCGAATGCATCCGCGACAACATCTGTGGAGTAGTCGAGCAGCGACTCGATGTAGGTGCGGATTGAGTCCCAGCCGATGCGATCTTCGAGACCGGTGACGGCATCCACGGTAGCGAGGTATGGCGTGTAATCGAAGGTTCCTTGGTGGTCAAAGCGCGCCGGGAATGCCTCATCCATTCCCCAGGAGTCGATGACTGGATACAGCTCTTTGGCGAACTTCTTCTCGGCGACCAGAACAGCGGTGCCCCGAAAGCCGCACGCAAACTTGTGCAAATTACCGACCCACGCAGATGCCGCAATGCCTTCCGCCGGACGAGACTGAACCCCGGGAGCGTGGGCTGCATCCACGAGCAAGGGAACGCCGTGCTTCTTTGCCAACTCGGCGAGCGCCGCAACCGGAAACTCTCTCGCTGTCGAGGATGTTGAGGCGTCGATGATGAGCCCTGCAGGCTTCTTCGCTAAGGCTTTGCCGAACACGGCAAGAATCTTCTCCGCGCTTGCATCGAGGTCGATGGGCACGGTGCGCAGTTTGGCTCCGCGCTGACGGGCTTCCCGGCGGGCAGAGAATGCGACGGCACCGTAAGCGTGGTCGGTAATGAGTAGTTCGTCTCCGGCACTGAGCATGAGCGCACGGATGGAGGCAGTCATTCCGGCGCTGGCGTTGGGGACGAATCCGAAGTGGTCAGCATCCACGCCAATAAAGTCGGCGAGGCCTGCGCGCGCTTGGGCCAATCGCGCTGGGGCTGCCGCAAACCAACGCTGCGGAGCACCTTCAGCTTCTTGCAGATAGGCGAGGCGACGCAATTGCGCGAAGACGGGGACCGCGCCGAACGAGCCGTGGTTGATGTGACGCCAGCGCGAGTTCATGCTCCAGAGCGCAGCCGCGGGGGAACCATCGCGGGCGGAGAGCGGTTCGGGGCGCTGCGGTTGGGCGGCACCCTCCTCGAGGAACTCGGTTTCGTTCTCGTCGGTTTGGTTCTCGTCGGTTTCGTTCTCGTCGTTGTCGTGAGCGTCTTGCGCAGTGTCGGCCGAAGTATCGGGCTTCTTAGTTGCCATAGCGCCCATTCAAGCGCACGGCACCTCCATTCGCCCCGTGGCACCCGGTTCACTGCGAAAACTCTGCCGGACCTGGGGTTCGTCATCTTGCCGATTGCTGCCAACTCGCGGGTCAGCTGCCCGCGGTCACGAGCGCAGGCGCCGCCGTCGGCCCGAGCCAAGAACCCCGGTAGTAATAGCGACACCGAGAAGCAGCATCACTCCCCCGCCGAGCTCAACGATCGTGGGGATCTCGCCAAGCACCAGCCAGGCTGTCGTCATCCCGATCGGCGGCACGAGCATCGTGAACGGAACTACGGCAGATGCGGGATGCCGCGCCAAGAGAGTGTTCCAGATGCCGTAGCCAACCAGGCTCGCAAGCCACGCGGTGTAGCCGGTAGAGAGGAGTTGCGGCACGGTGAGGTGAGTGAGGGCGAAGCCGACAGCATCCGAACCATGAAGTGCAAACGCGAGCGCGAGCATGGGGAGGGGAACGACGAGTGCCGACCACACTGTCAGAGACAGCCCGGCTAGAGGCGTTGAAGTCATTCCGCTTCGCCCGATGCGGCGAGCAATGACATTGCCAATTGCCCACGAGGAGGCGGCGGCGATAGTGACAAAGAAGGCCAAAGCCGGCGTTTCTGCACCCCGGCCGCTTCCCACCACGATCAGTCCGAGTGCTCCGATGGCGACCCCGATGACCTGACTTCGGGTCGGTGTTTCGCGCAGAGCGAGCGCCGCGAACACTACGGTGAGAACCACCTGCGCTTGCAGCACGAGCGAAGCCAGGCCCGCCGGCATCCCGATCGCGAGAGCCGTGTAGAGCAGCCCAAATTGGCCGAGGCTCATGAACGACCCAATAAGCACTACGTCGCGAAACCGGGACTTAGGCCGCGGCACAAAGAAGATCGCGGGGACGATCACGACCGCAAAGCGCAACGCGAGAAACAGCGTCGGCGGCATTCCTTCGAGGCCAACATCAATGACAACGAAGTTGAGTCCCCAAATGATGGCGACGAGCACCGCAGCAAGAGCAGAACGCAGTGGCATAGTTCATCGCCTCAGATCGACGCCGGGATCGTTCTCGGTAGAGCGCAGGCTGCGCTCACGGTGACGAGCGGTGTGTTGCTCGCTAGGAGTTAGCGAAGGCACCGCTCAAACGCACGGCACCACCGTTGACACCCTTGGCTCCCTGTTCGAAGCCGGTGAAGTCGCGAGCGGCCATCGAGACACGGCCAACTTCCCACGAGGGGATGCCGTCGGCGGTGAGTGCTGCGATGGTGGCGTCGGCAGAGTCTGCGGCGACTATCGCGATCATGCCGATTCCGAGGTTCCAGGTTCCTTCAGCACTTTCGAGGGTGGAACCGGCCAGGTCAGAGAGCACCCGGAAAACGCTGGGCGGCGACCAGGTCGAACGCTCGACCTCTACCCACGAGCCGACAGGCAGCACGCGTGCGAGGTTGGCGGCGATTCCGCCACCGGTGACGTGGCTGAGCGAGTGCACAGCGCCGGGCTGCGCGTCGAGCAGGTTGAGCAGCGGCATTGTGTAGAGGCGGGTGGGCTCGAGGAGAACTTCACCGACGACTCCACCGAACTCGTCGAGGCGATCGGTGTAGCTGATCTTGTTGTTGGCCAGAATGTGGCGCACGAGAGAGAAACCGTTGGAGTGGATGCCGGATGATTCCATCGCGATAACAACGTCGCCATCCGCAACGAGGTGGGGGCCCAATTGAGCGCCCGCTTCGACAACGCCAGTGGCAGCGCCAGCAACGTCGTAGTCGTCTGGGCCGAGAAGTCCGGGGTGTTCTGCCGTCTCGCCGCCGACGAGCGCGGTGCCGGTCGCCGAGCATCCACGAGCAATGCCCGCAACGATGTCAGCAATGCGGCTGGGAACAACCTTGCCGCACGCAATGTAGTCCGTCATGAAGAGGGGCTTAGCGCCAACGACAATGATGTCGTCGACGACCATACCCACGAGGTCTTGACCGATCGTGTCGTGCTTATCGATCGCCTGAGCGATAGCGACCTTTGTACCAACGCCATCCGTCGATGTCGCCATCAGTGGATGCGTGTAGTCCTTAAGGAAGGAGACGTCATAGAGCCCAGCAAAACCGCCAAAACCTCCGACCACATTGGGTCCATGAGTGGCACTGACGGCCGCCTTCATGAGTTCGACGGCACGGTCACCAGCTGCGGTATCAACACCGGCTGCGGCATAACTGGAGGAAGAGTTCTCGGTCACGGCTCAAGCGTACCGGCAGCTTGCACCTGACCGCCCGCCCGGAGGCTGAAAGTACAACCGCCCGGGTGTGAGAAACTAGACCGTACTCACACCGGGTACGGTCTCTTCGACCTCAGGGAGCCACGCGAAAGCATGTGCGGCATTGTCGGTATCGTCTCTTCTCAGCCCGTCAACCAACAGGTTTATGACGCCCTTCTGCTTTTGCAGCACCGCGGTCAAGACTCCACAGGCATAGCAACTGCCGACGGCAGCACCCTGCATTTGCAGAAGGCCAACGGACAAGTACGTGAGGCCTACCGCACTCGAGATATGCGCAACCTCGTCGGCACCTCGGGCCTCGGCCACGTGCGCTACGCCACCAAAGGCAACGCCTTCAACGAGAACGAAGCTCAGCCGTTCTATGTGAACGCGCCCTACGGCATCATCCTCGTTCACAACGGCAACCTGACGAACACGCAGCAGCTCACTGACGAACTGTTCCGCATCGACCGCCGCCATCTCAACACTACGAGCGACACCGAACTGCTCGTCAACGTGTTGGCGAACGAACTTCAAGAGCAGGTTTCGGGGAACGACCTCGACCCCGAACAGGTCTTCACCGCCATCGAGCGTGTGCACGACCGCGTCGAGGGCTCCTATGCCGCGATCGCACTTATCGCTGGCCACGGTTTGCTTGCGTTCCGTGACCCCTACGGCATCCGCCCCCTGGTTTTGGGTCGCCGCCAGACTGGTCTTGTCGGTTACGAATGGATCGTGGCATCCGAATCTCTCGTACTCGAGAGTGCTGGTTACGAACTGGTGCGGGATGTTGCCCCCGGCGAAGCGATCTTCATTACGCCAGACGGCGAAATGTTCTCCAAGCAGTGCGCCAAGGCTCCGGTGCTGATTCCTTGCTCGTTCGAATATGTCTATCTGGCTCGCCCAGACTCGATCATGAACGGCATCTCCGTCTATGAGGCGCGATTGCGGTTGGGCAACAAGCTTGCCGACACCATCGCCAAGTTCACCCCCATGGGCGACATCGACGTCGTCATGCCTATTCCTGACTCCTCGCGCCCGGCTGCGATGCAGGTCGCTCAGAAGCTTGGCGTTGAGTACCGCGAAGGGTTCTACAAGAACCGCTACGTGGGCCGCACCTTCATCATGCCCGGCCAGGCCGAACGCAAGAAGAGCGTCAAGCAGAAGCTGAACGCGATGAGCAGCGAGTTCAAGGGCAAGAACATCCTGATCGTGGACGACTCAATCGTGCGGGGCACCACCTCGAAAGAGATCGTGCAGATGGCTCGCGAGGCTGGCGCCAACAAGGTCACCTTCACGTCGGCTGCACCGCCCGTTCGCTACCCCCACGTCTACGGCATCAACATGCCCACCCGGGCCGAACTTGTCGCCCACGGGCGCAAGATTCCCGAGATCGCCATGGAGATGAGTGCTGACGCCCTCATCTACCAGGAGGTCGCAGACATGCAAGCCGCGATCATCGAAGGCTCCAACGTGTCAGCGCTCGAAATGAGCTGCTTCACCGGCGAATACATCTCCGGCAACATCACGCCCGCTTATCTCGACTGGCTCGAAAAAAGCCAACTGAGCTAGCGCTGCTGCGGGCTTAGTTCTCGAGGGTGCCTTCATAGGACTCAGGCTCAACAGTTTCGTGTTCGACTGTTGCTGCGCGGGAACGACGAATCGACACCCGGTCGACAATCAGCACGACGACGGCGCCGATAGCCACCCCGGCCGGAACGCCAAACAGGCTGAAGTAGCCGAAGAGCGCACCGAATCCGACTCCGGGGTCGGCAGGAAACGACATCGTGAGAATGAACGTCACGATCGCGCCGACGCCACCACCGATGATGAGGAAGGGCCCGAACTTGGGCGCCCGGCGAATTCGAGCGTCGCCAGATTCCACCGAACGAGTGAGCACAGTCTCGCGAACGGTGGCCGCTTCAGACGATTGCTCCGGCTGCGCCGCAGACGGTTGCAGTTCAGGCTGCTGCGGTTCAGGCTGCTGCGGTTCAGGCTGCTGCGGTTCGGATGCCGCTGGCTCGTGTTCTGGCGTAATACTCACGGAACTATTCTCTCCCACGTAACTGGCAAGTACTCGCTGAGGTCGGCACGCGACCCGGAGGCACTGATATCGCCGGAGTCGAGGGCCTCGGCCCACTCTCGCGTTCCCGTAGCTAGGGCAATCCAGGTTGCGGCATCCATCTCCACCACATTGGGCGGGGTTCCGCGGGTGTGGTTGGGGCCTTCGATAGCTTGAACCGCGCCAAAGGGCGGAACTCGCACCTCTACAGAGTTGCCTTCGGCGTCTCGGGCGAGAACCTGCAGCAGGTAACGCACCGCGGTTGCGGTGGCGTCTCGGTCAGCCCGACCATCTTGCACCATTCGGATGCTTGCTTCGCCAGCAATTGCGGCAATCTTCAGCTGTGCCATACCTAAACGCTAGCAAGTTGGACTGTGCGCTAGCAAGGAACACTGAACGCTTCGTTAGGCTGTGCTTGTGCGAATTCTTGTTCTTGGTTCCGGTGCCCGCGAGCACGCCATTGTTACGTCTCTTCTCAGCGAGGAGGAGGCGCACGAAATAACGTCTGCGCCCGGCAATGCCGGCATCGCTGCAGTCGTTGAGACGGTGGCGCTAGATCCGACTCGGGGCAACGTTGTCACCGAGTATGCCCTCGACAACGACATTGAGTTGGTCATCATTGGGCCAGAAGCTCCGCTCGTTGAGGGCGTCGCTGATGCTCTACGCCGTCGCGGCATCGCCGTGTTTGGCCCCGGCAAGGCTGCCGCCGCGCTTGAAGGCAGCAAAACTTTCGCCAAGCGAATCATGGACGCCGCGAATGTTCCGACCGGTCGCGCCCACCGCGCTGGCTCGCTCGAAGAAGCCATTGAGGCTCTCGATGAGTTCGGTGCCCCCTACGTCGTGAAGGCCGATGGTCTTGCCGCTGGCAAGGGCGTTCTGGTTACGGGCGAGCGCGATGCGGCCGTTGACCACGCGAAGCACTGGCTCACCTACGGCAGCGTGCTCGTTGAGGAATACCTCGCGGGCGAAGAAGTTTCGTTGTTCCTGTTGAGCGATGGCCACAACGTCGTTCCGTTGTCTCCCGCCCAGGACTACAAGCGTGCCTATGACGGAGATGACGGGCCAAACACGGGCGGTATGGGCGCATATTCGCCGCTCAACTGGCTTCCCGACGGCTTCGTCACTGAGGTAATTGACACCATCGCGCTGCCTACGATTCGTCAGCTCGCTGAGGAGCAAACGCCCTTCATTGGTCTGCTCTACTGCGGGCTCATTGTCACTCGCGACGGCATCCGTGTCATCGAGTTCAACGCTCGCTTCGGTGACCCCGAGACTCAGGTCGTTCTCCCGCGACTGGTCACGCCGCTCAGCTCGCTGCTCTATGCGGCGGCGACCGGCGGCCTTGCCGACCACGCAACGCCGGTCTTCACCGACGACGTTGCCGTGACGGTTGTTCTCGCCAGCGAGGGCTACCCCGAGAACCCCAAGATCGGTCGCCCGATTACCGGGTTGGATGCCGCACTCGCCGTTCCCGGAATCACCATCGCCCACGCGGCCACCGCCAAAAAGGGTGACGAGTTTGTCGCCACCGGCGGACGCGTGCTCAGCGTTGTCGCGACCGGCGAAAGCTTCGCTGTCGCCCGCGAACGCGCCTACGAAGCTCTGGGACACATTCATCTTGAGGGTTCACACTTCCGCAGCGATATCGCTTTGCGCGTCGCGAAGTGAGCGACGTCGTGAACGACGCTGCTGGGGCGGATGCTGCTGCTGGCGCGTGGACGCTGACGTATTCCGGCAAAGTCCGCGACCTGTATGTGCGCGCCGACGAGCCACAGCTTGTGCTCATGGTTGCCAGTGATCGGGTCAGCGCGTTTGACCATGTGCTGGAGCCGGGCATCCCGAGCAAGGGTGCTCTGCTGACGCAGTTAAGCAAGTGGTGGTTCGAGCAGCTCGCGGACATGCCCAACCATTTGGCGGATGCTGCTGGCGGCGTGAATCTCGACGTTAGGGCCCCCGCGGAACTGGCCGATCGTTCGATGATCGTGAAGCGGCTTGAGATGTATCCGGTCGAGTGTGTCGTTCGCGGCTACCTGTCGGGCAGTGGCTGGCTTGAGTATCAGGAGTCGCAGAGTGTGTGCGGCATCGCCCTGCCTGCCGGTTTGAGCGATGGCGACCGCCTGCCCGAACCGATTTACACCCCGGCGTGGAAAGCGCCGATGGGTGAGCACGACGAAAACATCAGCTTTGAGCGCACCGTTGAGCTCGTGGGTGCTGAGGTTGCGACCGCGCTGCGGGATGCTTCACTCGACATTTTCGCGCGGGCTTCCGCCATTGCGGAGACTCGTGGGGTGATTCTCGCTGACACCAAGTTCGAGTTCGGCGCAGACCCGCAGACGGGTGCTCTCGTTCTGGCCGATGAGGTTCTGACGAGTGACTCAAGTCGTTACTGGGATGCCGAACTCTACGCCGCCGGTGGCCCTGGTCGTCTGGCGAGCTTCGACAAGCAAATCGTGCGCAACTGGCTCTCCGCCCACTGGGACAAGCAGGGTGTTCCGCCCGAGCTTCCCGCCGACATCGTGGAGCAGACTGCTGCGCGGTATCGCGAGCTGATTGAGCGGCTTACCGCGTAGTTCAGCCCTACTGTTAGAAGCATCACGATCAGCCCGCTCGCCTCACGGCTCGGGCTGATTTTCTTTAACTGGGCGACGCGATCTACTCCGGGCGTTGCAACCGCAACAGCATCGTGTCGGAGTCGCCGGAGCGGCCGACCACCTGAAATCCCAACCGTGAGTACAGCGAGCGCGCACGGTTGCCATCTTCAACACTCAGGCTGATGCCGGGTATGCCTCGCTCCGATGCCGCGGCGATGAGTTCCCGCAAGAGGCGCGCACCAATACCGCGGCCACGAAAACCGTCAAACGTTGTGATGCTGAGTTCGGGGATTATCTCCTCGACGAAACCGTAGCCGGGGTGCTCCGCGGAGAAGAAGACCAGCCACGCGACTGCACGGACGTTGCCGCCGGTCTCATCCAGCATCCCGAAGTCATTGCCGGTTGGGAAGTCGGCGTAGTAGTGCGCTAGTTCATCTGATCGGTCGAGATCAGCGAAGCTAAAGCGCGGCCCGCACCAATTCATATTGGCGAGCGTCGCTTCTCTCAGGAGCGGTCGGTCGAATTCCTTCAGTTGGCGGATCGACATCCGACGATTGTAGCGTGGTGACGAAACTGGTCGACGCCGTGATCAAGCGGTGAGCTACGGGGCTGTGACGTTGAGGATGCCGGCCTGCGCGCAGGTCTGCGGGAAGTCTTTCTGCAGGCCAGTGGCGTCACCAAAGCTCAACGGTTCGAGCACATTCGATGCCCAGCCGGCATCCTGATCAGGGACGTAACCGTAGCTGGGCCACTGCGCGAGCATCGCTTCCGCGGTGACCTGGCGTTCGGCATCGTCCTCGGAGGCGGCACTCAAATATTCGGCCTCCCACGCACACAGCCACGTGAAGTGCGCGACAGTCGCGCCCAGTCCAGACTGAACAACTCCGTCACCCGATTGGCCGGAGTCCAACCCTTCTGGCACGCCGTCGGGATAGGCCGCGCCGTTAGGTAGCGGCTCGGGCATGGCTTCGATCGCGGCGAGGTATTCGAAGTAGGCCGTGCCCTCGGTCACCCTGGCTGGTCCTGTCGGGTCTTCATTCACCACCGATGCTGGGCCCTCTGATGATTGAGACGCCTGTGGTGAAGTCGCAGACTGAGGACGGGGAAACCAGAGGAATATGGCCAGCACGAGGCCGGCGATCACGATCGCCGCTGCGATGAGAACTGGATGGCGGCGCTTCAGAGATGAGCGAGAAGCACTGCGGCCCTGGTTCGGGATGCCTTCGTGCCCGAGAATCTCAGCGGGCGACCCAAACGCAGCGATGACGGCGGCAGCCTCGGCGTTCGAGGCTGCGACCGGGATGGATTCGCGCAAGTGGCTGGCGATTTCTTCGCGCAATTCCAGACGGCGAACCGAAGACAGTGGTGCTGCCAGGTCATCGAATTTAGAGAGGTACGACGTTACTAGTGGGTGCTCGGCGGCAAGGTTCATGGCAGCTCACTTTCGATGGACGCACTCGGAACTGATGCGGAGGGGACGGTCTCGAGGAGCGAGCCGACAGAGTCGGAGAATTGGCGCCAGTCTTCACGGAAGAGTTCGAGGTCACGGCGGCCGACATCCGTGAGGCTGTAATAGCGTCGCGGCCGCTCAGTGTCGCTCACTTCCCAGTGGCTGCTGACTTGGCCCGCCTCTTGCAGGCGACTCAACAGTGGATAAACCGTTCCCTGGCTAGTGAGAAGCTGACCCACCTCGTTCAGCTCACGAACAATCTGCAAACCGAACCGTGGCCCAGTGGAAAGCAACGCCAGAATGCACGGGCCAACCACTCCGCGTCGGAGTTGCGTACTCGCTGGATTCTCGGCCATGCGGATCACTATACCTTGCGTCACAAGGTATAGACAAGAGAGGGTTGGTTTGTAGCGATTTCTGCGCGCCGAAAGCATCCGGTGACGAGCCGAGTGTTCCCAGACACGTCATCCGGCCGACTCCCGTAAACTGCAATGGCGTGCTGTCACGCCGAACCTTCTTCCGGAACCCACGATCCGGCTGTGGAAGGCAAAGGGGATCCTGAATGCCCGACAGTTGGTCTGATTCCTTTTAGGTAGTGCCCCGGTCGGGCGACAGTGAGCGTGGGTTGCTGTTTCGCCTCCCCGCAGCGGCACCTGAAGGAGAAAATCGTGACCAAGCAAGAGTCGTTCAAGCGTCGAATTCGCGAGCGGATGTTGACCACCGGCGAGCGCTATGCGGAAGCCCGGCGGATGCTCGTGGCCCAAGTCGCGCCGTCCACCACGACCCGCACGTGGGTTGCCGCACCGGAGCTCTCCGATGACGCGATCCGCGCGGGAACCGGCAAAGGCTGGGAAGAGTGGTGCGCCCTGATCGACCAGTTCCCGGGTCGCGCTGACGGCCACACCGCTATCGCTAAACACGTGCATGACAACCTCGGCGCTGGCGACTGGTGGAGCCAAGGAGTGACCGTCGGCTACGAACGGATCACCGGACTCCGACTTCCCCACCAGATGCCCGACGGCACCTTCACCGCCAACAAGTCAGCAACCGTCGCGATCGAGGCCGAAGAACTTCGACAGCTACTTCTCGACGATGACGACCGCGCTGAGTTGTTCCCCACAGTGGCCACTGAGCTGAAATCGAAGCTGACCGCGAAGGCCATCAGAATCGGAATGAGCACCGGCTCTGCCATCATCCGGCTCGAAGAACGAAGCGGTGGCCGCACGCAGATCGCTATCCAACATTCGCAACTTCCGACCTTTGATGAGGTCGAGGAGTGGAAGTTCTACTGGGGTGAATGGCTTGAGGCCATAGCTGAAGCGGCCTGCTAAGGCATAGCCCCCGCTGCGGCCCCCTCACCAGGTCAGCGCAGGATAGTGATTCCAAAGGTGGCGAGCACACCAAATGCGACACCCCAGATGATGATTGAGATCGTTTGCCACAGAATGACCGCGTTCTTTGATGCGCCGAATGAGACCATCGCGGCCGAGGTTATCTGGCTCGGCAGAATGGTTTGGCCGAGCAGGCTCACCCCAGCAACCCCATAACGGTCGAAGCGAGCGCGAAGTTTCTCGCGGCGCGGCGACTCCGGCTTGGGCTCGGAGCGGCCCGTGACTTTCGAGCGAACCCCGTGCGCGCTCAGCACGAAGATGAGCATCGACACGACGTTGCCGATAATCGCGGCCACGATGACGACCACAGGGTTGATGCCGAGAACCACCCCAATAACTGAACCGCCATACGACTCGACGAATGGAATAGCTGCGGCGAGCATAACGCCAACCCACTGCAGCAGCTCGGGGAGTCCTGACGTGAAATTACTGAGGGTGTCGTACATGGCATGCCTTCCGGTTAAGCGAGCGGATGATGTGATCCATCCGAGTGGTCACCGACCGAGGTGCCCGGTGATCTTTCAATCTTCGCCGTCAATTTCGGCGCTGGGCAGTGGCACGGTGTCACGGAATCCCCTGCATTTTTGCACCGGCAATCGTGACAAATGTCACTGCTCTACGCTGGGAGCATGTTCGCCTCAGCCACGTTAGCGCCCGCCCAGAATCGGTGGTTGTCGTGAGGCTGCGCCCCGACCCGGCTCCCCCTCTGGAGCAGCCGCACGGTCGCGAACAGGCTCGTGGTGTTCGCACGACCTGGAACTACACTCTCGCGTCAATTGTGTTCTTCTACGTCGTGTTCAATTCACTTTTGATCTTAAACAATCTCGACAATTTTGGGGATTCCGGCTCGCCGCTCGATGGTCTCCTGATCGTGTTGACCATCGCATCAGCAGCGGCGCAGATTCGCGGATGCTGGTTCTTGCGCACGGGGCGCGGAGCGGGCATCCCGAATAAGTGGTGGTTGTTCGCCCTCATTGCCCCCGCCGCCGCGATCTGGGTGATCGGACTGTTCCGTCCCGAGATGGGCTTTCTCGCCGCGCTCCCCCTGTGGATGTCCGCCTGCGCGATAGCACCTCTCGTACCGCGGCGTCGAGTCTGGAGCGTGCTTATCGCCGGGCTAGGAATCGCTGTCGCCCACCCCGTGATCACGACCATCGCATTCGGCAACCCTGCCAGTCCTGCATTGATGAACAACGCGTGGCTGACGATCGTCTACGGTGCGCTGCTGCCGATCATGATCTTCTCCGGACTCTGGTGGTGGGACATCGTTGCCACCCTCGACCGTCACCGTTCTAGCGCCGCCGAACTCGCTGTTGCCGAAGAACGACTGCGCTTCGCCTCCGACCTGCACGACATCCAAGGGCACCACCTGCAGGTCATCGCCCTCAAATCTGAACTTGCCGAACGGATGCTCGCCATTGACCCCGAGGCAGCCCGCGAACACATCCACGAGACTCGGCTGATCGCCAAGCAAGCCCTCGAAGAGACCCGCTCTCTCGTGGCCGGGTATCGCGAGGTTGAGCTGGACAACGAACTCGAGAACGCGCGCGAAGTGCTGACGGCCGCTGGCGCCCAGTGCGAGCTGACTGTCGGCAGCATGCCAGCGGATGCTGACGTGCGGCGCGCATTAGGGCTGGCAGTGCGCGAAGCGACCACGAACATCTTGCGCCACAGCGAAGCCACTCACGTGTCGATCCGGCTCGCTAGCAGCGATGTCGAGAGCACCCTCGTGATCAGCAACAACGAGCTGCGGAGCTCTGCCTCGACGGGAGAGACTCCCGGTAGCGGGCTTGTGGGACTCCACAGCCGCGTCGCCGCTCTCGGCGGTGAACTCGCGACCGACGTCGATGCCAGCGGAGATCGCTTCGAGTTGAGCGTGCGGATTCCGGCGCGAGCACGAGTGACAGCATCGGCGAGACAAGCGTGACTGCTGCTGGCCAGAGTGCGGCGGGCGAAGCGCCCCGCGTCATTCGCCTTCTCATCGCCGACGATGAACACCTCATCCGCGGCGCCCTGAGCGCACTGCTGAATTTGGAGCCTGATATCGAGGTCGTCGCGAGCGTCGACAACGGTGTCGCGGCGGCGGAGCAAGCTCTTGAACTGCAGCCGGATGTGTGCCTGCTCGACCTCGAAATGCCCCAGGCCGACGGCATCGAGGCTGCCACGCGCATCCTCTCGACTGTGGCAACGAAGGTCGTCATCGTGACCCGCCATGCGCGACCCGGGGTGCTGCGCCGCGCACTCGCCGCACGCGTCTCAGGTTTTGTGCCCAAGTCAACACCCGCCGAAGATCTAGCCGCGGTGATCCGGGATGTCGTGGCCGGCAAACGCTACATTGATGCCGAAATTGCGGCGACGGCTCTCACCGCCGAACGCTGCCCGCTCACCGACCGAGAACTTGACGCGCTGCGGTTCAGCCGCTCTACGATGAGCGTGCAGGAAATCGCTGACGCTCTGCACCTCGCGCCGGGCACCGTGCGCAACTACCTGTCATCCGCGATGACGAAGCTCGACGCTCGCTCGCGGCACGACGCCGCCGACAAGGCGTGGCAGCAGGGTTGGATCTAGCGGCACTCGCGCCCGCACGGGCGATTGCGCTCGGGGCCTAGTTGTCTTCGGCAGCGCCCTCAGGTCGCACGAAAGTAAGCGCCCACGATTGGTCGCCTTGAGAGGTCTCGACCCAGCCATCCGCTTCAATCTCCTGGCGGATCTTCGCTAGGTGCTCGGCCATGCGAGGCGCATACCCTTCATCCGGGTTCATCGGATCGAACATGTGGTTGGAGGAGAAGGTTCCACTCTCGTAGCGAGTTTCGCCGCCTACCTGGCCAACAAAGCGCAGCGTTTGATTCGGCACCCCGGTGGTCAGCGAGGTGAGCATCCTCGCTAGTTTCGCGACTTCAACTTGTTCGATTTCAATACGAAGCAACTCGCGCTGTGCGTTCATGCACCCCATACTGCGCCGGAAATCACGGGTTGTAAACGGGTCGCCTTCGTATTTCACGGAACTCTAGTTGTAGCCGTAGGTGAAGTGCCCGGCGTAGCGGAACCAGTCGCCCAGCAACGGAGTGTGGAGCCGAACATCCACCCGCTGGCGTCCGTCGGCCCACGATTCGTCGACCGTGACGGTGGCGAGCGCGGGGATGCGGAGGCGGAGGCCAGCCAGGTGCAACCACTGGCGGTCGGAGCGCAACTGCATGCGGCCAGCCGTGACGGTGAGTGCCATGCGCACCTCGAAGCCACCGCGTCGACCTAAAAAGTCGTGCAGGTGACCATCAACTACGCGCATCTCATCCTGCAATGCGCGATCGCGCCCCGGAAAGTGGAAGGTGCGCACGGCGCCGAGGCCGCCATCCGCGGTGGGGGTGTTCACGACGTCGAAGGGTACATTGCGCGCGTACTCCGGGAACAGGATGCGCTGCCACGCCATGAACGCCAGCACCGGCTTCAGGATGCGCAGCGGCGACCCGGCGACGTCGAACACACCGCTGCCGACGCCGGCGCGTTGACCGCCGTCGAAGTAGGGACGAAGCTCGGGTGCCAGCAGATCAAGCTCGGCACCGAGCACGCGCCGATAGACCGATTCGCTCACGACTGTGCCTGCTCTTGCACGTGCTGACGCGTGGATGCCGGATGCTCGTTCGCCGGCATACTGGGCTCCGCACCACCGGCGGCGGCACCAGCCCCAGCACGCGGCTCGCGCAGTGACGTCACGCACCGCGACAGCAGGTCGCCGAGCATCGCATGTTCGCCCATGCTGAGCGTGGACTTCATCCTGTCCTCAACATCTTTGACGGATGCGCTGGCGGTGGCCAACTGGCGACGGCCACTGGCGGTGAGTTCGGCCGGGAGCACTCGCCCGGCAACAGCCTGCTCGGGTCGCGTGATGAGCCCGTCGCGTTCGAGAGACTGCAGCAACACGTTCATGGCTTGGCGCGTGACGAAGGCGCCTCGGGCCAGTTCTGAATTCGAGAGGCCGGGTCGCTGCGCTAAGAGTTCGAGGCACGAGTAATGCGTGATGCTCATCCCGAGCGGGCGCAGCACTGCCTCCATCGCAGACCGAAGCGCGCTTGATGCTTCCTTCAGGAGGTATCCCACCGAGGTTTCCAGATCGATTCCGGATGATTGTTGCTGCATGTCAACATTCTGACATAGAGTTACGCGTGTCAACTAATTGACATCAAGATCTAGGAGACATAATGACCACCGCATCCGGCCCCGGCTTCATCTCACTGCAGGTTCGCGACCTCGACGCCGCAGGCGCCTTCTACGAAAAGTACCTCGGTTTGACCCGCCAGCCAGGCCCACCCCACGCCATTGTCTTCGACACCACCCCGGCAGCATTCGCCGTGCGTTCCGCCGCCCCCGGCGTTGACCTCGACTCGGTCACGCAACTCGGGCTGGGTGTCGGTATCTGGATGCACGCCGCCGACGCTCACGGCATTCACGACACTCTCGCTGCCGACGGCATCACGATCACCTCAGCGCCTGTCGATGGTCCGTTCGGCCGCACCTTCACGTTCGCTGACCTCGACGGCTACCAGATCACGCTCCACGACCGCGCCTAGAGAGCAGGGGTGCGGCGGAAACATCGAGCACCGGCTCCCGCCACCGACGGATTTGCCGACGCCCCAAAACTGAGCGACGCTTGCTTACCGAATTCCGGCGTGATTTGATCGTCGGTATGCATCTCCTTGGTTGGGCCTTAGCGATCGTGGGCGCCGCCCTGCTCCTCTGGTCAATCGCTGCAACGATCCGCGCAAATAGCACCACGCGCATCCCCTACTGGACACGCCCAAAAGTGATCCCTCGAGGCTCGATCATCACGCGCAGCCTAGGCGTCGGGTTGATCGTCTTTGGGGCCGTCGCCACGGTCTCGCCGGGCGGCTTTTGGATCTCCGCCCTCGTGGTCCTGCTTTTTCTTCCGGGCCTCGTTATGATCCCCGTGCACAATCACAGGGTTGCCCGAAGTGACGCCCGATGAAGGATAAAACTACGAGCCCGAGGTTTCTCCAAAAGCCTGCTTCCAGGTCGCGACGCGAGCGGCATCCCGCGAGTCGTAGACGTCAACCGCTTCGTCAACCGTCGCAGCGTAGGCGTCAGCAGCATCGTTGCCGAGAGCGTCGAGTCGCATTGTGAACCAGGCGGTGATTCCGCCGGGCGGTGGTGAAGTGAAACGAGGAAACTCGGGATCGCCTCCGGCAGGGCTGAGCCATTTCGTCGGCAGCGACGGATCGAGCGCCAACGTGCGAGCGAGACCAACAACATCCGCTGCCCCTGACGACACCGCATCGGCTGCCTCCTGCCGCGTCTTGAAACCACCCGTCACCATCAGCGGCACACCGGTCACGGTGCGAGCGCGGCGTGCGAAGTCGAGAAAATAGGGGCCGGCAGAGCGACGGTCAGAACTGGATGCCGCTCCGGGAAAGTAGGTGCCGCCGCTGATGTCGATCAGGTCGACGCCGTGCTCGCCCAGCATCGAGACAACGACGAGCGCGTCTTCTTCGGTGAGGCCACCATCCAACTGATCGCTCGAGTTGATCTTCACGCCAATCGCAAAGCTCGGGCCAACCTCGGCGCGAATCTCGTTGATGATCTGGAGCAGGATGCGGCAACGGTTCTGAATGGAACCCCCAAAGTGATCCGTGCGGCGGTTGAAGAGCGGCGAAAGAAACTGGCTCAACAAGAAACCATGACCGGCATGGACTTCGACGCCGCTAAATCCGACCGACTGAGCGTGCTTCGCCGCCCCGGCATAGCTCGCGGGGAGCGCCTCGATACTGGCGACCGACATCTCATCGCACTGCAGGCCGTCGAGGTCTAGCGCTGATGGCCCGGCTGGTTGTGAAACTGGCAGATGCGCTAACGCTCCGGCGTGACTCAGTTGCGGCCACACGTGCGTTCCGTGACGAGAGCCCGCATCCGTCAATTGCCGCAACAGGGCGTCATCAGACTGCGAACCAAGCACAAGATTCCCCGGCTTTTCGGGAAATCCAGAGTCGACCTGCACCTCACCAATGATCGACAACGCGACGCCGCCCTCAGCCCATCGCTCATACAGACGGGCTTGCTGGATGCTCGGATTACCGGCACCATCACCCAAGGAATCAGACATCGCAGCCTTCACCAGACGGTTCTTCAGCACCACCCCGCTGGGCAACACCAGCGGTGCTCCTAGGATCGCCGCGGACTCAGATTCTGTGCTGCTTGGCGTGCTCATCACTCCAGCCTAGGCTCGGCCGGCGCTAGGAGTTACGCAACCTGCACGCTGATGCCGTGCCAGCCCTCGGCACCGTCGGGGACAACCGGAATCGGCACGCCCGACTGCGTGGTGCCCTCGGCATCCGTTGCTCGCACTTCGATGGAGTGTTCGCCGCTCGTGGCTTCCCACGGGTAAACCCACTGCACCCACGTGTCGGCGGAGATAGCGGTAGCCAGTTCGGCGGCGACCCAGGAGCCGCCATCGATGCGCACCTCCACTCTGGTGATGCCGGTGTTCGGCGCCCACGCGACACCCGCGACGGCGACGGTTCCGGCTTGCACCGAGGACGACCTCGACGGCACATCGATGCGTGACTGAACCTTGACGGGGCCCTTCGCCGACCATCCGCGATCCGTCCAATATGCGGTGGCGTCGGCGAAGCGAGTCACCTGCATTTCGACGACCCATTTCGTGGCGGATACGTAGCCGTAGAGCCCGGGCACGACCATGCGCACCGGAAAGCCGTGCTGTTGGGGCAGCGGTTCGCCGTTCATCCCGACAGCGAGGATGCTCTCGCGGTTCTCGTCTTGCAGTGCTTCGAGCGGGGTGCTCGCGGTAAAGCCGTCGATGCTGCGTGAGAGCACCATGTCGGCACCCGCCAACGGCTGCGCCTTCGCGAGCAGATCCCGGATGGGATAGCCCAGCCACATAGCGTTGCCTACGAGATCGCCGCCGACGACGTTCGATACGCACGAGAGCGTTGCGGCGGTCTCAACCAGCGGAAGCTCGAGCAGCTCTGCGAACGAAATTTCGATCTCGTTTTCGACCATTCCCGTGATGCGCAATCGCCACTCATCCGCGTCGACGTTGGGAACGACGAGGGCGGTATCAATGCGGTAGAAGTTTGAGTTCGGGGTGATGAGCGTCGAGATGCCGGGCACGTCGAGACTCGCGCTGGCCGGGATCGGCGGCGCGGCAACCGCCGGCGCAGGCAGCTTGAGGGCGGTTCGCACGGCATCCACCACGGAGGCACTGGCATTGACGACGCGGGCGCCGACTCCCACGAGAACGGCACCAACGGAGGCGACACCCACGATGCGCAGAAAGTCGCGGCGCGAAGCGGCCGGCACACGAGTGGGAGTAGCGGATGACCGTTGAGCGCTAGCTGCGCGGGCCGCCGCCGCAGAACCCGCGGGCGTCGTGGCGGGCGCGGTCGGGGCAGAACTCACCCAGCGGCGCAACCGAATCATCGTGATCCGCAACACCAGCACACCGGCGACAACGCCGAGAACGGTGGGCATCGGCCAGCTTGCGGTCGCTTGGGCGCGGGTCGTGACGGCGATCGTCGCGATCACTCCGACGAAGACAAGAAGGATGACGCCCCAGCTGGGCCGCGCGTATTCAACGATGCCAATTGCCACAGCGAGAACCAGCACCAGGAGCCCGACACACAGCAGCAGCACAATCTTGTCGTTGGTGCCGAACAGCGCGATCGTGAGGTCCTTCAACCACGACGGCGCGAGGTCGATGACGAGGGAGCCGACAGCAAGCACGGGGCTGCTGGCGGGCGAGATGAACACGGCGAAGAACTCGGCGACGGCGAGCACGACGGCGGCGCTGAGCATCCCAAGAAGTGCCGACCAGGTGCGGATGCGTTTCACGCTCAGTTCGGTGGGTGGGGCAGTCTTCGTCGCGGAGGTCACAGGCGAATCGCTTCTTCCTAAGTAAGACGAGAGACCGTGGGTCTAGACGCCGGGCTGGACTTCGAACATCCTCTTCCAGAACCGCCGAAGTAGGAGGTGTAACCAAGAGTAGACGCGGCTGCTGTGTGCACGGCGGCGGGGCCGCAAATGAGTCAAACCCGTAAGATCTGTCAGTTTTACTTGACAAATACGCCTCGTCAAGTGAAACTGACACCATGGAATCAGTAAACCTGGCAGATCAGCTCCGCACCGCCACTCCCGCCACCGGGCTGCGCGCGGTCGGTGCGCTTCACCGCCTCGCGGAACACGTCGAAGCGACGCATGTGGCCCAGGCCCGCCGCGATGGCTGGTCATGGGAGCAGATTGGCGATGCACTCGGCGTCACCCGACAGTCCGTTCACCTCAAATACGGAAAGCAGGGAAACAATGTTTGAGAAGTTGGCGCAATCCGCGAGAGCCGTCGTCGAGGATGCCCGGCACGAGGCAGCGCGACGGGGCGACCGCCGCCTCGGCACCGACCACCTATTGCTCGCGCTCCTGCACGAAGAAGAGCTCGCTCATGCTGTCGGCGTCGATGCTGCAACCGCTGCCGAAGCCGCCAACCAACTCGATCGAGATGCCCTGACAGCGATCGGGCTCGACCTCGGCAGCTTCAACCCGACTGCACACGCCGCCGCCTCCAAACGAGTCCCGTTGACCGCCGGCGCCAATGCCACGCTCCAACAAACTCTCGTCAGCGCCGCCGCCGAAAAGGCGCGAACGGTGACGTCGCGACACATCCTGCTCGCGCTGCTCGACCGCCGCGAGCCAGACTCAGCCGCCACCCTCCTCACCGCGCTTGCCGTTGACCGGGAGGCGGCGCGTGACCGACTGACCACTCTCGCGTAGCATCCGCCAGAAAAACCGTATCGCTCAGTGCCTACTGGAATCATTGCCCAATGATCGCCGTGAGCGTCCGAGGCCTAGCCCCACGCAACGACCGCAGAGTCACAGCCCGAGCCACAGTCAGGAAAGCGTTGTACTCGAGCGGCCACGAAGGTAGTGTAAGACCACACCAACCAGCACAGCAACCGCTGCCGCGACCATGAGCGACGGCACCACAATTTCTGGCATCGTCGCTGCTTGCCGAAACACTCCGAACCCTGCGCTGGCCATCTCTGGGAGGTCATTCGCATACACCCGACTCCCGGCCGCGTAGTCGATTGCCGTCGTCAAAGCCGGCACGATCCAGAGCAACCCGAAGCTGACGAGCACCGCAATCACACGCCCGGCCGAGCGGATGCCACACCATCCCACCGCAAGTCCGACCAGTATTGCCGGAACCCACCGCAGCACACTCGCCGACCAGCGCCGAAAGTCTTCTATCGTCCCGTACTGAGGCTTGAGGAGCGGATGCACGAGTTCACTCAACCACGGCGCCAACGCGACCGCTGCCATCGCGTATCCAATCAGCGCACCAGCGCGAGGGGCCCGAGCGATCAGCCAAAACACGGCAATCCCCACCAGCATCGCGAGCGCCGCAACCCCGGTAACCGCCGCGAGGTAGAACGTCGCCGCACTGCGATCTTGCAGCCCTCCCTGCACAACAACAAAGGTTTGCACGATCGCGCCAAGCTGCACCACGATGAGCGAGAGGAACATCGCCAAGGCTCCGCGCCGCGGCATCCGTGACCGCAACAAGCGCGCAAGAAGCCCGGCGACCGCAGCCCCAACCACCATCAGCCCAATCTCGGCGGTCAACGCATATTGGCTAAACGGCAGCAACACGAGCGGCATTTCGTCGGGCGCCGTCTCGACCGCCCACAAGTTTTGCAACGGCAAACGCAATCCCTGGAGTAGCCACGGCAGCAGGCCAACGAGGGCCGCTCCCACGCCGATGAGTGCGCTCATCCACAGTTTCAATCGACGACCAGCGGATGCCTCGCTCGCCAGCCCCGCGGAATGCTCTACCCCAGCAGTACTCGTCTTGGTGTCGGCTTGCTCGGCCGGGATCTCGCTCGCATTGTCGTCCACAGCGGTCAGTCTATGAACGTGTGTCGCAAGACGGAAGGGTATCGGTGAGAAATCTTCGACACAGCTTTCGGCGGCGGACGCGGAACATTCTCAGGGAGGAATAGTGGGTGACGGTCAATGTTGAAGTTGATACGACCGACAGAAAGAGATCCGCTGTGAACTTGTTTTCCCCCACGACCCTCGGCGAGCTGAACCTGACCAACCGCTTGGTGATGGCACCGCTCACTCGCACCCGCTCGGGACAAGCCGGCGTTCCCGGCCCGATGGTCGTCGAGCACTACGCCCAGCGCGCCTCGCTCGGCCTGATTGTGTCCGAGGGCACTTACCCAAGCCACGCCGGTCAGGGTTTCCCCGGCCAGCCCGGTCTGGTGACGCCCGAGCAGCTCGAGGGCTGGAAGCACGTTACCGACGCGGTACACGCGGCGGGCGGCCAGATCGTCGCGCAAGTGATGCACGCCGGGCGAGTAACCCACGAGGCCACCAACGGCGGACACCCCGTGGTCGGCCCGAGCGCGATCGCGATCGACGGCCAGACTCATACCTACGATGGCAAGCAGCCCTACCCGGTTCCGCATGCGCTCACCGACGGCGAGCTCACCGGCGTGATTGACGAGTTCGTGACGGCCTCACGCAACGCCATCGCGGCGGGCTTTGACGGCGTGGAGCTTCACTCCGCCAACGGCTACCTGCTGCACGAGTTTCTCTCCCCCGCATCCAACCAGCGCGAGGGCCAGCACGGCGGGTCCCCCGAAAACCGCGCTCGCTTCGTGATCGAGGTTGCGACCGCAGTCGCAGAGGCGATCGGTGCCGGCCGCGTGGGCCTACGCATCTCGCCGCAACACAACATCCAGGACGCACTAGAGACAGACAACGCTGATGCACTCGCGACCTACGGCGCGCTTGTCGATGGCCTCGCCCCGCTCGGTCTTGCCTACCTCAGCGTGTTGCACGCCCAACCCACCGGCGCCTTCGTGCAAGAGTTGCGCACCCGTTTCGGCGGACCGGTGCTGCTCAACAGTGGCTTCCAACAGATGACGACTCGGGATGAGGCCCTCAGCCTGGTGCGCGACGGTCACGCGGAAGGCGTTGTCGTGGGCCGTCCGGCTATCGCAAACCCTGACCTGGCCTACCGCTGGCAAGAAAACCTTCCGCTGAACAGCCCCGACGCCACCACCTTCTACGGCGCTGGCTCCGAGGGCTACACGGACTACCCGGCCCTCGTGCGCAGCTAGCGCGTCGTCAGGGCGGCGCTAGTCGCCGCCCCAACATACTGCGATCATTAAGACTTGACCACAGTGAGCGTTCGAGCAATGACCACGAGCGAGTTCGAGGCATGGCAACGCGCGACAACCGCAGAGTTTGCCGCTGAACAAGTCGCGATCGGGCGCTGGGCGTTCGAAGGTTCGGTTGAGCGCGCCATCGCCGACAACGCCACATTGCTACCGCGCGGGATCGACACTCCGCGCATGCTGTTCCTGCAGGGAACGGATGCGGACGGCGCGACGGTCGGGCACGCGTGGGTCAGCCTGGACCACCCGCAAGGGTCACCCGACCTCGCTTACCTGTTCGACATCCAAGTGGTGAAAGAGCGCCGAGGCACAGGCCTCGGTCGCGCTCTTCTGGCGGCAGTCGAAGCCGCTGTGTTGGATGCCGGCGTGCCCGCGCTAGAGCTAAACGTATTCGGACATAACACGCCCGCCGTTGCGCTGTATGGTTCGTCTGGCTACGCCATCACCACCCAGCAGATGCGAAAGACGCTTCGACCCTAGCTGTTGAACGGATCCAGCCCGGTCGCATTTGCTGCGACCTCCCAGAGCTTCTCGGCCGCAGCGGGATCAATCGCCCACTGCTTGGCGCCACCGGTCGTCATGTCAGCGTGGTCATCCGCCACCACTCCCTTGATCGAGCAGTCTTCGCAGTACGCGCCACCATGCTCGGCTAGTTCGGGAGCGGTCGCCGCCCAAAGCCCCGTCGATGCACCTTCAGCAGGCGTCTTGAAGAGCGGGTTCGGGTTGCCCTCTTCGTCAATCCACTGACGAGCAAGCAATTCTTCGCGGGGCATGTTGCGCTGCAGATCAGTCATGATGCCACCGGGGTGCACTGAGAACGCGTGGATGCCGCGGCCGGCAAGGCGTGCATCCAGCGCAACAGCGAGCAGGGCATCCGCTGACTTCGACTGGCCATAGGCAACCCACGGCTCGTAGTCGGTGGAATCGAAGTTGATGTCGTCGAAGTTCACCGGCGAACGCCAATGCCCAACGGAGGAGTAAGACACGATGCGGGCGCCATCCTGCAGCAGCGATTCGAGGCCGGCGACGAGCGCGAAGTGTCCGAGGAGGTTGGTGCCGAACTGCAGGTCCCAGCCCTGGGGCGTGCGCAGTTCGGGGGTTGCCATGACTCCGGCAGCGTTGATCATGAGGTCGACGGGGGTGCCGGCGTCGCGCATGCTGGCGGTGAAGGCGGCGACAGAGTCGAGGTCACCGAGATCCATCGGCTCGACCTGAACACCGAGGAGGCCCGCGAGCACTTCGGCTGCCTTGTCGGTTCGTCGCGAGGGAACGATCACGGTCACACCCGCTTCGGCGAGCGCCTTCACCGTTTCGAAGCCGAGCCCCGAATACCCGCCCGTGACGACGGCGGTCTTGCCGTCGAGGTCGAATCCGGCAATCACTTCAGATGCCGTGCTGCGGTAGCCGAAGTTCGATTCGAGGGGCTGTTGGCGGGCGGTCATTTCTTCGAGGGAGATCATGGTTGAGACTCTAAGAGTTGGAGTGCACTCTAGGTCAAGCCGCTCGGGAGACTCTCAGCCACGCAGATGCTCGAGCTAGCGTGCAGCCCGAACAGGTGCTCGTGTTTACGCGGCAATCACCTTCAATGGCAACGACGAAAGCCCTTTGAGAGTGTTGTGGAGATACGGCACTGGCTCGCCCACTCGTTCGATGCGCTTCACTCGCGTTGCAAATGTCGTGAGCAACACGTCCATCTCGAGTCGCGAGATGGGTTGCCCAACACACTGATGGATGCCCATGCCGAATGCCAAATGACCGCCAGCCTGACGCGTCATCCGATACTCATCCGCGTCCTCACCCCACTGCGCAGGATCGCGATTCGCCGCCCCCGGAAACACGAGCACTTTCTGGCCCTCGTCGAGCTGGATGCCGTGAAACTCGGTCGCCCGCGACGTTGTGCGAAAGAACGACTGAAACGGTGACTCAAAACGCAGCGCTTCGTCGATCGCGAACTTCATGAGCGATGGCTTCTCGTGCACCGCCTGCCACGCCTCCGGGCTTCCGCTCAGGCAGCGGAGCGTGTTTCCGATCGCGAGCGCCGTCGTGTCTAGACCAGCCGAGAGTAGGGCCCGCACCAGCAGGGCCGCCTGGTCGCTGGTGATTGCTCCGGCATCCGCATGCTCCCAGATCTTGGAGCCGAGACCATCCGTGCTGAGATTTTCGCGCGCGCAGTTCGCCATCACCCAGTCGCGGGTGCCGTCACCCTTGGCGAAGTACTCGCGGTAGCGGTCATCCTCTGGCCCGAAAGTACTGAAGTTCATCGCGCCATGGGGCAGAAGGTTCTCCATGCGGCCCTCGCGCGGAATGCCAACAGCATCCCCGAAAGCCCGGATCGGGAAGACCTCGGCCACTTCGGTAATCGCATCGAACTCACCCTGAGCAATCAACCGATCGAGCAGTTCTTCGGCAAACTCTTGGAACCCGGCGCGCAGGGATCGCACGCCCCGCGGCGAAATGACATCGACCATCGCCGCCCGCATCGGGCCATGCATCGGCGGATCAGATTCGAGGATGCCCTGCGGTCGCCACGCAGGTTCCTTATGCAGGTTCTTTGGCCCCACACCAGCACCGTTGATGAAGGTTTCGTGATCGACAAGGATGTCGCGAACTTCAGTGTGCCGAGTGAACGCGAGCACGTCGTACCGCTCCAGCCAGACGGCAGGGCCCGCCGCGCGCATACGCTCAAAGAGTGGATACGGGTCGGCGAGATTCTCATCCGAATACGGATCGTCGCTGAATGAAGAAATGGCAGACATCGAGGCTCCTCTGGCTCACTGCGAAGAATCTGACGGTATCGCTCAGTGCACATCACTGCCACTGTTGTTCTCACACAGTGAGACAGCTGTTTGTAGGCAGGGAACGTCGGTGCAATGATGAGTCGACGTTCGAAGGGAGAAACATGGTTATGGATTCATCCCTCGAGCGCGGGCTCGCGCTGCTGACTGAAATCGCCGCATCGGGAGACCACACCGCACACACTCTCGCCGCTGCGGTCGGGCTTCCCGTCAGCACGACCTACCGCTATCTGCGCACTCTGCGCGCGACCGGCTACGTTCGAGAAGGGGAAGGCCGCTACGAGCCAGGGCGCGAACTGCTGGCCCTCACCGGCCGCCACAGCGCTCAGTCCGCCCTCGCCGAAGTCGGCCCGGCAGTGCTCAGCAGCATCGTCGACGCCCTCGGCGAGACCGCGGTAATGATTGTGCGAGTCGGCACTCAAGCGTTGTGTCTGCGAAAGTCCGAACCAGACAAGGCCCTCAAGTACACCTTCGCGGTGAACCAACTGCTGCCGCTGCACGCCGGCGCCGGCCAGCGAGTCCTTTTGGCGTGGGCCCCCGAAACCGTAATCGAACGAGTTCTTGAGGCCGAGCGTGAACAGTACACCGACAACACCCTCACCACGGCGCAACTGCGCCACACCATCCAGAGTGTGCGGCAGACCGGCTGGGCCGTCTCCCGCGGGGAATACGAGGCAGGATCTGTCTCGGCCGCCGTACCGGTGATGTTTCACGGCGAGGCCGTGTGCTCGCTCGACGTCGCTGGCCCCGAATCCCGCTGCGGCGACAAAGGCTGGGTGCCTCGAGCGGTCACCGTGCTGCAGACAGCGGCAGCTGACCTCACCGACGCGCTCGAAAGTTGGACAACATCCTCCTCGAAGGCAACATCCTTCTCGAAGAAAGGGACCTCATGACCACGAAACCCGTTCTGTTGATCGGCGACGGAGCCGCAACGCTCACCGACCTGATCGACGTGGCACGCGATCGCCGACGCGTTGCCCTTGCCCCTGAAGTGGCCGAGCGCATGGCACCCAGCCGTGACTGGATCGAAGGCATCATTGGCGGCATGGAGGCGGGCAAAGACACCGCACCGATCTACAGCATCAACACCGGCTTCGGATCCCTGGCCGGTCGACAAGCCTTCGATGACCCCGCGGATGCCGCTGAACTCAGTCGCCGTCTCATACTGGCGGATGCTGCGGGCGTGGGTCGCAACGTCGACGAAGAGGTCGTGCGCGCCACCATTTTCATTCGCATCGTGAGCCTGACCCGCGGCTACTCCGGCGTGCAGTTTGCCATCGTGCAGGGGCTCATCGACATGCTCAATAAGGATGTCTTCCCGGCTGTTCCGGAGTACGGATCCTTGGGAGCCAGCGGCGACCTCATCCCCCTCGCCCACATCGCGATCGTTCTCACTGCGCCACCGAATGTTGGCGGAAAGCCGGTAGAGGACGATCCGCTCGACTCCGGCGAAGCGTTTGTGGATGGCCGCATTGTGAGCGGTGTCAAAGCGATGGCGCACGCGGGCATCCCGCGCATTCCGATCTCTGCCAAGGACGGACTCGCACTTCTCAACGGCACCTCATTCTCGGCAGCGCAGGCCGCCTTGGCGCTGTGGGACGCGCAAGTTCTGCTGGACACCGCCACGATTACCGCCGTCATGTCAATTGAGGCACTGCGCGGCTTCGGCGACGCTTTCATCGCTGAGCTGCATGACGCCCGAGGCCAGAAGGGCCAAATAGCGATCGCGGCGCGCATCCGCCAACTACTGAGCGACAGCTCCTTTGTCACCGGCGACCGAGACAGCAATCCGGACCGCCAGCCGCCGCAAGACGCCTACTCGCTGCGGTGCGTTCCGCAAGTATTCGGGCCAGTGAAAGACACGCTCGACTTCGTGGGCGGAATCATCGAAACTGAGATTAACGCGGCCACCGATAACCCCCTCATCATTCCCGAGCTGCCGTCGAGCAGAAGCCTCAAGGCAGTATCGGGCGGCAACTTCCACGCCGAATATCTCGCGTTCGCCGCCGACTTCCTCTCAATCGTTGTGACCGAGATCGGCAACATCACCGAACGACGACTGTTCCGCCTCGATGACGGGACTCTCAATCGTGGCCTGCCAGACATGCTCGTCGCGAGCGAAAAAGTTGGGCTCGACTGCGGCTTCATGCTGCCGCAGTATCTAGCCGCCGCTCTCGTCTCGGATTGCAAGACCCTGGCGCATCCCGACAGCGTCGACTCGATCCCCACGAGCGCGAATCAAGAAGACCACGTCTCCATGGCGAACAACGCTGGCCGTCACGCGCGAACCATCGTCAGCAATATCCAGCAAGTGGTCGCCATTGAACTACTCATGGCCACCCAGGCACTCGAGCTTCGAGAAATCGAACGAAAGGGCACCGGCCAAACAATGGGTACGGCCAGCCGTGCCGCCGTCGCCCTCGTGCGCGGCACTCCCGCGAGCGACGGCCGGCCCAACGGTCACCTGAAGAAGGACGCGGTTCTGTATCCCCGCATCCGTGCCGTCGCCGAACTCGTGACCAGTGGTGCCGTGATCCGTGCTGCGGATGCCGCCCTTAGTGCCCCCGACGGTGTCGAGGCCGAGACTGACGACGAGACCACGACCGAGCCGAGAGCAGGGTCAGACACCGGGGCCGCGAGATGAGCATCGAACTTCGCGTACTCGCCCGCGACACCGTTGCGGACCGGGTTGATGCTTTCACGCTTGGCCGCCCCGACGGCGGAACGCTTCCCGCCTGGACCCCGGGTTCCCACATCGATCTCACGCTGCCCGGCGGCGTGATCCGGCAGTATTCGCTGTGCTCAGATCCTGCCGACGCCCACACGTGGAGGGTTGCCGTTCTTCATGAGCCGAAAGGACGAGGCGGGTCAGTAGCGGCGCACAAACACCTGCAGGTCGGTGCGCGGGTTCACGCTGACGGTCCGCGCGACAACTTCGGCTTCATAGCGGCGTCAGCCGAAACGGCAACGGCAGCAGCAGCACCCGACTTGCTCTTCATCGCGGGAGGGATTGGCATCACCCCGATCCTGCCCATGGTGCGGGCAGCCGACGCCGCGGGGGCGAACTGGCATTTGCTCTACCTCGGACGCTCCCACGAATCGATGGGATTCCTGAACGAACTTGCGACCTTCGGCGACCGGGTGACAGTGCATCCCGGTCACGATCGTGGGCGAATCGACGTGGCCAACGCGGTCGATTCCACCGGGCTCGACACTCCCCAGATCTTTGCCTGCGGGCCCGAGCGACTGCTCGACGCCGTGATTGCGTGCTGCCCAGCCGAATTGCTTCACATCGAACGATTCACCGGAAACGGAACCGGAGCCGAAAGCACCGACACCGCTTTCGTCGTTGAAACCAACGACGGCACCGAGATCGCGGTAGGCGCCGACGAAACGATTTTGGCGGCAATGACGCGCTGCGGAGTGCCTGCCCTGAACTCCTGCCAAGAAGGAATTTGCGGAACGTGCGAAACCGTCGTGCTCGGCGGAGTGCCCCTGCACCGTGACGAAGTGCTCAGCGACGAGGAACGTGAGAGCAACGAAACTATGATGATTTGCGTGTCTCGCAGTGTCGGCGAGCGCCTCGTTCTCGACCTATAGCCGAGTGAGCGCAAGCAGCAAATACGCCCGCAGCAGCTACATGGGCGCCCCTGATCTTGTCGACATAGTCGGTGATTGTCGTCGCACCCGGGACAACAAAGCTGGTGCCCTCTAATTCAGCGAGGCTAGCGGCATAGAGCAGTTCGCTACACCCTCTAGCCAATGTCAGCGCGGACGGTGTGGGAGTTGGCGTCTCGGTTGCGATCGCGCATCGGCTGCACCCGCCAGCAGCTGAGGGAACGCAGCATCCATTCGGCCGGCCCGAATCGCGCAAACCGCAACCAGAGCATCGCGAAAAGACTGAGACCAATCCATACCCCGACTGCGAGGCTGACGCCAGCGAGAGGCGAAAGCAGCCCAAACAGTCCCGCGCCATAACTAAACGCGAGGGTGCTCAAAACTACCGACTGCAGAAGATACACGCTCAACGACATTCGACCGGATGCTTGAAGTAGCCGGGAAACGAACTGGGGCAGAGAAGCCCACATGAGCATGAGTGCAGAGACATAAGCGGCGCACAGCGCGGGCGCTACCGCGAACCCGACCATGAGGCCAAGCGCGGTGAATTCACCGCCATTTACTGACAAAGTAGCGCCAACCGCGCCCCCGATCAGCCCCGCAGAACCAGCAATCAGCAGTACTCGCCGCGCACGGCCGCGGTACGCACCGGGGTTGGTGAGGATGTCAGTGCGACCGAGTGCGATACCTACGAGAACACAGGCGAAGGCGGCGGGTCCCTGCACAAGTGCGAGGGTCAGCATCGTGGCCGGCCAGGTGAGCAGGTGGTAGCCGATGACGTCGGCAAAACCGCCAGTCGTCAGTATCGCTAAGGATTCGGCGGATACGGGCTCATCCAGTGGCACATCCATGATGGCGAGTGCGCCCCCAGCCATTAGCCAGAGCACGCTCGCAGTCGCATACACGACGATGGCGATTCGGATCAGGCTCGAGGAGGATAGCCGGCGCAGGAAGTAGGCGATTGTCCCCACGGCGGCATAGATGACGAGGATGTCACCGGGGAAGAACAGCACAGCGTGGAGCACTCCGAGAATCACGAGACCGAGCATCCGACGCGCATAGCGTGGCCCAAGCGTGTCACCACGCTGTGCCACTCTCGCCAATTGGACCGATAGCCCATAGCCAAAGAGAAGCGCAAACAGTGGGTAAATCTTCAGCACAGCAAACGTCGTCACGAACCACTGTGTGACAAGGTCCACGGTCGAAGTGTCGCCTCTCCACCCGGCATTGGGGTGTTGAAGTATGAACTCGACGTTCACAATCACGATTCCCAGCAGGGCAACGCCCCTCAAACCATCAACGAGACGATGCCGGTCCTTCGTGATCGCTTGCGGCGAGGAGACTGGGCTGTCGGCGGCGGTTTCAGCGGGTGCGTTCATGGCGTCAGTTTATGAGTGTGAAACGCATTATGCAAGTCACTCGCAAAATGCGACCTTGGTAGGATACGGTCATGGAGTCACAGAAAAAGCTGGTTGTGGGGTTGCGGGAGCGAAACCGGCGCACTGCCATGCGAGACACCCAGCGAGAGGCCCTCCGCCTGTTTTACGAGCGAGGATTCACGCACGTGAGCGTGGATGAGATCGCGACGAACCTCGGGATGGCGGCATCGACGGTGTTCCGCCACTTCGGCACCAAGGAAGCGCTCGTGCTGTGGGATGAACATGACAGCGCACTCGAAGAAGCGCTCACGAAGAAGCTCACCGAAACAGTGAAAGGTGAAAGTCCGTTTTATATCCTTCGGGATGTCTTCATTGACACCCTTGCTTCGCGCTACCGCGAAGATCTGGAATTCGAACTACAACGCGTCAGGCTTATCTATCAGACAGAAGCGCTGCACGCCGCCGCGATCGAGGCACAATTTACCGACCGTGAAGAACTCACCGCGGCGCTGAAACAGCTACTGACCCCTCGACACGAGAACGCAGCCTCCCTTCTCGCTGGAGCCGCGTTGCTCGCCCTCGACGCCGCAGTCGAACGCTGGCAAGCGGCCAATGGCAAAGACGATCTCGGCACGCTCGTGCACGAAGCTTTCACCACACTGGAAACCCTCGCATCGGTGCGATGACGGGCGGCGCGCCGGCGAGCCGGCCCGAACTACCGCACGGAATACCGTCAGCAGTCCTGAGGTTGCACCCGTCATGACCGACCTGCTCGCGCCCGACACCGCCATGGGCGCAGTGACGCTCAGCGTCGCCAACCTCGACGCCCTCACCGCGTACTACCGGGATGCCGTAGCCCTAACCGTACTCAGCGAGACTCCAGACACGGTCGTTCTCGGTCGCGGCACCACGGCCGTCGTGATCCTCAAGCACTCGCCCGCGCTGAAGCATGCGAGCCCGCGGGATGCTGGACTCTTCCACACGGCCATCCTGTTCGACACCGAAGAAGCGCTCGCGGCATCCGTGTACTCGGTGGCCACTCGCTACCCGAAAACCTTCACGGGCAGCGCCGACCATCTCGTGAGCAAGGCCTTCTATTTCACGGATCCCGAAGGCAACGGCGTCGAACTCTACTGGGATCGCGACCGCACCCAGTGGAGCTGGACCCACGGTGCCGTCGAAATGGCCACCCTCTTTCTGGACCCCAACGGCTTCTTGCAAGAGAACCTCACTGAGGCAGCCGTCGAGCAACCCGTCATCGGTGGCGCCCGCGTCGGCCACGTGCACCTGCAAGTGGGCGACGTGAAGACTGCGCGCGAGTTTTATGTCAACCAGCTCGGCTTTGAAGCGACCACCGAAATCCCCGGAAGCGCCGTCTTTGTGAGCGCCGGCGGCTATCACCACCACATGGCCATGAACACCTGGAATTCGAGCGGTGCTGGTCCGCGACTGCCCGCACTCGGACTCGCCCAAGTCGACATTGCGGTGCCGAGCGCCGACGACCTCGGCGCGCTTGGCGAACGGATGACGCACCACGGCATCCCGCTACGAAACGATGGCGAGACCCTCAGTTTCGATGACCCGTGGTCCAACACGATTCGCGTGAGCACCGCCGCGAAATAGCGCGGCGACACGGGCCGAAAAAGTGCTTGCCAAGACGTCAATCGAGGCGCACACTATCTCCCATGGACGCCGATCCTGTATCCACAAATCCGGAACACTACTCAGTGGTGTTCGAGAATGACCGCGTACGAGTGCTTGAGTACATCGATGCGGCTGGCGACAAAACGACACCGCACGAGCATCCTGACAGTGTGATGATCACCCTCAGCGATTTTCAGCGTCGCCTCCATGCGGAAGGCAGCTTCCGTGATGTCGAACTGCCCGCGGGCAAAGCCGTGTGGCTCGCGGCTCAGCGTCATGCCGGCGAAAACATTGGGGAGACCCCGACACACGTAATCTTCGTCGAACTCAAAGACGCCACGCGCGAAGGGTCGATGTCAGGGTGGTTGGGCCCAGCCCAACTCGCGCGCTAGCCGCCGAGAAGTTCGTCGATCTCGCGGATGATCGGCCACGCACACTCTTCAGAGTTCGAAAGCACCACAACGTCGAGCTCAGCCTCGAGGTAGTGGCGAACGATTCCGGATGCTCCGGGCCCAACACCGTCAGCAAAATAGCTGCGCACGGTGCCGTCTTCGTTCATGTCGAACTCGAGCCCAAAGCCATACCAAGTCTCTTCGTCGTACTTCACCTGCGGGGTGAGAAACTCTTCCGTGAACTCTGCATTGAGCAGTTCACCATTGCGCAGAGCCTGGATGAAGCGAATCAGATCGGCCGCGGTGACATGCGCTCCACTATCGGGGAGCCCAATGGGCGGCGCACTGTAAATGTTGGACACCCAGCGACCGTCCATGAAGTCCCAGCCTTCTGCGACCCGCGGTGCGGCATCGCGACGGTCATAGAAACCAGAATCGATCATGCCAGCGGGAGCGAACACTTCGTCGAAAACGTACTGGCGGTACTTCTCTTCAGTGACCTTCTCCAGCGCGAGCCCAGCGAGAACGTAACCAGCGTTGCTGTACACGCACTCGACTCCCGGCGCCGCCAGAGATTCTTTGTTGATGAACAGCGGCAACTGATCGGCCGGTTCCATAATCGTGTAGGTCGGGAATTCAGACCAGAGGGCGGCGTAGCTTTCGCCCTCCTCTTCATCCACATCATCGGCAATGCCGCTCGTGTGAGTCAGTGCGTGCAGGAGCGTGACGGCCGGGTCGATCTCCGATTCGGCAAGGTCGACATAGTGGTGAATGGACGTCTCAAGATCGAGCTCGCCCTTAGACACCTGCTGCAACACAGCCACACTCGTGAAGAGCTTCGTAATCGAGCTCGAGTCAAAGCGGGTGTCTGCCGTGTTCGGCACATCCCATCGGTGGCTCGCCTTACCCATCACTGCCTCAAAAATGGTGGCGTTGCCGCGCTTAATTAAGACAGTGCCAGAGAAGTCGTTTTGCTCAAGAAATTCATTGAGCTCGGTGGTGTCCATACGGCGAGCCTACCGACTGTCACTGATCAAAGGCAGCACGGAGGCCGGAGCCGGTTTCAGCCGGTCACTCCACACGCTCACAGCGAACAGGGCGCGTTCTCGGAATAGCCAACGACTGCCGAGAGTTCAACGGATACATGACTACTTCTCTAGACACCCACACCAACTTCGTCGCCGGCACCTGGGACATCGATCCCACCCACTCGACGGTCTCCTTCGCGGTCAAGCACCTCATGATCAGCAAGGTCCGCGGCACCTTCGACGGCTTCAGCGGCACCATCGTCACCTCAGATAACGCCTCAGAGAACCAGGTCAACGCCTCGATCGATATGGCAACCATCAACACCAACCAGGCTGACCGCGATGGCCACCTGCGCACCAACGACTTCTTCAACGTGGAGGAATTCCCCACGGCAAACTTCACATCGACCTCTGTCGCAATCAACGGCGACGACATGACTGTCGAAGGCGAACTCACCCTCCGCGGCGTCACCAAGCCAGTCACCCTCAAGGGCGAATTTGGTGGCATCGCCACCAGCCCCTACGGCCAGACCATGGCCGCGGCGAGCGTCAGCACCGTCATCAACCGCACCGACTTCGGCGTCAACTACAACGCTGCACTCGAAACCGGCGGCGTGCTCCTCGGCGAGAACGTGACTCTTACGCTTGAGCTTGAGGCTGCACTTCAGAAGTAGCGTCGACCACGCACATCACGGACGAGGCCTCTCTGCGCACTGCGCGGGGAGGCCTTTGTCATGACCCGCTAGCGGCAGTGTCGAGCAATACCTTCTCGGCGGCAGCAACGGCGGCGCTCCGCCACACCACAAGCGCGGCCGCAGTAACGATGAGCACCAGAATTCCGGCACCCCACGCGAGTCCCGCGTAGCCGACGACCGCCAAGATGGGGCCGGCGAAACCTCCGCCGACCGCTCCAGCGAGGCTCATGATCGTGTCGCTGCGCCCCTGAATGCGCAGCTTCGTTTTTCCGGTTGCGAGGTCAGCGACAAGCGCCGAGCCTGCAACAGTTGATGCGCTCCAGCCGAGGCCAAGCAAGACGAGCCCAACAGTGACCGCTGCGTTGCTCAGTTGCCCAAGCGCGACCACAAGCACGGCGGCCGCAAAAAACGCCTGCCCAATGAGGATCGTGGGGATGCGGCCGAAACGGTCACTGGCCCATCCGAAGACTGGGGATAACGCGTACATTCCCGCAATGTGCAAGCTGATGGTGAAGCCGATGATCGTGAGGCTTGCTCCCTGGTGGCTCAGGTGCACCGGCGTCATTGCCATGATCGAGACCATCACCGCATGGCTGATCGCGATGGCAGCGATCGCGAAGACGAGCGGGCCACGACCGCGCACGATTCCGGCATCCGCCACAGCAGCAGGTTCAATCGGGCGTTGGGCGGCGAGAGTCAGCGGATCAGGCCGCAGCACGACAAGGTACAGAGCCATGGCCGCGAGTTGGGCGGCAATCGCGAACACAAACGATCCGGTATTGGTCGGCAGCGACAGCCACTGCGCGACCGCTTCGCCGGGCCCAATGAGGTTCGGGCCAGCAACGGCGCCAATAGTGGTTGACCAGACCACGAGCGACAGGTCACGACCGCGGTGTTCGGGAGCCGCAACATCCGTCGCCGCAAAGCGCGCCTGAAGGCCGACCGCTGTGCCAACTCCCAGCATCGCGAAACCAAGGATCAGCAGAGGAAAAACTGCCACCCCAATAGCGATGACAGTGATGAGCGAACCACCGGCCGCAACACCGGCGCCAAGCGCCAGCGCCGGGCGTCGACCCCATCGTTGTGCAAGTCGAGCAAGCGGAATCGACACGAGTGCTGCACCGAGAGTGCTGGATGTCGCCGCCGCACCCGACAGCGTCTCGCCGCCCAGATCTGCGGCCAGAATCGCGCCTACCGCAACCGTCGCTCCCAAACCGAGACCGGCAAGCACTTGGCCCGCAACCAGAGTCCTGACGATGCGGGATTGCACTGCACGATCGATGTCCATGGGTACAGTCTGGCGCACCACTAGCCTCCGCTAGACTGGAGGCAATCCGCCCGCGCGAAATCATGGAGTGATTCGGTGCCAATTATTGTCGTCGAGGTAATGCCTAAGGCTGAAATCCTCGATCCTCAGGGTAAGGCCGTAGCCGGCGCCCTCGTCCGCCTCGACAAGAGCGAGTTCAGCTCGGTGCGCATCGGTAAGCGTTTTGAGCTCACCGTTGAGGGCCCGATCACTGATGAGCTGCTGGCTGAGGCCCGCGAGATCGCTAACGATCTTCTGGCCAACACGGTGATCGAAGATGTTATTTATGTCGGCGAGGCTCGTTCCGCCGACGACGCTCAGGGCGCATAGTGCGCGTCGGAGTCATCACTTTTCCGGGCTCGCTCGACGACCGTGACGCTCAGCGTGCGGTCAAGCTGGGTGGCGGCGAGCCGGTAGCCCTGTGGCACGGCGACCACGATCTCAAGAACGTGGATGCCATCGTTCTGCCCGGTGGTTTCAGCTACGGCGACTACTTGCGCGCCGGTGCAATCGCAGCCCACTCGCCCATCATGAGCGAGGTCATCACGGCCGCCAACGCGGGAATGCCCGTTCTCGGCATCTGCAATGGTTTCCAAATTCTGGTGGAAGCACACCTTCTGCCCGGCGGTCTCGTGCGCAACGATCACGGTGACTTCGTGTGCCGCGACCAGAAGCTGCGCGTCGAGAATGTCAACACTGCGTGGAGCAACGACTTCAAAGAGGGCGAAGAGATCATCGTCCCGTTGAAAAACGGTGAAGGTGGCTACATCGCCGACCAAGACACGCTCGATCGTCTTGAGGGTGAAGGCCAGGTTGTGTTCCGTTATCTCGAGGTCAACCCCAACGGCTCGGCGAACGACATTGCCGGCATCTCAAATGCGCGAGGCAACGTTGTTGGACTGATGCCGCATCCCGAACACGCCACCGAGGCAGGATTTGGCCCAGACACTCGCGCCGCGATGCGTTCGGGCACTGATGGCCTCACGTTCTTCACGAGCGCGATTAGCTCGTTGATGGCTAACGCCTAAATCCGAAAGCTAGGCTCCTATGTTTGCGACCCCCAAGTCACTTTTCCGTGTGCTCGCATTCGCGGAGGCGGTCACCTGGACTCTGCTCATCACTGGCCTCATCTTGCGCGCCACGATGGGGCTGGATGTCGCGGTGTCGATCGGTGGGGCCATTCACGGTTTCGTCTTCCTGGCCTACGGTGCCACCGCCGTGTTGTTGACGGTGAACCAGCGTTGGAGCGTCGGCACCGCCGTGCTCACCATCGGTAGCGCCGTCGTTCCGTACGCGACGATCCCCGTTGAGCTGTGGCTTGCGCGCTCGGGTCGCCTCAACGGCGACTGGCGCAAGGAGGCATCCGATCATCCGCGTGATGCGGGTTGGGTTGACCGCACGATGCGGTGGGCCCTCAACCACCCGGTTCTGCTCGTCAGCGTGATCGTCGCGGCTGTCGTTGTGCTCTACGTTGTGCTCATCACGCTTGGCCCTCCCGGCGGCGGCGAATAGCCGTGGGCAGGCCTCGCTAACCCCACAGGTCACGCACCGAGATCAAATCGTCACCTCCCGGTCCTCAACGCACTGAATCTCGCACGTATCCTCAGTTAAAGGGATATCACGCGTACAAAATTTGGCGCTGCTCGGCTCTCGGGGGATAGCATGCGCAAAGTACTCAATGTCGAACGATCTTTTAAGAAACGCTTCGACCGTCTGATCCGAATGACATTAGCGATCGCGCTGGCAGCCACCGCGATCGCAGTCACCCCGTTCCCGTCAATCGGTGGCGCACAACCAGCTGCGGCGGCTCCTGGCGTGCCCAATGCCCCCGTAGTGCTCTATAGCGAAGACTTTGAAAACTCTCCCGATGCGGGCGTCCCTCAACAGATCACCGAGTACGAGTCGACGAGCCCCCAATACAGCGGTGGCGGCTACACCGCCTCTAACTACTGGGCACGAGCCACTAACTGCAACGGCTTCATCCTTTCGAGTGGCAGCACTTACCCGGCACGAGCCTGCGACAACCGAAGCAGCAGCTTCTATGCAGTTCGCACTCTTGCCCCAGTGCTCGGAACCATCGGAGGGACACCACCAAGCACAAATAGCGTTGTTGCGGCATACACCTCCGGCACGGGCCTCACTTCAAACCAGGTCCAGTTCGCAACAACCGACGCGATTGACCTGCGGACACCTTCTCGTTTTCTCACGTTCTCCGTGGATGCGGCAGCAGCAAACTGTTTCGCCAGCGCGCCCCTACTTCAGTTTTATATAAAGAATGCGGACAACACTGAAACTGCGTTGGGCGGGAGAATCAACCCCTGCAATACTGCAGACCCTCGAACTACCTACATCGCTGGCTGGACTCGAGGCGGACATTACCCTGCGAGTGGTTCGTTCATTGCCACTGGTGACTCCGTTGGGGTCGTGATGCGAAACGTTAATGGCAGTACCGGCGGCAACGACGGCGCCTTTGACAACATCCAACTTCTTGACGCTACGCCTCAACTCGACAAGTCGTTCTCGGTACCGAATCCCGTCTCTGGGGTCTCTACTTTGACGTTCACACTGACGAATACGAGCGACCTCGCCACAAAACTCGGCTGGGGCGCCACGGACGAATTGAGCTCTGGGCTCCAAGTGGCAAGCCCGAACAATGCTTCAACAACGTGCACCAACGGTGCGATTTCCGCGGCGGGCGGCAGCGGCAACATCACCCTCCGAGGTGACCTCGCTGGGGACACCGCACACCTTACCTCGTGTACATTCACGGTTGACGTCGTGCCAACTTCTCCTGTCGCGCAGGGAGCAGCCGCTCAAGTCTTCCAAAATTGCGCACGCAACCTCAGTGACATTATCGGACTCGATCCGCCAGCAAACTGCGCAAGCCAGTCGTTCCCCCCGGTCGCGCAATTGTCTGTCTCAAAGTCCTCGACAGCCTCGACTGCCACCCGCGAAGGCGATGTTGTGAGCTACACGGTCACTGCCACCAATACAGGAGGCAGCGCCTATACGTCAGCTGAACCCGCCACAGTGACTGATGATCTCTCGGGCGTGCTCGACGATGCGACTTTCAACAACGACGCAAGCGCGAACGCGCTTAGCGGGCCCACCTTTACATCGCCAATTCTCTCGTGGTCAGGGCCGCTTGCTGCAGGCGCCTCCGTGACGCTTAAGTATTCCGTGACAGTTTCACTTGCCGGAGACGCCGTACTTTCAAACACTGCCTGCATTCCTGCCGGGCAGGCATCAGCAGACCCGTGCACGACAGTTTCGACAGCTATTACACGAGCGCCGTCGATTCGACTTGTGAAGTCTGCATCACCGCTTTCTGTGGTTGATGGAGAGCCGATCACCTACACCTTTGTAGTGACGAACAGCGGAAACGTCCGTTTGAACTCTCCGACAGTGAGTGAGGACTCATTCAATGGTGCGAATCCCGCAGGGATGAGTGTTCTTGATTGTGGAGTCCCGGCGCCAACCACGCTGATGCCTGGCGCACAAATGATTTGCACTGCCACGTACACACCCGTACAAGGCGATGTTGACGGAGCATCACTCTCCAATACCGCAACGTCGTCTGGCGTGGCCGCAGCAAGCGGACCGGTCAGTTCACCACCTCAAACGGTCACGCTACCGGCGGTTCAAGACCCGTCATTGTCGATGGCAAAGTCTGCAGGTCCCGGTGGATTCACCGCTGCAAACCAGCTGGTTACGTATTCGTTCCTGATCACCAATACAGGAAACGTCACCCTTAACTCGATAGCTGTTCGGGAAGGCACGTTCTCCGGAACGGGCGCGATGAGCACACCGAGCTGTCCGGCAGGCGCAAGCTCAATTGCTCCAGGAGAACAGATCACCTGTACCGCGACTTACACACTGACACAAGACGATGTTGACAGCGGCGGTCTGGAAAACTCGGCTACGGCAGCTGGCTCTTCGCCCGCTGGCCCCACAATCGTCTCCGCACCTGACGAAGCAAACTTCCGGATTGCCTCTGCTCCGTCACTCTCGGTAGATAAGTCGGCCACCTCTGGCCCGCTCACCCGCATCGGACAAGAAGTGACTTACAGTTTTCTCCTGACGAACACCGGCAATGTAACTCTCGATGAGGTGGAGGTTACGGAGCGTTCGTTCACGGGGACTGGCACAATTACGATGCCCTCGTGCGCGGTGCTCACTCTGGCCCCGGCCGCCTCAACGAGCTGCACCGCACAATATTTTCTTACGCAAGCCGATGTAGATGCAGGTCAAATCCAGAACACCGCGTCAGCGAGCGGCACACCACCCTCAGGGGCACGAGTGCGATCGAGCCTCTCCAACGCTTCCGTTGACATCACCCCAACTGCAGCGGTCACCATGCGCGCTTCGGTCAGTCGATCGGAGGTCACACTAGCTAACGCAACCATGGCATTTCAATTCGAGATGACGAACACTGGCGAAAGCACCCTCCGCAGTCTCGTCGTCAATCCGAACGATTTCTCCGGAACGGGAACTCTGGGAACCATTACTTGTCAATCGGCATCGCTGGCACCAGGGGAATCAACCCTGTGTTCCGTCGAATATCGAGTGACGGCGGCTGATGCCGCGGTTGGATCGGTCTCACTATCGGCCGTTGCAGGTGCGACCTCAGCGTCAGGCGTCAGCCTCTTTACCGAACTCGATACCGCATCGGTGACTATCGTGCCCATCTCCGAGTCATCCCCGGCCGGCCTCGCGTTCACCGGCTCTAGCAGCACCGGCGGCATCCTCTTTGCATTAGGGGGAATCCTCGGCGGTGCTGCCCTGCTCTTCATAGGGACTCGCTTTGTGAAAAATGGATCTGCAACTACGAACGTTATTCGCATCAAGTAATCCCCTGAGCACTAGGGATTGTGCCTCGAGCTAACGACCGGAAGTGACAGGCTTCGCCCTAATGGGACGATTCCTACAGCAGGAAGAACCCGATTACTCCCGGGTTGCGCGCGTGCACGATGACGAGGAACACGACCGCGTCAAACAGTAGGTGCACGCTCAACACGTAGACCAGTGACTTCGTGGTCGAGTAGATCCAGCCTTGCAGCAGGGCGAACGGGATCGTCAGCAGCGGGCCCCACGACTGATAGCCCAGTTCCCACAGGAACGACACAAAGATCACCATCTGCAGCAGGTTCGCCTGCCAGACCGGAAAGTGCCGCCGGAAGAGCACGAAGACGGTGAGGATGAAGAACAACTCGTCCCAGGTGCCGACGGCGTTCACTCCAACAAATAGCCGACCAATCTCGTCAGGCGCAACGACCGCAGGCCAGTTGAGGTAGACACCGCTCGTGATGAAGTAGAACGGCAGGATGAGCCAGCCGAGAAAGAGCACGAGAAACAGGTAGCCCCACTGAACACGGTTCCACGGCCATCCGCCCCGCCAGCGAAAACGGATGAGGCGATCCTTGAACACGAAACGTGACAGCGCATAGGGAACGGCCACGGCCGCCGCCAGAACGAACCCGAGCAGGAAGAAGTTGCCCCAGCTGATGTCAGCGGCCACCGAAATGGTCGAGACGATGACCATGCCGGTGGCAATGAGAAACAGGTCTTTCGCGAGGCCATCCGTGAGCTTGCGGCTGTCGGTGAACCAGGCTGCGGCGAGCGCCAACGCCACAACGACATAGCCGAGCAGCGGCATCCGCAGGGAGAACAGGAGAACCGCTGACCCGCTCAATAGCGCTGCGGGAACAAGGCCCCAACTTCGTGAGCTGAGGGGAATTGTGGGTGCAGCGCTATCGAGTGCGGGCATCGTTGTGGTTCCTAGTCGGTGGAAGTGCGCTTCGCTGTCGAGGCCTGCGCCTCGTCGGCATCGGTTTCTTCTGGGCCAACCAGGTTCTCGGGGACATTGTCCTGAACCGCAATTGCTCCCGTGAACTCTTGGCGGCGCGCTTCAGCTTCCGCGCTGCCGCTGAACAGCCCGCGCTCCTGAGGATCAATGGAAGCACGACCGCGCGGCCGGGCTTCGTTCTCCACCATGAGCACGCGAGTGCGGGGCAGCGCTGCGGGGTTCTTCTGCTGCAACCAGCCGACCATGTCTTCGCGAACGAGGGTGCGGAGATCCCACTGTGCGCCAGAGTCTGCGGCGCTGATCAGCACACGTACGCGCACGAAGCCACCCGTGGCATCCACGACTTGGATGTTGGCGGTGCGGCCATCCCACAGGTCGGAGTCGGCCACGATTTTTTTGAGCTGCGCGCGCATTTGATCGATATTGACGTGCCAGTCGAGATCGAAGTTGATCTCGCCAAGAAGCTCGGTGGCGTTGCGGGTCCAGTTCTGGAATGGCGTGGTCGTGAAGTAGGTGGATGGCAGCACGAGGCGTCGCTGATCCCAGATGCTCACGACAATGTAGGTGAGGGTGATTTCTTCAATACGGCCCCACTCACCGTCGGCGATGACAACGTCATCTACTCGGATGGCATCGCTGAAGGCGAGCTGCATTCCCGCGAACACGTTAGCGAGAGCTGATTGCGCGGCGATGCCGGCGACAACGCTGACGAGGCCAGCGGAGGCGAGAACACTCGCGCCGAGCGCTTCTGCTCCGGGGAGCGTCAACAGAATGGCACCGATTGTGACAATGATGATGACCGCAGCAAGCACCCGACGAATCAGTTGAATCTGGGTGCGGATGCGGCGAGCGGCCCGGTTGTCGGGAACATCCGTGGGATAGCGAGTGAGCGTTCGATTGAGCAGGAGGTTGATCACAGCGATGAGCAGCCACCCGCTGACGGCAATGACGAGCACGAGGGTTACCCCATCGATAACGCCGCGAAAACTCTCAACGGGGAGGGTGATCGAGATCGCAACCCAGACGGCGAGCAATGCCATGAGCACTCTCAGGCGGCGGCGAGTCGGTGCCAAGGTTTTGTACACCCCCGGTCGCAGCCGTGCGATTCCCCGCACAATGAGGGAGAGCACCCCGATAGCGATGACAACTGCGACAAGCGCAATCACTACAGCGACGGCAAGACCCAGCCACGATACCCATTCAAACAATCGAGTGATTTCCTTTCATTGGCGTTGTGCCAGCCTACGGGCACTTACCGTGATGGCGCCTGCCGTGATTAACTAGGGCGATTCGAGAGGGGTGCAATGAGCGAGGCAGCAACTCACAGTGCACGACGCAGCTCTCTGCGCCGGTGGACGGCAACCATTCGTGAATCGATCGCCACGGAGCTGTGGCCGCTGCCTACTCTGTTCATCATCATTGCGGTTGCACTGGGCATAGCGCTACCTCTTCTGGATCGCGCCGTCGACTCGTCCCTTGCCCCAGGGTTTGAGCGTGTGCTTTTTGCTGGAGGGCCGGAGGCCGCACGAGCGGTGCTCTCTGCCGTTGCTGGATCATTGATCACGGCAACCTCGCTAACCTTCTCCCTCACGGTTGTTGCATTGCAGCTCGCCAGCAGCCAAGCCTCCCCCCGCGTGCTGCGCACCTTCCTCAAAGACCCAACGGTGCATTGGACTCTCGCCGTCTTCGTTGGAACCTTTGCGTACTCCCTGACAGTACTGCGCACGATTCAGGATGGCTCCGACACTTTCGACCCTGTAGTGCCGCGGCTCGCCGTCACCCTGGCTTCGCTGTTGACGCTAGCGAGCGTCGTCATGCTTGTATTGTTTTTGGCGCATCTAGCCCGGCAACTACGCATTGAAACAACAATGCGTCAGGTTTATTTGGAGACCAGCAGCACGATCAACCTAGTGGCATCCACTATGGCGGTCGGTCGCACAGAGCTCCCCGAGTGGCCACCAGACGAACGCATCGAATTCAGCTTGGCCACACGGTCAGGATTCATCCGTTCCACCGATCGTTCGCGGCTCCTGACCATCGCGATTAAGTACGACGTTGTCGTGCGAGAAGAGCACACTGTCGGGCATCACGTCGTCAGCAAAACGCCCGTGGCACGGTGGTGGCCCCGTGACCCGATGCGCCATGTGGATGACGAAGAACGCGACACGATTAACCGGGCGATAGCGGGCGCCGTTGACCTCGCCTATGAGCGCACGGCCAGCCAAGATATTGGTTTCGGCATCCGGCAACTCGTTGACATCACTGCCCGCGCACTGTCGCCAGGGGTCAACGACCCCACGACCGCGGTGCACACGCTTGGCCACATTTCGGCAACGCTCTGTTCCCTGGCTGAGTTGCCCATCCAATCGATGGGGCTCACCGACGACGACGATCTCGTGCGCGTCATCATCAAACCTCACGATTTCGTGAGCCTGCTCGACATCGCCCTGACTCAACCACGACGCTATGGCGCAGGCGACCCCGGTGTGGTTGAGCGGCTCTTTCAGCTACTGCAAGAGGTCGGCTACCGCGCAGAACGAAGCGAGCAATCAGAGGCGGTGCTTCAGCAGATTGATCGGCTGGAGGCATCCGTTGCGGCCGAAACGTACGACTTCGTCGAGCGTGAACGGTTCGCCCACTTCGCCGAGGCGGCCCGCGCGGCGACCGTCGCTCACCGCTGGCTCTAGGCCGGCAGCGGCGCTTACCCCCTCTAAGTGGGGGCAGAGACCAGTGGTAGCCCACTCGCTCAGCTTCGATAGCTTTGTATCAACTTCTGACGCATCTGTGCGCCATCCCGAACGACTGGATCTTTCTTGCCTTCACCGCTTCGCGCTCCCTCACGCTCTCTTCGACTCTTTGCAGGTGCGGCCGTCGCTGCTGTTCTGCTGGCCGGGTGCACGGCTCAAGGAAGCTCCGCGGATGCGCTGCAGAAGGCTTGCATTGACGCATCCTCCTCGGCAATCAAACTCATCGCCGCCGCAGACCCGTGCGGTGCAGGCTTTGTCGAGGCCGTGTTCGTGACGGAGGCAGCGGCCGACGGAGTTGCCGGCGCAGACGGTGTTAACGGCACCGACGGCATCAACGGAGCAGATGGACTCGCCGGCGCGAACGGCGTCGACGGAGCAGATGGCGCCGCCGGTGCCGCCGGAAAGACCGGCCCGACTGGAGCAGACGGCGCTACGGGAGAAACCGGGCACGCCGGAGTTCCCGGCGCGGTAGGCCTCACCGGAGCAACCGGCCCCATGGGTATAGACGGCATGACGGGAATGATGGGTCCGATGGGGGCAAACGGCGCTCTAGGTGCACCCGGCTCGATGGGAGCACCCGGCTCGGACGGGCAAACAGGCGCGCAGGGACCTCAGGGCGCGACGGGCGAAACCGGCGCTACTGGTGCAACCGGCGCAACCGGACCCGCAGGAAACTCTCTTCTCGCAGCCCATTTCGGAACCGACGTCGGCGGAGCTAGCAACGGCAGCAGAAGCACGTGCATTGTAGGCACGCTCTCTCTGACTGCCTCTTCGCTGGCCGGCGATGGCATGGTTGCTGATGGCCGATCTTTGCCCGTCTCCGGCAATGAAACGCTGTTTTTGATGATCAGCAACGTCTATGGCGGCGATGGAATCAACAACTTCAAGATCCCCAACATGAGTGCTGTGACACCTAACGGCATGACTTGGAATCTCTGTGTGACTGGAATCCTCCCCAATTTCCCGTAACCGCGTTCGCCGCCGGCGATAAGGCACGCGCAGCGGGCGTAGCCGCACTCGGCTCGACTATCATTTCCCCATGCCAGAGACCCACACCGCCGATCCCTCCGCAGCCGGAGGAGAGCGGGTATTGATCTTGTCCGCTGGCGTCGGGTCGGGTCATAACAGCGCCGCCGCGGCAGTGCGCCAAGCGTGTGACGCGCGCGCTGATGTCGCCGAAGTGAAGGTCCTCGATGTGCTTCAGGTCAGCAGCACCCTGTACCGCGATGTGTTGGGCAAGGGCTACTTCGTGCTTGCCAAAGGTTTACCATGGCTGCTCGAGTGGGCGTACGACGTCAGCGACGCCCCCTTTTGGCGCCGCGGACCGATCGACCCCTGGACTCAGGCCAACTCTCTTCCTGTGATTCGGGAGATCAAACGCTTTCAGCCCACCGCGATCGTCAGCACGCATTTTCTGCCCGCCCAGCTCATGGCGACGCTCCTCATGCGCGGAGTCATCGATGCCAAAACAGCGGTTGTCACGACCGACTACGATCCGCAAGGCCTCTGGCTGACAAGCGCATTCCACTCGTTCAACGTGGCGCGGGAGGAAGGCAAGATCGAGCTGATGGCGCTCGGCCTGCCGCCCGAGCGCGTGGCAGCTACCGGCATCCCGATCAGCGTGTATTCGGATGCCGAGGTTAACCGCGTCGCTCATGACGTTCCCCACATCTTGATTTCTGCGGGCGCTGCGGGCGGAGACTACGCCGTCGCTGCGGTGCGGCAGACGCTGCATATGCGCTCGGTGTTTACCGCGACGGTCGTCTGCGGACACAACGAGCAGACTCGTGCCGACATTGAGAAACTCGTCGGGGCTGACGATCGCTTCCAGATTCTGGGCTTCACGACTGAGATGCCCGCACTGCTCAGAAGGGCCGACCTGTTTGTGGGTAAACCGGGTGGGCTCTCGGCCTCCGAATGCATGGCAGCGGGGTTGCCCATGGTGCTGGTGAACCCCATCCCGGGGCAAGAAGTTCGCAACGGTGATTACCTGATGGAGCAGGGTGCTGCTGTTCGTTGCAACGACGTCACCACGCTCGGTTGGAAGATCGACCAGATCGTGAGCGAGCCTGGTCGCCTCCAACGAATGCAAGCGGCCGCGAAGAGCACCGGACGACCGGATGCCGCGGCAGACGTTCTCACCGGGCTGCTTGATGGCCCGCGCCGCCCGATCGTCGTGACCCGCGCCGCGCAAAAAGCTATTCTTGCCGCCAGCGAAAAACGAATGGTGGCGAGCGATCTACGGGGAGATTCTGCTCTGGTGCGGCTGACCGACCCCACCGACAACAGCACGGTGGCACTCCTGAAAGCAGACGAACTGCAAGACCTGCAGAAGCGGTACGCGTCGGCTGAGGGCGAGTTAGTGCTCCGCCCCGATCAGACGCTTGCTTCGCTTCGGTGGGAAGGCCGCCGACTTATTCGGGCCGTGCTGCGCAATGACGATTCCCTGCGTGTTCGCATCGACGCGCTTCCGCAGACGTAGCTGCAGACGCAGTCGCAGTCTGATCCGCTAGTTGGCGGCGGGCCGCAATGGCACGGCGCCTGCCCAGTGCGACGGGCTGTGTTGAGCGGCAAGCAGCGCCCAATCGCCGGCTCGCGCGTGCCACTGCCGAGTACGTGGATCCCGCTGTAACGTCGGCCCCGCGTCGAGCGCGACCTGCACGGTCGCACTCTTCCCGCGCTGCAGCGTCACTTTCTGAAAACCCACTAGCTGAGCTACCGGATGCTCGGCCGACAGATCGGCGGCGTAAAGCTGCACGACAATCGATCCGTCGCGATCGCCCGTATTGGTCACGAGAATACGCGCGGAGCCACCCGCATCAGTAAACGTGTGATCGAGGAGCTCGTGCGTCATGGTCGTGTAGCCCAACCCGAATCCGAACGGGAACGCGGGAGCGATACCGGCTCCGTCGAGATGGCGCTGGCCCCACTTGTCGTCATACACAACGGCTTTAGCTGCGCTATCGAACGGGGGCAGATGCGCCGCGTCACGCGGGATGACAAACGGCAAGCGACCTCCGGGTTCGGTGTCTCCCGTCAGCATGCTCGCGAGCGCGTGTCCACCTTCCATGCCGCCGTACCACGCAAGAACAAGCGCAGGAACGCTATCCCGCCACGCGTCGGTCACGATCGCGCTCCCGCCAATCAGCACCACGACGGTGCGCGGATTGGCTGCGGTGACGGCGCGGATAAGGCTCGCGTCGGACGGACGAAGTTCGAGCGAACTCCGATCGCCGCCGCGCACGAAGCGTGCCGCGAGGTGCGCCAGCCCGATGAAGATACGGCGAGACAGACCAGAGTTGAATGCGCGGCCGAGTATCCCGACGTCAACTCCACCCGTAACGACGGACTCACCCTCGTCGTGCTGGTCGAGGCCCACGACAACGACAACAGTTTCTGCCTGCGCCGCGAGCTCGGCGGCAGCGCTCTCGTTCTTTCCAGTGGCGGTCGTGATCTGCGCCTCCGGGAACGCTTCGCGCAATCCTTGCAACGGGGAGACGGTGGATGGCGGCCGAACGCGAGAGGAGCCATGATCGCCCAAGTTGTCTTCGTCAGCGAGTCGCCCGATGACAGCGAGCCGCCTCGTGCCGGGAGCCAATGGCAGGAGCGGTGCCTCATCAACGGCATCGTTCTTGAGCAGCACGATTGACTCCGCGGCTGCCTGCAGGGCAAGGGCCCGGTGCGCGGGAGAGGCGATCATGGTCGCCTTCGGCTCCTGCTGTTCGCGCGTTGCCGCCTGCAAAATACTGGTGCGAAGAATGCGGTGAGCAGACTCCAGCACGGTCGCGCGGTCAAGCTCCCCGCTACGCAGTGCGGCAGGTAATGCGCGCGCCCGCAGCATGCGCAACGGCATCTCGACATCCATTCCGGCCTGCAGACTGACGACCGCATCGTGAGTTCCGAAAACCCAGTCGCTCGTCACGAAACCGGTGAAACCCCACTCGTCTCGCAGCACATCCGTCAGGAGGGCGCGATTAACATCCATGTATTCGCCGCGCACCCGGTTGTAGGCGCTCATGACAGAGTCGGCTCCGGCATCCACCACGGCTTTGAAATGGGGCAAGTACACCTCATGCAGCGCGTGGTCATCGACTTCCACGTCGACCTCGAAGCGTTCGTTCTCCATTGAGTTGAGCGCGAAATGCTTCACGCAGGCCATCGTGTGCACGCGAACACCGCGAGTGAGGGCCGAACCCATCTGCCCGACGAGCACCGGATCTTCGCCGTAACATTCCTGCGCGCGGCCCCAGGCGGGATGCCGCAGCAAGTTCACACACACCGAGGCAGAGTAGTTCGCGCCCCGCGCGCGGGTCTCGGCGCCGATCGCTACCCCGACCCGTTGCTCAAGCTCCGGATCCCAGGTTGCTGCTCGCGCCATTGTCACGGGGAACGCTGTAGCCGCACCTATCACGACACCACGAGCACCGTCGCTGAATCGAATGCCCGGGATGCCGAGCCGCGATACCGCACCGGCCACGAATGGTCGCCGACCGAGGAGGGCGGGAATGAAGGGCAAGAGTCGCCGGGGAGAATCACCGTCGAGCAACCCGAGCAGTTCCTTATCGGTCAGGAGCCTAATGAGCTGGGCTGCGGCTTCGTCAGCATCGAGTTCGCCGGCACGAACAGCGCGTACCGCCTCGTCAAAGGCGTGCACCGAAGCCTTCGTCGTGACTGGCACGGCTGCGTCGCTGATCGGCATACCGCCAGCGCTGTGCACGATGCGGTTCGCATTCTCCATGATTCGAAGTCTGCACCCTGTAGCTGTGCTCTCGCAAAATGTGAGTGGGATGGCGTGCGGCGCAGACTAGGCTTCTGACGTGGAAGACACTTACGAACTTGAACTCCGTAGCGTTCCCTTCGAGCACGCTGACTCGGTGATGCTGCGTTCTGCGCAGCGTGCTGAGCTCACTGCGCGCTACGGAACTGAAGACAGCGAGCCTGGCGCTAAGCCGACATCCGACAGCGTCACGGTGTTTCTCATCGCCTACGTTGACGGTGTTCCTGCCGGCTGCGGTGGGCTTCGCGAGCTCGACAATGGCGGTTTCGAGATCAAGCGGATGTACGTCACTCCGGCCCAGCGCGGCAGCGGTATTGCGATCGCCGTGCTGAGAGGGCTTGAGGAGTGGGCTCGTGCCCAGTCGGCTACTGAACTCGTATTGGAGACGGGAACTGCACAGCCTGACGCCATGCGGTTCTATGAGCGCGAGGGCTACAGCCGCATCGAAAGCTTCGGAGCTTATGCTGGCGAACCGCTCAGTGTCTGCTACTCAAAGGCGCTCTAGCGAGAGTTTCGCTGGGGCCGCTGCGAGCACGTCCACTACCGCGAGCACGTCCACTACCGCGATCACGTCCGTGGCGACGATCACGTCCGCCTAGGCTAGGGCGGTGCTCGCTCTTGTCGCTCTCGCCGTCGTTATAGGAGCACTCTCTCAACGCATCACCGGCATGGGTTTCGCGCTCGTGGCGTCTCCGCTGATCGTGATTCTGCTCGGGCCCTTCGACGGGGTGCTCGTCGTGAACCTGTGTGGTGTCGTCTCGTCTCTGCTCATCATCCCGCGCGTGTGGCGACACATCGAGTGGCGCACTCTCGCGTGGCTGGCGATCCCGGCGGTCGCGGCCATCATCCCGGGCTCACTGCTCGTGACTCGACTTCCCGGCGCTGTTATGCAGTTGGGGGTTGGGGTTCTCGTGATTGTTGCCCTCACCGCGACCCTGGTCATCACGCGCGCGGAGCGTGTCGTTCCGGCCCGCCCGGCGGCGATCGTCGCGGGGGCGGCATCCGGCTTCATGAATACGGCTGCGGGAGTCGGCGGCCCGGCCCTCAGCATTTATGCGGTGCTGATGCGCTGGCCTCAAGTGAACTTCGCGGCCACTCTGCAGCCCTACTTTGTGATCGTCGGCACGGCATCCCTCGCGACGAAGGCGTTCTTTTCGGGCGGGGTGCTTCCTGATTTGGATGCCGCCAGCTGGATCCTCATCATCGGTTCGCTGCTGGTGGGGCTCGCGCTCGGTGAAGTGCTCACTCGTCACATCAGTCATCGAGTTGCCCGTATCGCGGTGATCATCGTGGCCTACCTCGGAGGGACCGTCGCGATCATCGACGGTGCGCTCGCTCTCGCTTCTTAACGAACGGATGCCCGGCCCCCACTCTCGGGGACCGGGCATCCGGCGTTCAGCAGTTCGCTAGCGCGAGCCGCTCTAGGTGTTGCTAGTTGGCTGGACCAACTCCGACGGGATCAGCCTCTTCGTTGCTGGTGTCATCGTTGCCGGGAACTGTCTGGCGCAGCGTGGCGCCGAGGTCAGCATCCACACTTGTCCAGTACCAGTAGAAGCGCTCGAGGATCTCGGGAATCGTGATGCCACGGCCCTGTCCGGTGAGCGTTTCGATGAAGCGAGCCTTTGACTCTGCCGAGAAGACATCGCGGTAGAGCGTTCCGGCCTGGCCGAAGTCGTCGTCTTCGGAGTGCAGCGTTGCTGCGGCGCGAAGCAGTTCGCCGTCGGTTGCCCAGCCACCTTCGCCAGCAAGCTCGGGCTGAGCTGCGGGGCCGCCGAACGAGTTCGGCGTGTACGTGCGAGCGGCCGCGTCACCGATCTTGTAGTTCATCGAACCTTCGTGCTGGTAGTTGCGCGCTTCAGAGGCGTGCGGCTGGTTCACCGGCAGCTGGTTGTAGTTGGTGCCGATGCGGTTGCGCTGGGCATCCGGGTAGGAGAACACCCGCGCCATCAGCATCTTGTCTGGGCTGATGTCGGTGCCGGGAACCATGTTCGACGGCGAGAACGCTGACTGCTCGATCTGCGCGAAGAAGTTCTCCGGGTTGCGGTTGAGCGTGAAGTGGCCAACCGGAATCAGCGGGTAGTCCTTGTGCGACCACGTCTTGGTGAGGTCGAAGGGGTTGAAGCGGTAGGTCTTGGCTTCTTCGTACGGCATGACCTGCACCGAGACATCCCAGGTGGGGTAGTCGCCGTCGGCGATGGCGTTGAAGAGGTCGCGACGGTAGTAGTCGGCGTCTTCTCCGGCGATGCGCTCGGCTTCGGCAGCTTCCATGAGCTCAACACCCTGGCGGGACTTGAAGTGGTACTGCACCCAGAAGCGCTCGCCTTCAGCGTTGATCCACTGGTAGGTGTGCGAGCTGTAGCCGTTGAGGTGGCGCCATGACTTGGAGAGGCCGCGGTCACCCATGAGGTACGTGACCTGGTGGGCGCTTTCAGGCGAAAGGGTCCAGAAGTCCCACTGCATGTCACCGTCACGAAGACCGGAGTCGCCGAGGCGCTTCTGCGAGTGGATGAAGTCGGGGAACTTCATGCCGTCACGAATGAAGAAGACGGGAGTGTTGTTTCCGACGATGTCGAGGTTTCCCTCGGTGGTGTAGAAACGCAGCGCGAAGCCGCGAACGTCGCGCCAGGTGTCAGGCGAACCCTGTTCTCCGGCTACGGACGAGAAACGCAGAATGGTTTCACTCGTTGCGCCCTTCTGGAAGACGGCAGCCTTGGTGAACCGAGACACGTCTTCTGTGACGACGAACTCACCAAATGCTCCAGCACCCTTGGCGTGGGGGTTGCGCTCCGGCACCCGCTCGCGGTTGAACGATGCGAGCTTCTCGACCAGAAAACGGTCGTGGAGCCCGATTACGCCATCAGGACCTGTCGTGAGCGAATGTTCGTCGCTCGCAATGGGTGCGCCGGCCTGGGTTGTCGTGGGTTCTGTCACGATGTCTCCTTTTTGTGGGTGGGATTATTGGCGAATTGACGATCGGATGACAGCGTAGACAGCGCTGTCTGTGTTCTTTAGTCTGCACTCGTTTGCGTGAGAGCGGTCTGGCAATCGGGGCATACGCCCCAGAAGTTCACTTCGGCGGTGTGCACGGTGAAGCCGCCGGCTTCGGATGGAGTGAGGCACGGCGCGTGACCAACGACACAGTCCACGTCGCGAACGGCGCTGCATTCGGTGCAGACGATGTGGTGGTGGTTGTCGCCAATGCGGCGTTCATAGAGAGCGGATGACCCTGCCGGTTCGATCTTGCGCAGCAAGCCCGCCGTCGTCAGCGCCGCCAGTACTCCGTACACGGCTTGGAGGGAGGTGCCGGGCAAACTCGGCAGTACAGCGCTGAACACTGTGTCGGCATCCGAGTGAGGGATGTCGGTGAGAGCGCTCAGCACAGCGACGCGGGGCTCGGTCACTTTCAGACCGGCCTCTCGCAGAGTGTCGGCGAGCGCCGCATCCGTCACTGTTTCCATGGTTACGACGGTATCAGTTGTTTTGAATAACTCAAGACAACTGGTGATAGCCTCGCTCAGGATCGGCTCTCCAACTTCAACACTGACTTTATTCAGCTAAGGCCGCCCGCTGTCGGAATGGGGACGTGTCGTTCCCAAGAGAATACTTCCCACCGCGGCCCTATTCCGTCGCAGCCAAGCGTGCTGGCCTCGAAGGTCTCAAGAAACTTGTCGGCGAAACTCATTCGGGCCGGAGCGCTTAGCGAAGCACGGGATCAAAAGCGATTGAAGTACCTTTCAATCGTCTCGTCTCGCTCGTCAGAGTTCACCGTGGGGCGTTCAAAGCGTTCATCATCGTACTCAGCCCCGGCCGCTTCATCCTCCGCCGCAGCCGCCTGCATCGCTTCTTCGAAATCATCTTCGAGGCCCGAGAGCCCAAAACAGTCACTCAGCTCGCGAAGTTCTTCCACCATCGGTGGCGCGGGGTCCCACCTCTGGAGCTCATGAACGACGTGATCCTGAAATTCATCGGCGAAATCTTGGTCAAACGGTAGGGAGTCCTCCCTCGCAAGCAGCTCCCCCAGTATCAACCAGTCCTCGGTCTCGGAGAGTGTCGTCCTTATCCACCGCTCGGCCACTGAAGCGGCGTTCGCAGGCAGTAGTGCGCCAATAGCATCCGCGCCGAAGGTGATCTCGAAGGCTCGTTTTTTGTCGCCTCTCTCCTTCCCCCAGCGCTCGACCATGATCGATGCTTCTCGGAGAAACCACTTCTTTTTTGGCCCCCAACCTTCGGGAAGTTTGGCTATGAAAGCGAGGCGCGCTTCCCGGCTCTGCGAAAAGGAATCGTGGTGTAAGTTTCGCGTGTCGAGCGCATCCGCAGAAAAGGTCCGCTTTATCGCTTTCGAGTAGCTTTTCCGTGTCGACTCATGCAACACCTTCTCTCGCGCCTGACTCGACGACCTCTTGTCTCTCACGGTGACCGATGCGGCAGCACGAGACCACAAGCTCTCAACCTGTTCGAAATGGATGGCAGCCTGAAGCAGGTTGCGTTGCAGTTCGGGGTCGCGTCGAAGCTCGTTGAGTATAAAGTCAACAACGGATGGGTTGTCGAACTCCACCACAACGCCACGATGATCCTTGCCGAATTTTAGGAAGGTTTCCTCCATCCGCTCGAGTGCAAGGCGGAAACTACCCGGCGGTCTCGAAATGGCAAGCAGCTTGCACAAATCGCGGTGTGCACTCTCTAGCGCGGTCAAATCAACCGACCGCTCGAACGACACGAGCACATAAAGCAAAGCGCGCTCTTCCTCCGTAAGGTGAGCATCGAAGCTCTGTTTCCACAAAGTAGACGGGTCATCGAGGGCGGCGACAAACTGATCTATCCAAGCGCCAGGGGCTTCAGACTGAGACCCGAGTCGAACGCCGTACTCGATTAACCGAGGGCTGTAGTTAGGGTGGTCGACAACCCGTCGCCACCCACCGTCAGCAAGCTTCATTAGCTCCGATCGGTCAATAGTCGCCTGCCAGAGATGGTTATAGAGAATGCGCGCTTTATCGTTCCGACTATAGTCCGTGAGTTCTAGAATGTACTTGCCTCGCGTGCTGACTGAACTCAACTTCGAGTAAGTCCGAGCAGCATCACGCAGGATGTACTCGCGCGTGGTTAGAACTAGGCGTTTCGATTTCATCCCTTGCACTCGATCAATGAAACCCGCCAACCGCGAGTCTTCGTTCTTGTTCATTCGCTCTGAAAAAGAGAGTTGCCCTAGAAAGTCGTCATAAAGGAAAACCTGACGCCGTTCAGGATCGAGTGCCCCCCATGCGTCATCGATGTCGCTCGACACTTCAATGACTTCGAACCCGCGAGCCATGTGGTCAGCGAGAAGCACATGCGCGAGAACGGTTTTGCCAATGCCGGGCTGACCGGCGATAAGGCATACTTTTTCGCGCTCAAGAATATCGCTCGCCTGTTCGAAGACCTTCGTGCCAACATATTGAGTGATCGTCTTCTCAATCTGGCGACAGAGTTCCTCCGACCGATTTAGAAGCTCAGCACGTGTAGCCCAGAAGAGTTCGGTGCCTGTAGAGAGCCAAAGCTTTAAGTGCTTACGCTCCACCACTTTGTGACGGTCTAGCATCTGATCGAGGTCCAGACCAGACAGAACATCTTCAGTTGACTTTATCCACGGAGACAGAGCACCCATCAGCTCATTTTTTTGGTTAGCAGTGAGGGGCTGCGACGTCGCAAAAAGATACCGCTCAGGCTTCAGTTTCTCGATCTTGGGACATTCTTTCCTTGCCGAAGCCAGCAACTGAGCGAATGAAGAGTTGATGTAGTGCTTGCATTGCACGATTCCCACGCCGCCCCCGGATTCGTGCCAACGCAAGTCGATACCTCCATCAGCGCCGGGACCGAATCTCTCGACCGGCGTCTTGAACTCAGCCGAGAGCAAATCCGCGTAAAGTTCCTCGAGATCGATTTCTGTCAATGACCGCCAATTGCGCATCGAACAAGTGTGGCAGGTCGCACCTCACGCCGCCCGATTGCTGCCCGCTTTCAGCACACAAATCCCTAAGGCAGCTTCTACAAGAGAGGCAGCGGAGGTTCATGCCCTGACGAGAAGTTGGTGAGGCTAGGCAAAGCTCCCCCACAGCGCTCCGCGACTATTCGCGATTCTGGTGACGTATCACCTCGAACGACTGCCCTCGACGACATCCCCTGCCGCGTTGATTGCGAACGGCCGAACCCCTCCGGGGGGGGGGGGGTACTGACCACCGAGAGCGCCACCACCACTAAAGCGCATTCAATTCGCGTCTGACAACACGAAGGCCGCCGATTCGCGCTCCCCTCTCGCAAAGTCCACTCCATCTCGCGACAGTCCGCGTCGAGGTCTGGGAGCGAGCACGAGACGCCTTTACTTCTCAACTCGCGGAAAGAGGAAAGCGCATGTCGGCTGTCTAACCCGAAGCGAACTAGATTTCCCCACATATTGATTCGCCCCGCGCCTTGTGCGGGCGGATGATCTTCGAACATACGATGTGCGCATGTCCGAGAACGTAATACATCCACTGCCCGAGTCAGATCAGGGCGCCGGTGGGAGCCTGCACATAAGCAGCTTGGCACCGCGGTTCGTCAGTGAGCAGCACCAGATTTACGTCGACCTAATACGACGAGCGTTGGACACCGAGGGAACAAAGAACATCGCTTTGACTGGGGCGTACGGAACTGGCAAGAGCAGTATTCTGTCAAGTCTCAAAGGCACTCATGCTGGCCGAGTGGTGGAATTGTCACTCTCAACCGTTACGTCGGGCGTTGCAAGCACCAGCGACTCGAGCGGGGCATCATCTCGCACTAACCAGATCCAAAAGGAACTCGTAAAGCAGCTGCTTTATCGCCTGCCGGCTAGCAAGGTGCCTCAATCGAGATTCCGCCGAGCCAACGTTCCCGACGCCCGCCGCAGCTGGGTGACCGCTTGCATCGGAGGCGCTGCAGCGTTTGTCCTTTTATTCGGACTCGGCCTAATCGAACCGCTCATCGAGATGCTCCTTCCCGTTCCCTGGCGGCAGTGGGTTGCATACATGTTGCTCCTCGCTGCAATGATCGGCGCAACCTGGACAGCACTCGCGATATCGCGAGGTCGCCCAGCAGTCAGTGCCTCTGTGCAGACCGGGCCGGCAACGATTACGTTGTCGAAGCAATCTGAAACCTACTTTGACGAGTACCTAGACGAAATTGTCTATTTCTTTCAGGCAAGTCGACGCGACATCGTCCTGATTGAAGACATCGACCGGTTTGACGACGTGCAAGTGTTCAATACCCTGCGCGCGCTCAATAGCCTCTTAAACGAATCGACCCAGATTGGGCGGCGAATCGTCTTCATCTATGCGATCCGAGACAGCGTTTTCGAAGAGATCGGATCCTCTCCCAAAGCCCAACCGGCAAAGAATCAGCCCCTCGTGACCGACCGAGCAAAGTCCACCTTGAAACAAGCGAGCCGCACCAAATTCTTTGATGTGATCGTCCCCGTGGTCCCATTCGTGAGCGCAGCTAACGCGCGCGACGTCATGTCAGAGGCGATGAAGAGCGACGACTTCAAGATCAACCCAGCACTCATCCGGCTCGCCGCACGCCATGTTGCGGACATGAGGTTTATCCATAATATTCGGAATGAGTTCGAGGTATATCGAAATCGGCTCATCGTTACCGGCAACCGAATCCCGGGCATCGATGACGATCTTGTGTTCGCCATCATCCTATACAAAAATACACACCTCGCTGACTTCGAGAAGATCCGGCACCAAGAAAGCTCACTCGATCTGCTTTATTCCGCGTGGAGAGCCCTAGTCCATGAGAACGTAGCCGCTGACACAACGCGCCTCATGAAACTGCGCGCGTTGCGGAGCCAGCAGTCCACGACGCATGCTCGAGCCGTACGGCTGGGCCGGCAACTCGAGGAATTCACCGACTTATTGCGCACTGCAGCGCAAGCATCCGCGCCTCAAACGACAGTTGAGCTTCAGACGCCTGCGACAGCCGAAAACCTAGAGCATCCAACAGTTTGGGCACAAATTGTTTCGGAAGGTTCCCAGACCATCAGACTGCACAAACCGGGGAATCGATACCAACCGACCCTCGATTTGTCCTTCTCAATCGACCAGCTCAACCAAATTCTCCGGACCAATATCAGCGGCGACGACTGGAAAACGATCGACTTGGCGCCGATCGACGCTAATATCGGCCAGGCGCGAGTAGATCTGGATTTTCTTCGGCACCACACTTGGCAGCAGCTCGCCGACGAAACACAACTCACTGTCGACCCGGTTCCCTTCGAGCTGCGCGACGCGGCAGGCGCCCCCATCGTCAAGAGCATTACCTTCGACAGCGTCATTGACGCGACATTGCAATCCGATCTAGCACGCGAGCTGGTTCGTCATGGCTTCCTCACCTCGCACTTCGCTCTTTATACTTCCAGCTACTACGGCAACCATCTCGGTCCAGACGCGATGGAGTACACCCGACGGTGCATCGAGCCGGGCGAGCCCGACATGATGTTCGAAATCGGTGAAAGCGAAATCGCGCAGATACTCATAGAACAAGGTGCCGCCACAAGCGACGCCGCTGATTTCTTCGATGACGCGAGTATTTTCAACGTCAGCATTCTTGACTATCTCCTCTCACATCGATGGGGAGCAGCCTCGAACGTCGCGTACCGACTCTCTCGGCTCGAAGAACAAGAGCAGGTATTCGTCGATACTTATATCTCACATGGCGCCCACCCCAATGCGCTCCTTGCCGCGATGGCACCCCATTGGAAAGGAGTTCTCCGCTACGTAGCGTCCTCTCAGCTCGGCACCAGTTCGCAAACCGACTCAATTGATGCGGTGCTCACTGCGCTCCCACATGCGTCCTATGAAACTGACAACGATGTCGCGTCGATTATCGAAGCCACATACGCTCGCATGAAGGCGGTCACGCAACCGGTGTCAGAGAATGCGGCACAAATCGTTCTCGGGATCGCAAAATCTGCCGGCGCCACATTCAGCGACCTTGCTCCGCTCAACAGAATGGCACGCAAAGTTGCCGTAGAGCTGAGACTGTTTCCGCTGACAGAACACAATCTCCGCACCCTCGTCCCTTCAGGGCCGATCGCCCTCGACACGCTACGCACCGAGTCGAACCTTTATCAGTACGCGATCGAGCAGCTCGAGACATTTCTCGCCATCGCAGCGACCCAGCCGGCCTCCGTCCAAGCGCTAGCGGATCCGGAATTTTTCACAGTCGTCTTGGAGGACATCGTCGATAGCGCGAGTTCTCCGCTCATTGGCGATGTAGTCAGAACAACAGACGAACGATTTCGCGTTCCCCGCCTCGGTGACGCTCCCCCCGAAGCGTGGCCATCCCTCGCAGCTCATCACAAAACAGACCCTACGTTCGAAAATGTAACGGCGTATCTCGCGGAGCACGGGCTCGACACCTCGCTTTTCTCGCTGCTCAATAGGGCGAAGAAAGTTACCGGGTGGGAAGGATATTCAGCTGCGGAGAGAATCGAGTTCGCAGTGGCAATTCTCAGCGCTCACACCGATCTTCCTTCCGCGTCCACACGCATTCGCATAGCCAAAAGCGTCGACCCCGGACTAATCCCAGCCGACCGGATTCAACCTGAATCCGGCGACCTAGTCGCGAAGCTCATACGGGCTCGGCTACTGCCCGACGACGCAGCCGCGTTCGACGAACGCCTTATGGTCAACTGGGAGACCCTCGCTAAGACCATCGAAGCGTCGAGAGCTTTCACTACTTTTGTTGCCCCGAGCATTCTCAGCCCGGCCAACATTCCCGCGCTGATACGGCGACAAACCACCAAACTCGACATCCGTCGCACTATTGTCTCCGACCTTGCCACGTATCTCGTCGAAGCCACTCGCGGACAGACCACCAACATCGCGAACGCGCTGATTGAAGGAAGCTGGAAGCTCCCCTACGAGACTATTGAGGCTCTCCGAACTTCCGGAGCGAGCTATCGCCAAGTCGTCGCGCTGATTCATAATCGCGGCGACGACCTATCGACTGTCCACATGAAGTCGCTGCTAAAGGCAATTGGCGGGGACTACTCGCGGATTGCAACAGGTGGACGAGGTCAACCCACCTTCCCCGTTTCCGACTCGCATCGATATATCCTGACCCGGCTTCTTGGCGACACAATCAGAGGAATCGAAACCAAATCTTTCAAACTCAAGGGACTTCGCCTGGTAGCCAGCCTGCAGGCTTGACCATCACAATTGCGCGCCACGCTATGAAGACGTGGCGCTGATTCGAATTTCAGGCTGCACCACCAGTCGGCTGGGGCCAGCATGCAACATCCAGCGCTCAAAACCGAAATTGTGTAGATTCGAATGTGTCGATGTCGAGTCGCCTCACAACCCTTCGGTTGCAAAGCGCAATCGTGCCGAAAATCAGCCCAGGAACAGGTTGCCCGTCCGCCCAGTCCCATTTGCGGAGCCACCAAAACGTACCCTGTCGGACCTTGGGCGGTGACGAAGCCCGCGAGGAGCGGGTGCGAAAAAATTCGCAACAGTTTACTGCCATCAGACTGGTGACTCACCACGCCGGCTCCGTTTCCCACAGCAGGAATAAACTCGGACGGCCCTAAACTTCGGCCACTCCAATCGTCACCTCTGAGAGGTCCGTTTCCGGAACCCGGACAACTTCCTTCCAACCGCCTTCACTAAGTGTGGGCGACGGTTCCCGAGCGGCGCGCTGCGCATCTCCGGCCCCGGCGAGAGCCCACCCGAGCAGCCAGCCGGCGCTACCGAAAGTGAGAACCATATAGACAACCATGCTGGCGCCGAACAGCACGCTCAACAGGCCGAGCGCGACTAGCGCTGCACCGCCCGCCAATGGGCCCCACGCGGCGACCCTGGTTTTAGGCGCTGCCGCACGCTGAGCCGGATACCACGCGGCATCAGACGACAGCGTGAGCGCGGTACGCACTCCGGCGATTGGGTTGCGCTTCAGAAGCCCTTGCCCACTTCGCCGGGCGAGCCACAGAAACAACCATCCCGCCAGCATCAGAAAGCCGCCAGTAAGGAACGAGGCGAGCGAGAACAAGAAGGCGTCTGACATCGTTCGATCCTACCGAGGCCCCTGCAACGAAGCGATGCGTCAGACAGACCCGGCTACGCCCACCGGCCAAGCGCGCAGGACGAACCCAACTTGTCTGAGGTGTAGAGTTGCGAGGCAGACAAACACAGCGATCGGAGCACCTGCATGACACTAGCAGTGCAGCAGGGTCGGCGTGCCGCGCAGGCAGCCGAAGTGCTGCTTGGGCGCATCCGTGCTGGCGAGTGGCCTCTAGGGCACAAGCTGCCGGGCGAGACGACGCTGGCCGCCGAGATCGGGGTCGGGCGCTCAACGCTGCGGGAGGCCATCCGTGAACTCGCCGGGAAGGGCGTGCTCGAGAGCCGCCAAGGCTCCGGCGTCTTCGTGATCTCAACGGACCTCACTGAGGACTGGGATGTCGTGCTCCGTCGGGTGTCGATTGCATCTGTCATCGAGGCCCGTGTCGCGATCGAGGCCGAGGCTGCCGCACTTGCTGCGCATCGACGCACACCATCAGACCTGCGGTCGATGCGGCGAGCACTCGCCCGCCGCTCGAGCCCGAACCGGTCCGTCGACGAGTTCGTTGACGTCGACATGGCGCTTCACCGTGAAGTTGTCGCGGCAGCCCACAATGAGGTCCTGCTCGAACTGTTCGATGGGTTCGTGCCGCGAGTGCGCGTGGCAATGATCGAGATGCTGAGGCTGCGCCCTATCCACGACTACGAGGCAGACCAAGCCGCCCACAGCGCGCTGGTCGAAGCGATCGCCGAACGAGACCCGGCCGCCGCGGCCGAGTGCAGCCGGGCGCACCTCACCGGCGTGCATCGAGCCCTCTCGTGAGCGCCAGCACCACCGTGAACGACATCACTCCCGTAAACGAAAGCACCCTTGTGAACAGCAACCCCACCGTCGTCGAGCTGCGCGGCGTCACCTTCCGCCGCGGCGAGCGCACCATCCTCCACGAGGTCGACCTCACCGTGCGCGCGGGCGAGCACTGGGCCCTCCTCGGCCCCAACGGTGCCGGCAAGAGCACCATCCTCGGTTTCGTCGGCGCCTCAGCGCACCCGACTTCCGGAACCGTGGACATCCTGGGCCAACGCCTCGGCCGAGTCGAACTGCAGGCACTGCGTCGCTCGATCGGACACGTCAACCCCCGTCATCCGCTTCACGCACCCCTCACGATTCGGGATGTCGTACTCACTGGCCTCACCGGATCCCTCGAGACTCCCCCACGATGGGAACCCACCGCGCAGCAGACGCACCGCGCGGTAGAACTGATCGAACAGATCGGGCTGGCGGGCAAAGATGCCCACCGCTGGCCCACCCTGTCGCAAGGAGAGCGAGGCAGAGCACTCATCGCGCGCGCACTGATCGCCGAACCCGACCTGCTCCTTCTCGACGAGCCCAGCACCGGGTTGGATGTCGCGGCGCGGGAGCAACTCCTCGAAACCGTCGATGGGCTCACCCACAGCTTTCCGCGACTGGCCTCGATTCTCGTGACGCATCACCTCGAAGAGCTGCCCTCCACGACATCCCATGCCGCGTTGATTGCGAACGGCCGGATCGCTCAGGCGGGGCCAGCCGAACAGGTGCTGACCACCGAGAACGTCACGACCGCCTTCGCGCATCCGATCCGTGTCGGACAACACGACGGCCGCTGGTTCGCGCTGCCCGGCCGCAAGCGATCTCTCGACCTCGCCTCGGTCTGACCCCGCCAACCCTCCAAGAACTGTCTTCGTAAGCTCAGCAAGTAGAGGAAGGCACATTTGGATAAATCATGGCGAGGCGGGTCCGCCACGTATTACTCCGCGAACTAGATCGAGCGTCAGAGTTTCTGGATCGAACTCAGGTAGCCACCACGTTGCACCTGCCTTCGCAAACGGTTGCGGGTCAGTCTCCGGCGGGAGCGCCGCGACGATGTCGTACGGGGTCGTTCCGGCGTGGCTTCGAGCATCATCGATAGCAACGACGGCTTCAGCCAGCTGGTCAGGGTGCATCAGATTGACCGGGACGTAGCCGTCGTGGCGGGCAGCTCGTTGTTGTGGTTTAGTGCGGCCCGCTAATCCACCGACCCACACCGGTATACCCTCTCGCCTGTAGGGTGGGGGCTGAAATTCGAAGTCGTCGACTGTGTAGTGTTCGCCCGAGTAGCGCACTGGGTTTCCTGACCAAGCGGCAGCGAGAATATCCAACGACTCATCGAGCATTCGGGCTCGGAGCCGATCGCTAGGTTCCTCTCCTGTGGAACTTAGTTCACTTCCGAATCGGTCGTCACCAAGCCCAACACCGAGCACAAAACGGCCATGACTCAACCGATCGAGGGTGACTGTCTCTCGGGCGACCTTCGCCGGTCGACGTCGTGCGAGCGGCGTGATCATCGGCCCCAAGCAAATAGCTTCCGTTGCGATGGAGATTGCCGTCAAGGTGATCCACGGGTCTGCGACATAGCGGACAGGTCCAGCCCAACGCAGATGATCCCAAACGAAGACTCCGTGCCAGCCTGCATCCTCCGCTTCGGCCGCTAGCCGGGCAACCACGGCAGGATCTGCCAGTTCGTCGAACAAGGGCAGCCACAACCCGGACCGCAACCCGCTCACCTTGCCTTCCGCTTTCGCAACCACCGCGCTAGCACTCTTCGGTGTGCTCGAGAATCGCATCAACCACTTGATTCCAAAAGCGTTGAGGCGGGAACTGGTGGCCCATACCGTCGAGCACGACAAGTCGGGCTCCCGGGATCGAGCTAGCGAGCCGCTCACCGTGCTGGAGCGGAAACAACGGGTCGGATGTGCCGTGCAGAATCAGAGCCGGAACTCCAGAAAGTTGGCTCATTCGGTGAGGTTGGGTTCCACCGTCCTCGAGCAGGAAGTGGTTGGTCATGCTCGCAGCAATATTGCTCGTGCGATCGAACACGTGCCCAGCTAGCCGCCGCATGCGCTCCTCGTCGAACTCATTCGGCCCGGCATACGGGCGCTCGCCCTCAACGATGTACTCCACAACCGACTCTCGGTCCTTCCAGTCAGGCTCGGGAACACCATTCGAGAAGGTCGCTCGGATTTCGGGGGTCGGGCCAGGCAAATCTGTAATTTCTGCATCGATTGGGGTGGTCGCAATCAGCGTCACCGTTGCCACCCGGTCAGGGCGCTCGCAAGCCATACGTTGAGCGATGCCGCCGCCCATCGACAGCCCCACGACGTGTGCACGTTTGATCCCCAACTCGTCCAGCACGGCGATAGCGTCCGACATCAAGTGTGCACCTGTATAGCCCGGGGAGCCGGTCGGGTAGCTCGTGGAACAGCCGGTATCGCGCTGGTCGTATCGCACTACTCGGCGGCCCCTGTCAGCCACTTGTTGGCAGAACTCGTCATCCCACCAATCCATCGACCACGTAGCCCCACCGATTAACAACAGCGCGGGTTTCTCTCGTTCTCCCCTAGCCTCGACGCACAGCCGCACGTCGCCAGCTACCTGAAACGCGAACTCTCCGAATTCAGTCACAATTCATCCTCTCTGAGGACAGCAGCTCCAGCAACCCTTCCCTTGCCCGCTTCGCGGAGCAGCTAACGAACGAGCTCCACCACCAGGTCAGGGAGCGCCGCGAAGCTCACATCTAGCTGAAAGCTGAAGTTTTCGTGTTCGTCACTCGCCTTCGAACCCGGCGGCGGGAAAATCTGGCCGACTGTTTCTTAGTTAGAGGAAAGGCCAGCCGCCATCTCCCGATAGATGGTTGAGAGTTCACTCGCGCGAGCGCCCCAGTCTGATGTTTTGCGTCCTTCAAGATAGGCGGCGAGATCCTCGATATGGGTCTGCCAGCCTGCACCGTGGTGATGGTAAACATCGAGCGGCAGGCCAGACTCCTCGACGATGAGCCTCGTGCCGGCAGGCTCCTCAACCAGCGTGACATCAATCACGCCGGGTGCATCGTCATCCGACCAGGTCGTTATTCGCAAGTGTCGAGATGGCTCGCAAATATCGATGCGGCCCAATCCCTCCCAACCGCTGGTAAACCTAGCGTTGAACTCTCCGCCAATGGTGAGATCGCCATCTACGGTCACTATCCAACGCGCGAGTCGGCTTGGCTCCGTAATTGCGGACCATAAGTCGTCGATGTTTGTCCCGTAGACATCCTCCACGTGAACGACTCCTGCGCCGTTCTCCTCACGCAAACTGCCCAGAATTTTGGTGACTCCGGATCCTTCAGGCATCGCTATTCCCTTTTCTCTCGTTGACCGCGAGCGACTTGTCTCGTTTGCCGCGTGCGACTTCGGTGTGGAGCGCGTCGAGGCGGTGTTCCCAGAGAGCGCGATACTCCCCCAGCCACTCGTCAAGCTCTTGGAGCGGCTCAGGACGCAGTGAGTAGATGCGATGCTGCGCCTCATTGTGAACATCCACTAACCCAACTTCGCGCAAGACCCGGAGATGTCGCGAAACACCGGGGCGCGCGATCGGAAGAAGCGCTGCGAGTTCGGTGACATTCGTCGGGCCCAATCGAAGTCGGGCGAGCAAAGTTCGACGGCTCTCGTCCGAGATCGCCTGCAGCATGGTGTCCATAATTTGAATGTACCACTGTGGGTACATACACGCTAGGTTACATTCCGGCTTCGCCTACCGGCATCCGACTCCCCCGACGTCGAGGCGCCACGAGAACCTGAGAGTATCGCAGCTTTCCTTGTTTATCGTTCTGAGCGGACCTAACCTGAATTGATGAATCGGGCAACTTATGTAGCATCCGGTGGGCTCGTTCTCAGCATCGTGCTATTCGCTGCGGTCTACATCACTGCTGCCATCAAACGCTCACAGAACGCGATCTGGAACAGCGCGACATCGGAATGGGCGTTGGCGCTTGGTGCCTGGTCTGTCTGGTTGATCCTCCTCACCGCCGCCCTCGTCGTGCTCCTTCTAGCGGCGCAGATCATCTGGGCTTACTTACCCCGATTATGGTCTGGCCGTTGAAAACAAGCCGGGTCAAGCTCGAATGAGCCGTCAAGAATCTGAGCACGCTCTCACCCGGCAGCGTGAAGCATGCGGCACGCGATCGCTGAGCTCGCACACCGCAACCTGCGCACTGCTGCAGGGGAGGGCCGGATGACTCCGACTCTCGCTTTCGTCTTTGTCGCCCTCGGCGTCATGATCGTCTTCTTCGGCATCGCCAGCTGGCGCCGCCGCCGGTCAAACGATCAGGATCGTGACGGCCGCCCGAAGGACCGATAAACGAAGTTGCTACCGGGCGAGGGGACCGCCGGCAACGTGCGATATCCATCTTCAAGACAAAACAGGATTGCTCTACAACTAGTCGCGACGAGTGCCATACGGTGACCGATACGGCAGCGACGTTAGCGAACTAGCGGAAGCAAAGCCTCATAGGCCGCAGCGAGAACCTTGGCCACCGCTGCGACGCTCTCATCGTCCGGCAAGAAGTCTGCGCTGTGCAGAGTGAGATCTGGGCGGAGTGTTGGCGTGCGCGTGCCCAGGAACATCATGAGTCCGGGATACACGTCGCTGTAGAACGAGAAATCATCCGATCCACACGAACGCATCGGCTCCACAGCATCAAAACCTTGGGCCTGTAGCGCGGGATCGACGAGCCCCACAAGTTCAGGGTCATTGCTCAACACCGGCTCACCGTGGGTAATCTCAACAGTGCCGGTGCAGTTGTTAGCTTCAGCCACGAGCCTCACCGTGCGCTCCAACTCTCGCGCGATCGTCAGCCGGTCCTCGGCCGTTGAGCTTCGAATCGAGCCAGACGCACTGGCCATCGCCGGAATCACGTTAGCCGCCTTGCCAGCGTGCACACTGCCAAAGCTCACCACCACGGGGTTCATGGGATCAATCTTGCGACTCACAATAGTTTGCACCGACGAAACGATCTGAGCCATCGTGACAATGGGATCGGTGCTCTTGTGCGGATAGGCAGAGTGACCACCAGTGCCCTCGACGACGATCCTAAACTCATCCGATGCCGCATTGACGACTCCGGCGCCAGTCGTGACCGAGCCCACCGGAACGTCAGGATGAACATGAACACCGAGCACTGCTCGCACATCGTGCGCATCGAGCAGCCCGCTATCCATGATGTCGCCCGCCCCAGAAGGATAGGACTCCTCGCGAGGCTGAAAGATAAAGACCAGAGCAACGGGAAGATCGACGGTCATGGCCGCTTTCGCAAGTGCCACAGCTCCCGCCATGTGCACGTCGTGACCACACGCGTGCATACCGCCGTTGGTGGAGGCGAAAGGCGAACCCGTTTTTTCGTGCACGGGAAGAGCATCCAACTCGGCACGAATCGCAATCGAAGGGCCCGTCCTGGGCCCGATGCGCACGATGCGTCCGGTGTCTGCAACCGTCTCAAAGTCAGAAACGTCCAGCGCCGCAATGATGCGGTCGGCTGTTGGCCCTTCCTCTCCTGAGAGAGCAGGGTTGCGGTGAAGCTCATGGCGCAGTTCGATAGCAGCCGAAAGCTGCTCATCGACTTTGGAGAGCAGCAACGACTGCTCTTCTACTGACTTAACACTGTGCATGGGAGACCTTTGTTCAATTCACGGACGACACGATGAGCGCCTAGTACGCGTAGGAGTACGCTGCGTATTTCTCATCGTCGGACAGTCCGTTCACGTGCTCAATCTCTGCACGTTTCACGAGAACAAACGTCTCAAGGAGTCGCTCAGGGAACCAACCGGTGACGACGTCATCAGCGGCAAGAAGGTCGAGAGCGTTGCCCAACGAGTGCGGAAGATTGCCAACGCCGTACTCGTCTAATTGCTCTTGAGTGAGGTCAGAAGTTTCGCCGGACACGACCTTGGGTGCGGGAAGGTTGCTGCGGATCCCTTCAAGACCTGCGCGGATCAGAGTGCCCAAGGCGATCCACGGGTTGCTTGTCACGTCAGCACCACGGAACTCCAAGTTGTACTGCCGTGCCGGGTTCGCATTGGGGCGTTCGTACAGCGGGCAGATACGCAGAAGGGCTTCTCGGTTGTTCTCACCCAAGAACACGCCACCAACACTCCAGTGACCCGGAGCTAGTCGCTCATACGAGACAACGCCAGAGGCGGCGAGGGCCGAGATCGCGGATGCGTGCTTGAGGATTCCCGCGGCGAACGACCCCGCAACGGCAGAAAGTCCGCCCTCTCGACTGGGGTCGTAGGCGACAGGCTCGTTGTTGTCATCGAGCAGACTGAGGTGAATGTGAACACCGGAGCCGCTGCCACTGGCTTCAACAATCGGGCTGAAGCTAGCAGTGTGGCCCAGCTGGGTTGCGGTGTTGCGCACGATCTCGCGAAGGAGAATAGCTCGATCTGCTGCCGCCAGAGCATCCGCGGGAGCAACCGTGACCTCCCACTGGCGAGGAGCGTATTCGGGCAGCCACATTTCGGGCTCGAGACCCGCGTCTTCGAGTGCGGCCATGATGCTCGAACCCAGCGGCTCGAGCTCAAGAAGATTTCTTAGCGAGAACGCAATGTTCGGAGCCTCTGGATCTTGATCGAGAAGCATGAACTCGTGTTCGAACGAGGAAAGCACTGACAGCCCAGTCTCCGCTTTGAGATCGGCAATTGCGTTGCGCAAGAACGTACGGGGGCAGCAGTCCCAGGCGCTGCCATCTTGATTCACGATGTCAGAAAGCACAACCTTCGTTGGCTCAGCATCAGGCAAGGGAATTTGCGAGAGACTCGTGACGTCTGGCTGCAGTCGAAGGTCGCCAACGGATCCGAAAGGGTTAGGCGAAACGATTTCGCCGAACGGGTTGATCGCCAAGTTGGCGGGCACCCAGCCCGATCCATTCACGAGGTATTTGTCGAGTTCACTCTGGCGCACTGACCGGCCCCGGCACTGGCCGGAGAGATCGGAGGTCAAAATTACTGCCAATGGTTCTCTGCGCAACGTGTGCTCCCTGCCTAATGACGTCATGTGGTTTCTGCCTCGTCGCCCGGCCCGAAGCCAGGGATCTGCAGTGTCTTTTCTTGCAACGCATCGAATGCTTGGATGCGTTGGGTGGGGCTATCGCCCAGTTCTTCAACGACGCCGGCGATCACGGTTTCCACGAGCGCGAAGCCTGAGGTTAGTGAGTCGAATGGTGACGGCGAGGTGACTGAGCTCGAAAGCAGGTAGTCCGCGTGTTTGGCGGCCGGCGACAACCACGGATCGGTGAAGAGCACCGTCGTCGCTTTCTTGTTCTTGGCGTTCTTGAGGAAGCTGACGGTGCCTCCCTGATAGCGCCGATAGTCGAAGGCGATGAGCACATCTCGAGAGGTGAAGTCGAGAAGCGTAAATGCCTTCTCTTGTTCGGTGGGGTCGACATGGTTCACGTCTTTGCGCAGTAGCCGCAAATGCAAGGTGAGGTACTGCGCCAGAAGATCGCTGAATCGACCCCCGACGGTCCAGATGCGGTTGCGCGGGTTCGCGATGAGTTTTGCGATCTCAATAATTTCGGTTTCGGGAATCGCATTGAAAGTCGCGTCTAGTCCCTCTGCAAGGACGCGCTTTGAGTCGGCGACAAACTTGATCCCGCTCTGCGTTCCCGGCGTCGTGCTCGCCGAACGCTCGCCATACATTTCGAGTGGGGACGACGTTCGAACAGAGATTTCTTGTCGAAGAAGCTTCTGCATTTGCGGGTATGAACCGATTCCCAATTTGGAAATGAGGCGGAGCACGGTTGGCGCGCTGACGTTCGCTCGCTCGGCAAGCCGGTGCACCGGCTCGAGGCCTGCTACCGGGTAGTCCGCGATGAGCACCCGAGATACTCGGCGTTCGGCAGGGCTGAGGCTCTCGTGCTCCTTCTTGAGCTGTTCAGCAAGGGTGAGAGGACTGGTCATGAGGCACTACCTATCGATCGTTTACGAAAGAGGCGAAGCTCTCTCGTTCCCATTAGCCCGAGAGGCGCTTTCACCAGAACAAACAACAACACCGCTGCCAAGATCAGATCCGCAATACCGGCGGGCAGCGAGTTGCCACCGGTGAATGCTCCGTCTTGAAATCTTCTCAGAATTTCCTGAAGAACCGACACTCCCAGAGCGCCGATTACGGCACCACTCAGCGAAAGGTAGCCGCCAAGGACAATCATCACGATGAAGGAGAACGTGAGGGTCAAGAAGAAGGTCCGCGAGTTGAAGGTCGTCAAGAACCCGGCGTACAGAGCGCCGGCAAATCCGACGGGGATCGAGCTCAGCACCCAGGCGAAGGCACGGTGTCGGCCAACGGCGATTCCGGATGCTGTTGCCGCTAAGTAATCTTCGCGCGACGCTTGCAGCTGAAGCCCGCTTCGCGACGTCTTGTAGGCCCAGGCCATCACGATGACTAGTGCTGCGATGCCGGCAGCCCACCAGATGGTCGTGGACTTCGGCAGGCCGATCATGCTGGATGATCCGCGGGTAACGTCTGTCCAGCTGTTGAGTACGGTGAAGACGATCACGAGTAGAGCCAGCGTTGCGATTCCTGCCTGCAACCCTCCCAAACGCGCCATTATGGGTGCGGTGACGAGCGCGAGCACTGCTGCCGCGAGTCCGCCGACGAGTACGGCGATGGGGAACGGGGCATGGATGGTCGCGAGGAAGCCGAGCGACTCTGGCAGATCCGAAAACATTGATGACTTGAGGTTGACCGGGATCGTGAGGTACGCCGTCGTGTACGCCCCAATTGCCATAAAGCCAACGTGGCCGAACGACATCACGCCGGAGTTGCCGGAGAAGAGTGAAAGACCAGCAACGAACACCACGGCAATGAGCGCCTGCACGGTGACCCTGGTGATGGTGGGATCACCAAACACGGCGATAAGAGCTACTAGCCCCATAAGGGCGACAAGAAGGATCGGAGTTTCGAATAGTCGGCGAATGCGAGTGGAGTTGGTCATGATGTGCGCACCTTCGTTCCCGAGAGAAGCCCTTGCGGGCGGATAACCAAGACGACCATGACGGCCGAGTAGAGGAAGGCGTCTCGGAAGGCGATGAGGTCTGTCGGCAGTGTTGCCTCAAGCAACCCAGTGCCCATGCCCAACAGGAGCCCGCCGAGAGCAGCGCCCTTGAGGTTGCTCATTCCGCCAACGACGGCGCCGACAATGCCGATGAGCAGTGGGGTGAGCCCCATCTCTGCCGATACAGCACCTTGCCGCGCTACCAGGATGATTCCTGATGCTGCGGCCATAACTCCGGCGATCGCGAAGGCACTCATGATGACGAAGCTGCCTTTTACTCCCAGCGACTTAGCCACTTGAAAGTTTTCAGCGGATGCTCTGAGCTGCACACCGAGAGGGGTTTTCTTCATCAGCAGCGCAAGACCACCGAGCAGCACGCCACACAGCACCAGGGTGACGATCTGAAGGACAGTGACCCGAATACCGAAAACAGTGATCGACTCCGTCAAGAACGGCTGAGGGGGAACGCCCTGCGTGCGGGGAAGGACGGTCATCCGCATCACGCTTTGCAGTGCCAAGCTCACAGCGAACGACGCAATCATTAACGTCACCGGGTCAGCGTTTCTTAGCGGCCTGAACGCTAGGCGCTCAGTGAGCACCGAGACGACGACCGCAAAAACAACGGCAGCGAGCGCCCCAACAAACCAAGGGTAGTCCTTGAAAAGGTACATCGCGAAAGCACCGATCATGATGATCTCGCCGTAAGCGAAGTTCATCAGTCCCAAGATGCCAAAGAGAAGAGCAATGCCAATGGTGAGCAACGCGTAGGTGGCGCCGAGGCCCACCATGTCGACGATGATTTGCAAGATCATTCTGAGTCACCCATCAATCCGGTTGGCGAGAACCCGAGGTAGTCAACGACGGCGTCATTGGCTGCGAGCTCTTTTGCGTTTCCACTGCCCAGAATCTTGCCCGGGGCTTGCATAACGTAGGAGCGGTTCGATACTTCGATTGATCGCACAGCGTTTTGCTCGACGAGCAGGATGGTCACGCCTTCGTCGCGAAGTTGTTCGATAACGTCAAAGATCAGATCCACGATGATCGGGGCGAGCCCCAGCGTTGGCTCGTCAAGAAGGAGAAGTTTCGGGCGCAAGAGAAGCGCTCGGGCGATCGCAAGCTGCTGTTGTTCTCCTCCCGAGAGCAAGCTGGCTCCCCGGCTCCAGTACTCCTCAAGGATGGGGAATCGAGCGAGCTCCCGCTCGATGTCAGCGTCAATGTTCCGCTTGTCTTTTCGGGAAACTGCGCCGAGACGAAGGTTCTCACCCACGGTGAGACTCGAGAACACTCCGCGATCTTCGGGAACATAGGCGATGCGGTTCTTGATGACCGAAAACTTTTTGTCGGTGACCGCGGCACCGTCATAGGTGATCGACCCCGAGTACACGGGCGCGATTCCCACAATTGACTTGAGAAGGGTCGATTTGCCGGCTCCGTTTTGGCCAATGAGGGAGACAAGTTCGCCCTCTCCGACTTCGAGCGATGCCCCTTGAAGCGCCATCACTGACTTGCCGTAGCGAACGAATAGGTCGTTGATCTCTAGAAGCATTTCAGTGCCGCTTTCCGAAGTAGATTTCGACCACTTGTGGATCGTGCCGGATGTCCTGGGGCAACCCGGCGATGACGGTGCGGCCGCTATCGAGAACGTGGAGCCGGTCGCACGTGCTCATCACCACCGACATGTCGTGCTCTACAAGCAACACCCCGCAGGCACGTCGACGCGAAATGTTGCGGATGGCCTCGATGAGCTCGACGGCCTCTGACTCGTTTTGGCCAGCGGCCGGCTCGTCAAGCAGGAGAAATTTGGGGCGGGTTGCTAGCGCCCGCGCTATACCGATTGTTCGGATGAGCCCAGCGGGCGAGGATTCTGCTGCCGTGTTCGCTACCGACTCAAGATTGAGTTCTTCGAGAAGTTCTTCCGTCAGCTCACGGGCTTCGTGGCGGCGCATGCCGCAGCCAAGAGCCGCTACCTCGATGTTCTCGGCGACGGTGAGTCGCCCAAAAACGCGAACGCTCTGGAACGTACGGACGATTCCGATGCGCGCCCTCTTGCGCATTGACATCCGCGTGAGATCTTTGTCTCCGAGCATTACCCGGCCGGTGGTCGGGTGAAGCATGCCACTGACGAGATTAAGGGTCGTGGTCTTGCCTGAGCCGTTGGGACCGATCAGGCCGACTACTTCTCCGCTTTTCACCGAGATTGAGACGTCTTCGAGCGCCTGGACGCCATCGAAGTTCATCCCGCCGTCGACGAGTTGCAGCGTCTCCACCTGCGGGACTTCTGTTGCTGTCGTCATCGTCTTCGACCACACTCCGTTGTTGGGTCAATCCTTAATGCCTGCTGTGAGCAATGTTACCATCATTAGGATTGGCTGCTCAAATATCCGTATGTAACGTAAGTTACGGTATCACCGGTGAATCGCGCAACCCCCCGCTACGCTGGTGCTTCGCACAGGGACGAGTGATGAAAATGAATGAAAACTCAGAGATCGCCGAGCACATCAGTGAACTTTCGCTGATCGACCACCACGTTCACGGAACGTTGATCCCTGATCTCAGCCGCAGCGAGTTCGAGTCGCACCTCACAGAATCATCCGAGCCGATACCGCCGTGGATGACCCAGTTCGATTCTCAAGTAGGCTTCGCCGTTCGCAAGTACTGCGCCCCGCACTTTGACCTGCCCGAGCATGCCAGCGCCGACTCCTATTGGGCGGCACGCGCGCAATGGGGATCCGACGAGATCGCTCGCCGGCTCTTACGAACTTCCGGCATTTCTGAGTCCATCGTTGACACTGGTGTCATCCAGACGGAGCACTCAGAGCGGAGCCTCACCACCCTCGAAGAATTTGGCACACTAGCCGCCCAACGCGTGCACGAAGTTGTTCGACTAGAAACGCTACTTGAGGGCCTCGTCACCGCCGGAGTGGGGGCAGACGCGTTGGAGGATGCCTTCGACGCCGCGCTGGCCGCAGCGGCCACCACAGCGGTGGGATTCAAGAGCATCATTGCCTATCGCTTCGGTTTCGATTTCGATCCGGCCAGGCCCCACCGCGACGATTTCACCACAGCCGCCCAGGAATGGCTCACGAGCACCACCGCTGGACCGTTCCGCGTTTCCCATCCCGTACTTCTTCGAGCGTTGCTCTGGAAGGCCGTGAGCACCGGGCTTCCCGTTCAGCTCCACGCCGGCTACGGCGACGCCGATATCGACCTGGAGCGCTGCAATCCGCTGCTGCTCACCCCGTGGCTCAGACTGCTTCCTGCCGACTACTCAGACGTCATGCTCTTGCACTGCTACCCATACCATCGCGAAGCTGGCTATCTCGCTCAAGTTTTCTCCCGCGTGTACTTCGACGTTGGGTTAGCCATCAACTACAGCGGAGCGGCCTCAGATCGCGTTATCGCCGAGAGCCTCGAGCTCGCGCCTTTCAGTAAGGTGCTGTTCTCTACCGATGCGTGGGGATTGCCCGAACTTCACTCCATCGGCGCTGCCCTCTGGCGGCGCGGCATGACACGCGTGTTGTCTCATCTGGTTGATGACGGCGACTGGTCTCTCGCCGACGCGAAGCGCGTTGCGTCACTGACCGGTCGTGACAACGCACAGCGCGTGTACCAGCTACCCACGAGCTGATAACTGAGTTCGTCGTCTCGGTTGCGCGCAAGCGAACGGAGACGACGAACTAGTTCGCGACGTTTAGCCGCGCTCGGTCAACTCCAGCAAGACGGCTCGAAGCTGCTCAATGCCGTAGAGCAGCTGCGTCTCGGAGATGACAAGTGGTGGGGAGAAGCGCACGGTCGAGCCATGCGTATCTTTGGCCAGCACTCCCCTCAGCATCAGGCGTTCGCAGATTTCGCGCCCACTCGCGAGGGCTGGATCAATATCGATGCCCGCCCAGAGTCCGCGCACGCGCACCGCGAGCACTCCTGAGCCAATAAGCGTTCGCAGTTCACGTTCAAGAACAACACCCAATGTGGCTGCACGCTCTTGGTACTCGCCAGTATTCAGCAGATCAACGACCATGCTGCCGACCGCGGCGCCCAGAGGATTACCGCCGAATGTGCTGCCGTGGTCACCCGGCTTCAGCACACCCAACACATCCTGATTGCCGACAACAGCCGACACAGGCATTACTCCTCCGCCGAGGGCCTTGCCCAAAAGATAGAGATCCGGCTCAACCCCGACATGCTGCATCGCGAGGGTCTTTCCGGTGCGGCCGAGACCCGACTGGATCTCATCCGCAATGAAGAGGACATTGTGCTCGCTCGTGATCTCACGTACGCGAACAAGATACTGCTCGGGCGGAATCACCACGCCTGCTTCGCCCTGGATGGGCTCGATGAGCACGGCAACCGTGTTCTCATCGATCGCCGCCTCGAGCGCAGCCTCATCGCCGAACGGCACAGATCGGAAGCCCGGGGTGAATGGACCGAATCCCTCGCGGGCTGACTCGTCATCAGAAAAAGAGACGACTGTGGTTGTGCGCCCGTGAAAGTTGCCGTCGGCAACGATGATGTTGGCCATCCCGGCCGGCACACCCTTGACGACGTAACCCCATTTGCGCGCGACCTTGATCGCCGACTCCACGGCCTCAACACCGGTGTTCATCGGCAAGACCATGTCTTTGCCCACCAGCGTTGCGAGCTTCTCGGCAAACGGAGCGAGCTGATCGTGGTGGTAAGCCCGAGATGTCAGCGCGACTTTGCGCAACTGCGTTTCCATTGCGCTGACAATCTCAGGATGACCGTGCCCGAAGTTTGACGCGGAATAGCTGGCCAAAAAGTCCAGATACTCTTTGCCATTGACGTCGGTGAGAACCGCACCCTCGCCCGAAGCGATCACGACTTTCAAAGGATTGTAGTTGTGGGTAACCCACCGGTCTGAGAGCTCGAATAGTTCTGCTTCGGTCATCTCTGTGTGTGGTGAGGTACTCATCTAATTTCCTTTTACTGTTGTGTCGAGCGGAGGTGCACTGCAATAACTAGGCGGCGCAGGAGTTTCCGTCACCGAGGTCGGGGATGCCGTCGATGCTGTGCTGTTCGACGAACGTTACGGATCCCCCACTGACCTTCACCACGGACAAAGGCATGTCAGTGATCTTGTGGCAGGTTGAGGAGAAATAGGTAGCGGGACCAATTGGCGTTTCAACGGCGCTGCTGTTTTCCATCGCGTCGCGTAATACCGGACCATCGAGCGAGTCAGCGCTCTCGAGTGAGGCTGCAAGCGCAATCATCATGTTGTAGCCGAGCAGTGCGTAGCTGGTCGACGGCGGTGCGTCGAACTTTGCCGTGTAGTTGGTGACGAAATCATCCAAGTCAGTGGAGTCTTGGCCAGAGCAGTATTCGTAGCAAGCGAATGGCGTGTAGTAGACCTCATCTACGTCGCCAACGATGTCGAGCAACAGTTGACCGTCAAGGGCTGCTGGTCCGACAATCGGAGTCTCAATTCCCGCATCGCGGATCTGGCGGATGGCGGTAGCCGCACCGGGGTTCCAGCTCGCTACGTAAATGAAGTCAACGTTGCCGATGTCGCTCTTCAACCGAGAAATCTGACTGCTCACGTCAACATTGTCGCCGCCGGGAAAGCTGTCGTTGCCGACTACTGTTCCGCCGAGCTCTTCGAGCTTCGCCTGAAAGTATCGACCTGCCGACTTGGTGTACTCGATGCTTTCGTCTTGAAGCAGGTAAGCGGATGCCCACCCCTGCTCGTAGGCCCAAGAAGCCCCAGTGGATCCTTCGACGTCGCTGCCGGCGTTAGCCGAGAAGACAAAGTCGCCGAGCGTTGTGCTGTCAGCCATCTTGGGGTCACCAGCGCAGATCGACACTGCAGGAACTTCAGCAGCCTGAGCGTTCAAAGCACCCTGAGCACTGAGGTCGAAGTCACAAGGAGTGACCAGCAAGTCAATGCCGTCAGATATTAGCTCTGTCGCGACGGTGCCGACGGTGGCCTGGTCAGAGCGAACGTCCTTGACGATCGCACGAACCTGCATCCCGTTGATTCCACCGGCCGCATTGATCTCGTCGATCTTCAGGAGCGCCGCATTGCCTGGTTCGACATCGAACGGTGCCATGTTGCCACTTTGCGAAAGTGCCATACCGATGACGATTTCATTCTCATCACTCTCGGAGCCTCCCCCGGCGGCGCAGCCGCTCAGCGCGATGACCGCGATTGTGCCGACAGCAAGCAGAGAACGTGCTTTACCTGCACGCCGTGATTTCTGGGTATTCATGTCATACCTATCTCTTAGTGTTGTGGAAGGAACGTGCTGTGTCCTGTTAGAGCATTGCTGCCCGCAGGGCGACGCGGTTGGCGTCAATTGTGCGATCGATGTCGTCGTGCGTCGTCGATGCATTGAGCCGCCGGTCACCAGTTGCGAAGGCGGGCTCCAGAATTCCCTGCGAGAGCAGGGAACTGTGGTATTTGGCGTACTGTTCGGTGTTGGATTCCATGGCCTGACGGAAGTTCGTCGGCAGTTCCTTGCGGAAGTAGACGGTCCACTCAGAGCCGATTCCCGAAACGCACGCGTCGATTCCGGCATCCGCGATCGCATCCGTTATGCCAGCGCGAAGTCGACTACCGAGGTCGTAGAGATGCGTGATCACATCTTCCGATTCCATGATTTCGAGAGTCTTGTTTGCCGCCGCGACCGAGTACGGGTTGCCGTTATAGGTACCGTCGATTGTCGCTTCGTTCTTTGAGTAGGCGCCCAAGTGGCCCATCAGATCGTCGGAGCCCGCAAGCGCCGCGATCGAGTACCCGTTTGCCATCGCCTTAGCGAAAGCGGTGAGGTCGGGCAGGACACCCGCGACGGACTGGTAGCCGCCGAGTGCTGCCCGGAAGCCTGTCTTGACTTCGTCGAAGACCAGTGCGGCTCCGTGCTTCGTGCACAGCTCGCGGAGCAATTCGAGAAAGCCGGGCGCGGCCGGAACGCAACCGAAGCTGTGCACGTAGCCCTCAGAGAAAGCTGCGGCAAGTTCACTACCGTGCTGATCGAATGCAGCGCGGAGCCCCTCGAAGTCATTCCACTCAACAACGACTACATCAGCGACAGCGCCGGGGTGCAGCCCAGCGCTATTCGCGGTGGCAAGCGGGGACGTGTCGGTGAGGTCTGCCCGCGAGCTTCCCACGGCAAGAACATCACTCCAGCCGTGATACGAACCGTGGAACTTGAGAATCTTGACGCGGCCGGTCGCTGCACGGGCGATGTGAGCCGCGTGCATGGTGGCGTCAGTACCCGAGGTGCAAAACGCGACCTTGTCGGCCGAGGGCACGAGAGAAGTGATTCTTTCTGCCAGCTCATACTCGCCCGACTGCGGGCCAACACCGGTCAAGTCACACGTGCTGGCAGCGGCGAAAACGGCTTCGTTGACCCGCGCGTCACAGTGACCGAGAATGATCGGCCCCCATGAGTTGATGTAGTCGAGGTACTTGTTGCCCTGCTCATCCCATACGTAGGCGCCGGCAGCCTTCACGAAGACTTGGTCCCACCCGACGCGGTGCCCGGAGGACACTCCGCGCGGAACAACTTGGCGTGCGCGCTCCCACGTGGCGAGGCTGTTTTCGGACTGTGTTGAAGCTGTCATCAGCCGGGGTCCTTTCTGGACGATCACTGGGTAGTTATTGGTTACGCGTCTTGTGGTGCTGGAGTAGGTGCTGCTGAAGTAGCCCGCATTGCTGCACTGAGGCGTTCAGCGATCAGCGCAGTGGGGAGGTGGGTATTCGCGCTCGGAACGTCAGGCATGATCGACGCGTCGATTACGCGAATGTTGGCGAGGCCATAGAGGCGACCCTGCTGGTCAACAACCGCATTCGGATCCCCCGCCTCGCCCATGCGAACAGTGCCGCAAGCGTGAAAGTAGTCGCCGACGTAACTGCGAACCCAGCTCTCGAAGAATTCGTCATCGTGCAAGGCGCTGAGTGGTGTTCCGTGTTCGTCAATGAAAACTCGTTCGATAATCCGCTGAAAACTTGGCGCGGCGATTACCTGCTCGAGATAAACGATCGCCTCTTTCATCGCCGCTCGGTCTTGCTCTGTCGACAGCATCCGTTCGCGAACTATGGGCGGCGCGAGGGGGTTTTCCGGGTTGAGTTCCAGTTCACCGCTCGACGTTACTTTCATCAACGCCGCCATAATCAGGCCATGGTCGGCCTCTGTGCCGTTGAGTAGCGTGCCGTGAAGCGGAAGAAGATGGATGTCGCCGGCCCCGAAACTTGACGACAAACGCATGACCGCACCAATGCACGGTCCGGTCGTATTGACCTCTCGGAATTCTGGCTTGAGCGTGAAGTAAACGCTCGCCGCCGGGTGATCCTGCAGATTCTTTCCAATTGCCGGATGCGTGAGGTGTGATCGCAAGAGAATGGCCGGAGTTTCGAAGACCCCGGCGCACAGAACTACGTCATCGGCGCGCAGCTCCGTTCCATCGGCCAACACGACACCGACGACGACGTCACCTTCGATGAGCAGCCGATCGGTTTGACTATTGCCCTGAATCACGAGGTTGTCGCGACTGCGAGCTTCGTTCAAATAGCGTTCGAGGCTCGAAAAACGGCCACTCGCGTTGGCGTTGCGCCACAACAGTCCGCTGCCGTCCTGCGGTCCGTAAGTATCCACTCCGGTCGGAAGGTCAAGTCTTTCAGCGGCGTCGAGCAGTGCCCGATCCACTGGAGTGAATTCTTCTTCTGTCGACACAATAAGGTCTGATTTGAGTTCTTCGAGCCAGGGCTGGACCTGCTCCCACGACCACTGGTCACACCCGAAGTCGCGGGCCCAGCGGTCGTAATCTTCGGGCAAGCCGGGAAGCGCCAGCATGGCGTTGACCGCTCCAGAACCTCCAACACCGGTGCCACGGTTGTAGAGCTTGGGTTCTGAGCCTTCGAGCTTGCTAGCGAAAAGATCAGGGTAAAACGCAGCAGTCTCGCCCAATGCGTCGATCCAGTTCAGCGAGCGCAGCCCGGAAAGCTGAGCACCAGGTTCGCGGTCGGGGCCCGAGTCAAGAAGGAGCACCGAAGTGCTTGCGTCTTCAGACAAGCGTGCGGCAACAATGCACCCGGCGGTTCCGGCTCCGACGACAATTACTCGACGCATTCGACATCCTTCCAACGTTTCCGTTCGCAGTCCGCCGCGGGGCTAGATCTGCGCTGATCTTGTGCTTAGCGGGCTGGCGTGACCAAGAAGTCTCGGTTGAGGATGATCAGATCCTCCATGGAGAGATCGTGAATCGAGTCACGCCCGATTCCGAACATCGTCTCGTCGATACCGTCTCGCATGATCTCGAGCACCTTGTGCACTCCGTCTTCGCCCGACACAGCAAGCCCGTAGAGATAAGCGCGCCCGATAAAGACTGCCTTCGCCCCCAATGCCATCGCTTTCACGACGTCAGATCCTCGACGAATTCCGCCATCGACCATGACGTCGATGTCGCTGCCCACCGCGTCAACGATGGAGGGGAGGAAGCGAATCGGCGATGGCGTGCCGTCGATGTTGTTGCCCCCGTGGTTCGAGACCGAGATCGCGTCTGCCCCCATGTCGACCGCGAGTTTGGCGTCTTTGATCGTGGAGATTCCCTTGATCATGAACGGGCCGCCCCAGAGTTCGCGCAACCACTTCACGTCTTCCCAGGTTGGAGTTGGCGTGTGCACGAACTCGTTCCACGCCGTGCCGAACGACGGCACATCGCCGGGCGTGATGAACAGGTTCGGAACCTTGAGCTCCGGGATGCGACCTCTCTTCAGGTAGCGGGCGAACCACTGCGGGCGTGAGAGCGCGTGCGGAGCGAGCTCCATCATCGTCTTGAGATCCATTTTCATGGGCGGTGCCGGTGGAACGCCCCAGTCACGACGGGGCGTAAACGACCAGTCGAGAGTGACGATGAGGGCCTTAGCGCCAGAGCGGCGCGCTTCTTCGACACGAGCTTCTATTCGGTCGCGGGTACCGACCCAGTAGAGCTGGAAGAACGATTTGTCGTTTGCTGCGGTGACGTCCTTGATGGAACTCGACGCATAAGAGCTGAGACCAATTGCCGTTCCCATGCGCTTTGCCGCGCGCGCTGCGGCGACTTCGGCATCAGGGTGGATGGCCTGAGCGCCCACCGGCGACACAATGACGGGGATGTCGATGTCGACACCCAGAATGTTCGTTTTTGTGTCGATCTTGCCGCGAGACGGGCGGTCGAAGATCGTCGGGCTGAAACCTAGGTCATTGTAGGCGCGGATGTTTTCATCCAGCGTCCAGCCTTGCTCGTTGCCCGCCTTGAAGGCGAGCCATACTGCTTTAGGAAGGCGCTTTTTCGCAAGCTTTTCCGCTTCGGCCAAATTGCTGAACGGTACTTTCTTCGCCATGCGGTGCTGCCTAACTCTTCGGGAGACGTTGGTCACTTACTGGGTAGGTCGGCCGACTTTCTCTCCGCCAACACCACTTTGTGCCTGAATCGAGTCTATTAACATTTGTTAGATTTAGGCTCGATCTTAACACTATGTTGCAGTTATTTCAAAGAAGATCGCGCTGATTGCACGTTTTTGGTTGAACCAATTTGCTGACAATGACTCCGAATGTTGTTTTCATTACATTCGTTTAGCGGCGTCGCAAAGTGAAGATCCGCGAGAACATGACCAAGAACCTGATGGTCGGCATGAGCCACGGCACCCTCACCCTCGCGTAGCCGACGACCGTGACCCTTGCGCTGGGCAGCAGATAATATTGCACAATGATCGGACCTGAGGGCGCGTGGGGAGCGGTACTCGAAACGATGTCGTGGGTCGGACTTGTTCCCGGGATTCCGATGCTCGTTTTGGGCTGGATCATGGCCATGCGGGCATGCAAATGGGTCACGACAAGCGCCGAGGTTTTCGAAGCCGGTGGCTTTCAGGGCTTCCGCTGGTGCGATGGTGACGGCAGGCAGTACTCCACCCTTCACGAGCCATCAGAGGTTCCGATCATGGATGTGGGCTCCCCAGTCGCGCTGTACTACGACCAGTGCCATCCCTCTCGCTGGAGTCTTGCGCCGCCGCGTCGCACGAACAGCGCCCTCCTCATCGGCTCGATACTCACCGGAATCGGCCTCTTGAGCATCGTCGCGGGATTCATTCTGATGGCGTTGTGACGTGCTGAAATGCGCACGCGGTGCGCGCGGGCCGTTGAGCTGCGTGCGAGGCCCTTCGCTGCTCCCCCGCCCCGCGTCACACCTTCGCGCACCTAGGTAGACTGGACCTTGCCGGCGTGAGCACCCCGGCATCCATAATCTTCTGGGAGAAGCCCCTCGTGACTGACGTCTCAACCAATTCCCGCCAGCATGTTGCCGACACGGTCTCGAACGCCGCAGCAACCCCCGAGAAAGAGCAGCCCTACGGCGCCCTCGGCCTCAAGCCAGACGAGTACGCGAAGATTCGCGAAATTCTGGGCCGCCGCCCCACCAGCGGCGAGCTCGCCATGTACTCCGTCATGTGGAGCGAGCACTGCTCCTACAAGTCCTCCAAGAACTACCTTCGCCAGTTCGGCAAGAAGGTCAGCGAGAACATGACCAAGAACCTCATGGTTGGCATGGGCGAAAACGCCGGTGTTATCGATGTTGGTGAGGGCTGGGCTGTCACCTTCAAAATTGAAAGCCACAACCACCCCAGCTACATCGAACCTTTCCAGGGCGCAGCGACCGGTGTTGGCGGAATTGTTCGCGACATCATCTCCATGGGTGCTCGCCCCGTTGCCGTCATGGATGCGCTCCGCTTCGGCGCCATCGACAACCCAGACACCGCTCGCGTTGCCAAAGGTGTCGTCTCGGGCATCAGCTTCTACGGCAACTGCCTCGGCCTGCCCAACATCGGCGGCGAGACCTACTTCGACTCCGTCTACCAGGCCAACCCGCTCGTCAACGCTCTCGCCGTTGGAGTGCTGCGCCACGAAGACCTGCATCTGGCTAACGCTCGTGGCGTGGGAAACAAGGTTGTGCTGTTCGGTGCCCGCACCGGTGGCGATGGCATCGGCGGAGCATCCATCCTCGCCTCCGATTCCTTCAGCGAAGGCGGCCCGACCAAGCGTCCCGCCGTTCAGGTCGGCGACCCCTTTGCCGAGAAAGTACTCATCGAGTGCTGCCTCGAACTCTTCCAGGGCGACCTCGTTGAGGGCATCCAAGACCTCGGTGCTGCCGGCATCAGCTGCGCAACTAGCGAGCTCGCCTCCAACGGTGACGGTGGCATGTTCATCGAACTCGAGAAGGTGCTGCTGCGCGACCCTACCCTCACGGCAGAAGAAATTCTGATGTCCGAGAGCCAAGAACGCATGATGGCGATCGTCAAGCCGGAGAAGCTCGAAGGCTTCCTCAAGGTTGTCGAGAAGTGGGATGTCGAAACCAGCGTGCTCGGTGAAGTTACCGACACCGGCCGCCTCATCATCAACTGGCACGACGAAGAAATCGTCAACGTCGAACCCCGCACTGTCGCCATCGATGGCCCCGTCTATGACCGCCCCGTCGCCTACCCGAAGTGGATCGACAAGCTTCAAGCAGACAGCGCTTCAGGACTCGCCCGCCCCAAGGACGGCATCGAGTTGCGCGACCAAATGCTGCAGCTTCTCGCGAGCCCCAACCTGGCCGACAAGAGCTGGATCACCAACCAGTACGACCGCTACGTACTCGGCAACACCGCCTTGAGCTTCCCGGATGACGCCGGCATGGTGCGCATCGACGAAGAAAGTGGCCTCGGCTTCTCTGTCGCGACCGACGCCAATGGTCGCTTCTGCCAGCTCGACCCCTACGCCGGAGCCCAGATCGCTCTCGCTGAAGCCTTCCGCAACGTTGCCGCCACCGGCGCCAACCCCGTTGCGGTCAGTGACTGCCTCAACTTCGGTAGCCCCGAGAACCCCGAAGTGATGTGGCAGTTCAGCCGCGCCGTTGAAGGCCTCGCCGACGGTTGCCTCGAGATGGAAATCCCGGTCACCGGCGGAAACGTCTCCTTCTACAACCAGACCGGCGATGTGCCCATCCACCCGACCCCCGTGGTCGCCGTACTCGGCCTGATCCGTGACGTTGCGGAGCGCATCCCGAGCGGCTGGCAAGACGAAGGCAACAACATCTACCTGCTCGGCACCACCTCACTCGAACTCGACGGATCAGCCTGGGCCGGCACCATCCACGACCACCTCGGTGGCCTGCCGCCCGCGGTCGACCTTGCTGCCGAGCGTCGCCTTGCTGACCTCATCAAGGCCGGCAACGAGCAAAACATCATTGCCAGCGCCCACGACCTCGCCGATGGCGGACTCGCTCAGACCCTCGCCGAATCCGTCATGCGCTTCGGCGTTGGCGCTCGCATCTGGTTGGGTGAACTGCTCGAACGCGACGGCATCGACGCCACCACAGCACTCTTCAGCGAATCGACCGGTCGCATGATCGTCTCGATCCCGCGCGAAGACGACGTGAAGTTCCAGGGACTCTGCGAAGGTCGCAACTACCCGGCCATCCGCATCGGAGTCACGGATGCTGCGGCCCCCGCCCTCGAGATCCAAGACCAGTTCACCCTCAGCCTCGAAGAGTTGCTCACGGCACACCGCGGCACCCTCGTGGAGGCATTCGGCGCCTAAGCCGCGCCGCCGCAACGAGCCTCAGCGACGCCTCGCGTCAGCACGATAGATCGAACACCGCTACGCGATGGCGGCTGCTCTCGGCACAGAGTCGATGAGCAGCCGAGTGTACTCATGCTGCGGGTTGGTGAGCAGGTCAGCGGTCGCCGCCGATTCGACGACCTCGCCCGCCCGCATCACCACGCTGCGTTCACACACGGTGCGCACGACAGCAAGGTCATGGCTGATGAACAAAAGAGTCAGGCCACGCTCACGACGAATCTCAGATATGACCTCTAAGACCTGCGCCTGAACCGAAACATCGAGAGCACTCGTCGCCTCATCCATCACCAGCAAGCTCGGCTCAATGGCCAGAGCGCGCGCAATCGCCACACGTTGCCGTTGACCGCCAGATAACGTGCGCGGCAGCGCCTCAGCCTGCGTGCTGGCGAGTCCAACATTGTCGAGCAACGTCAACGCTCGAGAGCAAATATCAGGCCGACGAAGCTCAGGATGATGCAGCCGCAACGCATCCTCGACTGCCTCGCCCGCCGTCATCCGCGGGTCAAGGGAGAGGTACGGATCTTGGAACACCATCTGCACTTTGCGTGCCCGGTCGAGTCTGTCTGCGCGCCGGCGTGGTCGGCCGTGCTGCTCGTGACCATCGATGATGACCGTGCCAGAGTCGGGCAGCTCTAGCCCGACGATCATGCGGGCCAAGGTCGATTTTCCCGACCCCGATTCCCCCACAATCCCCAGCGCCTCCCCCGCCGCAATTTCCAGAGTGACATTGGCGAGAGCACGCACTGATTCGCGACCGCGCCCCGGATAGGTTTTGACGAGGTCGCGCACCTGCAGCACAGGCGGCCGCACAAGCTCTGTTGATACACGCGGTTCATCCCCGGTGATGTTGATCGTCGGGGTCGCCGCGACAAGACGTCGGGTATAGGCGGTAGAGGGATGTCGAAAGATTTGGCGCGCAGAACCCTCCTCCTCCACCCGACCGTCACGCATGACATAGACACGCTCACACAACGACGCTGCCAAGTTCAGGTCGTGAGTGATGAAGAGCATTCCCATCGACCGTGCTTGTCGTTGCTCGATGAGAACCTGCAAAATTTGTGCCTGCGTTGTCACATCCAATGCCGTCGTAGGTTCGTCACACACCAGCAGTCGCGGCGAGCCCGCGAGCGCTCCCGCAATCATTACCCGCTGCAGCATGCCGCCAGATAGTTCATGGGGATACTGCCGCAGATGAGCCTCCGGTCGCGGCATCTGCACGGCAGTGAGCATTTCAATAGCCCGTTCCCGCGCTCGCCCAGCTGACCAACCTTCGCCAAGCCGAAGAGCTTCGGTGAGATGATCACCGATCGTGCGCATCGGATTGATGCCGGCGCGGGGATCCTGAAAAACCATTGCGGCAGTCGAGCGGCGCAAGCCCAGGAGTTGCTTCGGGTTCATCGTTGGCACGTTATCCCCATCGACAAGCACCGTGCCGGTAACCACTGAACGCGCGGGGAGAAGCCCCAGCACCGATTGGGCGGTCAGAGACTTGCCGGAGCCGGATTCACCAACCAGCGCGACAGTTTCCCCCTCGTCTACGGAGAGCGTGATGCCGTGCAGCAGTCGTTCGCCCCCAGGGAGGTCGAGAGTTAGCCCAGAGATCTCAAGCAAGGTCATGCGGGTGTCCCTCCACCGATTCGGTCGGAGACTTCTTCGCCGATCACATTAACCGCCACCACCACGATGACGACGGCTACCGCCGGAATGATGGCGGGCAAGAAGTAGCCACCGACGATTCCGGCTTGGGATTCATTGATCATGGCGCCCCAGTCGGCAGCGGGTGCTTGCACCCCGAGCCCCAAGAAGGAGAGCCCCGCCAGCTCGGCGAGAACATAACCAAAGTTCAGAGTGGATTGAGCGCCGACCGTCGGTGCGACGTTGGGCAAAACCCGACGCAGCGCGATCCAACCGCCCGCGAATCCCTGCACCCGGTAAGCCGCAACATAGGGGCGCGCCCGTTCCGAGGCAACGAGAGATCGAGTAAGACGGGCAACGAATGGGGCGTACGCAATGCTCATGGCAATCACCGGCGCGACCAAACCTTTGCCAAACAGCGCAACCGCCATGATCGCGATCAGCAAGGCCGGGAACGCTAACAGCACATCAAGCAAGCGCCCGATCACGGCGTCAAGCCAACCACCGCGCCAGCCAGCAACAAGCCCAAGCACCACCCCGAGCAATGTTGATGCAATCACCACGACAAGAGGGGCGAGCAGGGCTGTTCGCGCACCGTAAATCATTCGGCTTAGGGTGTCGCGGCCGAGCGCATCCGCTCCGAGCCAGTGTGCCCAGCTGGGGTTCGCGTAGATCGCGGTGAAGTCGATGTGGTCAGGATCGTAGGGTGCGACCAGCGGCGCGAAGATTGCGGCAAGCGAGATCGCTGCGAGAACGATGATGCTGATCATCCAACTTGCATTCAGCCGTCGGCGGCGGCTTGACCGCAAAACCTTGATTGCCAGTGTCGGTGTTGGCCTACTCATCGTCCTGCCTCCCCTGCTGCTGCCCGCGGGTCGATGATGGGTTCGAGCAGATCGACGATCGCGTTAATAACGACGAACGATGTGACGACCAACAACACGATGGCTTGAACGACGGGAAAATCTAGGCGGTTCACTGATTGCACGAGCAGGGAGCCCACGCCAGCAATACCGAATGCTGACTCCACGATGGAGGTCGCCACCAGCAGGCCGGCAATCAACATTCCGCCCACCGTGAAGATGGGCCCGAGCGCGTTGCGAAACACATGCCGCCGGATGACGGTGAGGCGGCGCAGACCTCGACTGGTGGCAACCTGCACGTGCTCGCGACTGAGTTGCTCCACCATAGACATCCGCGTGACCTTTCCGATCAACACCATGAACGCGATCGCCATCGCGATGGACGGCAATGTGAGGTGGTAGATGGTGTCGAGAAACCCGTCACCCGAGCCAAAGGCGGGAAACCAGCGCAGTTGAACCGCAAAGACAGCGATCAGCACAATCGAGCCGACGAAGGGTGGGATGGCGCCGAAGGCGGTGAGCACGGTGAGGATCGCCCTGTCGGCGAATCGACCACGGTAGAGGGCAGCTACCGTGCCGGCGATCACCCCTACGACAACGATGATGATGGCGGACATAATGACGAGCCCCGCGGTGACCGGCAGTCGATCGCCGATCACCGTGGTCACGGCATCCCGAAACTGCAGCGAGCGCCCGAAGTCTCCGTGGAACATTCCGCCGATCCACCGAAAATACTGTTCCCACGGTGGGAGGTCTAGACCGAACTGTTCGACGACCGCCGCCTTCGCCTCCGGTGATGGCTTGCGCCCTCGTAAGAGAAAATTCACGGGGTCGCCCGGCACGAGAAACCGAGAGAAGAAGACCAGGGCAGAGGCAAGCACGAGGGTCAGTACGAGTGACCCCAGCTTGCCTCCGACCCGGCGGATGGTCATGCTATCGCTTGCCAATCGTCGCCGCCCAGGGGTAGTAAAGCATCGCGACCGACGGCGCAACACCGGTGATGCGCTCCCCCAGATAGACCGTCATGGGAACTTCATACAGCGGAAGCCAGGGCAGCTGTTCGTTCGCGATTTGCTGCAACTGAGCAGAAATTTCGGCACTCTCTTGCGCATCTTGAGCGGCTACGCCCTCATCCACGAGCGCGTTGTATTGGGGGTCCGTCCAGTTGCCGTAGTTGCTGAACTGCCCGGTCTGCAAGACGCCATACATCTCGAGCGGATCGGGGGTCGACAGGTACCAGGAGGTGAGGAACAGGTCAACGCCTTCGCGGGCGCTCGGGTCAGCAAACAGTGTCGTGTAGGCATCCGGGGTCATCGTTTCGATTGTCGCCTCGAGCCCGATTGACTTTGCGGCGGCCGCGGTGGCTTGGGCAACGATGGTGAACTCGGCTCCCATCGGCGCGGTACGGATCACAATGGTCTCGCCGGCGACACCGGCATCCTCAATAAGTTTCTTCGCAGCGTCGACGTCGTACGGGTACTCCTCAAGTCCGGCGAATGCCGAATCGCGTGTCTCCGAGCTGGCCCCTCCCCAGACAGATTCGGTCGTCAACGCGTTCGTCAGGTGTGCGTAACCCTGCAGCCCGGCATCCACTACACCCTGACGATCGATCGCCATGAGCAAAGCCTTCCGCACGTTCACATCGCCGAGCACTCCCTCCATATTGCTGACGATCAGACTGGCAACCGAGGTGTTCAGCCCGAAGTAGAGATCGCCTGAAGACGCTTGAAGCTTGTCGATCGCCTCGGAGGGAACGAGCCAGCCGCCGTCAACCTGACCAGAGGTCAGAGCGTTAACTCGAGCGTTCGGGTCGGCCATGAACAGCATCGTGACTTCCTTAGCCTTTGCCATCAGCTCGGGGTTCCAGTACTGGTCATAGCGGGTGAGGGTGATCGATTCGCCAGACTTCCACGAGCTGACCTCGAACGGGCCCGTGCAGTTGACCAGTGCCGTGGAGTTGCCGTATTCCCGGCCGGCATCCGCGAGGGTCTGCGCCGATTCAACAACTCCGGCCGCGCCGCTCATCGCCTGGTTGAACAGCGAGTCAGGCTTCAGCAGCGTGACGGTGACCTCCATCGGGCCGGTCTCGTCAATCGAGGCAACGTTCTGATAGACGGAGTACCACGACGACCCGATCTCAGGGTTAATGTGGCGCTGCATCGATGCAACCGCATCCGCTGCGGTGACGGGGGAACCATCATGGAAAGTAACGTCTGAACGTAGCTCGTACACCCACGTCACGGGGTCTGGGTTGGAGAATGACTCAGCCAACGATGGCGAGATGGTGAAGTCGGGGTTGAGCCGCAGCAACGATTCACACACGTTGGAAAGCACTTGGTTGTCGGGGTAGTCGAACGCGTAGGCATTGTCGAGCGAATACGGCTCGGCGTAGGTAACCCACGTGAAGGCGTCAATGTCACCGGATGGCGCAGGGGTTTGAGCCGTCAGCTCGTACGTGACCGGCCCCTCCGACGTTGGGCTTGTTCCGGGGGCGGTGCACGAGGTCAACGCCAAGGCGGAGACGAGGGCGATCGCGGGAACAACGGCGAGCTGTGTTCGGGTTCGTGTTCGTGACATTACGTGCTCCTCAATTGGATGCTGTGGGTCAGTTGCGGACGTAGACAGGTTTGCCGTCGATCCAGGTCGAGACGACGGTGCTCTGATAGATTTCGCTGCTCGGTGCTCCGAACGGGTCTGGCTCGATCACAACAAGGTCAGCGCGATAGCCGGGCGCGATAAATCCGGTGTCGTGGTCGCGATGGTTCACGTACGCCGAACCGGAGGTGTACGCCGCGAAGGCCGTCTCGAGGTCGAGGCACTGTTGCTCTCCACCGAGGGCAACTTCATCCGTTTCTGGCGCGATTCGATTAACCGCGATATGGATGGCCGCGATCGGATCTGGGCTCGATACGGGCCAGTCGCTTCCGGCGGCAAGCTTTGCGTCGAGGCGGTGCAGATCACCGAAGGGGTACTGCCGTGCCGCCAAGTCTTCCTGCAAAAACGGGAGGGTCAACTCGTCGAGTTGGGCCTCATGGCAGGCCCACAACGGTTGCAGGTTGGCGACCGCATCCAGCGGGGCAAAACGCGCTGCATCTTCTTCAGAGACAACCTGTAGATGCGCGAGGTGGTGACGCCCATCAGAGACTCCGTTGATGGCGCGTGCCGCCGCGAGCGAATCGAGAGCTTCTTTCACCGCGCGATCTCCGAGCGCGTGGAAGTGCACTTGAAAGCCCTCGCTGTCGAGCTCAGTCACATACTCGATCAGTCGTTGCGGGTTGATGAACGAGAGACCGGAATTGTCGGTCTCGTGCCCGTGACTGTCGAGGTATGGATTCTTCATTGCCGCGGTGAAGTTCTCTGCGACACCATCTATCATGATTTTTACGGTGCCGAGCTGCAATCGATCGCTGCCCAACGCCTCGACTTCAGCACGACGCTGCACCATGCCCACGATTTGATCGGCGCCACGGGCTCGTTCCCACCACTGCGCGCCGACAACGTGGGCGAGCAGCTTTCCCTCGGCGATGGCGCGGCGATAGGCGGGCAAGTTGCTGGGTAAGGTCGGCACGCTGTCGCCGATCATGGCATCCTGCCAGCCGGTAATGCCCAGTTTGAGAAGTTCCTCTTGGGCCCGCAGCAGGCCAGCATAGGCCAGGTCTGCGTCGACACCGGGTTGCACGTTGGCGAAGAGATCACCAGCGCCTTCATGGAAGGTGCCGGCGGGAAATCCGTCGGCCTCGCGTTCCATTCGACCGTCGATGGGATCGGGCGTTGACGCATCGATACCGGCCGCACGAATGGCGGCGGAGCTAGCCCAGACGCTGTGGTGATCGCGGCTGCTCAGCAGCACGGGGCGATCGCCGATGATGTCATCCAGCAACTGGCGCCCGGGAGCACCACCGGGAAAGTGGTCCATCGACCAGCCTCCGCCGCTGATCCAGCCCTCGGGATTTTCCGCGGCGTATGTCGCAATCGTTGCGAGGGTGTCTGCTGCGTCTACTGCCTCTGTCAGCGAACACTGCAGCAGTTCGACACCACCGCCCACCGGATGGATGTGCGCATCCTGAAATCCGGGAGCGAGAAGACCGCCGTGCAGATCAATGATCTGGGTCGCGTCGCTGCGATGGAGGTCGATCGACTCCGCCGGCACGATGTCGATGATGACCCCATCGGCGATCACCACCGCGTGGTCGGTCAGGGGTAGTCCAGTGCCGGTGAAGACCTGGCCGCCAATAAAGATCACGTCTGCTTTCGCCACCGTATACATCCCTTCGTCGTCGAACGGTTGTGGCGATGTTAGAGCGAACACAACAGCGTTGTCAACAGTGATGACATTATTGTGGGAGGTGGTTATGATGAACGCGTGGACGCAAAAACATCAGCAAAAGAACAGCCATCGAAGCGCCTAAGCCGCGACACGATCGTGAGGGCCGGCCTCGAAATTGCGGCGCGCCCGCAGAATGCAGCCGTCTCGGTGCGGGCTCTCGGCTTGGAACTCGGGGTTGACCCCACCGCGGTTTACCGCCACTTCACGAGCAAAGACGATCTCATGCGTGCTCTGCTCGATGAACTCCAGTCGACGACGCTGAGCCGGATAAACACTGACTCCGACTGGCGAGAACGACTGCGCCAGCTGGCGTGGATCACATTAGAAACGTATGTCGAGCATCCCGCCATTGCCATGGAAGCAACGGTGCTCACGACCAATGGTCCGGCCGAGATCGCGACCATCGAATTCATTCTCGCGGCGTTCGCCGACGCCGGTCTCGACGGTAGCGAACTCGTGAACCACTACGCCCTGTTCTCGTCGTACGTGCTCTCGGAAGTCGCCGGAATGGCGCGCAGTCGAGCGGCCGACGGCTCCACCGACGCCGACCTCGACACCTGGTTCGATGGCCCCTTGCTCGTTGATCCGGTGAAGCACGTTCACATCGCTGCGGTGGCCGCCGAGCTGCGCGGCTTGCGCGACACCGATATTTTCCGGCTTGGCGTCGACCTCATCCTCGACTCGGCTGCCCGCACCGCCCGACCGACGGCAGAGGAAGCTCCCCGATGAAGGTGATCATTGCTGGCGCCGGCATAGGCGGTCTCGCCACCGCCCTCTCCCTGCACGCCGCCGGGATCACCGAAGTCACAATCTACGAGTCGGTCACCGAGCTGCGTCCCCTCGGAGTCGGCATCAACCTGCTCCCGCACGCCGTGCGCGAACTCACCGAACTGGGTCTTGGCGATGAACTCGCCCGGCTGGGGGTGCCGACCAGCACGCTCAAGTACTTCAACTGCTTCGGCCACGAAATCTGGTCTGAACCGCGCGGAATTTCGGCCGGCTACGCGTGGCCGCAGTACTCGGTGCACCGCGGCGAGCTGCAAATGCTGTTGCGTGATGCCGTCGAAACACGGCTGCCGGGGTCAATCGTGCTCGGCTCGCCCGTTATCAGCACCGAACTGCGCGACGAAGGCCAAACCGTGCACATTCGCGGGCGAGACGGCGCTGAGCACACGGATGTTGCCGATGTCGTAATTGCGGCCGACGGCATCCACAGCGCCATTCGCAAACAGCGTTACCCCGCTGAGGGCGCCCCCGTGTGGAACGGGCTCATGCTCTGGCGCGGAACGGCACGAGTAAAGCCGTTCCTCGACGGACGTTCCATGTTCATGGCGGGCGACGGCCGGCAGAAGTTTGTGGCGTATCCACTCTCCGAAGCCGGCGACGACGGGCTCGCCCGCATCAACTTCATCGCCGAGAAACGGATCGACGGTGACCACGACGGTCTCAACAACTGGAACCTCGCGGTAGATAAACAGCGGATCGTTGACCTCTTTCGCGAGTGGCAATTCGAGTGGATCGACATCCCCACCCTGATCGGTGCTGCAGACGAAGTTCTCGAGTATCCGATGGTCGATCGATACCCCGTCGACCGCTGGACCTTCGACCGGCAGACCTTGTTGGGCGATGCAGCCCACGCGATGTACCCGATCGGATCGAATGGCGCATCGCAGGCGATCATCGACGCTCGTACTATCGCGAACCATCTCGCCACCGCCGAGTCCATCGACGCCGCGCTTCTCTCCTACGAGCAGCTTCGCCTTCCCCTCACGGCTGGCCTAACTCTCAGTAACCGTTCGCTGGGACCGGAACGTGTCATGCAGCTTGCGTACGAGCGGGCACCCGACGGTTTCGCCAACATCCACGACGTGGCTTCAGCCGAAGAGCTAGCGGCGATCGCCGACCAATACAAGCGTGCCGCTGGCTTCAACCCGCAACTCTTGAACGAACGCCCCACCCTCTCGGTCGCACGCGAGGAAAACCACCGATGATTCTCACCCCTGCGGTTCCGGCACTTGACCCCGCCTTCGACGTCACCGTGCAAGTTGGCGGCGTCGCGGATTACGGGGTGACTCGCGCCGGGCACCGGCGAGTGATTGACATTGTCGGCGGGCAGATCACCGGATCGTTCGACGCGAAAATCCTGCCCGGTGGTGCCGACTGGCAACTCGTGCGGCCCGACGGAGCCATCGACATTGACGGACGCTACTCGGCTCAAACGTCAGAAGGCGAACTGATCTACATCGAAGTTTCGGGCGTGCGCAGTGGTTCGCCTGACGTTCTCGAAGCCCTCCTCCACGGCGATGAGATCGACCCGACCCAGTATTACTTCCGCACCACGCTCCGGATCGAAACATCGTCTCCTCGGCTCGCACATCTCCAGCACTCACTCTTTGTCGCCTCGTGTGTGCGAGAAGCAGACACCGTGCGTTATCGTGCCTATCGCGTCACGTAGAGCGCCAGCACGGGTAGAGAGCGTCAGCGTCAGCGTCAGCTGCTAAATCACGCCGCGTGCTAGCGTCGCTATCCGCACTCTGCAGCACGATCACGAAGGAACTCGGCACCCCATGCAACTCATCAAACGGGTCTACGGCGAAGCGACCGGAGCAATCGCCGCTGTCGTCATAGCGCTAGTGATCATTCGCGCCATCACCGCAGCGCAACCGTGGTGGCTCGCCGCCGCCCTGCCGTGGGCTGCGTACGCACTCTATTTGGGGCTTCTCATGACACGCCTCGTTGTCGTGCAGCGCCGGCATCCGTGGGTGCAGCTCGCCGTTGCCGTCGTCGGTATTGTCGGGTCGATCGTTGCCGGGCCTTTTGCCGTGTTCGTTGCTGTGCTCGGCCTCGCCGTGATCCTCGGCTACAACTATTGGTACTCCGTGCAGCACGTCTCCGCACGACCGGTGCGCGTCGACGAACCGCTGCCGCTGTTTCCCCTCACGACTGTGGATGGCGACGTTGTCGACAGCACCGTGCTCACTCACCAACCACACGTGATTATGTTCATTCGCGGCAACTGGTGCCCGTTCTGCATGGCCCAGGTGGCTCAGATCGCTGACCAATATCGCGAACTCGATCGACGCGGTGTCGCCGTGGCGATCATCAGCCCCCAAAAGCCAGAAGACACTGTGGAGCTTTCGCAACGCTTCGACATCCCCGTCAACTTCTACATTGATGCGGATGGCGCGGCTGCGGCAGCGCTCGACCTCGTGCAATCCGGCGGTACTCCGGTCATTTTCAGTGCCGGGACTCCAGCCGGTGGCGACACTGTTGTGCCCACCGTGATCATTACCGACCACACCGGAATGGTGCTGTGGGCGGAACAAACCGATAACCATCGCGTGCGCCCCGAACCGACAACGTTCCTTGACGTGCTCGACCAGCACGGCATCCGCGCGCGCTAGGCGTCAGCCGCAGCCGGATCTGAAGCAGAGTCCGAATCCAGTCGTACCGGCGCCCCGAGCTCTAACGACGTGGTTGCCGCAAGAGCAACTTCTAGGGCCACTAGCGCAGACGGCGTCGGACAGAAGCTCGGCTCAGCCTCTCGGGCAACGCAGTCGAGAAAGTACTCGAGCTGTCGCGCGTAAGGATCCTCGGCTGCCAAGGAAACCCGAGAGTCCCGCGCCACCGCCGAGAGCGAATAGCGCGATACCGCTGGCGACACCGGGGATTCGGCCGCGTACTCATACTGCGCGAAACCTCCCGTGCCGACCACCTCGACAGAACTGCGAAATGGCGCACCGCTAGGCAGGTCGGCGTAGCTCAACACTTGCCCAATTCCGCCGTCACGGTAGGTGATTGTTGTCTCTACCGGTCCCGTAGCGTTCCGTGCACCGGTCAGAGACGGCCCCGTTGCGGACACCTCCACTGGATCACCAAGCAGCAGGTTCATTTGATCAAAATCGTGAATACCAAAGTCGACAAGCATCCCGCCGGCTTCGGCAAAGTCTCGCAACCAGTCGGCCCAGTCGGGTTTGCTGCTGAGTCGAGTGGCCCGTGCTGACACGAGTCGGCCGAGTTTTCCGGCGGCGACATCGTCGGCAAGCTGCCGGTAGCCGTCAAAGAACCGCACGACCTGGGCCACCATGAACACTTTTCCGCTGCGCTGAGCTTCGTCGCAGATCGCTCGGCCGTCATCCATGGTCAACGCAATCGGCTTCTCAAGCAGAACGTTTTTGCCTGCCCGCAACGCCTGAACGGCCAATTCGCGATGCGTCCCGGTGGGGGTGCAAATCGACACCACATCGACTTCCGGGTCGTTGAGAACAACCTCGAAGTCACTGATGACGGATGCCCCGGGTGCCGCTTCCGCCACGCCCCCTGCGGTGCGGGCAACAACATACTTGATCTGCTCAGCCCGACCGAGGGAGGCTAGAGCGCGGGCGTGGGTTGCCCCCATCGCGCCACGGCCAATGATCGCGATCCCGGTCATGGTTTCCTCTCGAGCATTCTGGCTGGCCGTTCGCGCGCGCTAGAGCAACGCGACAGCGAGGTTAGAGCGACACTCGCTCGGCGTCGCGCACCCAAGCGTCGGCTACATCGAGACGGCCCACTTTTGCGAACGCGAGGAGCGCGGCTCCGATTCGTCCCGCATCGCCGCCCAGGCTCGAGAGCACCACTTGTGGCGCATCTCGCCACGCGAGTGACTCCTGCAGGTGGTGGGTGACGGGGTCGAGCAGCGCGGAACCAGCCTGCGAGAAGCCGCCGCCGAGAACGATGACGCCGGGATCGAGCAAGAGAGTGACAGTCGCGAGTCCCTGAGCCAAGGCTCGGGTGGCGTCATCCCACACCGCATCAGCGTCGGGGTCGGTTCCCAGCCGCGCGACGATGTCGCGCGAGGACAGCGTTCGGCCGGCGCGGGCGGCATAACGACGGGCAACTCCCGCACCCGAGACATACACTTCGAGGCAGCCGCGCTGACCGCACGTACAGAGTTCGCCGCCCTGAACGATGGGGATGTGCCCGATTTCGCCGGCAGCTCCGAGCGCTCCCCGGATCGGTCCGGTGGCAGAAACTAGCGCTGCCGCCATTCCGGTACCGATCGGGATGAGGGTGAAATCTTCGATACCTTTAGCGGCACCGAGCCGACTTTCGGCCAAGCCTGCGGCGCGCACGTCGTGGCCGACAGCAACGGGAATGTTGAGCTTGCTTTGCAGCTCAGCGAGCAGGGGCACGTTTCGCCAGTTCAGATTCGACGCATACGTGACGACCCCGGCAAGCTCGTCGACCATGCCTGGCGTAACGACGGCGGCGGCAACAACCCGGCGCGAGTATCGCGAAGCGTCATCCATCAGCTCAGCGATAAGCGCCAGCAGCGCCTCGATGATTCCCTCGGCAGGGGTAGCTTGCGTTCTCGTCGCTACTGTTTCTCCCGTCGCCGAAACGAGCGAACCTTTCAGCGCAGTGCCACCAAGATCGACGGCAACGACGACATCCAGAAACTCGGTCTCGGCTTTAGTCTCGGTCACAGCGCTCACAGTGGTGCCACGGCAGCGTGCATTGCGCGAACCAGTTCTGGTGAGGTTACGGTGCGGCTTCCGCTGTCATACAGTGCGGATGCACCCCCCTGATAACCGTTGCTCGCGATTTCGACGGGTGCCCGAAAGTGAAGTTCGGTGACACCCGTGCGGTTCAGAATCTCTTGAGCGTTGTGTGCCCGAACACCGCCGCCCGCAAGAATGGTGAGGCGTTCGCCGGCCTGCGCTACGAGGGCGGCCATGACGTCAGCACCCTCGAGAACGCTTGACGCTCCGCCCGAGGTCAGCACGCGCGGGATGCCCAGCGCGATGAGCGTTTCTAGCGCCGCTGCATGGTCAACAACGAGATCAAACGCTTTATGGAATGTCACCGGATGCACGTCCGCTGCGTCGACGAGCGCTGCCGTTGCTGCGCTATCCACCGTTCCCTGCGGCGTGAGGGCACCGATGACGAAGCCTAGAGTGACGCCTTCGCCGCGAGGCAGATCCCGCATCGAACGGATATCGGCAACCATCGCGTCAACTTCAGCTGGGGAGTACACGAAGTCTCCACCACGCTGGCGAATCAGCACCATCACCGTCATCGATGTGAGCGAGGCGAGTACCGACGACACTGTGCCGAGGCTGGGCGTTATGCCGCCAGTGTCGAGAGCTGCACAGAGCTCAATACGTTGAGCTCCGGCCTGTTCAGCATCGAGAGCTCCGCCAATATCGTCAAGGCATACCTCGAGAATTGTCACGTTATGCTCGCGCTGCTGTGATGGCGTTACGAAGGTCGGCACCGATTTCGATCTGACCAACGGGCTTTCCGCCGCCGAGCACAGGCACTTCAGCAAATCGAGCAGCAGCGTCGGTGTCGTAGCCGAGCGACCCAAGAACCGCCAGCGCGATCACGGTTGTGGCCCGAGGGCTTCCGTCGATGATCTTCATCGACACAGCAGCCCCATCGCTCGTAGCCACTCCGATAACACCCTCAGCGCCACCCTTCGAGAGTGCACCGGGCATGTTCACCATGAGTTCGCTGTTCGCGTGACCGCTGCCTCCGACATAGAAGGGGTTCTCGCGCATTGCGGCGGCCACCCGGCCTGCTGGGGACTCAGGGTCGGCGAGCACAAGCGCGCGGAACGACGCTGCGACTCCGCGAACGGTCGTTCCGAAGAGGGGAGCCCCGCATCCGTCAACGGCGGTATGAGTAGCGACAACGCCGGTCATTTCGGCCATCGTCTTTTGCACTTGTTGTTGCAGCGGGTGCGAAGGGTCGAGGTAGTCGTCGGTCGACCAGCCGTTGACAGCGCAGGCGAGCAGCATCGCGGCGTGCTTTCCCGAGCAGTTCATCCGCAGTCGGTTGCGGCCTTCGCCCTCACGAATCATCCGCTCAAAAGTTTCTTCATCTTCGGGACGATCGACGGGGCATCCGAGTGCATTCTCATCGAGCCCGGCCCGCTTGAGAATGGCCGAGACAACGGCAACATGCGCATCTTCACCCGTATGGCTGCCCGCGGCGATCGCGAGTTCCGGGCCTGAAAGGTCAGCACCGGCCTCGAGGCAGGCCATCGCCTGCAGCGGCTTCACGGTCGACCGTGGCAACACCTCGACATCGGGCGTTCCGAGTTCATACGCAACGCTCCCGTCAGCGGCAAAAGCGAGAAGCGAACCGAAGTGGCGGCTCTCGATCATGCCTGAGCGTCGGATGACGGCGAGTTCGGAGAGGGTGCCAGCGGTGAGATCAGACATGGGGTGCTTTCTGTGGTGATGACCCACCAGGGGTGGGAAGGGGCAGCGCCATCGTGGCGCTGGCCATAGTGGTGCGGGTGCGACCGGGTTTCTTCTGCAGTCGAGAGGCTAGCCCTGAAAGGCTTCCGTTGACCAGCAAATAGATGATCGTCACTACGAGATAGGTCTGAATGAGCAGATGGTTGAAGCTCGACAGCACCTGGCCACGGTAGAGAAGCTCGGTGAAGGCAACGATGAAGCCGAGCGAGGTGTCTTTCATGAGGCTGACCAGTTGCGTGATCAGCGACGGGGTGACGTTGCGCACGGCCTGGGGCAGAACCACCAGTCTCATGACCTGGCTACTGCGCAGACCCAAACTGAAGGCAGCTTCGGCTTGACCACGCGGCAAGCTGAGGATGCCCGCCCGAACGATTTCCGCGAAGACCGCAGCGTTCGCGAGCGTGAGGGGAATGGCCAGTTTCCAGAGCACCGGAAAGTTGATTCCCAGCTGGGGCAGTCCAAAGAGCATCAGGTAGATCAGCAGCAGCACCGGAACGGTGCGGGCGATCTCAATGTAGCCAGCGCAGAGCCAGCTCAGCCAGCGAACTTTGCTGACGCGGCCGAGAGCGAGAAGAGTTCCGAAGCTGGCGCCGAGAATGGCGACAATTGCTGCGGCTTGGAGGGTGCCGAGGAGGCCGACGCCCAGGTACTTCCAGATCGCGAGATCAAGGAAGGGGGTCCACTTGTCGGCGTCGAGCTGGCCTCTGCTGCCGAACTGCCAGAGTCCGGCACCAATGACGCCCGCAATGATGAGGGCGCTGATGATCGAACCGATGATGATGCGGCGACGACCGCGCGGGCCGGGGACCTCGTAGAGGTAAGTGGCGACGTTGGTGTTGGGAGTACTCATCGGAGGATCGCCACCTTACGTTCGATTCGACCGGCTGCGAGGCCGATCGCGAGAGCAATCAGCATGTAGGCGAGACCAGCACCCGTGAAGATTTCAATGGGCTGCGCATATACAAGGTTGATCTTGTTGACGCGAGACGTCAGTTCAACGACACCAACGACCGCCGCGAGAGCGGTGTTCATGGCCAGGGCAATCATGACGTTACCGAGGGGTTGCACAACAGCGCGGAGAGACTGCGGGATCACAATCAACCGCAGGCTTTGCCACAGGGTGAGACCGAGCGCACGGCTTGCTTCGATCTGACCGACCGAGACCGTGTTGATTCCACTGCGCACCGCTTCGGCTACATAGGCGGCTTCGTAGACGGTGAGCACGATGATCGCCGTCGGCAGAAGCGGAAGAATGAGGCCGGCATCCGGAAGAGCAAAGACGGCGAGGAGGAGCAACGCCAAGAGGGGAACGTTGATGAAGAATTGCACGTACAGGAATGCTGCCCGTCGGAGGATAGGGATGGGGCTCACTCGAGCCACCGTCACAAGCACTCCGAGAATCAGGGACCCAACGCCGGCGACAAGCACCATAAGGAGCGTTGTGCCGATTGCGTCGAGGAGAAGCCCTGCGTTCTCCGTGAAAATTTCCATCTGTTATCTCCTGGCGTTGCTCCGCGCTCGTTAGGAGCCGGGAACCGATCCGATGGTTGGCGGCGTCGGAATTTCTGACTCTACGACGGTTCCGAGGCTGTAGGTCCAGGCCTGGCCCCACTGTCCACCGTCTTGGATTTCGAGCAACCAGTTGTTGATGAATTCCTTGAACTCAGCATCGCCGAAGCCGAGGCCGATGCCGTAGGGCTCGGCCGTGAACGGCTGGCCAACGACCTTGAGGTCGGAGTTCGCTGCAGCGTTGCTGGCGAGCAGGGTGTAGTCCTGAACGTAAGCGTCGCCACGGCCCTGGAGGAGTGCCTGAACTGCCTGCGGGTCGGTTGCGAAGTCAACGAGCTCTGCGGTTGGCTGCTCTTCGGGAACGGCAAGAACGGCCGGAGTGTTGGCGCCAACGATGACGGTCTTGCCACCGAGGTCATCGATTCCGGTGATGTCGTCGTTGTCGGCCTTCACCGCGACGGCGAGTCCCGAGCTGAAGTACGGTCCAGCAAACGTGATCTGCTCGGCACGCTCTTCAGTGATCGTGTAGGTGTTGAAGACAACGTCAACGGTGCCGTTTTGCAGCAGTGCTTCACGAGTCTCGGATGCCGGGGGCACGATCTCAACGCTGGGCTCACCGAAGATGTAGACGGAGAGCAACTGCGCGAGGTACGCGTCGAGGCCCGATACGTCATCCGGGTTGGTGGGGTCCTGCTGCGAAAGCAATGGAGCGTCGAGAGCTTCGCCCACGATGAGGGTTCCGCGTTCGCGGATCTTCTCCATGGTCGAGCCCTCGGTGAAGAGGGCGTCGTCAGCGACGGGTGCACCGGCGAGCATTGCCTGAACGTCGGTCACGTCTGCGGCATCGTCGCCACCGGGAACGTTGCTTGACGAGTCGGCGGAGCAAGCGCTGAGGGCCAGCGCCGTCACGGCGACAGCAGCGCCGAGGACGGCAACCCGTCGGCGTGAGGATCCTAATGTGAACATGTGATTCCTTTTCTCTCGTGGTTGGTGGTGCAGTGGTGCAGTGGTGCGTTGGTGCGGGATAGAAGCTAGTGGGCGAGGATCGACGCGAGGAACGTGCGCGCTCGCTCAGACTCGGGGTGGTCGAAGAACTCGGCTGGAGTGTTCTCTTCGACGATCTGACCGGCATCCATAAAGACGACGCGATGAGCAGCTCTACGGGCGAAGCCCATCTCGTGGGTGACGACGACCATCGTCATTCCTTCAGCGGCAAGTGATGTCATCACTTCAAGTACTTCGCCGACCATTTCGGGGTCGAGTGCCGAGGTTGGCTCGTCAAAGAGCATCACTTTCGGGTGCATCGCGAGGGCGCGGGCAATGGCCGCACGCTGCTGCTGCCCTCCCGAAAGTTGAGCGGGAAACTGGTCGGCCTTGTCGGCAATGCCGACCCGGGCGAGCAGTTCGAGTGCTTCGCGTTTGGCCTCGGCCTTGGTCATTTTGAGCACGTTGATCGGAGCGAGAGTGATGTTCTCGAGGATGCTGAGGTGCGCGAAGAGGTTAAAGGACTGGAAGACCATCCCGACTTCGGAGCGCAGCTGGGCCAGTTGGGCGCCTTCAACAGGCAGCGGCTTACCGTCGAGGGCAATCTGACCGGAGTCGATCGTTTCGAGTCGGTTGATGGTGCGGCAGAGGGTGGACTTGCCAGAACCGGAGGGGCCGACGACCACGACGACTTCGCGCTCGGCGACCTCAAGGTTGATGTTCTGCAGAACGTGCAGAGGGCCATAGTGCTTGTCGACGGCACGCAGGCTCACCATTGCGGGCGTCGCCGCCTGTGTCTGGGGCTTTTCGCTCTCGCTCATCAGTTCACTCCTTGCATGCGCCGGTGCATCTAGTTCGGGGGTATAGCTGGGCCCGCCTTCGGGTGGTGTTGAGCGTACTAACTTTTTGTGTTGTGTGCAATTTTGGTGACACTTAGTCCAATAATGCACTAACATGACTCAGTACACTCGTACGCAACCCGACCTGATTGGTTCCGATGCCGAAACCCGCCACACCAGCACCGTCAAGCACGGCTGGCTCCGCCGGTGGCATCCTCACTCTCGTGCGCAGCGGGCGCGCCACTTCCCGCGCTGAGGTTGCTCGGGCCACTGGCCTCTCCCCCACAACCGTCGCCCTGCGCGTCGAGCTCCTCATCGACGCTGGCTACCTTCGCGAAGCCGGCAGCGGTGACTCCCACGGCGGTCGACGACCCCGCCAGCTCGAGGTAGACCCCAGTGGGGGCCTCATTGTCGGCGTCGACCTCGGCGCCCGCCACGCATCATTCGGGCTCTTCGACATGCGTGCTCAACTCGTCGCCGAACACCACGTCGACTTTGATATCGCTGAAGGTCCGGATGTCATCCTGCCGTGGGTTGCCGCCCAAGCGCAGAATCTCGCAACCCATCACGCTGAAGCCGGACAAAAGCTCATTGGGATCGGAATCGGGCTGCCAGGGCCCGTCAGGCACCCCACCGGTCTCCTCATTTCGCCGTCGCGCATGCCGGGCTGGGATGGGCTCGATGTTTCCGTCGAACTCAGCAAACTCACCGGAGTGCCCACCGTGGTCGACAACGACGCCAACCTCATGGCGCTCGGCGAGCACATCGTCCGCGGCGAAGACGTCGACGATTTTGTGTTCATCAAGGCGGGCTCCAGCATCGGTGGCGGCGTCATCGTTGGTGGTGAACTGCACCACGGACATCACGGAATGGCCGGCGACATCAGCCACGTCACCGTGCACGGTGCCCCAGCAACCCCTTGCTCGTGTGGCAGAAACGGATGCCTCGACGCCGTTGCCGGAGGCGCAGCGATCGTCGCGAATTTACAAGCAGCTTCTGTCGATGTCGCCGATACCCCTCAAGTGCTCGAACTCGCCAGAAACGGCCACCCCCTCGCTACGCAAATGCTGCGCGAAGCGGGCATCCGCACCGGCACTGTCTTGGCAACAGTCGTCAACTTCTCCAACCCTCAACGCATTGTGCTCGGCGGCACCCTGAGCGAAGCCGGCGCGTTCGTCGGCGGCGTGAAATCGGCGATCTACACCGAGTGCCTGCCGCTCGCCACCGACGGCCTCGAAATCGACGTCAGCCAAGCCAAGGAGCGCGGTGGCATCATCGGCGCAGCCCGCGTGGTGCTCGATCGAATCCTCGATGCCGACAGCGTCACCGTAAAGGTCACCTCATGAGCGGCGTGCTCGACAGCTTCAACCTCGACGGCCGCGTCGCCCTCGTCACCGGGGCAAACCGGGGAATCGGGCGCGCCCTCGCCCAAGCCCTCGGGGAAGCAGGCGCAACAGTCGCTGTTACCGCACGCGCCCAAAGCGACGCAGATGCCGCCGCCAACGCGCTGGAAGAACTCGGAATCCGCGCGCTCGGCATCGCCCTCGATGTCACCAGCGTTGAGTCAGTAGACATCGCCATCGAGCGCGTCACCGGCACGTTTGGTCGTCTCGATATTCTCATCAACAATGCCGGAATCAGCATCGGCGGTGCAGCGTTTGACACCCCAGACAGCGTCTGGCGCGATGTCATGGCCACCAACCTCGACGGCGTCTGGCACTGCAGCCGAGCAGCAGGCACATACATGGCCGCCCATGGCGGGGGCACCATCGTGAACGTCGGTTCCATGTCGGCCGAGATCGTGAACCAGCCACGCTGGCAAGCCTCCTATTTGGCATCGAAGGCCGGAGTTCATCAGCTCACCAAGGCGTTGGCGGCCGAGTGGGCGCCCCACGGCATCCGCGTTAATGCCATCGCGCCTGGCTATATTCTGACCGAAGCATCCCCCGTGGATCAGCCCGAGTATCAGGCCAGCTGCGTCGAACCTGCCGCCCTCAAGCGCTACGGACTGCCATCAGAGCTAGGCCCAGTGACCGTGCTGCTCGCGAGCGACGCCTCCAGCTTCATGACAGGCTCGATAGTCACGATCGACGGCGGCTACACCCTCTTTTAACGGCTCGCCCGTTCCCTTGTCACATCCACCACACGCCAGTTCTGAGGAGTTACCCATGGCCGAAGTCGTCATTGTTGAGAGCCGCGAGCACGCCGGTTCCCTTACCGCGAGCGCGATCCGTTCCCTCATCAGCAGTAAGCCGGATGCCGTGCTCGGTCTTGCCACCGGATCAACCCCCTTGCCCGTCTACGAAGCTCTCGCGCACTCATTTCGCGAAGAGCCGCTCGACATCTCCGCGGTGCGCGGCTTCGCCCTCGACGAGTATGTCGGGCTCCCGGCCGGCCACCCGGAAAGCTACCGCGCCGTGATCACTCGTGAAGTAGTCGAGCCTCTCGGCCTGAACCCCGAACTGGTGCGCCTGCCTGGCGATACGAGCGCCTCAATTGAAACTGCGGGTGGCGACTACGAGCGCGACATCATCGAAGCTGGCGGCATCGACCTTCAGATTCTCGGAATCGGAAGCACCGGCCACATTGGCTTCAACGAGCCCGGATCGTCATTTGCCTCAGCAACACGTATAAAGACGCTCACCGAGCGCACGCGTCAAGACAATGCGCGATTCTTTGACAGCATCGACGAGGTTCCGCGCCACTGCCTCACTCAGGGCCTCGGCACGATTCTGCGCGCCAGACACTTGGTGCTTCTCGCGTTTGGCGAAGGCAAAGCCAGCGCGATCGCGGCCGCAGTAGAAGGCCCCCTCACGGCAAGCCAGCCCGGTAGCGCTATCCAACTGCATCCCCACGTCACCGTAATCGTGGACGAGGCTGCCGCATCCCAATTGCAGAATGCCGACTACTACCGCTACACCTGGGCCAATCGGCCGGACTGGCAACGCATCTAGGGTTCGACAACCTCAGCGAAAAGTTGGCGCTAGCGCCCGCTCGAGTCCGGCTCGCTGCCAGAGGCGAGCTGCTCGTGGTGGTGAATCACTTCGGCGACCACAAAGTTGAACCACTTCTCGGCAAAGGCCGGGTCGAGGTGCGACTCTTCGGCTAGCAATTTGAGGCGGGCGATCTGGTCGCGCTCTCGGTTGGGGTCAGACGCGGGCAGACCTTTGGTGGCCTTAAGCCGACCTACTTGCTGCGTGTACTTGAACCGCTCGGCGAGCATGTGGATGAGCGCCGCATCAATGTTGTCGATGCTGCGGCGCGCGCCCAAAAGTTGCTCGCGCACTTCGGGGTCGACGTTGTCGTTGTGGGCCTGATCTGATGCTGCCATACAACGACTTTAGAGCGTTCGGAGGCTGCGCGTTTGCCATGCGACGCGCCTCTCGCCAGCGGAGGGTGTAAGACTAGATCGCATGAACGATCGCGCAGGCATGACGGCCCAGGCATCCGACCTCATTGATGTGAGCGAGTTGGTGGCGGCGTATTACGCGCTGGTTCCGGATGTCTCGATCGCTGAGCAACGCGTGGTCTTCGGCACGAGCGGCCATCGTGGCTCCTCACTCGATACGGCTTTCAATGAAGTGCACATCGCCGCCATCACGCAGGCGATTGTGGAATATCGGGCCGGGCAGGGCATCACAGGGCCCCTGTTTATCGGGCGTGACACCCACGGGCTCTCGCAGCCGGCGGAGACGACCGCGCTCGATGTACTTGCCGCTAACGGCGTGCTGGCATTGAAGGATGAGTTCGATGACTTCGTGCCCACCCCGGCTCTGAGCCACGCGATCATCGCCTACAACGCTGACGGTCATGATGATCTGACTGACGGCATCATCATCACGCCAAGCCACAACCCGCCCCGCGATGGCGGCTTCAAGTACAACCCGCCCCACGGCGGACCCGCCGACAGTGACGCCACCGGCTGGATCGCTGACCGGGCGAATGCGATCATCGCCGACGGCAATCAGGCCGTGAAGCGCACGGGCTCGGCCGATACTGCAGCAGCCGTGGGCGCTGCGAACACGGCAGCGGGCAGCTACGACTTCCGCGGGCGCTACGTTGACGACCTCGAGAACATCATCGACATCGACGCGATCCGCACGGCCGGCATCCGCATTGGTGCAGACCCGCTGGGAGGTGCGAGCGTCAACTATTGGAAGCTCATCGCCGAGAAATACGACCTCAACCTCACGGTCGTGAATCCCGACGTTGACCCGACGTGGGCGTTCATGACGCTCGACTGGGACGGCAAGATTCGCATGGATCCATCGTCAAAGTCGGCCATGGCATCCGTTGTCGCTCGCCGTGACGAGTTCGACATTCTCACCGGCAACGACGCCGACGCCGACCGCCACGGCATCGTCACCCCCGACGGCGGCCTCATGAACCCCAACCACTATTTGGCTGTCGCCATCCAGTATCTCTACACGCACCGCGAAGGCTGGAACCCGGATGCCGCTGTCGGCAAGACTCTCGTCTCCAGTTCCATGATCGACCGGGTTGCCGCCGCGATGGGACGCGACCTCATCGAGGTGCCCGTCGGCTTCAAATGGTTTGTTCCCGGACTCGTTGACGGCTCGGTCGCGTTCGGCGGCGAGGAGAGCGCTGGCGCGAGCTTCCTGCGCAAAGACGGCTCTGTCTGGACGACAGACAAAGACGGCATCCTGCTTGCCCTATTGGCCAGCGAAATTCTGGCGGTCACCGGCAAGACGCCATCCGTTCTCTACGCCGACCTTGTCGAGGAGTTCGGCGACCCCGCTTACGAACGCGTGGATGCCGCGGCCAGCAAAGAGCAGAAGGCCAAGCTGGGCAAGTTGAGCGGGGCTGCAATCGCGGCCACCGAACTCGCTGGTGACCCGATCACGGCGAAGCTCTCGGAGGCTCCGGGTAATGGCGCTGCGATCGGCGGGGTGAAGGTGACGACAGAGTTTGCGTGGTTCGCTGCCCGCCCCAGCGGCACGGAAGACGTCTACAAGATCTATGGCGAATCGTTCAAGGGTGCCGAGCACCTACGACTCGTGCAGGCAGAGGCCAAGGCGATCGTCGACGCAGCGCTGAACGGCTGATCCTCGAAGACACGACGCTACTCAATTGCACCGCAGCCACGCTGCGGCGCACCCGGCATCCGGCATCAGCAGGTTAGGGAATGCTCCAGAAGTGTCCGGTGGCGCCGGGGTGATCGACGCTGATGGTTTCGTCGAGGTCGCGGTAGTTGGTGTCGAGGTTGTGGCCGACCATCTTGATGACGATCTCGCCGTCAACGGTCTCCACTGAAGACACGACCTGGATGTGGTCAAGGTAGTCGTTGTCGTTCCAGTCGAAGACGACGAGGTCGCCAACCTTCACTTGGTCGCGCTGGTCGAAACTCAACGAGGTGGCCCCGAGGTCAGGGTTGTCGGTGAGCCAGTTCTCGAAGGTGGGAACGTAGCCCCAGGCACCGCTCCAGTCTGCAGCCGCGTCGTAGTTGAACCATTCTTCGGTCATCGTCCAGCCGCGCATGAGCAGCGACTGGCTCGCAAAGTTGGCGCAGTCTCCGCCGACCGAGTTGAGGTCGCCGTACTCATCGACGTTGTAGTCCTCCCAGTGCTTCAAGAGGTACTGCATCTGGTCATCGACCGGGGTGGACGCTTCGTAGGTGTAGTCGAGCGTGGCTTCGGCCAGCACGGGTTCAGCGTCGGCGACTACTTCGATGGCGACCGTCATGGGCTGAAAGTCGACGGCCGAAGGTACTGTCGCGGTGAGAGTTCCGCTGTCGGAAACGACAACGTCGGTGGCGGAGACTCCGCCAAAGGTAACGTCGGTGACTGCGTCGAGGGAAGCGCCGGTGATGGTGATCGATTCTCCGCCTACGAGAGTGCCGGTTGTGGCGCTGACGGCGTGGACTTCGGGGGTTGCGAATGCGACGGCAGAGGCATCCTCAGCACCAGTGGAGGCCGTTTCGGCGCCCGCGGCGGCCATGACAATGAACGCCGTGATGGCAGCGATAACGCCGAGGGCTGCTGCACCGACGCCGATGCGGCGCACAAGATAAGGGGAAGACACGGGTTAAGTTTCTCAGAACCCGCAGCGTAGCCCGCGCTGAAACAGCACTTGCCTATGGGATTCATAGGAAAGCTTTATCTGCGCCCGCGCTCTGCGGTCTCGGCCTTCGGAACTGCGCTCGGCGCTATTCGCTCTGCGCCGCGCGCGCCCGGCCACCGGGAATCTTGAGTCGACCCTGAGCCAAAAGCACGCCCAAGAGAACAACGGCTGCACCGACAGGTTCATGCCACGACATGGTTTCTTTCAAGACGACGATGCCGAGGATGACGCCGATCACGGGCGTGATGTACGTGACGGTAGAGGTGCGGGTCGGCCCCCATTCGGCGAGCACTCGGTAGTTCCACACGTAGGCCATGCCGGTGCCGAGCACCCCGACGGCGAGCAGGCTGGCGACGACGGGCAGCGTGAGGTTCACCGGGCCGAGGGCGACGAACGGTGTCAGCAGAAGGTAGATGACGGCAGCAATGCCGATGTTGAGGGTCGCGGAGGTGACGCCGGGAATTTTGTATGGCGCCACAAACTTGCGTTGGTAGCTCATTGCAGCGCCGTAGCAGACGGCCGCGCCGAGGCACGCAAGCTGCCCAAGCAGGCTGCCGCTGATGTCACCGGCTTGCCACGGCGAGATGATCACGAGCACGCCGAAGATGCCGAGGGTGACGCCCGCGATCTGCGAGCGCGTCAGCTTCTCAACCCGAAACACGAGGGTGGCAAAGATGGCCGTCATGATGGGCGTTGTCGCGTTGTAAATGCTTGCGAGGCCCGAGCTCACATACTGTTCTGCCCACGCGAACAGTAGATAGGGGAACACCGCGAAGAGGAACGCTAAGACGGTGAAGTGGGCCCACACGATCGGCTGCCGAGGGAGCTTACGACGGCTGACCGCAAACACGACGACCAGCGCGAGCGCGCCAAGAACAGCCCGACTCCAGGCGACCTGCCCGAAGCTCACGCCATCCAGAGCCACCTTCATGAAGAGAAAGCTTGAACCCCAGACGAGTCCGGCGCCGGCGAACCGCAACCAGGTTCCGAGTGGGGATGCGTGATCGTGCTTTTCAACCCGGCCAGCGGGAGCAGCGGGACGGCTCACGCGCGCGGCTCCTGCTTGGCAGCGTCACCGGAGGTCGCGCTGGGCGCCGCAACGCCGTCGAGCCGCCCAAGCAGCCCGGCCTTCACGCCCGGCCAGTCGGTGTCGATCACGGAGTACACAGCGGTGTCTCGCCACGAACCGTCGGCCCGCAGCAGGTGTTGGCGCTGGATACCCTCGAAGGTCGCACCGAGCTTGAGGATGGCAGCACGCGAACGCTCGTTGATGGCATCCGCTTGAAGGCGCACTCGGTTGTAGCCGCTGTCGAAGGCAAAGCCCAGCAGCAGCAGTTTCGTTTCGGGGTTCACGGCGGTGCCCCACACGGTGGGAGCGTAGGCGGTCCAGCCGATGTGGGCGTTGGCGTTGGCCTCGTCGAGATCACCCAGCGTGCTGACGCCCACGAGACGACCTGCGTCGGGGCCGGAGCTTAGGCGTATGGCGAACGGCATCCGGTCGGCGTAACCGAGGTAGCCGGCGCGCATCCACTCAATGAAGGATGCCTCGTCGGCGGGTAGCCCGGCGGGGCCTCCGCCATAGCCTCCCGCGAATACCGCGGGCACGCCTAGCGCTGGCCAGAGCGCAGCAAGGTGCGCTTCAGTTAGGGGTTCAAGGGATACGTGGGTTCCCTGAAGAATGCGGGGCTGCGGGCGCGTTACGGTCACTCACAAATACTCCCACCCTGCGGAGGCCCCACACGCGCGGATTTCGGACTTTCATCCACCGATTTCGGTCGTCCAGTCCAGCAATCCTCGATTGGCTACCGAGCCGCACACGAAACCGGGTGTCACTCAGGCGATGAGGTCTTCCCAAACGAAGTGTGTGGTCTCGCCCGTTTCCCAGTCTTGACGAAGAATCGCATAGGCGACTGATGCCAGCGGGTGTGCGCCGGTCACGGGCCAGCCTTCGCGGTAGTGAGCTTCCTTGATGAACCCTGAGCGAAGGAAAGCTTTGCGCATCGCAATGTTGTCTTCGCGGGTCTGCCCTTCGAACCGATTGACGTTGGGCCATCGTTGGAAGACCTCAGCGGTGAGGGCCTGCAGAATAGGCACGCCCAGTCCACGGCCCCGAGCTGCCGCGGATAACCGCAGGTCGAACAAGGGCGCGTCGTCGAGGAGGTCTTCGAGGACCACGAGGCCGATGCGCCCTTCGGATTCCGATTGCACCCAGAAGCTGGCGTGATCGGGGCCGCCAAATTCTCCCTCCGAGATCCTTCGCTCAATGTCAGTGCGGGACGGTCTCACGTTCACGTGAAACGGGAACTCGTTCGACAGCATGAACTGCATCAGTGCAGCGTGGTCGGCTGGCAGGTCGAGCGAGGTAAACGTGAAGCCCATGCTGCTGTCTCCTAGGTGATCGTGTGAGAGCGCGTTGATTAGTCAGCAATTTCTGGCGGATGGGGAAACCCCAAGGGCACTGGCTACCGAGGTTCGGAGGATTCGGCCGCGGATCTACCGCGCTCGCGCGGCTCCGATTGAGTCCGCCGGGCGCCAACAACGACCAGAATCACTCCGGTCAGGGCCAGGCTGATGTCCACGAGGAAGTAGATGAAGCCCTCTGTTCCGCCAGCACCAATTACCGAGAACGAGCTAAGCGTGCCTGCTAGCGCGAGAAAAACCGTCACCAGTCCCACAATCGTGACAGCGCCAAGACTCTTTACGGGCGTCAACGATCGCAGACCGACCGCGAGAGTGAAGGCCGCGAACCCGATTACGGCCACGAGCAGGAGCATCAGGGCGAGCGGATCGCCGATCATGCCTTCCCGACGCCAGAAAAGGGAGAGGAAGAGCAAGACCAGCATCGCGGCAGAACCATACTTTAGGAATCTGATGATTACTCCTCTCGTCGACGGTTTTTCGACCGTACCAGTCCACCTTGAACTGGCGCCACGTAGACGCCTGAGCGCACCCAACGTCGATACCATTGTCGTCGGGTGAACCACTCCGGTGCGTCGCGAGAAACTACGAATGCGAGTGCCTCAGCAATACAGGCGTTCGCAAGCTGAGATCGAAAAGGCAGATGGAGCAAAATGGCTGACTATTGGGGCATTCACAACGACACGCTCAACACAGAGCTAGTTGACGAGGGTTTCATCAGCGTCGGTTGGGATGAAACACCAGATTTGAACTCCGTTCCCGATGGACGTGAAGGCTTAAAAAGAGCTCTCGTCGAGGTGCTTCCCGACGCTAATTCGAGGTCTATCGCGGGCCAAGCAGGAGTGCTGTTCCGGTTTCGAGACGAAATGCGCGTCGGCGACGTAATCGTGGCCCCCTACAAACCGAACTCGACCGTTAACATCGGGGTGATCGCAAGCGATTACTATTACGCAGCTGCGGCACAGACTCACCGCCATCGCCGAAAGATCGAATGGAAGCAGGTCGGGCTTTCCCGGACCGTGTTTTCACAAGCAGCGCTTTACGAGATCGGTTCTGCGATCACAGTGTTTCGCGTTCGCAAGCACGCAAACGAATTTTTGGCGGCGTTGACTGCTGAGGACTCGACGCTTTCGGGCGTTGCCGAAGCAGTCGAAGTGGTCACTGACCTCAATGACGACGACGATTCGAGCGATGAGCCGCGAGCCTCACGCATCGAGCGCCACACGCGCGACTTCGTCCTCGAAGCTCTCCATCGTGACATGAGCCACCGAGACTTCGAAGAGTTCACGGCTGCATTGATGCGTGTGTTGGGATACCAAGCGCGCGTGACCCAGTACTCGAACGATGGGGGTATCGACGTCATCGCCCATAGAGATCCGCTAGGCGTAGAGCCACCGCAGATCAAGGTGCAGTGCAAGCACCTCACCGGCACGATAGGCGCGCCCGAGGTTCAGCAACTCGCGGGAACCCAAGGTCAAGGCGAAATGTCACTGTTCGTTACTCTTGGGTCATATACGAGGGACGCTCTCGCAATTGAACGGCAGCGTCCCGGACTCCGCCTTCTCACCGGCGAAGATGTAGTGACTTTGGTTCTTGAAAACTACGCAAAGTTACCGGAACGGTGGCGCAGCTTGATTCCGCTCACGCCCGTACTGGTCGTAGCTGACGGCGCGTAAGCCAAACTGAACGCACAAGCGGCACGCCCCGGATCTTTCCGGTGCGTGCCGCTTGAGTGCGAACTGGGTGTCGAGGCTTTAGTCGACGAGGTCGTGACGAACGATGATTTCGTCGCGGCCGGGGCCAACGCCGATTGCCGACATGCGGGCGCCGCTCATCTTTTCGATGGCGAGCACGTAGTCTTTCGCGTTCGTGGGCAGGTCGTCGAAGTCACGAGCGCCGGTGATGTCTTCATCCCAGCCGGGGAACTCTTCGTAGATCGGCACAGCGTGGTGGAAGTCGGTCTGCGAGACCGGCATCTCATCGAAACGCACACCATCAACGTCGTAGGCGACGCAGACGGGGATGGTCTTGAGGCCAGTGAGCACGTCGAGCTTGGTGAGCACGAAGTCGGTGACGCCGTTGACGCGCGCAGTGTAGCGGGCGATGGGAGCGTCGTACCAACCACAGCGGCGCGGACGCCCAGTGGTGGTTCCGAACTCGAAACCGTTGGAACGCAAGAACTCACCAGACTCGTCGTGCAGTTCGGTCGGGAACGGGCCAGCACCAACACGCGTTGTGTAGGCCTTGACGATTCCAATGATGCGCTCGAGGCGGTTGGGGGCAACGCCCGAACCGGTAGCCGCGCCACCGGAAGTGGAGTTGGATGACGTGACGAACGGGTACGTACCGTGGTCGACATCCAGCATCGTGGCCTGGCCACCCTCGAAGAGCACAACTTCGCCATTGTCGAGGGCCTGGTTCAGCAGCAGCCCGGTGTCGGCGACCATGGGGCGCAGACGGTCGGCGTAGCTGAGCAGCTCGGTGACGATCTCTTCAACCTCGATCGCGCGACGGTTGTAGACCTTCACGAGCAGGTGGTTCTTCTGGTCAAGAGCGCCCTCAACCTTTTGACGAAGAATGTTCTCGTCAAAGAGGTCTTGAACTCGGATGCCGACGCGGTTGATCTTGTCGGCATACGCCGGACCAATTCCGCGACCGGTCGTACCGATCTGGCGCTTGCCGAGGAAGCGTTCCGTCACCTTGTCGAGGGTGCGGTGGTAGTTGGTGATGATGTGCGCGTTGGCGCTGATCAGCAGCTTGGAGACGTCGACGCCACGGGCGATCAGAGCATCCAGTTCTTCAAAGAGAACTTCGACGTCGATAACGACACCGTTGGAGATGATCGGGGTGACACCTTCAGTGAGGATGCCCGACGGCAGAAGGTGAAGAGCGTACTTTTCATCACCGATCACGACCGTGTGACCGGCGTTGTTGCCACCGTTGAACTTGACGACATAGTCGATGCGGCTACCGAGGAGGTCGGTTGCTTTTCCCTTGCCCTCGTCGCCCCATTGGGCGCCGATGATGACGATTGCTGGCATGGTGGATCCCTTCGAAGAAGTGGGGGGATTACACCTCAGTCTACCCGAGAGCAGTCTTTCGCCGATCGCTGACGATTTCTTGCGTCACGCGCGTTGCTGAGCACTCCGTGAGAATTGTGAACCAACGTCACCAGCGTCGGTGGTTCGTGTCAGCATTAAGCATGTTCCGGATGCCGCTGAGACACGTTTCCCCCACCGAATCGCCCCGCGCCCTGTGCGCGATCGTCCCCCCGTTCTTGTTATCCCGAATAGCGACACTCGACGATCCCCGGTTTGAGCGCGCAGCGCAGGCGGCGCGGCGCTCCCTTACAGACATTGCTCATGAGCATCTCAATCACGGGCGAGGCCAGCACTCCTTGCCTCCCCGTTCGATGCTGCCTGAGGAGCCGAGCGCACGCGGCACTGTCGTGCGCGCTATCTACGACGCCCAGGAGGGCGAGAGTTTGCCGGGTGTTTTGGTGCGCGCCGAGGGCGAGCCCGAGACGGGTGACATGTCGGTGACGGAAGCCTACGAGGGCTTAGGGCACACGTTCGCGATTTTCTGGGAGGTGTTCGAGCGAGACTCGATTGATGATCGCTCTGCCCCTCTCGAAGCCACTGTGCATTTCGGCAGCCTCTACGACAACGCGTTCTGGGACGGCACGCGCATGGTGTTCGGCGATGGAGACGGCGAGATCTTCGACGGCTTCACTCGCTCCCTCAGCGTGATCGGCCACGAACTCGCACACGGGGTTACCGAATACACCGTAGGTCTCATCTATCAGGGCCAGAGCGGTGCCCTCAACGAACATGTCTCCGATGTCTTCGGCACCCTCGTGGAGCAATACGCGCTGGGTCAGAACGCGGCAGAAGCATCCTGGCTAGTCGGCGAAGGCATCTTCACCGATGAAGTCGAAGGCAACGCGCTGCGCTCACTGAAAGCGCCAGGCACTGCCTACGACGACGACGTGCTCGGCAAAGACCCCCAGCCTGCTCATCTGGACGACTACATCGTTACGCAAGACGACAACGGCGGCGTGCACCTCAACTCGGGCATCCCCAACCGCGCCTTCTGGAGCGTTGCCGACACGCTCGGCGGGTTTGCGTGGGAGCGAGCCGGCCACATTTGGTACGACACCCTCACCAACAAGTCCCTTACGCCGCGCAGTAGCTTCTCGGAATTCGCCGCAGCAACCGTGGCATCAGCCACCGCCCGCTTTGGCCCCGATTCCCCCGAACGCGACGCTGTCATCGCCGGCTGGGAGCTGGTCGGAATCACCACCATCGAATAATTCGGCCCCACCAGATAGCATGCACGTGTGAAGGTACAGGTGTGGCGCAGCGGTGGCCTCCTCGGTCGACGCGTCGAATGGGATGTCGTCATCGACGAACAACCCGACCCCGATCAGTGGTACTTGCTCATCGCGGAGTTACCGTGGCACGAGCACATCATCACGATTCCCGTGCCCGACCGGTACACCTACGAAATCCGGTGTGACCCGCACGAAGTGGTCATCCCCGAACAAGAACTCGTTGGCCCCTGGCGTGAACTCGTCGATCGTGTGCGCGAAGCCAACAAACGCCCGCGACCAAGTGAAAGCCCAGAACAAGCCGGGCCCGCCGAGCCGGTCGATGCTGAAGAGCCGGTCGAAGCCGAAAGACCAGCCGACCCCAAAGACTGTTCTACCGCAGCGGATTAAAGGCGTCGAGCAGGGGGTGCTTCTCGCCACCGGTGATCGAGTCGGCGAGCATCCGCCCCGTGAGCGGACCGAGGGCGATTCCCCACATGCCGTGACCGCCAGCAACGTGCACTCGTGGTGAGCGCGTGCCGCCAACGAGCGGCAGCCCATCAGCGGTGCAGGGGCGCGAGCCGACCCATTCTTCTTCGCGTGCTTCCCAGTCGACCCCGTCGAACATCGGGCTCGCCGCGTTGATGATGGTCTGGATGCGGCGGGGGTCGGCAGGCGCGTCGGCGCGACGGAACTCCATCATGCCTCCCACGCGCAACCGATCACCGAGAGGGGTGCACGCAACACGCTGTGCAGCCAAGTAGATGGGGTGAGTCGGGATCACGGGTGGCTTCACGCTGAAGCTGTAACCACGACCGGCCTGTACAACCTGCTTCACTCCGAATTGACGCGCGAGTCCGGCAAGCCATGTTCCGGTCGCGATAACGACCTGGTCGCCGCGCACAGCATCCTGACCGTCAACGTCAACCGCGATGCCATCAGCGCCAAGATCGCGAACGCCAGTGACGTTAGCGCCTTCGATGATGCGAGCACCACGGGCGCGAACGGATGCCGCCAGCACGTCCATAAAAGCGGGTGGGTTAATGAAGCGCTGGCCGTCAATGCGCAACCCGTGGGTCACGTTGCCCGAGATGCTTGGCTCAATTTCGCGCAGCTCGTCGCCCGTAATTTTCGAGTAGCTGACATGGCCGCCGCGCGCAGCAACCTCATCGAATTCGTGCACGATGGTGTGCTGATCACGTTCGCTGACGAATGCCGCGAGAAACGGGTTGGCTTCGGTGAGCGCAGCGGAGACGCCGCCGTCCTCCATGCGATCGAATGACTCAAGACCCCCCTTGTTGATTTCAGCAAAGGTCGTCATGTTCTTGCGCCAGGCGCCCGGAAGCGAATGGCGGGCGAAGCTAGTGAGAAAGCGCAGCAGGGTGGCATTCGCGGCGAGCGGGACATAAACCGGTGATGCGGGGCTGACGACAGCTTTGAGTCCGAAGCGAAAAATCGAGGGATCCGGCAGCGGAAGCGTCAGAGCCGGGGCGACCCAGCCGGCATTGCCCCACGATGATCCGGCGGCAACGCCTGTGCGGTCGAGAACCGTCACCTCAACGCCGCGTTCTTGAAGGAACCACGCGGTGCAGAGCCCCACCATTCCGGCGCCGATAATTATGACTCGGTTAGAGGATTGAGTCGTCACTGAGCGATCACCACGTCGTAACCATAGTCGCTGAGGGCTTTCCGCTGGGCTGCGGTGGCGCCAGCGTCGGTAATCACCGTAGTGAAGAGATCTCGTGGTCCGATCGCGGCGAATGATCGTTGGTCGAGTTTCGACGAGTCGGCGACGAGTACCGGATGCTCGGCTCGGCTTGCCATCAGCGCGTTAATGGCAGCTTCTCGTTCGTCTTGCGATGTGGGCCCGAACTGCGCGGACAGTCCGTTCACGCCAACGAAAGCGAAATCTAAAGTGATTCCGCGCATGACTGCTTCGGCATAGTTGCCGACCATTTCGTAGGTTCGAGTATTCAAAACACCACCGGTGACTACGGTTTTGATCTGAGGGCGAACGGCAAGTTGGACGGCGATGTTGACGGCGTTGGTGATCACCGTCAGGTTGGGGACTGTCGAGGCTTCCATGATGTCGCTGCGCGACATGAGCGCATCCGCGATCGCCGTAGCGGTGGTGCCGCCACAGAGTCCGACGACGGCGCCTTTGGGGACCATCTCGCTGGCAACGCGAGCGATCGCCGCTTTCGCATCCTTGTTGTGCAAATTGCGGTAGCGAATGGGAAGGTCATAGGCCACCGACTGTGCGACCGCGCCACCTCGGGTGCGGCTCAGAAGTTGTTGCGATGCCAGCGCATCCAAGTCTCGTCGTGCTGTTGCTGGTGATACCTCGAGCGTGTTCACTATCCGCTCGACATCGATTCTTCCGTCTTCCGCGAGCAGCGAGAGAATCGCGTCAAAGCGGTCGGCGCGAGACTGATCGGCCACCATCTATTTGCCTGTCCTCTCAAACAACTCAAGTAAACGCTGCGCCTCTGCGGAAAGCGCTTTTCGCCCCGCAGCAATGTAGCGACGTGAATCAACGACCTCCGGGTTCCCGGCAAGATAGCGACGAATTTCTCCGGTGAACACGGCGTTGAGGTGAGTTGAGACGTTGATTTTTGTTAACCCTGCACGAATCCCCAATACTAACTGTTCGTCGCTCACGCCCGAGGAACCGTGCAGAACGAGCGGCACACGCACTGCTGCGTTCACGCTCGCGATGAGCTCGAGGTCGATTGCGGCGACCCTTTCGGTCATCGCATGGGATGACCCGACCGCAATAGCGAGCGACCCCACCCCTGTCTCTCGAACGAATTCCGCAGCTTCGGCCGGATCAGTTCGCACTCCGGGGTCGTGCGGCTTATTCTTGCCACCGACTTCGCCGAGTTCTGCTTCAACGAGGGTGTCAGTGCCGTGGGCATACTCGACGACCCGACGGGTTGTTTCGACGTTCTGGGCGTAGGAGTGAGCCGATCCGTCGTACATCACCGAACCGAATCCACTATCGATGGCACGAAATGCAAGGTTCGGGTCTTCGGCGTGGTCCAGGTGCACAGCCACCTTTGCCGTTGACTCTTCTGCGATGGCAAGCATCGCGCGAGCAATGGGCGAGAAGTTGCCGTGATAGGCCACACAGTTCTGTGAGATCTGAAGGATCACCGGCAGTTCGCTAGATTCTGCGGCCTCGACGATCGCTTCTGCAGTCTCGAGGTGGATGACGTTGAACGCGCCAAGCCCTCGCTGCCGTGCGACGGCCGCATCGAGAAGTTCCCGTGTCGAAGTGATGGTCATCGGTTCTCCTTGTGCGTCATCGATACGATGACGTCTTCTTCGAGTTCGACACGACGAGGCGAGAGTTCGCCAGCCACAGGCATGAGCACAGCGGAGGCCGACCACGCAGTGGCACGGCGAGCAAGCGCAACTCGGGCAGCAATCTGCTCCGGATGATCGAGTAGGGGATTTTCGGACCACGCCTGCGCCAGGGCAGCGACAACAGCGTCGCCAGCACCCGTCGCGTTTCCGTGGATCGGCTCCGGGAGCCGCGCGTTAATATCGTCCGCACGGGAGGCGGAAATGACAATGGTGAGGCCCTCTTCGCCCAGCGACACCACAACGAGTCGAGCGCCCAAGGCAATCAACGATCGCGCGCCATCGAGTGGATCAGAGAAGCCCGTTGCCTCCGCGAGTTCTTCGCGGTTGGGTTTGAGCGCATGGGCTCCCGCTTGTGCCGCAGCAATGAGCCCCTCTCCTCCCGTATCCACGATGACCAGGCATCCTTCGGCTTTTCGGCTGGCTATCAATCGCGACAACCGGTGAGGTGTGTAGCCAGCGGGCAAGCTGCCGCTAAAAACGACGACGTCGCCGGAAGAACTGAATCGCGCTATCGACGTTTCGAATTGTTCAGATTCATGACCAGTGAGCGGTTGACCCACCTCATTGAGCACGCTTGCTTGCCCGGTTTCGCGGTCTACTATCGCAATGCTGCGACGAGTTTCAGCGGCTACGGGAACGATCTTGTGAGGAACGCCACTTGTGCGCAACTCCGCCAAGAACTCGTCGCCGGTCGCGCCACCCGCCGTAGCGATTGCCAGCACCGGGACGTTGACACTGTTGAGAACTCGCGCCACGTTGAGTCCTTTACCTCCGGCACGAGCGGACCCTGTTGGCGCACGATGGCTCGCCCCCGGGGTGAACCGATCGACAGTCCAGGTGAGATCAAGTGCCGGGTTGGGAGTAACGGTGATAATCACAGGCAACCTCCGTCGCTCTCGCGCAGCGGCGTCGCGTCGGCGAGCTCTCGAGCGGCAAGCGCGGTTCCGAAGAGGCCGCCATCGTCGCCCAGAGTGGCGTGAAGCACTTGTGGCCTGCGGTGAAAGCTCAGGCGGCTATCCATTCGCGCCTCAACTGCAGAGAGATAGCGCGGGCCCGCCTGAGAGAGCCCACCCCCGATTACGATCGCTTGCGGTGCCAACATCGCGGCGATGCGCGCAAGCTCATCGCCCAGGGCATTGACTCCGTTGTCCCACACCAACCGTGCCGCAGGATCCCCACCTTCGGCAGCGACAAAAACTTCCTTCGCCCCGCTCACCGCTACTCCGGTTGCGGCAGCGTAACGCCGCGCGATTGCGCCAGCGGAAGCGATAGTTTCGAGGCATCCGATTGCCCCACACGGGCAGCGCTCGCCCTGAGCGTCACTGAGGGAGTGCCCAAACTCGCCAGCAAATCCGTCGCTCGCGTAGGGTTTGCCGGTCACGATAATTGCCCCGGCGATTCCGGTGCCGATAGCGAGCACCACTACGCTCTGAAAACCGCGCGCAGCGCCGAGCTTGAGTTCCGCCTGGCCTGCTGCGCGAACATCGTGGCAAAAAGCTACGGGTAGCCCGATTGCCTCGGACGCGAGGTCGCGGATGGGCGCATCGCGCCATCCCAGATTGGACGCAAACACTCCGATTCCTGCGGCTTCGTTGACGAGCCCAGGCACCCCAACTCCGGCGCCGCGGGGGTGAACATCCGGAAACTCTGCACACAGTTCTCTTGCGAGCACGCCGAGGGAATCAGCAACCGCCCGGGCGGGATCTTCTCCCGTCGCGGTGGGAGTCCTTTTCAGGCCCAACACGCGCCCGGAATGATCGATGAGGGCAGATTTGGTGTCAGTGCCGCCGACGTCGAAAGCGAGGACCGGCGTCCCTGCTCCGAGGGGCATAGGGACCTTCCGGAGCGATTCGTTCATTGGGAATCGAGAACGACGGACCTCGTGAGGTTTCTCGGCTCGTCGGGGTTGAGACCTCGCGCCAACGCTCGTTCTAGGGAGACCCGCTGGGCGCGAACGAGTTCTGCCATCGGTTCCAGGGTTCCCAGCTCTAGGTGAGCCCCAGTAGCCGCGATCTGCCTGTCGAGGCCGCTCGGTGCTTGGCCGAAGGTCCAGACAACTCGACCGGGTGCGGCAATGGAAATTGGTCCGTGGCGGTATTCCATCGCGGAGTACGACTCGGTCCACGACTGTGAGGCTTCGCGCATTTTGAGCGCTGCCTCATGTGCGAGCCCGACAGTCCATCCGCTTCCTAAGAAACTGTACTGTTCTGCGTCGACTAGTTCTGGAGCAAGTTCTTCGGCCAAAGCTCGCTCGGCATCCGCAATTGCTGGAGTGAGGTCATGACCGAGAGATGCCCGGAAAAGCGCGAGAGCTGTTGTCGCAAAACGTGTCTGCACGACGGAGCGCTCATCGGCGAACGACAGCGAGACGAGCGAGTCGACAGAATTGACCAGAGGAGATTGTTCGTCTCCGACGACGCCAATGGTGTGCACTTTCGACGAGAGTCCGTCGAGCAGTTCGAGAACTTCGGTGGTGGTGCCGGAGCGAGTCAACGCGACGACGGCGTCATACCCCCGGTCGACAAAAGCTTCTGAGGCCGCAAAGGCATCCGTCTCGCCGTGCCCGCCTGCTTCGCGCAGAGTTGCGTAGGCCTGCGCCATAAACCAGGAGGTTCCGCATCCCACGACCGCGACCCGCTGACCGGCACTGGGCAGCAAGGCCTGTGCATCACGCAGCTCTTGTGCGCGCGCCCAGGTCTCTGGCTGCGAGGCCAGTTCGATCCCCATATTGCTGGGGTGGCCAGCGGAAAGTTGACTCATGATTAGCTCCAAATTGCGAAAAAGGCTGTCGTCGATCGACAAATGCGACTATTTCAATGATTGCAGATGATTGCAAGGGGTGTCTATCAATCATTTCCTTCACGCTACAGATTCCCGCGGCTTATCCATGCATTTGACGAGTTCTTTAGCCAAAAATCACCGATACCTCTTGACGAACCACTTTTATGCGCATAGATTCCTTGCGTCGAGTGAACTAATTTGATTGGTTCACCGATGTAACACTCAGCAATCACCATCGGGCTTCGCTCGCAGTGTTGTTGCCATACACGCAAAGTCGCGCGAGGCTGTTCAGCGCGATGATGCGCCATTCACTAAGTGAGGAAGCATCAATGAACAAGTCTTCGCGCATAGCTTCAGCAATTGCTGTTGCGGCCACTGCCAGCTTGACGCTGGCAGCGTGTGGTTTCGGAACCGGGGGCGGCGACGCATCCGGTGCTACAACAATCGACCTTCTCGTCCCCAGCTACTCCGACAGCACCCAGGGCCTGTGGGAAGACGTCATTGACGGCTTCGAGGCAGCAAACCCTGAGATCAAGGTCAACCTCGAAGTTCAGTCGTGGGACAACCTCGAGAGCGTCGTCGCCACCAAAATTCAAGGTGGAGAAGCTCCAGACATTTACAACGGTGGCCCTTCTGCTGGCTTCGCCGCCGATGATCTCCTCTACGACGTAGAAGAAGTTACGTCGCCGGACACGTTTGGCGACTTCCAGACGTCATTCATCAAGAATGAGCAGATTGACGGCACAACGTTCGCGTTGCCCTTCATCGCATCGGCTCGTGCCCTCTTCGTGAACAACGATCTACTCGCACAGGCCGGGGTTTCTGCCCCGACGAACTGGGACGAACTCCTCGATGCAGCCACGAAGGTTTCCGCGCTTGGAGGCGGAGTCGCAGGCTACGGCATGCCACTCGGATCCGAAGAAGCTCAAGCAGAAGCCGCAATTTGGCTCTGGGGCGCCGGCGGAACGTTCGGTGACGATGCTGAACTGACGATCGACACCCCAGCAAACACCGCTGGTGCCGAGCAGATCAAGAAGATGATTGACGCCGGAGCCACTCAGGCAGATGCCGGATCAACAAACCGTTCGCCGCTCATGGACATCTTCGTTCAGGGCAAGATTGGCATGCAGGTTGGCCTTCCCCCCACAGTTGGTCAAATCGCCGAAGGCAACCCCGATCTTGACTACTCCATCGTTCCGATCCCCACAAAGGATGGAAGCGGCCTGACACTCGGTGTCGCTGACCGCCTGATGGCGTTCAAGAACGATGGCGCCAAGACCGAAGCAATCACGGCCTTCTTCGACTACTTCTACACCGCTGACGTTTACGTTCCGTGGGTTCAGGCCGAAGGCTTCCTGCCGACGACCAAGTCGGGCGCAGAGCGGCTCAACGGCGAAGAGTCGCTCCAGCCGTTCCTTGAGGTGCTTCCGGATGCCAAGTTCTACCCCAGCAACAACCCCCAGTGGTCGGCTGCTGACGGCGCATTCAAGGCACTCTTCGGCCAGCTCCAGAACAAGCCAGCAGCAGAGGTGCTTGCAGAGATCCAGGCTCAAGTAGACGCTGGCTAGGCTCGCTGTTCCATAGCAAATCAACTAAGAGATCGGTGTGACCGAATCATGAGCACAACAACTGATAGGCCACCGATAGGTGGGGGTGCGGCGAAGAAGAGCCGCACCCCCACCTACTCTCCTAGTAGCTCAGGCACGAGCCGCACAAGTTGGAGAGATACCGTCGCCGCGCTTCCGTGGATCGGGCCGGCGCTCATCCTCATTTTTGGAGTGGTGCTCTTCCCTGCGGTCGTGATGTTCTACAACTCGACACGAGACATCTCCATCTCGGGAATCGACAAGGGCTCGGTAGGTTTCGACAACTACATTGAAGTCTTCACGTTCCCCTACTTCTGGCCCATCTTCTTCCGCACGATCGTGTGGGTAGTCTCGGTCGTCGCATCCAGTGTGGTCATTTCGCTCGGGCTCGCCCAGCTGCTCAACAAGGCATTCCCCGGCCGACGAATCGTTCGACTCGCCGTGATCATCCCCTGGGCTGCATCCGTCGTAATGACGACAATGGTTGTCTATTACGGGCTTGAACCCTATTTCGGCATCGTCAACAAGTTCCTTGTCGATGTCGGCCTCGTCGCCAACGCTGAAGGGTTCGGCTGGACCAGAAACCCAGAAACCGCCTTCGCTTGGTCGATCGTGATAGCGGTGTTCGTATCGCTGCCCTTCACGACGTACACAATTCTGGCGGGACTGCAGACCGTTCCCCGCGACGTGCTCGAGGCAGCCAAAATGGATGGCGCCGGCCCGGCCCGCACTTACTTTGGAGTCGTGCTCCCGCAACTTCGCGGCGCCCTTGCCGTTGCAGTGCTCATCAACATCATCAACGTCTTCAACTCATTGCCGATCCTGAAGGTGATGACAGGGTCGATCCCCGGATACGACGCCGACACGATCATGACGATGATCTTCAAGTACATCCAGAACCAGCACAAAGTGGATGTCGCCAGCGCGCTCTCTGTCGTCGCGTTCCTGATCGTGATCGTGATCGTCGCAATCTACATCCGCGTCGTCAAACCAACGAAGGAAATCTAAGGATGTCTGCAACGTCAACGCCAGCGCCTCCGCGTATTCGCAAACGTCGCTACACCGAGGACCAGATCCCGCTCCGCCAGGTGATCCTTCGGATGTCCGCCGGGCTAGCGGTACTCATCGTCTTCATCTTGCCGTATTCGATAATGTTCTTCGGATCAGTGAAAACGAAGTCCCAGATCCGGTCGGTTGAGCCAACCTATTTCCCCACAGAATGGCACTGGGAAAACTACATCACGATGTGGTCAACCCCCGAAACACCGGTGGGCCAGAACCTCGTCTCGACAATCATCATCTCGGTGTTTGCAACGCTCATTGTGCTGTTGGTGGCAATGCCCGCTGCGTACTACACCGCACGGTTCAAGTTTCCCGGCCGCATGGTTTTCCTGTTTCTTGTCATCGTCACCCAAATGCTGCAACCTGCCGTGCTCACCTCTGGCCTGTTCCGACAGTTCGTCGCGCTTGGCTTGATCGACACCTGGGCGGCCATGATCCTGATTAACGCCGCCTTCAATCTCTCCTTCGCGACGTGGATTATGCACTCGTTCTTCGCGGGGATTCCCAAGGAAGTCGACGAGGCAGCCCAGCTAGACGGAGCTGGCCGATTGACGGTGCTTTTCAAGATCAACCTGCCACTGGTCTGGCCCGGCATTGTCACCGCCATCGTCTTCACCTTTGTCGCCTGCTGGAACGAGTTCGCAGCATCACTCGTCATCCTCTCGACAGCGGGTAACCAGCCGCTCTCGGTTGCGCTGACCAAGTTCGTCGGCCAGTACGAGACGTCGTGGCACTATGTCTTCGGTGTCTCCATCGTGGCCATCGTCCCGGTAGTGATTCTCTTCATGCTCATTGAGAAGCGCCTCATCGGCGGACTTACCGCGGGCAGCGTCAAATAGCGGAGACGATTAACTTGAGAAGCTGACGTGCTGGGTAATCCAGTTGTGCATCGCTACGGCAGCCGCGGCTGAAGCGTTGATGGATCGGGTGGAACCGAACTGGCTGATCTCCACGACATCCGTCGCTGCTTCGATGGCTTCGGGCGACAAGCCCGGACCCTCTTGGCCAAACAGCAGAACGCAGCGTTTGGGCATATCGAAAGTCTCGATGATGACGCTGCCTGGCACGTTATCGATCGCAATGATCGGCAGGTCGTTGGCCTCGGTCCATTCGACGAAGGCCGCGACATCCGGATGATGCAGCACGTGCTGGTAGCGGTCGGTGACCATGGCGCCGCGTTTGTTCCAGCGCCGACGCCCAATGATGTGCACGGTATCGGCACCGAACGCGTTGGCGCTGCGCACGATGGAACCGATGTTCATGTCGTGCTGCCAGTTCTCGATGGCAACGTGGAATGGATGCCGCGTCACATCGAGATCGGCAACGATCGCTTCCATGTTCCAGTAGCGATACCGGTCGATAACGTTGCGGGTATCGCCGCGTTCGAGCAGCACGGGATCGTAGTGGGGATCGGTGGGCAATTCGCCCCGCCACGGCCCCACCCCGTGGGTCGACAGCTCGACGCTGGGGTTCGGTTCAGTCACCGTTCCACGATACTCGCCACAACTGCGACTGTCGTACCGACCTAGCGTGAGGGCTGGTTAGCTTTCGTAGCGCTCTACCCGCAGCACACAGCTGAGTTCATCTTCGGCGACAGGGATCGCAATGTTCCAGTCAGCGGATGCGCCGGGCTCGGTTGCGTCGACATCTACCTGAGTGAGAGCACGAGTATCGTTTGCCCCGTTGAGCAGCGAAACATAAATGCGGTAGGTGACACTCGTGTCGGTCGAATTCGTGACGCTACCGGAGACAGTCCACTCATCGCCGGCTCGCTTGCACTCGTCGACTGTGGAGTCAGCGAGCGCACCCTGAAGGTTCTCGCCTGTTCCCGGTGAATCCTGAATATCAGTGATGCCTGGCGTCTGCTCTGCTGCAGCGGAACTCTCGGCCGGATCTGGCTGACCATCGGTACCACTGTTGGTGCAACCGGCAAGCGTGAGTGCCAGAATCGCGAAGGGTACGGCCGTAGCGGTCAGTCGTGTGCGGAGCTTCATGAATTTTCCTGTCGTTGTCTTCTGCGTGCGAGCAGGATCAGTGCGAGGCCGGCGAGCAGTGTGCCCAGCCCGGTTGCGAGGGTTCCTCGGGGGTCTGATCCAGTGTAAGAGAGTGCCTTGATAGGCAGCTGCAAGCTTGTTTGCGCTGACGCCACTACCGGGTCGCCCGAGTTGAGCTCTGTGCTCGTCACGGTCGCAGTCTCGAAGAGAAGCGTTCCTGCGTCGCTTTCACGAATGACGTAGGTCGCCGTTGCCGTAATCGATTCGCCCGGCGCCAACTGGCCCACTGCTCCCGGCCAGGTGCCGTAGCGCATCGCGGAAAGGCCGGCGCGGGGGTCGGCGATCGTCACGTTCGTCAGCGGCAAAGTTCCCGTGTTCGTCGCAACGTAGGTGAACGTCACAATGTCACCAGGGAAGCCCTGTTGCCCAGCCCCAAGCACTCCGGAAATCGTCAGCGCAATGCTGGGCACGTTCGGGATCGGCAGCACATCAGTGGCCGATTCAGGAGCGATAGCACCAGAGGGGGCATCCGCGTTAACGCTTGCCTCATTCACCGTCTCTTCGGCATCCACATCAGCCTGCGTGATTACGTACGAGGCCGTTGCGACGAGCTTCTTCCCAGGAGCAAGCTCACCGGCTGTTCCCGGCCAGATGTAACTGAGCGCAGAAAGATCAACCTTGAGGTCGGTGATAGTCACCGCGGTGAGCGTTACGTTTCCGGTGTTGACGACCTCAATGCGGTAGTTCACTGTTGCGCCCTGCTGGGCGTACGTTGCGAACGAACTCGTCTTCGCGATCGTCATCGACGGATTCTCGGCGATCGGGGTTGATCCCGCCGCTGAATCAATCACCACGGCGCCGACAACGGGCTTGCCCGAAGTCGAAGCGTCAGAACTGATCGAACCTGAATCCACATCGGCCTGAGTGAGCACGTGGGTTGCTGTTGCGGTGGCGATCTGTCCCGGAGCGAGCACGCCAGGCGTTCCCGGCCACGTGATCGTTACCGTGCTCAGATCGAGCTGATCGTCAGCGATGGTCACACCGTTTAGCGTGACTTCGCCGTTGTTCAGTACCTCGAAGCTGTACTCCACGGTGTCGCCGGCTCGGCCCGTCGCTGCAGCAGCCAGCACCTGCGTCTTCGTGATCTGGATGTCTGCAGTTCCCACAGCTGTCGGTGTGACGACAGTGTTTGACGTGTTGGCGACTGCACCATCGCTCGGGTTCGTGGCCGAGACTGCTGCGGTGTTGGAAGCAGAACCAGCATCGAACTCAGCCTGTGTCACCTGATAACTCGCCGTCGCGGTGACGGACTCACCCGGAGCCAGCACGCCGCTAGTGACAGGCCACGCGCCGTACACAACGGCAGTCGTGCCGAGCTTCGGATCAGAAACAGTGACACCGCTGAGAGTCGTCTCGCCGTCATTCAGAACCGTGAAGCTGTAGTCGATCCACGAACCAACGACGACGGGGTTACCTGAATCGCGAACCGTGCCAACCTTGCCAATATCAAGGGACGAGGCTGCCGCCACGAGAGGCACAACGGTGACTGCCGAATCAGCATCCACGGCGGTTGCGGCCGGAGAGTTTCCTTCACCAGTCGCGATATTGCGTACTTCGCCGGCGTCGACATCCGCTTGATCGATGAGTCGAGTCGCCGTGACAGTAACGCTTTCGCCCGGAGCGAGAACACCAGGAGCTGCGGGGTTTGGCCACGTGTAGACGAAGTCCGTCAGTCCAGGAATCGTATTCGACAGCGTCACGCCATCGAGCGTTACGTTGCCATTGTTGGCGATTCTGAAGCTGTAGTTCATGCTGTCGCCGAGCACGCCGGTTGCCCCAATGGCGAGTGCCGCCGTGTGCGTGGTCACGATCGATGGCGTTGCTGGCTCGGTCGGGTTGGTGACCGTGTTCGAGACACCGGTTACTTCGGTGCCATCCGGTGCGGTTCCGATCGCCGTCGCCGTGTTCTCGACTGTGCCCTTGTCAACGTCGGCCTGAGTAACCGTGTACACCACGGAGCCAGCGGCCTGCTCGTTCGGGCCGAGAATACCGGTCGCCGAGGGGAAGGTCAGGTCAGAAGGCACAACGTCGATGAGCTGGTCGAGCACGCCGACGAGACGCAGGGTCACGTTTCCGGTGTTCTTCACGATGAAGCTGTAGGTGATTTCAGAGCCGACTCCACCAGAACCAGAAGTCATGACGCCCGACTTCTGGGCTGTAATGCTGGGGTTGGCTGCCGCCGTCGGTTCACGATCAACGTTCGAGTTTGCCGTCACAGCGTCGCCGCCTGGCGTCACTCCCCGAACGGATGCGGTGTTGTCTACGTACCCGAGGTCAACGTCGTCCTGTTCGAGAACATAGGTTGCGCTGGCCGTCGCGGATTCGCCAGGGGCGAGCACGCCGCTGTTGGCTGGCCACACGATCGAGTTGATCGAGACGTTGTCGATACTGTCGGTGATGGTCACCGTGCGCAGCGTGACGTTTCCGGTGTTGGTGACAACGATCGTGTAGTTGATGGTGTCGCCGGGGCCGTTCTCGCCGGCAACTGCGAGCTCGCTCGATTTAGTCACCTGGAGCAGACCATCCGCGGCCAAAACAACCGTTGCCGGTGCGGTGGCCGTCGCGGCAGCACCAACCGGAGGAGTTCCCTCGCCGGCGACGACACTGGAGACAGCACCAGAGTCGATGTCTGCCTGCGTAAGCGCCTGCACTCGAACAGCGGTGACGGTAGCGCCGGGGATGAGTTCGCCCACGATCCCTGGCCACGTGTAGTCGCCGGCCGGTAGCGAACCGATAAAGTCACTCAGTTCAACGCCCGACAGCGTCACGTTGCTGTTGCTGGTGAAGCTGTAGCTCCACGTGACCGTGTCGCCGGCTTCTGCCGGGCCAGCATTCGTCAAGGCGCCAACGTTAGTGACAGCAACCACAACGCTCGGAGCCTCGGTGGACACCTCTGTCGTGTTCGATACCGCTGAAATGTTGTCGCCGCGCACCGGAACGGCCGTAGCACTCGCAGTGTTCTCCACGTAGCCGCGGTCAACATCCGACTGACGGATGAGGTAGCTGGCCGTTGCGATCACAGTTTCGTTTGGCGCGAGAGTTTCTGTCGCGGTTGGCCACTGCACGTCAGGCGTGGTCATTCCGGGAAGCAGGTCGGTGACAACGATCGAGCCGATCGTCACGTTGCCGGTGTTGCGAACCACGAATTCGAATTCGACACTGTCACCAATGCCGTTCTCGCCGGTCAGCGCGATTGCTCCCGACTTCACGATTGTCATGCTCGGCTGCGGTTGAACCGTCGGCACGATAACTTCGTTCGAGGTCGCGGCAACGTCGACATCGTTGGGGTCGGTGGCTCCGACATCCGCAATGTTCGCTATGTAGCCGCGGTCAACATCATCTTGCGTGAGCTGAACGGATGCTTCACCGATCACCATTTCGCCGGGGAGCAGAATGCCGGGCTGGGCCGGGTTGGGCCAGGTGATGACAGGAACGCTCAGTCCGGGAAGCGGATCACGCAGTTCGCCGTCGTGCAATGTCACGTTGCCGGTGTTGATGACTTCGAGGCGGAAGTCGACCCAGTCGCCAACCTGTCCGATTCCACCGGCACGCAGCTGGCCCCACTTCTTAGCTTCGAGGTCGCCGTTTGCGGGAATGAGAACCGTTGCGGGCGCAGTCTCGCTGAACTCGACACCAGAGGGAGGCGTGGCGTCACCGCGCACCGTGTTCACGACGGAGCCGGAGTCGATGTCATCTTGAGTGAGCATGTAGGTCGCTGTTGCCGTCACCGTCTGGCCTGGCTCGAGCGTGCCTGCCGTGGCGGTAGGCCACGAGAAGGTGAGCGCAGAAACACCGCTGAGACCATCGACGAGGTCAACGCCGATGAGGGTCTGGTTTCCTGTGTTCGTGAGCGAGAAGTCGAACTCAACGAGGTCGTCAGCGAATCCTGTCGATCCTGGCGCCAGAGCACCACTCTTAGTCACGAGGATGCTCGGGGCTGCAGCATCCGTCGGGGTCGATGCCACCGCGGTGTTGCTCGGTACGGCAACGTCGGTCGGCGAGGTGCCGTTGGCGACGGCCGAGTTGTCGACGCGGCCGAGGTTTACGTCGGCTTGCGTGATGGCGTAGGTCGCTGTTGCTGTTGCCGTCTCGGTGGGGGCGAGCACACCGTTGGCTCCGGGCCAGTTCACTACAGGAGTGCTGAGTCCGGGCAGGGGGTCAGTGATGACGATCTGGTCAACGGTGACGTTTCCGGTGTTTTCGACGAGGAACGTGTAGGTGATGATGTCGTTGACACCAGCGTTTGCACCAGTGCTCGATGACTTGGTCACGGCAAGTGATGCGGCGGCCGGGGCGACTGTTGTCTCCGTTACCGTCGTGCTGACCGAGATCGTGTCGCCGACAGGCGGCTTTCCACTGGCCGTTGCAACGTTCGATACCGTGCCGCGGTCGACATCGTCTTGAGTGATTGTGTAGTCAGCGACTGCCGTAACCGTTTCACCTGGTTCCAGAATGCCTTCGGTCCCTGGCCAAGTGAAGACTGGGGTGCTGACACCAGCGAGAGCGTCAACGAGGTTGACGAGAGTCAACGTGACGTTACCCGTGTTCGTAATGCCGAAGCTGTAGTCGATCGTGTCGCCAGCGTTGCCCTCATTGCCGACGCCGTTGAGCGCACCAGTTTTCGTGACGCTCATGCCGGACTGCGGCGCAAGAAGAACGGCCGCTGTCGCAGGATCACTCACGTCATCCCCGCGAGGCGGGGTGCCAGAGCCGACCGCTTGGCTCGACACCGTGCCCGCATTGATCTGGGCCTGAGTGAGAGCGGATGTTGCCGTTGCCGTCACCGATTGACCAGGCTCGAGAGTGCCCGGGGTTCCCGGCCACACGTAGGTCATGCCAGAGATCAGCGGTAGCGCATCCACAATTGCTACGCCCGTGAGCGTGACGTTGCCGGTGTTGGTCAGTTCGTACGACCAGTTGACGATGTCGCCCTCATCGGCGCGCGCCGGGTCAGCCAATACGCCACTCTTCGTGAGGTCGACAATGGCCCGAATCGCTTCGGTGGGAACCGTGTTCGCTTCTGAGCCATCGGTGACAGCGGTGTCGTTGGGGTCAAGGCCCTTAGCCGTTGCGATATTCAGCACGGAGCCCGCATCCACATCGACCTGAGTGATCACATAGGTGGCCGTCGCTGTCGCAATCTCGCCAGGAGCCAGTACGCCGGGACTTGCCGGTGTTGGCCAGGTAATCGTGATCGCCGACAACTCCGGCAGGGGATCGCTGAGCGTCACCGTGTCGAGGGTGACGTTGCCCGAGTTGAGGATCTCAAAGGTGTAATCGATCGTGTCGTTGAGGTTGGCAGAACCGCGCGGTGTACCCGTCTTGGTAACGGTGACGTTCGGTGCCGGCAAAACGGTCGGAACGATGACGAGGTTGGATTCCTCAGTGATGACCACACCAGCAGGAGTCTTCGCAGACATATCAGCTTCATTGGGGATGAAGCCGCGGTCGACGTCTTCCTGAGTGATCACATACGTGGCGACCCCGAGAACTGATTCGCCAACGGGAATCTCGCCAGGCTTGTTGTTGTCTGGCCAGGTGATTACGGGAACGGAAAGTCCGGGCAACGGATCAAGCAGTTGCCCCTCAGTGAACGTGACGTTTCCGTCGTTGGTCACGGTAAGACGGTACTCAACGGTGTCGCCAACAGCGCCAACGCCGCCGTTCAGGATCGTGCCCGACTTGAAAGGAGTCAGCACAGGAGCAGGCGTGATCGTGACGGTTTCGTCTGCGGTGTCGTTGACAACGACTCCGCCCGGCGGGGTGCCCGCTGCGGTGACCGTGTTGTCGACCTTTCCGGCATCCACATCAGCCTGCGTGAGCGTGTACGTCGCAACGGCTGTTGCGCTCTGGCCGGGCGCCAACGCGCCGTCAGTTGCCGTTGGCCAGGTGTAGGTAAGAGCACTGAGAGTGGGCAGCGGATCGGTCAGCGTCACGTTCGTGAGGCTGACGTTTCCCGTGTTGCGTACGGTGAACGAGTACTCGACCGTGTCACCCTCGAAGCCAGTGGCGCCAGGTTCGAGCGCGCCATTCTTCGTGGTCTCGATCGCCGCGGCAGCCGTCACGGTCGGCACGTCAATGGGGCCAACCGAGTTCTCAACAGCACCGAGTGGAGACGTCGCGTCGACATCCGCCGAGTTACGCACGTAGCCAAGATCGATATCCGCTTGCGTGATGGCGTACCACGCGGTCGCCGTTGCCAAGGCGCCTGGTGCTAGCTCTCCGGCAACACCGGGCCACGAGTAAACGATGGTCGACAGCCCGACGAGCGGGTCGTCGATCGCGACACCAGTGAGGGTCGTATTGCCAGTATTCTGCAGCGTGAAGTTGTAGCGAACGAGGTCGCCAAGCGCCGCGCCATCCGGCGTTGTACCGACCTTGTCGATCGTGACGGATGCCGCGCGGTCAACGGTGGGGTTTACCGCAGGGTCAGAGAACTCGAAGTACTCACTGCCATCTGGGGTCGCACCCAGCGCTTGAGCGGTGTTCGAGACGGATCCCGCGTCGATATCTTCTTGAGTGATTGCGTAATTCGCTGTAGCGGTCGCCGTCTCTCCGGGAGCGAGAACTCGGTCGACGCCTGGCCACGTGATGACCGGGTCGCTGACACCCGCCATGGAGTCGACGAGGACTACGCCCGAAAGCGTCACGTTGCCCGAGTTGGTAACGCTGAACGAGTAGTCGATGACATCGTCGACGTCACCTAGTTGGGTGCCGAGGTCTCCGGTCTTCACGATCGTGAAGTCGGGGGCTGGCGTGAGCGCGAGCGTTGCGGATGCTGGCTGGGTCACAGCAGATCCGGTCGGCGGAACACCCATGGCGTTGACGCTGTTGGATAGAGAACCTGCATCGATATCGCTCTGCAGGAGCGTGTACGTTGCGGTCGCGGAAACATCATCACCAGGGTTGAGAAGACCGTCGGTCGCCGTTGGCCATGTGCCGAACGTCACAGCCGTGAGCCCTGGCAACTGGTCGATGAGGTTGACGGATGTCAGAGAAACGTTTCCGTCGTTCGTGACGGTAAAGCTGTATTCAACTGTGTCGCCCGCGACTCCCGTTGCACCAGCCGCAAGGGCCGCGCTCTTGGTCGCGGTAAGCGACGGAGCAGCCTCAACGATTTCGGTGACGACCTCGGGCGAGGATCCGGTGACCGGAGTGTTCTGTGCACCGGTTCCGCTGGCAGTGGCCGTGTTGACGACCTCTCCCGCGTTTACGTCGTCCTGAGTGATTTCGTAGGTCGCGGTCGCGGTGACGCTCTCCAGGGGAGCAAGAGTCTGCGTGGTGTTTGCGGCAGGCCAGTTGACGGTGAGACCCGTGAGACCGGGTAGCGGGTCAGCGAGAGTGATGCCAGAGACGGTGATGTTTCCATCGTTGGTGATCGTGAAGGAGTACGCGATCTCGTCGCCGAGTTCGCCCGCGTCGGCCACGACCGCCGACTTGTCTACGGTGAGGAGCGGAGCGGGCCGAACCGTCGGAATGATGACGGTGTTCGTGATTGCGGGAACCACCACGTTATTCGGGGTCAGGGCTTGAACGCGCGCGGTGTTGTCGCGGTAACCGCGGTCAACGTCTTCTTGAGTGAGCGCGTAAGAGGCGGTTCCGGTGACGGACTCGCCAACCTTGAGCACGCCAGGCTCTGCCGGAGTAGGCCAGGTAATGACGGGAGGCGTGATTCCGGGCAGCGGATCGAGTAGCTCGCCCTCGTGCAGGGTGACGTTGCCGGTGTTCGTCGCGACGAGGGTGTAGTCGACAATGTCGCCGACTTGACCAATTCCACCGGCGCGGAGCTCACCAAACTTGCTCGCGCTGAGGCTCGCATTGGGCTCAACGACAACGGTTGCGGGGACCTCGGTACCATCGACATCCGCTGTGCCGGGGTCGATTCCAGACGGCGTTGCAAGGTTGACGACAGAACCGGAGTCCACATCGCTCTGCTTGAGCTCGTAGGTTGCGACAGCAGTAGCCGTTGCTCCCGGCGCGAGCACACCATCAGTCGCGGTGGGCCACGTGTAGGTGATGGCAGAAAGGTCAGCGAGCGGGTCCGTCAGGGTCACACCGGTCAACGTGACGTTGCCGTCGTTCGTGATGGTGAAGGAGAACTCGACGATGTCCTCGGCCTCGCCCTCGGCGCCTGACTCCAACGCACCGGTCTTTGTTGCCGAAATAGCAGCAGACTGCGTGACGAGAGGCGTAACCGCGGCAGGAGAGTCATCGGTAACCGCTGCGCCATCGCGAGCGGACTTGGCATCGCCGGACGCGACATTGCTGACCGAGCCAGCGTCGACATCCGCCTGAGTGATCGTGTAGTTCGCGGTGGCAGAGACGGACTCGCCGGGAGCCAGTTCGCCGTCCACACCAGAAAGCCACTCGCCGTAGACGAGAGCGCTGAGGCCAGCGAGAGAGTCGGTGATCGCGGCATCCGTCACGGTGACGTTTCCGCCGTTCAGCATCGTGATCGTGTAGCTGATCGTGTCGCCGACAACACCGGTGCCGTTGAGCACGGCGTCCTTGGTCGTCACGAGAACCGGGGCGGACGTTTCAGTGGCGACCGTAACGGTGTTGGAAGGCTGATCGAGGATCGCTCCAGCAGGAGTCGAAGCGAGCACGCTTGAGTCGTTATCGACGAAGCCACGGTCGATGTCGTCCTGCGTGAGGGTGTACGTCGCGGTCGCGGTCAGCACAGCATTGGGAGCGAGAGTCTGGGAGGGGTTGCCTGTCCAGTCGTACGAGATCGCCGAGACACCATCGAGTTCGTCGATGATGCTGATCGAGCTCAACGTGACGTTACCCGTGTTGGTCACGGTGAACGTGAAGTTCACGGGGTCGCCGAGACCGCGCGCGGCCGGAGTCACGTCTTCTGCCTTGACGATCGTGATTCCCGCATCGGGAGCCAGCGGCACGGTCGCAGCGGTGGTCGCATTGGCGACAGCACCGCGCGCCGGAGTACCGGATGCGGTCACGGTGTTCACGACGGAGCCCGCGTCGACATCCGCCTGCGTCACGACGTAGTCGTCAGCGGTTGCCAAGACGCTATCGCCGGGGTTCAGCTGACCGGAGATTCCGCTGGGGAAGGTTCCGAAGACGGGCGTCACGCCGGCAAGAGCATCGTTAAGGGTTACGCCACTGAGGGTGACGTTTCCGGTGTTGGTAACGGTGAAGGTCCAGTCGATCAGGTCGCCTGCGTCCTGAGCGGCGGTGCCGGCCTTCGTGACCGAGATACCGGGGGCAGCAGGCGCTGTCGGCGTCGTCACCGAAGCCACAGGGCTTTCGATCGGTACTGCGCCGAGCAAGGTTCCTTGAGACTTCACGGTGTTCGTGACCGCACCAGCATCAACGTCGGCCTGAGTGATCGTGTAATTCGCGGTCGCCGTGGCTGTCTCACCTGGCAACAGGGTGGTCGACGAGAGCGTGGGCGTTGACGCACCCAGGAGTGGGTCGTTCAGCACGAGGTTTTCTACCGTGACGTTACCCGTGTTCTTCACCGTGAAGTCGTAGGGGATTACAGCCCCGACAGCGGCAGGGCTCGGCACGTTAGCGGGCAACACTGTTTTCGTCGTGGTCAGCTCTGGACGCTGCAGACCAGTCGCCACGGTCACGGGGCCAGAAGACGCGTTCACCTCGGGCGCTCCCCCTGGAGGCTGTGCACTCACGGTCGCCGTGTTCGTTACTGTTCCGAGATTGATGTCATCTTGATCGATAACGTAGGAGGCCGTCGCTACCGCGGTCTCTCCGGGCGCGAGCTCGTTATCTGCTCCTGGCCAGACGAAGGTGGGCGCAGCGAGACCGGGCAGGCTGTCGATCAGCGTGACAACAGTCAGGGTCTGGTTTCCCGTGTTGCGCATCGTCATCGTGAAGATAACGGTGTCGCCGAGTGCCCCGTCGCCAATAACTTCGGATGTCTTTTCGACTTCGATGCGCGGGGTAGCCGTGATCGACACCGTCTCCGAATCAGTCTCGGTGAACGGTGTCCCGGAGGGCGGGGTAGCGCTGAGCGTTGCGGTATTGCTGACGGAGCCAGCATCCACATCGGACTGCTTCACCGTGTAGTTGGCGGTAGCGGTGACGGTTTGACCCGGAGTGAGCACACCCGTGGCGCCTGGCCACGTTGAGGAGATCGTGCCAAGACCGGGGAGCGGATCGGTGACACCCACGCCTGTGAGCGTGACGTTTCCCGTGTTCTTCGTCGTGAAGGTGTAGGTGATGGTGTCGCCGGCGAGGCCGACCGAGCCCGGAGCGAGTGCGCCAGTCTTCGTAAACGTGGCAACTGGGTTCGCAGCGACTGTAGGCGTGACGACCTCGTCAGAGGGGTCCGTGATGACACCCGCAGAGGGAGAGGTGCCCTGACCTGTTGCCGTGTTCGTGACCGAACCGGCGTTCACATCGGATTGCTTGATCGTGTACTTCGCGGTCGCGACAACCTGTGTGCTTGGCTGCAGCGTTCCAGTCACGCCACCGGGCCAGGCGCCGTAGGTGAGCGTGCTGAGTCCCGAGAGCGGGTCACTCGCCGACACCGAGGTGAGGGTCGTGTTTCCCGTGTTGCGAACCGTAATCGTGTACGTGATGACATCGCCAACGGCAGCGGCTCCGGCAGCGCTCGAGGTCTTGGTAGTCAGGATGCCGGGAACGCGGGTGGCGGTCGGCGTCGCAACAGCGGCAGACGATGCTGTCGTGTTCGGCCCAACGGGCGGCTTGCCCGAGACGGAAGCCGTGTTGTTCACAACACCAGCGTTCTGGTCAGCCTGACGGATGACGTAGTCGGCAGTCGCCGTCACGGTCTGTCCGGGAGCAAGGCGGCCAACGGTGCCGCTCGTCCAGGTGCCGTAGGTCAGCGCGCTGAGACCGGGACGCGGGTCGGCGATGATCACGTTGGTCAGCGTGACGTTTCCGGTGTTCTCCGCAGTGAAGGTGTAGCGGATGGTGTCGCCCACGACACCCGTGCCGGGAGAAACAATGGCGGCGGTCTTGTCGAGCGTGACGGTCGAGTTCGATGCGAGGGGAAGTGTTGCCGGAGCAGTCGCTGTTGCGGGTGATCCGCGCGGCGGGGTTCCCGCACCGTTGGCCGTGTTCGACACAGCGCCGGCATCGATATCGGCCTGCTTCAGAACGTACGTGGCCGTGGCGGAAACACTCTGGCCTGGAGCCAAGGTTCCTGCCGTTGAGGGCCAGGTGCCGTAGCTCACTGCTGAAATGTCCGGCAGGGTGTCAGTGACTGCCACCGAGGTGAGGGTCACATTGCCCGAGTTCGTGAGCGTGAGGCTCCACGTGACAACGTCACCAGCAACGCCCTGCGCACCCGGCGCGAGAGCGCCCGACTTCGTCACACCGATCTTCGGTGCTGACGCAATGGTCGGCGTTACGACCTGCGGCGACGGGGCAGTCACAGCAGCGCCAGTGGGAGGCGTGCCCGTTGCTGTCGCAATGTTCTTGACCGAACCGGCGTCGACATCCGCCTGAGCAATTGTGTAGGTGGCGGTTCCGGTGACGGTTGCGTTCGGGTTGAGCTGGCCGCTGACACCACCTGACCACACGTAGGTCGGGGTGGAGAGTCCGGTCAACGGGTCGGTCAATGTGACACCCGTGAGCGTGACGTTACCGGCGTTGCGTGCCGTGAACGTGTAGGTGATCGTGTCGCCGATAGCGCCGGTTCCGGTGCCACCGACAACGGCACTCTTGGTCGTAACGAGCGCTGGCGAAGCAGCAACAGTGGGCACGACAGCCTGCGTCGACGTTGCCGTAGCAACGGGGCCTGATGGCGGAGTTCCGGATGCCGTGGCCGTGTTCTTCACAGAGCCAGCGTTCACGTCAGACTGCTTGATTGTGTAGGTCGCCGTTGCGGTTACCTGCGCGTTGGGAGCGAGGACTCCCGTCGTGCCGCCCGGCCAGGTGCCGAACGTGACAGCCGAGAGATCCGCAAGAGTGTCGGCGATGCCGACGCTCGAAAGAGTGACGTTTCCGGTGTTCTTGACGACGAACGAGAAGGTGACCGTGTCGCCGACCTTGTTTGCGCCCGCAGCAACGGCACCAGTCTTCGAGACGGTGAGCTTCGCGGTCGAGGCGAGCGGAACCGTGGCGCTGCTGGTCTTCGGAGTAGCGGCGCCGCCGCTCACACCCGTTCCCGTTGCGGTCGCGGTGTTCGCGATCGAACCCGCGTCGACATCCGTCTGCTTCACCGTGTAAGTAGCGGTGGCGGTCACTTGAGTGTTCGGCGCCAACGTTCCGGTTGTTCCCGAAGGCCACGTGCCGTAAGTGATCGACGAAAGACCAGAGAGTGGGTCGCTGACCGCGGCACCCGTGATCGTGACGTTGCCGGTGTTGCGGATGACGAAGCTGTACGTGACGACCTCGCCAGCAACGGACGTGGATCCGGCCGGCAGCGTGCCCGACTTCACGAGCGAGAGAGTTGGGGCCGGGGTAACGGTCGTCGTCACCACGGGGTTGGAGTCATCGCTGACGGGAGTCGCGCCCGGAGCTGTTCCCGCTGCTGACGCCGTGTTGGCGATCGAGCCAGCATCAACATCCGACTGCTTCACGGTGTAGCTTGCGAGGGCGGTGGCCGTCTGTCCCGGTGCGAGAGTGCCCGCAACACCAGGCCACGTGATGGCCGGAGTGGAGAGTCCCGCGAGTGAATCGGTGAGCGTTACACCAGTGATGGTCTGGTTGCCGGTGTTCGAGATGGCGATCGAGTACGTGATCGAGTCGCCAGCTTTGGCACCCGAGGTCACGTTCGCTGACTTCGTGGTGGCGAGCTGAGGCGCACCAGTGATCGTGGGCACGTTGGCGGTCGACGGCGCAGAAGTGGCCGTTGCATTTGTCGGAGTCTTGCCCGAGACGGTCGCCGTGTTCGATACCGAGCCAGCGTTGACGTCAGCCTGCTTCACCGTATAGGTGGCCGTTGCTGTCACTGTCTCGCCCGGAGCAATACGCCCGGCAGTCGCGGTGGGCCAGGTGTAGACGGGTGCCGAGAGCCCCACGAGCGAGTCCGCAATGGCGACCCCCGTCATGGTGACGTTGCCGGGGTTCGTGATCGTGAACGAGAAGGTCATCGTGCTGCCGACTCCGCCGGTGCCCGAAGTAACGGCACCCGTTTTCGCCACGGCGAGAGCACCGTTAGCCGCAACCGGAACGGTGGCCGGATTCGTAGCGGATACGGCTGCACCGGTGGGAGGGGTACCGCGCGTCGTTGCCGTGTTCGCTACCGAGCCGGCATCGACATCCGACTGCTTCAAAATGTAGGTTGCCGTGGCAGTGACCTGCGTGTTGGGCAGCAGGCGGCCTGCAGTTCCGCTGGGCCACGTACCGAAGGTGACGGCGGTGAGGCCGGGAAGCGGGTCGGTGACTCCCACGCTCGTGAGCGTGACGTTACCCGTGTTGCGAACGACAAAGGTGTAATTGACGGTGTCGCCCGCGACGCCCGTAGCACCCGTAGCAAGAACGCCGGTCTTCGCGAGAGAGATCGTGCGAACGGAGGCGATCGTCGGAGTCGTCACCTGAGGTGAAGGATCACTGACGGCTGTAGTGCCGAAGTTGCCCGTCGAGGTTGCGAGGTTCTTGACCGAGCCAGCATCGACATCGGACTGCACGATTGTGTAGGTCGCCGTGGCGGTGACCTCCCAGTTGGGCTGCAACGTTCCCGTCGTGGAACCCGGCCAGGTGCCGTAGGTCAGTGCCGAGAGACCAGTGAGCGGGTCAGCGATTGTCACGCCCTTCAGCGTGACGTTACCGGTGTTCTTGGCGGTGAAGGTGTACGTGATGACATCGCCAACGGCACCCGTGCCCGCAACGCTGGCCGTCTTCGTGGTGGTGATAGACGGCGACGGCGCGACGGTCGGCACAACGGCCCGCGGCGAGGTCGCCGTCACCGTTCCCCCGGTCGGCGTTGATCCGGATGCCGTAGCCGTGTTCTCAACAGAGCCAGCGTTAACGTCAGTCTGCTTGATCTCGTAGGTCGCCGTTGCGGTGACCTGAGTATTCGGAGCCAGCGTGCCCGCCGTGCCACTCGGCCAGGTGCCGAAGGTGACTGCGGAGAGGTCCGGAAGCGTATCGGTAATGCCGACGCCGGTGGCGGTGACGTTGCCAGTATTGCGCACCACGAAGGAGAACGTCACGGTGTCGCCGACGGAACCGTTTCCGGTCGTGACTGCGCCCGACTTGGAGACGGTGAGGGCTGGGCCAGCAGTGATCGGAACTGTGGCGGGGCTGACGCTGGTGACGGCGGCGCCGGTGGGCGGGGTGCCTGAACCGGTGGCGGTGTTCGATACCGAGCCGGCATCCACGTCTGACTGCTTGAGCGTGTAGGTAGCGGTGGCCGTAACCGACTGTCCGGGCGCGAGCGTTCCGGCGGTGCCCGACGGCCAGGTGCCGTAGGTGAGCGCCGAGAGATCGGGGAGCGTGTCGGTTGCCGACACCGACGTCAGGGTGACGTTGCCCGAGTTGGTGAGCTTGATCGTGAAGTTCACGGTGTCGCCAGCGCGGCCGGTCGAACCGGCGGCAAGCGCACCCGACTTGAGCGTCGTGATAACGGGGTTCGCCGTGACGGTCGGAACAGTGATCTCGGGCGAGGGGCTACTGACCGTGGTGCCGCCATGGGTTCCGCTACCGGTGGCGATGTTCTTCACCGTTCCGGCATCGACATCGGACTGCTTGATCGTGTAGGTCGCGACCGCGGTGACTGTCTGGCCGGGCGCCAACACACCTGTGGCGCCGGGCCAGGCATAGGTCAGCGCCGAGAGTCCGGCATGCGGGTCAGCGATCGTGACACCGGAGAGTGTGACGTTACCGTTGTTCTTCGCGGTGAACGAGTAGGCGATGACATCGCCGAGCTTGCCGGTTCCGGCGCCGGCAATTGCAGCCGACTTCGTGGTGGTGATGACGCGGGTCGGTGCGACCGTGGGCACAACAGACTCGGCGGAGGGCTGGGTCACTAAGACACCGGCCGGTGTCTTAGCCGTAGCGGTTGCCGTGTTCTTAACCGACCCGGCATCTACGTCGGACTGCTTGACCGTGTACGTCGCGGTGCCCGTAGCCGTCTGACCGGGAGTGAGTACTCCGGTCGCGCCGGGCCACGTTACTGAGATTGAGCTAAGACCAGACAGCGGGTCGGCGAGAGCAACCTGGCTGAGCGTGACGTTTCCGTCATTCTTGACGCTGAAGGCGTACGTGACCACTGAGCCGACTGCGCCGGACCCTGTTGTGTACGCCCCCGACTTGGTGACGACCATCTTGGCGTCGGCCGTGATCGGAACGGTCGCGGGAGTCGCGCGCGTGACGTCAGCTCCGGTGGGAGGGGTTCCCTTTGCGGTCGCGCTATTCACGACTGCGCCGGCGTCGACATCCGATTGCTTCACTGTGTACGTTGCCGTGGCAGTGACGGACTGGCCGGGAGCAAGGGTGCCAACGGTGCCCGGCCACGTGCCGTACGCGATGGCCGAGAGGCCAGATAGTGGGTCAGTGATGCCAGCATTCGTGAGCGTCACATTGCCAGAGTTGGTGAGAACGAAGGAATAGTTGACGGTGCTGCCTGCTGACGAGCCGCCCGCGAGCGCCCCGGATTTCGCGAGAGAAACGGCAGGCACGCGAGTCTGCAGGGGAAGGTCAACGCGAGGGGATGCCGCAGTCACGGCCGTGCCGCCGGGAGATGTTCCCGAGCTGGTGGCCGTGTTGCGCACCAGACCAGCATCCACGTCGGACTGTTTCACGGTGTACGTCGCGGTGGCGGTCACGGTCTGGCCCGGAGCCAGAGTTCCTGCGGTTCCCGGCCACGAGTAGGTCAGAGGGGAAAGCCCGGTAAGCGGGTCAGCAATCGCGACTCCGGTGAGGGTGACATTACCGGTGTTCTTCGCGCTGAAGTTGTAGGTGGCGACGCTGCCAACACCCTTGGGGTTGGCGACCGTGCCCGATTTCGTTGTTGTGAGCGCGGGAGCTGCTGGCGCCGTTGCCAACGTCACTTCGTTACTGACTCCACTCACGGCAACGTTCTTCGGCGTCCGACCGGAGACGTTCGCTTGGTTGACGATCTTGCCGGCGTTGACGTTCGCTTGGGTGACGGTATAGGTGGCTGTTGCTGTCGCCGTCTGCCCCGGGGCTAGTCGGCCGGATGTTCCTGGCCACGTCACCGCAAGAGCGGAGAGTCCAGGCAGTGGGTCAGCGAGCACCACCGAAGTGAGGGTCACATTTCCGGTGTTCTTCACGGAGAAGGCGTAATTGACGGTATCGCCAACGTTGCCGACCCCAGCGCCCGCGTACGTCGCCGACTTCGTCGTAGCGAATAGCGCGTTGACAGGGATGGGAGTTGTGCGGTTTGCCGTAGCCGTCGGCTTTATTCCGCCATCCGCATCAGTGCCAGTTGCGGTCGCGGTGTTCGCGATCGAACCGGCATCTACGTCAGCCTGGGTAAGCGTGTAGGTTGCTTGGCCCGTTGCCGATGCTCCAGGGGCGAGCGCCCCAGCGGTACCGGTCGGCCAGGTGTAGGTGATTGCGGACAATCCAGGGAGCGGGTCAGCGACAGCCACTCCAGTCAGCGGCGAATCTCCGCTGTTGCGGACCGTGAACGTGTAGTTGAGGGTGTCGCCTGCGCGACCCGTTGCACCACCGGCGAGCGCGCTCGTCTTGGTCAGCGCGATGGCCGAAAGCAGCACTCGTGTCGAGTCACTTCCGGTCGCGGAGTTCGCACCGACCACCGTCGAGGCTGACGCCGTTGCGGTGGTGTCGTAGCTGGCACTCGTCGGACCGTTCGCCGTACAGGTGTAGGTATACGACTGCAGCGGAGCAAGGGTGACTCCAGTCAGAGCGCGCACACAGTTCGTTTGGTCGTCAGCAATAGTGATGTTTTTGCAGAGTTCCGACGCCGGAGTTCGTCACCGTGACAGTGAAGGTTGCGACTTCGGTTGCCGTGCGTGATTGCTGATCGAGGGTGCCGTTAAAAGTCTTAGAGATGTTGATTCCCGCACTCGGCACCGACAGGATGACGTTGCGCAGCAAATACGAGTCACCGCTTGTGCTCATCCGGAGATTAACAGAGCTGTCTCCGGCTTGAACATTCGGCAAATCGGTGGTCGCAACATCCACACTCTGGTTAGTAAAGGGTCCGGTGTCAGTAAAGGCTGTGTAGCGCACAGAGCCCTCTCCTCTGCCGATACCGATGTTGTTTGTATTTCCGGCGCTATTTGATATTTGCGAGAAATTGCCGCCACCGCGCGAGTACTCAGCTTTATCACCCTGAATGACTCGGTCGCCCTCGAACAGTGTGTAGCCAGCGCGCGTTCCGGCCGCCACAGCGCTGAATCCGTTGAAAGCAACAGTGAGGGGCGCCTCAGCTGCGGTCATGCGCACGTGACCCTCGTAGAAGATGATGCGGTGAGGTGCCGAGTCGAGGTTGCTGGGAATGTAGATGCCGTAGTCATAGACGACGGTAAGGCTCCAGCCGGCGTAACAACCAGCGCCCTGCGGGGTCCAGATATCGCCAGCAGAGACTGTAAGCGGCGTTCCGGTTGCGGCACCGGCAAAGGCGCTCGTGACATCAGCACTTGCGCTGTAGTAGAGCGCCGAGGTGGTTCCCGTGGGGTCTTCGAGCACGCTGGCAGGTGCAACAGACGTGACGGCGCCCGCTGCTCCCACCTTGATTTTCGCTGGCTGGGTGCGGTACCCGGTAGCGGATCCTGCAGGCAGGGTTGCTGTGCCGCGGCCCGAGTTAGGGACGGTGCACGTGTCTTGACCGCTGCCGGTGTACGTTCCGGTGTTGGCACTCCAGCTCAGAAAAGCTTTGTTAACCGAAGCACCGGCGGGGATCGTTATGTTGGCGGAGCTTGAGTTCGTCGTGAATCCCGAGACTGTATTCGAGTTCTGCAAATAAAAATTGTCGTTGGCTGTGCTGCTGTTGCCGCCTGACGCAGAGTGCAGATCTGTACAGTTGCCAATACCGTTGAAGTAGGCACCCAGACACTCAAGAACGCCGTTACCGGCCATCACGAAGTCACCGTTGACGGTGGTCTGGTAGTTCGGAGACGTGCCAGCGTTGGTGCCCCACTGCACTACGGCGGCTTCAGCCGGAACGTTGGGGATAACAGTGATTCCCGTGACGAGAAGGCCAAAAGTTACCGCGGTAGCAATCGCCCGCATCAACGAAAATCGCGCTCGGCGCGGCGGTCGCTCAGATTGAGCGTTCTCGTTCTGCACAGCTTTCTCCCCCGGGTTATCTGGCAACTTTGCGGTTCAACGCATCGTCGTCGATTTGCCCTTCGGGTGAGCTAGTCGTTTACAACCATAAACCGGAAGTTGAAGTTTTTTGAGACGTTCGCGCGAATCGTTAGGTATTCGTACCCCCAGTAAGTGCTGGATTGATCTCATGTTTGAGTTCCTGCGGCAGGCACGCCGCGCACCCCCGGCTGGGCTGTTAATCTCAGACAATGCAAACGCCTTGGCAACCCGACGGCCCTGATCTCGTAGTGCACGGCGACAATCTTCCCGTGATCGCTGCCCTGCCCGATGAGAGCTTCCGACTGATCTACATCGATCCGCCATTCAACACCGGGCGTACGCAATCACGACAAGCGATAGCAACGAAACGTTCAGCCGAGGGCGCGCGCGTCGGCTTTGGCGGAAACACCTACGACACGATCAAAGGTGTTCTCTACTCCTACGACGACAGATTTGCTGACTATTGGGAGTTTCTCGAACCTCGGCTGCAGGAGGCGTGGCGACTGCTCGATGATCGCGGCACCCTCTACCTGCACCTCGACTATCGCGAAGTCCACTACGCCAAGGTTGCGCTCGATGCGCTGTTTGGCCGAGAGAGTTTTCTCAACGAGATCATCTGGGCCTACGACTATGGCGCCCGTGCGACCAAAAAGTGGCCTTCCAAGCACGACACGATTCTTGTCTATGTGAAGAACCCTAAGAACTATTACTTCAATAATGAAGAAGTCGATCGCGAGCCCTATATGGCGCCAGGGCTAGTTACGCCAGAGAAAGCTGCACGAGGAAAGCTGCCAACGGATGTCTGGTGGCACACGATCGTCTCTCCTACCGGCAAGGAGAAGACAGGTTATGCCACCCAGAAGCCCGTAGGCATCCTGCGTCGCATTATCCAAGCATCCAGCCAACCAGGAGATTGGGTGCTCGACTTCTTCGCCGGCAGCGGCACTACCGGCGCCGTCGCGCAATCCCTGAAACGACGGGTCATGCTCGTCGAACAAAACCCCGCCGCGATCGACATCATCACCACGCGTCTCTCAACTGAGACCGTATTCGCTAACATGAGCGCATGAGAGATCACGCCGAAATCGAATGCTGGCTCACCGACATGGACGGTGTGCTAGTTCACGAAAACCACCCTGTACCTGGTGCTGCGGAATTGCTGCAGCAGTGGCGTGACGAAGGTAAGCCCTACTTGGTGCTCACCAACAACTCAATTTTCACGCCGCGTGATCTGAGCGCTCGCCTCAAAGCCTCCGGCCTCGACGTACCGGAATCCGCCATCTGGACTTCGGCCCTCGCGACCGCAGATTTCATGAAAGAGCAAATCCCGGGCGGCAGCGCGTTCGTTATCGGAGAAGCGGGCATCACCACTGCTCTCCACGAAGCCGGCTTCATCATGACCGAAACAAACCCGGACTACGTAGTGATCGGGGAAACCCGCAACTACTCGTTCGAGGCGATCACGAAAGCCATCCGTCTCATCGGTAACGGCAGCCGCTTCATTGCGACCAACCCGGATGCCACGGGGCCCAGCGCCGACGGCCCCATGCCCGCAACGGGTGCAGTCGCAGCCCTCATTACCAAAGCGACCGGCCGCGAACCGTACATCGTCGGCAAGCCGAATCCCATGATGTTCCGATCCGCGCTCAATAAAATTGGCGCTCACAGCGAGACAACGGGAATGATCGGTGACCGCATGGACACCGACATCGTCGCTGGCATCGAGGCTGGGCTTCACACGGTGCTCGTGCTGACGGGAATTAGCGATCAGAAAGAGATCGCTCGCTACCCCTTCCGCCCGCACGAAGTGCTCGACAGCGTGGCTGACCTACTCAAGAAGTAGAACTATCGCGCTAGCCGATTGAACCAGTGTGGGCAGGTAGCAACGCGGGAACTATTCGGTTTCCGTCGCCGTCGCCTGAGGTTGTGCGATGGACTCGACGAGGGCGTCATCGCCACTCCGAGTTGCGAAGCAGTAGTAGTCGCGTTGTCCACCATCCCAGTCCTCGGCGGTGGGCGCGAAACTTGCCAACACCTCAAGATCAGCTACCGAGGTGGCAACAGCAAAGTTGATAACGGTGTCTGCCGAACACAATCCAGCCGTGCGGGAGGTGAGCTCTTCAGCACCGGGGTACGGCTCTGAGACCGCATCGTCGAACTTCCCGCGGGTGAGCAGCTGTGCGGCGTGCGGTTGGGCGCAATCGACAACGGTGTACTCATCGAGCCACGCGGAATCGAACGGTTCGAGGCACTCGCCTCCCAAGAGTTCGTTCCATTGGTACGTTCCCGCGGTGAGCGGTCCGACTGTGGGTTCGGGGGCGGCAGTCTCCGTGGGGATTGGCGTTGCAACAACGGCCGAGGGCGCTGACTCTCCGATTCGTGTTCCCGCCAAGAAGAGCGCCGCAAGTGCGAGCGCGGCAACGAGACCAGCCGCGATAGAGATCGCGATGAGCTGACCGCGCGGAATCGGCGCGCGAGGTCCCGGGGTTTCACGCGGTCGGGAAATTCCGGTCGGAACAAGCGCCCCGCGCGCCGGCTCCTCGTACTCAACAAACTGCTCATCGCCGAATAGCGAGCCGACGGCATCGTGCTCCACAGCCTCGTCTTCTGGACTAGCAGCAGACACAGGATGCGCGCCAAGAATCTCTGTCGCACCTTCAAGCTCCGAGTCGACGGCGGCGGGCATCCGCAGCTCGCGACGGGTGGGCATGTCCATCGCGGCGGTCGGCAGATCTACGGCGTTGATGGCTGCGGTTGGCAGATCGCTGATTTCTAACGCGCCGGTCGGCATATCGGCGATGTTCATGAGCCCGGTGGGCAGGTCAGCGACGGTGAGTGCCTCTGTGGCTGGCTGATCAGTCGCGACGGGTTGGTCAGTCGCGACGGATTGTGAGGCCTCAGCGCGGGCGTCAGGCGCCGGGGGCTCAATAAGCTCAGGCTGCTCCGGCGAAGCAGGGCGTTCGGCCTCCGCCGATTCGGCATCCTCGGGTGGCAGCTTGAGAAGACCGGGCACCTCAGCTGAGGGCTCGTTGGGGTTTAGGCCCCACTTGAACGCCGGCTCACTCGGCTGCTGCTCATCTCCGGCGCCGGACGCGTCATCACCAGAAGTCATGAAGTCAGCCCCAGATCACCAAGCCCGATTGCCGAGAAGTAGGGGTACCCTGCGGCCTCAATGCGCTCTTTCGCACCAGTATCGCGGTCAACCACGACGGCGACGCCAGCGATGATTGCGCCGACCTTCTCTAAAGCTTCGATTGCGGCGAGTGGCGATCCGCCCGTCGTCGACGTGTCTTCAAGAACGATCACGCGTTTGCCCTCAAGTTCGGGGCCTTCGACTTGACGACCGCGGCCGTGATCCTTGGGCTCCTTGCGAACAACGAAAGCGTCATAGCTTGCGCCGCGCGCGGCACCCTGGTGCAAGATCGCGGCGGCCACAGGATCAGCGCCCATCGTCATCCCACCCACAGCGGCGATGTCAGGAATATCGGCGATCAGGTCGAGCATCACTTGCCCGATGAGCGGAGCGACACGATGGTCGAGGCTCACGCGACGCAAATCGACGTAGTAGCTCGCCTGCTTGCCGCTGGTCAGCGTGAAGTCTCCGTGGAAAACGGCGTCGGCGGAAATGTAGTCAATGAGCTGTTGCTTGGCGTCGGTCACGAGTACAGAATACCCATCCGATGCGGAGCGCTAAAAGGCGGTATCGGCCAAGATCAGGAGAATCCCCGGAATTACCACGCCAGCGGCGCCCAGAATTGACGCAATTGCGGCGTTACGCCGATCGATCTCATCGAGCCGGTCTGCCTCTGCCGTCACCTCAGACTCGTCGTGGAGGGCAGGTTGCTGCAACATACTCTGACTGTAGATCGCGGAGCGGCCGCTGTCGTCGCCCAATCCGGGGGTAGACCTATTACCGTTGGGGTATGCGCATTGCCACCTGGAACGTGAACTCCATCAGAACCCGAGTAGCTCGCGTTGTCGACTGGATGCTTCGCGAAGACATTGACGTTCTGGCCATGCAGGAGATCAAGTGCAAGCCTGAGCAATTTCCGATGGAGGCCTTCACTGAAGCGGGCTACGAAGTCGAGCTCCATGGTCTGAGCCAATGGAATGGGGTTGCGTTCGCGAGCCGCCTCCCGATGGAAGAAGTGACGGTTGGTTTCGACACCCAACCCGGTTTCGGCAAGCCCCTTGATGACGGCACTGTTCCCATCGAGGCCCGCGCGCTCGGAGTCACTGTCGAAGGCACGCGCTTGTGGAGCCTGTATGTTCCCAACGGCCGCGAGCTCGACAACCCGCACTACCCATACAAGCTGGAGTGGCTCGCGAATCTTGCGACTCAGACCACTCAGTGGCTAAGCGACAACCCCGAGCAGCCTCTCGCGTTGATGGGGGACTTCAACATTGCCCCCTTCGACATCGATGTCTGGGACATGGCGGCATTCGAAGGCAAGACCCACGTGAGCGATGCCGAACGTGCCGCCTTCCGCGCCTTTGAAACCGCTGGCCTCATCGATGCCTTACGCAGCCGCGGAGTCGAGGGCTACACCTACTGGGATTACCAACGTCTACGCTTTCCCCGCAATGAGGGCCTGCGCATCGACTTCATCATGGGATCGCCAGCGTTCGACGAACTCGTCACCGAAGCATCCATTCACCGGGAAGAACGCAAGGGTGACGGCCCGAGTGACCACGTGCCTGTCGTTGTCGATCTGGCGATCGATACCGAGCACGATGACGATCGGCCGATGTTCCTCTAGCCAGCCGCACCCCTAGCCAGCCGCGCCTCTAGCCAGCTTCAGGCTGCATGCGGGTCACAACGAGGCCGTCACCGTCCGAGGCGAGCGCCACGAGCACGGTGTCTCCATCACGGATGTCGCCCGCGAGGAGAGCCTTCGCTAGCCGGTCATCGATCTCGCGCTGCATGAGCCGGCGCAGCGGTCGTGCACCGTAGATCGGGTCGTAACCACGCTCAGACAGCCAGGTGCGAGCATCCGGGGTCACGGCCAAGTGCAGTCGACGGTCAGTCAATCGCTTGCCAAGGCGATCGATATCGAGCTCAACGATCTGGCTCAAGTCATCGGTGGAGAGCGGCTGGAACACCACGATGTCGTCGAGCCGGTTGATGAACTCGGGCTTGAACGACTTGCGAACGAGGTCGTTCACGGCTTCCTTGCGGGCTTCCCACGGCAGTGCTTGTTCAGTGATGAACTGGCTGCCCAGGTTGCTGGTGAGAATCAGGATGACGTTGCGGAAGTCGACAGTGCGACCCTGACCGTCTGTGAGCCGGCCGTCATCGAGCACCTGCAGAAGAATGTCGAAGACCTCAGGGTGAGCCTTCTCGACCTCGTCAAGCAGGATCACCGAATAGGGACGACGGCGCACAGCCTCGGTCAGTTGACCGCCCTGCTCAAACCCGATGTAGCCGGGAGGGGCACCGACGAGGCGCGAGACGGAGAACTTCTCGCCGTACTCGCTCATGTCGATACGAACGAGAGCTTTCTCGTCGTTGAAGAGGTATTGCGCGAGGGCCTTGGCGAGCTCAGTCTTTCCGACACCGGTGGGGCCGAGGAACAGGAATGACCCGGTCGGACGGTCGGGGTCGGAGATGCCGGCACGCGTGCGGCGCACCGCTTCGGAGACGGCCTGCACAGCTTCTCGCTGCCCGATCAGGCGCTTGCCAAGTTCTGCTTCGAGGTGCAACAGCTTTTCGGTTTCGCCCTCGGTGAGACGGTCGACGGGAATGCCCGTCCAGGCAGCAACGACGGCGGCGATGTCTTCTTCGGTTACCTGATCGTTGACCATGCGGGGGCCGGTCGGTTCGTTGCTTTCGGCTGTCGTAATGGCGTCGACGATCGCGGGGATCGTCTCGTAGTTGAGCTTGGAAGCTTTTTGGTACTCGCCGTCGCGCATGGCGCGGTCGAGTTCGATTCGCGCATCGTTGAGGCGCGTCTTGAGGTCTCCGACACCGGTGAGGCTGGCTTTTTCGATCTTCCAACGTGCTTCGAGTTCGTTGAGCTGCTTCTCTTGAACGACGAGGTCTTCGCGCAGCTTCGCCAAGCGAGCTTTCGAGGCGTCGTCTTTTTCTTTTTTGAGAGCAAGCTCTTCGATGCGCAGTCGATCGACCGCACGCTTGAGTTGGTCGATCTCAACGGGTGACGAATCGATTTCCATCTTGAGATGGCTCGCGGCTTCGTCAATAAGGTCGATTGCTTTGTCTGGCAGTTTGCGACCGGAGATGTAACGGTTGCTTAGCGTCGCTGCGGCGACAAGCGCAGAGTCGGCGATGGCGACCTTGTGGTGAGCTTCGTAACGCTCTTTGAGACCGCGCAAGATGGCGACGGTGTCTTCGACGGATGGCTCGCCAACGAACACTTGCTGAAAGCGTCGTTCGAGGGCGGCATCTTTCTCGATGTACTGACGGTATTCGTCGAGAGTGGTTGCCCCGATGAGCCGGAGTTCACCACGGGCAAGCATGGGCTTGAGCATGTTGGAGGCCGCGACTGACCCTTCGCCGCCGCCTGCACCCATCAGGGTGTGAAGTTCGTCGATGAAGGTGATCACTTCACCGTCAGACTCTTTGATCTCTTTGAGAACTGCCTTGAGGCGTTCTTCAAATTCACCGCGGTACTTGGCTCCGGCAACGAGAGCTGCGAGGTCGAGCGAGATGAGTTGCTTGCCTTTGAGGGAGTCGGCGACGTCGCCTGCGATGATTCGCTGAGCAAGGCCTTCTACGACTGCCGTCTTTCCAACGCCTGGCTCGCCAATAAGCACCGGGTTGTTTTTGGTTCGCCGGGTGAGCACTTGGCTGACGCGGCGAATTTCGGCGTCACGGCCGATTACGGGGTCGAGCTTGCCGCTGCGCGCGATCTCGGTGAGATTCACGCCGTACTTGTCGAGAGCACTTTCTTGCTCTTCGTCAGTACCAGGGGCACCTTGCATGTTTGCCATTGCAAACCCTCCACAAAAGTTGAGTTAAGACGACTCAAGTTTACCCCGGCGAGAGCGCTCATGGCTAGGTGAAGGCGGCAGGCTCGCAGACAATCCTCATCAAGTGAGAGACTTTTAGAGTGAACGCCGACTCCCGAGACGATCTCCACTCTTTTCAAGTGAACCTCACCGGGGTGGTCGACCTCCTGAGCAAACACATTTACTCCAGCCCTCGGGTATACCTGCGTGAGTTACTGCAGAACGGGCGCGACGCCCTCGCCGCTCGAGCTGAGCTTGAGGGTGCAGACGCGAGCCGCGGCATCCGCATCACCCCTCTCAGCGCCAACAACGACACTTTTCGGTTTCAGGATGACGGCATTGGGCTCACCGCCGACGAAATGACCGAGCTTCTTTCGACCGTCGGACGCTCCTCGAAGCGCGACATTTTTGATCTTCCCCGCAGCGACTACCTCGGTCAGTTCGGCATCGGATTACTGAGCTGTTTCATGGTGGCCGACCAGATTGTGATTCAGTCACGCTCCGCTCGCGGCTCAGCCCCGGTCGAGTGGATCGGCAATAGCGACGGAACGTTCAGCGTGCGCGAGCTGGAGGGTGACATCCCCATCGGCACTACCGTCTCGCTCAAGCCGCGCTTCGATCAGCACGAGCTGCTCAGCACTCCGACGGTTCTCTCGCTCGCGAGAACCTTCGCCGAGTTTCTGCCGGTCGACGTTCGCGTCGATCTGCCGGGTGGCGGAGTTGAGACCGTCACACACGCGGCGCCGTTTCTCGACGCTCACTCGGCCACGGCATCCGACCTGCTTACCTACGGCAGGGAACTGCTCGGCGTTGACCCCTTTGCCGCCATCCCGCTGAGCGTGCCCGGCACCAGCACCACGGGCGTCGCGTATGTGCTGCCGAGTTCGCCGCCGCCGGGAGCGCGCCAAGCGAACCGTGTCTACCTCGGCCGCATGCTGCTGAGCGAAAACGTGGATGCACTGCTGCCCGACTGGGCGTTCTTCGTGCGCGTGGTGCTCAACAGCACGGCGCTCACGCCGACCGCGAGCCGCGAATCGCTCGTCGACGACGACATCCTCGAGCACACGCGTGCGGCTCTCGGCACGACGCTGCGGCAGTGGGTGTTGGAGCTTGCTGCTCGCAATCCGGGCCAGCTCAGTGACTTTGTGCACATCCATTCGCTCGCCTTAAAGTCGTTGGTGATTCACGACGAGGAGCTCGCGAAGTTCATTACGCCGTGGCTGAGCGTAGAAACCACGCTCGGGCGCCTGACGATTGAGAGCCTCATTCGCGACCACAGCCGGTTGCGCTACACGGAGTCCGTCGATGAGTTCCGCCAGATTGCGAGCATCGCGAGCGCTGACCGGCCCGTGATCAACGGTGGTTACATCTATGACACCGAGATTGCCCGGATGCTGCCCACGATCGTCGATGGCCTCACTGTCGAGCGCGTCAGTGTTCTCGACGAGCTCGACTTTCTCGCTGTGCCTCCGCTCGACGCCCGCACCGCGGTGGCGCGTCTCGAGGATCGCGCCAGCGCCGTTCTCGCCGATGCCGACTGCGCGGTGATCGTGCGCAGCATGCCCGATGTGAACGTCACCGGGCTCTACTTGGCCGACCCCGAAGTGTTGCGCTCTATCGACCGCCGCTCCGCACGCGAAGTGAGCAAGCCTGGCCTCTGGAAGAACGTGCTCGGCAAAATGGATGCCTTCGCCGAGGAACGTGTCGCCAGCGATGGCCGCAGCACAGCCCTCGCCCGCCTCTGCCTCAACTGGAACAACGCCGTTGTTCGCACCCTGTCCACCCTCAACGACGATGCCGTATTCTCCCGCACCATCCAATTGCTCTACGTGCAAGCACTTCTCACAAGCCAACGCCCGTTGACTGTTCGCGACCGCGCCATGATGACCAACTCCCTGTCCGATCTCATCGCCATGAGTGTCACACTCGGCGACAGCCTCCCAGAAAGTTCCTCCCTATGAGCGTTGCCCGCATCCACGAACTGTTCAGCGAAATCGACACCATGGCTTTTGGGGCAGAAGAACGCGCTCGCATCGACGAGGCGATTGCGCTGGCGATTGACATCGGTGACGAAGAGCTGGAGTATCGCGCTCGAGTACGGCTCACGGCATCCGCCAACATGACGGGTGACACCGAAACGCTCCTGTCGTCGTTCGCGTGGTGTCTGGCGAAGCATGACGAAGATCCCGTGCGCTTTCCGGATGAGATTGGCCATGATGGCGCCGGACTCATGTGGCAATTCAAGTGGATCGCGAGCACGCTCGCCGCATCACCGATCTTTGACACCGCGGATATCGATGCGGCGCTCGCGGACATGGAACAGCACTACCGCGCCGGAGGGCTTGGCCAGAGCGGTGTTCTCAATTCGCAGTTCTCCACGGCGTGGGCGCTCGGCGACCTGGAGCGCGCTGAACAGTTGCGCGCGACTCTCGCCATCACGCCCCGCGACGATTACAGCCATTGCGACGCCTGCGTACGCAGCGACGGAGCCGGATTCTTGGCTGAGCTTGGCCGAGACGACGAAGCGATTGTTCTCGTGGATGAGCTGGTCGCTGGCAATTTTCAGTGCGGTGATGAGCCCGAGAATGCACTCTCGCGGGCACTGCTGCCCTACCTTCGCGCCGGACGTCTCGACGACGCTCGCGCCGCCCACTTTCGCAGCTATGCCCTCGCCCGCGACAATGCCGACAACCTGGGCATCATCGCCAACCACCTCATCTTCTGCGCCGTCACCGGCAACGAAGCGCGCGGCCTCGCCATGCTCGAACGCCACCTCTCGTGGTTTGTGCACGACCAGCTCAACGCCGACGGCCAGTTCGCTGGCCTTGTCGCCGCCGGAGTGCTGCTCGATGCCGTGACCGCCGCCGGTTTCGGCGAACAGACCGTACGCGGCGCCGAAGCCCGCGAATTCGCCGGACTCTTCGGAGAACACGAGAGCGCATGGACGGCCAAAGAACTTGCTGCCGCCGCCTGGACTGCTGCGCGCCGCACTGGCGACCAGTTCGACACTCGCGCCGGCAATAGCTACCGGGTTGAACGCATCCAGAAGGCTCAGGCGCTGGCCAACGAGCACTACCCGTTGAGCCTGTCGAGCGAAACACTGGGCCTCGTGACTCCCGCCGACACTGACCCGACGGATGCCGCCGGCTGGCTGCAGCGCGCCAAGGAACTGTTGGCGATCGGCTGGCTTCCTACCGCGCTGCCCGCAGCTCAACGGGCCGCGGATCTGGCAGAGGGCGCGGATCGTTCGGCTGCCCTGGCGGCGTTGATCGCGACGCTGGTGGTTACCGGCGATCTTGCGGCCGCCGAGAAGGCGCTGGCGGAGCGCATCCCGTTACTGCGCGAGCACGACGATGATGCTCAGGCCTCCCTCGAAGAGCTGTTGGGATTGTCGCTGTATGGCCGCGCGAGCGACGATGATCTGAACGCGTTGAGCGTTGCGGTGCAGGTATCGAACGAACTCGCTCCGGCCCAAGTGGCTGACATCGAGCTTTCGCTGCTGGGGGTGCTGCTACGCGCTGACGAGCCTGATCTTGCTGCCGTCACGGCGCTCGCCTCGAGTGCACTTGAGCATGCGACGGCGGGCGACTCCACTCGAGCTCGGGCGAGTGCTCTGCGCTATCTGGCTGATCTCGCCGCAAGCACTGGCGATATCGATGCCGCGCTGGGATATCTCAGCGCTCTCGAGGAACTCATCAGCAACCGCGGAGTTCTCGCGCAAGCGCACGTCTTGCGTGCCCGCATCCAGGGCAGTGCAGAACAGTTCGCGGAGGGCGCTGCGCATGCGGATGCTGCCGCTGCGATCGCCAACGCGATCGGCGCCGCCGGCCCCCTTCACGACACCACCGTTCTCGCCGGGCGCCTCTATGACGAAGCGGAGCAGTTCGCGGATGCGGCCAGCCGTTTCCGCCTGGCGATTCGCTATGCCGAACGCCTCGAGATCGACACCGTTGGCGTGCGGTACGCCCTCGGTCGGGCTCTCGTGCGCGGCGATGAAGCCTCCGACGGGATCGATATTCTCGCGAAGCTCTATGACGAAGAAACCACCGCCGGCGCCGCTCCCGGCAGTCGGGGCGAGACCCTCTACTGGCTCGGTCACGGCTATCTCGCCGCCGACGAGCCCGGTTCTGCGGCAGGCAGCTGGGAACAAGCGGTCGAGCTGTACCTCGAATCCGACGACACTCAGAGCGCTGCCCGCGCCCTCGCCGATAGTGCGAGCCTGCACGCCCAATACAACGACCACGAGACGGCAGCGAGCTTGCTCGCGACGGCCGTGACCCACGCGCGCGCGACGCCCGAAAACCTCAACCTGCTCGTGCGCGTACTGCACCAAGCGGGGCGGGCGCACGCCGAAGCGGGCAACGCCGACGGGCTGATCGCCCTCGATGAAGTGCTCGCCCTCGCCACCGAACACGGTGCCGACTGGCTACACGCCGATGTCACGGATTCCAAAGCACGAGCGCTTGCCAGCCTCGGCAAGCCCAAGGAAGCTGTCGCTCTCGCGCTCACGGCATCTGATGAATACCGCTCAGCCGGAGACCCCATTGCGGGTGCGAATTGCGAACGTTTCGTGGCCGCGGTGCTCGCCGGAGAAAACCGCCATGACGAAGCGGTTGCCGTGCTGCAGTCGGTAATGGAGCAGGTTGCTGACCATGACCGCCTTCGCGCTCTCACCGCCTTCGATCTCGCGGAGAGCCTCGATAAGCTCGGCCGCACTTCAGATGCCGCGGCCGCCCGTGCTCTCGCCGAAGAATTGGGCTAGCGATCGGGGCATCCTCCACAGTTTTGCCCCGTTAAGACGGGGCGCGCACGAGGTGCCCTGCCTGAGATAATTTCAGGATGGATTTCGATGTCTCCGAGCTAGACGCGCCAACCGAGGGCGAAAAGTGGTTGTTGCGCGCCGAAGAATTGGCGGCCGCTTCGAGCTTTTCTTCCGCGCTTGAGGCCGCGATTCGGGCGTCATCGACCACCACCGGAGCAGCTCGTTTGGATGCGCTGCGGGTCATCATCGTCTGCGCAATTCAGGTTGGCGACATCGATGCCGCAGAACGAGTCGCGCTCGAACGTCACGCTCTTCTCCTCGAACTCAATAAGCCCCTCGAAGCAGCAGGCCAAGCGCGTGCTGGCTTGGCACTCTTTGGCCGCCGTGAGCAGTACGACATCGCAGCGCTCGAACGTGAACTGCTTAACGCGGAGGACCTCCCGCCCCGCATGCAGGCTCAGGTCAATCTCGCTTTCGCCGAAGTGCTCGCTCGCCAAGAGAACCCTGATCTCGAGCGAATTCACTCGCTCGCCGGCGTCGCCTACCTTCTCGCCAATATGGTCGAGGATCGAGGCTCGCTTCAGTTCTTGGGCACTCGCTATCTCGCCGAAATCGCTCTCCACCATGGCGATGCGGAAAGCGCCATCCAATTCTGCGAAACGCTTCTCGAAACGGCACGCAACCGCACCGCTTTTGCCCAGGCGCACACGCTTCACGCCAAAGCCCTGAGCGGAATGCGGCAGCCAGTCGAAGCGGCGCACGCTGCCGATAGAGCTGCCTACCTCTATGGCGCGATTGGGCTTCCTGAGTTGCTGTATGAGGCAACGCTCTTAGCGGGGCGCATGGCTGTGGATGCGCGCGATCACTCCGCCGCCATTGACCGGTTTCGTGCGTCCGCCGCTCTGGCCCAGCAGTGTGGAGTAGACGACACGGTAGCGCGCAAGGCTCTGGCAAGCACTCTGCTGGTGGTCGGCGAACATGCCGAATCTATCGAGTTGCTTGGCGCGATCTATAACCACGAGACAACCATCGGTGCACCGACAGAGCAACGCGCAGAGACTCTCGAATGGATGGGGCACTCGTTCTCCGCCACCGAGCAGCCTGACGCTGCCCTCAACGTGTGGCAGATGGCGATTTCGCTCTACGATCAGTCTCCGGATCGTGAAGGCTCCGCCCGCGTCAATAAAGACACCGCCGAAATCCATGCTGCCCGCGGGCAGTTTCCGCTTGCCTGCGTCCACCTACAGAACGCAGCTTCGACGCTGCGAGAGTCGCCGAGCAACCCGCAACTCTTCGTTGACGTCATGCAAGATCTCGCGTTGGCCCAGGCCAACGCCGGAGACTCACAAGCCCTCGAAACCCTTGACGAGCTAGCCGCTGTAACCCTTCGGGATCAGGCACCGTGGTTCTGGGCCAGTGCGCTCGCGACCAGAGCCCGCGCGCAGTCGATCCTCGGCAACGCCAGCGACGCAATCGCTACGGCCGAGAAAGCCGCCAACGCCTTCCGCGCCGCCAACGACCCACGATCCGCCGTGATGACCGAACGGTTCGCTGCGCGGCTTCTCGCTGGGCAAGGCCGCCACAAGGACGCGGTGAAGCTCCTGCGCGCCGTCGTGCGCAACGCTCGCGACGATGGCGAGATTCGGCAGGGCGCGAACCGTGAACTCGCAGAATCCTATGAGGCTCTAGGACAGAAGCGACGAGCTACGGCCGCGCGCACCCTCGCGGGAAACACGCAGCCGTAGCTCAGCGCGCCAAGCGAGAAGCCCAGAGCGCGAAACCCCCGACGCTACGGGCGCTTGACCAGCTTGCGGTTCATGAACTCGTCGATGCCGTGCGAACCAAGCTCGCGACCGGTGCCGGAGTTCTTGACTCCACCGAATGGCAGCTCGGGAGCATCCGCGCCAACCTCGTTGATGTAGACCATGCCAGCGTCGATGCCATCAGCGATGCGGTCAGCTTGGGCGGCATCCGTCGTGAAGACGTACGAACCAAGACCGAACGGCGTGGCGTTAGCCAGCTCGATGGCCTCTTCTTCGCTGGCCACGCGGTGCAGCTGGGCAACCGGACCGAAGAACTCCACCGTGTAGGCGGGGTTCTCCGGGCTGATGTTCTCGAGCACTGCTGGGGCAAACTTGGTGCCATCGCGCTTGCCGGTTCCGACCCGCAGAGTGGCGCCAGCAGCGACTGCTTCGGCAACCTGTTCTTCCAAGTTCTTGGCGGCATCCACCGAGCAGAGCGGGCCGAGCTCGGTGCTCTCTTCCATGGGGTCACCGACCGTGATGGCACCCATCGCTGCACTGAACTTTTCCGCGAATTCTTCGTAAAGCGAGTCGATGATGACGAAACGCTTGGCTCCGTTGCAGGCCTGGCCGTTGTTGTCGATGCGAGCCGCAACTGCTGCCTCCACCGTGGCATCCATGTCGTCAGTCGACATCAGGATGAACGGGTCTGAACCGCCCAATTCGAGCACGCTCTTCTTGAGGTTGGCACCGGCGGCGGCACCGACGATTGCACCGGCACGCTCGGAGCCCGTGAGGGAGATTCCTTGGATGCGGGGGTCTTCAACAAGCTTCGCGATTTGATCATTGTCGGCGAGCACATTTTGGTAGCCGCCTACCGGCAAACCGGCTTCGTGAATGAGCGCTTCAAGCATGGCGGACGACTCGGGGCACTGCTGGGCTGGCTTCACCAAAACGGGGTTGCCGAGCACGATGCTTGGGCCAGCGAAACGGGCGATTTGGTAGATCGGAAAGTTCCACGGCATGATGCCCAAGATGGGGCCGATGGGGCTCTTGCGGATCCATGCTGTGCCAGCGCCGGCCGGGATTTGCTCGTCGGCGAGGAACGCTTCAGCGTTGTCGGCGAAGTAGCGAAAAATGTCGGCCGAGAACTCAACTTCTCCTACAGCTTGAGCGAGCGGCTTGCCCATTTCGCGAACGATAATCTCGCCAAATTCGGCGGCACGTTCGGCGAGCAAATCCGCGATGCGAGTGACGATCGCGGCACGCTCTTTTACCTGATCACGGTTCATTCCCCCGTTGTATTCGGAGTGCGCGGCGGCGACGATCTGCTCGATCATTTCGTCGGTGGCAGCGGGGTGCGCTGTGCCCTCTTCGCCAGTGTAGGGATTGATCAATTGGAAGGTCTTCATGAGAGGCTCCTCGCTGCTCGAAAATGACCGGCGACGCCGCCGAGATTCGTTCGTAGGCTACATGCGAAAACCTGAAAGTTGGAAGTTACATTTTTCGGGCGGTGGTTTTTGGCGGCGCTACGAGCCCGCATCGCCCAGGTCAATCGCGGCCAACATCGCCCACAATTCGGCGCGGCCCTGGAAGGTGTCAAGGTTCAGATTGGTGAGGTCGGCGAGCCGCTGCATCCGCGACTTGAGACCGTGCCGGTGGATGCCCAACTCCCGTGCCGCCGGATCCCACTGACCGTTGTGCCGCAGCCACACTTGCGCGGCCCGCAGCAGCGCGAGCCCGTCGGCAGATTCGATGACGCTAGCGAGGCGAGCGTGAGCAATATCGGCCACCGAACTCGACGCCAGCAGACCGAAAAAGCTCTCGCCGACGAGGCTGTCGAATTCGGTGATCGCAGCGGCCGGCGCTGCTTCGAGCGAGCGCACCGCTTGGGTGATCGCGACGGTCAATTCGCTCCAGCCGAGCACCGCCGACAGCCCGACGGTGAGTTCGTTGGCGGCAAAGAATCGTTTCTCGGCTCGCAGCTGGCTCGCATCGATCAGCACCAGCAAGTGCCGACCGTCGGCGACCGCAAAGAACGTGCTCTCGGCGCGGGCTGCCCGACGCTCGAGTACATCGCGAACACTCGCCGTGGTCTGACTCAACTCCAGCGCCGCTACCGCAAAACGTTCCGCCGGCAAATCGATGCCCGCCACCCGCACCGCCCGCCGCACACTGTCGACCCGACCATCCTTCAACAGCTGAAACAACTGCTCCAAAATCGCCCGATGGCCCACCCGCAAATTCTCGGTCTGCTCGAGCGACACCTCCGCGAGCGCCGCCAACACCGTCATCACCGAATTGTCGAGTGCCCCAAATTCGGTGTCGCGCGACCACGCGATGGCCCCGCACAAGCGTCCGCTCGGGCCCAGAGTTTGCACCACGCGGTGTTCGCCAGACAACTGCTCAACGACGCGCGCGCGACGAGCCCGACCCAGCAGAGTCGTGACCGAGCGGCGGATGGCGGGGGCGGCATCCACGGTTCGGCTGGCGGCCGCTGGGCTGGCAGTCGCGCGATCGGCAGTCGCGCGCGCCGCCTTCACGCTGCTTTTTCCGCCGCGCTGAGGTTCGGACCTGTCGCTCACGAGCTCGCCGTCGGCGTCGAAGATCCACACGCCACAGTCGAGGTGCTCGGCGGCGCGGGCAGCTGCGGCGGGCAGACGGCCTTTGCCGACGGCGGCGCTGGCGATGTCGTTTTGGGCGGCGAGGGCGCGGTCGAAGCCGGCGCGCGCTTGCTCGGCTTCGTTGTCGGCGACGAGGCGGCTGATGGCGATGAACGGGATGCGGTACGGCACTTCGAAGAGCGGAAGTCCGGCGGCGGAACACGCGGCGACGAGGCCGGCGGGCACTCCGTGGGTGATCACTTCGGTGCCGAAACCGATCGCCGCGACGCCGGCGCTGACGAGTCTGGCGACGTAGGAATCGAAGTCGGGCACGGCATCCGGGTCGGCAGTGTCGACGAATTGGCGCCCGGTCGTGAGTAGCAATTGGCCCTCGGTGACGAAGGGCGTTGGATCGTCGAGATCGGAGTTATGCACCCACGTGACGGTGCGCTCGAAGGTGTCGGCGGCGGTGAGCGGGCGCAGGGCGAGACGCTCGGTCGCGATCACGTCGGTGAGGGGTGTGGGCATGGCAATCCTCCTGCTGCCATTCTGTCAGCTATTGCTGCAAATATTGCCACTCTGTGTCTGTTGCGCCGAGCATCCGCGAACTAGGTTGAACCAAACGTTCTCTTCGGAGAACACCCTTTTTCTCCACAGATTGGATCGGTGGCCATGACTACTTCCACACTCGCCCCTACGGCCCCGGTTGGCGGCCCCTCGCTTCCGCAGAAGCGCGACCTCGTCACCGCGATCCCCGGACCCCGCTCGCTCGAGCTGCTCGAGCGCAAGAAACAGTCCGTCGCTGCAGCCATCGGCATCACTCTTCCCGTCTTCATCGAAGCTGCCGGCGGCGGCGTTGTTCGCGACGTTGACGGCAACACCCTCATCGACTTCGGTTCCGGCATCGCCGTGACCGGCGTCGGCAACTCGGCCCCCGCCGTTGTCGAAGCCGTCACCGCTCAGGTTGCCCAGTTCACCCACACCTGCTTCATGATCAACGGCTACGAGAGCTACATCGAGGTCGCTGAGAAGCTCAACGAGATCACCCCCGGCACGCACGAGAAGCGCACTGCGCTCTTCAACTCGGGCGCCGAAGCGGTCGAGAACGCGATCAAGATCGCCCGCTACTTCACCGGCAAGCAGGCTGTTGTGGCTTTCGACCACGCGTACCACGGCCGCACCAACCTCACGATGGGCCTCACCGCCAAGTCGATGCCGTACAAGAGCGGCTTTGGCCCCTTCGCGTCAGAGCTTTACCGTGCCCCCATGTCGTACCCCTTCCGCGATGGCGGAATCAGTGGTGAGGATGCCGCAGCCCGCGCCATCCTGCAGATCGAAAAGCAGGTCGGCGCCAGCAACCTCGCCGCGATCATCATCGAGCCCATCCAGGGCGAAGGTGGCTTCATCGAGCCAGCCCCCGGATTCCTGCCAGCCCTCAGCGAATGGGCCACCGCCAACAACGTGATCTTCATCGCTGACGAAGTGCAGACCGGCTTCGCCCGCACCGGAGACTTGTTCGCCTCGAACCACGAAGACCTCGTTCCCGACATCATGGTGACCGCGAAGGGCATCGCCGGCGGCCTCCCGCTTTCGGCTGTCACCGGCCGCGCCGATGTCATGGATGCCGCTCACGTCGGCGGACTCGGTGGAACCTACGGTGGAAACCCCATCGCCTGCGCCGCAGCACTCGCCACGATCCGCACCTTCGAAGAGTCGGGCGCCGTCGAGCGTGCCCGCGAAATCGGAACCATTTTCCGTGGCCGCCTCAACGGACTCCGCGCCGGCGACCCCCGCATCGGTGATGTTCGTGGCCGTGGCGCCATGATCGCCATGGAACTCGTCGACCCCACCACGAAAGAGCCCGACGCTGCCCTCACGTCGAAGGTTGCGGCTGCAGCGCACGCCGCCGGTGTTGTCGTGCTGACCTGCGGAACCTATGGCAACGTCATCCGCTTCCTCCCGCCGCTTTCGATCTCTGATGAACTGATTGCCGACGGCCTCGACGTCGTTCGCGACGCACTCGCCAAGGCCTAACTCGCGGCCAGCGCGCACTGAGCGCGCGTTCAGTGCCCGCCCACGCAGCGCCAAGCCGAAGTTCAGCTAGCGCTGTTTGACTGACTTGCAGATTTCCCCACCACGAAAGGTGCACACCGTATGACGAACTCCACCGAAACCCAGCTTCTTGAAGCAGTGCCGAACCAGTTGTTCATCGGCGGCGAGTGGGTTGCCGCAACAGGCAGCAAGACGCTCGACGTGACCGACCCCGCTACCGGCAAGGTCATCCGCACTATTGCGGATGCTTCGGCAGAGGATGGCATGCGCGCACTCGACGCTGCGGTCGCCGCTCAGGACGCCTGGGCCGCAACGCCCGCCCGGGAACGTGGCGAGATTCTGCGTCGCACCTTCGACCTCGTGCAGAAGCACCGCGACGACATCGCCCTGCTGATGACGCTCGAGATGGGCAAGCCGCTCGCCGAGGCCAACGGTGAAGTCACCTACGGCGGCGAGTTCTTGCGCTGGTTCAGCGAAGAGGCCGTGCGCATTTCGGGCCGTTTCGGCAACACGCCTGAGGGCACCGGTCGCATGATCGTGTCGCAGCGCCCGGTCGGGCCAAGCTTCCTCATTACGCCGTGGAACTTCCCGCTCGCGATGGCGACGCGCAAGATTGCGCCCGCGTTGGCGGCTGGATGCACGGTCGTCGTGAAGCCCGCAGCGCTCACGCCCCTCAGCACTCTGTTCCTCGCGAAGCTCTTCGTAGAAGCTGGCCTTCCCGCCGGCGTGCTCAACGTGGTGACGACGTCGAGCTCGTCCGAAGTGTCGGAGCCGATCATTGCCGACTCTCGCCTGCGCAAGCTCTCGTTCACCGGCTCCACCCCGGTCGGCAAAGCCCTCATCAAGCAAGCCTCCGAAAACGTTCTGCGCACGTCGATGGAACTCGGCGGCAACGCCCCGTTCGTTGTCTTCGAAGACGCTGACCTCGACAAGGCTGTAGACGGCGCGATTGCGGCCAAGTTCCGCAACATCGGCCAGGCCTGCACCGCCGCCAACCGCTTCATCGTGCACAGCTCGGTTGCGGCTGAGTTCGCCGACAAGATTGCCGCCCGTGTCGCCGATATGAAGATCGGTCGCGGCACCGAAGACGGCGTCACCATCGGCCCGCTCATCAATGACAAGGCTGTCGACAAGGCAGACGAGTTGGTTCAGGATGCCGTCAAGCGCGGCGCGACACTTGTCGCCGGCGGCAAGCGCGTCGAGGGCGATGGAAGCTTCTATGAGCCCACGATCGTGTCAAGCGTTCCCGCCGACAGCGACATCCTGCGCGAAGAAATCTTCGGCCCGGTTGTCTCGATCGTTGAGTTCACCGACGAAGCCGAAGGTGTACGCCTCGCGAACGACACCGAATATGGTCTCGTCTCGTATGTGTTCACCGAAAGCCTTGCCCGCGGAAACCGGATGATCGATGCTCTCGACACCGGAATGATGGGTCTCAACGTTGGCGTACTTTCCAACGCAGCCGCCCCCTTCGGCGGAGTCAAGCAGTCCGGCATCGGTCGCGAAGGCGGCTCGGAAGGCATCCACGAGTACCTCTCTACTAAGTACACGCTCGTTCCCCACAGCTAATGTGCGATTGTATCCCGTCAATGCATCTAGAGGAATGCCCTCTGTGCGTTGACGAGCCCCACATCACACGCGGCTACAACTAGATTCCCGTGAGCGAGTGGCCCCACCTAGTGCCGGGGCTGCTCGCTTTCTGGGTTAAGGGTGGCCGCAGGGCGCTCGGCTACGCTTGAGGCTCTGCCGCACACGTTGTTTGCGGTGCCTCGCCACCGAAAGAGTCCCCATGTCTGAGCACCTGTTCGCCACTCTGCGACGTTGGCCCGACGTGGAAGCCCCCAACCTTTTTGCGGTGGATGCCAGCGACCGTCTCATTCTTGACGAGGCTGCTCCGCAGTTGGCCGACATCCAGCCGGGCGAACTGGTGGTGATGGGTGACAACTATGGAGCACTCACGCTCGGGGCCGCCACGATGCACAACTGTCGCGGCATCCGCGTGTTCCAAGATTCGTTGGTGTCGGAGCTTGCTCTAGCCGAGAACGCGGGTGACCTCGCCCCGCACTACAGCTCGCACGCTTTGGGCGCCGAGTTGCTCGAGGGTGCCCGGCTCGTGTTGATGCAGTTGCCGCGCAGCCTGGCCGAGTTGGATGAATGGGCCCAGGCTATTGCCCGCTTCGCGTCGCCTGACGTGACCGTGATTTCGGGTGGCCGCATCAAGCACATGACGTTGGCGATGAATGAGGTGCTCGGTCGCTCCTTCGACGATGTGAACGCGGGCCGTGGGCGTCAGAAGTCCCGCACGCTCACCTCCTTGGGCGCAAAGCGCGAGGCTCAAGAAGCTCGCTACCCGGTCACGTCGGTGTTGCGGGAGCCAGAACTTCCCGTTGACGAGTTAACGGTCAGCGCCCACGGTGGAGCTTTCGCCGGTGCAGCCCTCGACATGGGCACGCGATTCTTGTTGACGTTCTTGCCTGAGATGAAGACGGATGCCGCCACCGCAGTTGACCTCGGCAGCGGCACCGGGGTGCTCGCCGTTTCGCTCGCCCTCGCCCGCCCCGACCTGCACGTGGTTGCCGTTGACCAGTCCAGTGCCGCCGTAGCATCGACCCGCGAAACAGCCGACGCCAACGGTGTCGGAACGCGAGTTGAGGCTGCGCGCGAAGACGCCCTCACCGAACGGCCGACAGCCAGTGCTGATCTGATCGTGTGCAATCCGCCCTTCCACACGGGAGCCACTGTGCACGCGGGTGTTGCTCTGCGGATGCTGGCTGACGCCCGCCGCGTGCTCAAACCCGGCGGAGAACTGTGGGTAGTTTTCAACACCCATCTCGGGTACCGCGACTTCCTGAACCGCACCGTCGGCCCCACCCGCCAGGCCGGACGCAACAGCAAGTTCACCGTGACGGTGTCGGTGCGAGCGTAGCGCTGCAGCACTTCGATAAACGCCGATGGAGGTAGCGATGGAACCGCAGAAGAATTACTTTGAGGTCACGTGGAAATCCACCGGTGATGCGTCTCGCGTCGCCGACCCTGTTAACCACGACTTCGATTTCAGTAGGAGACTTCGGCGACTAGGTCGGCTCACTGAGATTCCCGACCTTCGCTGGACTTGGCCGAACTCCGAGCATCCACCCGGCGACATCGTGGTGGCGGCCGATGGCGTGCGCGTAGTGAGCCAAAGGATGAAAGATATTCTTGAGTCACACCAAACGGTGGATGATGAGATCCAGTGGTTGCCGGGCACGGTCATCGGTCCCAACGGGATCGAACAGCCTCACTGGGTCCCGCACTTCCCTCAACAGCTCGATCTCTACGACCACGAGCACTCCACGTTCGGCCCAAACGGACTTCCGATCCGCTATGTACTCTCGGCATCGAAGTTGGCATCGCACGCGGTCACGATCATGGGAGCTAAAGCCATGACGTTCGTACTCGCAGAACGCGTCGTCGATGACCTCAAGAGCGCCGGATGCACCGGTCTCATGTACATGAAGCTGCGAGTAGGGCCGTAGTTCCTCACGCGGTTCCAGTCGCTGCCCACTTCTCCATCTGCTCGCGGAGGTGGTTCGGAGTGAGCATGAATTTGGGCTCGAGCTCCTCCCAGCCAGGTTCTTTTGCACGTCGGCTATACGCTGCGTGATCCGCCCCCATGGGGAGCTGCTCGTCGAGGGGGTCACCCGCCGTGCCCATGAGACTGAGGTGGTAGATCCACACTTGGCCATCCGCTTCGGTGCTTTTAAACGTGGCTTCAAAGATCTGGCGCTCAGCTGACACCGCTGCTTCGTGCTCATCATAGCGATCGTTGAGCTCGTTCATCCATTCCTCAAAAACCGGCTCTTGCCCGGGTTTCAGAGGAGCACGGCTTAGCTCGAGGCGCATACCGGGCGGAACGGATGATGGCATCTCAAAGCCCTCGAAATCTCGCGGGTGCGGCGTGAACTGGGAGCCTGACGGCTCAGCGTCATCAGATTCCGTCACGCGGGATCTACCTCGTCGGGCGATTTCGCCACACTCTTACGGCGCCGCGCGCTTCGAACGACGACGTAGATCGTGTGTGACCAGATCGGGACTATGGAGATGAATCCCAACAAGTCGTTGGTGGCGCCGCCCTCAATATAGAGAATGTTAAGCCCAGTCAGCCACACGATGGCCGCAACAAACCACGCCACGGCCCACCATGGCGACAAGAAGCGCCTGAGCTTTTCCCTTGCACTTGTCATGAGTTCCCTCACTGATTGCTCATTGAAACCGCAACGCGTTTGATAGCGGTGGCCGAACATGAGCAATTTACCACTCCGGGAGCGAGTTGTCTGCGGCGTCCACATCGCACCTGCCGACGAGACACTAGCGTTCTTGCGACTACTCCCGCGAGAAGGCCGAAGCACGCGCGATCTGCTCGGGCGTCGGCGTAACTCCGGTGTAGCGAACGAACTGCGCCGCGGCCTGGAGCGCGATGACTTCGGCGCCCGTGATGACGAGTTTTTCGGCATCCCGGGCGGCCCGAATGAGCGGAGTCTCGGCTGGGAACGCCACCACGTCGAACACCGTCTGCGCGGCGTGGATGTGGTCGCGCGTGAACGCGAGTTCGTCGGCGGCGTCTCCCGCCATCCCGAGCGGAGTCACGTTGACGATCACCGCGTGGCCGGGCTGCGGATCGACACTCACGGCGCGGTAGCCATACTTTGTGGCGATTGCTTCGCCAGCCTCCACGTTGCGGGCGAGCACCGTCACATCAGCAAAGCCGGCACCGTGGAAGGCGGCGACGACCGCTTTGGCCATGCCACCCGAGCCGCGAACCAGCACTGACGAAGACGGGTCGAGCTGGTGGCGTGCGATCAGGTCGGCCACGGCCTCATAGTCGGTGTTGGATGCCGTAAGCACGCCGTCATTGTTCACGATCGTGTTCACCGACTCGATCGCCGCGGCGGAGTGCTCGACAACATCCACAAGCTCAAGCACTGCCTCTTTGAACGGCATCGAAACGGAACAACCCCGGATGCCCAGGCCCCTGACCCCGGCGATGGCATCCTCAATGTTGCTCGTCGTGAAGGCTTTGTAGATGAAGTTCAGGCCGAGCTCTTCGTACAGATAGTTGTGAAAGCGCGTGCCGAGATTGGAGGGCCGCGCGGCCAACGAGATGCACAGCGTCATGTCTTTATTCAGGATCGGCATTGACCCATTATGGTCGCGGCTTGAACGAGTATCCCGTGCTCAGCACGGCGGCGGGGACGGATGTAGGTTGCCAGCGGCGACTGCGAAACCTCGACCCGCCCACACCCGACGGCTTCAACCCAATCCCGGATTTTTTCTCACCGTCAGCGCAAACTGCGGACTACAGCACTATCGTGACGTAATGGGGATCACGCTAGCAATCATCGGTGTACTCGTTGTCGTCTTGCCCGGTTTGTGGCCGCTTTGGCGAAAATGGGAGATTGCTCGAGAGAGTGAAACGAGTCCCCGAAAGCGGATGTCGGGTGGATTCATCGCCCCCTTCGACGAAGTTTTTCATCCCACGGCATACTCCGCGCATCTCCTGTGGGAAGCTGAACAATCGATCCCCGCTCCCGCCCCAGACAGCGACGACGACAACGCACTGCCCGATCTCGCCGACGGCAGAATAGTCATTCATGTGAATGACAACGCCTGAGCGCACCAAGTCAGCGTTACCAACGCATCACGCACTTCGCCTCACGCTGTGTGTCACGAGACGTCGCAGTAATGCCATAGAAGCATCAGTTAGAGCGCACAACTGATACTTCTATGGCATTACTGGAGCACGCTCCGCAGGAAAGATGGCTGCGGTACGCTCGCCCGAGGAGCCAATCGTGAACTTAATTCAAGCTAGGGAGCAATACCTAGTGTGACTAGCGATAACGAGATCATCTGGAGGTCGTGGGATAACCCTGCGGTCTTTGCGGAGATGTACGACCGCCATGCGACGACCGTCTATCGGTATGCCGCACGGCGAGCGGGCGTTGACACAGCGGATGACATCATGGCCGAAACTTTTCTGGTGGCTTTCGAGCGGCGAAACCGCTTCGATAGCGCCTTCGAGAGCGCTTTGCCGTGGTTGCTCGGAATCGCGACGGTGCTGATCCGCAAACATCGGGGTTCTGAGGCGCGGTTCTTGCGCGCGGTTGTGGCCTCTGGGCCACCAGCGACGGTCGTCGAGAATCACGATGATCGCCTCGACGCAGAACTCTCCGTTCGGGCTTTGGCGGGAGCGATTCGCAAGCTGCCTGCTCGCGACCGGGATGCGCTGCTGCTGTACGCGTGGGGCGACCTCGACTATGAGGGCGTTGCACTCGCCTTGAGCATTCCCGTCGGGACTGTTCGGTCACGTCTCAATCGCGCGCGGCGAGTGCTGCGCCTATCCGCTGGCATCACGCCAGCACAGGAGGTGGATCGTGGACGAACTTCAACAGCTCCGAGCATTCGGTAACGATGTCGCTGACCCATCGATCGACGCGGTCCGTCGCGGCCGCCGAGCCCTAATTGAGCACATTGCGGCGCAACCAGCGATCGCGAGAGCCAACCCCCGCAAGCGCATCGCTTTGTTTAGCGGCGTTTCCGCGCTTGCCGCCGGCGCGCTCGTGACCACTCTCGTATTCACCGACGTGCTCGGCTTGGCTGGCTGGCAAGGTGGGGCGGATGCTGCTGCCGCGTCCGCCTTAAGCGATGCCGCCGCCGCCGCTATAGAGAATTCCGATCCCGTCGTCGGGGCGGGGCAATACTTGAAGGTCGACACCGAGGCGGTCTTTAGGACGGGAGTGCAGACCGCGGAGTGGGAGCACTTTGCCTATCTAGGAACCCAAAACTCACAACTGTATATTCCTGCCGACAATTCAGACGAGTGGGTGCGCGTATCCGAACCACGAGCAGCGATCAAGGTCTTCGGTGAGGGCTTCGAAGAGGAAGCGCAGGAGTCTGCCCGGGCAGGCTTCGAGGAAGAGGAAATCAGCCGGGCACCATTCGGCGGTTTCGACAATTCGAAACCACGCGACTGGAGGTTGGATGAGCTGCCGCGCGACCCCCAGCGGCTGCTCAACTACATCTATCGGGTTACCGCTGGTCACGGGGTGAGCGCCGACGGGCAAGCATTCGAGTTCATCTCCGCGACGCTGCGCACCGGCGTGGTTCCGGCGGAGCTTCGTGCCGCGCTTTATCGGGCCGCGGCGGGGATTCCTGGCGTTGAAATCACCGATGAGGCAGCCACACTCAACGGTCGAACCGGAGTCGCTTTCGGCCGGGAAGAAAGCGATGGATTTCTCCATGAAATCATCATCGACCCGGATACGGGGCTCCTCATCGGCGAGCGCATTGTCCAGCTTGTCGACAGCAAGTTCGTGCCGGTGTTTGCGGGAGAAGTTATCGGGTGGACAGCGATCACCACAACTGTGGTCGATGAGGCGCCCACAGGCGGCTCGCTGTGCGGCAATGGCGGCGAACCGCTGAACGGCCTCGGCAGTGGCTTTTGCACTGACCCCGATAGGCCGCAGACCGACTGACTCGTGACCGAAATCCTTTTCCCGAGCACTTGTCATTAATCGCGCGCTGGCCGACGATAAGAACATGCATTTCGCTGGGGTCACCCCTTGCCCGACTGAACCCGACCCTTCTGCGAGAGTGCATCGACCGCAACGGCCGCGAGAAGTACGAGTCCAGTGATGACAAATTTCTCGCCGGAGCCGAGGCCAAGCAGGCCGAGTCCGTTGTCGATCGCGGCAATAACAAGTGCACCCAGAATCGCCGAACGGGCGCTACCGCGACCACCGAACAGCGAAGTACCGCCGATCACTGCTGCCGCAATTGAGTAGAGCAACAATGAGCCACCGCCCGCATTGCTATCGACGGAGCGCAGTCGTGAAGCCAGGATGATCCCGCCCGTCACGGCCATTGATGAACAGATCATGAAGCAAATGATGCGCACGCGGTCGGTGTTGATACCGGCGCGACGAGCCGCCTCGATGCTGCCACCAATCGCGTAAACCCAGATTCCAAATTTTGTTCGGGTGAGAACGAAGGTGCAGAGCAGAAAGAGCACTCCGACCAGCACGAAGACGTAAGGAATACCGCGGCTGAGGTTCGAGACCAGCACGATTGCCCCGCCAAACACGGCGAGCGCGCCTACCCGCAACCCGATAATCGACAGCGGGTCGACTGCGAGGCTGTTCTTCTGACGCTGGGCTCGGCGCACCAGTTGCGCTGCACCGTAGGCGAGAACACAGATCGCCAGAAGACCCCACGCGATGGCCGGCAGCAGGAACTCGCTCGCCAGGCCAACGACAGTCTTGTCTTGAATGATGATTGATCCGCGGCTGCCGATGAGCAGCAAGACCACACCATTCCAGCCTAGGAATCCCGCGAGCGTCACCACGAACGAGGGGATCTTCAGTTTCGTAATGAGTAGGCCGTGCAGGAGGCCGATGAGAGCGCCAGCGAAAACAGCACCGACGAGCGCAACCCCGGTGGGGAGCTGAACGCCATCCGGAAGCAAGAAAAGGGCGGTGAGTACCGCACCCACCCCGGAGACGTAGCCAAGCGACAGGTCAATCTCGCCGATGAGCAGCACAAAAACGACCCCCATGGCGATGGTGGCCATGGCGGCGCCTTGCACCATCAGGTTGACGAAGTTGCCGGCCGTGAGAAAGTTGCTGTTCATCGACTGGAACACGACAGCGATCACGAGAAGCCCGATAACGATGGGCAGTGAGCCCAGCTCTCCGTTGCGCAGGCCCAAATACCAGTTGCTGGCGTACTGGCGAAGAGTGACCGGCTCGGGGACCGGGGCCAAATTTTTGGTGACAGGTGCAGCGCTCACGACAGGGTCTCCTCATTCTGGCCGGGGACGGTGGAGAGGCCGCCGGCGGTGATTGCTTCAACGACGGTGGTCTGCGTGACACTGCGCCGATCAAATTCGGCGACGTTCTGACCGAGCCGCAACACCACGATGCGGTCGGCGACCTCAAAGACGTCGTGCAGGTTGTGGGAGATCAGGATGACTCCAAGACCTTGCTCGCCGAGGCGACGCACCAGCTCAAGAACTTGCCGCGTCTGGGCTACGCCGAGAGCCGCGGTCGGTTCGTCGAGGATCACCAGTTGCGCACTCCACATCACCGCTTTTGCGACGGCGACGGATTGGCGCTGTCCTCCCGAGAGACCGGCGACGCTCTGACGCACCGATCGGATGGTCGTTACTCCCAGTTGATCGAGCACCGCCAGCGCGCGACGTTCCATGTCTGTGCGATCGAGTTGGAATGTCTTGGTGAGCACCTCACGCCCCAGAAACATGTTCTCGACGACATCGAGGTTGTCGGCCAACGCCAGATCCTGGTAAACGACCTCAATGCCGAGATCCGCTGCGTGCCGCGGGGAACGCACCGTCACCGGTTTGCCCTTCCACAGGATCTGACCGCTACTGAGGGGGTGGATGCCCGCGATGGATTTGATCAGCGTCGATTTTCCGGCACCGTTGTCGCCCACCAGGGCCACAATCTCGCCGGGGCTGACAGTGAGGTCGACGTCATACAGCGCCTGCACGGCACCAAACTGCTTGGAAACGCCCTTGAGTTCGAGCGCTGGCGTTGCGGTCATGGTTCCCTTTCCGATCGAAGAAGTCATTTCGAGGTAGTCATTTTGAGGTAGTCGTTTCGAGGCTGTGCTTAGGACATCGCGATTTCGACGTTGTCTGCGACTTCGCCAAGCATTGTGTAGTCGCAGCGCGTTTCTTGAAGGAACGATCCGGGGACAAATTCGTTGACCGGGCCGTGCGCGACAAGCCGTGCGATGAAGCGCTGCCAGGAGATCCCGCCTCCGAGGTAGCCGTCGAGCCAGAATGAACGGTGCTTTGCGCCGAGAATATCTTTCGGCCCGACAGTGGCTGCCATGGGTGGCACCCACGACCAGTCGGCACCGAAAGAGTGCAACGCGTTTTGCATAACGGTCATCGGGTTGAGCTCAACGATGCGCCCGGGGGCGGCACGATAGGCGTCGAGGTCACCGTCAAATTCGGCGCCGAGTTGGGGCTCCCAAAAGGCGATGTGGCCACTCCATCCGATGCCGCCGTAGCAAACGTCGGCGCCGCCGGCATCCTCGATCATCGTCGAATAGTCACCGATGTTGGCCGTGCTCGGAAAGTGGATGTTCTCTTCCTTCGGACGAAGATCTTCATCGATGCGTCCCAAGAAGTTTTGCCACATGGCGGTGCGGAACGATCCTTCCCATTCGGGCGGTGCGGTCTCGCCGTGCTCGTTCGCATACTCGTCCATGTTGAAAGTACGCACGTGCGCCAAGCTCAGTCGTTCCTCGTTAATGATGCGCGCCGCTTCGGCATACTGCGGCACTGGTCCGACGGGCAGAATGCCCACAAAATCTCGGCTCTCATCGCGAGCCTCGCGAATCCGGTCAACCAGATCATTGGCGAACGCTTGATAGAACGCCGTCTTGTCATCTTCAACTCGGATGCGAAAGTCAGGGTTGGCGTGCTGGGTGATTTCCTCGCGCGTGATCTTCCGCGCCGCTATGCAGGCTTCCATGTCGCGGAACGGCAGGAAGGTCGAGGCAGAATAGCTGAAGCTCATGGCGAGAATCTCCTTATTACTGGTTCTGTTTCACGGTGAGAAAAGAGAAAGTGGTTTCCTCGGCGACTTCCATGGCACGACGAACGGCACCGAGTGCGGTTCCGTCATCTCCGAGAGCGCTGAGGGCGATAGCGGGCGGGTACGGGGTGATGTTTTCGATGACATCGCGGATGGGCTGCAGCACAACCTCTCCGGCATTCGTAATTCCGCCACCAATCAGAATGAGTTCGGGGTTCAACGTTGTCGCGATACTGGCGAGCCCGCGGCCGAGCCGGGCGAGGAGCATCGAAGTGATCTCGAGTGCTGCAGGGTCTCCCTGCGCTGCCGCGTCAAAGACGATCCGGGCGGTGACCCCCTCAGGGTTTCCCCCGGCAAGTTCTAGGAGCAGTGCTCCGGCATCCGTTGCGGCGACCCGCATTCCGTGGCGACGGTAAGCCTGCCCACCAGCGAACCATTCGAAGGCGCCGGCGGATGACTCCGGAGGCACATCTTCGTCTTCGCCGCCGGTTACGAGATAAGCGATTTCTCCCGCGGCGCCGTTGCTGCCGCGATAGATTTTGCCTCCCATGAGGATGGCGCCTCCGATGCCAATCCCTAGCTGTACGAAAATCACGTCGACAGCGTCGCGAGCCCGGCCCATCCATCGCTCGGCAAGAAGGGAGAGATGCGATTCGTTTTCAATCACGATGGGGCAGTCGGCGAGGTCACTCAGCTCGGTGGCTAAGTCGAGCCCGTCCCAGCCCTGAATTTGAGGCGCGAGAGAGATTTTTCCGGTGCTCGGGTCGACGACGCCAGGCGTGCCGATGGTGATGGCGTGCAGGTCGCTGGCTGAGACCGAAGCCTCAGTGAGAACGTGAGCTGTGACGGCTCGGATGGTGTTCAGAACATCTTCGCTGCGCACGGGTTGCGTGTGCTGAATTCGGGCTTCGGCGACGACCTTGCCCGAGAGATCTGCCAGCTTCGCGGCGGAGTTATCCGCGCCGGTGTCGATGCCGATTACATAGCCGAGGGTCGCCCGGAAACTGAGCAATTTCGCTCGCGGGCCGGGTCGTTTTGGTCCGTGGTCTGGCGAGGAATCTACCTCGTCGACGTAGCCTTTGTCGAGCAGCAACTCGACGATGTGAGCGATCGTTGGGGTGGATAGTCCGGTCTCGCGAGCGAGGGCCGGGCGTGAGATGGGACCACGATCACGGATCGAGCCCAACACCGCTACCGTGTTGAGTCGACGCATCAAACTCGGAGAGTCTGCCGTAATCGTGGTCCGCACCATGGTGTTCCTTTAGCTAGAGGGAGTCGTTCAGCCTGCTGGGCAGTACTGAGCGTACTCACCAACGCAGATGTCATCCCACGTGATGAGGCCATCCGCAATCACGGTGTCCTCAATGTTGTCGGCTCGCACGGTGACCGGGTCGATCATCATCGCGGGGATGGTCTTTCCCTCGTTATCGACCTCTGCGGTGATTCCTGTCGGCTCTTCACCGTTCAGCAACTGCACCGCCAGGTCAGCGGCAAGTTTCGCCTGTGTTCCGTAGGAGAAGTAGACGGTGAAGGTCTGCTCGCCTGCAAGGATGTGCTGGAGCGCCGGGATGGTTCCGTCGAGGCCACTAACCGGGATCATTCCCAGACCTTGCGACTTGAGAGCGGACACAACCGCATTCGCGAGCGTGTCATTGGCGGCGATAGCCCCGTCGATGTCATTGCTCGCTGCGGTGAGCATCTGCTCGAACATCGTCAACGCGGTGGCACCGTCCCAGCCCTTGACTGCTTGCTGGTCAACCTTCTCGAACTCGCCCGATTCGAACAGCGGGTCGAGCACTGAGCCGTAGCCCGTAGCGAGGTCGGTGGCGAAGGAGTCAGTCGGAGCACCATCGAGGATGGCAACACGGGGAGTATCGATACCGGCGAGGTCCTCGACAAGGCCTTCGCCCTGCAACACTCCGGCCGCGGTGGCGTCTCCACTCACGTAGTAGTCAGCGTTACCGCCAACCGTGAGGCGGTCATAGTCGATGACCGTGACGCCCTGTGATTGCGCGTTGTCGATGATCGCGGAGCCTGACCCGTTATCGAGGTTCACGAGCACGAGCACGGTGGCGCCATCGGTGATGGCTTGGTCGGCCTGGCTGGTCTGCACGGATGCATCGCCTTCGGCGTTGCTGATGATGTAGTCCTCTTCGGTGAGGCCGGCTGCAGCAAATGCCTGTTCGAAGAACACACGGTCCGCGGTTTCCCAACGCGGTGACGACTTGGAGTCGGGCAGGAGCACGGCGATTTTGCCGACCTGCTCTGAATCATTGTTCGGGGCGTCTCCGCCACCGTCGCTGCACGCGGCCAAGCCGGTGACGAGCAACCCTGCGGCGGCGATAGCAAGCAATTTGGTGCGCATGCTGGTCCTTTCCGAAGTGTGGGGGCGACTTCTCGCCCTCACGAGCTATTAGTTAACAAGCATTCTTATTAGTTATAATTCGGGTTGTCAAGGCTTTCGATCAGGCGTTACCTGACGGTAACCGACGTCACCGCTCCACAAATTGACGCCGGCGCCGCTGGCCAAGCGTCATCCCGACGAGCACCAACAGGGTGCCGAGGGCCTGCCGTAAGTCCTAGACGAGACGAGACGATCGTGTGAAGATGCCGCTATGACTTTTGCTCTCCGAGCACCACAATTAGCCGACGCGCCCGCGCTTGCCGAGTTGCACGTGTCAGCGTGGCGCGAAACCTACTCCCATCTCCTGCCCGGGGATTTCTTCAGTGCTGAGTATGTTGAGGGACGACACCGGATGTGGAATCGCATTCTGACCGACCCTCGCACGGATGTGAGCATCCGGGTCGCTGAGAGCGGTGGGGAGATCACCGGGTTCGCCTGCGCCGGAAACGGCATGCGCTCTAAGGGAGAAGAAGAGTTGCCGCGCGACCGGCAACTTTATGCAATCTATCTCGCCGCGTCGCACTACGGCACCGGCGCGGGCCAATCACTGCTTGACGAAGTTCTGGGAGACACCCCAGCGATGCTCTGGGTCGCAAAAGCCAACCCCCGAGCAGTCGCTTTCTACCGTCGAAACGGCTTCGAGTTCGATGGCGCCGAACAGTCCGACCCCGCCGCGCCAAAGATCGTTGACGCCCGCATGGTTCGATAAACTAGGTCGCTATTCGGCGATGATTTCCAACGCGACGCCCTCACAGGCTGTGCGCCCAAGCTCGGCTAGTTGACCACCACGCACGGCATCGCCGGTGGCATGGCGCGAATCCGTCGAGATAACGACGCGACCAACACTGTTCACGAGGGTCACCTTGTCGCCGAGTCCGGCGAGCTTCGGCAGCAGCTGACGCTCAACAGAATCGATGAGCAGATCAAGGCCAGCAACGCCGACGAAGGTGCCATCGATGTGCACGGGCGCCGCGATCGTAATCGTGTATTCGTCACTACACAGGTAGTCGACGTAGGGCCCGGCAACATGCCCACGGCCGGTCTCCATCGGCACCCGAAACCACTCAAGCTCGCTGTAATCGATGTGCTCTTTGTTCACCGATTGGGCGGCGAGAAGTAGTCGCTTGGGGTCGTCGCCTTGCCACCAAGAAAGGTGGTTTCGTTCATCCGCCAGGAGTCCAACAGCAGCGATAAAACCGGCACCGTAAATGTTCACATCGGGCAGAGCTACCGTTGCCAGAGCGTGCGGCTCGACCAGTGCATCAAGCTGTTGAGATGAGAGCTGTCCCAAGTGCCCGGATGCCGCCAGCTCGGTGCCAAGTTGGGTCGCAGTCGCTTCGAGGCTGGCAATCGGGGCGCTGAAATACTGGGACACGATCGCTGCGGCGCGAGCCGCTGTGCTCGCCTCTGTCGCTGTCGTCACCATTGCGTTGCGCCTTCGCTTGTCTTCATCGGGTGCTGCCTACTCTGGCTGAACCTGTTCGTCGCATCTTATGCACCAGACACCCTGTACCGCTAGTTCAGCGCACTGGAGACTGCAGGTCGATGAGCGCATCGATTACGGCATCCACCATGCGCTCGGTCGCCGCAACTGCTTCGTGGTCGTTGCCCGCTTCCACCGCATTCACGACGTTGAGCAGCAGAGCATGCTGGGCGCTGCGGGATGTTTCATCCGCGTCAACGAGGCGAAGCATGGGTGACATTTCAGCTTGCAATCGCATCTGTTCGCGGGTGAGCCTGGCCGACTGACTGAGGGCAACAAGCTCGATCTGCGCATCGTCGAGGGTTCTTCGCCACTGTTCGAGATCTGATTCGTCAAGGCGATCGAGCCGCGAACGCACCTGCTGCACTTCCGACGGAACCGCTCGCCGCGCCGCGAGACGAACGCACGCGGCGGTGATGGCCGCGTAGTGGGCACCCAGATCACGAAGAGCGACGCGGGATGTTGCCGCCAAAGCGGTGCGCGCGTGGGCGACCGGGTCAGCAGAGTCTGCGACGAAGCTGCCGCCATTGCGTCCGCGACGTGTGACGACGAGGCCCTGGCTGCGCAACGCGAGGAGCGATTCACGCACGGTCGTGGGGGCTACCCCAAAGCTGCGCGCAAGGTCATATTCCGAAGGAAGACGCTCGCCAGCACGAAGGTGCCCGCCCGTGATTGCCCCGGCGAGCCGACGCTCGACGAGTTCGGCGCGGCCAGCATCACCAATGGATTGGAAGAGTGCGCCCTGCAGCCGTCCCGGTCGCGCGGCGTCACGGGAGCGTGCGGTGTCATCGGCGACAACCCCACTATTTCGCGGCGCTTCTGCCGAATCGGACGGGTGCATTGCTCAATTCTCGCACTGTTCGCCTGAGCCGTTGCTGTTTTGTGACGATTTGGACACACGCTTGAAATATGAACTCTGGTTCTATAGGTTTAGATCCACTCAGAGATCAATGTCGTTCCAAGGAGTTCTTCGTGCACGCTTCCGCCCAGCAAGCCCCGTCCGAATCGGACTCCCTCACAGCGCCCGGTGCCGTAACCCTCTCTGGGGTCTCCAAGGAATTCGGCGACTTCACCGCAGTTGAAGCGCTCAACCTTGACGTGAAGCCGGGGGAGTTCCTCTCGATGCTCGGCCCCTCCGGCTCAGGCAAGACCACCGTGCTGCGGATGATCGCGGGCTTCGAGAACGTCACGCGCGGCAGCATCCATCTCAGCGGAACCGACGTAACTGCTGTTCCGCCGCATGCGCGCCAGGTCAACACGGTGTTTCAGGATTACGCGCTGTTCCCGCACTTCACGATCGCGGAAAACGTCGGCTACGGACTGCGGGTTGCCGGAGTCAGCCGCGCCGAACGCGCAACCCAGGTGGGTGTTGCCCTCGAGCAAGTGCGCCTCTCTGCCGTCGCGGATCGCCTTCCCCACCAACTCTCCGGCGGCCAACGCCAGCGCATCGCCCTGGCTCGCGCGCTCATCCTGCGCCCCCAAGTGCTGCTGCTCGACGAACCACTCGGAGCCCTCGACAAGCAACTGCGCGAAGAAATGCAGATCGAGCTCAAGCAAATCCAACGCGAAGTCGGCATCACTTTCATCTTCGTCACCCACGACCAAGAAGAAGCCCTCACGCTGAGCGACCGCGTCGCCGTCTTCAACAACGGCCGGGTCGAACAGGTCGGCACCGCCCGCGAAGTCTACGAATTCCCGGCCACCGAATTCGTCGCCAAGTTTCTGGGACTCTCCAACCTAGTGCCCGCAGCACTCTCGAGCGACGGTGCCCTCTCGAGCGTGCGCCCCGAACGCGTACGCCTCCTACCCGCAACAGCAGCCGCCACCGCTGGCGCGATTTCACTACTCGGCACCGTCTCCGAAACCGTCTACACCGGACCGACCACACGCTTTCTTGTCGACACCGACTCGGGCGTGCGCATCATCGCCGAACGCCCCAATGACCACCACCCCTCTGCCGAATCCGACTTCGCCCGTGGTGACAGCGTGCGCGTCGAATGGGCAAAAGACCACGCCTCGCGCATCGGCTAACAGATCACCCCTGCAACACACACCAATCACACAAAGGAGTCACCATGAGATCCAAGATCATGACCGGCGCAGCATTCCTCGCTGTTGCCGCGCTCGCCCTCACGGGCTGTTCCGCTGACGCTGACGGCACTGCTGCCGGCGGCCTCAGCATCGACGTTCCCGATATCGCCATGCTCGAAGAGTTGGGCGAGATGGAAAGTGAAGTCAACATTGTCGCGTGGAGTGGCTTTGTTGAACCAGCCTGGACCGACGGATTCACCGCAGAAACTGGCTGCACGGTCAACCGTCGCGTTGCGGGAACTAGCGACGAGATGGTTCAGCTCATGCGCACCGGCGATTACGACATCGTCTCCGCTTCGGGTGACGCGAGTCTTCGCCTCATTGCCGGTGGCGACGTTCAGCCCATCAACCTCGACCTCGTTCCCAACTTCGGTGACGACATCGTTGAGGGCATGAAGGGTCAGATCTATGACACCATCAACGGAAAATCGTATGGCGTTCCGATCGGCCGCGGCGCCAACATCCTTCAGTACAACAGCGATGTTGTGACCGAGGAACCGACGAGCTGGGATGTTGCGTGGGAAGCTGACAGCCCCTACGCCGGTCAAATCATCGCGTACGACGCACCGATCTACATCGCTGACGCCGCCGTGTACCTGATGGCTCACGAGCCGGACCTCGGCATCACCAACCCGTATGCGCTTGACCAGACTCAGCTCGATGCTGCGATCGACCTGCTCCAGCAGCAGAACAAGATCGTCTCCGAGTACTGGGCTGACCCTGCCGCGCAGATCACCTCGTTCGCCGGTGGCACCAGTGCTCTCGGAACCTCCTGGGAGATCCTGCGCAAGCTCACCGATGACGACAAGTTCAAGAGTGTGCTGCCTGAAGAGGGCTCAACCGGATGGTCGGATGCGTGGATGATCGCCGCCGAGTCGAAGTCGCCGAACTGCGCCTACGCCTGGGTTGACTACACGAGCGAAGCTGAAGTGAACGGCGCTATCGCCACAAACTTCGGTATGGCTCCTGCCAACGCTGCCTTCTGCGAGACGAGCGACGAAGCCGCAGCACACTGCGAATACTTCAACGCCACCGACGAAGAGTACTTCAGCAACGTCTGGTTCTGGACGACCCCCATCGAGCAGTGCATCGATGGTCGCACTGACGTCACCTGCACAAACTTCCAGCAGTGGACGGATGCCTGGCTCTCCGTAAAAGGCTAGCTAGCTAAAGGGGTGGGCGGGCCCGCCTGCCCACCCCTCATCCTCTCTTCTTCAGTACTCATCGATCGGACTCCCATGAATCGCCGCGCGCAACTCTCGGCTCTACTGGCGCTGCCCATGCTGTGGCTCATCGGCATCTACATCTTCTCGCTCGTCATGCTTCTCGTGACGGCATTCTGGGTGACCGACCCCTTCACCTCCAAGGTGAAGCCGGGGTTCACTCTGCGCAACTTTGAGCAGATCATCGCGAACCCCGCCTACGCCTCGACCTCGATTCGCACCCTTGGCATCGCCCTCGCGGTTACCGTGTTGAGCATCCTGATCTCGGTTCCGCTCGGCATCTTCATGGCCAAAGTCGCCTCGCCCAAACTGCGCGCCATTCTTGCTGTCGCGATCACCCTCCCGCTCTGGGCTGGCTATCTCGTGAAGATTCTGGCCATGCGCATCACCTTCACCGAAGAAGGCTTCTTCAACTCGATGCTCGGCCCCCTCGGCATCAGCGGCCCCGGCTTCAGCATCGTCACGGTCGTGCTGACCCTCACCTACCTGTGGCTGCCGTATATGGCGGTGCCGGTGTACACGGCGATCCGTCAACTGCCACCGAACCTCTTTGATGCGTCGTCAGACCTTGGCGCTGGTGCCGGGTTCACGATCCGCACCGTTGTGCTTCCTCTTATTAAGCCCGCCATCATCGCCGGCTCAATCTTCACGTTCTCCCTGAGTCTCGGCGACTACATCGCCGCCAAATTTGTGGGTGGCTCAACGCAGATGATCGGCAGCATCATCGCCTCGAACATCAACCTGAACCCTCCGATCGCTGCCGCGTTCTCGCTCGTACCGATCGCCTTTGTTGTCATTTACCTCGTCAGCGTGCAACGCACTGGCGCACTGGAACGGATGTGATGCCGCCATGTTGAGACTCTCCCTCGGCGCCAAGTTCACCCTCGGCACTATCGTCGCGATCTCCCTCGCGTTCATGTACATCCCCCTGTTCTTGGTCGTCATCAACTCGTTCAGTGCCGCGCGCCTGTCGAGTTGGCCCATTACCGAGTTCTCCACCGTCTGGTGGGAGAAGGCGTTCGTCAGCGAACCCATCCGGGCTGCCCTGCTCAACTCGGTCATCGTCGGCCTCGGCGCAACCGCGATTGCGCTCATCCTCGGAACGCTCGTGGCCTTCGCCCTGCAGCGGTACACCTTCTTCGGCAAGCAGAGCGTCAACTTGCTCGTCGTGCTGCCGATCGCTCTGCCCGGCATCGTGACCGGTGTCGCCCTCAACAACACCTACAACCAGGTGCTCGAGCCGATCGGTATTGAGGTCGGATACTTCGGCATGATCATCGCCCACGGCACCTTCTGCATCGTCATGGTCTTCAATAACGTGCTCGCCCGTTTGCGCCGCATCAACCCCAGCATCGAAGAAGCCTCCCGTGACCTCGGGGCAACGCCGCTGCAGACGTTCCGCCTCGTGACGTTCCCGCAGTTTCGCAGCGCGTTTGTTGCCGGGGCGATTCTTGCTTTTGCACTGAGCTTCGACGAGGTTGTCGTCACGATCTTCACGGCCCCGCCCGGTGTCGACACCCTGCCGCTCTGGATCATGAACCAGATGGCGCGCCCCAACGAGGCCTCCCTCGTCAACGTCGTCGCGACCGTCGTGATTCTCGCCTCGTTCATTCCCGTCTGGGTCTCGCAACGCCTCGCCCGCGGAGCCGACGAGCGCGAATAGCGGATGCCCGGCGCGGGCTAGCCGTTCAGTTCTGCGAGCGCTTTCGAACCGTCACTACCTGTGCCGCGACAATGGCAGTCGCCACCACAGCAGAGACAATGACCGTAAAGAGATCGCTCTGGATTTTGAGCACCGCGAACGGAATCAGGATGGCGAGATCCAGCACGATGGTCAGCACCGGAAGCCAGATTCGCGCCTCAATCTTGGCCCGCAGTCGGCGGATGACGCCCCACTGCACTGCCATATCCATCGTCAAGTAGAGGAAGACGCCCATCGATGCGATCTGACTGAGATCGAGAAATACGGTGACGAGAATAGCGAGACCCGCCGTGATGATCATGGGCTGATGCGGAACCGATTTCGGCAACGAGGGAGCCTGCTTCATTTCCTGCAGCATCGCGTAAAGCCGCGACACCGAGTACAAACTCGCCAGCAGCCCCGAGAGCGTCGCCACTACGGCGATCGCGACAGTAATGCCAACACCCCAAGCCCCAAAGAAGGGCTCCGCCGCTTGCGCAAGAGCATAGTTCCGAGCATCCACAGCTCCGCTCGCCCCGATGCTCGAGCTCACAGATACCGTGATCAGCAAGTACAAGAAGGTGCAGATCGCCAGCGAAATAAGGATGGAGCGGGCGATGTTTCGTTTCGGGTCACGAATGTCGTCACCCTGATTGGTGATCGTGGTGAAGCCCTTATAAGCAAGAACGCACAGCGTAGTTCCCGCCAGCACCCCGACAATGTTGAGTGAGTCTCCCGACGACTTCGCCAAGAATCCGTCTCCGCCCGCTGCGACTCCAATCAGGCCCGCTATGGCGAGCACGGCAATTCCGATGATCTTGGCGATTGCCGTAATCGTTGCCGAGCGTTCGACAAGCGTATTGCCGATGAAGTTCACAATCGCGGCAGTGGCGATTGCGGCGACACCGAGTATCGGCACCAGAATCACGGAGTCTTGCAGCCCGAAGGGGCGAAGCAGGTACGTGCCGAAGGTTCGCGCCAAAAGACTCTCCGCCACCACCATCGACACATACATGAAGAGCGAGAACGAACCAGCTGCGACGCCGGGGCCATAGGCGTCCTTCAACAACATCGCGATTCCGCCCGAGGAGGGATTCACGCTGGAATAGCGCACGTAGGAGTACGAGCTGATTGCGGCGACGATCGCGCCAAACAAGAAAGCGAGGGGGAAGAAATCTCCGGCGAATTCTGCGACCTGACCAACGAGGGCAAAGATTCCCGCGCCGATCATCACCCCCGTGCCCAATGACACTGAGCCCATGAGCGAGATTTTGTCTGTACGTGAAGCCATGCGATTTCCTTCCGTTCCCACCCTACTGAGCGATACACGATGGCAAGGGTCCGCCACCCGCAGACGGCGGACCCCCATGCCATTACAGAGAGCTAATGATGTCCTGCATGATGGTGATCTCGGCGGCTTGAGCATCGATGATCTCTTGAGCAAGCGCTACAGCGTCTGCGTTTTGCCCCTCATCGATTTCCGTCTCGGCCATCTCGATCGCTCCTTCGTGGTGGACGATCATCTGCTCGAGGAACAAGCGCGAAGCGTCATCCCCGTTGGCAGCGTCAAGCTCAGACATGTCGGAGCCACTCATCATTCCGTCACCGTGGTCCATGCCACCCATGCCGTCCGCCGCATCGACACCCCAGCCGTCAAGCCACGAAGTCATGAGTTCAATTTCAGGGCCTTGAGCCGCCTTGATCTCCTGGGCGAGCGTGACCACACGCTCGTCAATGCCTTCCTTAACGAGCACCATGTCGGCCATCTCAACCGCCTGCTCATGGTGCGGAATCATCATTGCGGTAAACATGACATCTGCGTTGTTCGCATCAGCGAATGATGCCGAGTCGGTCGGCGATGGGTTGGCGCCTTGACCAGATTCTGTCGCAGCGTTTGCACACCCCGAGAGCGTGAGCAGTGCGGTCAGGGCAATTGCGGCGGTCGCCGCGAAACGAGTCTTCATCTCTAAAATTCTCCAAATTGGTCACTAATAGACGCGTGACCAGAACGGTCCCGCGTAAGGCGCGTCGAGGCTGAGTCGACAGTGCGTCTTTTAAGTGCGACTAATGCAGAGAGTGGTGAGATCGGGGCGCGGCGGTACGGCGAGCGCCCGTCGAGGGAAGGGCGTAGGAGCGATCAACCGCTGCTCAATGTACTGGCCCCACCCCCGCAGCAGCTTGGGGGCTGCGAGGAGAAGTGAGACGGTGAGGAGCGCAAGCACACACCACATGAGAGCCAGTGAAGCGTCGTCGCCACAACCGACACAATCCGGGCTAGACGTGACAGAACCGATCTGGGCTGAATGGTCGGCGGCGCTGCTCCCCGTCGACATCGAGGCCGACATCGCCATGTCTGAATGCGAGGTGGGTGAGACGAGCGAGTGCATTGCCACGATGCCGGCGATCAGCGCAAGCGCGAGGCAAGCCATAGCGACAAGCTGCCACGCCGCTCGCACAAGGCGAGAGAACGAGGAGTCTGCGCGTTGCGCCGGCGCAGCGTTAACGCGACGGTGAACGCGATCCGCGCTGAGTGGTGTCATTGCTCTTACTCTTCTGAAAGTGTGGGTCTCCGGCTGCCCTCCACAGATTCTGGGTCATCCGCCTGTGCGATTCCCGTGATTGGCCGGGTACGCCCCTCTGGTGATTGCACATCGTGCCAGCGTGGCCTGGTTACGGTCCCGACAGTTCGGCCGTCAGCACCGCGTCATAGATCTCCATCGCCTCAGCGATTTCGGCGGGAGTGACAACGCACGGGGGCAGAACGTGGAGGCGGTTTTCTGCCACGAAGGGCAGCAGCCCGCGCTCAACGAGGCCGGCCCGGATGCGCGCCATCGTTGCGGCCGGTACGGGTTCGCGGGTCTCCCGGTCAGTGACGAGCTCTAGCGCCCAGAACACTCCGCGCCCGCGCACTTCACCAATGGCCTCATGCCGTTCGGCGAGCGCCAGCAGCGCAGGGCCGATGTGGTTCTCCCCAATGTCGCGCACGTGTTCGAGAATGCCCTCGGAGGCAATCGTGTCGAGCGATGCCACAATCGTGGCGGCGGCGAGCGGATGCCCCGAGTACGTCAACCCGCCAGGGAACACGCGATCGTTGAAGAAGGCTGCAATGGGGTCGTCAATGATCACGCCACCAACGGGGACGTAGCCGGAGTTCACTCCCTTAGCGAAGGTGATGAGGTCGGGCCGCGCATCGAAGGCGTCGAACGCGAACCACTCGCCGGTGCGACCAAAGCCGCACATGACCTCGTCGAAGATCAGCAGGATGCCGTGCTCGTTACACAGTTCGCGCACGCCGGCGAGATAGCCGGGCGGCGGTAGCAGGATGCCCGGAGTTCCCGGCACCGGTTCGAGCAGCACGGCCGCAATCGTCTGTGCGCCTTCCGCCTCGATGACGCGCCGCAAATGCTGCAGCGCACGCTCGCTCTCTTGCTCGGGCGTCGTCGCCCAGAACTCTGAGCGGTACAGGTATGGCCCGAAAAAATGCACGTGCCCGCGGGCGAATTCGTTCGGGATGCGGCGCGGGTCACCGGTGGCCACAATGCTGCTGCCGGTGTTGCCGTGATACGAGCGGTACGCCGAGAGAATCTTGTCGCGTCCCGTGTAGAGCCGCGCCATCCGCATGGCATTTTCGTTCGCATCCGAGCCGCCATTCGTGAAGAACACGCGATTGAAACCCTCGGGGGCGACAGCCGCCAGCCGTTTAGCCGCCTCTCCCCGAGTGATGTTGGCGGTGGGCGGTGAGATCGTCGTGAGCAGCTGAGACTGCACCCGGATTGCTTCGAGCAGGGCCGGATGCTGGTGTCCCAGATTCACGTTGACGTGCTGGCTCGAGAAGTCGAGATACTCTTTGCCGGCGTGATCCCAGACCCGAGAACCGAGCCCGCTCTCAATACTCACGGCAGAGGCGTGCGCCGGAGTCTGCGCCGACCACGAGTGAAAGATGTGGGCCTGGTCGAGCTCGAGCGCGTAAGCATCGAGGTCGGTGGCGTTCTGCTCAGTCATGGCGCGAGGCCTTTCGATGCGGGGAAATTGAGGCTGTACTGCGGCGCTGCTAGCAAAGCGGATGCCGCCCTCACAAGCGTAAGGGCGGCATCCGCCTAGCGGTTGTTCAGTTCGACTAGTTGCCGCCCTCAAGGAGGGTGACGTCGATCGGGCTGAAGTCGGCACCAGTGGTGTCGACTCCGTCTGCCTCGAGTTCTTCGAGGGCCTTCATGATCCAGTCATTCGACCAAGCCGTAGCGGGCGGCTCGGTCGTGATGGGGCTAGCGCCTGTCTCGTTCACAGCGCTGATGGCGCCGTCAACGGTGCGGTCCCAGGCGGCTTCGTCGATAACGCCGATACCGTTTTCGGCCGGCCAGATCAGCTTGTTGGTTTCGTTGACCATCCACAGTTCGTGGCTGGGGCCCCAACCGGAGCCGGCAGCAACAGTACCTTCGGCAGCAGATTCAGGGTTCTCAGCCGAGTAGATCCAGCCCTTAACAACAGCCTTGAGGAACTTGACCGTGGTCTCTTGGTAGTCCTCGTCGCTGTCGAGACGCTCGGTGTCAGCCCAGATTGCATCCTGGAGCATGGCGCCAACGGTGTCTTCGTAGCTGATGACGTTGAAGTCTTCAGGCTGGTACAGCTCACCGGTGTCTGGATCGGTTGATTCGAGCAGCTGAGCGTACTCGTTGTACGTCATCGCCTGAGCTGCGTCGATGTCGCCCTGCAAGAAGGCGTTCATGTTGAAGTCCTGCGTAATGATCTGCACGGTCGACGAGTCGAGCCCTTCAGCAGCCATGGCCGCGAAGATTTCCCACTCATTTCCGAAGCCCCAGGAACCGATCTTCTTGCCTTCAAAGTCAGCGACAGAGTCGATGCCCGAGTCAGCCCACGACACCTGGAGGGTGCCAGATGTCTGGAAAATCTGCGCGATATTGGTGAGGTTAGCGCCCTGCTCGATCGAGCCAAGAACCTTGGGAACCCAGGCAACGGCGTAGTCGACGTCGCCATTAGCGAGAGCGTCTTGCGGAACGATGTCGCCGCCCGACGGGATGATCTCTACGTCAAGGCCCTCTTCTTCAAAGAAGCCCTGATCGGCTGCGGCAAAGTAGCCGGCGAACTGTCCCTGAGGTAGCCATTGGAGTTGGAGCTTCACTTCGGTGAGGTCGTCAGAGGATCCAGAGGAACCGCTGTCACCCCCATCGCCGGTGGAGCATGCTGCGAGGAGGACCGCTGCCGTTACGGCAAACGCTCCGGCCGCAAGTGTGCGGCGTTTGGTGAACTTCATGTCAGACCTTCCAGATTCACGGTGCAAGTGGATACTGCTGGTAGAGCTGGTGGAGCTACTGGTTATCGAGCACCTCCCGTCGGCACACGACGCAGCACGAGTCGTTCTAGTGCGAGCGTCGCGAGATAAAAAAGCAGGCCGAGAGCAATGGATGCTCCAACATAGGCCCAGGCTCGGGAGTAGGCGCTTGAGGCGGCCGAGGTCGCAATCAAGCTGCCGAGACCTCCGCGCGGTCCGCCGAAGTATTCCGCAACGAGTGCCGAAATTACCGCAAGCGATGAGGCGATGCGGATGCCCGTCAGAATGAAGGGGCGTGCGGTTGGCAGCGTGAGCGAGCGCAACATCTGCCCCGAGTTTGCCGCATAGGCCTTCATAAGGTCACGGTGCACTGGCTTAGTTTGGCGAAAGCCACGCAGCGTGTTGATGAAGATCGGCACGAACGACGCGATCGCGGCGATGGCTTGACGACCGAACTGGCTGTCGGCCCCAAACATCGAGTTGAGCACGGGAGCGAGAGCAACGATGGGCACAACGGCGAGGGCTGCAACGATGGGGGCACTCATCTGGTCGGCGATGCGCCACCGGGCTGCTATCGCTGCGAGCACGATGCCGACCAGCGAACCGATGAGCAGCCCGAGCAGGCTGTTGGTTCCGGTGAGCACTGTCGCTGAGACGACCGCTGGCCAGAATTCGACAAGTTCGGCCACGATGGAGGTTGGGCTTGGCAGCAGGTAATCATCGACCCCGCCCACGGTGACAAGCAGCTGCCAGATGACAAGAACGATCAGCCCGAACGAGATCGGTGCCACTATGCGCAGCGTCGATTCTGTTCTGGAGCTCCACCCTTTGCTTCGACGTGCCCCCGTTCCTGAACGGACGTTGACGATGGCGTTTGCTGATGTGGCTGTCATCGGGTGTCCACTCCCCGCGCCACGCGCGGTTCGTCTGCTGTGGCATCCGCTGCTCCGCCGTGGAGCGCTTCGCGTACTTCTGTGACCATTTCGAAGAAGGATGACTCCTCTCGCAAGTTATCGGAACGGTCCTCGCGACCCACAACAGCATTCAGTCGCATGGGCACGATTTGGCTAATTCGGCCAGGTCGGGGCGACATCACGACGACGCGGTCGGAGAGGAACACTGCTTCGGGAATCGAGTGCGTCACGAACACAACAGCAGCCCCGGTGTCGGCGGCAATGCGCACCAGGTCGGTTTGCATCTTCTCGCGAGTCATTTCATCGAGCGCACCGAACGGCTCATCCATCAGCAGCAGTCGAGGCTGTTCCGCCAACGATCGCGCAATGGCTACCCGCTGCTGCATACCGCCCGAAAGCTGATCGGGAAACCGATCGGCGAATTCTGTAAGGCCAACCATGTCGAGCAGGTCGGCGACCCGAGTGCGACGAGCTGCGGATGCCACCCCATGCAGTTCGAGCGGAAGCGCAACGTTCGCCGCCACCGTTCGCCACGGCAGCAGCCCCGCCTGTTGGAACGCGATGCCGTAATCCTGGTCGAGTCGCGCCTGGGTGGCGGTCTTGCCGAATACGGTCAGTTCACCAGAGGTCGGATCATCGAGGTCAGCGATGAGCCTCATGAGTGTTGATTTGCCACAGCCCGATGGGCCGATCAGAGAGACGAACTCCCCGGCGGACACGGTGAGATCGATCGCTTCGAGGGCGTGGACCACACCGGTCGCGGTCTGAAATTGCTTGTTGACTCCGCGTACCGACACTGCCGCAGCATCCGTATTGCCTGCGGTCGGTTGCGCCTCAGTTGGTGCTGCGCTGTTTAGGATCTGGTCGCTCATGCGGCCTCCTCTGTTCGTCGGTAGTCCTTGAGAATGATGCCGAGCAATGCCACCGAACCGGCTGCGACCAGTCCGAGAATGATGGCGCCAAAGATGGGCCCCCACGCCTTCGCCGGGTCACCGGATGCTTGGCCGGCAAATTGGATGAGGAGTCGCCCGATGCCACCTTGAAGCCCGGTCGATACTTCAGCAACAACCGCACCGATGACCGCGTTCGCAGCTCCGAGTCGCAAGGCGGGCAAGAGGTACGGCACTGCGGCGGGAAACCGCAGCTTCTTGAGCGTCGCCCAATAGCCGGAGGCATAGGTTTCGAAGAGTTCCATGTGGATGCGGTCGGGAGACTGCAACCCTTTGAGGGCACCAACGGTGATCGGGAAGAACGCGAGGTAGCTGGCGATGAGCGCGACCGACATCCAGTCTTGCCACTCAAAGCTGCCGATCTCGACGCGCGATCCCCAACTCTTCACGACAGGCGCAAAGGCAATAAGGGGAACGGTTTGGCTGATCACGATCCACGGCAGCAGCCCGAATTCGGCCAGTCGCCAGCGCTGCATGAGCAGGGCAAAGCCGACTCCAACGACAACACCGACGACCCACCCTGCGGCGGCGATGCCGAGAGTCATTAGTGCCGCAAGGGCTACGACAGCCCAGAGCGGAAGTGCACCGTCGGCTCGCGTAACGGGCTCCGCAAGCCGCACCATCATGTCCCACAGGTGCGGCATTGCGAGGTCGGTGGTGCGGGGAAGCACGCGAAGTTCGCCGATGAGCACACCGTTATCTGGGCCGAAGAACTTGTAGCCTTCCCAGAGCAGCGCGATCGAAACGACCCCGGCGATTCCCCACAGGAAACCGGCCAGCAGCCGAGAGCGAGCGGGGTTGGCAACCGCGCCCGACGGTTTCTCGGGGCGGACGGCAACCTCCCCACGCTTATCGTTTCGGGTTGCCGTCATGCGCTTAGGCCTTCGCCGTCACAGTTTCGGTGAGAGCCGGGATTACCGTCTCGCCGTAGACCCGCATGGTCTCTTCTTTATTGTCATGCTGCAGGTAGCCGGCGAACTGATCGACACCGAGCTCGCGCAGCTTCTCGAGCTTCTCGATGTGCTCCTCAGCGGTTCCCATGATGCAGAAGCGATCAACGATTTCATCGGGCACGAACGCGGCGTGCGTATTGCCCGCCTGGCCGTGTTGGTTGTAGTCGTAGCCTTCGCGCTTCTCGATGTAGTCGGTGAGGGCCTTCGGCACGTCTCCGTCAGAGCCGTACTTCTTGACGATGTCGGCGACGTGGTTTCCGACCATGCCTCCGAACCAGCGGCACTGGTCGCGCATGTGCTCCCAGTCGTCTCCGATGTACATCGGAGCGGCAACGCAGAACTTGATCGACATCGGGTCGCGCCCGACAGCCTCAGCGGCGTCGCGCACCTTCTTGATCATCCACGCGGCAATATCGAGGTCGGCGAGCTGCAGAATGAAGCCGTCTCCGACTTCACCGGTGAGCTTCAGCGCGAGCGGGCCGTAGGCGGCAACCCACATTTCGAGTTCTGAGCCCTTGCTCCACGGCAGCTGCAACTGGGCGCCGCCGTATTCGACCGAACGCGAGTTGGCGAGTTCACGGATGACGTGAATCGACTCGCGCAGATCCTTCAGCGTGGTGGGCTTGCCGTTGGTCACACGCACAGCGGAGTCGCCGCGGCCAATGCCACAGACGGTGCGGTTGCCGTACATCTCGTTGAGCGTGGCGTAAGTCGATGCCGTGACTGTCCAGTCACGAGTGGCCGGGTTGGTGACCATCGGCCCGACGATGACTTTGCGCGTCTCGGCCAAGATCTGGCTGTAGATCACATAAGGCTCTTGCCACAGGATGTGCGAGTCGAAGGTCCAGACGTAAGTGAAGCCGTGCGCCTCTGCAAGCTTCGCGAGTTGAACGGTTCGTGCTGACGGCGGGTTGGTCTGAAGTACTGCTCCGAAGTCCATGGGGCTCCTCATTCGTGGTGGAAGGTCGATTAAAGTGCGGCGTCCGCTGGGGTTAGCCAGCGGATGCCGCAGCGGAACCGCTTAGGTCAGGTACTGCGTAAGGCCGCGCTTCATGAAGCGGCCGTCGCCCTTCGTTCCGATGTACTGGTCGCCATCGACGATGACCTTGCCGCGCGAGATGACAGTGTCGACGTGACCGTCGATCTCGAAGCCTTCCCAAGCAGCGTGGTCCATGTTCATGTGGTGCTTCTTTCCGGTGGGCTTGCCGTTTTCATCGACTGGCATACCGATCGAGGTGTGACCGTTGGGGTCGTACACGACGATGTCGGCGTCGGCACCGGGCTGGATGACGCCCTTACGGCCATAGATTCCGAACATTCGAGCGGGGGTGGTGCTTGTCAGTTCAACCCAGCGTTCGAGAGTGATTTCTCCCGTGACGACGCCCTGATACATGAGGTCCATACGGTGTTCGACGGTTCCCATGCCATTGGGAATCTTGCGGAAGTCCGCAAGGCCCAACTCTTTTTGGTCCTTCATGCAGAACGGGCAGTGGTCGGTCGAGACCATCTGCACATCGTTCGTGCGCAGCGACTGCCACATGGCATCCTGATGACCCTCTTCGCGTGAACGAAGCGGAGTCGAGCACACCCACTTGGCACCTTCGAAGTGACCGTATTGCTCACTCTGAGCACCCAGCTGTTCTTCAAGGCTCAAGTAGAGGTACTGCGGGCACGTCTCAGCAAAGACGTTCTGGCCACGGTCACGAGCGGTGGCGATCTGTTCGACCGCTTGCTTCGCACTCACGTGAACGATGTAGAGCGGGGCGCCGGTGAGCTTCGCGAGCATGATCGCTCGGTGAGTGGCTTCCTCTTCCATCTCCCAGGCACGAGCGACACCGTGATAGTACGGGTCGGTCTTGCCCTGCTCCACGAGCTGCTCGGCGAGAACGTCGATGACCGGCCCGTTCTCGGCGTGCATCATCGTCATGAGACCGGTGTCGCGTGACACCTGCATTGCCTTCAGAATCTGCGCGTCATCCGAGTAGAAAACGCCGGGGTAGGCCATGAACATCTTGAAGCTCGTGATGCCTTCGTCTGGCAGCTTCTCCATTGCCTTGAGTGACTCCGGAGTGACGTCGCCAACGATCTGGTGAAAGCCGTAGTCGATGGCGCAGTTGCCCGATGCTTTGCCGTGCCACGCTGCCAGCGAATCCTGGATGCGCTCGCCAAAGGTCTGCACCGCGAAGTCGATGATCGAGGTCGTGCCGCCCCACGCCGCAGCGCGAGTGCCCGTCTCGAACGTGTCGATTGCCGCGGTGCCGCCGAAGGGCAGCTCCATGTGAGTGTGCGCATCAATGCCACCGGGAATGACGTACTTTCCCGTGGCATCAATGACGGTGTCGACGGATGCCGCAACATCCGTTCCAAACAGCGTGCTGCCGGGTGACAGCACAGCCTTGATTACTTCGCCGTCGATCAGAACGTCTGCGGGGGCGCGCCCCGTTGAGCTGACGACTGTTCCGCCGGAAATGAGAGTGGTGGCCATGATTCGCTCCTCTGCGATGTCGAGTGCCTACTGTTCCCCAGGCGCCAAGACAGCCTGGGGCTAACGTTGGGCTTACTTAGGGATCGACAGGTACGCGTCGGGGCGACGGTCGCGGTAGAACTGCCAGTCGTCTCGCATTTCCTGCACGAGGTTCATGTCGAGGTCACGAATCATGATCTCTTCGTCGGTGCCTGAACCACGTTCACCCACGAAGTTTCCGCGGGGGTCGATGACCTGGCTGGTGCCGTAGAAGTCAACGGCTTCGTCGCCGTACTCGTTGTCTTCGAGGCCGACACGGTTGGGCTGGAGCACGAAGTAGCCGTTGGCCACTGCTGCTGCGGGGCCTTCAACCTCCCACAGGCGGTTGGAGAGTCCGGGCTTCGTGGCGTTCGGGTTGAAGACGATCTCGGCGCCGTTGAGCCCGAGTTCGCGCCATCCCTCGGGGAAGTGGCGGTCGTAACAAATGTGAACGCCGACCTTGCCGACGGCAGTGTTGAACATGGGGAAACCCAAGTTTCCGGGCGTGAAGTAGAACTTCTCCCAGAACTTCTCGAGGTGAGGGATGTGGTGCTTGCGGTATGAACCGAGGTTCGTGCCATCGGAGTCGACGACGACGGCAGTGTTGTAATACACACCCGTCATCGCTTCTTCGTAGATCGGCAGAATCATGACCATGTCGAGTTCTTTGGCGAGGGCCTGAAAACGCTTAACGATCGGGCCATCTACGGGCTCCGCGTAGCGGTAGTACTTCTTGTCTTGAGTGATTCCAAAGTAGGGCCCATAAAAGAGCTCCTGGAAGCAGATGATCTGTGCGCCCTGATCTTTCGCGTCACGAGCGAACTGCTCGTGCTTCTGGATCATTGACTCTTTGTCACCGGTCCAAGTGGTCTGTGTGATTGCTGCGCGAACCGTTGTCATTGTGCCTCCTGAGTCGTTCGGCGTCGTTGCCGTCGACTCGATGAACGCAGAGCGCCCACCGAGCGATGCTCAGATGCCGAGAGAGTGTTGCTAGAACGGGACAACACCCGTTCGATCATTCTTCAGCGTGAACATTTCAGTTATGTTGTGCGTGTGTGTCGTTGTGGTTACTTATCATGGCCCTTCTCGGGCGTTGAGGCAATGGTGCTACCAAGAATTTAGACCGCTCGTACGCGCGCTTGCCAAACACTTGCTGAGCGAGATCGTTTCAGTGGCGTCGCAAAAACGGTCGTCACGTTGGTGGCATAGAGCACGGAATCAGGCGGGCGATTCGCCAGCCCCTCGAACCCGGCGGCAGCCAGAAGTCCATCGTCAAGATGCACCATCTCGGCGGGCTGCAATGGCCATGGTTCGTGGTGATTGCGACAGTAGATCGTGCGTCCACCATGAGTCTCATGAAACCCCCAACGCGCCGTCAAAAACCGCGCAAGAGGGTCAGCTGCGAGCGCAACGCTGGCGGCCTGATCGTCGATCGGTTGCACAATGATGTGGGATGCGGCATCCGGTCGGCCGTACCGCCGAGTCTTATACGCGATCTGCCCGTCACGCTGCCCGATCCTCATCGAAGCCCACTGATAGGGCAAGCCAAACGCGGCGCGCGCGGTGAGTACCGGAATCAAGCGCGATGCCTCGAGCGAGAGAAAGACCACGCCCCGGCGACCGTCAGCATCGATTGAGTACAGCCTCACGTTAACTTCAGGGAAGTCCCCGAGCCACGGGATGTTTGGCCCGCCAAAGAATGAACTCTGCGACATCTGAAAAGCGATGAGCCCCACCCAGGTGCTGCCGTCAATGGTGTCGGGGCGGCATCCAGCCGGTAAGAATGGAGCAACTATGGCCGGATCGACGCGCCAGTGCAGGAACGAGACCTCGCTCCACCGTTGCCGCAGGATGGCCGGGCTGCCGAGTGGCGGCGCTTCGGAGGAGATCATCGCGGCACCATCGTCAGCGTGGGAGTTGGTTGTCGCGTCGAGTAAAGGGGCGCCACAGCACTACTTGATCTGTGCGCTCGCCTCTCGTTCCGGCTTTAAGTGAAATAACCTCACCAGCGGGGCCCGCCGCGAACACTCGCCGGCCAGGTTTCGAGAGCAATTCGTCAGCCAGAGCTGCCTCGAGTTCGTGTACGCGTGAGCTGAGCTGTGTGACCTGATTCTCTAAATGGAGTATCCGCTTGATGCCCTCGAGGTTAAGGCCTTCAGCACTGAGTGCAGCGATCTCTCGCAGCTGCATCACGTCGCGCATGCAGTAACGCCGCGACCGACCGCTGGTTCTCGTGGGAGACACGAGACCCAGACGGTCGTACTGTCGCAGCGTCTGCGGATGCATGCCAGCCAGCTCTGCCGCAACGGCGATCGCAAAGGCGGGCGTGGACTCATCCATTGTTGTCAGCTCCTGGCTCGGGCAATCAGGTCATCCCGCGGGTTTTCTGCGGGCATTGCCTTCGTAAACGCTTCGAGATGTTCGCGAGCGGCCTCCGGGATATGGCTAGGCACCGCCACTTGCACTTCTGCAAGCAGATCTCCGGTTGCTTTCGCCGTGGTGACCCCGCGACCCTTCACTCGCAATACTCGTCCGCTTGGCGTTCCGGGCGCAACCTTCAGCTTCACCGGAGCAGCCCCCAAGGTGGGAACCTCGATAGTCGCCCCGAGCACGGCCTCCGCAAATGTCACCGGAACCACGACCCGAAGGTTGTTGCCGTCGCGCTCGAATACCGGATGCTTGCGCACAGAAACAGTGAGCACCAGATCGCCTGGTTCCCCACCATTCGGACTCGGCTCGCCCTTGGCTTTGAGACGGATCTTCTGACCGTCGCTGACTCCCGCAGGAATCTTGACGTTCATTGGACGACCGCCCGAGGGCTGAAGCTTGATCGTCTCGCCGTTGATCGCCGTGCCGAAATCGAGCGTCGTATTCGCGGCAAGGTCGCGTCCCTTCGCGGGGCCGCCACGGAAACCGGGGCCGCCTCCAGGGCCGGCCTGACCGCCAAACATGCCACCGAGGAGATCTTCGAAGCTGGCCCCTTGCTGCCCGCCGCCGTAGCGCTGGCCAGCACCGCCAGCGGCACCGCCACCGAACATGCCACCAAAGACATCCTCGAATCCGCCGGATTGGCCGCCCGCTTGAAAGCGAGCTCCCGAACCCATCGCGCGAACCTGATCGTACTCTTTACGCTGTTCCGGATCTGAAAGGACCGAGTGCGCTTCGCTAATTTCTTTGAAGCGCGACTCGGCTTTCGGATCGTCCGGATTGGAGTCCGGATGAAACTGGCGTGCGAGTTTGCGATAGGTCTTTTTTAGTTCAGGAGCAGAGATATCTTTCGAAACCCCGAGCACCTTATAGAAGTCCTTATCGAACCAATCTTGGCTAGCCACTACACGCCACCCCCGACCTAATCAGTGGGGCCGGAGACAGCAACCTTCGCGGCACGAACAACGCGCTCACCAAGAATGTAGCCAGGCTCGATCACGTCAGCAATCGTGTTCTCGGTTGCCTCCGGATCGTTCAAGTGCACAACAGCTTCGTGGAAAGCAGGATCGAAGCGCTCGCCCTTCTCGCCAATTTTGCGCATACCGAACCGCTCAAAGCTCGACTTGATCTTTTGTGAGACCAAGGCCAGCGGTGTTCCTTCAATGAGGTCACCGTGCTTGTCAGCACGATCAAGGTCATCGAGTGCCGGCAGCATCGACCGAACAACGTCAGCGATCACCGCTTCGCGGTTGGCAACCCGATCGCGCTCAACGCGCGTGCGGAAGTTCACCAGCTCCGCCTGAGCTCGCAACATCTGGTCACGCATGTCCGACACAAGATCGCGGCTCGCGTCGTCAAGAAGACGCTGGTCTTCTTCGCTCAACTCGTTGTCGCTCGACTCTGTTTCGGCATCCGTTGCTGGCTCGCCGGACTGCTCGTCATCGATCGATGCGTCCACAGTCTCGTCGGCAGCATCCGCGCTTTCAGCGGGCTGCCCCTCGGCTGCAGCAGAAGAATCTGCCGCAGCCGAGTTGGCCGCACCGACATCGCTAGGATCCGGTTCGCCAGGACTTTCGTCGCGGTTCTTGTTCTTGTCAGCCATCTACTTCTTGTCCGTGTCAGCTTCGTCTTCGTCAACAACTTCAGCATCAACGATGTCTTCATCTGAGTTCTCGTCAGCGGGAGCTTCGGCGCCTTCTGCAGCCTCAGGGTTTTCTTCCTGGTGCTTGTAGATTGCTTCGCCGAGCTTCTGCTGGCTTTCGGTCAGCTTGTCGAAGGCGGTCTTTACCGCTTCTTCGTCATCGCTGGCCAGCGCCGAGTTGAGCGCGTCTACATCGGCCTGAACCTCTGTCTTGACGTCTTCTGGCAGCTTCTCAGCGTTGTCGGTGATGAGCTTTCCGGTGGAGTACGCGAGCTGCTCAGCGTTGTTGCGAACTTCGGCTGCCTCGCGGCGAGCCTTGTCTTCTGCTGCATGCTCTTCGCCCTCGCGAACCATGCGCTCGATGTCTTCCTTCGAGAGGCTTGAACCGCCCGTGATGACCATCGACTGCTCCTTGCCTGTGCCCTTGTCCTTGGCGGACACGTGCACGATGCCGTTGGCGTCGATGTCGAAGGTGACCTCAACCTGCGGGATGCCGCGAGGCGCCGGCGCGATGCCGGTGAGCTCGAAGGTTCCGAGGTTCTTGTTGTCGCGAGTGAACTCACGCTCACCCTGGAAGACCTGAATCGACACGGAAGGCTGGTTGTCATCCGCCGTGGTGAAGGTTTCGCTTCGCTTGGTCGGGATAGCAGTGTTGCGGTCGATGAGCTTGGTCATCATTCCGCCCTTGGTCTCGATACCGAGGCTCAACGGGGTGACGTCGATGAGCAGAACGTCCTTGCGCTCGCCCTTCAAAACACCAGCCTGAAGTGCAGCACCAACGGCGACGACCTCGTCAGGGTTAACGCCCTTGTTGGGCTCCTTGCCGCCGGTGAGCTTCTTGACGAGCTCAATTACGGCGGGCATACGAGTCGAGCCACCGACGAGTACAACGTGCGATACGTCGCTGAGCTTGACGCCCGCTTCCTTGATGACGTCGTTGAACGGCTTAGCGACACGCTCAGTGAGGTCGGCGGTGAGTTCTTCGAACTTGGCGCGCGAGAGGGTCTCGTCGAGGTTGGCTGGGCCACTCTCGGTGAGCGAGAGGTAGGGGAGCTGGATGCTCGTCGACATCTGCGACGAGAGTTCCTTCTTGGCCTGCTCGGCAGCTTCCTTGAGGCGCTGCTTGGCGATCTTGTCTCCAGAGACGTCAACACCGGTTGAGTCCTTGAAGCGCTTGATCAGGTAGTCAACGACGCGAGCATCCCAGTCGTCACCACCGAGGCGGTTGTCACCGGAGGTGGACTTGACCTGAATGGTGGAGAAGTCGTCGTCTTTGCCCACTTCGAGCAGCGAGACGTCGAAGGTTCCGCCACCGAGGTCGAAGACCAGAATGAGTTCATCTTCTTTACCCTTGTCGAGGCCGTACGCGAGTGCGGCAGCGGTGGGCTCGTTGATGATGCGCAGAACGTTGAGCCCTGCGATTTCGCCGGCTTCCTTCGTTGCTTGGCGCTCAGCGTCGTTGAAGTATGCAGGAACGGTGATTACTGCGTCGGTGACGTCTTCACCCAGGTACTGTTCTGCATCGCGCTTGAGCTTGGCAAGCGTGCGAGCAGAAATTTCCTGCGGGGTGTACTTCTTGTCGTCGATCGCGACCGTCCAGTCAGTGCCGATGTGGCGCTTGACGGATGCGATGGTGCGGTCAACGTTGGTGACGGCCTGACGCTTGGCGGTTTCACCAACGAGGACTTCGCCGTCCTTGGTGAATGCGACGACGGATGGCGTGGTGCGCATTCCTTCGGCGTTTGCGATGACGGTGGGTTCTCCACCTTCGAGTACGGAAACTACTGAGTTGGTGGTTCCGAGGTCAATACCTACTGCTCGAGCCATGTGCTCTTACTCCTTTAAGCTTTTGGGTGTGCGAACTTGAGTCGCGTTGTATCAAGTTTCTCCCTCTCCGCCGTGAGAGTCAAGCTGCGTAGCTGAAAGTTGAGTGTGAGTGGCTCAACCTTGTCACCCCGGAGCCCGCAGAGTGAGCGTTAACCGCGAACGGCGCGGTGAGCATGCCCCGGGCCCGACGCCCTGCACATTCACCACGCCGACTCGCTTGTCGCGACTGCTACTCGGTAGTAGTCAGAGCGTGCTGCTTCCCGCCGCGAACCCGACGAACCGGCAGGAGAAGCACAAGCCCGCTCAACAGCAGCAGACCCGCGAGGAGGCCCCCCAGCGCGATGTTCGAACCCGTGAAGGCGAGCATCATCGTTGTGAGTCCCTGAATGACCGAGCGCTCGCCGAAGGCAGGCAGCTCAACCGTTGATGTTGTTCCCGTCGACGGACGGTAGTCCGCCGAGACTGAGGCCAAATCTACAGCGGCCGTGTACGTTCCGGCCGGCAGCGACGTGAGTTCCCAAGCACCGTTCTTGTCGGTGACAACCGTGACCGTAACTGGGCCATTCGGGCCAGCCCAGACCACGTTTACCGTTGCCTTAGGGATTCCCTTATCGCCGCTGTCACGAACACCATTGCCGTTCGGGTCATCGAACACAACACCGTTGAGAGTTGCGCTACCGATCACGACGAAGTCGACATCGAGGAGAGTTTCACCCGCGACCAGTGTTGCTGTCGTCTCGGAGAAGACGTCGCCGTCGAGGTCTGAGCTAGGCACATAGCCTTCGGTTAGCGTCGTGGGGTCATAGGCGACCTTGACGTCTCCGGCAGGTAGTCCCTCGACGAGGTAGTTGCCATTCGCATCCGTAGTGGTGGTGATGATGATGTCGTCTTCATTGCCGAAGATTCCGTCGACGCCGGGACTCGTTACCGTCATCACGATGCCGGGAAGACCGGGCTCGTTAGCGCCCTGAACTCCGTCGTTATCGACATCGAGCCACAAGAGGTCGCCGACTCCCGCGTCACCGCGGTAGCCGAAGTCCTGATCGAGATTCTCTTCACCGCCAACAAGGGAAAGCTCAGATTCGTCGTCTGCTCCGCCATCGGGATCAGCCGTTGAGGTCAGCCCTGCAGGCAGGTTCGAGAGCTCGACAGAGAAAAGGCCAGTGGGGAGATCTTCGAAGAGGTAGTTGCCACTGGCATCCGTCTTCGTCACCGAAACCACGTCGTCCGCGTTACCGAAGGTGCCATCAAGACCAGCCCAGGTGAGAGTGACATCCACCTCGGCGAGGCCGGGTTCGGTCGCGTCAACGATGCCGTCACCGTTCTGGTCAAGCCAGACGGTGTCGCCAATTTTGCCGGTGCCGACGTAACCGAAGTCGATGTTGTCAAGATCAGTGGCTGCAGGCAGCGCAATGGCCGTCGTCGAGTTGGGGCCAGTCCCTGATGCCGTCGTCGACACAGTCGGCTGGTTGGGGCCAGCATCCGCATCGAACGTGGGCGTCACACCAGAAGGCAAGGTCGTCGTATCAACCGTGGCGGTGTAATTGCCTTCGGGGAGACCGGCGAAGAGATACTTGCCGTCGGCGTCGGTGGTTTCTACGAACGTCACGTTATCGGTGCCGCCAGCAACGCCATCCGGTCCGTACCAGACGAGAGTGACCTTGGCTCCGGGCAAGCCGGGCTCTCCGGCATCCTTGACGCCGTCCTTGTTGAGGTCGAGCCACACCGTGTCGGAGATGCTCGAGTTGCCGGCATAACCGAAGTCCTGCTTGAGGTCAGATCCGACCAGCGCTACCGCAGACTTTTCGTCAGGCGATGTCGTTCCGCTGTCAGCGTCGTAGGTCGGGCTGAAACCAGCAGGCACTCCGCTGACGACCTCGACGATGAAGTTGCCGTCGGGAATTTCTGTGACAGTCCAGTCTCCGTTGCTGTCGGTCGTCGCGGGGAAGATGAGGTCGCCAGCAGCACCGGTGCCACCCAGAACGCCATCGGTACCGAGGTACGTCACTCGGATGCCAACGCCGGGCAGACCGGGCTCGTTGGCGTCTTGAACACCGTCGGAGTTGCGGTCCCACCACACCCGGTCCCCAATAACCGACGTCACGTCGTAGCCAAAGTCGACATCGGTTACTGCTTCGCCGACGGTAACCGAAACTGGGGCAACGGAGTCGTGGTCGCCATCCCGGTCGAAGCTGTTCGTCGCACCGGCAGGCAGACCACCGGTTACCGCGACCGAGAAGTTGCCCGGCAGCAGGTTGGGGAAGCTGTAGGCCCCGTTGCCGTCGGTCGTCGTCCTAAAGACTCCGTCGTCACCGCCACCGAGAACACCGTCTTCTCCGAACCAGGTCAGCTGAACTTGGGCACCGAAGATTCCGGGCTCAGTGCTGTCTTGTACGCCATCGCCGTCACGGTCGATCCATACGAAGTCACCGATGGATGCGGTGCCCGCGTAACCGAAGTCCTGATCGCTACGGTTCTGGCCGGCCGTCAACGATGTCGTCGACGTCGTGCTCGTGCCTCCGTTGGGGTCAGAGACTACGGCGTAGCCGATCGGAAGGTCGCTCACGGTGACCGAGTACGGCCCAGCAGGCAAGTTGCTGACCGCGTACTTGCCGTTGGCGTTCGTGGACGCTGTGTACGTGATGTTGTCCGCTGTTGTCGCAAGATTTCCATCGAGCCCGCCGAACACGACCGTTGCTGTCGCGCCGGGAAGCCCAGGCTCGTTCGCATCCTGAGTTCCATCTTTGTCTTGGTCGAACCAGATGGTGTCGCCGATCGAGCCGGTTCCGGTGTACCCGAAGTCGACCTCTCGCTCCCGACCATTCTCGGCGAGAGTTCCCTGCCAGACGCCGTTCGGCGTTGCCGTGGTTCCGTCGAAGTCGTAACTCGGAGTCATCCCGGGCGGGAGGGTGGAAGCGTTAACCGTTACCCGGTAGAGCCCGCCGGGGAGCTGGTTCACGAGGTATTCGCCATCGCTGTCCGTCGTACGAGTGAAGGTCTCATCATCGGCGGTTCCGAAGACTCCATCCACACCGAAGTACACGACAGTGACACCAACGTTTGCGAGGGGCGGTTCAGTCGAATCCTGAACGCCGTCCTTGTTGACGTCGAACCAGATGTAGTCGCCGATGGACGCGAGGTCGAGTTCGACACTCACCACATCTTCGGTGACGTCGTTGTAATCCTTGTAATCAATCGCTGCGTCCTGGGCGGCAGGAGCCACACCAAAGTAGTGCGGCACGTCTGCGGTGTTGATGACTTCCCGCGATGCTACGAGCTCGCTCGATTCGTCAACGATCGGCATTGTGACGGTGTACTTGATGGTTACGCTGCCACCGGCCGCGATGGGGCCGGCGATCTTCCAGCCGAGAGTTCCGTCGGTCGGGATGATATCGGTCGGCGTTACCCCAACGACTGCGGCAGACGTGAAGCCCGTCACACGAGCATCCGGAGTATCCGTTACGGTCACGTCATAAGCGGGCGAGTTGCCAGCGTTGGTCACCACAATCGTGTATTCGAGAGACTCACCTGGCTTGGCACGGCGAGTGTCGCTGTCACCAACCTGGCCAGCAACATCCTTATCGATCGTCAGTCGCGGTTCGATGACCACAACCTCCGCGGTCGCCTCTGATCCAGAATGCGAGAAGTCGCCTGGGGCCGGCACTGTTGTCGGAGTTCCGGAGATGATGTTAGCGCTGTTCCAGTAAGGACTAACCGAGTTGGTCAGCTTATTTCCGGATGCCGCAGCAGTGGTCACGATGCCGGTGTAACGGATCGTGATGACGCGGGTTGCTGACGCAGCGGGACTAACATCGCCGAGCGCGAAGCCAATCGTGCGGTCGGTATCGGACGGGGTTCCGATAAGTTCTGCCGTGAGTCCGTTGCTCGTCGTGCACGCAACAGCACCTGAGGCGCAGGTTGAGTCAAGGAACTCACCGAAGCGCACGTTGGAGGGCATCGAGTCGAGAACCGTCACGTCGTAAGCGATTACCGAGTGCGGCACCGTGACGTCGACCGAATAGGTGATGACTTCACCGATGGTGCGCGATGACGGGGTTGCTGTCTTTGCCACGCCAATTTCTGGGGTGGTCAGCTCAAGCTGAGTTGCCGCCTTGTAAGCATCAACCGGTGCTCCCGCAGTAGACGTCGCCGTGCGCTCGTTGGGGTTCGTGCCCGCCATCGACGTTGTGGTCACGGCGACACGGTTGATGATTGAGCTTCCGCTCAGGATCGGGTCGATGACCTTGGCCTTGTAAGTGAAGGTCGTCAGCCCGCCGGGGATGATTGTCGCGGCGGTGAAGGTGATCGTGCGGGGAGCCTGTTTCCAGATTCCACCGCCGGGCAGGGTCTGGTCTGCTGTCACGATGTCGCCGTTGACGTCCACGGGATCGATGTTGGTCGGAACAGTGTCGATAACGATGGTGTCGTGTGCCATGGACACGCTACCGGCGGGGCCATTGCGTACGTCGAGGGAGTAGGTGACGACATCGCGCGCCTCAACTCGGTTGGCGACGGCGTCGCTTCGCTTCGCGACGCTGATGAGTGGCTCCACGATAGTGGTGCGAGTGTTGGCACTTGTGATTGATGCGGGAGTGGGGTTGCTGCCGTCTGCTCGCTTCCAGCGGAAGATCGCATTGTTGGTTACCGAGCTAGCGCGCGCGTTAGCGGTCACGTCACGCACTCGCGTCTTGATTGTCAGAACGACAAGGTCGTCACCGCTGTTTGGCGCATTGACGTACGTCGCGCCGAGGTTCGCCGTCACGACCTGCCCGGCGACTACAGCGTCTTTCACCGCACCTCCGTCAATGCGGTAGGTCGGCAGTTCGATGATCTCGAAACGCGAGTTCACGGTGTCAGTAATCGTCGGGGTCACATAAACGCTCGACCCCTGCGGGATGCGAGTGGTTACGGTAAACGTGACAGCTTCGCCAACGGTCGCTTGGGTCAATACGTTATTGCCCGCTTCATTAATCGAGGTGGTGGCGGCCTTCGTCACGGCAGGACGAGCGAGGCTCACGGTGGCGTCGTCGATAGCTTCGACGCTGTTTGCCTGACCTTCGAGGTCGGGATCGATGTTCTTGATCGGAAAGTAGTCTTGCGCAGTCCCGGTGTTGGTGACGGCGTCGTATGTGCGAACGCCAGCGGTGTTTTTGAATGTGTCTCCGGCAGCAGATTCCGTTGGCGTGACGACGTCATAGGTCACGGTGTAGGAAGCACCCGCAGCGATGGTGGGGATGATCCACTCGATCGACCGAGGATGCGCCGTTGATGCGCCACAGACACCGGCATCGGTGATGTTCGACACATCAGTGCATTCGAGCAGTGCTGGAAGGTTGTCACGAACGGAAACGTTGTCGGCGGCCTGACCACCCGTGTTGGTCACCACTACCGCGTACGTGACGCGATCGGTGGCCTGAATGGCAAGCGAGTTGACGGGGGCATTCGCTACCGCCATCTCATTGAGCTCGATGATTCCCTTAGAAAGCCCTAGAACTGGCTTTTCGACGAGCGTGTCTGCACGGTCTCTCAGCTGGAAGACGTCTCCCGCAGTGTTCTCGTAGGTCATCTTCATGATGTTTGCGGTGATATCACCGTCCGTAATCGCAGCGGGATCCGTGATCTTCGCCGTGACGATGACCTGAAAGACCGTTGCGGCATCCACATCGCCAATATTCCACGTGAGCAGCGGAGACCCAGCTGCGTTGACGAACGAGACGCCATTATTGTCGTCGACGGTGCTCGCAGTTGTGTAGTCGAAGTGCTCGAAGGTGAAACCAGCGGGCAAAAAGTCATTGACCGTGTTGTCGAGGGTGTCGAGGCTACCCGGGAAGGTAACGGTGAGTTCGTAACACACACGGTCACCGGGGTGGAAAGGCCCTGTTGCCGCTTCGCTGAATTCGAGACCGGATGTTGTGGCACAGTTCGTCGCAATATCTTGGGGCTTAGCAACGCTCTTGTTGAGGGTGATGCCCTCGGCAACCTGGCCAGCGCTCGAGCCATCAATGACAGGCAATGGAGAAGTGGTGCCGTCGTTCGCGGTGATGACCGTTGCCGTTGCTGCGAGCTCGACCATGTTGGCCCAGGAGTCGTTCGAGCTGACGGGGCCGGCGCCGTTGCGCACGCGGTAGTCAGCGCGAGTGAGGGTCTCAACGGTGATGTCGCCCGAGTCGGATGCTGCAGCGAAAGCCGCGGCATCCCACGTCACTGTTAGCGTTCCGTCGGCATTCGTGGCGACAGGAGCTGATGGTGCGAGAGAACTCGTGACGTAGTCGAGGCCATCAGGGATTGTATCCGTCACCGAGATGATGCCGGTCGAGAGTGCGTACTCGGAGGACACGAACGACAGAGTCCAAATGCTGGTGTCCCCCTGCTCGATCGATGTCACGTCGACTGTCTTCTGCATCGAGACGTCCTCGGCGGTTACCGTGGCCGTGTCATCATCCGTGTACTCGGTTCCGCCATAGGTGCCGCGTGCGATCGCGTAGTTCGTCAGCACTTGCTCGTCTTTGGTGAGAGCGCCCGTGTTGTTGTCGAGGTTGGCCGTGGCGACGCCAGCGGAGGCAACGTTCTCGCGCAGCGGGATCGCCGCGGCGTACGTGATGGTCACGGTGCCGCCGGCGGCGATTGTGCCGAGCGAGCTCCAGTCAACCTTCGTGTACACGGCTTCGGGGAGCGGGCCGCTGTCATCGGGGTCCACCGTCACTGTTTCTGCGGTCGGAGTAAAACCAGCGCAGTCGACTTGTGCGGGCAACGTCGTGTCAGTGATGCTCCCGGATCCCGGGTATTCCTCGCTGAGCGGCGTGCTGTTGTCTTGGTTCGAGCAGCCGAGAAATTCAAGGCCGGCCGGCAAATAGTCGGTGATCGAGAAGTTCGTGGTCTCGTTCACGCTGTTGTTGGTGATTTCCAAGGTGTACACGGTCTTGTTGTCGTGCACGCCACGCAAAAGCTCGCCCTCAGGGCTCGGCTCGCTTTTCGCCAAAACGAACGGAACGAGGGTCGTAGTGGACTCTGCCGTTCCCCACCCGGTGCGAGAACCTTCGACGACCGCACCTGCAGCCCCCGCAAATTTAACCAGCACTCGAGGGCTGGAGTTGACGAATGCTTCCGCCGTGTTCGTGAAGCTAGAGCCGACGTTGTAGGAGCTGGAAGGGTACGAGAACGAGTACGTCAACGGCACAACAACCCCCGACGAGAGGTCTGCCACGTTGTTCCAGACGATCTTGGTTCCGCCGCCCGTCAGCGCGAAGGTCTGGCTCACCGGGTAGGTGGAAGCCACGAGAGTTGCCCCCGCAGGCAAAACGTCGGTAAACGCGAGGTTGTAAGCATTGGCACCCGAGTTCTGCTGCGCAGAGAGCGTGACCGAAACATCACTCCCATAGAGCGTCGATGCACTGACCTGGCGGTCGAGTTGAACATCAGGGACGCCCCCTGCCGTTGCCACCGCTGCCGGAATAGTGATTCCGGTAACGATGAGGGCGGTGACGAGAAAAGAGCGCAGCAAAAACTTCACGGGTAAGGCCTTAAATGTGTGCGTAGCAGAACGCGGAACGCGTTCACACTGTGTCGGGTTGGTCGTCACAAGCCGGCTCATGTCGGGTGCCAGATTGATAGACCGTAGACAACGGTAGGTCAGAGACTGTCCCCTGAACAGCCCACCTAATGGGGTACACAGGCTTGTCTACGACACCCCCGAGTTGTCCTCACTAAGTAGGACGGCGATGAATGTCGCCAATACTTGTCCAACTAGCGCAATTGTTTACCTGACACCACTAGCCTGTTCGCATGACGGACAAGACCCCCGACAACGATGTCTCTAAGACTCCCGCCGTTCCTCGCGTCGCCAACACGCGCGCGATTGGAACAGTCGGGCAAGGTCTGATTGCTGATTCCCCCATCCCCAAGAGCCGCGTACGCGCTTGGGCACTATGGGACTGGGGCTCCGCAGCGTTCAACGCCGTCGTCACCACTTTTGTGTTCAGCACCTACCTCGCCAGCGGATTGTTCATCGATCCCGAGATTCTCGCCGCCGCTGGAGATGACAGCAAAAACCCCGCCCTCGTGCTCGCGCAGGCGAACAATACGACAGTGATCTCGGGTGCGCTCACGATCGCCGGCATCCTCGTAGCGATCCTGGCTCCCATCTTGGGACAGCGATCGGATGGCTCGGGTCGCCGCAAGCTGTGGCTCGCCATCAATACGGGCCTGGTCGTGCTCGCGATGGGTGCGATGTTCTTCGTCGCCCCCATCCCCTCCTACATTTACCTCGGAGCCGCGCTGCTGGCCGCCGGCAACATCTTCTTCGAGTTCGCGAGCGTCAACTACAACGCAATGCTCGTTCAGGTCTCAACGCCCAAGACCGTCGGTCGCGTCTCCGGCTTCGGCTGGGGAATGGGCTACATCGGCGGAATCGTTCTGTTGATCATCCTGCTCGTGCTGTTCATTCAGGACTTCGGCAGCGAAACCGGCAGCGGCCTGCTGAACATGCCATCTGGCTCTGATGGCGGTGCACTCGACATTCGTTACGCCGTACTCGCCTCGGCCGCATGGTTCGCGATCTTCGCCATCCCGGTGCTGATCGCCGTGCCCGAGATTCCTGCCGGCGCCCGCGAAAACCGGGTGAGCTTCTTCGCTAGCTACGCGAAGCTCTTTGGAACCATCAAGACTCTCGCCAAGAAGAGCCCCCAAGTGCTGATGTTCTTGCTCGCGAGCGCCGTGTTTCGAGACGGCCTCGCCGCCGTCTTCACCTTCGGCGCCATCATCGCAGCGCAAGTGTTCGGCTTCAGCCCTAGCGAGGTAATCTATTTCGCCGTCGCTGCCAACCTTGTTGCGGGCATCGGAACCTTCATTGGCGGATGGCTCGACGACAAGCTCGGCGCCAAGAACGTCATCATCGGCTCACTCATCGGTCTCGTGCTCGCCGGCCTCGCCGTGCTCTTCGTCGGCGACGCCAAGACCGGGTTCTGGATCGCCGGACTATTCCTGACACTGTTCGTCGGCCCCGTGCAGGCAGCAAGTCGTAGCTTCCTCGCGCGCATCACTCCTGTCGGTCGCGAGGGCGAAATATTCGGCCTCTATGCAACCACCGGTCGTGCCGTCAGCTTCCTCGCTCCCGGCCTCTTTACCCTCTTCGTGACTCTCACCGGCGATACCCGCTTCGGCATCATCGGAATCGTGCTCGTGTTGCTCGCCGGTCTCGTGCTCATGCTGCCGGTTAAAGCCAAGCAATCGGTGATCGATTAACCAGAGTCGCGGCGCTTACTCCCGGTAGCGTCTGAAATTCACTAGCGCCAGGAACCCTTACGGCGCATGCTGGATTCATGACCGAAAACGCGAAAACGACTCCCGCCGCCCGCGCAGAACTATTGCGCTCTCTCCACGCGCCCGGAACGCCGCTCATCGTCTCCAATGTGTGGGATGCCATTACCGCGCGCATCGTCGCCGAAGCCCCCGGAGTACGCGCCCTTGCTACCGCGAGTCATGCCATCAGCTTCGCCAACGGAGTCTCCGATGGCGAAGGTCTCACCGTTGACCAAGCGCTCAACGCCGCCTCCATCATCTGCAACGCCGTGGAGATCCCCGTCTCGGTGGACTTCGAGAAGGGCTACGCCGCGGATGCCGCTGGCGTGCAAGCAAACGTCGAACGCTTGATCGCAGCGGGAGCATCCGGTCTCAACATCGAAGACAGCTCGAGCCCGGCCAAAGCTCCCCTCTTTGAACTGGCGCACGCGGCGGCTCGCGTTGCCGCAGCCCGCGCTGCCGGAGAGGCCACGGGGGTTCCGATCGCGATCAACGCTCGCGTGGATGTGCTCGCTGGCGGAGGCGAGTGGGAGGACATGGTCGCTCGTGCGAACGCTTATCTGGCCGCCGGCGCCGACTGTATTTTCGTGCTCGGTCTCGGCGACGAAGACATGGTGCGCGATGCGATCGAGCAGGTCAATGGCCCGATCTCGGTGATTGGTGGACCCGGCTACATCCCCCTTAAGGCACTCGCTGAACTTGGCGTAGCCCGCGTGAGCTTCGGGCCACGCACGCTTGGCCTCACCCTCTCGCACCTGCACGCGGCCGCCACCCAACTCACCGCACTTGGCGAGTATCCCGATGAACTCGGCTTCACCTACTGAAGAGGAGTAATCTCACAAATATGGACACGCAACAACCCATCAGCTACTGGGTAAAACTCGTTGACCGCATCATTGACGATCTCTTCGCCACCACCCTTGAAGAGCACGGCATCACACGTCGGCAGTGGCAGCTGCTTACTGTGCTGTCGAAGGGCTCCGCCGGCGTCGAACTTCTCGACATCGAAATTGCGCCGTTCCTTGATCGAGCCACTAGCGCTGTGCCGCCGACAGTGGGATTACACACCACTTCACTCGAGTCGCTTACTGAACTCGTAGAGAGCGATTGGCTCACCACTGACGGTGCGCTCTATGAACTCACTGAGCGCGGGCGCACGGTTGTCGATCGTCTCACCAGCGTCATTAACGATGAACGCGCGAAAGCAACGGTCGGGGTCACGGACGAGCAATACGCCACGACCCTCACGGTGCTCGAGACGATGGCGCGCAACCTCAGCGCTCGGCGCGAATAGCGCCTCTAACGTCGCCGCTCAGTGGGGCGTGCGCGCTCCGCATCTCGGCGATCGCGTTCTACAAGCCTGTCTCGATGAGCGACGACGAGGCGGATCAGAATCGCCCCGACGGCACCGAGAAGGAATCCGATCGTGTTGGACACCAGATCGCGCACATCGGGGTAGCGCTCAGTCAAGAAGAGCATTTGACTGAGCTCGATAAAGCCAGACATCAGGGTGCCAGTGAACAACAGCACCCACCAGTGCCGACGCGCAACCAACATGGCCATAAAGATGCCAAGAGGCACAAACATCAGGATGTTGCCGATGAACTCAATCGTCAGATAATCAACACTGAGAAGGAGTCCCCGATTGTGGAATGCCGCCAGAACTCGGTAGACGTTTCGAGTGAGGGTGCCCGAACCAGGCACTTGCGGAGTCAGCGTTACGGCGGCAACGAAAATTGAGTACCCGACAAACAGCACCCCCGTTATGCGCCGCCGAAAGCGCGACGTCTTAGGCCCTTCGTGCACGCGCTTACCCCCAATGTAGACGCCAAGACTAGCGCGACGAATCTATGAATCTCCCCCGTTGCGTCAGCGACGAGCTGTGGGCAACATCGCATTTCTAGCGGATGAAGGCCCACCAGATCAGCAGCATCGTCACGAAGAAGCCGGTGACGAAATTGAGGGCGAGGAAGTTCTTCCAGCCACGGTTTGCTGACTCGGCTGTGGCATCCGTGATGTTCCAGAACGGTGCACACATCGCCGCGTAGGGCAGCACGAGAATTGCGGCGAGCGGGCCAGGCCAGGCGGAGAAGAGCAACAGGATGCCGCCGGCCAGGTACGCGACGACGGCGAAGCGAGTGGTGGCTCGCGCCCCGATGACGGTCGCGATCGACGAGATGTCTGCGGCACGGTCAGCGAGCACGTCTTGCACGGCGCCGAAGGCATGCGAGGCGATCCCCCACAGGAAGAACGCTCCGAGCACGGCCCAGAGTTGCGGCGTGAAAACAGCTCCGACAAGCACGAGTGCGTAGATCGCGGGCGAGACGAAGTGCGTGCTCGATGTGAGCGAGTCGAGAAACGGGCGCTCCTTGAAGCGCAAACCCTTCGCCGAATAGGCGACAACGGCAAACATGCTGACCAGCAGCACGAGCCACGAGAGCGGGTTGCCGACGATCACGAGATAGATCAGGAACGGGATGGTCGTGACGGCGGCGGCGATGAGCGTCGGCCGGTGCATCCGCGGGTCAAGAAGGGCCCCCTCGACACCGCCCTTGCGGGGATTGCGCAGGTCAGACTCGTAGTCGAACACGTCATTGATGCCATACATTGCCAAGTTGTAAGGCACGAGGAAAAAGATGGTGCCGAGCACGAAGGTGAGATCGATCACGCCGGCGGTGAGGTAGTAAGCCGCCGCAAAGGGGAACGCTGTATTGACCCAGCTCAGCGGGCGCGAGGAGAGAAAGAGATCCTTAAGCATTGGTGTCCTCTCGGCGCCCACCCAGCAGCATCCACAGGCAAGGCAGCAGCACGACAGCCGCGATCGCATACGCGAAGTCTTCGAGCGGGGCGACGCCGATGAAAGCGCCACTGATCGCCTCCGCGCTGTAGCCAACCAGGCCGACCGAGATCATCACGTTGTCAAAGACGGCAGTCATCACCAACAGAATGCCCATCGTGATGGCGATCGCACGCCACTGCGGCGAGCGCCGACGCACGACGACGGTAATCACGAGGGCGACAACAAGAGCCAAGAAGACGGCGTTCAGTAGCCAGTACGTCATGCCGCGCTCCCCTCGGTGGTGGCGGCCGGTTGCGAAGGATCGGCCGGGGCGGTGGCGGCGTTCGGGCGTTCCCGAGTGAGAGCGCCGTAGACGTTCATCGTGAGATAGCAGAGCAGCGTGAGAAAGAAGACCTCTTCCAAGGGCACCTCTGGGGCGACGAGTAGCCCCGTCATGAACTCGGTTTCTCCCCGAAAGAAGATGCCGAGCCCCACACCGAAGAGATCCCACACGAGAAAGAACAGCACGCCTACCGGCAGCACGATCCTCGCGCGACGCACGTCTCGCCAGAAAAACAGCGAGAAACGACGATCAAGCACCACCATGCCGGTGAGTGAGATCAGCAGCGCGAGAAGGTAAAGGAAGATCACGGCCAGGGCCTCGGTTGAGGCGCGACCACGGGCATCAGCGGCTCGGCAAGCGGGCCAGCAGACGTGTCGCCGCGAAGTCGCTTCACGAGCACCTCGGCACTGATCAAACACATCGGGAGCCCAATACCGGGAATCGTGGACCCACCAACGTAGTAGAGGCCCGTGACCTTCTTGCTCACGTTGCCAGCGCGGAAGAACGCACTCTGCTTGAGAGTGTGCGCCGGACCGAGCGCGGTGCCACGCCACGCGTTAAGGTCATCGGCAAAATCGCCGGGGCCAACCGTTCGACGAACCGTGACCCGCTCAGCAAGATCGGGGATGCCGGTCCAGTCGCTGATCTGGGCGATCACCTTGTCGGCCAATTGTTCAATGCGCGGGTCGCCGTCGCCATCAACCTCGCCATGACCGATCGAGGGATCTGCCGGAATTGGCACCAACACGAACACGTTCTCGAAGCCTTCGGGAGCAACGTTGGGGTCGACGCCACTCGGCTTGCAAATGTAGAGCGACGCGGGTTCGGGCACCTTCGGCTCGGCACCGAAGATTGCCTCGAAGCCCTCTTGCCAGTCCTTCATGAACAACAGCGTGTGATGCTCAAGCTGTGGCAACTCACCCTTGACACCCAGGTACAACAGGAGCGCACTCGGCCCGGGAGTCTTCTTGCTCCAGTAGTCGGCAGGGTAGGTCTGCTCGCTCGGCTCCAGCATCGTCGTCTCGGTGTGGTGGAGGTCGGCGGCCGAGACCACCGTGTCAGCACTCAGAGTGTGGGACTTGCCTGCGGCATCCGTATATTCGACCCCGGTAGCAACACCATCGACGGTCACGATGCGGGTAACTCTCGAGCTGGTGCGGATGTCGACGCCAGCAGCCCGCGCAACGTCAGCGATGCTCTCGATGACCCTGGTGAATCCCCCCATCGGATAGAGCACGCCATCGGCCAAATCGAGGTGGCTCATGAGGTGATACATGCTGGGCGTGAGGTACGGCGAAGATCCCAAGAACACCGCCGGGTAGCCAAGCACTTTGCGCAATCGATCATCTTTTACGGTGCGGGCAACAAGGCGCGAGAGCGGCTCGACAAGCAGGCGCGTAAAGCGAGCGGCTTTGGCGAGAACTTCCTTCGTGGCACTCGTGCGCAGGTCAGCGAACGTTGTGTAGAGAAAGTACTTCTTTGCCAGCTCGTAGGTGTCTTGTGCCGACACCAAGTACTTGCGCATTTGCTTGCCAGAACCGCGCTCGATGCTCTCGAACAGTGCCAGATTCTCTTCGAGATCTGTCGAGATGTCGAGAGCCTCGGTCGAGCCCTCGAAATATACCCGGTAGCCCGGATCGAGGGTTATCAGCGAAAGTTGCTCGGCGGCAGACGTGCCCATGAGCTTGTAAAAGTGATCGAACACCTCCGGCATGAGGTACCACGATGGACCGGTATCAAACCGAAAACCGTCATGCTCCCACGACCCAGCGCGGCCGCCGACCTCAGGCAAGCCTTCAAGAAGCGTGACCGAATGGCCCTCCTTGGCAAGAAGCGCCGCGCTCGCTAGACCGGCAATCCCACCACCAATTACTACAACGTCACTCATGGTCGAGGAGTCACTCCTATCGCGGCAGCCGCAGCCAGCCGCACTTTAACAATGTTCGGAACCCGCACCCGCGTCGTCACCAACGCACTCGCTGGAGTCGATCGGATGCGTCGCGAAAGCTCAGCAAAAAGGGAGTGTGCGAGCGCAACAGCCTTCTTGCTGCTCGCCGGAAGCTCTGAGCCGATCGCGGCAGCTCGCAGGTCAGCATCGAGATCATCGAGCAGTCGGATCTTTTCGACCTCGGTGAAGGAGGCAACATCTATGCCCGGGAAATAGCTGCGGCCGAGCGTCTCAAAATCGTCAGCGAGGTCGCGCAAAAAGTTGACCTTTTGAAAGGCGGCCCCAAGCGCACACGCACCGCGCTCAAGCTTGGCGCGCTGCCCATCGCTGACGTCGTGGCCGTGCAGAAACGCACACAGGCACATCAGCCCCACGACCTCGGCCGAGCCATAAACGTAACGCTCGAAGCTGGCCTGATCATGTTCTTTCTGGCTGAGATCCATGCGCATCGACTCGAAGAAGGGCGCCGTGAGTTCTGCCCCAAACGACACCTCCCGTGCGGTGAGCGCGAACGCGTGCACGATCAGGTTCGAGCTGAAACCGCTCTCGATGGCGAGCTCAGTTTCCCGTTCAAGTTCATTCAGTTGACGACCGGTGGCAATCAGGTCGAGCCCGGCCTCTTCAGCACCGCCATCAACGATTTCATCAGCCACGCGAACGAGCGCGTAGATGTTCTCGACGTGCTGGCGAACATCCGTGCCAAGAAGTCGGGATGCCGCAGAAAACGACGTGGAATAGCTGCGGATAACGATGCTGGCCGCATCTTCGGCGACGCGGTCATACAACTTGAGGCGTGAGCTCACGCGCGCCCGCCTTCAGTATGCTCAGCCGCATTGGTTAGGCTGAGTGCAGGCCGACACATGGGGTGCGGCATTTCGTTTCGTTCCACCTAGGCAGACTATCGCGATCATGAGTGAAATCCCTGAGCAGGTTGTGCTTCTCTCCGACACCGGGGAGCACATTGGCGTCGCTGACAAAGCTCTTGTACACACGACAGACACCGCGCTGCACCTCGCGTTTTCGTGCCATGTCTACAACGCCGATGGCAAAGTGCTCGTCACTCGCCGGGCGCTCTCCAAGCTCACGTGGCCTGGCGTCTGGACGAACTCGTTCTGCGGGCATCCGGCCCCCGGCGAAGACCTGGCGGCGGCAATCATTCGCCGCGCCCAGCACGAGCTCGGCATCGCTGTGAGCAACGTTGAACTCGTCCTTCCCGACTTTCGCTACCGCGCTATCGATTCATCCGGCATCGTCGAAAACGAGATCTGCCCCGTCTACCGCGCAGTGACTTCGGATGCCCCAGCCCCGAACCCCGATGAGGTTGACGAATTCGACTGGGTTGACCCCCAGTCGCTGCATGCCGCCGTGGCCGCAACTCCGTTTGCGTTTAGCCCGTGGCTCGGCTGGCAGCTCGAGCAGCTCGACGCTCAGCGCTAGGCAGCGCTAGGCAGCGCTAGGCGTCGCCGAGCATCTCGCGCTTGCGTGCACTCCGCGCGATTAGTATCCGCGAGTGGGGTTGAGCGCCCGAACCTGCGAAAGCATTTCGTTTCCTACAGTCAGGCTCTGCTCCGGCGTTCTCAGGTCAATGTAGATCCACAAGTCATCGACAAGAAAGATGGTGGGCGAGAAGTAGCCGTCTTCGCTCTCCTCTTGATGCGTGAATGTCTCGATGTCACCGTTGGGTGTCGTCTCGTACCCGGCAGTCGCGATCTGCGTACGCAATTCATCGAGGTCAGTCTCGGAGGTATCCGCCACCATGCCGGTGAAGAACGCATGGAAATTGGCGGGAAGACCCCACAGGCACTGCTCACGCTGCACCACAGTGTCAAGGATGGGTTCGAAGCCTTCTGCATGGAGCAACCATGGATCGGTATCGGGTCCCCGCTCGTCGTTGACGAGCAGTTCACCGCGCTCCCCTAAGAACTCCTGATAGACGGCAACGGGCAGCATTTGCTCGCAGCTCGGAATCACTAGTGGCTCTGCCACTGGTTCTGCACTGGGTTCCGCAGAACTCGGTTTCGGGGCGTCCGGAACGTCACCGCCGCCGCCAGCAGGCGAGCAGCCGGCCAAGGAAACTATCACCAGAGTGGCGGCCGCTGCGGCGATAATTCCGCGACCGACGAGTCGTGCCGAGTGTACTTCTCTGCGTCCGAATGAGTTCATGGGGGAAACAATAAGCGACGACGATGGCAAAAAGAAGATCCCTCACCTAATCGTGATCTAAGAAACTAGCCGCCGAGAGATCCCGCGTCATTCGCCCGCACATCAGTGCGGTGGAAGTTCTGGAAGCTGCGGCTCGCTGTTGGCCCACGTTGACCCTGGTAACGCGAACCGTACTGGCCAGACCCGTAAGGCGATTCCACCGGCGAGCTGGTCCGGATGAAGCAGAGCTGCCCGATTTTCATACCGGGCCAGAGCTTGATGGGCAGCGTCGCCACGTTGCTGAGCTCGAGGGTGACGTGACCCGAGAATCCGGGATCAACGAAACCTGCCGTGGAGTGCGTGAGCAGACCGAGTCGCCCGAGCGAGCTCTTGCCCTCGAGACGTGCGGCGACGTCATCGGGCAAAGTCACGAGCTCGAAAGTGGAACCGAGCACAAACTCACCGGGGTGAAGAATGAACGGCTGGTCGGCATCCACTTCCATCAGGTGAGTCAGATCGGGCTGGTCGACGGCCGGATCAATGAACGGGTACTTGTGGTTGTCGAAGAGGCGGAAGAAGCGGTCGAGCCGCACATCAACACTCGACGGTTGCACCATGTCAAGATCGAGCGGGTCGAGGCCAATACGGCCAGTGGCAAGTTCGGCCCGGATGTCGCGATCACTGAGAAGCATGGCCTAAGACTAGCGAGATCTGGCGAGGAATGAGGGGTCTTCCCCACAGCTGGCCGCGCCGCGGGATGGCGACAAAAGTGCTTAGAGGTCCTTGGCTGCGCCGTCGTTCCACCAGAGCACTCGAGTGCGCACAAAGGCGAGCGTAGAAATCAGAATTACGCCCATCACGCAGAGCAACGTGATGCTCGCCCACGTGACAGGCAAGTTGGCTTGAGCAGCGGCGATCGTGACGAGTGAGCCAAGACCGGCCTGCTGACCCGCCGCCACAAACTCCGCGACCGAGGCACCGACCACGGCGAGCGGAAGCGCAATGCGCAAGCCCGCAAAGACATAGGGGAGAGACCCCGTGAAGCGAAGGTCACGAAAAATTTCCCAGCGGCTGGCATGGAGCGTCTTCATCACGTCGAGAGCCTGATCATCCACATCACGCAGCCCGGCCAAAGAATTGATGAGCATCGGAAAGAACACAACAAGCGCAGTCACCACAAACTTGGGCATAATCCCGAACCCGAACGCGACAACCAGCGCCGGGGCGAGGGCGACGATCGGGGTCACCATCACCACAACAACGAGCGGCATGACGGCACGTTCCATGAGGCGAAACTCCGCCATGATGATGGCCACCAAGAATCCGAGAAGGATGCCAGCACTCGCGCCAATCACAACCTCAAGCCCCGTTACCAGGGAGTTGCGCCAGTACGTATCCGCATCGGTGACAAGACTCAGCCCGATTTGGTCGAGGGTCGGGATGACAAAGGGATTCGCGAGCGCCGTCACCTGCCAGAGAACCGCTGCAATGAGGAAGGTTATGGTGGCGGGCAGCCACTTCAGACGACCGCCGGCCCGGTTCTGACGCTTAGCCACGTGCCGCGCCCCTCACATTGCGCAGAGTATGACGCAGTCGATCTTCGAGCTCCCGAAACGCAGCAGATTCGTAAACGTCGATGCCACGGGGTCGCGGAAGATCAACAGAAACTATCTCGGCGATGTGACCTGGCGCTCCCCCCATCACGACAATGCGGTCAGAAAGCATGATCGCTTCCGGCACGGAGTGCGTGACAAAGAGGACAGCCTTGCGATTGGATTGCCAAAAATCGAGCAGGCCAACGCGTTGCTGTTCACGGTTCATCTCGTCGAGAGCCGAAAACGGTTCATCCATGAGCAGCACGCTCGGATTGAACACGAAGGCGCGAGCAATCGCGACCCGCTGCTGCATTCCCCCCGAAAGCTGGCCCGGATACTTCGAGAGCTCAGACCCCAGGCCGAATGACTCCAGAATCTGCTGCGGATCGAGCAGCACTCGGTTCGTGTTGCCCCGCGGATTGACGGTCAGCGGCAATCGCACGTTGTCGAGCACGGTGCGCCACGGCAGCAGCGCAGGAGACTGCGGAACAAGACCGACCATTTTGTTCTTCGTGGCCGCGTCTACCGTCATCCCCTCCACCATTACGGTGCCACTGTCGATCGGGAGCAAGCCGGCAACAGTTTTCAGCAGAGTGGACTTGCCACTGCCGCTTGGCCCGATCACGGTGACGAACTCGCCCATCGTGATGGACAGGTTGATATCGTCGAGCACGAGCGTGCGGTCGCCGGCGGGACCGAAACTTTTGGACACATTGGTGAGTTGAACGCCGACGGCCCGCTGTGCGGTGTCCATTCTCACTCCCTGTGGCTGCTGAATCTCCAGCCTCCTAGATTAGTAGCCCGGCCAGATTAGTTGCTTGGCTAGGTCAGTTGCCCGGCCAGATCAGTGCGCCATCCGCATAGAGATCAGCGACGAGCGTCTGGTCAATCATCGCGGTAATGGCCGGCACATTATCGACACCACCGAACTGTGTGACGAGTTCGTATTCTGGTTGCCAGTCTGCGGCGGTCTGAGTTCCCGGAAGCCCGCTATTGCTGTCGCGCACCCACTGCGACTCGACATTCCAGGTGCGCTCAAGCTGGTCACGGGGAAACGCGGCGCCCTGACCACTCTCGTCCGCAAGCCCGGCGAGAATGTCGAGGCACTCATCAGAACTGTCGAGACAAAATTGCAGAGCGTGGAGGGTCGCACGCATGAAATCAGCAGAAACTGCGCGATTTTGGGCCAAGAACTGTGAATTGACCTCCATGACGTTGTACGTTCCCCCGACTCCAAAGTCGGCGGGGAAGAACTCGGTAAATGGCAAACCCTGGGCGCGAAGATTTTCCGGCTGATTCGACGCGTAGCCCACGATCGCATCCACCTGGCCGCGAGTGACGACCGTGGGGTCGTAGTTGGTCATCTTGATCAGCTCAACCTTGCTCATATCGACACCAGCGGCATCCAACATCGCCGACGCAATGGGCGTCAGATTGATGAAGTAGCCGAGGGTGCCACCCTCGAGGTCTGTGAGGTCTGTGATTTTCTCGTTGGCAAAGATCGAAAACGGTGGAGTGTTGCCATAGGTCGCCACGGCAGTGAGATTGCCACTGTTTGCGGCGGCAAGCATGACATCGGATGCCGAACCGAGAGCCGTGAACTCTGCTTGTCCAGAGGAGACAAGCTGTTGCCCATTCGCGCCGGAGGCGTTGATCTCTACGTCGAGGCAGAGGTCGTCGAAGTATCCCAACTCCTCGGCGAGGAAGACGTCGAGTTGGCCGGCGCTTGCCGAGTAGCCGTAGCCCGAGATGTAGGTGATGGTGCCAGCCGCCGCGTTACGGTCGCAAGATTTTTGAGAGATCAGAGCATCGGTGTTTGGCGTCGATGAGGGTCCGCCTTCTGCGGTCGTGCACGCGCTCAAGGTGAGCGCGGTTGCCACCAGCAGCGCGACACTGATGCGACGCGATTTCTTTAGTGCCGGTGGGGTGCTCACGGGGATCACGGTTCCTCTTTTCAGGCTTTACTGCCACGGTGCACTACGGCTTCCGGCGAAAATCACGAGGCAATGCCTGCAGTGGGCTGCCTACGACGTTAGCGGAGGCGAGCGCCAAACAGTGCACCGCCCGGTCGCTGCCCGCGCCGCCGCCCCCCATGAGGCACGGGTGTCGAGCGCCGCCAGCAGCCCCTACTTCGCACGAAGGGTCGAGCCTCGACTTTGCTAGTAGGTGCGGGTGGGGTTCGCGAGGCGAATTTCGTCGAGCACAGTGGTCGCGACGCTCTCGGTGAGGTCGAGCGACGTTCCTCTGACAAAAATCCAGAGGTCGTTCACGAGCACGTGGGTGTAGGCGAGCGAGCTGACCTCGCCATCGGTCTCGAAGTCGAGAGTCGTGAGGCCATCAGTAGTGGTGCCCACATAGCCTCCTGCGACGAGTGCGCTGGTGAGGTTGGTTATTTCCGGCTCCGCAATGTCAGCCACGACGACTGAGAAGGATCCATCTGAGTTTGGAATACCCCAAATGCAGTTCTTGGTGACCGAGGCGTTGGTGATGGCCGCAACCACTTCGGCGATTTCACTGCCATAGAGAGGCACCGTGTTCGAGTCATCCAAGAGCAGTGTTGAGGGAGAAAAGAGACCCTTGGCGGTGGCCAGCGGCAATAGGGTGTCGCACCCAACGACCACCAACGGATCCGGGGTCGGGATCGGAGTTGAACTGGGCGTGGCTGATGTTGGGGGCGTGCTCGTCGGCGTCGAGACTGCGGTCGTAGATCCTGACGGTACACAGCCAGAGAGCGCCAACAACGTCACCAGTGCGGATGCCGCAGCAAAAGTCATTCGGGCACGCGGTCGCTGTGCAACCACCGAGCTACTTTCACGTCCGCTGTCCATGCCTGAAGAGTAGCGCTGCTCGCTGTCACGCGGAAGAGAGTATTTCTTACTCTGACGCTGCGTCGCCTGTGCGGGCCGCGGTTTTGCGCCGCTAGCTGGACTGGCGAGCGAGTTGAGCGAGAGCATCCAGGTCGAGGATGATCACGCGGGCACGACCTTGACGAATGATGCCGCGGCTTGCCAGGTCAGACATTGCTTTGCTAGTGGATTCGCGTGTTGCGCCAAGGAGGCCGGCGAGCTGGTCGTGGCTGAGACGGATCGTCGGATTCGCGAACCGGGGTGCTCGACCGGATTCGGCCAGACGCAGGAGGGTGCTGCAGACGCGCGACTGCAGCGGTCGCAGGGCGAGATCGGTGAGGCGCTCTTCGAGACGAACAACTTGTTCGCCGAGGTGACGAGAAATGCGGATGGCGATGCGGGGGTCAGCGAGCAGGTAGCGCTCAACATCCGCCGTATTCAACAGGCAGATTTCGACGTTATCGATGGCTTCGGCGTAGTTGTCGTACATGCGCTGGCCGACCATCATCATTTCGCCGAACACAGCGCCAGGCTCGAGGATGGCCATCGTGAGCGCTTTGCCATCTTCTGTTACTCGAAAGATGCGAATGCGGCCCTTCTTCAGAATGAAGAGGGCGGTCACCGGTTGGCTCTGGCTAAACACCATTTCGCCAAGGGAATAGGAGCGCGAGGGAGCCATGCGATCCATTTTCTCAATCTCGGCAGGCGAGAGATCCGCGAAGAGGTCGACTTCGCTCAAGCAACTAAACGAACCATTGTCAATCGGCATCAGTGGTTCAGGATCCCTTCGCTGCGGCGACCACGGACGATCGCTCGCCAGCGGGGCTGAGGCAACCTGATTGCCGCACGAATCCATCATGACATGCTCACTTGAGAGTTCCCGTGACCGCCTGAATGTGGCCACCGCGACGGCTTACCTGCTTCACGTTGTCGGCGCGCTCAGTCAGCCAATTCCACGGATGCGCTTCGATGTTCGCGCCACCCAGGCGACAGGCGAGGCGCGCGAGCGGTGTAAAAATCTTTGCCGCCCCCACTGGTCGCTGCATATCGACGATGCCGACTCGACCGCCGGGGGCGAGCAGCCGTTCGGCTCCCGCCAGCACTTCGGGGTGACTCCCCATCACGCTGAGCGCGTAGGCGGAGAACACCGCATCGATCGTCGGCACTGCGCCATCGACGGCAAGATCTGCAGCCGACAGTTTCGTGGCATCCGCCTGCACCACGCGCACGTTAGACCAGCCTTTGCGCGCCGCACGCTTGGCCGCGACCTGAAGCATTTGGCTGCTCGCGTCGACACCAATCACCTGACCGGTGGGACCAACCGCCTTGACGAGGAGTTCGAAACTGAGGCCCGTGCCGCAGCCGAGATCCACAACGGTGTCACCGGGGCGCAAGCCCAGGAGCTCGATACCGGCGACACGGCCTGAGCGATAGACCGCCCATTCGCCAGACATCGCATCGTAAAACTGCGTGCCGAAGCGGTATTTCTTCCAGGCCATGTCGATTCCTAGCGGTATTCGGGGTTGGCTTCGAAGCCGAAGTGCTCGCCGTCGTTCCACGCCTTGCGCGTGTTTCCGTAGGAGGGGATACCGCCGGCGTTCTTGAGAATCGAGGCCAGATGCATGAGGTTCCACGACATGAAGGTCGTGTTGCGGTTGGTGAAGTCATTCTCGAGGCCACCCGAGCCCTCGTCGAGGTAGCTGGGGCCTGGACCGATTTCGCCCAGCCAGCCGGCATCCGCTGCGGGTGGGATGACGTAGCCAATGTGCTGAAGGCTGTAGAGCACCGACATGGCGGAGTGCTTCACGCCGTCCTCGTTACCGGTGAAGAGCGCGCCGCCGACCTTGCCATAGAAGACGTACTGGCCCTTGTCGTTGAACTCGCCGCTCATCGCGTAGAGACGCTCGATGAGCATCCGGGTGACAGAGGAGTTGTCACCCAACCAGATCGGCCCGCCGATGACGAGGATGTCTGCCGCTTCGATGAGGGGCCAGACTTCGTCGATCCAGGCATCCTTCTCCCAGCCGTGCTCGCGCATGTCGGGGTAGACGCCGATGGCGATGTCGTGGTCGATGAAGCGCAGGTTGTCGACGTGCACGCCGGCGCTGCGCATCAGATGGATGCTCGAATCCATGAGCCCCTGGGTGTGGCTCATCTCAGGGCTCTTCTTGAGCGTGCAGTTAATGAAAACGGCCTTGAGCCCGTCGTAGCGGGGAGCGTCGGCGGGCACGGTGTTCGCGTTAGTTTCGGTAGCCATGACCCGATGTTACGGGCGAGCCCTCCTTGCACACTGTGATCTAGCGTACGGTTCGCTGATCAATGCGCTGCTAAACATGACTGGGGCAAACGCCCGCCCGAAAGGAACACGCATGCCCGCTCAGTGGGATCTCATCGTCATCGGCTCCGGCAGCGCCGGAATTGTCGCCAGCAAGACCGCCGCCCGCTTTGGAGCGCGAGTGCTGCTTGTCGAACGACACCGCCTTGGCGGGGACTGCCTGTGGACCGGATGCGTGCCATCCAAGTCACTCATTGCTGCCGCTCATGCCGCGCACGTTGCGCGCACCTCGGAGCGCTTCGGCGTCACCGCCGAGAATGTGACGGTCGATTTCGCTCGCGCCATGGGTCATGTTCAGGACGCTATCGCCACGATCGAGCCCCATGATTCCGTCGAAGCCTTTGCCGAGTTCGGCATTGAGGTTGCCCACGGGGATGCTCGCTTCACCGGTCGCCACTCGCTGGAGATCGACGGCACACCGCACACCTTCGTGCAGGCTGTTATTGCGACGGGAACGGTGCCGCGCATCCCTACCTTCCCCGGCACCGATAGCGTCCACATGCTCACGAGCGACAGCATTTGGCAGCTCGACGAACTGCCCAAGCGGCTCGTTGTTCTCGGTGGCGGCGCGATCAGCAGTGAGCTCGGTCAAGCGATGGGCCGACTTGGTTCTGACGTGACGATCGTGAACCGCAGCAGCCGCATTCTTCCCGATGAAGAGGAACGCGCGAGCGCCCTACTTCAGGCCACCTTCGACCGCGACGGCATCACCGTTCTGCACAACCGAAGCGCGACCGAAGTGGTGTCGGCCAACGGCCTCAGTGGAGAACTCGTGCTCGATGACGGCACCCGCGTGCCCTTCGACCGCCTGCTCGCCGCTATCGGCCGTAACCCCAACCTCGAATCGCTCTCTCCCGAAACGGCCGGCGTCGCCGTTACCGATCAGGGCTACGTTGACGTGGATGCCTCGCTGCGCACCACAAACAAACACATTTGGTCGGCGGGAGACGTTGCCGGGCTGCCGAAGTTCAGCCACGTAGCTGGCGTGAGCGGCAGCGTTGCCGGAACCAACGCCATCCTCGGACTGCGCCGCAAGTTCAACGAGCAGGTCGTGCCGCGAGTGACGTTCACGTCGCCCGAGATCGCCGCCGTTGGCCTCACCGCAGCGGATGCTGTGGAAGGCAAACACCGCGTCTTCACCGGCGAACACGGCGCAACCGACCGCGCCATTGCCGAAGGCGACGATGACGGTTTCGCCCAGATCGTTGTCGACTCGCGCGGACGCGTTCTCGGCGGAACAATCGTCGGCCCGCGCGCCGGCGAAAGCCTCGGCGAGTTGACGGTTGCCGTGAGCGCGAAGCTCTCCACGAGCACCCTGGCCAGCGCCACTCACGCCTACCCGACGTTCACCGATGCGCTGTGGAACGCCGCAATTGCAGACGTGCAGCACCGGCTTCAGAGCGGTGTCGTGAAGTCAGGCATCCAAGTTCTCGTTCGAGTACGGCGTGCGATGTTGGGCACGCCCCGCGCCTAGCGCTGGCACTCCCCGCGACTAGGGCCGTCGCGCCCAGCGCGGTCGCGCTAACGCAGCAAGCGGTAGCCGACGATCATGCGCTGGGCAGCGCTGACCACAACAACGAGGCTCCACCCGATCGCGATCTGCCACGCGAAAAACGGTAGCGCAAGCCAGAGGGTGTGCACGAAGACGGTCTCGCCGCCCTCGGCAATGCGCCCGAGGAAGAACAGCGAGCGATTGTCACCGTCCGAGAGAGTGCGTCCGGTGCGCTCGGCAATCGAAGAGAACGCCAAGAACGCGGCCCCGTTGATGTAATAGGCAAACAAAACCAGCAGGAACGGCCACCACGGAGCATCGAAGGCCGTCGTCGCGCCGATGGCGAGTCCCACAACGGTGGCGCCGTAGACCACAAAGTCGGCGGTGATGTCGAGAAAGCCGCCCGCTTCGCTCGTCTGCGGTTGGCTCCTGGCCGCGTCGTTAGCCGCAGCGGCACGAGGGGCGGATGCCGCAGCGAGCCGGCGGCGAGCCAGCGTTCCGTCAAGACCGTCGAGCACCCGCGAGAGCAACCACGCCACCAGAGCCAAAGCCCAGAGCTGCGTTGCGGCGAGCGCCGCACTGCCTAACCCGAGGACGAGTCCGGCGATGGTGAGACGGTCAGGGGTGATCCAGGGCACGTCGAGCGCGGAAGCCATCGCGTTGAGTGGCTTGCTGACCGCTCGACGCAGCTGGACATCCAGCATCGCTAGTTTTTTCTCCACGGCGACGTTGTCGGTTACGGCGGCCGCGGCATCTTTCTTGCGCAGTCGGCCAGCAACGATGCCACCCCCGATCGTGAGCACGCCGAGCGCTCCGAGGGCAATAAAGAATCCGCTGTTGAGCTCAGCCCCATAGGCGCCGACGGCAACGAAGGCCATCGTGCCGGGGATGATGCCGACGGCGGTGCCGATCATGTAGTCGCGAACGCGCACCGCAGTGAGACCGGCCGCGTAGTTGATGACGGTGAAAGGGATGAGCGGGATAAGACGCAGCGCGATCACCGAGAGTAGCCCCCGCTTCTGCAGCATCTCGTCGACGGCGCGCACGCGGCCACCCGTGTATTGCTCAACAGCGTCGCGCCCGAGCAGGCGGCCAATCCAGAAGGAGAGGGCTGCCCCGATAACGGCGCCTATGAGCACCAGCAGGGTGCCGATCCACAATCCCCACGCGAGGCCAGCCGCGATACTGATCACGGCTTTCGGCGCTGGCGTGAGGGTGAGCACGGCGTAGGCAACGATGAAGATCACAGCACCAAGCAGTCCCGCGCCTTCGGCCCACCCTTGGATTTCTTCAACGCTGGGGATGTCGACCGTGAACGCCACAATAACGATTGCCACGAGAAAGACGACGAACGCGCCCGCTTTCCAGAGCGCTGTGGCGCGTTTCTTGTTCATTCCGCCAATGCTATGTCGGAGCTATGAAGTCCGTCTGTGATGTGGCTTACTGAAGGGAGAAGTTGGTCGCGCTTAGTATTCCAAGTGCTGAACTGGGCCTGCACGAGAAAGTGGTCTCAACATGAAAAGGCTGTTGCGCAAACCCCTCAACAGAGCCCTCCGCGGGACTCTGCTAGTCAGCCCAGCCCTACTCCTTCTCGTTGGCGTATTCACCGCTGACAGCGTCGTCACGTGGCTCATCCTCGCAGCAGCGTTAACTCTCCTCTTCGTCATCATCTTCGGCTGCGGGGTAAGCATCAAGGCCAATGACGATGCCATCGTGATCGGCTTTTTCCCGTTCTACCGCAAGCGCCTCTCCCGCGACAGCATCGCGCGGGTTTACGCGGACAAGGTGCGGCCTTTCGAGGAGTTCGGTGGCTGGGGAGTCAAGGGAAGCGCACGGAAAAACGGTCTGCTCCTGAGCGCCGGAGAGGCACAGGTCGTGGGATTTGAGCTCGTCGACGGGCGCAAATACCTCGTCGGGGCCGGAGACGCGACACCTCACGTGATCTCGCTACTCGGCAGTTCGCCATCGACGTAAGCCGCCATCGGATGCTCTGTCGAAGGTCTGCGCTGCGTATGTGATGTGGCTTACTGAGCGACGAAGTCGTTCGCACTTAGTCTTAGAGCTCGCCGCACTGGGTGTGTGGCGCCTCAACCTTCCGTCGATCATCAAGGAGCACGTGCGTGCCGATTCGCAATCCGTTACGCCGCCAGCCCTCCACGACCGCACGGCACCGCATCCTCCCCGCGCTGGCTACTGCCGCACTGACCGCGTTGGCCCTTAGCGCGTGCTCAGCACCGACGAACAACCCACGCGGTCCTGAGTTCTTCGACTGGTCTGACGTGCAGGTCGCTGCTGACGGCCAGACCGTGAAGCTGTGGATGTGGGGCGGCGACGATCAGGGCAATGCTTACGTCGATGACGTGCTGGCTCCGGCCGCGGCGGCGCAGGGCGTCACGCTCGAACGAGTACCGATTGCCGACACGAAGGATGCCCTGAACCGGGTCTTCACCGAGCTGCAGGCCGGCCGCAACACGGATGGCGCAGTCGACTTGGTGTGGATCAATGGCGACAACTTCCGCACCGGCAAGCAGGCGGATGCGTGGTTCTGCGACTGGACCGGGCTCCTCCCCAACATGAACTTTGTCTCCGACAGCGACCCGCTGCTCACCGAAGACTTCGGAACTCCCGTCGAGGGCTGCGAAGCTCCGTGGCACAAAGCGCAATTCTCCTTCGTCTACAACTCGGCCACGGTGCCGAACCCACCAACCACGGTTGAGGGCATCCTCGACTGGGCCGAAGCCAACCCCGGTCGCTTCACCTACCCGGCAGCCCCCGATTTCACCGGCTCCGCTTTCTTGCGCGAGGTGTTGTACAGCGTGAATGGCGGCGACGAGAGCGTTCCCTCGATGTACAGCGATGAGGCCTTCGACGAACTGTCGCCTGCCCTCTTCGACCGCCTCGAGACACTCGCCCCCTCACTGTGGCGCGAAGGCAGCACGTATCCGGCGACATCCGAACAACTGACGAAGCTGTTTGCCGACGGCGAGATCGACATGATGATGACCTACGGCCCTGCGACACTCACGGCCCTTGTCGAGAACGGCACCCTGCCTGAAACGACACGGGTGCTGACCGTCGAAGACGGAACGCTCGGCAACGCCAGCTTCTTCGGCATCCCAAGCAATTCCGGCAACATCGCCGGTGCCATGATCGTCGCGAACGAAGCCCTGTCGGTTGAGCAGCAGGTCGCAAAGGCTGACCCTGCTGTGTGGGGCCAGTTCACGGTGTTGGATCTGGATGCTCTCTCCGCCACCGACCGCGCCCTCTTTGATGACCTCCCGCAGTCGCCCGTCGTGCCGAGCTTCGACGTGCTGTCACGCAACGCCAACCCGGAACTTTCGGCCGAATGGGTTCCCGCGCTTGACGACGGCTGGCGAACCCGGATTGCCGCCCGCTGATGACCGCGGTGCTGAATCGGCCGCGACGCCGAGGGCTGCGCGCCACTCTTCTGGTACTGCCCGCCGTCATCCCCGTCGCGATTGTAGTGATCGGCGGCATCGGCACCACGGTCGTGCAGAGTCTGGGACTCATGCCACTTGTGGGCACACCCGCGCTGAGCGTTGACGCCTTCGCCAGCACCGAGGATCTCCTCGGCTCGGCACTCCTCTCGCTCGGGATCGCCGTCATCTCTACCGCGATCGCCGCGGTAGTCGGCTTATTCACTGCTGTGCTGATCATTTCCGGAAACTGGGGCGGCCGCATCGTTGGAGCACTGAGCGCTGCCGCCGTCACCGTGCCGCACCTCGTCGGGGCCGCGAGCGTTGGCCTGCTTCTCTCCGACGCCGGGGTGCTCGCCCGCATTCTCGGCATCCCCCCAGAGTCGTGGCCCGCGCTCGTGGCCGGCCCCACCTGGTTTGCCGTGATCGCCGAATACGCGTGGAAAGAATCCGCCTTCATCGCCCTTATCGTCGTTGGCACCCTGGCGACTCGAATCACCTCATTTGACGAAACCGCCGCAGTTCTCGGCGCGCGGCGCAGTGCGCGATTGCGGTTCGTTCTGTTGCCGTTGGCTGCACCGTCCCTGCTCGTGGCATCCACGATCGCGTTCGCGTACACCCTCGGTTCGTACGAGGTCGCGTGGTTGCTTGGCAAGACCTACCCTGAACCACTTTCAGTGATGGCGCTTCGCCTCTTCAACTCGGCAAGCCTTACCGCCCGGCCCGAAGCGGCCGCTGTCGCCGTCATTACTTTGCTTCTCACTGCGGCCGTTGTGGTTCTAGCCATGCTCGGGCTCCGTCGGATGCGAGCGTGGAAATGACTGTCACCACCACGAGCGTCACCCTTGATAAGGCGCGCGCAAACCAGCAGCAGCGGCGGATGCCCGGAGATCACGGTCGCCCCCTGACCCAGTCTCGCGGCGCCGCCCGCACCCTGCGCATCCTGTCGACCGCGCTGATCGCACTGTGGTTCGCGCTCCCCTTTGTGCCGCTCGCGCTGTGGTCGTTTGCCGACCAGTGGATGCACCCCGCAGCGTTTCCGATGGAAACCGGCACCGACGGCCTCACCGCCGCGATCGCCAACGGCGGCGGGCGCGCCTTCATCCACTCGCTCGTGCTCTCACTCGTGGTCGCCGCAATCGCGACCCCTCTCGGCGCGATGGCCGCCCGGGCCCTTTCTCGCGGTCACGTGCGCTTCGGCAAGTCGATCACCGTTCTGCTGTTCTCGCCCGTGATGTTGCCACCCTTTGCTGCGGTGCTCGGTCTCAACGTGCTGCTATTGCGGGCGTGGGTTCCTCCCGCTGTCGGCGTGGTTCTCGTGCTTGTGGCCGTCGCGATCCCGTACACGACCTTCTCGATGCGTGCCGCATACGCTGCCTACGATGACGGGTTCGACGAGGCCGCCCGCACGCTCGGTGCGACCTCACGCCTGACGCTGTGGCGCATCCATCTGCCGTTGATCGCTCCGGCGCTGGCACGCTCCGCCTTCCTCGCCTTCGTGGTTGGCTGGAGCGATTACCTCATCACCCTGGTGGTGGGAGGCGGTCAGCTGGTGACACTGCCGCTGATCATCGCGTCGAGTGCATCCGGAGTTGGCAACGAATCGAGCGTGGCAGTGCTGTCACTGTCTGCGGTGATTCCGCCGCTGATCCTGCTTGGTCTCATCGCTCGCAGCCGCAATCTCGACCCCGGGAGACAACGATGACCGCTGAATTGATGACCTCTGCGATAACTCTCACAGCCGTCACGAAGAGCTACTCGGCCACTGCGCCCGCCGCGTTGCAGGGCGTGAACCTCGACATTCTGCCCGGATCGAGCACCGCCATTGTCGGGCCGAGCGGCTCGGGCAAGAGCACAATTCTGCGAATCATTGCCGGCCTTGAAGATGCCAATGGTGGGCGTGTGCGCCTCAACGGTCGGGATGTCACTGCCCTTCTTCCTGAACAGCGCGGCATTTCGATGGTGTTCCAGCGCCCGCTGCTGTTTCCCCATTTGACGGTGCTCGACAATGTCGCGTTCGCCGATCGCGCTGCGGGCCTGAGCCGCGCTCAGGCTCGCGAACGCGCCCGCGAACATCTCGACATGGTGCATATGGCGGACTTCGCTTCCCGCTCACCACATGCGCTCTCGGGCGGTCAGCAGCAGCGGGTCGCTGTTGCGCGCGCACTCGCTGCGAAACCGTCTGTGTTGTTGCTCGACGAACCATTTAGTGCGCTCGATTCCGGACTCAAAGATGAGATGCACGCGATGATTGGCGACATTCGTGCGGCGGTGAATCCGACCATTCTTTTCGTGACCCACGACCGCGACGAGGCGAGCGCGATGGCCGAACGGATCGTCGTGCTCGAGAACGGTCAGTTGCTACAGCACGACACGGTTGATCATGTATTTCACCAGCCTGCATCGCTGGCAGTCGCTCGGTTGCTTGGCGGCAAGAACGCGTTTGCTGGTGTGCTGGAGGATGGCGTGCACCGTTCTGCGATTGGCGCTGTCGCCGTCGACGCCCCCTTCACTTCGGGCCCGGCAACGCTTGTCTTCCGGCACGAGGCGGTGACCGCCACGTTGCGCCTTCCTGATAGCCGAGCGGATGCTTCGGCGCTTGCCATTCGTCATGCTGATGCTGCGGCCTGCCAGCGGTTAGGCCCGCGCGAATTGCACGGCGTCGTCACGGCTGCCGTTCAGCGTGGGCCGCGCCGCGAACTGCTCGTGCGGGTCGGAGCTGCGGATGTTCACACCGAGGCAGCACCCGGAAATCTACTCTCGATCGGCGATCCCGTGACCGTCAGCCTGCCGTGCGAAGCGCTGTGGACGGTGCCTGCTTAGCGGGAGGATGGTCGAGCGTAGGGCCGTGGCTGGGTGTGGGACACAGTGGCTGAGCGCGACGCCGCGCATCCATCACGGTTAGGGCTGCTCTGGCGCAATCTGCCCAGCAGCAGCAGCAGGCGTGGTTTGGTCGTCGTTTGTGGCATCGTCGTCGTGCCCGTCTTTGCGGAGGCGGTGCGCAACAAACACCCCGCCAATGGTGAGCACCCCGAGTGCACCAAGCGCGATGTAGAGCCCGCTGTCGAGTTCTGCCCCGTACGCCCCAACGGCGACGTAGGCGAGAGTTCCCGGGATGATTCCGATGACAGTACCGAGGGCGTAATCCCGGATGCGCACCGCGGTGAGTCCTGCTGCGTAGTTGATGAGCGTGAAGGGGAGTACGGGGATCAGCCGCAACGAAATGACGGAGAGCAGGCCGCGGCGCTTCAACATGTCGTCGACAGCGCGCACCCGCCCACCCGTGAAATGTTCGACAGCATCCCGCCCCAGGATTCTGCCCAACCAGAACGAGAGAGCCGCACCGATCAGGGCGGCGATCAGCACGATAAGAGTGCCGACCCACATTCCCCATGCCACGCCGCCGGCAATGCTCAGCACGCCCTTCGGAACCGGAGTCAGAGTGAGCAGCGCATAGCCGATCACAAAGATGGCGATCCCGAGACTTCCTGCACTCTGGGTTAGCTCGTGGATTTCGTCGGCAGACGGAATCTGCACGGTCAACGCCAGAATCACAATCGTCACGAGAATAATGACAAGCACGCCAGCGCGCCACAGAGTTGAGGTGCGGGTCTTTGTCATTGGGCCAATGCTACGTCTCCCACAGCCCGCGCAGTGTGATGTGGCTTACCGAGCGGCCAGCACCGCGAAGCACTCGTCCGCATCCTCGCCCTTATGCATGGCGATGGCCACCCTGGTGCGACCGACATACTTCACGCCGTTAGCGGTGTAGTGGATGATGAGCCCGTCGATGCTCGCGACGGCACGCTCGCCCGTGTACTGGATCTCGGAAATCAGCACAGCGTCGATCGGGCCAGCGGCGGTGAACCCGATACCCTCCACACGGTTCTGCCACTCCGCAGCCAACAGTTCCGTTGGCGGATAAGCAGAGAATCCTAAGTGGTCAGAATTGTCGTCATAGGGCACAACGCTCACGCTCAGAAGCTCGATCCCTATCGGATCAATAAGCTCCACAGCGCTGATCACGATTGTCTTGTTGCCCGAGTAATCGATAGGGGCTCCAAATGCGCCATGCGGGTAGAGCGCTGCCGATGTACAGAAAGCGGCCTGGTCCGCATCAAACGGCACCGGGCCGGTCGATGCCGGCACCGTTGTGGAGACGGTTAGCGCCAGAACTGCCGCGACCCCAGTGGTCGCCAGTTTGTTGATCATTGTCTGCACCGCATCCGTTCTCACAGCACGCCAAATACTTTGCCCAACTGTCAGCGGCGTCACCTGCACGCAACTTTCTGGCTCAGAGTATCCCCAACACGACCCCAGCTCCACAAAATATGAGGAATTGACGATACGGCGCAGTGCTCAGGGAAGCTGTGGCAGCATAAACAGATGGTCTATGTCGCTAATGAATCCCGCTACGAACTGATGCCGTACCGCCGAGTAGGTCGCAGCGGGCTCAAGCTGCCAGCGGTGTCGCTCGGACTGTGGCAGAACTTTGGGGACGACAAGCCGATCGAGACCCAGCGCGCCATACTTCGCCGGGCCTTCGACCTTGGGGTGACGCACTTCGATCTTGCCAACAACTACGGCCCACCTGCTGGTTCTGCCGAGTCGAACTTCGGCCGCATCCTTCGCGAAGATTTCCTCCCGTACCGCGATGAAATGATCATCTCCAGCAAGGCCGGCTACGACATGTGGCCTGGACCCTACGGCGAGATGGGATCGCGAAAGTACATGCTCGCGAGCCTCGACCAATCCCTGAACCGACTTGGCCTCGACTACGTCGATATCTTCTACTCCCACCGCGCCGACCCCGACACCCCGCTCGAGGAGACGATGGGCGCTCTGCACACCGCGGTGACGTCTGGCCGCGCACTCTATGCGGGCATCTCAAGCTATTCGCCAGAGCGAACGCGCGAAGCGGTGCGCATCATGAACAATCTCGGAACGCCGCTGGTCATCCACCAGCCCTCGTACTCCATGTTCAATCGTTGGGTCGAAGACGAGTTGCTTGACACCGTTGACGAACTCGGCTTGGGCATAATCGCTTTCTCGCCGCTGGCTCAAGGGCTTCTCACCGACCGCTACCTCGGTGAAGTTCCCGCAGACTCGCGCGCGGCCAAGGGTGGCTCGCTCAAGTCGGGAATGCTCAACGACGAAACGCTCGGTCGCGTGAAGGCTCTCAACGACATCGCTTCCGGACGCGGACAATCGCTGGCACAGCTTGCCATCTCGTGGGCGCTGCGCAACGACCGCGTCACGTCGGCCCTCATCGGTGCCTCGAGCGTGACGCAGCTTGAACAGAATCTTGCCGCGGTTCAGAACCTCGAATTTGAGCCAGCCGAGTTGGCGGCGATCGATGAGCACGCCAAAGATGCCGGCATCAACCTGTGGGCGGGTTCAAGCGCGGTTTCCTAGGTTGCACTTCTGCAGTGTGCCCCACGTCACAGACAGCGGGGTCGACCGCGCCTAGTCTTTCGTCATCGGTTGTGAACGAGACCGCGATGGGAGCCAGACCATGAAGAAGCGCACCGCTGTGACTGCCATCGCCGCTGCCGCCGTCGCAATCGTCGTTATCGCGATCGCTGTCAGCGCCGCCACAAACTCTCGGCAAGGCGCAACAGACTCGTCAGCAGATTCGGCCACAACAGCGATTCCCGACTTCCTTCAGCAAGACTTTCCCCGCACCGACTGGTCACAGGCCGACGCCGCGATCAGCCAAGCACTTAGTGGAGGGCCGCCAAAAGACGGCATCCCGGCGATCGATGAACCCCAGTTTGACCCAGTGGCCAGCTTTGCGCATCCGGATGAGGTGCTGGCGATCCTCGTTCAGGGCGAGACCGAAACCAAGGCCTACCCCTACAACATTCTGGTCTGGCATGAAATCGTCAATGACACCATCGATGGCTCACCCATCGCCGTCACCTTCTGCCCACTGTGCGGCAGCGCGGCCGTCTTCGACAGCGTGCTTCCCGGCGGAGAGACGACCACCTTTGGGGTCAGCGGCGGTCTGCTCGAAAGCAACATGATCATGTTCGACCGCGCCACAGAGACCCTGTGGCAGCAGAGCACCGGAAATGCCCTCGCCGGCGAACACTATCCTCACAAGCTGCAACTGCACAGCTTTCAATTGCTCAGCGTCGGCGAAATCAAGGAGCGGTATCCCGAGGCGCTGATCGTGAATGAGAACACCGGGCACTCCCGCGACTACAGCAACAACCCCTACGCCGGGTACGACGACAGCGACGAGTTTTACTTCGTGCCAAGTCGAGTTGACGACCGCTACCCCGCGAAAACAATCTTCGTAGCCTTCAGCATCGGCGATACGCACGTCGCTTCGCCATGGCTAGAACTCGAAGACGGTCGCCACTACACGACGGCGGTCGACGGCGAGGAGGTCACTCTAGAAAAAACTGACGGCGAGCTGCACATATCGGGCCCTGACGCCGTCGAAATCCCGTTCTACTTCGAAATGTGGTTCAGCTGGGCCGTGCAGAACGAGGACGGCGAAGTCTTCGTCCCTGAAACGGCGGCCAATCAGTGAGCTGAACCCCGAGCGCGCCTCTCGGCTTCGAAATACAGCTCGGGGCGGCGATCACCGTGAACATCGTTCAGCTCACTGATCGTCTTGTTGCGGGCATCGCTCAGATCGATTGTGGCTAGGTGCATCCCTGCAACGCCCAACCCGAGGCTCGTGAGCGGAAAGCCATCGGCGTCCACAATCACGCTCCCGCCCAACCAGTCCTGCCCTCGTTCACGCCCAGCCCGGTCAGCCGCAACAACGAACATGCGGTTCGTTGCGGCCGCGGCCTGAACTTTGACGACCTCGATAGGCCGCTCGCCCTCTGGTGCGGGATAGAGCGGCCAGTTCACGGGGCAACACAGCAGTTCTGCGCCCTCTAACGCGGCTGTGCGCACCCACTCAGGGAACTCAAGGTCATAACAAACCATCACACCAAGGCGACCGACGGCGGTATCAACTACCGGAGGCCTTCCTGTGCCAGGCGTGAACAAGTCATCTTTTTCTGTGTTCCAGAGATGCGCTTTGCGGTAACACGCTCGCACCCCTGACGCATCGACGAGCACGGCAGAGTTGAAAACCTCGCCGTCAGCGCCGGCCTCCGCGAAGCCTCCGACGATAATCAGATCGTGTTCAGCGGCAAGCGCCACCCACTCGCTTACCGTCGGCCCGTCGACGGGCTCCGCGAGATTTCGAAGTTCATCGAGGTCAGCAAACATATAGCCGGTGTTTGCGAGCTCAGGTAGAACCACAACCTGAGCACCGCCATCCACCGCTTCAGAAATAGCGGAACGCACTGACCGACGATTCGCCGCGATATCGCCGACCGCGAGCTCCACTTGGCAGCTAGCGACGGTCAACATGCTGTTATTCATTGCGCTCCCCATGCGTTCTTCTCGTTAGCTTTGCCGCTGTTTGCTTGCTTAGTCGTCGAAGACGATGACGCGCCGACCGTTGTCGCCATCGCGGAGTGCACGGAACGCGTCATCCACATCGTCTAAAGCAATGTTGGCACCGATCATGCTCTCGATGGGCAACTGACCATCAAGGTAGGCCTGGGCGATGCGCGGGAAGTCCCGCGCGGGCACAAGTCCGCCATAGTTCGAACCAATGATGGTCTTGCCGTCATACGCAAGCTGAAGAGCATCGAGCTCGACGCGCGTGTTTTCCGGGGGCAACCCAACATAAACTGCACGCCCGCCGGGCCGGATGAGATCGGGAAGAAGCTCCATGGTCGCAATTCGACCGATCGCTTCGAAAGCCACATTGGCTCCGCCGTTCGTTAGCTTGGTGATCTTCTCGGCGAGATGCTCATCGCTAAGGAAACCATGCGTCGCCCCCATCAAGACAGCTTGGGCAAGTTTTTCTTCCGAGACATCGACGGCAATCACCGGGCTAGCACCGGCAAGCCGCAGTGCAGCAACGATTGAGAGTCCGACGCCTCCGACACCGATCACGACGGCGCTCTCACCGGCGGCTACCTTGGCATTGTTCACGACGGCGCCGTAACCAGTGCCGACCGAGCATCCGATGAGGCTGGCGACAGGGAAAGGAACATCTCGCGGGATCGGGATCGCCGCAAATTCCGGAACGACGATGTACTCGCTCATAGCACCCACGGCGAGATATGGCTGCATTTCGGCGCCGTCTTCGTCATGCCACCGCGTTGTTCCGTCGGGAAGCATGGAGTCGTTTGAGCGCACAAAGCGGCAAGCCCAAGGCGCCCCGCTGGCGCATTCCGCACAGCGCTGGCATGCCTGGTGCCACGCGACCACAACATGATCGCCCTCGGCGATGTTGCGAACTTCAGCACCGACCGACTCGACTACCCCCGCAGCCTCGTGACCCATGATGGCGGGCATCGGAACGTTCCATTCACCGTCGACAACGTGACGGTCCGAGCCGCAGACGCCGGCTGCGCGCACTCGGATACGAACTTCTGACGCCCTGGGAGCGTCCAGAAGAAGTGTTTCAACGGCAACGTGCTTTTCTACGCCCCGGTACACGGCGGCGCGAACGGATCGTGTGCTCATTTGGCTCCTGCGTTCTCGAATGAATCTTTTGCGGCATAGCCGCCGCGATTGCCGCGAATATTCAGTACCCAACTCATGGTCAGATAGACGAGCATTGCGAGAACCACCGAGGGCACCGTTGCGGTTGTCCAACTAAACATCGGCTGAGTTTCTAGGGTGATCGGGTTGTAGACCCAGAAATAGAACGTGGCGGATGCCGCGATTGCGATCATGGCCGCAATATTCAGACCGCCATGGAACCGGTAGGGGGCTCCGGCCCCTGAGGAGTACAGTGCCCGCAGCTGAATCCGTTGACGCCGCAAGAGGAAGTAGTCAGCAATGATGACGCCGCAGATTGCGGCAACGAAAGCACCACTGATGATTACGAAGGTCTGGAATTGGCCATAGAGGAAGTCAGGGAAGAAGACCAAGACTGCCGGGAGGGCCAGGAATAACGCGCAGAGAACCGGCCAGCTAAAGCGCTCAAGAACGCGTCCGCTCGACTGCTTAAGAGCGAGCACTGTCGAGTAGGCGATGGCCGCCATGCTGGTCACGTTGGCAAAGCCGACGAACAACAGAGTGAGCACGCCAAGGACGGGGCCGGCAACCGGAACCATCCATGCCGTGGGGTCGGATTCACCGATGAGCAGCGCCGCTGCCATTCCCACGATCTGGGCCACGACGGTGCCGAGCAAGATTCCCAAATAGGTGGGCCACAGCGCACTCTTGGGGCTGCGAGTGAGGCGCGCGAGCGTGCCCATCACCGGCCACCAGGAGAGTCCGGCACCAATATTGAATTCGATAGCAATAGCGAAGTTCAGCTGGTCATCGTCGAAGGGCGCGATCGGTGGCGCGTCGAGCAGCTCTTGAAAAGAGTGCTGGCTCATGAGCAGAGCCATCATGATCACGACGACAACGATCAACCCGGGAGCAACGAATCTGTTGAGCTTGCTGATGGTGACGGGACCGCGGGAAAGCAAGTACCATCCGGCGGCCAGTGCCAGGAGTGCGAAGGCAATGACGATCGGACCACCCGCGGAGAAGTCCGTGCCAAATGCCTGATTCGAAATCTGCGCAAGTGCTCGGCCAAACATCACTCCCAGAAGTGACGTCCATCCGGCTTCGACCAAGAGCACGATAGTGAACACGACGATCACTACGCCAACACCACCGAAAACAGCCCTCAGAGTTCGGTACTGTTCGACACCGAGCCTCTGGCTCAGCACCACGCTCCCGAGGGCCATCACTGACAGCCCGATGCTATTACCGATCAACATTGCCGCAATTCCATCAAGAAAACCGACAAGAAGAACGGTAGAACCACCAATAAGGAATGCCCACGTCGCAATCGCGAGGCTCACGTTTACCCAAGTGAAGTCTGTCGCTTTCCAGACCCGCTCAGATTTAAGGAGCGGCATAGAGCTGTATGTCGCTTCATCAGCTACCGACGAGGCAACCTTCTGTGACTGCGTCTGGGTGTCCGGCTCCTGCGCGCTCATAGCAGCACCGTGAATGTGAGCGGAAGGACAACGAGCAAGGCAGCTACTCCGAGGAACACCGTTAGTGTTCGCGCGCTGAGGGGAGCGTGTACTGCGTCCCCTGATTCGTTCTTTTCAACTTCGTTGAGACGACGTTCGAGTTCGTCGCTATTTTTTTCCATGGTCATGAGTTCTTCCTGCTTCCTTGCATTGCAAAGACGTCGGGCGCGGCAGCTCTCAGAGCCGAAATAGTCAGGGTTGACATCATTGTCCTTTCGATTATTCGTAGTTATCGGGTGATCACGGTTGTGTGTTCGGCGTCATGGCCGAGATTATTTCGTATGCCACGTGTGACGCTGCGACTGCAGTAATTTGCGCGTGGTCGTAAGCGGGAGCGACCTCAACAACGTCGGCGCCCACAATGTTGACGTTGCGGAGTGCGCGCAGCATCGCCAGAAGTTCGCGGCTGGTCATTCCGCCAGCCTCTGGAGTGCCGGTGCCTGGCGCGTGGGCCGGGTCGAGAACATCGATGTCGACCGAAACGTAGACGGGGCGATCACCAAGGCGGGCGAGCATCCGCTCAATGGCGACCTGAAGACCCTCGGTCTCGATTTCGGCACTGGAGATGATTGCAAACCCGAGGCGTTCGTCATCGCGAAGATCATCTCGTGAATAGAGAGGGCCGCGGATGCCAACATGCATGCTCGCGTTCATGTCGATGAGTCCCTCTTCGGAGGCCCGGCGGAAGGGAGTGCCGTGCGTGATCGGCGCGCCGAAGTAGGTGTCCCAGGTGTCGAGGTGCGCGTCGAAGTGAAGCACTGCGATGGGGCCGTGCTTCTCGGCGACAACCCGCAGGAGCGGAAGGGCGATCGTGTGGTCGCCACCGATCGTGACGAGTCGTTTGCCGTCGGCACTGAGTGCCGCAGCGCCCTGTTGAATCTGAGTTACGGCCTCGTCGAGGTTGAACGGGTTCGCGGAGATGTCGCCAGCATCCACGACCTGTTGAGTGCTAAACGGCGTGACGTCTTGCTCGGGGTTGTACGGGCGAAGCAAGCGTGAGGCTTCGCGAACGTGGGCCGGGCCGAAGCGGGCGCCGGGGCGGTAGCTAACGCCGCTGTCGAAGGGAACCCCGACGACGGCAATGTCGGCGCGCGGCACATCTTCGATGCGGGGCAAGCGGGCGAAGGTGGCGATCCCGGCGTAGCGGGGCGCAACGCTTGCATCGGCTGGACCGATCGGTTCGGTGCGTTTGGCCTGGTGAGTCTGGTCAGTCATGATTCCCGCTTCCCTTCGTTGGGTTAGGTGAGATACTTATGCGAAACATAAAGTGCATATTAGGCAACAAAGCGTGTGACGATTCTGTCGGTATCCGTAGCGCCTGTCAAGATAGACAAGAAATCCCCTCCACCGAAGGAGCTCCATGCGTCCCGTGCACCCCACGCCATCCCAGAACCGCGTTCGGGTCGGTGCACGCCTTCGTTCAAGCCGTCGAGCACAAGGGCTCACGATCGAACAATTGGCCAGCGCCACGAGCCTGACCAAGGGATTCATCAGCCGGGTTGAGCGCGACGAAACCTCCCCAAGCGTCGCAACGCTGCTGACGATGTGTGAAGTACTCTCCCTGCCCATCGGTGCACTCTTCGAAGCATCCGAGACCGAACTCGTGTCACTCGCTGACGCACCGCTGATCAACATGGGTGGTCGTGGCACGATCGAACGGATGGTTACCCCTCGCGGGCAGTCCAAAATTCAGATGCTGCGCTCAACCCTCGAACCCGGCGCCGACGGCGGAGACAAGCTCTACACCGTCAATTGCGACGTCGAGGTCGTTCATGTCATTAGCGGCAACTTCGAGATTCAGTTCACCGATCGCACCGTTTCGCTCGTCGCGGGAGACACCATCACCTTCCCGGGTCGCGAACTCCACAACTGGAAGAACCCCGGCGCCGCAGAAGCGGAAGTGCTGTGGACCCTCGTGCCTGCTGCCTGGAGCGGCGCCGTCTAGGTCAGAGTTGCGGCCGGCTTCCCGTTCACCCACCAGGGTTCGCCCTCTGTTCTCGCCGTGTGGCGCGAGATCAGGAACCTCACTGGTAATGGCGACGTGCTATTCACGGCACTCGACTTCTTCGACATCGGTTGACGGTGCAGGTCGCGGCGCCGAAAGCTTGCCGCGCTTCGCAGTCTCATCGAAGACCTGGGGATCACCGTTTCCTCCGCCTGCCGTTTGCAGAAAACTCTGCGCGACATTCGCAACGGTCGCACCGACGCGGTAGAGGAACACGGTGATCTTGGTCATGCTGCCACCCTAAGCGAAGAGCCGAGTAAAAATCTGTTCGTCACCAGCAGGGCCAGCGGCGATTCAACTCGCAAACAACGCACTCAGGCCGCGCCGAGTTCGGTTGAGATCTCGCGCGCGACGCCTCCGAGCAGTGAGAGGTGGGCCTTGAGCGCTTTAAGATCGGCGGCCATGCGAATTGCCGTGATCGACAGCGCGCCCACGACACCTGCCGGTCCATGAATAGGCACGGCGATGCAGTTCACGAAGTCTTCGAACTCGCCATCGTCGACCGCCCAGCCGCGCTCCGCGACCGCCGCGAGTTCGGCATCCAATGCAGTGCGGGAGGTCAGGGTCTTCTCGGTGAACTTTTGCCACACCACACCGGCGAGTACGGCATCCCTCTCGGCGGAAGGCATTTCGGCGAGGATCACTTTTGCCAGGCCACTGCAATGGAGACGAACTGGGCTGCCAATGCGCGAATACATGCGCACTCCGCTCGTGTCCTCGACTTTGTCAACGTACACAATGTTGCGGTCGACCACCGCAGCAAGATGGATGGTGTTGCCGACGGCGCGGTGCAATCTCACCAGTCGATCGTGAGCAATTTCGGCGAGGTCGAGACTATCGGATGCCTGATGGGCGAGCGCGATCAGATGGAGGCCGAGCACGTACTCGCCATTTTTTCGCTTGCGCAGATAGCCGACCTCTTCGAGGGACTGAACTTCGCGGAACATTGTCGAGCGGTGCACGCCAAACTCTGCTGCAAGCTCGCTGACGCCTGCCGGGCGACGGGCGATCGAATCGACAATTCGGGCTGCGCGACGAACGCTTTGCGACATCCGAGGCCTCTCTCAGTCGTGCGTGAACGGCGCCACCGTCCACGTTTCGGTGTTGCACTATATGCGACAGTGTTGCACAGATTGCGCATATAGTCGATAGTGGAGTCGTGAAGCCGAACGAACAGCCCGAAGTCATCGCGATCGGCGAGACGATGGTGCTTATCACTCCCACCGTCGCCGAGCCCCTCGAAACAGCCGAGTTGTTCCGTCTCGAAACGGGCGGCGCCGAATCGAATGTTGCCGTGCACCTCTCGGCACTCGGCCATCACGCGGCCTGGGCAAGCCATCTCGGTGCCGACGCCTTCGGACGCCGCGTTGAACGGCAACTCCGCGAGCGCGGGGTCGACACCAGCCTCGTAAATTTCAGCACGGATGCGCCCACCGGTTTCTACTTCAAAGACCCCGGCAATGGTGTGATCTACCACCGCGCTGGCTCAGCCGCTTCGGCAATGACTCCGGATGATCTCGCCACTGTGCCATTCGAGCAGGCCGCCATTACCCACATTTCGGGAATCACCCCCTCACTCTCGGCAGGATGCTCGGCCCTGATCGACTCCGTGCTCGACCGCGCCGCACTCAGCAACACCGTCGTCAGCTTTGACGTCAACTACCGTGCTGGCCTCTGGCCAATCGCGGAAGCCGCGCCCACTCTGCTCGCGCTCGCTCAACGAGCAAACATTGTGCTCGTTGGCCTCGACGAAGCCGAAGTGCTGTGGGGAACCACAACGCCTGAAGCAGTGCGCGCGCTGCTGTCAAACCCCGAAATTCTCGTGATCAAGGACGGCGATATCGGTGCCACTGAGTTCAACGCTGATGGTCAGGTCTTCGTGCCCGCCCACAAAGTTGACGTCGTCGAGGCTGTCGGTGCCGGCGACGCCTTCGCCGCCGGGTACCTCAGCGGCTACCTCACCGGACTCTCTGCAGAACAGCGACTGAGCCTCGGCCACGACCGCGCGGCTCTCGTTCTGACATCAACGAGCGACCTCCCCACGCTCTAACTCCTCCCTCCTCTACTCTCGCTCGCACGCTTCGGAAAGGCACCCTCCCATGGCTCAGATCTCTAACGAATCCCTCGACCAGCTCTTCGAGGGCCAGCCGCTCATGGCCATCCTTCGTGGCTTTGGAGTCGAACGCAGCGTCGCCCTAGCCCGCACGGCGTGGCAACTCGGCATCGACTCGGTTGAGGTGCCCATCCAGTCGGAGCGCGACATCGAAGCACTTCGTGCGGTTGTGGCTGCAGGAAAGGAGCTCGGCAAGTCAGTCGGTGCCGGAACCGTCGTCACCCTCGATCACGTACGCCAAGCTGCGGATGCCGGAGCGGCGTTTACGGTGAGTCCCGGCTTCGACCTCGACGTGGTTCGCGCCTCCTTCGAAGCGGGAATGCCGCCGCTTCCCGGCGTCGCCACCGCGACCGAAGTTCAAACGGCGCAGAGCGCTGGCCTTACCTGGGTGAAGGCCTTTCCTGCATCCCTCTTAGGCACCAGCTGGTTCGGGGCCATGGCTGGGCCGTTCCCCGCAATGCGTTTCGTTGCCACCGGAGGAATGGATGCTTCCAACGCCGGCGACTACCTCAAGGCCGGCGCGAAGGTTGTCGCGGTCGGTTCGGCACTCGCCGATGAGACCCAGTTGCCGCGTCTCGCCGAGCTTCTTGCCTCGCGCAGCTAAGCGACCGATTACTCAGTAGCAGACTGCCGCTATCGCCCCGCGATCTCCACGGGTTGCAGAGTCGCGCTCTTCGGTTCGCGGTTGTCGCCAGAGGAACGACCTGTGAGGCGGCGCCCGATCCAGGGGAGCACGTACTCTCGCCAGTAGGCCGCATTGCGGGGGCGAGCGTTATCCGCTGGTCCCTCGTCGGCCGCAAAATCAGGCACCGGAATCTCGAGCGCCGACAGCACGTTGCTCGCAACCCTCGCGTGACCACGAGCGTTGAGATGCAATTTATCAATCGACCAATAGCGCAATTGGGTGAGTTCTTGGTCCGCCCAGTTGTTCACGAAAGTCACGCTGTCTTTCGACGCCCGCGTCATCACTTGCTGCGCCAGACGATCTCCCCGCGTTTCCATAACAGCGCCGAACGGTAAATTCCGGCTCGGGTTGCCACCGCTCAGCAGGAGAACGTGGATGCCGCTGGCCGTCGCCGTATCGACTGCGGCGAGCAGCTGGTCGGTGATCGATTCCAGCGACACTTTGGGGCGCATGATGTCATTTCCGCCACCGTTGATGCTCATCAGCTGAGGCCGGAGGGCAACGGCGGCCGCGAGCTGCTCTCCAGCGATGGGCGCGAGCAGGCGCCCGCGAATCGCAAGATTCGCATAAGACACGGGCGTAGGTGAGGCGAGCGCGAGGCCCAACGCGACCTGATCTGCCCAACCGCGCACACGGCCATCCGGCAATTCATCTCCGACGCCTTCGGTGAAACTGTCACCGATAGCGACATAGCTGGAGAACTGGTGAGTCATGCGGTGTTACCTTCCGAACGGCGAATCGGGGCGGCGCCAGATGACGACTAGCGCGGTGGCAATCGGGCCGAAGATGAGCGCGAGCAGAAACCAGGTCCAGCGCCCCCGATGCTTCATCTCCGCAAGACCGGCGGTGACAATGGCGAGCGATATCCACGCCCACCCACCAGCAAGAAATGTTTGAGTTTCGATCATCCCGCCAGCCTACGCCCGCGACGCTGAGCAGCTAGAGCGCCTTCACTGCCTCAACGACATCGGCCGGTTCGGCGCGAAGCTTGTAGTCAGCGTTCACGAACGCGAAGGCGATCGTGCTGTCTTGCTTCACAACGTAGGTCGCGGGAAGCGGCAGTTGCCAGCCAGTTGTTCCATTGGACTTGACGAGGTCATACCCGGAACTTTCGTAGAACGCTTTCGTGCGGTCATCCACCGGGTGAAGCAGACCGAAACCGTTGATCGCCTCGAGCTCACCATCGGACAGCACGGGGAATTCAAGATTGTGCTTCTCCTCCGTCGATAGCGATTCGTCGGGAGTTTGCGGGGAGATCGCGATGAGCGTTGCACCAGCAGCGCGGAACTCGGGCAGCATCTCTTGAAGAGCCTTGAGTTCGAGGTTGCAGTATGGGCACCAGGCTCCGCGGTAGAACGCGATGACAACCGGTCCGGTCTTCAGCAGCTCAGTGAGACGCACGTGCTTTCCAGCGGCATCCACTAACTCGAAATCAGGGGCGCTGTCGCCAACCTTAAGAGCATTGTTGATGATGCCGGCGGCTTCGACCACTCGCACCGAATTATTGAGGGTGTCGAGATCTTCGGCGGATTTCGTGGTAGCCGAGGCGTCTGCTCGGTCCTTGAGTTGCTGGGTGAGAGTCATGTCGCTCCTGATCGTCGAGAGATTTTGGTTCGGGGCGTCAGGGCTCCGCGGATTGTTTTGCCGTGACACCACTAGAGAGAACCGGTGGCCGCGTCACACTATTCCGTGCGGGTTGGGGGCAGCTGGGCGCCCGCCGCTGATGGCGCAGTCCGATTCGCGCGAGCTGTCAGACTTAGCGTTCGTTGCCTTCGAGAGGGAGTCGCCGGTCACCGGGGCGTCCCGAGATTACCGCCGGTTCCGCGCGCGATCCGTCTTCTCTACTTGGCACTTACGCCTGCACGAGAGTGCCACCTCTCATGACGCACATCAGCGACGGGTTTGCCCTCACAACTGTCCCGACGGTCGTTGTGAGGACGTCTGCAGCCTGGCGGCGGTCGGAGGCAGCGCCACCAGTTATGCGGTTTTGCATGACTAGTACGCGCCAACGGGACGAAGAATGACTTTGAAGGTGCGCCACATAATGACAAGGTCACCGACCACAGACCAGTTCTCGACGTAGTAGAGGTCTAGGCGCATGCTGTCCTCCCAATTCAGGTCAGAACGGCCGTTAATCTGCCACATTCCTGTCAAACCAGGTTTGATGTACATGCGGCGATTTACCTTGCCTTGGTAAGCGCTCACTTCGCTTGGCAGGGGCGGTCGTGGCCCAACCAAACTCATGTTCCCTTTCAGCACGTTCCAGATCTGTGGCAATTCATCGAGCGAATACTTTCGGATAAAGCGCCCGACTGTGGTCACTCTAGGATCGTTCCGCAGCTTGAAAAGCACTCCAGAGCCTTCGTTGTGTTCGGCGAGTTCAGCGAGTCTGGTTGACGCATCCGAGACCATCGAGCGGAACTTGAACATTCGAAAGGTTTCCAAGTTTCGCCCCACTCGAACCTGACTAAAGAATGCGCCACCGGGGCTATCCAGTCGAACGGCCAACGTCAGGAGGAGGAAGAGCGGGGAGAGTATGACGAGCGCTACCGCAGAGACCGCTATATCGAGGCCGCGCTTGACGACGTGCTTTCCCCCCTCAAACTGCGGAATTTCGACATGGATGAGCGGCAGACCTTCAACCGGCCGAAAGTGGATGCGCGGCCCGGCAACATTTGCCAGCCGAGAGGCCAGTATCAGCTCGGCGGCCGTGCCCTCGAGCTGCCAGGCCAGATCGCGGATGAAGTCATTGCCGCAACCGTGATCACCAGCGACGATTACGGCGTCAGCGCCCAGCTCGGCTGCAGTCTCTGCCACCCGATCAGCACCAAACTTGTAGCGAGTTGGGGAAGCAGACTTGGGGGAGTGTTCCTCGTCGGCTTCTGCAAGCACCCCGACGACGGCGAACGCCGCCGTCAGGTTTCCCTTAATCTTCGAAACGACGTAGTCGACCTCGGTTTTTGTTCCGACGATCACCGCCCGCGACAGTGCCCGCCCGAGTCTGCGTTGTCTTGTGAGCCAGCGGCGCCATGACCAGCGGCTAGCAAGAAGCACGAACACGCCTCCGGCGATCGTGAGCACCGCTCCCCGACCAGGGTAGCCAGCTTCGACAATCAGGAGAGTAACGGAGAGCAGGCCAAAAGTTGCCATGCTCGCCGTGATGAGTCGCTTGTATTCATTGGCCCCGGTGCCGATGACCGTGCGGTCTCGCGTGTGGAAAATCTGGAGCAGTAATAGCCAAATCACCGCGATACCGATGAGACCAAGCCACATCAGAGGATTGAGGGCAGCAAGGAACTGGGGAATGTTGCTCAATTCGGCTCGTGTCAGCAACGCGACGAGCATCGTGATTCCGATGATCGACGCGTCGGTAATGAGCAACTTCTTCTCGTACGCGCGGGCCCAAACTAAACCAGACTCAGGGTGTCGGGCAGTTGTCGAGAGCGGGTGAAAGTCGGTGGAGTCAACCAACCGCAGGTGGTTACGCTCGGCATCGGGCTTGGGTAGGGGAAGAATCTTCCGCAGCTCACTCATCGCTCGACTTTCGAGAGGAGAGCGTGCGAACTGAGGAGGTGAACCTCAGCAGGGTGGCGGTTGTGTAGTTGTTCTGGCGAAAGCGAAAAAACACGTGCATCGGGATCACGACATTTCGGGTGTCGGTCTTGCGATCATTCTCATCGGGGCGCACGGCGGGGGCGGGCGCAGGGGAGGCGCGTTGGTAGACACGCACTTGCGGGGCGGGTGATAGTGCTTGCTCTGTTTGGGTGACCCCCAAGGAGGGGGTGTCAGCGAAGTTACTCCACCAGTCGCGACGCCGTACACCCCCCGTTAGGGGGGTGTACGGCGTGTCGCATTGACGTCTTGATCAGTTGTTGAGTAGTGCGCAGGTTCTGAGGCGTGCGGAAGTGTCGCGGCAACCCACTCGATTTCAGCGCTCGTCGCGTGTTTAATCGTCGGCTGAGCGACGAGCACTCACCAATCGTTCAGCGGGCAAACACCCTGTTCTACCGCGGAATTACGGGGATTCTGCGTGCACCCTGGTTCGTTATTCCGAGCCAGCTTGTGCTGCCCCGAGCCAGTAGCTTCCTTCGGGAAACGAGAACTCAGTCAGCGATGACTCGTGCATCTGGGCGGAGTATCCCGGTGCCATCGGAACACGGTAGGCCCCGTTCTCAACAATGCACGGATCGACGAAATGTTCGTGCAAGTGGTCTACAAATTCCGTGACTCTATTCTCGAGAGTCCCCGAAACGGCAACGTAGTCGAAGATCGACAGATGCTGCACAAGCTCGCAGAGCCCAACGCCACCAGCGTGCGGGCAGACCGGAACGCCGAACTTTTTCGCCATCAGGTACACGGCGATGATCTCGTTCGGGCCAGCGAGGCGTGCCGAGTCGAGCTGGCAGAAATCGATCGCGCCAGCCTGGAACATCTGCTTGAAGAGCACTCGATTCATGCCATGCTCTCCGGTCGCAACGCCAATGGGCGCAACGGCCTTGCGGATCGTGGCATGGCCGAGCACGTCATCCGGGCTCGTCGGCTCTTCGATCCACAGCGGGTTGAACTCGGCAAGCGCCTTCACCCAGACGATCGCCTCGTTGACGTCCCACACCTGGTTGGCGTCGATCATCAGCTTTGCATCGGCACCGATCACTTCGCGAGCGATTCCGCAGCGACGGATGTCCTCATCGAGGTTCGCCCCGACCTTGAGTTTGATGTGGCGGTAGCCGGCATCCACGGCCTCCTGGCAGAGTCGGCGAAGCTTCTCGTCGGAGTAGCCCAACCAGCCAGCACTCGTCGTGTAGCAGGGGTAACCCGTCTCGGTGAGTTCAGCGATGCGTTGGTCTTTGGTAGGAGCCAGCTCGCGCAGCATCGCGACGGCTTCTTCTTTAGTGATGGCGTCAGTGAGGTACTGAAAGTCAGCGGTGTCAACGAGTTGTTCGGGCGTCATGTCGGTGAGCAGGCGCCAGAGTGGTTTGTTGGCCCGACGGGCGGCGAGATCCCAGACGGCATTCATGACGGCGGCCATTGCGAGGTGCTCGACGCCCTTTTCTGGGCCAAGCCAGCGCAGCTGTGAGTCAGACTTCAACTCACGGTAGATACCACCCAGATCGCCAACAATCTCATCGACATTCCGGCCAACGAGTGGTGCTGCCCGCTGTTCGGCGGCAAGCGCACAAATATCGTTTCCGCGTCCTATGGTGAAGGTGAAGCCGTAGCCCGCGACGCCCTTTTCATCAGTGCGGAGCACAACATAGGCGGCCGAGTAGTCGCCATCCTTATTCATGGCATCTGAACCGTCCGCCGTGAGCGACGTCGGAAAACGCACATCGTAGACGTCAACGCTGGTGATAGTAGTCATGCTGAAGAGTTCTCCTTGCTCAGAACAGAAATGTAGAAATGGGCGCTGGTGATGCGCGGTCGGTACTCGGTCTAGTTAGTCAACGTGGAAGACCTCGGGTAGCTCTTTCCACCATTCGCCCTCGGCACGGTCATCCAGTGGACGTTGCAGCGGTTCTTGAAGCGCCCACCAGCGCTGCGTTTCAGGGTCTGCCGCGATCGCCGCCTGGTCAGCTTCGTAGTCGTCACCCGTGTATTCGAAGTACGAGAACAGTAGGTCGCCGTGGCGATAGATCGAATAGTTGTGGATGTTGCTTGCCGCGAGGCGTTCAAGGATCGTTGGCCAGACGGCGGCGTGGTATCGCTCGTACTCGTCGCGGTTCTCCGGCGGGAGGCCGATAACTTGGGCTACTCGTTTCATGGTTATCCCTTCACCGCACCAACAGTTTGTCCACGGATCAAGAAGCGCTGGGCCGTAAGGAACACGACGAGCAGCGGGATCATCGAGAGGAAAGTGGCGAGCGCAAGCTGAGGCATGTAGAGCTTCACGTCGAGGCCAGCCGCCACCGTTGCGTTGAACAGTGGGCTGGCGCCGATGAGTTCTTGAATTCCGATCGAGATGGTCTTGTTCTCTTGGTTGGAGGTGAGCAGTGCCAGCGGCAAGAAGAAGTTGGTCCAGTTCGCCACGAAAGAGAAGAAGGCAACGAGCGCAATTACTTGCTTCGAGATGGGCAGTGCCACGTAGAAGAAGGTCGCGATTTCGCTGAGGCCATCGATACGGGCGGCTTCGACCAACTCCTGCGGCATGGTCGTCATGAAGTGGATGTAGACGAGATAGGTACCGAAGGGGAAGAAGCCCATGATTACCGCAACCGGCCACAATTGGCCGACGGCGCCGATGGCATTCACTTCAAGGAACAGCGGGATGACGAGAACGGTGTTCGGCATCACCATCGCGAGCAGAGTGGCGAAAAGCATCACCTTGCGGCCACGGAAGCGCAGTCGAGAAAGTGCATACCCCGCGGGGAGTGCCGCAACGAGGGCAAGTACGCCGCCAATGACGGCGACCACGAGGGAGTTGCCTACCCAGCGGGTGAAGAGACCACCATCGCCGGGGCCGAATCCATTGATCTGGCTCCAGCTAAATACGACGTTGTCCCAGGAGATTCCGCCGAGGCCGAGGAAGCCATCGGTGCCGGCGAGCACACCTTCTTGGCTGCGGAAGGCCATCGCAATAAAGCCAATGATGGGCAGTATGAAGGCGGCAGCAATGATCACCATGACGGTGATGCGAGAAATCCGACCGACGGTCCAATGTTTGGCGCCGACGACGGTGGGAGCGTTGTTGCTCATCGCTTCTTCTCCTTTTCGTCACCGAAGAGTCCGCTCTTCATCACGATGACAACTCCGATACTCAGGGTGATTACGAGCAGGATGATTGACAGTGCGGCTGCTGCCGGAAAGTTTCGGTTAGTGAAAGCGAAGGCGTAGCCCAACTGAGTTGGCGCCCATTCGCCCGCAATGGCGCCAGATGAAATCTGACGCAACAGGTACGGCTCAAGGAATAGCTGGAAACCGTAGGCGAGGTTCATGAGGGCGGCGTAGCCAATCCAGGGGCGGATGAGCGGAAGCTTGATGTGCCAGGCCAGATCCCACGCGTTCGCGCCGTCAATCTTGGCCGCTTCAAAGATTTCGTCTGGAATGCCGTTGAGGCCACCGTTGACGACGATGATCCACGTTCCTACACCTTGGAAGAAGAGCATTCCCGTGAGGATCATCGGCATGTTGCCGTCGGTGACGATCTCTTTCAGCGACCCGAATCCGACTTCTTGCCAGAGGGGTGCGAGCGGTGACTGGGTGGGGTGAAGGAGGTAAACCCAGAGCACGAAGTTGGCAATTCCGCTCAACGCACCGGGGATGAAGTAGAAGAACCGCATCGTGGAACCGAAGCGACCGGGGCTAGCGTGAACCAGCAAGGCCAAACCCACAATGCCGATCATCATGAGCGGCAACCACACGATCATGACGGAGAAGATATTGACGAACGTTCCGGAGAACCGGTAGTCGGTGATTACCGTGATGAAGGAATCAATGCCGCCGAACCCGCTTGAGGGGTCGACGAGTGTTGGAGCTTTTTGCAGGGCGATCCAGAAGGCGTAGCCAATCGGGATTGCGGCGGCCACCAAGAACAGGGCCAGGTAGGGGGCGAGCAAGATCCACGCACCACGCGACTCTGCGTGGCGGGTGCGGTGACGCCGAGGGGTAGTGGATGCACGGGGGCCGGAAGCCGGTGGCTCCGTGCCTTTCGTGACTAGCGTTGAGCTGCTCATGTGTTCCTCGCCTATGAGTTGGGGAGTGGAACAGAGTGTGGGGGCCTCAAGGTTCTGAAACCCCCACACCTGCTGTGTCTAGCTGGTTACATTTATTCGGCGGTGACCGTGTAGCCGACCGAGTTGGCGCGGTTCACGAGCTCTTCTCCGAAGGTGCCGAGGGCATCACCCATCGAGCCGTTGGCGATCAGCGTGGGGCTGACCGTCTCGGTCCAGGCTGCACCAGTGTCGTAGAGCATGTACGAGTACGGCGCTACGGCGCCAGCGGCATCCTTGAACGCCTGCTGAACAGAAGCAACATCAGCGAAGTAGCCGTCAGCTTCGAGCTTCTCGAGCCAAGCATCTTGGATCGGGCCATAGCCGGGGAGACCGGTCGAAAGCTCAACCTGCCATGCTGGGTCAGTCGCAACGAAGGTTGCGAACGTCAGCGTGTTTTCGAGCTGCTTTCCCGTGATGTGTGAGGAGACGCCCCAGAGGCCGCCACCTTCGTTACCAGCGGTCGGGCTTGATTCGCCTTCCCACGTCAACGGTGCGCTTGCACTCATCTGGCCGGCAGGAATCTTCCAGGTGTCGCGGAAGAGGTAGTTACCCCACCAGACGGCACCGGGGCTCATCACGAGGTTGACACCAGCTGCTGCAGCGTCACCGTCGAAGATGCCCTGAGTGGTGAGGGCGCCGCCGTCATACATCTGCGAGAGCAGTTCATTGGCGCGAACACAGTTCGGGTCGTCAAGGTTGATGTGAACTTCCGACTCTGAGAGGCGGTCGTTCGTGGGGCAATCTGCAGCCTGAAGGTAGCGGTTGACGGCGTAAGCGTCGCCCAAGAATCCACTGATCTTTTCGGGGTGGTCTGCCGCAATTTCGACAGCGAGGTCGCCGTACTCTTCCCACGTGGCGGGCAGCGTGTAGCCGTTCTCGTCGAAGAATGCCTTGTTGTACCAGAACACGTCAGGAGCAGCGTCGTTGCGCAGGCAACGAATCTGGCCATCGATGTCGCAGAACGAAAGCACTGCGGGGTCGTAGCCGTCGATGACATCGGGAAGCAGGTCGGTGAGGTCAGCAGCGTAGTTGCTGGCAGCGCCGGTGGCCCAGGCAATGTCGTCATTAGAGGGGAAGAAGATGGCGTCGGGCCATCCTGAACCGGCGGAGTCGAAGTTGGCGAATGCCTGCTTGACCGTCTGTCCACCAACCGTGCCGTCGATTTGCACGACGTCAATCTCAATCTCGGGGTGGGCTTCCTGGAAAGCTTCGGCTGAGGGAACCCGGGGCGGGTCAACCCACACCGTGATTTTTCCACCCGAGTCAGTCTGGTCGGGGGCAGTGGCGCCACCGTCGGCTGAACAGCCGGATAGAACGAGTGCAGCGGCGGAAATTATGGCCACTCCTGCACTGGCGGAAAGGAACCTCTTGGTCTTCATTGACACTCCTTGGTGAGTTACTACTGCGTCGTAGTGGAGACACGCGAGGCGCTGGAACGGCTCGGTTTCTCCGGTGCTCAAACGTTATACCAACCATGGAAGTTGTGCAAACGTTTGATCAAAGGTTTTTCAACTGTTATCTAGCGGGCGCCGCGACGGACCTTACGACCCAATGCGCGTGGGATCGATGCCATAAAACTCCGCGGCGGTTCGGCCAAGGAGCTGCTCACGCTCGGCGGCATCCACACTGTCAAAGAGTGGCGCGAGACCATTCCAGACGCGCAGGTAGCCGCCGGCAAGCAACGAAACCGGCCAATCTCCGCCATACATCAGGCGCTCAGCGCCGAACACCTCGAGGGCTCGCTCGAAGAACGGTCGCACGTTCTCGGTCGTCCAACCATCAAGAGTGCCGGCCGCCGAGTACAGCCCGCTCACCTTCGCATAGACGTTCGGATTCTCGGCAGCCCGCTCAATCGCCGACCACCACTCCGCCCGCTCGTCGAGACCAATCGGCGGCTTCGCCAAATGGTCGATCACCATCCGAAGTTCCGGATGCCGCCGCGACAATTCCGGTACCAACGCGAGATGCTCGGGTGCCTCGGCAACGACATCAAAGGACAAGCCAGCACGCTCAAGCACCGTAAGCCCTTCGTCAACATTCGGCCTCAGTAGCCACTCCGGATCAGGTTGATTGTGAATCAGCGTGCGCACACCAACCATGCGAGTATCGCCCTGCCAAGACTCCACGGTACGAGCCGCCAGCTCGGGTCGATCGATGGGGGCATAACCCACAATCGCAGCGACCTCCGTATGAGCGGCTGCCGACTCCATCATGAGTCGAGTGTCCTCAAAGTTGTCCGCTGACTGCACCTGCACGGTGTAATCGACGCCAGCTGCCCTCAACTCGGGCAGCAGCTCATCCATCGTGATTACCCGATTGATGGGGGCAAGAGAGTCGTCGAGCCAGCCATAGTGAGCCCGACTGGGGCTCCATACGTGTTGGTGGGCATCAATGATCGGAAAAACCACGGTGTTCTATCCTTCGTTATTGGTTGCTTTAGAGAATGCCATGCCGTTCCCACACTGTGCGCAAAGAATCTCCCGCGAGCAGCTCAGCGAGAACTGTCGACTCGTTTGATGCTCGGGTGCGGGCTCGGGTCAGCACTTCGTCTTCGTGCGATTGCGGGATCACGACGGCACCATCGTCGTCCGCCATCACGAGGTCGCCTGGCGCAATGAGCACCCCTCCCAGCTCAACAACGACGTCGGAGGCGATCACGCGCATCCGGGCCCGAAAGTCGATGGGCCGACGCGAGCGTGAGAAGGAGGGAAAGCCGAGTTCGGCGATCTTGTCGGTGTCGCGCAGGTTGCCATCGGTGATCACGCCGGAGGCCTTCGCCCCAAGCGCAGCCGCACTAAACAGTTCTCCCCAGAAACCAGAGTCATTGCTGTTGTCGGTGGCGATCACGATCATTTGGCCAGCGCCGATGCCGTCGATGAAGTCGATCGACTCCTTGTACGGGTCATCGAGGTCTGACTCGAGGGCGGGAGCGAAGCGCACAGTGCGGGCGCGCCCGAACGCTCGCGAGCCCGGAGTGATGGGCGCGAGGCGTTGCTTCAGAACCTGGTTGCGCAGGCCCGATTCGTCACACGAGTCACTGAGAATGGCAGTCGTCAGACGTTCGTCACCGGGCAGCGGGGTGAAACCTGCGTTGCCGGTTTCGGATGCTTCGGGTGCTGTGGCTCCGGATGCTGCGGGCGCGGGGTTAGCGGATGACATGTCCACCTCCAGGGCTGAACGGGAACAGTGCTTCGATTTCGGGAGTGAGCTGGATGCCGAGGCCTGGTGCCGTCGGAGCAACGATTCCGCCGTCCCTAAACTCAACCTCTTCCACCCGCATTGCGTCACGCAGCGGGTTAGGCAGGGTGCAGTACTCGAAGAGCTCAACGTGGGGGTTGGCGAGCACGGTGTGCAGGTTCGCGGCGAAGGTGACACCACTGCCCCAGACGTGGGGAACGGTCTTCACGCCGGTCGCGTGAGCGAGCTCGGCGACCTGAGCGAAAGCCTTTGGCCCACCAACGAAAGTGACGTCGGGCTGAGCAACATCGAGCGCGTTAGCGTCGAGCAGTTGGGCGAAGTCCCGCACGGTTCCGTTGGATTCGACACCGGAGATCGGCACGTCGACGGCGGCACGCACCGCTGCGTAGCCGGCCACGTCATCCGCCTGGCAAGGTTCTTCGTACCAGCGGGCGCCTAGTTCGGCAGCCTTATGGCCAACACGAATAGCTTCGTCAACGGGCCACGGGTCGGAGGCACACGCCTGCACGGCGTCGATAACGAACTGGACGCCCTCGGGCAGCAGTGCGGTCACGTGGTCGAGCAGCTTGATGGTTGTGTCTGGGTCAGTCATGGCGCGGAACTTCACGGTGCCAAAGCCAGCCTCGATCTGGGCTGCAGCCCAATCGGAAACTTCGCCGAAGGTCGTGCCTAGTCCGCCGCTGGCGTAGGACTCGATCCAGTCGCGCTTGAGACCCCCGAGCACTTCGTACGCTGGCACGCCAAGGCGCTTAGCTACGGCATCCACCGCTGCTGTTTCGATTGCTCCGGCAACGCCGTTGAGCATTCCGCCACGCGCCCAGAAGGCGGTGTAGGCGCGCAGGTGGTCGGCGACTTCGAGCGGATGACCGAATTCGTGATCGAGAACGTAGGGGCGGAAGGCATCCACGATTCCGGGCACGGCGGCGGCCGCCATGATTCCGGCTCCTGCCTCCCCGACTCCGGTTGTTCCGTCAGAGAGGGTTACTTCGACGAGGGCGGCGTCCCATGACCAAATGGTGCCTCCGACCCACGTGAGTTCTTCTCCTGGCTGGTACCGGTGCGAAAGCAGCACTGCGCGCACGGCGGTAATGGTTAGGGCTGTGTCAGTGAGTCCCATGGGAAGGGCGCCTCGTTTCTAGTAGCGAGCGATAGTGGTTACGGTACTTGATCAAACGTTTGATCACAAGAGTGGTCTGCGATAACCGCGGGCAACCCCGCAGCTCAAGCGCCGAGCCGCGGCGCTCTTCTGCAATCATTTGGTTGCAATACGGCGAAGTTAATGCAACTATCGGGTTGCAGTTATCCACGAATCTAGGAGAGAATCATGACCATGACCACCAACCCACCCGCCGTTGTTGACAGCGACGCATTCACTGTGCGCCGCACCATCACCATCAAGGCATCAACAGACAAGGTCTGGGCGGCCATCAGCGAGCCCGAACACCTCTCGCGCTGGTTCCCGCAAGTAGCGAAGTTCGACACGGTCGCCGTTGGCGAACAAGGAAGCTTTACCTTCGAGGGGTATGGCAGCTTTCCCGTGCAGATAGAAGAACTCGACGCGCCGAACGTGATCGCCTACCGCTGGGGCGGCCCAACAGACGACCCATCCAAGCCCATCGACCCCAATCGTTCGACCGTGTTTCGGTTCACTCTGGATGCCGTCGACGAAGGCACGCGGCTCACCGTCGTCGAGACCGGCTTCAACTTCGGTGACGACCCGACCGCCAACATGGAAGACCACCGTGGTGGCTGGGACTCCGAACTCGACGAGCTCGTCTCCTACCTCGAGGGCGCATGATCTCCACTCTGATACCCGTGTTTGCGGCCCTCGGGGATGAAACCCGGTGGAGCATTCTGGCAGCGCTCGGCGAAGGCGAAGCTTCGGCATCCGCCCTCGCCGAGCGACTGCCCGTCAGCCGTCAAGCCATTGCCAAGCACTTGAGCGTGCTGAATGATGCTGGGCTCGTCGAACCAGTGCGTGCTGGCCGTGAACTGCGCTATCGAGTGCTCGGTGCGCAACTCAGCGCCACCGCCCAGCGCCTTGACACCATCGGTGCGGAGTGGGATCGCCGCCTGCTCGCGATCAAGGAGATCGCCGAAGGGTTAGAACGAAGCGATTAGAAAGCCACCACTAGAGCGCAGCAACCAATCCTGCAACCTCGAGATCGCTCCATAAGCCATCGGGCATCGTGGCGGCATAGCGCTCGATGTTCGACCGAACCTGGTCGCCCCCGCGCGCCCCGACCACAACAGACACGACCGCCGGATGCCGCAGCACATACGCGATAGCTGCCTCCGGAAGGGTGACGCCGTGAGCTTCACACGCATCCGCAACCTGATTGGCCCGCTCCAGAATCGCGGGCGGCACCGGTTCGTAATCGAAAGTTGCGTCGGGGCTCGGCCGGTCGCGACCGAGCAATCCGGAGTTGTAGACGCCGGCAACGACAACGCCGACATTGCGTTCGAGGGCGAGCGGCATCAGATCGGCGAGCGCCGAGTCATCGATGAGCGTGAAGCGGCCAGCGCACATCACGAGGTCGACGTCGGCACGACGGATCAGTTCGGCCAGCGGCGCTGCATGGTTCATTCCGGCACCAACAGCCTTCACAACGCCCTGCTCCCGCAACTCGATGAGCGCACCGATGCCCTCAGTGGAAGCCTGCTCAAAGTGGTCATCGGGGTCGTGCATGTAGAGCACATCGATACGGTCAAGCCCGGTGCGAGCGAGAGATGCTTCGACCGAGCGGAGGATTCCGTCGCGACTGAAATCCCACTGTCGTTTAGTAACGGCGGGCACGGCGAATCCTTCGTCATCCATCCGGTCTTCTCCGCCGGGGTTCGGCACGAGAAGCTTGCCGACTTTGCTTGAGATCACGTACTCATCGCGCGGGTGGGTGCGCAATTGCTCGCCGAGACGGCGTTCGGAGAGCCCAAGGCCGTAGTGCGGGGCGGTGTCGAAATAGCGAACGCCGGCATCCCAGGCCGCCGCGACACCCTCTTCGACTTCGGCGTCGGTTGTTTCGCGATACAGGTTTCCGAGCTGTGCAGCGCCGAGGCCAATCTCGGTGAGTTCAAGGCCTCGATGGGTGGATCGTGTCTGCACTAGGGGTTTCTCCAGAGAGTGTTAGCGCGCGGGGGGCGCGGTTGATTCGCGCACGACCAGCTGCGGTGCTGGGTCGGCGATGACGCGGTCTTCGGCGGTGCCTGAGTTGATGATTTCCCACAGGCTGGCCATCGCGGCCCGGCCAAGTTCATAGAGCGGCAAGCGCACGCAAGTGAGGGGTGGCCACGCAATTTCTGCCGTCCAGGTGTCGTGCATCGCAATGATCGACATGTCTTCCGGCACGCGGATGCCCAACCGACGTGCCTCAGAGAGCACACCGTGAGCGGCGTTGATGTTGGCGACCACGACCGCTGTGGGCGGGGTCGACAACTCGGCCATGGCATCCAGAGCCTGAGCGCCTTGCTTGGGGTAGTAGCCGAAGTCGGTGACGAGTTCGGGTTCAACGGTGAGCTTGGCGTCTGCCATGGCCTCCATGAAACCAGCGAGACGGCGCTGGCCCGACTCCGAGGTCGGCACACCGCCGGCGTACCCGATGCGGGTGTGGCCGAGTTCAATGAGGTGCTCGGTCGCGAGGCGCATCCCGGCCTCATCTTCGAGGCGAACTGAGCCGCCACTGCCCGGGTTGATCGTGTTGATCGAGATCACGGGCAGGCCGCTATCGGTGACGGTGCGCAGGTCATCACCGCTCAAGTGGTCGCCGAACTGCACGAGCACTCCGTCGACTCGTCCCTCCCCCATGAGGCGCGGGATCGACTCTTCACCCTCGGGCAAGCGTTCGGTGCTGGCGATCAGCACCATGTAGTCCTTGCTGCTTGCCTCTTCTTCGACGCCGCGCATGAGCTCGGCGAAGATCGCGTTTGTCACTCCGGGCACCACTAGTCCGACGGCGTGCGTGCGCGACGACTTGAGCGCTCGAGCCGTGAAGTTGGGCCGGTAGTTGAGCTCTTTCGCGGCATCGTGAATGCGCTGACGTGTTGCCACGCTCACCCGTACGCCAGGCTTTTCGCTCAGCACACGCGAAACCGCCGACACCGAAACTCCGGCGCGGGTTGCAACATCACTCAAAGTAGCCATGATTGCCAGTGTATTCGGGCAACTAGCCTTTGGTACGTCGATTGACCAAATAAAGGTGAGTAAGAACCATCACGGTGTCGCCGTGCTGATTGATTACCGTGACCAGCTCGTGCAGGTAGCCGGCTTCATCCGGTCGCTTGGCATGCAACGACATCTCGTTGATCTCAGCGGTCACCCGAATGGTGTCTCCGATAAAAACGGGGCGGATGAAGCGGATGCGGTCATACCCATAGCTCATGGCCTGCGGATTGATGTCGCCCGCTGTCATTCCCACCGCGACGGAGAGGATGAGGGTGCCGTGGGCGATGCGCTGACCGGCGGGCTGCGTCGCCATCCATTCGGCATCCATGTGGTGCGGAAAGAAGTCGCCGGTCTGGCCAGCGTGCAGCACGATGTCGGCTTCGGTGATGGTGCGGCCGACGGTTTCGCGGCGCTCCCCCACCTCGTGATCGTCGTACCAGCGGTCTTTTGTGAGCATCAGCGCACCAGCCATTCTGCGACGCCCGCATCGAGGCGTTCGCGTAGTTCAGCGATTGTGATCTCGCCTAAGAGTGCCGAGGTCACTAGCGGGGAGACCGCATTTTGCAGGTCGATGTAGGTCGCAAAGCGGGGGCGCATGTAGGCGCCTTCGAGAGTCGCGCGCGTGCCAGTGAAGAAGTCGAGGCTGTCTGCATTGGTGCGGGCACTTTCCCACGCGACCGTGTTGCCGGGCTGGCCACCGCCGTCGTAGTACGAACCCTCTTGCACTGGGCCTGACGCAAGCCAGAAGGCGTGCGCGATTGCGGCATCCATGACCTCGCTGCGTGACGACACTGCGATACCGGCACCACCGAGCAGTGAGCCAGCAACACCGCGAGTCGAGCTCGGGATGTCGATGTACTGCACGCGGTTCGGCCGGTAGCCGGCACGGGAGTAGTTCGTGTACCCGAAGAGCAGCGGCGAGTACGCGAAGGTGTCGCTCTCGGCCAGCACATCGGCGACCTGGATCGGGTTGAAGCCAGCGTTGTCGGCCGGCACCAGACGCGCGAGTCGCGTCAGCAACTCCATCGAACGGGTCAGCACCTCTTCCGACAGGAAGACGCCGGGCGTCGCCATCGGATCTTCGCCCAGTCCGGACGCGATCGTGATGAGGCTCGAGTACGCATCGACGGGCTTGAACGGCCACAGCACTCGACCTTCTTCGGCGAGCGCCATGACCTCATCCCAATTGCGGGGCGGCGACTCGAGAAGGTCGGGGCGATACGCGGCAACCTGCGCTGCGGCGTCGAGCGCGAGGCCCCACTGCTGACCGAGGTGCTGGTACGACTCGTGCGAGCGCCCGACCGACTGTGCCGCGAGCGTGGCCAACTCGGCATCAAAGCCGCGACCGTTCAGCGGGGTGAAGAGTGCGTCTTCGGCAGCAATCGGAATGTGCGGATGATCGATCACGAGCAGATCGTATTGCTCGACCAGACTCTCTAGATCTTGGTCGGCAAAAGCCTGCAGTGAGCGGTACTCCCACTGCACCTCAACATCGGGAGCTACCGAGCGATACGCTTCGGCGGCCTTTACGACGCTGCCGTAGCCGCGCTCGTGTTCCCAGGTCATTCCGCGGACGATGGTCGGGCTCATGCTGTGGCTTCCTGGGCGGCGCCGGCGGTCGCGGCGGCGCGAGATGGGAACTCGGCACGCACGCGGTCGTTATCTTCCCCGAGTGTTGGGGCCGCTTTAGTGCTCGACAGGATCTGACCGTCAACGCGGATGGGGCTACGGGTGGTCAGGAGTTCGTTGCCTCCGCGGGTGACCGGCTGTGTCATCCGAATCGCTTCGAAACCGCCAGAGGCAAGCAGTTCGTCGAGCGTGAGCACGGGAGCACACCACACGTCGCCAGCGTCGAGAATGTCGAGCCACTGCTGAGTAGTGCCGGTCGCAAAGCGCGCCGCGAGCAAGTCTTCGACGTACTCTTGGCGATCCCAGGCCAGCTGCGGGTCATGCATTTCGCTGAGCTCAGCAATGCCAAGAAGGTCGCCCAGTTTCGGCAGCGCGTTCATCGCCATCGCGATGTAACCATCTGTGGTGGGATACGTGCCGTAGGGCGCCGCCAAGAAGGCATGAGCCGAGTGCTCGCCATGACGTTGCACCGTGATGGTGTCGTCGTTGAGCTTGGTGCTCAGCAGTTCGAACTGCAGGTCGAGCATCGCTTCGAGCAAGCTGGTCTGCACGAGCCCGCCCTTGCCGGTGCGGAACTTGCGCACGAGAAGTGCCGTCACTCCCTGGGCAATGTGGCAACTCATGAGATGGTCGGCGATCGAGAGCCCGACCGGCACGGGGCCGTCAGTCTTCGAGCCGTTGAGCCACGGGATGCCCGACATGGCTTGAGCGAGCAAATCTTGCCCCGGGCGATCTTTCCACGGGCCCTCTTCGCCGTAGCCGGTCGCGCTGGCGTAGACGATGCCGGGGTTGATGGCGCGCACCGATTCGAAGTCGAGCCCGATGCGTTCCATCACACCGGGGCGGAAGTTCTGGATGATCACGTCGGCACGCTCGACGAGCTCTTTCACGTAGGCGAGGTCATCGGCGACCTTGAGGTCAGCGGTGATCGACTCTTTGTTGCGGTTCATCGCGTGGAAGGAAACGGTGTCGCCGTCGAACTCTCGACCGGCGAAAGCGAGGGTGCGACCGATGTCGCCCGTGCCAGGTCGTTCGACCTTGATGACGCGGGCGCCGAGGTCAGCGAGACGCATCGCGGCAACTGGTCCGGCCAAGAATTGGCTGAAGTCCAGAACCAGAATGCCCTCGAGAGGGCGGTCCATTAGCGCAGACTCCGTTGGTGCGCCGTTGTCGTCAGTCATTGCTGTTCAGCCTTCTGTTGATCCTCGTGAACAATCGTTTGATCATGCTAGTATGACGCAGAAATACACGCAAGGGAACCAGGCCGCGACATCCGGTGCCGAGCACCGACGTTGCCCCTCATCCACCCTTCGTGTCCACTAATCGCAAAGGAGCGCACCAGTGCTGAGCGTGAGTTATGTAGGCGAGCAACGCCTTGAGGTCAAAGAGTACGAACCGAAGCCTCCGGCAGCCGGTGACGTTCAAATTGCTGTCGCCTACAACGGACTGTGCGGCACCGATATGCACATCCTGCACGGCAACATGGATGCCCGCGTGCAAATGCCTTTGACGTTCGGTCACGAGATGAGCGGCACCATTTCCGCTCTCGGCAACGGCGTTGAGGGTTGGAATGTGGGCGACCACGTCACCGTCATGCCGCTCTGGTGGGACAACACGTGCCCCGCCTGCCTCGCCGGCAACCAGCACATCTGCCAGAACCTCGATTTCATTGGCATCGACTCCCCCGGCGCCCTTCAGGGCAAGTGGAATGTTCCCGCCGAAACACTTGTCGCCCTCCCGCCCGAGCTGCGCCTCGATCACGCCGCGCTCGTGGAGCCTGCTGCGGTTGCGGTGCATGATGTTCGCCGGTCGGGCTTGGTGCCCGGAGACAAGGCTGTGATTATCGGCGGTGGTCCGATTGGGGTGCTCATCGCATCCGTCGCCCGCGAATTTGGCGCTGAGGTAGCCGTCATCGAGATTGACGCCGGTCGTCGCGCACAGATCGAAGCGCTCGGCTTCACGACCATCAGCCCCCTCGAGGTCGACCAGGTTGCCTGGGTCAACGAGTGGACCGCGGATGCCGGTGCCGACGTGGTCTTCGAAGTCTCGGGTGCTGCGGCTGCCGTGCTCGGCGCCACCGACCTCGCGAAGGTGCGCGGAACCCTCGTGGTTGTCGCGATTCACCCCACGCCTCGCGAAATCAATCTGCAGCGCGTCTTCTGGCGCGAACTCACGATTATGGGTGCGCGCGTCTACCAGCGCACTGACTTCGAAAAGGCCATCGAACTAATCGATAGCGGCGTCATCCCGGCCGAGCTGCTCATCACGCGCATTGTGCCGCTGTCGCAAACCAGCGAAGCTTTTGCTGACCTTGCCGCGGGCAATGCAATGAAAATTCTCGTGGATGTCGCGGGCCAGAAGTGAGCACGAACGAGAAGGGCAACCCCATGAACGGCATGTTTGACCTCACCGGAACAACCGCAGTCGTCACCGGCGCACGTCGGGGAATCGGCTTCGCCATGGCTGAAGCACTCGCTGCTGCCGGCGCGAACATCATCGGCGTGAGCGCAACGATTGAGGCTTCGGGCAGCGACATCGAGAAGGCGGTCACCTCGTATGGCCGCACTTTCGAGGGCATCGCGTGCGACTTTGCCGACCCGGATGCGGTCGCCGCGCTGGGCGAGACACTCTCGACCCGCAACGTGGACATCCTCGTCAACAACGCCGGCACCATCGAGCGCGCCCCTGCCGCCGAGCACCCCACCGAGCTGTGGGATCGGGTGCTTCAGGTGAACTTGTCGAGCCAGTTCACGCTCACGCAGGCCATCGCTCGCTCGATGATCGAGCGTGGCCGCGGCAAGATCATCTTCACCGCATCGCTGCTCAGTTTTCAGGGCGGCATCAACGTGCCCGGTTACACGGCAGCGAAGTCCGGCATCGCCGGCCTCACCAAGGCACTCTCCAACGAGTGGGCCAGCAAGGGCATCACCGTGAACGCGATCGCCCCCGGCTACATCGCCACCGACAACACCCAGGCTTTGCAAGACGACCCCGACCGCTCGAATGCGATCCTCGACCGCATCCCCGCCGGTCGCTGGGGCGTCGGAAGCGACCTCGCCGGTGCCACCGTGTTCCTCGCGTCGCGCTCCTCCGACTACGTCTCGGGCGCCATCCTGAATGTGGATGGCGGCTGGCTCGGCCGCTAGTTCTCACCCGCAGGCTGTTGGCATCCGCCCTCGTCTGTGGATGCCAACAGTGGTTTAGCTTTCCTGCTAGCCAGGAGACCACTGGTGAGCTTTACTTGCATAAAAGAATATTTACCAAGCGCGAGAGGGCCGAAGTGAAAAAGATCTCTTTCCTCACCGTGCCGCTGCCCCCGTCAGCTGTGGGAATACCTACGCTGGCTCCATGTAATGGGCAGTGATCCTACGTGAGCGCCGCAGAAGTTCGAGAGCAACTTGATCGATTCGAGTTCCTGTCGAACGCGCACGGTCATCCGACAATGTCGCGGGTACGTGGTGGTCTGACGGCCGACGCCATCCGCCACATTGAGGAAGAAGCAGGCATCACGCTTCCGAATGATGCCAAGGCGATCTGGCAGTGGCACAACGGGAGCACCGACCAATCCCACCCGCCTCCTTTTTGGGGGTTCGGATACTGGTTTCCCGACCTGAAATCTGCGATCTCGATCGGCCGGCGCGATCTCGACATAAGGAACTCCGGCGATGTCAACACTTACCCTGACTCAACTTGGCTGATACTCGGTGGCGGGTCAGTGAGCGTTGTCATCGACATCACGACTCCCTGCCGCGCGAACTCGCTCGCGTATGTGAACGAACCCACGTCGTCGGGTGAGGAATATCCAGTGGTGACCATCGCGGACCGGATTGGCTGGTGGTGTTGGGCCATTGAACACCATGTGTACCGGGCAACGCCAACAGGCGAGTGGCAACTTGATTTCACAAAGCTACCTACGGGGCCCGAACGCCATCTGATGTAACAACATGTTTATAGGAGAGCAATCGGTGGCAGAAGAGATCCCCAGCACCAATGCAAAAGTTTGGCCGGTACCGGAATTGCCTACGGAAGCACAAGCCGGATTGCAGCTTTTGCAGCGCGGATTCCGAAGGCGGGAAGCACTTGAAGATCGTGTCGATGTTCTAACCGTTGCGATTGGTTCCGCTCTTGCTGCAGACCGTGACGCCGCTCCATATAACGCTGTCCCCGATATGGTTCAGAACGCGCTCAACAATGCTCTCGATCACCTACATGCTCTGCAGGTGAGCGTAGAGGAGAGCGGAGGGAAGCTGCTTGCAATGTCCTCGTTCACGTTAATTCGAAGCGCCTACGAGGCGCTAGGGACTGGATTGTGGATCTTGCAACCAGAGTCGAGCGATCAGCGACTGCTGCGTTCAAGACAGCTGCTTCGCTATAACCGCCTTCAACTTCAAAACATGCAAAATGAGTCTGGAAAATCCGATCCTGATTTCGAACGCGTAGAAACTACTCTCCAGCGCCAGCTGGATTCGGTGCCCTCGCTCGCTAACCCATCAGTAAAGAAATTGAGCAGCGTTACGATACGGCTTCGCGAAATAGCCGACTTGGTTCCAGAGTTGAAAGTCCCGCCTCTGATCCTCTGGCAGAAAGCTAGTGGTATTGCTCACAACAACACGTACATGATGGCTGCGGTACTCGAGAAGGAGAAAATCGAGCTTCCTGACGGTAGCCCCAACGCGTACCGAGTTTCATCTAGCTTTGGGATGGTTGCCTTCTACTATGACTCAGCACTAAAAATGCTTGAAACTCTTCTGGGCCTGTATGACCAACGGAACAGAACTTGACGAATCAGCTGGCAACCAGGGTCTCCCATTATCGATAGTTCGGGAGGACAGTTGTTAAGATTTTTCATACCGCTCACGCGGGTTCCGAGCGTCGAGGTGAGGCCTTGATAGCAATCCTCGACCGCATTCCCGCCGGTCGCGGGGGCGTCGGGAGCGACCTCGCGGGTGCCACCGTGTTCCTCGCTCCGACTACGTCTCGGGTGCCATCCTCAACGTCGATGGCGGGTGGATGGGCCACTATCCCTCACCCGCACACGCTGTTGGTGCTGTCGCACTCTTCGCCGGCGCGCGCAGCAGATGGTCTGCTCTTTGGCCGGTGGCGGATCCATATACCCCTCGAACGCCAGTTCTTGGCCGTCGCCGGTGGGCGGCGCTGCCCCCTGCGCCGGTCAAAGCATTGCGGTCAGTACTCCGCCGTCAGCGCGCACGGCGGCTCCGTTCGTTGCAGAGGAAAGCGGGCTCGAGAGATAGACGGCGAGGTTCGCGATTTCGGCAGGCTCGATGAAGCGCTCGAGGAGAGAGGTTTGGTTCCCCCCAATGATGGTCGCCTTCAGATCATCCGTCGAGAGTCGTTGCGCCTCGGCGATGTCGCGGATGGTAGCGGCTACGCCGTCTGAGTAGGTTGGGCCGCCAAGAATTGTGTTAACCGTCACGCCGGTACCGCGGGTGAGCTTGGCTAGGCCGTTACTCAAGGCGAGCATTCCCGCCTTGGTCACGCCGTAGTGCGTCATGTCAGCGGGTATGTTTACGCCTGATTCGCTCCCAATGAAGATGATTCGACCCCATCCTGCGTCGATCATTCTGGGCATCAACTCTCGGGACAGTCGGACTCCGCTCATTACGTTCACGTCGAAATAGCGCGACCAGGCATCGTCGGATATTTCGGCGAAGGTCGTCAAGTCAAAGAGGCCGACGTTGTTAACAAGGATGTCGACGCCGCCGAGCGAATCGAGGAGGCGCTGCACTTCAGCGGCGTCCGCAAAGTCCGCCGCAATACCGGTCACGTTCCCGCCAGGAACTTCAGCTTGGAGGTTCTTCAGCGCTTGCTGGAGCCGGCTGTCGTCACGGCCGTTGATGACCACCGCTACGCCCTCCCGGAGAAGCGCCTTCGCGATCGAATACCCGATGCCTTGCGACGAACCGCTTACAAAGGCACGTTTGTTTTCCAGCTGCATATCCATGGTCGAAGGAACCTCTCGTTTTTTACTTGCTCAGTCAAGTAAAAACTAACCTCATTTGGTTGCTCAGTCAAGTAAACCTGTAATGTGTAACCATGACTGATTCCAGCGCCCCGAACCGTCTCACAGGAGATGACCTCGCGACGTGGGCGGCGCTTGCGACGGTACTGGAATGGCTGCCGCCCGCCCTCGACGCCCCTCTGGTCCGCGGTTTCGATCTCACGCACTTTGAGTACGGCATCCTGTTCGCATTGGCTGACGCGCCGGACCACACGCTGAGGATGACCGTTCTGGCTGATTATGCGAACAGCTCGCTCTCGCGGCTGTCTCGAGCAGTGTCACGCATTGAGGGGCGGGGTTGGGCACAGCGCACTCGAGACCCCCTGGATGGGCGGTCGATGCTTACCAGCCTGACCGAGGCCGGGCTGGAGATGCTCGAAAAGGCCACCCCCGTACACGCTTTGTCGGTCACGGAATTTGTCCTCGATCCGCTCACAAAGGCGCAACAGAGTCAGCTGCGAGAAATCAGTCTGAGTATCCAGCGAGCAATCCGAAAGCAGGAGGGATGGCAGCCGCCAAGATCACTCTCCTCCGACACTGACTAGCAAGCTAAGCCCGGCTCATCCTCAACGTGGATGGCGGCTGGCTCGACCGCTAGTCCTTGCGCGCAATAACCGCTTCGGGCCGCAGGTCGAGGCGGCGCAACAGTTGCGCGTTCGCCGCGACAACAACGGTCGAGGCCGACATGAGCAGCGCGCCGACGGAGATCGGCAGCACGAACCCGATGGGGGCAAGGATTCCCGCAGCAAGAGGCACCGAGATCAGGTTATAGCCGGCAGCCCACCACAGGTTTTGGCGCATCTTGGCATAGCTGCGGCGCGAGAGTTCAAACACGGCAAGCACCGAGCGCGGGTCGTCGCTAGCGAGCACAACGCCGGCCGAGGCGATGGCCACGTCTGTTCCGGCGCCGATCGCGATTCCGACATCCGCTTGGGCGAGCGCTGGCGCATCGTTCACGCCGTCACCGACCATCGCGACGGTGCCGCCCGCCTTCTGCAGCTCGGCAACCTTGCTGGCTTTGTCTTCTGGATGCACGCCCGAGAACACGCGGTCGATGCCGAGTTCGGCGGCCACCGACTGCGCCACAGCATCGGCGTCTCCCGTGATCATGACGACCGTGACGCCCCGATCGTGCAGGGCATCGATTGCCTGGCGCGAGTCTTCGCGCACTTCGTCCGCGAGCCCAATTGCCCCGATCACGTGCCCATCAGAGAGCACGTGCAGAATAATCGCGCCCTGATCCGCCCACTCCGTTGTCAGCTCAACGGCCTGCTGGTCGTGTTGGCGCAGCATGCTCGGCCCGCCAACGCTGATCGTCGCGCCATCAACAGAAGCTTCGACCCCAACCCCACTCGATGAGCTGAAGCGTGAGGCGCTGACTCGCTCGAGTTTGCGCTCCTGCGACGCCGCCACAATCGCCTTCGCCAGCGGATGCTCGCTGTCGTATTCAGCGGCAGCCGCGAACCGAAGAACGTCGTCTTCCGTCGCATCCCCGACCGCCGCGACGTGCGTGACGGCGGGCTCGCCCTTCGTGAGCGTTCCCGTCTTGTCGAAGAGAACGGTGTCGACCTTGCGCATAGTTTCGAGGGCGAGGCGGTCTTTCACGAGCACTCCGGCGCGGGCTGCGCGCTCGGTAGAGATCGAGACGACGAGCGGGATGGCGAGACCGAGAGCGTGAGGGCACGCGATGACCAAGACGGTGATCGTGCGCACGATCGCGTCATCGGGGCTGCCCGCGAGGGTCCATACGGTGGCAGTGATCGCCGCGGCACCGAGCGCAAACCAGAACAGCCAACCCGCTGCGGTGTCGGCAATGCGCTGGGCCGGCGACGAGGAATTCTGCGCCGTTTCGACGAGTTTGGTGATGCCCGCGAGCGCCGTGTCTTCGCCGATCGCCGTGACCTTGACGCGGATCGAGTTGTCGGTGGCGACGGTTCCCGCCACAACGCGGTCGCCCACTCCGCGCACAACCGGCTGCGACTCTCCTGTAATCATCGACTCATCTAGCTCCGCCGAACCGTCAGTTACTTCGCCATCGGCGGGCACTCGTCCACCGGGACGAACAATCACGACGTCGCCAACAATGAGGTCAGACGGATGCACGGTGACGAACTCATCCCCTTCGACCTTTTCCGCCTCATCCGGAAGCAACGCGGCAAGCGAGTCGAGCGCACTCGAGGTCTGAGCCAGCGAGCGCATTTCGACCCAGTGGCCGAGCAACATCACGACCAGCAGCAGAGCAAGCTCCCACCAGAAGTCGAGTTCGTGGGCGATCAGGCCGAGAGTGGATGCCCACGACGCGACAAAGGCGACAGTAATCGCCATCGAAATCAGCAGCATCATTCCCGGCTTGCGGGCCTTCAGCTCGGAGAAGCCTCCCGTCAAGAACGGCTTGCCGCCCCAGAAGAACATGACAGTGCCGAGCACGGGCGAGATCCACTGGATGAAAGCCGAGTCGGGAAGCGAATATCCCAAGATCTGCGCAAACATCATGCTGAAGCCGGCAACAGGGATCGCCATCACCAGCATGATCCAGAACAGGCGGCGAAACTGGGCCACATGATCGGCGTGACCGCTATGCCCGCTGTGACCCGAGTGTTCGTGCTCACCATTCTCGGTGCGCTCGGCGTGCTCGGTGTGGCTCGAATGTTCGGTCATCTCATCCATAACCGCCACGCTATACCCCACGGGGGTATCATTCAAGTGGCGAAAGCCAACTCCCAGCTAGCGTAGAGCCGTGACCACTTTTAGCAAAGAAATCGTGTCCGCAGTTCTCGCCCACATGAATAGCGACCACAACGATGACAACTTGCTCATCGTTCGTGCGTTTGCGGAATCCGCCGCCATCTCCGCGGCAATGGTGTCGCTCGATGGAGTCGAAGGCACCTGGCAGTACTCCGATGTCGACGGCATCGAACATCACGTCACTGTGCCGTGGAGTACCCCGATCAGCGAACGTGCGGAGATCCGCCATGAGATCGTGAAACTCTACGATGCTGCGTGCGAAAAGTTGGGCGTTGAGGCTCGCCCGCATAGCTAGCGCAAACGGAACATCCGGCCCAGCGCTAGCCCAGTGTTGGCCCCGGTCAACTATTTTCAGAAGTTCACCTGCGTGTGCCCTAGCCAAACCCCGCACCACAGGAGTACGAATAAGGGATACAGGCGCACTCACCTAGTGTGCGCAAAGGGGGCACCGCCATGACTCAATCACCGAACCGTCTGCTCGGAGTGGTACTCGGCACGGTCTACATTCTCTTAGGACTTCTCGGCTTCACTGTCACCAACGGAGTCAACTTTCTCGCCACCGAAGGCGGGCTGCTCGTCGGAATACTGGGACTGAACGGCTTCCACAACGTCGTGCACATCGTCATCGGCGCCGCGCTCGTCTTGGCCGGAATCTCCAACAGACAAGCCGCGCGCACCGCGAACTCAACGATCGGGTTCGCCTTCCTCATCCTCGGTTTTGCTGGCTTGCTGCTTGTGGGCAGCTCGCTGAACATTCTGGCCCTCAACGCCGCCGACAACGTGCTGCATTTCGCCAGTGCCGTCGTTCTTCTGCTCGTGGGGCTCGGGGCTGACAAGCGCGCTACCGGGGTAAGCGCTTAAGCGTTGCCGAGCGGGAGGGGCTTCCTCTCTCCGTCCCCACCTCCCGGCCACCAGGGCGCCCGGGACCTTTGCGGCGCCACCTGCTCAAGGGCGAGCCAAACCATAAGCCAAACCATTTGAGTGAGGGGTACGAATAAGAGGCAACAGTACAAACACTCCGTTTGTACGGAGGAGGCACTGTAATGACAAAATCACCTAACCGCCTGCTGGGCACAGTTTTCGGCGCGGTTTACATTCTCGTCGGACTGCTCGGCTTCACCGTCACGAATGGCGTCGGGTTCTTCGCCACTGAGGGTGGACTGTTGCTTGGCTTGTTCGAAGTGAACATTTTCCACAACGTGGCTCACCTTCTTATCGGAGCCGCCCTGCTATTGGCCGGCCTCTCCAACGTAAAGGCTGCCCGAACCGTGAACTCTGTAGTTGGGTTTGCTTACCTCGCGCTGGGTTTCCTCGGGCTCTTTCTCGTAGGTTCAGCGCTGAACATCTTGGCCCTGAATGCCGCTGACAACGTGCTGCACTTTGCCAGCGCCGTCGTCTTGCTCGCTGTTGGCCTCGGTGCCGACAAGCGTGTATCTAGCGCCACCGCGTAACTCGCACCACTAGTCCCAGATCACGCACCGAGAGGAGAACCGTCATGTCCGCAATTATCCGAACCTGGATCGCTTTTGCCGCAGTAGGCACCGGCCTGATCCATGTTGCACTCGTGATCGGTTCCCCTCTCGCGCTGGGTATCCCTCTCGCGGTTCTTGGTTTCGTCGAGTTCGGGTGGGGAATTCTGGCCTTTACTCGCGACCAGCTTCCCTTCGCTCGCGCCGCAATGGTTGTAGCGATAGCTCCCCTTGTTGCTTGGGGACTTCTGATTACCGCAGCATCCCTATTTCAGGCTCCAGCGCTCGGTGCAATCTTGGATGTCGTGCCCTGGGGAATTGCCGCGATCTTCCAACTTTCTGTGGCCGGGATGCTAGCCCGTCAATCCCGACGCCTGCGTGAAGGTAAGCGCGCCGCTGCATCGACGCCCGGCGCCGGACGCTATCTCGTCGCCCTCATGGTCGGTGCTCTTGCCGTTTCTGCTCTCACCACACCAGCCCTTGCCGCTACTGAAGCGGGCATCTATGCGCAACCCCATGGCGAACACGATGGATCATTCACTCCGCAGCGGGACGCTCCCGCCGGCGAGAGTGACGATCAGCTCTTCGACATTCCCAGCCACGAAGGCCACTAGCCCGCTCGAGTGCGAGCTGACAGCGCGGCGCAGGCTAGCTCCGCACCGACCGCAGGGTCACCAGAGTGATGGTGATTGCGACCGCCATGAGGCCGACAGCAACCCACGACGTTGCGACAACTCCCGAATCGAAGGCGTCACGAGCCGAGTGCAGTAGTTGGTCACCCAGACTGCCCGAGAGGGTAGAGGCCACCTCCACGGCGCCACCGAGCGTCTCACGTGCGGCAGTGGCATCCCCCGCTGTGAGCTCGTCAGGAATCACGATCGTCGACCGATACGAGGCGGTCAGAACACTGCCAAGCACTGCCGTTCCGAGCACCGCACCCAATTCGTAGGCTGTCTCTGAGACGCCGGATGCTGCTCCGGCTTTGTCAGCGGGAACGCTCGAGATGATGAGGTCATTCGACAGCGTCTCAGCTGACCCGATGCCAGCACCAAGAACACAGAATGCCACGATGTAGCTCACCACAGTGGCGTCACTGCCGATCAACGCGATCGAGCCATAAGCCAGCAGTGAGAGCGTCAGTCCGCCTGCCATGAGAAAACCGGGGCGCACGAAGCGCACGAGTGGCACTACGGCGAGCCCCGCAACGATGATCACGACAATGCCGGGAGTAAGCGCGAGCGCCGCATCGAACGGACTCAAGCCCTCGACGAGCTGTAGGTGCTGAGTGAGGAAGAAGAGGAGCCCCAACAGCGAGAAAACGCTAACAAGGTTCACGAGCACCGCACCGCTGAACGATGGCACTCGAAAGAGTTTCATGTCGAGCATCGGATTCTCTTGCCCCAGGAGCCGACGCACGAACACGATGCCGCACAGTGCAGCCACCACAATCAGCACGATGGGCACCACACCAACGCCCTCGGTGGCAAACTCCTTGATGGCGTAGACGGCCGGCCCCAACGTGAGGATCGACAGCACAATGCTGCCCAGGTCAAACGGGCCAGGCGCCGGATCTTTCGACTCCTCAATCAGCAACGGTGCGAAGATCAGCAGCGGCAACAGAAACGGAACAGCAACGAGAAAGACTGAGCCCCACCAGAAATGCTCGAGAAGTATCCCTCCGACGAGCGGCCCGATGGCGGAACCGGCCGAGAATCCGGCGGCCCAGATGGCGATAGCAAATCGGCGCTGCCGGCGATCAATAAAGAGCGATCGCAGCAGCGACAGCGTCGACGGCATGAGCATGGCCCCAAAAACTCCGAGGAACACTCGCGCGACGATTAGTGACGTCGCGTCTGGCGCAAACGCCGCAAGCACCGAAACAACGCCGAAACCTGAGGCCCCGAAAAGCAACACGCGCCGGCGGCCGAACCGGTCGCCGAGGTTTCCCATGCCGACAAGCAATGCGGCCAGCACGAGCGGGTAGACGTCGACGATCCAGAGTTGCCCTACAGCGCTCGGTCGCAAATCTCTGGCAATACTCGGCAACGCGAAACTCAAGACCGTATTGTCGATCGAGACCAGCAACGTCGGCAGCATCAGGACTACAAGGGCAAACCACTGCTTCGTGGTCGCCAACACTCGGGGTTCATCAATCGCACTCACTTGCTCACGATACAGTCCCGATCAACACCCAACTTTTGGAGGATGCGGCGTGATTCCCTCCAACGCTAGAGTGAGGGTCACCTAACCCGCTTCACAAGGAGACCCCGTGGCAGTAATTCCTTTCTCGCAGGCCCTTCGTGAGCGCACGTGGTCAAGCCACGGCGATAGCGAGGGTGCCGACTTCATGAAAGATCTCATGACGGGCAAAGGAACGCGCGCCGACTACATCGCGCTAGTCGCTCAGCACTACTTCATCTATGAAGCCATCGAAGCTGCCGCCGACCACTTCGCCAGCAACCCGGTCGCCGCACCGTTCATTACGTCGCAACTTACTCGCCTTCCCGCGATCGAAGCTGACCTCGAATTCCTGATCGGCGCTGACTGGCGCGATCAGATCGTCCCACTGCCGACGGCCGCAGCCTATGCCGCCCGCGTGACCGAGATCGCAACCCAAGACTGGGCCGGCGGTTTCATCGCCCACCACTACACCCGCTACCTCGGTGACCTTTCGGGCGGTCAAGTCATCCGCACCATCATGCAACGCCAGTTCGGCTTCGAAACCAATGGGGTCGGCTTCTATCTTTTCGATCAAATTGCGAAACCCAAAGAATTTAAGAACACGTACCGGGATCAACTCGACGCCGTCGAATGGGATGACGCCGAGCGTGACCGCGTCATTGACGAAGTGCTCACCGCCTACAAGTTCAACACCGACCTCTTCGTCGACCTGTCGCGCGCAAAAGCCGCCGCCTAGCCCCGCTGGGCTCTGGGGGGGCTCAACTGAACGAGGCTGAGCTAGCCTGCTTCGACTTGGGCGCGCAGGGAGTCGAGGGTCTCCAACACGGCAATCGAGACATCCAATGGATGCTCGGGGGCCTCGGTTCGCCCATCCGCCACGTGTTGGGCGATTGCCGTCGCCTGGAATGACAGCCCCTCGCGGCCACGGAGTCCGGTGCCGTCCGTGAACTCGGTGCGTTCCTCGTCGCGCACAAACGCGAAGCCGTGTGGCGCGTAGAACGGGGTGCGAACTTCAATACGCGCACGCGTGCCGTTGATGCGGGCCTCTGTGGGGGTGTCGGCAAGCATCGTTGTGTGCAGCACCGCTTGGGCGCCGGTGGCGTGGTCGAGAATCATCGACGCTTGGCCATCAACACCCGTGTCGAGCATCCGCCCCGTTGCTAACGCGCTTGTGGGGGCACCGAGCACAAACTGGGAGAACCACACCGGATAGATCCCGATGTCGCGCAGCGATCCACCACCCATCGTCGGGTCGAAGACGGGATGCTCGCTTGGCGAACCGAAATTGGCACCAAAGTCTGCGGTGACGATCGTCACATCACCGAGCTCACCGGCGTCAAGCAGCTGCGAGATGATCGTCGTCTGCGGCAAAAAGCGTGTCCACATCGCTTCCATGGCAAAGACGCCGGCAGCGCGGGCCGCGACGACAATCGCCTGAGCATCCGCCGCGTCAATGCCGAGGGGTTTCTCAATGAGTACATGCTTGCCCGCTGCGATCGCGAGCAAAGCCAACGGGCGGTGAAACACGTTCGGCGCAGCGATGTAAACGATGTCCACGTCGGGGTCGGCCACCAACTGTTCGTAGCTGCCATAGCTGCGGGCGATGCCATTCTTCTGCGCGAATTCTGCGGCGCGGTCAGCCGAGCGCGAGGCCACGGCGACCACCCGCTGGTCAGTATTTGCGTGCAGCGCAGCGACCCAATCTGTCGCGATGCCCCCCGGAGCGAGCACTCCCCACCGAAGTAGCGGGCCGCCACGAAGAGGAGTTGCAGTTGGCTCAGGCAGAATCACGACAGTTCCATTCCCAGATAAATCGAATCGGTTCCGCGGGCAAGTTCCGCGAACCCCAGGTGACGATAGAACGCGATCGCATTGTGGTTGTCTTCTCCGACATCCAAATGGATGCCGCTCACTCCGCCAGCGCGCAGTGCCTCGAACAACGTCTCCAGCATTACTCGCCCCAAGCCTCTGCCTTGTACCCGCGGCAACAAGTCGATGTGTAGGTGTGCTGGATAGTTCGCCACCACAGTATCGGGTGCGGTCACCGGCGTGTGTATCTGCGCGATGAGTTCATCGTCGAGAGTGTCACCCCCCGCCATCGGGTAGGCGGCACGCAACGCTGGCCACCACTCGCGCTCCTGCCACGCCTCAAAGACGCGGGTATCTGGGGTGCCGAGAACATAACCGGCTACTCCGTGGTCATCGGCGATGACGAACGCGAAGTGGGGTTCACCCACGATGTAGGGGCCAACGTAGATGTGGCCCAAGAGGTCGGGATTCTGATAGAGAGCGCTCCCATCACCCCCAGCATCCGAGGTGTGAAGGCAGGCGCGATAGGTTCCCGGAAGATCGTGAAGTCGTGCCGGGCGAATATGGCTCATAGATTCACCATATATCCCGAGTCGAGTGGTCTAAACGAATCGCTCTTGACCGGTCGCGGGTGGTCTAGATCCGAAGAGCATAGCGCGAGTCACCATCAGCAACACAGCCGGATTCTCCGGAGTGATTCGAGATAATTAACTCACAATGTACCCCGGAGTGGTCTATTTTGCTCTTTACCACGGGCCTGTGAATGGGCTCTAATGTGAGAGTGACAGTAGTCGTAGAGTCCACCAGACACACGCTCAGAGCGCGCCTTCGCGAGTTGGTTGCGTCGACCGAGGTCGGCAAGAGCCTGCCAAGCGAGCGCGACTTAAGCGCGCGGTGGGGTGTCGCCCGGATGACAATCCGTCGCGCCGTTGACTCGCTCGTGGCTGAGGGGCTCGTTGAACGCCGCCACGGCTCCGGAACCTACGTGACACCGCAGCCGTTCGTGCGACTACTTGGCCTCACGTCGTTCTCGCAAGATATGCGCGACCGCGGCCTCGAGCCGAGCGCTCGGCTTCTGGCCTACCGCGTCTCCCCCGCCGATGCCGCAATCGCTACCCAATTGCACATAACCCCCGGCGACCCAGTCGTCAGTTTCACGAGACTGCGACTGGGGAGCGGAGAAGCAATGGCTGTCGAGACGGTCTGGATTCCGCAAGCTCTCGTACCCGGAATCAACGGCGGCGATCTCGGCGGTTCGCTCTACGAACTCCTCGGAACCCGCTATCGCATCGCCCCCGGCGCCGCCAACGTCTCCATTGAGCCGGTTCTGCCCGACCAGCGTGTGCGCGAGCTGCTCACCATTCCCGCAGATCAGGCCTGCCTGCGCATCCGAATGGTCGACTCCGACGCTCGAGGCAACATCATCATGATCGCCAACTGCTTTTACCGCGGCGATAAGTACCAGCTCACAGCCCAGGTCTCTGGTGGGGCCTTCACTACCGAGCAAATACGGACCAGCTAATGATCTCGGTCCTGGGCATTGATGGCGGTCAGTCCGGCATCCGGCTGAAAAGTTCCGCCCAACCAGGAACGGTCGAAGTCGATGGAGTTAGTCGCCTCGAAGGCGACACCGTGCGCACCGTATTCAATGCAATCGCTAGCGCGTGGAAACATGGGCGATTCGAGCCCGTTGACCGCGCAGTCCTCGGGCTAACCACATCTCCGCCGGATGCCGCCTCCGCGGCCAGGCTCGGCGCCCTAGTCGGCGCAACGACCGGCGCGCGCGAGGTGTGGATCGCCGACGACACCGTCACTTCCCATGCCGGAGCCCTCTCTGGCGAAGCAGGAGTCTCACTAATCACCGGCACCGGCGTTGGCTGCCTCGCACTCAAGAACGATGGCGACTCGCGGGTTATCGACGGCCATGGCTACCTTCTTGGCGACGCTGGTGGTGGATTCTGGATCGGCAGCCGCGGAGTCTCCGCCGTCCTGAAGCAACTCGACGGCCGCGGCGAAACGACGATCCTCACCGAACGGGCCGAAAGCCAATTTGCCGGGCTTCAGAACCTCGCCGCTCGACTCCACAGCGTGCACCGCCCCGTCAATCGCATCTCGCAGTTCGCCCGCGAAGTTCTCACCGCGGCCGTAGAAGGCGACGTCATCGCCAACGCCATCGTCGACGACGCCGCCCGCGAACTCTTTATGACGGCACGCGTCGGTCTACATTGGGTCGGTCAGGATGCTCCGCTAGCGCTCGGCGGAAAATTGCTCGGCCCCAATACGGTGCTTTTCGCTCGCGTTGTCGAGCTTCTCGCAGCGGACGGGCTCTCGTTCCGCCCCGCGGATGCTTCGGCGCTCGACGGAGCCCTCCTTCTGGGCGAAGGCGGCTCAGACACCATCTATCGCGGTCTTATCCACGTGTGGAAAGAAGAAACAGCATCATGACTTTCGCCAACCCGAACGCCCTCGATATTGCTTCCCCTGCCGCCCGCTACCTGAGTCACTCGATCGAACTCATCGAACGACTACTCACCGCTGAGGCAGCGAGTATCGAGGCAGCATCCCGGCTCATCGCTGACGCTCTGATCGCAAACCGCACGATTCACGTCTTCGGCACTGGCCACTCGCACATGCTCGCTGAAGAGCTGTTCTACCGAGCTGGTGGCCTCGTTAACGTCAAACCGTTGCTCTTTGAGGGCCTCATGTTGCATTCGAGTGCTCCGCTCAGCACGTCACTCGAGCGTCTCCCCGGTTTGGCGGCTGCTTTGCTGCTCGATCATCCGATTGCTCGCGGCGATGTGCTGATTGTTGCGTCGAACTCGGGCAGCAATGCCGTGACCTCCGAACTCGTGCAGCGAGTTATCGCGAACGGCGTCCCGGTTATCGCGCTGACGAGCCTGAATCACGCGACGTCCCCTGCTGCTCGGCCCACTTCGCTGCCGAGACTTCATGAGCTGGCCACTGTCGTTATCGACAACGGGGGTTCCGTCGGTGACGCTGCCGTCGATATTGTGGGAATCGACAAGCGAGTTTCTCCGACCTCGACCGTTGTCGGTGCGGCAATTCTTAACGCGGTCATGGCTGAAGCAATTCAGCTTGCTGTCAACGATGGCGTTTTTCCTGACATTTACGAGAGCAGCAACACCAGCAGTGGCGATGCCACGAACCACAAGTTCACGAGCAGAGAGGCGACGGTATGACCGCAGCCGCTCATCTTGCTCCAGGCCTCGGTTCCACAGCGCCATCACCATTCGCCATCCGCGGAGTGATTGAAGGGTATTACGGCCTGCCCTGGAGTCATGAGCAGCGGCTCGGCCTCATTAGTTTCCTCGCGGAACGCGGAATGAACACTTTCGTTTACTCGCCAAAAGATGACCCTCTGGTTCGTCACGAATGGCGCAGTCCTTATGTCGGTGCAGAACTTTCCCGCTTGGCAGAGTTGATCGCTCACTGCGCGGCCAACGGCATGACGTTCATGTATTGCCTCTCCCCTGGCCTCACCATCAAGTACTCCAGCGGCACCGACCTCGAAATGCTGCTTGCTAAGTTCACCGCGGTTCGCGAATTGGGCGTCACCAGCCTTGGCTTGTTGCTCGACGATATTCCGGCGCGACTGCAGCATCCGCAAGACAAAGCGGCCTTCACTGACATCGTCGAGGCGCATCAGTCGCTCATCAGCGCCGTGTTTTCAGAACTCGACAGCGCAAGCCACCTCACCGTGTGTCCGACGCAATACTGGGGCTACGGCGATGAGGACTACATCAGCCGTCTTGGTCGCGGTCTCGATCCCCGCATTGATCTGTTCTGGACTGGGCGCGCAATCTGTTCCCCCACGCTTGATCTCGCCGATGCCGCGCTGTTCGCCCGGTCAACTGGCCGACCAGCAACCTACTGGGACAACTACCCCGTCAACGACGTCGCGATGGGCCACGAACTTCACATCGGGCCGTACCAAGGGCGCGACCCGCAGCTGTTCCGCTTTTCCACGGGCATCATTGCTAATGGCATGGAACTCTTCGAGTCGTCGAAGATCCCGTTTGCCACTATCGCCGCGTACTTGCGCGACCCAGAAGGCTATGACGCGGAGTCGAGTTGGAACCAAGCGCTTCTGGATGTCGTTGGCCCTGCCAACATCGAAGATTTTCGACTTTTTGCCGACACTGTTCGTTTCTCGTGCCTCTCCGCCGACGATGCCCCCGACCTTGCACAGGCGCTGGAACACTTCACTTTTGAACTGGAGTACGGCGATCGTGCGCGCGCGGCTTCCGAACTATCGCAGCGTGCCGAGTCGATGGTCAACGCAGCACACCGCTTACTCAGTGGCCCCGTGAGCAATCCGGCGCTCATTGCTGAAGTTCGGCCTTGGCTCGAGTCATTTCTACTTGGTTCTGAAGCTCTCGTAGAGGTTGCCCGTCTTGCGGCGGCTGACCGCCTCGAGGCCGATGGTGCTTTCCTTCTTCGGCCGTTCCTTGAGGGCCTGCGAAGTGCGCATCGTCGAGTGTTTGGCGATTTGCTCGATATGACTTTGGCGGAGCTTGTCGCCGCCGGAGCTCCACCACCCGCACCATCCGTCACTGCATTAACTACAGCAAAGGACTGATCATGACCTATCGGCGAAAAGGGACCGTCGCGGCCATCGCGGCGCTGAGCGCAACTGCCCTCATTCTCACTGGCTGCTCGGCTGGCGGCGGCGGCTCCGATGACAATGTTCTCCGCATCGCGATGGGCTCCCCTGGCGAGGCCCAGATTCGGGTGTGGGATGACGTTGCCGCGCAGTTCGAAGCCGCGAATCCCGATGTCACCGTCGAGATGAACTATCAAAACGATGACCTGTACCAAACTATCGGTCTGCCTAACCTGCTCAATGGGCGCAATGCTCCGGACATCTATTTTGAGTGGGCGGGTGCTCGCCTTGAGCAACGCGCCGCTGACGGTTTTGCCGCCGATCTCACCGAAGCAGTGACGACCGGTCCTATCGCGGGGCTCTTCGACGACGAAGTCTTCACCTCTCTGACCGTTGACGGCGCCGTCGTCATGGTTCCTCACGCTGCCGACGTCACTAACGTCCTCTGGTACAACGAAGACATTTTTGCGGATGCCGGGCTCACCCCACCGACAACGTGGGACGAACTCCTCGACACGTGTGACGCTCTCGACGCCGAAGGCATTATTCCGATCGCCTCGGGCAACAAGGACCTCTGGGCCGCCGGCAACTGGCTGGCTCACCTGACCTCGCGCATTGTTGGCGAAGACGTGTACAGTTCAGCGCTCTCTGGCGAGACCGACTTCAACACTCCGGAGTGGGTAGAGGCCTTCGGCTACGTCAAAGAGCTCGCGGACCACAACTGCGTCAACGAAAGCGCGAATGCTGTCGACGACAATGAGGGCGCTCAGCTCTTCTTCCAGGGCAAGGCTGCGATGCACGCAATCGGTTCATGGCTCGTCAGCTGGGCGATTGATGAAGCCCCAGACCTCAATTTTGACTACGTCAACTTGCCTGCCATGCCTGGCGAGGGAAACCAGGACAGTGTGATCGGTGTTGTCACTGGCTACGTCGTGAATGCCAATAGCGCCAAGCAAGATCTGGCAGCAGAATTTCTCGCCCTGCTGAACAGTGACGAGAACGTGCAGGCGTTCATCGGTGCTGAGCTCACACCCATGGCGTTGTCAGCGTCAGAAGGTGAAGAGCCCGACTCTCGCAGCGCCAGCCTGCTTGACATGCTGGAGACCGCGCCAGCGATCGTTCTGCCTCCAGACAATGGCTACGATCTAGAAACCGCGAACGCTCTCTATGCAGCCCTTGCTGAGGTGCTTGGTGGCCAGAGCACTCCTGAGGATGCCGTTGCCGGCATAGATCACAAGCTCGGCTAACCTTCCCCCGGTTAGCTAGTCTTGCTGATCGCTCGTCACCCGAAGTCGAGCGATCAGCAACCCCCTTGAGAGGCACCGAAACCGTGAAGCCGAACCGCAAGGTCACGCCGTACCTGTTCGTGGTGCCCGCGATGGCAGTGTTCGGTTTCGCGGTGCTGTTTCCGGTCATCATGACGTTTGCGTATAGCTTCACGGAGTGGAATGGCTACGGTGCGATGCAGTTCGTCGGCATCGACAACTACATCAAGGCGGCGAACGATGTGCTGTTCCGCGATTCATTCGTTCATGTGCTCATCTACATCGCGGCGACAATCGTCCTCGAGGTCGTTGTCGGCCTGGTGCTGGCGGGGCTTGTTAGTGTGCGCCGCCGCGGCTCCCTCTGGTTTCGGGTGGCCATCTTTACTCCGGTAATGCTTCCCATGGTCGTCGTGGCCGTGCTCTGGTCTTTCGTTTATAACAACGATTTCGGGTTACTGAATGCGGCCCTCGTCAATTTCGGCCTCGATGATCTGCAACGCGTATGGCTAGGAGACCCGGCAACGGCTCTTCTCGCTGTGAGCGTCGTCTCCGGCTGGGTATATGCCGGCTTCTACATGACCATCTTCTACGCCGCTTTCAGCCAGGTACCAACCGAAATCATCGAAGCGGCGCGGCTCGACGGCGCTGGCGAATGGCAGCTTTTTCGACGCATCAAGGTTCCGATGATTCGCAACGCAATCACCGTGGCGCTGCTGCTGTGCATCACCGGTGGCTTCCAAGGTTTCGACTTGTTTTACGTGATGACAAATGGTGGACCCTACGGCGCTACGGAGATACCGACCACCTACCTTGTTAAGTCCGTATTCACTTTCCAGAATGTTGGCTACGGTTCAGCGATGGCCGTCGTACTCACGGCGGTGGTCGTCGCGCTGGGGCTGGTCTTCACCCGCGTCAATCGCGAAAAGCCAGAGAAGGTGAGCGCATGAGCGGGGTCAGTCGCACGACGCGCCCGTCAGGATCGGCTCAACGGTCCACGGTCGGCCGCATTCCTGGCGTGCTCTTTACGCTCGCTTTGGGCGTCATCGCGGTGGTCTTCTTCTTCCCCATGCTCTGGATGGTGTTTTCGAGCTTCAAGTCGAACTCCGCAATTTTTGCCACTCCCTTTGCCCTTCCGACCGAAATCGACTTTGCGCGGTGGGCGGAGGCCTGGGAGGTCGGACACATCGGGCTGTACGCCTTCAACAGCGCGATTGTCACCGGAGCCTCGGTATTGGGCATCTTGTTCTTCGGTGCCGCTGCCGCGTTCTCGTTTAGCCGTTATCGCTTTCGCGGCCGTAACCTGCTCATGGGGTTACTTGCTTTGGGCTTGCTGTTGCCGCTGCAGTCCTACTTCATCGCGCAGTCCACCATGTTTACCCAATTAGCGATCACTGACACCCGCTGGGCGCTCATCATCCCGTACACCGCAATGGGGTTGCCCCTCGCGGTCTACCTACTCAAGGTCTACTTGGATGCCGTGCCGGATGAACTGTTCGAGGCCGCTCGCATTGATGGGGCGAGTGACCTGCGCGTATTCGGGTCGATCGCTCTCCCGCTATTGCGGCCAGGCCTCGCCACCGTCGCCATCTTCTCGGCGCTGTCGAGCTGGAACGAGTTTTTGCTCGCTCTGCTCTACATTCAGGATGACTCGCTCAAGACGATTCCGACCGGACTGCTGGCATTCTCCAGTCGGTATGTCACCGACTACGGCTTGCTCTTCTCCGCGTTGTCGATCGTGACGCTGCCTATGATCGTGATCTACATCGTCTTCAACAAGCAGATCGTCGAGGGCATTACCGCCGGAAGCGTGAAGTAGCTCGCGACGGCTATCGCTTTGTCGCGTCGGCAACCCGGCGTCATGCGTTATGCCTCGATCGCCGGGATCGGCTGGGTGCGCGACATGAACCGCACGACGTTTTCGTCGACAATGATGTCGCTTGGGCGAAGTGGTCGGCTCAGGTAGAGGCCGTCGAGACTGCTGATCCGACTGAGCGCGACGTACGTTTGGCCGGGGGCAAAGGAGCGGGATCCGAGGTCAACAATCGCGCGGTCGTAGGTCTTGCCCTGAGATTTGTGGATCGTCACGGCCCACGCCAAGCGCAGCGGAAACTGGGTGAACTCGGCAACGACATCTTTGCGCAGCGCTTTCGTTCGAGCCGAGTAGGAGTATTTGAATTTCTCCCAGATTGCCGGCTTCACCTCGTAGTCGCGTCCGTCGACTTCGACCCAGACCGTGGAAGCGATCTTGGTTACCGTGCCGACGCTGCCGTTGACCCAGCGTTGGGTTCCGCCCTCATTCGTATCGTTGCGCAAGAACATCACTTGGGCGCCGACTTTCAGGTCGAGCGCGTCATCCGCTGGATAGGCACGCCCACCAAACTCTCCCGAGATTTCTGCTTTCGCAGTGAGCACTTTGCCGGGCAAGCGAGCGAGTTCCGTGGCATTGATCCGGGTGACGGCGCTGTTCGTGGTCGCCAGAGTGATCGTGCCGTCATTCGGCGCCGGTCGCGCGCCAACGGCATTGAGTCGCTCAGCGATCTCTGCCGTCACTCCGTTGTGGCGCACCGCATTCAGCATGTACTTGAATTCGCCTTCATGCTGGCGGTGGATGCTCGTCAACTCATAGATCGTGAGCTCGGTCTCTTCCCACACCAGCGCATCAAAGAACCACATGGATCGGTAGCGGTCTTCGAAGTAGGCGCGTTCATCCGGATCCCCTGGCACTGGCGCAAGCTGGTACGGATCACCAAAGAGCACGACTTGCACCCCACCAAATGGCTCATTCTTGCGCTGACGCGCCTGACGAAGGCTACGGTCGATGGCGTCAAGGAGATCTGAATTGACCATCGAGACTTCATCGATGACGAGAGTTTCAATGGTGTTGAGAAGTTTGCGCAGTTGAGGATTTTGTTCGAGCTCGTGGTCAGCGATGACCCCAATGGGCAGCCGAAACAGCGAGTGGATCGTCTGTCCACCCACGTTGAGGGCGGCAACACCGGTCGGAGCGCAGATCACAATCTGTTTCGACGTGTTCTGTGAGAGGTGGTTAAGCAGCGTCGATTTTCCGGTGCCGGCACGACCTGTGACGAAGAGGTTGTCGTTCGTCGTCTCGATAGCAGCGAAGACGGCTGCTTGCTCAGGCGACAGAGTGATTTTTGACACGCATTCACCCTAATGCGGCTAGTGACCACGCCCATCCTCCTTCAGCACTTTCGTGGGGTGGGACATCTCGCACCTCGGCGGTTTAGGATGTGTGAATGCGTCGCGAGCTTGTTACCTGGTCTGTGGTTCTCGGGCTGATTATTGTGGCCTTCGCGACCACGGTGATCGTGCTGAATTCGACGATCTACAGTTCGACTGGTTTTGTCCGCAGCTACCTCGGGGCGCTCGCTCGCCATGACATGTCGTCAGCCCTTGAAATCGCCGACATCTATTTGCCCGAAGAGCACGGTGCAGCGTCAGACGGCGGAGCCGGGGCAACGCCGATTGATACAACGGGTGCAGGTTCGTTGCTGTTGGCGGGCTCGCACGAGTTGTTGCGTCCCTCGGCTCTGAGCTCTCTCGAAGACATTGAGTTGGTCGACAACGTGAGCAACCCAGACGGCACCGAGACTGTCACCTTCAGTTTTGAGCTGGATGGCCGCCCGGCAAAGTCAAGCTTCACCGTGATCCGGGATGCGAACAACTTTGGTGTGTTCTCCACGTGGGATTTCGCCACCCCACCACTCACGATCGTGCGCTTGACGGTACTCAATGCTCAAGAGTTCACCGCGAACGGCTCTGAGCTTGTCGTTCCGACTCAAGATGTTCCCTCGACCTATGTCGTGTTAACGCCGAGCAGCTTCGAGGTCAGCCACACCTCGCACTATCTCAAAGCTGAGCCCATTGTGGTTTCGGCGACGGCACCGGGTGACACGGTACGCGCCAGACTCGACGTCGTCGCCAATGAGGCGATGATCGCCCAGGTTCAGCGTGAAGTTAACGAGTACCTCGACGAGTGCGCCACCCAGGTTGTTTTGCTTCCGACCGGGTGCCCGTTTGGGCAGCCCATGTCGAACCGCATCGTCACGACACCCGAGTGGAGCATCGCCGACTATCCCCCCGTCACACTCAGCCCGGGTTCTGAGCCAGCGAGCTGGTTGATGCCAGCTACGGATGCCGCAGCACACTTGAAGGTAGATGTGCGGTCAATCTTCGATGGCTCTGTCTCGACTTTCGATAAAGACGTGAGCTTCAGTGCAAGCTACCTCGTGACCTTCTTGCCTGACGACGAGCTGTTGATCACTGCGCAGTATCCCCAGTAGTCGGCGCCTGCTCCCCGTTCTCCCGCCCCGGAAGTCGGCGGGAACTAGCGAGCTGGGTCGGCTTCGGGTTCCTGTTCGAAACCGACTCGCTCGATGGTTCCCCAGTCACTGGGACGGCGGAATGTGGCCCGATAAACCCCTTGCAACCTCCACCACGTGTGCACCAGGTGGAATCCCATCAGCTCCACGAGCGTCGTGGCCAGGAGCGCGAACACGTCCTTCAACCGCGAATACCGGTGGTATGCGCTCTCTTCTATGAGAACGGAGGTCAGCGATGAAATGAGAGAAAGTCCCACCGAGACGAAGAACGCGAGCATGAACAGTTGCCAGGTAATCAGGCCGGTGACGGCGCCAGCCACGGCGATGAATGCGCCGAGCACCCCAAAGATTGGCCCATAAAACTCGAACAGCACGAAGTAGGGGAGTGTGAGCATCCCGAGCACTCCGTAGCGGGGATTCAAGATCATCTTCCGCCGCTTCGCAATGAGTTCCCCGAGGCCCTGCGACCAGCGACGACGCTGACCGCTCAGCGCCGAAAACGTGTTCGGTACTTCGGTCCAACACACGGGTTCGGCGACGAATGCCAGCCGGTACGGCCGCTTTTCATCGCGCGCCTTTTTTGTGATGGACACCACCAGATCTGCGTCCTCCGCGAGAGAGTTGATGTCAAGGCCGCCAACCTCAAGGACTGCGTCGCGACGAAATGCCCCGAATGCTCCTGAGATGATCATGAGGCCGTTGATGGAGGCCCAGCCGGTGCGGCCCACGAGAAACGCTCTCAAGTACTCCACCACTTGGATCCGTTCGACCCAGCGTTTGGGCATTTCAATATTTGTTACCGCTCCCCGCGATACCGTGACACCGTTTGCTGGTCGGATAACTCCGCCGACTCCGACGACGGTCGGATCGGCGACAAACGGCGCAGCGATATGGAGCAATGCATCCTGTTCCAGAAGCGAGTCTGCGTCGATCATGCACACAAGCTCTTGGTCTGCAGCACGAAGTCCCGCGTTCACGGCGTCCGATCGCAACCGGACGCTGTGCTTACGGATGACCGTCAGGTCGCCACCGCGTGATGCCCAGACATCGATGATTTCACCCTGGTGTTCAGGAACGGCCGCGAGTTCTTTATCGGAAGGGCGTAAGTCGAAGTTGTCTTGAAGTTTGAGGAAGGTGTCATCAGTCGATCCATCATCAACGACAACAATCCGCGTTAGCGGATACCTCAAATTGAGCAAGGCGTGCACGGCGTCGACAATCCCAGACTCCTCGTTGTGAGCCGGCACGATGATCGAAATCCCCGGTGTTAAAGGATTTGCGAACACTTCTGAGAGTGAGGCGGAAGAGGGCCAACTGACTTCGCGGGAGACCTCGAGTGCTCCTCTCAAGAGAATTACCAAGAAGATTCCGTTGTAGAGCGCGTAGTAGGCAATGAGAGTCCACGTCACCCAGTACGTGATTGCCGCGAGAGCTTCCACGCCTATCCCACCAGCAACTCTCGCATGACGGCCTGAGCAGTCCAGAACTCTGTCGTGTTTTCAGGACGAAGTTCTTCAAGCGCCGGGAGGGAAAGGGGCGAACCTAGCCGTTGAATGGAACGAATACTTGCCGCCCTGACGTCGCTATTTTCGCTTCTCAGCCCTGATTCGATCGCTTGGCGCGCATCCACTAAGTTCAGCTGGCCTGCGAGATCGATGGCGAGCGCGCGAACACGATAATTGCCGTCAGCTGGTGTGTCGCTGAAGCTGGCAATCGATGATGGCGCCGTGCGGAGGACCGCCATCGACACGATGCGTGCGGGGATGCTGCGAGATCCATCGACACTCCTCAAGAGAGCGGGGATCAATTCTGAAACGCCGGAGCGCCCGGCGATCTGTGCAGCGAGGCTTCGTACTCCTTGATCGCGATCAGAAAGCATCTGTTCGACCGAGCGGGGTGCGAGGTGCGCCATGGGCGCAAAACTGCTGAGCGCCCTAGCGCGGGTTAGGGCAAACGGCGACTGCATCTTCTTGAGACAGGTGCGGTGAAATTGTTGATCTGTCAGCCAGGCGGTGAGGGCGCTGCGGTCATCGCCGCGCACCTGCCCTGCCGTCTCAGCAACAAGGAGCACCAAAGTCGCTCGGTCCTGTCGGTTCTGAGCGACGCAATTCTCTCCGTCAAGGATGTCCAGAATGAGTGGACGAACTCGGTCTCGACGCAAGTCTGACTTGGCTTGCGCACGTGTTCGAATGACCCTCCGAGCGACGACGGTAAGCGCAAGCAGAGCGCACACGGTCGCGGTGGTGAGCAGGAGCGCACTGGAGAGCCCAGGAATCATGGGAATCATCGCGACAGTAGTGCGGCAGCTCTGGCGAGGAGTTCACGAGATGAAAAAGGCTTCACCACGTAGTCGTCGGCGCCCGCTGCTAGTGCGCGCTCAATGTCCTGCTCTTGAGCCTTAGCCGTGAGCATCAAAATTCGTGTCTTAGCGAACTGGGGGTCTGCCCGGAGCTCAAAACACACCTCGAGCCCGTTGCGACGAGGCATCATCCAATCGAGAATCACCAAGTCAGGAACGGATGCTCGTGCTGCGCCAAGTCCAGCCTCGCCATCAGCCTCGACAAGAACCTCGTGACCTGCTTGTTTAAGTCGGTGCATGACCAACGCCCGCACATCTTCATCGTCTTCGACGATCAAAACAACTGCCATGACTCCGCCTCCCGAAAGGCTAACTTCGTGAGCGCTGTACCCCAAGCGCCCCCACTAGTCTGTCATTAGACGGAGTTTGGGGGCCGCAATGTCGGGATCACAATTAGGTACGCCGGGTGTTCAGAACAAAGTTTTGATCTCGTCGCTATCCACCCTGATATCACTATTCGTCGTGTTTCTGCTGGGCTGGGGGTTTGTTGCTCTTGCCCCGCCCGACTCGCACGTCGCAGCTTGGTGGCCCGCCGCTGGTGTGAGCACTCTCCTCGTCCTTCGACTTCACCGCTCGCATCGGGCTTGGGGCGTGCTCGGCATCGTCATCGTGACGGCAATCTCAAATATGGTGGGAGGTCGCGATCTTGTCGTCTCGCTCTTCTTCGGCATCGCGAATGCATCCGAAGCCTGGATCGTGGTCGCCATCCTTACTCAGCGTGGTCGGGCGCGACCCGCCCTTGACCAACTTGCCACCGCCTACCGGCTCTGCATCGCGGTAGCGGCCGGAGCCATTGTGATCGGTCTTCTTGCCGGGCTCACCATCGTGGTCTTCGATGGCGGCTCCCTAGTGCCGACCTGGATCGGAGTGAGCGCTGCGCATGCCACGGCCGTTCTCATCATCCTGCCGTTCGCGCTGATTCCCCCGCAGCAACTAGCAAAAGTGCATATCGTCGAAATCACTATCCAGTTCATTCTGCTCGTCGCCGTGTTGTTCTATGTCTTTGGCCCGGGTCGCTCTCTTCCTCTCTCGTTCTTGCCCCTACCCGTGATCGCCTGGGCGGCATTCAGATTCCCCACGAGGGTTGCGTTATTCGAGGTCGTCGGAATCGCCTTGAGCATTTCTTTCCTCACGTCAGCAGGCGGCGGGCCATTCGATCAGTCAGGTGGCGTTGGTGGCGACCCCTCGACCCTGATCCAAATCTTTCTGTTGGCCGTCACTTCCTTCGTGCTGTTGGCAGCGTCATCCCAGAACGAGCACCGGATCGTGAATGCTCGGCTCGCTGACCGAGAAGCAATTCTGCGCGGCGGCTTCGTGGGGTCACGGGTGGGTCTCCTTATCGTCGAGGCATTCCGTCATGGATTTGTTGTACTGGAATCGAATGAAATGGCGTCAGCGGTAATCGCCAATGAGAGTGACGTGATTCCGGATGGCGACGGCGAAGTAATCACGCTGTGGGATGGCGCGCTTGCCGCGAGGGTTAACACTGCTGTGCGTCAGAGAGTAGATCAGTTCAGTTGGCAACCGCTCAACGACAGCGCACACTCAGACGTCGACGTGTTGGTTGCCGAGCTGCCGTCGTCAGCTGGCACCCGGTTTAGCATCCAATTTGTTGATACCTCGGCGGCAATGCGCACCGCTGAAGCCCAACAGCTAGCTTTGGAGCAAGAGCAAGCCGCCACTGCCCGGCTGACGGAACTGAGCCGCCAAAAGGAAGAGTTTGTGGCGTCTGCGAGCCACGAACTTCGCACTCCCATCACGAGCATCATCGGCTACGTAGAGTTGCTAGAAGAAGAGCAGCTCGACGAGTTTCAAGCCTCGTCAGTGGCAACGATTGCGCGCAATGCGCGCCGGTTGGCTGACCTCGTCGAGGATTTGTTAGAACTCGGACGACCGCGCGATCTGAGTAAGTCGAGTTCGACCAGCAATCTCTCCCAGGTGGCTGCAGAAGTTGCGCAAAGCCTCGAGCCGTTTTCCGAGGTCAACGCGATTGCTGTGGCGCTGTCGGCTCCCGACCAGATCACTGTCGCGGTTCCGGCGATCGATCTCGACCGCATCCTCACCAACCTGATGACCAACGCGATCAAGTTCACTCCGGCAGGCGGGTCGATTCAGGTCGGAGTGAGCTCCACTGACAGCGCTGCGGTAGTGACCGTCTCCGACTCCGGGCTCGGGATGACAGCCGACGTCGTCGAGCACATTTTTGAACGTTTCTATCGAGCACCGGAGGCCGAGGCTCGCGGGATCACCGGCACCGGGCTAGGGCTGCCCTTGGTTCAGGGGCTCGTGTCAAAACACCACGGAATAGTCGGAGTGGAATCTACCGTGGGTGAAGGGACGACGTTTACGGTCACGTTCCCCCTCGGCGTATCGAGCGAGACTAGTTAGCGGCGCTCGGCCAGCATCTCGTTGTAGGAGTCGAGTTCGGCATCACCGTCGCGGTCGGCTTTGCGGTCGTAGCGTACCGACGCGCGGCGGTCGCTGCGGGACCACATAATGGCAACGGCGATCGCGAGCGAGATCGTCGGAATTTCGCCAACACTCCACGCGATTCCACCACCGATGCGCTGATCTTGAAGCGCGCTCACGCCGGTGTCCCAGCCCATCGCGCCGTACCAATCGGCAAGAAGCAAACCGGTTCCCGTCATGAGACCGAGCCCGAAGAAGGCATGGAATGCCATGGTGGCCAGCAGGATCAGGAGCCGGATGGGGAACGCAGGCCGGTGCGGCGACGGATCGACTCCGATGAGCGCTTGCACGAACAGGTATCCAGAGGCGAGGAAGTGGATGATCATCCACTCATGCCCGACATGGTCGGTGGATGCCCAGCGGAACAGCGGCGTGTAGTAGAAGACCCACAACGAGACCACAAAGATCGCTGCGGCAACGACCGGATGCCCGATAACAGCCATATAGCGGGAGTGCACGATTAGCAGGATCCACTCACGGGCCCCGCGGCTGCCATCGGTGCGTTTGGCGACCGCGCGCATCACGAGCGTTATTGGCGCTCCGGGAACAAGGAGCACCGGAATCATCATTCCGAGGGTCATGTGTCCGAGCATGTGCATCGAGAACAGGTAGCCCTCGTAGACGTTCACGCCACCGTTGGTGATGTAGAACAGCAGCAGCATTCCAGTAACCCACAGGACGGTGCGGTGGACAGGCCAGCTGTCTCCGCGCTTATGCAAACGCCAGACACCGGCAAGGTAGAAGAAGATCGCGAAGCCACAGATCAGTACCCAGATGAGGTCGAAACTCCACAGACTAAAGAGATTGCTTGCTGACACTGGCGGAGGAAGTGGTGAGCCGGTGAGATAGGCCGCGGGGGAGGAGTCGGGGATGTCCGCCGCCACGATCTCGGGAACGGGGGTTGGAGTAGCGGCGAGGGCTGCTGCCGCACCGGAGGCGAGGCCCATGAATGCAAGCTCTGCCGAGACGATCCACCAGAACCAGCCGCGGCTCTTGCGGGGACTCTTCTCGAGGCGACCAATTGCATAGTTGCGATAGATGGCGCCGAAGAGCCCAAGCACAATGAGGGCGAAGACCTTGACGAGCACAAGAAGGCCATAGGGGGAGAGCAGGTTGCTCAGATTCTCGACCCTGATCTCGGCACTGACATAACCGGAGGCGGCTACGACGATGAAACTCACGAGCGCTATCGAGGAGTAACGGCGCAATACAAGAGTGAGTCGTTCCTTGGTGAGGGTCGAGCGAGCGATCGCGATCGCGAGAAGCCCTCCGAGCCACAGCGCCGCGAACACGAGGTGCAAGAAGATGGCGCTGGTCGCCGCGTCGTGGTCGGCGGTGCCACCGCTATGTCCTTGCAGCGCCATCGGGATAAGCCCGGCAACGGAGAGCACGAGCACGAAAACAAGGCCACTCATGTTGCGCACGGCAAAACAGAGCACCGTCACGATGGCCGCTATCAGCACGGTGGCAAGCCAGGCTTGCCCTAGCTCGGTAACGGTCAGAAAACTCGCGAGAACGTCACCAAAGGCGCTAGAAAAGTCGATCGGCTGGTTGCGCACGGCCAAAAAGGTGAAAAACCCGGTAAAAGCGGAGGCCACGGCCCACACAGCAGCGCCGGCAGCGGCGAAGTCGAGAGTGAGGTTGAACTCGTCACGCTTGGGGCTCATCGCAAAAATCGCGATCATGAGACCACCAATGGTGGCGGCAAGCCCGAGGTTGACGAACAGTTTCGAGATCGGAAGCCCCCACCGAACCACCGCACCCGGATCGAGCAGAATTGGGGCCTGTGCGCCGCCGCCGAACTGAAGCCCCGCGACAACAACAACAAAAGCAACAGCCAGCAGCATGGCGGGTCCGGCTATCCGGCTAAATCGAAGCACTACTCAAGAGTACTCGCGGTTATCCGGGAGTGTGCCCGGCTGGCACCGGCTGAGGCCTGCCGTTGGCGCCGGGATACAAAAAGGGCGACATCCCGAAGGATGTCGCCCTTTTTAGAGTTGCTACTTAGCCCTTGGCTGCTGCCTTGAGCTTGCTGCCTGCGCTGAGCTTTACGCCGTTGCTGGCCTTGATCTGGATTGCTTCACCCGTCTGCGGGTTGCGGCCGGTACGAGCCTCGCGGAATGTCTGCTCTGCAGCCATCCAACCTGGGATCGAAACCTTAACTCCGTTGCCGACCGATTCGGACAGCACTGCGAAGAAAGCGTCAACGACGCCGGATACGGCAGCCTGGCTCTGGCCAGACTGTGCGGCAACCGCCGCTACGAATTCAGTACGGTTTAGCGACTTGTCAGCCATAGTGGTCCTCCTCGGGACGTTGTGCAGTTAGTTGTTCCGAAACGTTAGAAAACGTCGGAACCGCTTGGAATCTACCAGCTTGACTTGGTAATTCCGGGCAACTCGCCCCGGTGAGCCATTTCACGGAAGCGAACACGGGAAACACCAAACTGGCTGAGGTATCCACGGGGACGTCCATCAATGGCATCGCGACCGCGTACGCGGATCGGCGAAGCATCGCGGGGAAGCTTCTGAAGTCCGAGGCGTGCAGCCTCGCGTGACTCGTCAGTTCCTGCTGGGTCGACGAGAGCCTTCTTCAGCTCGAGACGACGTGTGGCGTAACGCGCAACGATGACCTTGCGCTGTTCGTTCTTTGCAATCTTGCTCTTCTTAGCCATATTTAGCGCTCCTCGCGGAATTCAACGTGCTTGCGAACCACTGGGTCGTACTTCTTCAGCACGAGGCGGTCGGGGTTGTTGCGACGGTTCTTGCGCGTCACGTAGGTGTAGCCCGTTCCAGCAGTTGAACGAAGCTTGATGATCGGACGTACGTCCTGTGCCTTAGCCATTAGATTTTCTCCCCACGTGCAAGGAGGTCCTTGACAACGGATTCGATGCCACGAGCGTCAATTACCTTGATGCCCTTTGCGGACAACTGAAGGGTTACCTTGCGGCGAAGCGACGGTACGTAGTACGTCTTCTTCTGGATATTCGGGTCGAAACGACGCTTCGTGCGACGGTGCGAGTGCGAGATTGCGTGTCCGAAGCCGGGAATGGCGCCGGTCACTTGGCAGGTTGCTGCCATGGTCATACTCCTGTTCTAGTTACCGTAAGGACTAAGCCTTACCCAAGATCACTTGTCGGCACACACACTGCGTTCTTCTCAACGCTGTACTTTCACAAGAAAGCACCGCATCAATCAGGGTGGGATGTGCGTGCGAGAGTGGAAGAAACCACTCGATCAACGGTATATGTTACGTGCTAGAGCACGCCGGGCACAAGCCGAAGACATCGACGATGTGATGCGGCTGGGTGAAACCATGCTCGGCCGCCACGTTTTTGGCCCACTGTTCTACGGCATCCGCCTTGATTTCGACGGTTGTTCCGCACTCACGGCAAATCAGATGATGATGGTGCGAATCGGGCGTGCAGGCCCGAAAAAGGCTTTCGCCGTCTTGCTGCAGCGAGTCAGCATCGCCAGCTCCGGCCAGATCTGCCAAGGCACGATAGACGGTGGCCAGACCGATTGAGCTACCGGCATCGCGCAACGCACCGTGCAGCGCCTGAGCGCTCACAAATCCCTCTGACTCGGTCAGAGCATCCCGCACAGCTTCCCGCTGCCACGTATTGCGCTTCATGGTTGCCATTCTAACTTTTGCCCCTTGAACTCGCGGTGACCAATTGCACTCCGGATGCTCGGCTCACGCTGTGCTGACGACTGCGGCCGCGGCGCGCTCCCACCACCCGACAGACCAGGTAGATCAGGAACGAAATCGTCGTGATGTACGGACTAATCGGCAGCGAGCCGCCCAGTGCCAGCAAGACACCACCCGTTGCCGCCACGAATCCGAAGATCATGCTGAGCACGGGAACCATGCGCGGCGACGACGACACCCGCATTGCGGCAGCAGCCGGCGTGACCAGCAGCGCCATGACCAACAGGGCACCAATGATCTGCACGGCAACCGCGACCATGAGGCCAAGCAGCACCATGAAGCCAAGCGAAAGTAATCGCGACGGCACTCCACGAGCTGCCGCAACCTCAGGATCAAGACTGTCAAAAGTGAGCGGACGCCACACCACGAACAGGGCGCCAAGCACCACGAGGCTAATGACGATCAACAAACCGAGTTGCTCGCCATCCACAGAAATGATCTGGCCGGTGAGGAGCCCAAACTTGTTTCCGCTGCGTCCGGGGTAGAGCGCCAGAAACAGGATGCCCAAACCCATCCCAAACGGCATGAGCACACCAATAATCGAGTTTCGATCGCGAGCCTTCGCCCCGAGCATCCCGATCAAAATGGCTGCCACAAGCGAGCCAGCGATCGAACCCGCGACGACGTTGGCACCGAACAATAGCGCTGCGGCCGCTCCCGCAAAGGAGAGTTCGCTGATGCCATGCACGGCAAAAGCCATGTCACGCTGCATGACAAAGACACCGATAAGGCCGCCAGCGATGCCAAGCACCGCGGCGGCGATGAGGGAGAACTTCACCAGGCTCAACAGGTCGCCGTAATCTTCGAAGCCCGCAAGCTGGCTCCAGAATTCGTCGAAGGTCACGCGATCTCCTCCTCATGGTGGTGATCGCCCTGCGGAATTCCGGCCACCATGACGCGGCCGCCCACCCGCACAACCTCGACCGGGGTGCCGTACAGCTCGGTGAGAACCTCGCTGCGCAACACCTCATCCGGGGTGCCGATCGTGAACTTTCCGCCGGCCAAGTACAGGATGCGGTCGACCATGCCGAGCACAGGGTTTACGTCGTGCGTCACAAAAATGACTGCCGTGTTGTGTTCGCGGCGACGCCGGTCAATGAGTTCGGAAACCCCACGCTGGTGCTGCAGGTCAAGGCTGAGCAACGGTTCGTCGCAGAGCAACAACACGGGATCTGCTGCCAACGACTGCGCAACCCGCAAGCGCTGCTGCTCGCCGCCCGAAAGCGAACCGATGGGGTTGCTCGCGTATTCGGTGGCGCCGACGGCAGCAATCAATTCGTCGACGCGCACCTTGACGCTGCGGGGGAGTGTTGGCACGCCAAAGCGGTGACCGTTCACGCCAAGAGTCACGAGATCGCGGCCACGCAACGGGGTTCCCGGGCCCGCCAACTTCTGCTGCGGAATGTAGCCAATGCAGCGATCACCGCGGCGCACCGGATGCCCGGCCACGGTGATCGTGCCTGCGTCAAGTTTCTGCTGCCCCAGTATCGCCTTCAGCAGGCTCGACTTTCCGGAACCGTTCGAGCCAAGCACCGCCACAAACTCGCCGGGGGCAACATCGAGGTCGAGTCCCGACCAGAGGGTGCGCGAGCCGAAGCCCAGCACCCCATTACGGATACTGAGCACGGCAGGCGCTGCAGGAAAGGTCACTCGGTCAACTCTCTGACTAGCCGAGGGCTACTGCGAGCGCATCGAGGTTTGACGACATCCATTCGACATAGTCTGACCCCTCGGGCAGTGTCTCGGTAAATGACACCACGGGGAGACCTGCTTCTTCGGCGGCTTGGCGCACTCGCTCAGTCTCGGGGCTCGCCGTCTGCTCGTTGTAAGCCAAGAGCGCGATGTGGTCGTCCTCGACCAGCGCGAGAACGTCGCGCAGCGCTGTCGGAGGAACATCCGAGCCCTCTTCGATCGCCTCGGTGAAGGCGGCCGGAGTGTCGTTGTGCAGCCCGACGTTTTCGAGCAGGTAGACGGCGACAGGCTCGGTAATCGCGGCTCCGCGGCCATCGGCGACGACAGAGAGCTCCTCGGCCTGGCCGTCGAGAGTGTCAAGGTCGCTCAAGAATGACTCGAGAGCAGCGTCAAAAGTACCGCTGTTTTCTGGGCTCAGCGTGCTCAGCTCCGCAGTGATCTGCTCGGCGATGTGCTCCATCGCGTGAAAGCTGTACCAGACGTGCTCGTTGAAACCCTCGATGTGATCGTGACCATCGTCTTCGGCGTGGTCGTCTTCGGCGTGGTCATCGGCGGCGTCATCGGCGGCGTCATCGGTGCCGTCGCTCGTCACATCGTCGCTGTGATCAATCTCTTCGTGGCCCTCAGTAGCGGCGTCATGAGTAACGTGGTCGTGCTCTTCGCCTTCGTCGAGCAGGCCAGAAGAATCAACGGCGTGAATCAGAACCGCGGATGCTCCTGACGCTTCGTAGAGCGCTTCGGCGAAGGGGTCGTACCCACCGCCGTTGAGAACAACGAGGTCCGCCTCGGATACCGCGAGCTGGTCGCGAGCGGATGCTTCGTAACTGTGCGGATCTTGAGCAGCGTTGTCGACCAGGCTCGTCACGGAGACCGCGTCGCCACCGAGCGTTGCGACCAGGTTGCCGTAGACGCTTGTCGAGGCAACGACGGCGATCGTGCCGTCATCTTCCGCAGGTTCATTCGTGGAACAACCGGCGAGAGCAATCGCGGAGACCGCGAGCACGGCTCCCGCCGTGAGGGCGCGGGAGCGCCGAGGGGCGAAAATGGAAGGGGTAAAGCGAGACATCTAGGTGTCCTTCTAAGGCCGAAGCCAATAGCGGTAATGAGATTCGTTATCAATAGCATAACCTACCCGCGCTCAATCAAGCAACGGCCCACTGCGGCTGCCGCACAACAGCGTTTACTCAATTGCCACGATCCGAGGAATAGTGTTCAGAGTCGAAGCACTAACGCACTGTGATGAACCCATCGAGAGGACCACAATGTCGAGCACCCAGGTCAATTGGGCAGGCAACCTCACCTACGGTGCTCTCGCAGTGACGCACCCCATGTCCATCGCCGACGTGCAAGAGCTGGTTGCCAGCTCATCGCACGTGCGAGCGATCGGCACCCGACATTCGTTCAACAGCATCGCCGACACCACGGGCACTCTCGTATCTCTCTCACACGTGGACCCCGACATCCGGATTGACCCAAGCACGCAGACCGTCAGCGTCACCGGCGGAACGTCGTACGGCGCGCTCATCAGCACGCTGCAGTCGCATGGTGTTGCGCTCCACAACACGGGATCGCTGCCACACATCTCCGTAGCCGGGGCAACCGCTACCGGCACCCACGGCTCGGGAGATGGCAACGGCATCCTTTCCGCCGCCATCAGCGCGGTCGAACTCGTCACCGCAGACGGCTCAGTGGTGACCGTCGATCGCTCCAGCGACGACCTGCCGGCTCTGGCTGTGGGCCTCGGTGCGTTCGGGATCATCACGCGGGTGACCCTCGACATCCAGCCCAGTTATGTCGTGCGCCAAGACGTCTACCGCTTTGCCCCTTGGGAGACCGTGCTCACACAACTGGATGAGGTGATGGCCAGCGCCTATAGCGTGAGTCTTCTCGCCGATTTCGCAAGCCCCACCGTGGCTCAGGTGTGGCTCAAGACGCGTCTGGATGACGGCGCTGAACCGCCGCTGGAAGCCACTCTCTTTGGCGGCGAGTGGTACGACGATGCCGAGGAAAGCAATCGCGAGAACGTCAACCAGCGCGCAAGCGTGCCCGGCCCGTGGTCAGAGCGGATGCCGCACTTTCGCCTCGACGGCCAACCCTCCAATGGCGGCGATGAGCTGCAGAGCGAGTACTACGTAGCGCGGCAGCACGGTGTTGACGCGTTGGAGGTGCTGCGAACCCTCGGCTCCCAGATCTCGCCGCACCTGCTGATCTCCGAGATCCGCACCGCTGCCGCCGATTCCCTCTGGATGAGCCCCGCCTACGAGCGCGATGTTCTGTGCATCGGCTTCACGTGGGCGAAACATCCCGCTGAGGTCGCGGCGCTACTGCCCGTGATCGAGGAGGCCCTCGCGCCATTCGCACCGCGGCAGCACTGGGGCAAGCTGTTTCACTATGGCGCCGACGTCATCCGAGAACGCTTTCCCCGCAGCGGCGATTTTCTCGCGCTGCAGCGAGAGTACGACCCGCAGGGCAAGTTCTGGAACCCGTTCTTGGAACGAACCCTCGGGCCCCGCTAGCGCGTTACTTTGGCTTCTTCTTCGTCGGAGCCGGATCGAGGTTGGGCTTGTCGCCCTTTTCGTTCCACGTCTTGAGAATCGACCAGCCCACCGCTGCTATCGGCACGGCCAGCACCGCGCCCACGATGCCGCCGAGAATCGTTCCGGCCGTCAACGCCACCAAAATCACCAGCGGGTGGATGCTCAAGGACTGCGCCATCACGACGGGCTGCAGAAAGTTACCCTCGAGCTGATTCACGAGCACGACGATGCCCAAAACGATCAAAGCCACGACCCAGCCATTCGTCACGAGAGCGACAACGGCAGCTAAGACGCCGGCGACAGTCGCGCCAACGAGGGGGATGAAGGCGCCCAAGAACACGATGACCGAAAGCGGTAGCGCGAGCGGTACTTGCAAGATCGTCAATCCGATTCCGATACCGAGCGCATCGACGGCCGCAACCGTTGCGGTTCCCCGAACGTAGCCACCGAGCGTGCGTACCGCGGTGTGACCAATGCGGTGTCCCCGGTCGAGACGCTCGCCGGTCATCGGGCTCAGGAAGAACTCCCAAATGCGGTCGCCATCTTTGAGGAAGAAGAACAGGATAACGAGGCCGAGCAGAATTCCGGTGACAACCTGAGCCGCTGCTGACACTCCCTGAATAGCGCCAAGGCCGAAGGTCGCGCTTGTCACGAAGTCGATAGCCGCGTTCCATGCCTCATCAAGGGCATCCTGATCAATCGCGAACGGCCCATCGAGCGCGTAGCTCTTCAGTTGCTCGAATCCCTCAACCGCCGAGTCAGATAAGTCGGACCATTGGTCCTGCACGGCGAAAACGACTGCCGTGACCAACCCACCAAACACCACGATGCCGCCAAGCAGCGCGATCCAGGTCGACAGCGCTCGCCCGACACCGCGACGCCGCATCCACACCACAATCGGGCTGGCAGCAGCAGCGAAAATGAGCGCGATGAGTACCGGAATCACGACGAGCTTCACCTGAGTGAGCGCAAAAACGGTCACTGAAGCAAGCGTGAGCAGCAACAGAATCTGCAGCGCACGAATTGACCAGGCTCCCAAACGGTCGGTCCACAGTTCGTGAAGTCCTAGGCGTTTCGACTCGGATGCCGGTGGCGCTGCAGGCGATTTTTTCTTCATGGTCATGCGGCCACACTACCGACCACCGCACCGAATCCACTGCAGCATCGCGTAATTACTGTCGAGCGCGTGCCTCGTTAGTCGAGCAAGAGGGCAGGCTCTTCGAGCACGCTCGCGAGGTCGGCGACGAAACGGCTCGCGACATCCCCATCAACGATGCGGTGGTCAAAGCTTGCGCTCACGGTCGTGACATAGCGGGCGCGCACTTCACCGTCGACAACCCACGGCTTTTGCTTGATAGAACCCAGCGCCACAATCGCCGCCTCACCCGGGTTGATGATCGGAGTTCCCGTGTCCATGCCGTACGAACCGATGTTAGTAATCGTGATCGTGCCGTTCGACATTTCGGCGGGCTGCGTCTTGCCGTCGCGCGCCGTCAAGGTGAGCTGCTCAAGCGATTTCGCGAGGTCGAAGAGGCTCAAATCTTGAGCATCCTTGATGTTCGGCACGATGAGCCCGCGCGGCGTCGCGGCCGCGATCCCGAGGTTCACGTAGTGGTGAACGATGATCTCTTTTTCGGTCCAGCTCGAATTCACGGTGGGGTTGCGGCGCACAGCCCAATTCACGGCCTTCGCCATGATCAGCAGCGGGCTCACCCGCACGCCAGCAAAGTCGGGGGAATTCTTGAGGCGCTTCACGAACTCCATGGTTCGGGTGGCATCCACGTCGGTGAAAACACTCACGTGCGGTGCGGTGAACGCACTGTGCACCATGGCCTTAGCGATGGCCTTGCGCACGCCCTTAACGGGAATACGCTCTTCGCGCTCGTCACCCCACTCTGGCGTTTCGATATTGCGGAAAACACTCGCCTGCGAGGCATGACGAATCACGTCTTCGCGCGTCGTCTCGCCGGCAAGACCCGTGGCAGCAACCTCGGCGAGCTCAACGCCCAGATCCTTGGCCAGCTTGCGAATCGGCGGCTTGGCGATGATCGGGCTGGCGAACGAAGCAGGCACGGATGCCGGGCGCGGCTTCGATGCAGTGGTTGCCGCGGCGTCATCCTTGGCCGGCTGCGCACCCTTGCGGCGACGCGAGCTCACGTGCCCGCCCGTGCCGTAGCCCACGAGCACAGCTCCAGGCTTGTCGTCTTCGCTGGCAATCGTGGATGCCGTGTCGGCCACTGCGGCGGCAGCGTCGTCCGCTGCACTGCTCTCTGCACCAACGTCGGCCATCATGCCGTGGCTCTCGTCTTCGCCCGATCCTGGTGCGGTCAGTTCAACCGACCCACCGACGGACTGCACACTGATAATCGGGGTGCCGACCTCAACAGTCGCGCCCTCCTCCACCAGCAGCTTCTGCACAGTGCCGGCAAAAGGCGACGGCAGTTCTACGAGCGACTTCGCCGTCTCGATTTCGACGAGTACTTGGTTGACGGTGATCTCGTCACCGGGCGCAACCTTCCAGGAGACGATCTCGGCTTCAGTCAGCCCCTCGCCCACATCGGGAAGAGGAAATTCAGATACAGCCACAAGGGCCTCCTTCGTCAGTAGGCCAACGCCCGGTCAACAGCATCCAAGATGCGGTCAACACTGGGCAAATACACGGATTCCAGCTTGGCGGGAGGGAACGGGAGATCGTAACCACTCACACGAAGCACAGGGGCTTCGAGTGAGTAGAACGCGCGCTCGGTTACCGTAGCGGCAACCTCGGATCCCACGCTGACATTCCCGGGTGCCTCTTGAACAACAACCACGCGGCCCGTTTTTTGGGCGGATGTCACAATCGGGCCGTAGTCGATGGGGGAGAGCGATCGAAGGTCTACAACCTCGATACTGGTGCCTTCCTCCGCGGCCAACTCCGCCGCTTGCAACAGTGTGGAGACGATGGCGCCGTGACCAACGAGCGTCACTTCAGTGCCTTCGCGAACCACGCGGCTGGCGTGAGTAGCGATGCCGCTCGACTCGCGGTCGACCTCGCCCTTCTGCCAGTAGCGCGACTTAGGTTCAAAGAACATGACCGGGTCGTTGCTCGCAATGGCTTCTTGAATGAGCCAGTACGCATCGTGGGGTGTTGCCGGGCTCAGCAAACGGAGACCTGCCGTGTGCGCGAAGTACGCTTCCGGGCTCTCCTGGTGGTGTTCAACTGCACCAATGTGTCCGCCATAAGGGACTCGAATTACGACCGGCATCGACAGCGTGCCTTCGTGGCGCGCGGTCAACTTAGCCAGTTGGGAGGTGATCTGGTCGAAGCCGGGAAAAATGAAACCGTCAAACTGGATCTCGCACACGGGGCGGAAACCGCTCATTGCAAGCCCAATCGCGGTACCCACGATGCCCGACTCAGCCAAAGGAGTGTCGAGAACGCGCTTGTCGCCGAACTCGGCTTGCAGACCCTCGGTGACGCGGAAGACGCCGCCGAGCGGCCCAATGTCTTCACCCATCAAGAGAACTTTGCTGTTGGCGCGCATGGCGACACGCATGCCCTCGTTGAGAGCCTTCGCCATTGTCATAATCTCGGCCATTAGTTGCCCTCCTCAAATGATGCCTCGAAGTCGGCAAGCGCTTGGCGCTGCTCATCCATCACGGGGTGAGGGTCGGAATAGACGTGATCGAAGAGCGTCGAAGTGGCCGGTACCGGCAGCTCGAGAATTCGCTTGCGAATATCGGCCGCCAGGTCATCTCCTTCAGCGGCAATACCGTCGAAGAAGCTTTGGCTCGCGCCGCGGGCCCGCAAGTACGTTTCGAAGCGAGTGATCGGATCACGTTGTGCCCAGAACTCGAGCTCGCTATTTTCGCGGTACTTCGAGGGGTCGTCGCTCGTGGTGTGGGCACCCATGCGGTAGGTGAGGGCCTCAATGAAGCGGGGTCCCTCGCCGGCGCGGGCGGCATCCAAATTGGCCTGGGTCACGGCGAAGCTCGCGAGAACGTCGTTGCCGTCGATCTGAACGCTCGGGATGCCGAAGCCTTCGCCGCGCAAATAGAGCGGGGTGCGCGACTGTCGTGACACGGGAACCGAGATGGCCCAATGGTTGTTCTGCAAGAAGAATACTTGTGGAGTTTGGTAGCTGGCGGCAAACACCATTGCTTCGCTGACGTCACCCTGACTCGTAGAGCCATCGCCGAAGTAGACCATGACGGCCGCATCGGTGTCGGGGTTGCCGGTTCCTGAACGGCCCTCGAGGTTCATCCCCATCGCGTAGCCGGTGGCGTGGAGCGTCTGCGAACCGATTACCAGCGTGTAGAGGTGGAAGTTGTCGTGGTCTTTCGGATCCCAGCCGCCGTGGCTGAGCCCGCGGAACATCGACAGGATCGTGATCGGGTCAACGCCGCGCATGAGCGCAATGACATGCTCCCGGTAGGAGGGGAACAGGTGATCTTGGGGTTTAGCGGCGAGCGCCGAACCGACCTGGGCGGCCTCTTGGCCGTGGCTCGGAACCCAAAGGGCAAGCTGACCCTGACGCTGCAGGTTGGCTGCCTCAATATCGAAGCGGCGCATCACCACCATGTGGCGGTGGAATTCCTGCAGAGCGTCATCACTGAGCTTGTCTACATAGGGGAGGTACTGTTCGCTGGCATCGCTGTGAACGAGCGTGCCCTCGGGAGACAGCAGCTGAACCGTCGCGGCGGTATAAGACATTCGACTAATCTAACGCGGCGAGCGTTAGTTCGTTTCCCTTGAAGCGACAACCTCTTGCGCTGCTCTTAGGAGTTTCTCCACAGATTCCTCTTCGCCAACACTCACTCGGAGACCCTCGCCGAGTGCGCGAACGACGATCCCGTGCGACCGAAATACCTCTGCAGCCCAACTGGTTGCTGCCCCTGTCGGCAACCAGACGAAGTTTCCGCTCGGTGTCGGAACGTCCCAGCCCTGCTCACGCAAACCCTTAACGATGCTCTCGCGCACCCCATTAAGTCTGCTCACACGTTCCAACAATTCATCTTCATGTTCGAGGGATGCGATCGCTGCAGTTTGTGCCAGCTCCGTCACCGAGAGGGGAATCGCCACCGCTCGCGCCGCATCCATGACGTACTCCGGGCCAATCGCATACCCAATGCGCAAGCCTGCGAGGCCGTACGCCTTCGAGAATGTGCGCAGCAGAACGAGGTTGGGGTACTGCCCGACGAGGGTCTCGCCGCGCACCGCAGCCGGGTCTGTGACGAACTCACGGTAAGCCTCATCGAGAACGACAAGAACGTTCTCGGGAACGCTCGCCATGAAGTCGCGAAATTCGGCATCCGTCACGACAGTGCTCGTGGGGTTGTTCGGGCTGCAGACAATAACAACACGAGTCGATTCGGTGATCGCGGCACTCATCTTGGCCAAATCGTGCCGGTGGTCACCCTGATTGGCGATCTGCACGCTAGTGGCACCGGCTGCAGATACCAGCAGCGGATAGGCCTCGAAACTGCGCCAAGCGTAGACGACTTCGTCGCCAGAGGCCGCGGCGGCGCTCACGAGCTGAGCGAGCACGGCCACCGAGCCCGCACCGACCTGCACGCTGTCAGCGTTGACGTCGAAGCGTGCGGCGATCTGGCGGCGCAATTCGGCGGCGGATGCGTCGGGGTAACGGTTAATGGTGTGGGTGGAGAGTTGCGCGAGCACTGAGGGCAGTGGCTCGTACGGGTTCTCATTGGAAGACAGCTTGAAGGAATCCGCGGCCGCCGGAGATCCCTGGCGGTAAGGAACGATGGCGGCGATTTCGGGGCGAAGCTGTACGCGGTTTGAGGTCACTGCCCCAGCCTAGAGCCGCGAGCCTGCTGGGTCAGGGCGCTGACATCACAATTTGTCGCGTCGCCGGAGGTTCGAACTGCCGTCAGGCCTGCGGAGCTCACGAAGAGATCCGGCCGCGAGGATTGCGGCCTAGCAAATCGGGGGTGCATAGTTGAACCATGAGAATCATCGTGCGCTTGCTGATCAACGCTCTTGCTCTGTGGCTGACAACGGTGGTTGTTGCCGGCGTGGAGCTGGTTCCTTTTGAGCCGGGGGGAACCTTAGAGATCGTTCTGACCTTCTTGCTGGTGGCCGCTGTCTTCGGAATTGTGAACGGTGTGCTCGGCAACCTGATCCGCATTGTTGCATTCCCGCTGTATGTACTCACCCTTGGCCTACTCGCTCTCGTCGTCAATGGTTTGCTGCTGCTGCTGGTCAGCTGGATCTCGAGCCTCTTCGGCTTTGGTCTAGTCGTCAACGGATTCTGGTGGGGTGTGCTCGGCGCACTCGTTCTTGGCCTCATCAGCTGGTTCATCGGCATTCTGCTTCGCCCGATTGTCAACAAAAAGCGCTAAAACGTGCTGTTGCGCGGCTATGCGCGCTTAGGGCTGCACCCGCGCGTAGGAGTACTCGGTGACGGTTGCCGAGGTAGCCCCGTTGGTCGGATCGGAGAGACGTCGCGTAGCGTTCTGGATTTCTTCGCTCCCTGATTCGTCCATAAGGCGTGCAGTCTCGGCATATTCGCTGTGTTGGTGAGCGGGCACCACTTGCCCTTCGGGCAAGCTCCTACCGCCGAAAGCCTCCCTTTGCACTACGAGCGCATTCGCATTGTCCTGTAGCCCTCCGGTTGCCGGCACAACATCGTCGGTGTGCTCGACCACGATCGTCTCAACATCGGGAGGGACAGGAATCTGGCCGATAGGTCCACCGATCGTGAACAGGCCAGAAACGTTATATTCCCCGGATGCCGCGATCCGTGCGGCCACGGCCGCCCCTTGGGAGTAGCCATTGAGTCCCACCGAACTGCCTTCTGTAATGCCAGCGTCTCGCATCGCTGCTTCCACCGCTGCCACAGAGGCTGCATTCCTCCCGACTGCGTTAGAAATGTTGCTCGTGAAATCCCACGGCTCAGCAGTGCCAGACAGTGCGAAATCTTGAGTGCCGGCGACATAGACCTCGAAGTGCTCTTCGCCTCCCGGTAGCTCGTATCGCTCTATCCGAATCTGTTCGGGGTTCTCTTGCGTGGGTTGCGGAATCCGATCGACCCGATCGCGAGAGCCCTGTGGTGCACTCACGGGCACCGGCGTCGTTTTGCTCACTTGGGTCACCGGGGTCTCCTTCAGCACGCCCCCAAGTCCCCCCGCTCCCTGAACGAGCCCAGCCGAGGTCCCCAGCCCGATCAGCCCGGCAGCGCTCAGCGCCGACACGAGATCTGGGGGGATCCCTGCTGCCCCCGCCGCAAATTCATCGGCCGACATGACTCCGTGTCGAAGCGCGAGCACGAAAGTGGGATCGCTAATGAGTTCGTTCAATGCCGTCGACAGCTGTTCGGGAGTCAGAAGCGGTCGGTCACGGCCACCCAAAACATGAAACCCCACCCCTATTCCCGCAAGCAGCGGAATTATCGGGCTTGCGCGCAACAAAGCAGTGCTCCACAGCGGGAACAAGAACCCCAACAGGGCTGCAGCGTCTGCTGAGAGTTTGCGCAGGGCAGCTTCAGAAAGGTTTTCCACCCAGCCATAAGTGTGAGCCGCGAACCGCACGATTCCACTCAACTCTTCCGCGCGGTTCGCGAGCACCTGCAGCTCGCCGAACGCACAGTTGAGATCGTCCTCAACAAGGACCGCCCCGGCAGGAACGCCCCATGATTCCATTTGCTGAACCGTGAGCCGGTCATCCACCATTCGAATCGAACCAGCGATGTCTCGCGTCATGTCTGCGGCGCGCTGCAACTCACTGGCGCTGCTGAGCATCTCATCGGTGGCAATCGAATAGCTGCCGCCGCCGGAGACGATGAGCTCATCCGACACGAGAGCTCATCTGGCTTGCTGCGTTCATTGTTCGACTCTCGATGCTCTCGATGAGAGACCGCGTCCGCGCAAGATCGCGGTGAAGTTCGCGCACGCCGTCATCGAAACGCTGCTGGGCTGGACCGCGCCAATCAATGCTCGCTAGCGGCAGGAGAGCCCGCACATAGCTGAGCCGCTCATTGATGATGCGGAGTTGTTGGGCCTGAAACTGGAGTGCGAGCTGGGCTGTCGCATCGGGGGGTGTGATCACTGGTCGCCTTTCGACGAGACAACTCTTGCCAAATTGCGACCTACGCGATGGTGACGAACAGGTTTCGGGGAGGCTAATCTCTGGACCACTGCTGTTGAGGAGCCGAAATTGCGACACAATGAAGCATGACCTTCGAGCGAGCTTTCTTCGACTCGACAGCATTCACCATCTGTTTCGTCTGCACGGGCAACATCTGCCGGTCTCCGATGGCCGAAGCAGTGTTCACGAAACTCATAGCGAGAGCCGGTCTCGAAGGCCGGATCGCAGTAACTTCGGCAGGAACGGGTGACTGGCACGTCGGCGAGGCTGCCGATGACCGCACCATTAATGCTCTCGCGGCACGCGGCTACAATGGTTCTGGGCATCGCGCCCGCCAGTTCGACCCCGAATGGTTTGACAAGTTCGACCTCATTGTCGCGTTCGATCGAGGACAGGAACGAATTCTGCGCACGTGGGCACCCAACGATCAAGACCGATCGAAAGTGCAGCCCATGTTGGGCTTTGACAGCGAACTCGCTCCTCTCATCGACGTTCCAGACCCTTACTATTCGGATGCCGCACTCTTCGATCATGTCCTCGGCATGATCGAGAAAGCCTGCGGTTCTCTATTTCGTCAGATCACGCCAGGCATAACAGCACCAACCTCCACCAACTAGGGAGCCCCATGAGCCCGTTGCCCGTTCAACCACTGAGCCCCCTCGATGGCCGCTACCGCCCCGCCGTTTCGGCACTGGGGGAGCACCTCTCCGAGGCAGGCCTCAACCGGGCCCGTGTGCACGTTGAAGTCGAATGGCTGATCTTCCTCACGAGCAAGAGCCTGTTTGGTTCGAGCCCGATGAGCGCCGACCAGGTCACTGCCCTGCGCGCCTTCGCTACCGATTTTGGCCAAGAGCAGATCGATGAACTCGCTCGCCTCGAAGCCACCACCCGCCACGACGTCAAGGCCGTGGAATACCTGGTGCGCGCCAAGCTCAACGAGCTGGGCCTCAACGCGATCGCTGAACTCACTCACTTCGCCGCCACGAGCGAAGACATCAACAACCTCTCCTACGCGCTCACCATTTCGGATGCCGTACGCGAAGTCTGGCTTCCCAAGTTCCGTACCGTGCTCGATGCGCTTCGCGCGCAGTCCGAGCTCATGCGCGACAACGCGATGCTCGCTCACACCCACGGTCAGCCGGCGACGCCGACCACCATGGGCAAGGAATTCGCGGTCTTCGTGTACCGCCTCGACCGCATCCTGACGCGCATCGAGGGCATCAGCTACCTCGGCAAGTTCAGCGGAGCCACCGGCACGTTCGCCGCTCACCTTGCTGCAGACCCTGAGCAGAACTGGCCAGCGCTGTCGAAGGAGTTCGTGGAGTCCCTCGGGCTCGACTGGAACCCGCTGACCACACAGATCGAATCGCACGACTGGCAAGTGGAGCTGTACCAAGCCACGAGTCACGCCAACCGCGTGCTACACAACCTCTGCACCGACGTGTGGTCGTACATTTCGATGGGCTACTTCCGCCAGATTCCGCAGGCGGGCGCAACCGGTTCGTCGACAATGCCGCACAAGATCAACCCGATCCGTTTCGAGAACGCTGAAGCCAACCTCGAGCTCTCGAGCGCTCTTCTCGAGTCGCTCGCTCAGACTCTTGTGACGTCACGACTTCAGCGCGACCTGACCGACTCCACCACCCAACGCAACGTGGGTGTCGCCTACGGTCACTCGCTTCTCGCTCTCGACAATATCGAGCGTGGCCTGAAGGAGATCGCCCTCAACCCCGTGGCTCTCGATGCTGATCTCGACAGCAACTGGGAGATCCTCGGCGAGGCCATCCAGACGGTCATTCGTGCCGAGGTCACTGCCGGTCGCAGCACCATCAGCGACCCGTATGCCATCCTCAAGGAGCTAACGCGCGGCAAGCGCATCAACGCCACCGACCTCAGCGAGTTCATCGCCGGGCTCGACATTGGAGCGGATGCGAAGGCACGCCTGCAGGTGCTCACCCCGGCAACCTATGTCGGCCTTGCCAGCTCGCTCGTCGATTACCTCGGCGACGCCAAGTAGCTCGCGCGCGGCAAGCATCCGCGTTCGTTCCACGGTAAGGAACGCGCGCTACAAGAAGTCCGGTCTCTTCTCGAGGCCGGACTTCTGCTTTTCCTGCCGCGTCCGCTCCACCGTCACTACCGCCACGGAAATTCAGGAGATCCTGCAATGTCCAGCGTTCTGGCGTCGATAACGAAGCAGTTTCTCGGCCGGGCCGCCCCCGCAATACAGAATCTCCTGAATTTCCGAGATGCCAGCCACTTCAACGCGACGAGAGGCCCCGCTCGTGACGACGCAGAGCGCTAGTAGTACACAGCGAGAGCGCCGTTCGGCCCATCGATGACCTGCACCGGCGTATCGAAGATCCGGGTGAGCACTGTGTCGGTCAAGATCTCAGCGGGCGTGCCGAATTCGGTGACTTGGCCATCCTTGACGGCGCAGATGTGGTCGGCGTAGTGGCCCGCAAAGTTGATGTCGTGGAGCACGATGATGATGGTGCGACCAAGTTCTCGGGCGGCGCGTTTCAGGTGGCGCATCATCTGAACCGAATGCTTCATGTCGAGGTTGTTGAGGGGCTCATCGAGAAGCACGTATTCGGTGTCTTGCGCGAGCACCATGGCAACGTAGGCACGTTGGCGCTGTCCGCCTGAGAGCTCATCGAGGTAGCGGTCTTGCAGGCCTTCAAGGTTCAGAAAATTGATGGAGTTGTTGATCGCCACCTCATCCGCTTCGGTCAGTCGACCTTGCGAGTAGGGGAAGCGACTGAACCCCACCAGCTGACGCACCGTGAGCCTGGCGATGAAATGGTTCTCTTGGCGCAAGATCGCAATGATCTTGGCGAGGTCTTTCGACTTAGTCTTCGCGACGTCGTAACCCGCGACTTCAATGTGGCCGGAGTCGATTCCGAGAAGCCGGCCAATCATGGTCAGCAGCGTCGACTTGCCAGCACCATTGGGGCCGACAAGAGCGGTGATGCCGCCCTCAGGGATCGTGAGGTCGACAGGCCCAATAGTGATGTCGTGGCCATAGCTTTTGCCCACATTGCTCAGGGTGATCACAGTCGTCCCTTTCTCAGAATGACGATGAGGAAGACGGTTCCTCCGACAAGTTCAACAATGATTGACACCACTCCCTGCGCGTAGAACAGGTTCTTCATCACGAAGTACGCTCCGCCCAAAACAACGAATCCTGCCAGAACGGCGATCGGGAAAATATGGCGATGGTCATAGGTGTCGGCGAATTGGTACGCGAGCGTCGCGACCAAGAACCCAAAGAACGTCATTGGGCCAACGAGCGACGTCGAGACAGCCATCAGAATCGACACGAAGAACAGCACGCGCATGATCTCGAAGCGGTAGCTGATTCCTAGGTTGGTGGCGGTGTCAGAACCCAGCGCGATGACATTGAGCCGCCGGCCCTGCGAGAGCAGAACGACTCCGGCGACAAGACACAGCACGAGTGAGATTGGCAGGTAGCTGGCATCCGCGTTGGAGATAGAACCAAACAGCCGGGCTGTCAGGATGTCGAACTCACTGGGCGTGAGCAGGCGCTGCATGAATGTCGACACTGCCCCCAAGCCGCCGCCGATGACTATGCCTACAAGCAGCATGATCTGCAGGTTGCCGTACTTTCCCGAAAGCAGCCAACCGTAGAGCAGCAGCGAGAGCCCGACCATCATTGCGATCTGAAGCAAGAACTGGGGGAGTCCCTGCAACGCAACGATTCCGCTGATGCCCAAGAAGTACACCGCTGAGGTCTGCACTGCCACATAAAGGGATTCGAAGCCCATGATGGATGGCGTGAGTATCCGGTTGTTAGTCACGGTCTGAAAACTCACCGTTGCAATCGCCTGACAGAAGGCGACAACCGCAATCACGATCACGTTGGTGGTGCGCAACTCAGCGATCAGCCAGAACCCTTCGGTGCCCACCGGCATCGGGTTGTTCCAAGCGAGCAAGCCGAAACCGATCGCGACAGCAAGCACACTAAGGAGGCTGAGGAGCAACCAGTAGCGTCGTCGAGCTCGTGCCGTGGGGAACGGCCCGGTCACGCCGGGTGCCCCGCTTGCAGCCGTGGCCACTCTGGCGGGCTTCGGCTTCTTGGGTGCCTTCGACAGCTTCGGCGCCTTCGTTCGCTTCTCGCCTTTCACGGGGCTCGACGCCGACGCGACCGCGACAACCGGTGACTCCTGAGCATCCACCGGGTTATGCACGACGGCGCTGCTTCAGTAAAAGGGCAATGAAAAAAATCGCGCCCACGATTCCCAAGATGAGCGAGACGGGAACTTCGAAAGGCATGATGATGGTGCGGCCGACGATGTCGCACACCGTCACGATCGCGATGCCGAGTAGGCATACCCAGGGGAGGTTGCTCCGCAGGTCGTCGCCGCGGAACATCGACACGATGTTGGGAACGATGAGACCCAGGAACGGCAGGTTGCCGACGACAACCGTCACCACTCCGGTCGAAACCGCGATGAGTGCGGTGCCAATCAGCAAGATCTGGTTGTAGTTCACTCCGACATTCGTCGCGATGTCTTGGCCCAGCCCGGCGACGGTGAGCCGATCGGCGAAGATGAAAATCACGATGACGACGAGCGCAACGATCCAGAGCGGCTCATATTGCCCTCGCATCACCGAGGTGAAGCTGCCGGCGAACCACACGGAGAGGCTCTGAAGCATGTCTGTCGAGAGCGCGATGTAGGTGGAGATCGCGCCGACGACCGAACCCAGCATGATGCCGACGATCGGCACAATCAGCGAGGAGCGCAGTGTGACGCGGCGCAAGAAGAGAAAGAACACCCCGGTGCCGATGAAGGCGGCGAGAACCGCGCCACCCATGCGGGCGAGGATGCTGGCCCCAGGAAAGAGGATCATGACGGTCAGCAGTCCTAGACCTGCCCACTCGGTGGTGCCCGTCGTTGTCGGTTCCACGAAGCGGTTCTGCGTCAGCAGCTGCATGACGAGCCCACTCATCGCCATCGCTGCGCCCGCGAGCACGAGGGCGATCGTTCGGGGAACGCGCGTGATGCCGAACATCCTCTGGCCGTCATCCGCACCAAAGATGTCGTAGACGCCGGTAAACAGCGACACGATCAGCAGGAGAGCAACACCCACCGTCGCTAGCAGGAGTTTCCAGTCGAAAAGGTGGGCTGTGTTGGTGGGCCGTCGTCGGGCCAGTGTTGACGTCATCCGTTAGTGAGGGTTTCTGATTGAAGGCCAGAGCCGTTCGGCGCCGAGGTTCGCCCCAGGGGGCTAGCGTCGGCGCCGAACGGCGTGAGTAGCTCTAGTTCTTAGCTTCTAGTGCGTCCGCGAGTGCATTAAAGAACTCGGTGTACGTCTGGATGCCTTCGTTTGTGTATGTGTCAGCAGGCATGTACACGAGATTGTCTTCTTGCACCGCGGTGACGCCAGAGAGAGCTTCGGAGTTCTCAAGGACTTCGCTGCCCTGCACGTAATTGGGGTCATCGGCGAGGATCGCTGCGTCACGGTCCATGACCAAGATCCAGTCGGGATTGGAGTTCGCGATTGCTTCGACAGAGATGTCATCGCCCTGGTGGTCTTCGCTGCTCTCCGCAACATCGAGTGCGGCGGTGAAGTCAAAGATGTCGAATACCGGGCCGAGCGTGCGACCGACGCTGGGAGCGGAGTAACCGATCTCTCCACCAGACGTGATGACGGCCATAACCGAGTCATCACCGTTGTAGGCAGCGTTCACGCGCTCAATTGCAGCGTCGAAGTCAGCGTTGATCTGTTCGGCTTCAGCCTGCTTGCCGAAGATCTCACCGAGAATCGTGGTCTGGCGCTTGAGCTCGTCATCAAAGGGCTCGCCCTCGCGAGGGTCGAGCGAGACAATTACGGCGTCGGGAACAAGCTTGGCGAAATCGTCGTAGTACTGCGTGAAGCGTTGACCATTGATAATGACGTCGGGCTGAACGGCTACGACAGACTCGAGATCAGGTTCGCTGTGGTTTCCCAAGTCGATGATTGAGTCGTCCTGAGTGTAGGAAATCGTGCTGGGCATCAGTGCCACGGCGGCGGCGCTCAGTTCGATATCCCACGAGGCCAATGTCTCAAAGGTGCGGTTGTCGGTGGCGACAACCGATGACAGCGGGGTGGTGATGGTGTGGGCGCCGTTATTGTCCTCGAATTGCACGGATGCTTGATCTCCGGCAGAATCTGCAGTTTCGGGGGTAGCGGTGCTGCAGGCGGCCAGGGCCAGCGCCAGCACTCCAACGAGCGCTCCGTGCCGAGTACGTGTGAATTTCATGATGTCCTTCGTCTATTCGGGTAACCGAAATTGGTTGGGCGTAAAAACGCAACACCCGCTGCAGCGAGTGTTGCTTAGGTTAGCCTAACCTTAATAAACGCTGAGCGTCAAAGGTAATGATGCTGATTCTTCGCCCTTTCAGCGCACGATGAATCTCGCGTCACTGAGCTGTTCCGTCAGAGAGCTGAGCACGAGGGAACAGAACATGAAGGGCGGCGTTTGCGCCGTGAAGACGCCGCGAACAGACAGGGGCTCTCGCGTTGACCCGCGTGGTCGTCCCAATCTAGAAGGTCCCGACAGCAACCTCAGGAGGGCAGCAACAGCGCCGGTGGGCTAGTGCGCTGCGTCGCGGTCTTGCTCGTCCATGTCGAGCAATTCGTCTTTGTCGGGACGCGTAGCGAGAACGAGCATGGCGATCACTACGAGGGAGACGATGAACGCAATGCCCGCAAAAATCAGGCCAAGCATCAGATCACGGGTCGACATGAAGACCACGAGTCCGGTGAATAATCCGAATACCGCGGAGAGTCCGAGTATTTCTGCGGGGCGCGTGCGGTCGCGCTTGTCTGGGGATGCCACTATTCCTCTTTCTCTTGCACTGCTACCGTGACAGCATCACGATCGGTTCTGCTCCACTTGAGCGAGAGTGCAGCTATCACGAGGTACACCCCAAGGATGGCCCAATAGGCTCCGAGAAGTCCGACGACAACAACGGATGCCGTGAGTTCGCGGTCGATGCCGTCTGGCCCCGTGAATTGTTGGCTGAATCCTGGCGGAACGAGCAACACGACTAGCGCGAGAAGAGCGGTGAGCGCCCCGGCGAAGACCCAGTCTCGCGAGAGCGCGTCTCGGCCGCGGCTGCGCAGACCCAAGTAGAGTTCGATAAATCCGGTGATCGCGGCAAAGGCCGTGAGGAGAAAGACGAAGTAGGCCTGTCCGCCGCTCGTCGCAACGAACGCCGCGATCGCGGTGGCGAGAGTGACGCCGCCCTGCGTGATCGTCAGGTTGCGCGCGACTCCGCGATGGGGTGACAGCACACTGGCGGTCATGATCACCGCACCGGCAACGAGGGTGAAACTCGCCAGGGTCACGAGCCCCAGTCGTGCGGAGTGGTCAGCCGAGAACGTGATTACAGCGGCGAGAGCGAGCGCCGGGATCGCTCGGGCGAGCGGCACGTACCACGCAGTGGATGCCGGCAGCGGCTCAGCGTGAGCACTAGTCAAGCGATCGCCTTCTTTCTGAACGAGCGGATGCTGCCATTCTACGCCGCTTGTCGCCGGCACATTTCGGAGTCGCGTGATCTCACGAGCGCATTCTCTTTGCCCCGCAGAGCAAGCCCTGCCCCGCGACTCACTCTGGGGCCAGAGGGAGTGCCGCTAAGAGCCCGGCGGCAGGTCGACGAAGCGCGAGAAGTGGCCGTGGAAGCCCACGGTGACGGTGCGAGTCGGTCCGTTACGGTGCTTGGCGATGATGAGGTCTGCTTCACCAGCGCGGGGGCTGTCTGCTTCGTACGCGCTCTCGCGGTGCAGCAGAATAACCATGTCGGCGTCTTGCTCGAGCGATCCCGATTCACGGAGGTCGGAGAGTGCGGGCTTCTTGTCTGCTCGCTGCTCGGGTCCACGGTTCAGCTGGGAGATAGCGATCACGGGAACTTCAAGCTCCTTCGCGAGCAATTTGAGCGCACGCGAGAACTCACTGACCTCTTGCTGACGCGATTCAACTTTTTTACCACTGGTCATGAGCTGCAGGTAGTCGATGATGACCATGCGCAGGCCGACTTTTTGTTTCAAGCGGCGACACTTAGCGCGAATTTCCACCAGGGTCATGTTGGGGCTGTCATCGATGTAGAGCGGCGCATCATTGATGCGGCCACGGGTCTGCGCGATCGTGGTCCAGTCGTTGGCGTGAACCGATCCCTTACGCATGTGTTGAAGCGGCACGCTGGCTTCTGCCGACAGCAGTCGCATGGCGATCTCACTGCGCCCCATTTCGAGCGAGAACACGATTGACGGCAAATCATGGTGAATGGATGCTGCGCGAGCGAAGTCCAAACCGAGCGTTGACTTACCAATAGCGGGTCGCGCGGCCAAAATGATCAGCTGACCGGGGTGTAGTCCGTTGGTGAGTTCATCGAGCTCAGCGAAGCCGGTGGGAACACCGATCATCTGCCCGTCGCGACCGCGAGCTGCCTCGATCTCATCGATTGCGCTCTCGACTGCGGTCGTGAGGGGCACGTAGTCTTCGGTCTCGACGCCTCCGGTTACGGAGTAGATCTCGGCTTGGGCATTGTTGACGAGGTCGAGTACTTCGCCCTCGCTGGCGTAACCCATCTGCACGATTCGAGTTCCTGCTTCAACGAGACGGCGAAGTACTGCCTTCTCGGTGACGATGTTGGCGTAAAACCCGGCGTTAGCAGCGGTCGGAACGATGCCGGTCAGCGTGTGAAGGTATTCGATACCGCCAGCTCGTGACAGTTCACCTGTTTTGGTGAGTTCGTCGGTGACGGCGATCACGTCGGTCGGTTCACCGTGCGAGTAGAGGGTGAGGACGGCGTTAAAGATTGTCTCGTGCTTGGGAACGTAGAAGTCCCCGCCGCGTACGGTTTCGATGACGTCGGCTACGGCGTCTTTGCTCAGCAGCATTCCGCCGATTGCGCTCTGCTCAGCAAGCAGGTCGTGAGGAGGGACACGGTCGCCGCGTGAACTGCCTCGGGATTCTCCTGATTGACGTTCGTCGCCCGCGAGACCCAGGTGCGCTATCGACATAGTTCTTCTCCTTGTGGGGATGCCTTAGTTATACGTGCAACCCCCGACACTCGGGCAGGTTCAGCCGCGAGACCCACTTCTCGGCTGCTTCACAATACGAACCGTAATCAACTACCCACAACTGGGGTTGTGGATAGGGCTGTGCAAAACTCCGACGAAACGCCGGAACTGTTGTGAGCAACCTGTGGAAACAACTGTGGAAACTATGATCAGAATCGCCCAAAAACACCGCTTGACCTGCACTTTTAGAATCCACACACAGTGTGTAGAAACATGTCTAAAGTGGAGATTGAGGGTTCCGTATTTTTCGTAATCCTGTGCACAAAACCCTTGACAAGTGGGCTTAAAGCACAAAGACGACGAGCCGAATGGCCCGTCGTCTTTGTGTTAATTCAGTTACTTGCCTGCAACAACCTGAAGGGTAATCGTCGCAATGATGTCGTCACGCAGACGAATCGTTGCTTCGTGGTCGCCAACAACCTTGATGGGGCTCGTGATCTCGATCTTGCGCTTGTCGATGTCGCCAAGTCCAGCAGCGATGACAGCTTCTGCCACGTGCGAGGGCTTAACTGAACCGAACAGACGTCCACCCTGACCAGCGGTCACGGTGAGCTTGACCTTGGTCGCTTGGAGGCGAGCCTTGAGGTCCTGTGCTTCTTCGAGAGTGGCGTGCTCGCGCGAAACGCGTGCTGCCTTGATTGACTCGACCTGCTTTTCGCCACCGCGAGTCCACGCCACGGCAAAGCCCTGGGGGATGAGGTAGTTACGAGCGAAGCCGTTCTTGACGTCGACGACGTCCCCAGGAGTGCCGAGACCGGTCACTTCGTGAGTGAGGATGAGCTTTGACATGTCGGTGGCTCCTTAACGGCCTGCGCCGGCGTAGGGCAGCAATGCCATCTCACGGGCGTTCTTGACGGCCGTGGCGATGAGACGCTGCTCCTGAACGGAAACACCGGTGATACGACGGGCGCGGATCTTTCCACGCTCGGAGATGAACTTGCGAAGCGTAGCGACATCCTTGTAGTCGATAACGCCTACGCGAATCGACTTAGCCGGTGCGGCGTTCTTGCCGTCCTTGCCTTTGCGGATGGGCTTGCGGCGGTCGCCGCTGCTCTTTCCTGCCATGAGTGTTACTTCTTTCTGTAATTAAAAGCTGAGCGTCGAGTGCCTAGAAAGGCGTCTCGTCGGAGTAGTTGCCTGGAGTGTTCCATACGTCACCTGATGCTGCGGGAGCACTTGCGGCCCACGGCTCGTCTTTCGACTGGCCGCCGCCTTGCTGTGCGCCACCGCTTTGCTGAGCTGCACGAGGAGCTGAGCTATCACGGGGTGCGCGGGTGATCTGCGCCGTTGCATAACGGAGGCTGGGGCCGACTTCGTCGACTTCCAGCTCCATGCTCGTGCGCTTTTCGCCCTCTTTGGTTTCGTAGGAGCGCTGACGAAGGCGGCCCTGCGCGATAACGCGGCTGCCCTTAGTCAGGGTTCCAGCAACGTGCTCAGCGAATTCACGCCAGCACGAAGCGCGGAGAAAGAGTGCTTCTCCGTCTTTCCACTCGTTCGATGCTCGATCGAAGGTGCGCGGCGTTGAGGCAATGGTGAAGTTAGCTACAGCAAGCCCACCCTGCGTGTAACGCAGTTCTGGATCTGCCGTGAGGTTACCCACGACCGTAATGACTGTCTCGCCGGCCACGACTACTCTGCTTCCGCTTCAGCCTTGGCTGCTTCGACAGGAGCCTCGGTTGCGGCGGCAGGAGCCTTCACTTCTTCGGCCGGAGCCTTAGCAGCGGGGGCAGGAGCCTTGGTTGCAGCAGGAGCCTTAGCAGCGACAGGAGTCTTTGCTGGAGCAGCAGCCTTGCGGGCAGCCTTCTCTTCAGCAATCTTCTTGGCGGCAGCTACCTGCGCGAACCCAGCTTCTGCACGCAGCACCTTGGTGCGCATGACAGCTTCGCTGAGTGAGAGTTGGCGGTCGAGCTCGTCTGTTGACTTGCTCTCTGCGGTGAAGTTGACGACGGCGTAGATGCCTTCGGTCTTCTTGTTGATCTCGTAGGCCAAACGACGGCGACCCCAAATATCGATGTTATCGATGGTGCCACCGTCATTGCGGATGACATTGAGGAACTTGTCGAGACTGGGAGCCACGGTGCGTTCGTCGATCTCTGGATCGAGGATGACCATGAGTTCGTACTGATGCGTCACAAACCCACCTCCTTCGGACTTAAACGGTTACAGACGGTCTGTAACAGGAGGGTGTTGACGTTCGTCGTTCCGCCTAAAGGCAGTCAGACAACCTGCCCAGTGTAGTTGCTTCAGGGGGCAATACTCAAGGCGGAGATGAAGGTTGCGGTTAAGAGCGCGCAGACCACCACGCGCGCAGTCGCACTTCTGCTTCGTCTTCCCCAAGTGGGCCTTCGTCGAGACGAAGCTCGAGGAGGAATGTGTAGGCCTCACCAACCTCGCGGCTGGGCGTGAGGCCGAGAATCGCCATGATCTGCTCGCCGTCGAGATCGGGACGAACTGCAGCGATCCCTTCAGCTTCTGCAATCTCCGCTATCCGATCTTCAAGATCGTCGTAGGCAAAGGCCAACCGGTCGGCCTTGCGCACGTTGCGGGTGGTGACATCAGCACGAGTAATGATGTGCAGGCGCTCGAGCTGGTCGCCGGCATCCCGAACGTAACGTCGAACAGCAGAATCAGTCCAGGCGCCCTCGGTATAGCCAAAGAAACGCAAATGTAGTTCGACAAGACGAGCAACAGAGGTGATCGTTTCTTTATCGAAACGGAGGGCGCGCAAGCGCTTGGTCACGAGTTTTGCGCCGACAACGTCATGGTGGTGGAAGGTAACAACACCGCCACGCTCAATCTTGCGTGTCGACGGTTTTCCAATGTCGTGCAGCAACGCCGCCAGCCGCAGGATCAGGTCAGGACCCTCAAGGCCAGAACGGCTCTTCTCCAAATCAATGGCTTGACGCAGCACCGTGAGCGAATGCTCGTACACATCCTTATGGTGCGCATGCTCATCCATTTCAAGCTTCAACGCCGGAACTTCTGGCAGAACCTGCTGAGCAATTCCCGTTTCGACCAACAATCGGATGCCCGGAACTGGGTCATCCGTCTTCAAGAGTTTGGTGAGCTCATCGCTCACCCTCTCAACACTGATGATCTCGATGCGCGGGGCAAGCTCCGTCATGGCGCGGACCGTATCGGGGGAGACGGTGAACCCGAGCTGTGACGTGAAACGTGCCGCTCGCATCATCCGCAATGGATCATCTCCGAACGACACCTCGGGCGAACCAGGAGTCGAGAGTGTTCTCGTGAGCAAGTGTTCAACGCCACCCCAAGGGTCAACAAGAACACGCTCCGGCAATCGGAGCGCCATCGCATTGACGCTGAAATCGCGACGCTCAAGATCTTTTTCTAGCGAATCACCAAACGCGACGACAGGCTTCCGCGTTGCGCCGTCATAGCTATCGGCGCGATACGTGGTGATCTCGACCGTCTGCCCGTCAATGCGTGCCGCGATGGTGCCAAAGTCTCGCCCGATATCCCACTGCGCATCAGAGATCGGCTTCACGAGCCGCATGATGTCGTCTGGGTTTGCGTTGGTCGCGAAATCAAGGTCGCTCACCGTGCGCCCCAAGAACGCGTCGCGCACCGGACCCCCGACAAGCGCGAGTTCGAATCCTTCAGCACTGAAGCGCGCGGCTAAGGTGGCTACGGGTTTAGAGTCGGCAAGCTTTCCCAGACTCTCAATTGCATCGGCGACACTCTCCATGATGCGACTAGTTTCGCACGACCGCTGACCGCAGTTTTCCCGATTCGCCACTACTCACCCACGATTCAGACAAGGCAGAATAAACTCACATGATGCTGGCCGAGCGAGAGTACGGGGTAAATCCTTGCCTATGAGACTCTTTCCTGCCGCCGTCGCGCTCGGGCTTGGGCTCAGCCTCGCCGCAAGCGGAGCCAGTGCAACTCCCGAAGTCCCCAGTCTTCCTGCGTTAACGACAGCATCCGTCGCCACCCAGGTTTCCGTAGTTGCCCCCCTCGCGGTCCCCACCGGCAGTGGGGGACTCCTCAACTCCGCGACCCTTGCGGAATACACGGCGCCCTTGGGGCTACTCACTCGCCAGTTGGATGCGGTAGCGGGAAAAGATATAGCGGTCGCTGTCGATCCGATGATTTTGGCTTCGATTCGCGTGCTGGGAACCAGCGCCCCAGAAACGGCGCGCGATTGGTTGGAGCGGTTCTCGGGCATTAGCAATGAGGTTGTCCCGCTGCCCTATGCCAACGCGGATGTCACTCTTGCTACCCAGTCCGGTCAGGCCGTGACGCTTGAACCTCTCTCCTTCGATTTTGCAGTCGACGCCGCTAATTTCGCGGCAACGGGTTCGCCCGAACCAACCGCAAGTCCAGATCCGATGGATGTCGGTGCCGATACCGTGCCGATGTACCCCACGACAGCGGACCTTCTGTCGTGGGACTATGCGATCGAGGGATTTCTCCACCCCCGATCCGACACTGTCGTCGCCAGTGATCTACCGGTGTTCCTCAACAGTGGATACAGCACCGTCCTGCTGTCGTCGGCGAATGTTTCACGGGAAACGGGGGCGGGTTCGGTAACCACCATCGATGGTGTTCGTGTGCTGGTTTCGGATTCGACAGCGTCTGCCGCCATGGACGATGCCCTCGGCTCCACTATTGATCGCGACGTTAGCGACGCTGAGTTTGCCCTCAGCGAGACCGTACTCAGCGCCGGCTCCGCTCAGACCGCTGGCACCGCATCCGTGCTGATCACCATCGATCACTCCCTCGAGCTGAGCGCTGCACGCTTGGATGCCGCACTCGCCAGCTTGACGGCAAGCTCCTCGATCACCATGGTGCCGCTCTCTCAACTCGCCGCCGGCGCCGCCAGCACGGCGTCGATCAATGACGTTCCGCAGACTGAACCGCGCCTTGCTGATTTCGCCAGAATGGCTTCTGCCGCGCAGGCGGAAAGTAGCTTCTTTTCGATCGCCGCAGACCCAGAAGCCCTCGTCGCCGAGCGCCGTCTAGCGCTCCTCGACGTCGCGGGAACTGCCCCTACTGTGGACTTCGAGGACTGGGTCACCGCCGTAAACGGATTCTTGACGGCATCACAAGACCTGCGCAGCGCAGTGACCGTCGTCGAATCCAGCAACTTCCTTCTCCTCGCCGACAACAACACTTTCTTGCCGGTTTCTGTGAGCAACAACCTCGATCAGGCCGTCACCGTGTTCATCACGGTGAGACCGCGAACAGCCCTTCTAGCGGTGGGGGACAGCCGTGTCGAGCTCCACGTTGAAGCGAACTCTCAAGCCAAGGGCGACATCCCGGTTCAGTCGCTATCGAACGGTGTTGTCGATGTCGAGATCAGCCTGACCAGCGGCACCGGGCTCGTGATTGGCTCGACCACGGTCTCCGAAATCAACGTGCAAGCTGGTTGGGAAACTCCGATTGTGCTCGGCTTGGCCGCGTTCGTCGTCGCTGTCTTCGGCGTAGGAGTCGTTCGCAGTATTACTCGTCGCCGAAAGCCCGTCGATGACTGACCGCTATGGATCACCGCTTGAGCCAGAACCCGGTGTTCCTGAAGCCTCCGTTAGCCTTCCCCCTCAGACAGCGTCGACGATCGGTCGAGCTAGCGCCCTATTGGCGTCGGGAACGTTTGTCTCACGCATACTGGGCTTTCTGAGCGCAATTCTGCTCGCTCAAACCCTCGGCGTCATTGGCACCGGTGCAGACGCGTACGCCATCGCCAATCAGCTACCCAAGAGTGTTTACGCGATTGTGGCCGGTGGAATGCTCAGCGCGGTCATCGTGCCTCAGATCGTTCGCGCTGCCGTGCATAAAGACGGCGGCCAAAAGTTCATCAATCGCCTTGTCACTCTCGGCATTGTGATATTTGTTGCCGTGACTGTCGCGGCGACTCTCAGTGCGCCTCTCCTAGTCGACCTCTACACGCAGACGACGGCGAAGTTCGGACCCGACGAGGTCGCCCTAGCAACAGCGTTCGCGTATTGGTGCCTACCTCAAATCCTGTTCTACGCGCTGTACTCGCTTCTCGGCGAGGTGTTGAACGCTCGAGGCAAGTTCGGACCATTTACGTGGGCTCCTGTCGCCAACAACGTGGTCATGGTCACCGGCTTGATCGTCTTCCAGTCCATCTTTGGTAGCGCCGACGGTCTGCCGTCCACAGCGTGGAATCCAGAAATGATTGCTGTGCTCGCAGGCAGTGCCACTCTCGGCATCGTCGTGCAGGCAACCCTGCTTGGCTATTTCTGGCACCGGGCGGGCCTCCGCTACCGTCCCGAGTTCCAATGGCGCGGTGTTGGCCTCGGCAACGCCGGCAAAGCTGCTGCGTGGACCTTCGGCATGATCTTGGTCACCCAAATCGGCGCCGTGGTCGAAACCAACGTAGCCTCGCAGGCTTCGGGCAGCCCCTCGGTCTTCGCTATGGGCACCGCGTGGCTGATCTTCATGCTTCCGCACTCCGTGATCGCCGTGTCTATCGGCATGGCCTATTTCACCCGGATGAGCGGCCACGCAAGAGACAAAGACCTTGTGTCTATGCGCACCGACGTTTCGGGCGCGCTGCGCTCCATCCTGATGTTGCTGGTGTTCGCCGCGATCGGCCTCATCGTCGTTGCCTTCCCGTTCAGCGCCCTCTTCGCCAACGACCACGAACAAGTTGTGTCGCTCGCCGGTGTGCTCATGATCTACCTGATCGGGCTCGTGCCGTTCAGCATGATGTACGTGCTTCAGCGCGTGTTCTATTCGTTTGAAGACACCCGCACTCCATTCTTCCTGCAGAGCTTCCAAGTGGTTCTCTACATTTGCGGTGCTCTGGTCGTCTCCACGCTCCCCGTGGAGCGAATTGCGATGGGCCTTGCGACCGCGATTACGATCTCCGGAACGATCCAGACCACAGTGGCGCTCTTCGTGATCCGCAAACGCGTCCCTGGCTTCGAGCTGCTTCCGCTGCTGCGCCGCATCCTGTGGTTTGCTGCAGCCATGATTCCGGCGGCCGGAGTCGGCTACGGCATCCTGGTGCTGCTGGGCGGATTCGGTGAGGGCTCGTTCGTCGTCTCCGGCTTCGCAGGCGGCTTTGCTTCCATCGCCATCACGGGTACAGCAATGCTCGCCGTATATTCCGCGGTGCTCGCTCTCACGAAGAACGATGAGTTCTTCGCCTTCGTGCGCCCGATCATGGCGCGACTCACTCGACGCTAAATAGCGGCGCCCTGCTTCGCCGCTCGCAGCTTCTTAGTGGGCGAAAGCGAACTAAAAGTGTCTCGGCTGCCAACTCTTTATGGTTAGCCCGCCTGCCACAGCCGCTCGGAATACTCCGTAGCTAGGATGTGTTGAATCGGGTAATCACAATCCCAAGGAGACACGAAAAAGTGCGCCAACTCATCATCATCGGATCCGGCCCAGCCGGCTATACCGCTGCAATCTATGCGGCGCGCGCTAACCTCGCGCCGCTGGTGATTGCTAGTTCAGTCGAGGCAGGTGGCGAGCTAATGAAGACCACCGAAATCGAGAACTACCCCGGTTTCGCCGCAGGAATCCAAGGCCCCGACCTCATGGTCGAAATGCAAAAGCAGGCTGAGCGGTTCGGTGCCGAGATCGTTCTTGACGATGTCACAGACTTGCAGCTCGATGGGCAGATCAAGAGAGTCACCCTCGGCAACGGCGAAGTGCACGAAGCACTCGCTGTCGTCTTTGCGACCGGTTCTGCCTATCGCAAGCTTGGACTCCCAGATGAGGAACGCCTTAGCGGCTACGGAGTCTCCTGGTGTGCTACCTGCGACGGCTTCTTCTTCCGCAAGAAGACAATTGCGGTTGTCGGCGGTGGCGACTCCGCCATGGAGGAGGCTACGTTCCTGACGAAGTTTGCCGACAAGGTTTATGTCATTCACCGTAAGGACGAATTGCGGGCCTCAAAGGCGATGCAGGAACGTGCGTTCAGCGATCCCAAGATCGAGTTCATCTGGAATTCTTCGGTAACCGGCATTACCGGTTCCGAGCTTGTCGACGGAGTCGACTTGACCGACACTGTCACCGGTGCCACCTCGCACCTCGACGTGAGCGGGCTGTTCATCGCTATCGGCGCCGACCCCCGCACCCACCTCGTGCACGGTCAGCTCGACATCAATGCCGACGGAACAGTGGCTGTGGATGGCCGTTCCTCTCGCACCAACATCACTGGCGTCTTTGCCGCCGGCGATGTTATCGACCCCACCTACCGTCAAGCAGTAACGGCCGCCGGTTCCGGCACCGTTGCCGCTCTCGATGCGGAGCACTACCTCGCATCACTGCCGCGCGAGCTCGTCGCTAGCGCCGTGCAGCCCACGACCGAAGAGGCCGTCGCCGTAAGCGTCCCCGCTTAGTCACTCTTCTATTCACTCCCACGAACAAAGGAAATACACGATGTCAGCAGCAACAGAAGTCACCGACGCAAACTTCGAGGAGCTCGTCCTCAACTCAGAAGACACCATCATGGTGGACTTTTGGGCCGAGTGGTGTGGTCCCTGTCGTCAGGTTGGTCCGATCCTCGATCAGATCGCTAGCGAGCACGCCGACAAGATCAAGATCGTCAAGCTCAACGTTGACGACAACCCCCAGATGGCGATGAAGTACCAGATCACGTCCATCCCGGCGATGAAGGTATTCCGCGGTGGAGAGGTCGTCAAGACTGTTATCGGCGCAAAGCCGAAGCCCGCCCTTGAGTCAGATCTCGCGGAGTTCTTGGCCTAAAGCTGGTCTGAATTCGACGGCCTCCGCACGTCCACTATTTGGTGGATGTGCGGAGGTTTTCGTATTTAACGCCGGTAAGGCGTTCGGATTCTGTCCACAGCTTTGTTGCATCGATCTCAGAGTGCGATGCGGCGTTCGATGCCACTCGCACAGGAGCGCCGCGGTACTCCTTGCGCCCTGAGGGACCAAAAAAGTCCCCACCTACAGCGGTGGGATCAGTTGCCGCGCGCAGGGAAGGCCGCGAGCCCTGCTTGGGTGTCTGAATGCCCAAAAAGACTAAAGATTTAAGGGGCTGAAGGTACCAGCGGTTGAAGAGATGGTCAGCCAAGCCCGTGCCCGCAGTTCCCGGATGCGCTGCAACCGACATTGCGTCGACTCCCGCAGCCTCAAATCGGCGTTGGAGCTCATAGGTGAACAGAAGATTGGCCAATTTGGATCGACCGTACGCCGCTCGAGGGGTGTACGACCCGTTCTGAAACATGAGGTTGCCAAACTCCATAAAACCCCAACGATGCGCCAAGCTTGAGAGAGTCACGACGCGGGCACCAGGAGTGGCCGCAATGATGTCCATCAGATGTCCGGTGAGCGCGAAGTGTCCCAGGTGGTTCGTGCCGAGCTGCGATTCGAAACCATCGATGGTGAGTTGGGCATCCGTCATCATGATTCCGGCGTTGTTAACCAGCAGGTCAAGCTGTGAATGTTTCCCGTGAAACATCTCCCCAAATCGCCTGATGGACTCGAGGTCGGCGAGGTCGAGCAGCATGGTCTCCAGAGAGACCGGGCCTAGTTCGTCGCTCAAGGCTTTGTGTGCGGCGTCCGCTTTCTCCGTGGTGCGCATCGTCATCACGACATGGGCCCCTGCTTTGAGAAGGGCACGGCTCGTTTCGAAACCGAGCCCGGAGTTAGCGCCGGTGACGATCGCAACCTTTCCGCCGAGGTCTCCAATCTCGCGTTCTGTCCAGGTGGCGCGAGCGTTCATTGGTGACCTCATTCTGATCGTCGGATGCTGGCGTAAAGTGCGGCCGTGAGACTGTTTCGGACCCACAATGCCGCAAGAACCTATGAGGGAACCACGAGTATCCGGCGGGCGCACGTAAAAGGTGTTCGGAGCGCCGCACTGGATCGCTCGCTCGCCGCTTCGGTTGTAATTTTTTGCTCGATTTATGGTCCCCGGCGCCAAGCGCCTATTGTTTAAAGCCAACCGAACGGGACTGCCCATGACAACACAGCCAAACAACCTCGACCAGTGGTTCGACCACTACGCTGACCGCGCCTCCGGGCTCGCGGTCTCTGAAGTTCGAGCGTTGTTTGCCGTGGCCTCACGGCCAGAGGTCGTTTCGCTCGCCGGGGGAATGCCGTACGTCTCGGCGCTGCCTCAGGAACTCATCACCGAATCCATCGATCGAGTAATGCGCGACCGCGGCCCCGCTGCGCTGCAGTATGGGTCTGGGCAGGGGCTGCCTGCACTCCGCGAGCAAATCCTTGAGGTTATGGCCCTTGAAGGCATCCGTGCAAGCGTGGATGACGTCGTCGTCACCACAGGGTCGCAGCATGCACTGGAGCTCGTGACGAAGCTTTTCATCAATCCTGGTGACGTCGTTGTTGCCGAGGGTCCAAGCTATGTAACGGCAATGGTCGTTTTCAAATCGTTCCAAGCCGAGATTACCCACGTGGAGATGGATGAGTTTGGCCTGATTCCTGACTCACTGCGCGCTCATATTGCCTCACTGCGCGCTGCAGGCAAGACCATCAAGTTTCTGTACACGGTTCCCACGTTCAGCAATCCCGCTGGTGTAACCCTCAGTTGGCAGCGCCGTCTCGAGGTGCTGGAGATTGCGCGTGAAAACGGCATTTTGGTGCTCGAAGATAACCCCTACGGGCTGCTCTACTTTGATGGTCCTCCACCGCATGCGATGCGCTCAGTCGAAGAGGATGGCGTTGTTTACCTCGGCACCTTCTCGAAGACCCTGGCCCCTGGATTTCGAGTGGGTTGGGTTCTCGCACCGCATGCCATAAGAGAAAAACTCATTTTAGCGAATGAGGCCGCCGTACTTTCCCCGAGTTCGTTCACCCAGAACATCATCAGCGAGTACATGACTGTTGCCGACTGGAAGGGGCAGATCGACACGTTCCGCGGTGTTTACCGTGAAAGACGCGACGCAATGCTCGACGCCCTCGATAACTACCTCCCCGATTTAACGTGGACGGTCCCCAATGGCGGCTTTTACATCTGGGTGACGCTTCCCGACAACCTCGATTCAAAGTCAATGTTGCCGCGCGCTGTAAAGGAACTGGTCGCTTACACGCCAGGAACCGCGTTCTATGCGGACGGTAACGGCCGCAGCAATATGCGACTCTCCTTCTGCTACCCGACTCCAGATTTCATCCGTGAGGGCATTCGCCGTCTGTCTACGGTAGTAAATGGTGAGCTCGAGTTGCTCAACACGTTCTCCCAGACTGCGCCACTCACGATCGCGCCGCCTGCACCATCAATGATTAACCCTCCAGCCAACCTCAGCTAGGACACCATGAACGCTTCACCCACCCGCGTACTGGTTCTTGCCGGCGGAATTTCCCACGAACGTGATGTTTCGCTGCGTTCTGGCCGCCGGGTAGCCGATGGACTGCGTGCTCAGGGCAAACAAGTTGAGCTGCGTGACCCGGATGCTGGCCTGCTTCCGTACCTCCGCGAGAACAAACCAGATGTGGTGTGGCCAGCGCTGCACGGTGCTAGCGGAGAAGACGGCGCATTGCGCGGTCTCCTCGACCTCATCGGCGTTCCCTACGTCGGTTCGCGGGCCGATGCCGCCCGACTCGCCTGGGACAAACCAACCGCGAAGGCTTTGGTTTCGCGCGTAGATGTCCGTACGCCATTGTCGATTGCGCTCTCTCGCGACTCGTTTCGCGAGCTAGGCGCGCACAGCATTCTTGACGAGCTCGCCGATGAGCTGTCGGGGGAGTTGGTTGTGAAGCCGGCACAGGGCGGATCAGCACAAGGTGTGTCGATAGTCACCGATCGTGCAGACCTTCCTCGAGCCATGGTCAATGCGTACAACTACTGTGATGTTGCCCTTGTCGAGCAACGAATCACCGGAGTCGAAATTGCCATTGGCGTGCTCGACAGCGGCATGGGACCTGTTGCGCTTCCCGCTGTTGAAATTGAGCCTGTGACGGGTGCCTACACTTTCGAGGCTCGCTATAATGCTGGTCAGACGCGCTTTTACACGCCTGCAAGAATCGCCCGGGAACACGCCGACCGCGCGGCAGAAGCGGCTCTGGCCGCCCATTCTGCTCTGGGGCTTCGACACCTTTCCCGCGTAGACCTCATTCTCGACGGCGCCGGAACGCCTTGGTTCCTTGAAGCAAACGTGCTTCCCGGCCTTACAGAAACGTCGATTCTGCCCCAAGCGCTCATTGCTGCAGGACACGACTTAGGTTGGGTTTATGCCGCTCTCGCCGACGCGGCAATCGAAGGTCCATAACAACTGTCCTCGCCAGCAGCACAGCTCGCTACCGGCGTTCTCGCGAAATTCCAACTTCTTGGTTTCACGTGAAACATTGGCACCAAAACTTGCTCGCGCCACATAGTTTCACGTGAAACATAGAGCCGGACTCCTTATGGCGATGAAACTCGGCGGAGAGAACTGGCATTGTGCGCGACCATGTAGAACTTCACTGTGTTCCGGCATCAGTACACTCTTCGTACCGCGCCCCGATTCGGGCCAAGCGAACCTTCGGTGTGCCGCCGGGATAAGGTGTCGAGAATGACCCCCGCATCACTCGGGCACTCGGGCTGACGGGCGGAAGCGGGTGGACGCGGTACAGCTGTCGCGTCAAGAACGCCCCAACGCGCCCGGAGCACTTGGTCACACGAGTCGCGGGAGAAGGGGGCACCGGTCTGCGGTCAGCGGTCAGCGGTCAGCGGTCAGCGGTCAGCGGTGAGCGGTGAGCGGTGAGCGGTGAGCGGTGAGCGGTCAGCGGTCAGCGGTCAGCGGTCAGCGCACGAAAGGCGGGGAGGCGTTGATCCGGCAGGAATACGAACTCGGTGAGGACCGAGAAATCACGCCAGATTAAGGACGCAAGATAGAGCCGACTGCTTCGCGCGCCAGCGGGTCGTCGTGCAAACACAACTCGTCAGAATGCGGCACCACAGAACGCCTCACCACGGAACGAACTAGCGGTTGAAGCCAGTATCGCCGAGTTCTTCGAGAATTCGATTGAGATCTGCAACAGTCGCAAAGTCGATTACTACTTGCCCCTTACTCGCACCCAAAGTCACCTTGACTCGAGTGTTGAGGCGATCAGCGAGACGCTCCGCTATTTCGTCGAGAGGGCCCTGCTTCTTTCCCCGCGAAGGCTTAACACGAGGGGGTTTGGTCGAAAGGGACCCAGCCGCGGCCTCAGCAGCGCGCACTGAAAGCTCTTCGTTGACGATTTTGTCCGCCAAGCGCTCCATTCCGGCGGCGTCAGGAAGCGATAGGAGCGCTCGAGCGTGCCCAGCGGTCAGAACTCCAGCAGCAACGCGGCGCTGAACGCTTTCTGGAAGCCTCAAAAGACGCAATGTGTTAGTAATTTGGGGGCGAGAACGACCAATTCGCTCTGCAAGCTGCTCCTGGGTGATGCCGAAGTCCGCTAACAGTTGCTGATAGGCCGACGCCTCTTCGAGCGGGTTGAGGTTTGCGCGGTGGAGATTCTCCAAGAGAGCATCGCGAAGCATGTCTTCGTCCGCGGTGCTTTTGATAACCGCAGGAATCGTGGCAAGTCCAAGATGCTTGCTCGCTCGAAGTCGTCGCTCACCCATGATGAGTTCGTACTGGGGCTCACCCTCCACGGCCCCCGCCAGCAGGCGCACAACAATAGGCTGAAGTACGCCAACTTCTCTGATCGAGACGATGAGTTCCGACAGCTCTTCTTCGCGAAACTCGGTACGTGGCTGACGTGAGTTGGGGACGATGTCGAGAGGGGAGAGGCTCGCTAGGCGCGCACCAGGAACCGAACGAAGTTTCTCTGTCGGAGCCTCGCCAGTGGGAAAGAAGACATCAACCGGCCGTTGCTCGTTCTCATCCGATGCAGGAATTAGAGCGCCAATACCTCGCCCGAGTCCGGTGCGCTTGGGTGCTGCCATTATTGGGGTGCTCCTCGGTGTGCAATCTCCGCTGCCGCCTCAAGATATGAGAGCGAGCCGGGGGAGTTCTGGTCGTAACTGATGACACTCTGGCCGTAGCTTGGTGCCTCAGAGATTCGTACTGATCGTGGGATCACTGTGGTGAGAACCTGATTGGGAAAATGTTCCCGAACGTCGTCAACCACTTGGTTGGCAAGATTCGTTCGGGAGTCGTACATCGTCATCAGGATCGTAGAGACCCGAAGCTTCGGATTGAGATGGCGTTCGATGAGCTTGATGTTGTTGAGCAACTGGCTCAACCCTTCGAGCGCATAGTACTCACACTGAATAGGAATGAGCACCTCCTGAGCAGCAACGAAGGCATTTATGGTCAAGAGCCCCAGCGACGGCGGGCAATCGATGAAAACGTAGTGGTACGAATCGGGGGAGTCGAGGAGAAACTGATCGAGCGCAGAACGCAAACGTTGCTCTCGAGCAACCAAAGACACTAGTTCGATCTCGGCGCCGGCAAGATGAATCGTGGCCGGAACACAATAGAGCGCCGCAAACTCTGGGCTCTTCTGCACCACATCAGCCATTGGCACGTCGCCGATAATCACATCGTAGACACTCGGTGTTTCTGAGCGGTGTTCTACACCAAGTGCAGTGGAGGCGTTTCCCTGCGGGTCTAGGTCAATAACCAATACGCGCGCTCCCGTGCGTGCCAGAGCAGCGGCAAGGTTGACCGTTGATGTCGTCTTGCCGACACCGCCCTTTTGATTGGCGACAGTGAACACTCGCGGACGCGGTGGGAGTGGCAATGCTGCATCAGCCACCGCTCGGCGACGCCGAGTAAGTTCCGCAATCTCCCGCGCCAGCGGCGTTGTTTCATCGAACGACTTGCTCTGTTCGTTGACTTCGCGTTCGGGATGTTTCACGTGAAACTTTCTCTCTGATGGAGCTGAAAAGGGGGAGAAGATGCGATAACTAGGAGCGCAATCGAATCAGTCCACTCTAGCCCGAAAGACCCTCGTGATCTCCGGAGTAATTCCCTCACCAAGGACGAGAGACTCAACGTCGCGTAACCCTGCTTTACGAATGGCCTTGGACGCAGCTTCGATCTCTTCGTCTATCCGCGCACCTTTCATGAAGACCATTTCTCCGCCTGGAGCGAGGAGGTGCTCAGTCGTCGGAATCAGCTTCGAGAGTGCCGTCACAGCTCGCGCCGTGATTTGAGTCAGCTGTTCTGAGTATGGAGCATCCTGAGAGCGCGATCGATCGACGATGACATTGGCGAGCCCAAGACGAGCGGATTCGGCGCGAAGCCAATCAACACGACGTTCCATGGGCTCAATAAGAACGAACTGCACATCTGGACGAGCAATCGCCAAGACGATACCCGGAAGACCCGCACCACTCCCGATATCGCCAACGAGACCGGGCCGAAGCAGGGGAGCGACGAGTGCACAGTTGATGATGTGCCGAGACCACAGCCGCGGAAGCTCAAGCGGGCCAATCAGACCCAACTCTTCTCCACGAAGAGCGAGGCTCTGGATGTACTGCCGAGCAAGGTCGACCCGATCGCCAAATAACTGTACGGCGACCTCCGGCTCGCGCTCGAGCACCAATTCTTCGGTCAATGTTTCACGTGAAACTACGCGCGAGTAATGACAGTGTGGCGGTCGCGGCCTTCGCCGTTCGACTGCGAAACGAAACCGCGCTCCGCGACAACATCGTGTACCAGCTTGCGCTCATACGACGACATTGGGGGGAGTGCCGCCGAGTCAGCGCCGGCGTCGATGCGGGCCACTGCGGTATCTACGAGCTTCGAGAGCTCGGCCGCCCGTGCCTCTCGTGAGCCTCCAATGTCCAGAATCAATCGGGAAAACTCTCCGGTCTTATTCTGTACAGCAATGCGCGTCAACTCTTGCAAGGCGGTGACGGTATCCGGGCGAGCTAAAACACGAAGGTTCGTATCTTCGCTCGATGTCACAGAGATATAAGCGCGACCTGCACGAGCATCAATTTCGATGTCTCCATCCAGATCTGCAATGTCGAGGAGCTCTTCAATGTAGTCCGCCGCAATATCGCCCTCTTCCTCCAGCTGTGCCGAGGTGCGGTCTGCGCGATCGTCAACAGCAGGAGTCTCGACTGCTGTGGTGTCTGTGTCAGAAACGTTTGTCATTTCTTCTTTCCCTGCTTCTTCTTTGCACGGTTCTTACTTACGGGCTGTTCGCGCTGAGGCTTCTGAGGTTCTTCAATGACGATGGCTCCAGATTCCGGAGTTTCCTCGATGATTCCCTTGCGCTGGTTGCGTTTCGCCAAACGCGCTTCACGAGCGAGGGCGGCCTCACTGCCTGGCGTGGGCATATTGCGGATAACGAGGAACTGCTGACCCATGGTCCAGAAGTTCGAGACCAGCCAGTAGAACATCACGCCGAGAGGGAAGGTGAAACCTGAGAAGGCGAAGACGAGGGGGAGTAGGTACAACATGATCCGCTGCTGGCGGTACATGGGGCTAGCTTTCATCTCAGCCGATTGGTTCTTCGACATGATTTGAAGCTGAGTAATGAACTGTGAACCAGTCATCAGGATGACCATGATGACCGCGGTAACGATCACCGCGACATTGCCTTCGGCAGTACTAATTGCCAGATGCAGCGGAGCTATATCGAAAAGCGACGACGTGCCGAATGACTCTGAAAGATCGGCATTGAGAAAACCAACTCCGGCACTGCGGTCTTCGAGTTGTGCTTCACGGAGAACAGAGAAGAGCCCAAAGAAGATCGGCATCTGGAGTAAAAGAGGGAGACAAGAGCTAAAGGGGTTAGTACCCGCATTCTTGTACATCGCCATCGTCTCGCGAGACATAGCCTCGCGAGAGAACTGATCCTTCTTGCCTTTGTACTTGTCCTGGATCTTCTTGAGTTGAGGAGCAACCTCCATCATGCGGCGTTGACTCTTAATCTGGCGCACGAAGACAGGAATTAGTGCCGCGCGAACCACGAGCACGAGTCCTACGATCGAGAGCACCCAGGTAAGACCGGCATTCGCATCCATACCGAGCGCACTCAGCAGAGTATGGAATGCGACGAGGATTGCCTCAATCACCCATTTAATCGGCCACAAAAGTGTGCTGAAGAAAGCGAAGAAATCCATGCGGTGGTTAGCCCCTTTCGTGGCTTGCGGCTACAACGAAGCCGAACCTGGTGATCTGAAAACGTTCGTGACGTCGAGCCGGAATATCATCGATGCCACCTGCCGCCCACGGGTGGCAACGAGCAAGCCGGCGGGTGCCAAGCCACACTCCACGAAAAAATCCGTGTTGTTGAATAGCCTGAAGCGTGTAGTAAGAACACGAAGGATAATAGCGGCAGACATCACCATAGAGAGGGGAGATGATCGCGCGGTACACGCGCAAAATAAGAACGCAAACGTTTCGCGGGAACAACAGCAGAAACGTCAGGAATGACCTCATGACTTAACCATGATTCGATCAATCCCTTCTGCGATCTCCGCCTGAAGCGTAGTGCACTGAACTTGCGCAGAACCTGCTAATGCACGAACCACGATGTCCGAGTCTCCAGGGACAGTGGGGAGTAATTGAGCAGCTGCCGCGCGTAGCCTGCGCCGAACGCTATTGCGAACAACCGCATTTCCCACTGCTTTGGAGACAATAAAGCCAAAGCGCACGCCAGTAGATCGCTCGTTACTCACAATGTGAATAACGCAGTGCGGTGCTGAATAGCGGCGTCCACGACGCACGGCCAAACGAAAATCGTTCGGATGCGTTACGCGGTTCGCCTTAGACAGCACCGGACAGGACTAAGCGGAGAGTTCGGTGCGTCCCTTGCGACGACGAGCGCCAAGGATGGCACGACCCGCACGGGTGCGCATACGCAAACGGAAACCGTGAACCTTCGCGCGGCGACGGTTGTTTGGCTGGAAAGTTCTCTTGCTCATAGCTATATCTCCAAGGCCCAGCTCTGGCGGCCGGGAAGAATTAGTAGGCCCAAGGGCCGGAAGTCAACTGATTAAAACTACGGCGTTAAACGGGTGCGGTCAAACCGCACTCCGATCAACAGCGCATTATCCACACAGAATACATCCTTATTGGTAACGACATGCTGTGGACAACTAAGGTGAGAGCCAGTGGACAACGGCTTCAGAAGTCCAGTAAATCAGCGAGAATAGCTGTGCACAACAGTGGATAAGCCTGTGAGTAAAAAGTACCAAGGGATGGGGAAAGAATGTCGGAAACACCCGACCCTACTAAAGGGCTGTGGCAAGCAGTTCTCGCGCACCTCGATGGAGATGAGCGGATTACTCCGCAGCTTCAAGGGTTTATGAGCTTGGTTGAGCCGAAGGGTGTGATGGCCGGCACCCTCTATCTCGAGGTTCCCAATGAGCTCACCCGGGGAATGCTTGAACAGCGCCTTCGTCAACCACTGCTCGATGCGATCGGCGCACTGAGCAGCGAAGACGGCATCAATAACTTCGCGACAGTCGTGAACCCCGAAATTCAGCAGGACGCACTTTCACAAGAAGTTTCCCGCACAGAACAGCCATACATCGAGCCGACGCCTCCAGCACCGATCGAACAGTCTTCATCTCGCAGAAGCGATTCACGGCTCAATCCCAAATACAGCTTCGATAACTTCGTGATCGGCGGTTCGAATCGATTCGCACATGCAGCCGCAGTTGCCGTTGCCGAAGCGCCAGCGAAGGCATACAACCCACTGTTCATTTACGGTGGCTCCGGACTCGGAAAGACACACCTTCTTCATGCCATCGGCCACTATGCCGAGAGCCTTTACCCCGGAATTCGCGTTCGCTATGTAAGTTCCGAGGAATTTACTAACGACTTCATCAACTCGATTGCCAACAACCGCGCCTCGGTCTTCCAATCTCGATATCGCGAAATAGACATCTTGCTCATCGACGACATCCAGTTTCTTCAAGGGAAAGACTCCACCCAAGAGGCTTTCTTCCACACCTTCAACACCCTGCACGATCACAACAAGCAAGTAGTGATCACCAGCGACCTGCCTCCAAAGCACCTCACTGGGTTTGAGGATCGGATGCGTTCTCGCTTCGAATGGGGCCTCATCACTGATGTTCAGGCACCTGACCTTGAAACGCGAATTGCCATTCTGCGTAAAAAGGCCCAGAGCGAAAAAATGCAAGTTGGCAACGACATTCTCGAATTTATGGCGTCGAAGGTGTCATCGAATATCCGCGAACTCGAAGGCACCCTCATCCGCGTCACCGCGTTTGCCAGTCTCAATCGCACCGAAGTCGATATGGCTCTTGTTCAAACAGTGCTGAAAGACCTCATCACCCTCGACGAAGACAACGTCATCGCACCGGTCGACATAATCAACCACACCGCTGACTACTTCAAGCTCAGCGTGGACGATTTGTATGGCTCTTCACGGTCGCAAGCGATCGCCACAGCACGTCAGATCGCGATGTATCTCTGTCGTGAGATGACCAATTTGTCGCTGCCAAAGATTGGTCAGCTGTTCGGCAACAGAGATCACACCACGGTGATGTACGCCAATAAGAAGATCACTGAGCTCATGAAAGAGCGTCGATCGATCTATAACCAGGTAACCGAGCTGACCAGCCGCATCAAACAGAACCAGCGATTCAGCCAAAAATAGGTTTTCCTACTTGGGGATAACTTGGGGATAACCTTCCCAACTCGCCGGAAAGATTGTTGGTCGACGAAAGCTTTCTGTGGAATCACAAAATCTTGTCATTCGAGTTTCACGTCAAGACTCGACAATTTTCCACCGCTCATCAACAACTCACACCGTTGTAGTTTCCCGTAGTTACAAGAAATCTGACGAGTTATTCACAGAATCCACAACGGTTAAGAGTGTGACCTTTAAAGAATGAAATTTGAATCCCAAATAACCTGTTGTTCGCAAGTCAATTCGCTGTGCCAGTATTAACGGCCAGAGCACGATCCGGTTAGGGGTGGTTCATGAAGTTTCAGGTCAATCGTGATGTCTTCAGCGAGGCAGTTTCGTTTGCGGTAAAACTGCTGCCCCAGCGCACCACGCTGCCGATTTTGAGTGGAGTGCTGATCGAGGCGACTGACGATGGCCTCACCCTTTCGTCGTTCGACTACGAAGTATCTGCTCGAACTCAGATCAAAGCTGAGGTCGATGAGCCTGGACGAGTACTCGTTTCGGGCAAGCTTTTAGCCGAAATCGCGAGTCGACTTCCCAACGCTCCCGTGCGCTTCAGTACGGAAGACAACAAGATCACTGTTGCCTGTGGCACTGGACACTTCACGTTATCGAGCATGCCCGTGGAGGAGTATCCAACTCTTCCTCAGATTTCTGACCGTGTAGGAACGCTCAAAGCGGATCTCTTCTCGGCTGCTATTGCGCAGGTTGCAGTTGCTGCATCTCGTGATGATGTCACCCCGGTAATCACCGGAGTCCAGTTGGAAGTCTCCCAAAACAACATCTCTTTGGTCGCCACTGACCGCTACCGCGTTGCGGTTCGAGACATCGAATGGGATGCCGGTGAGTCCGGTGTCGAATCTGCCACTGCGCTCGTTCCCGCCAAGACGTTGGTTGAAGTCGGAAAGACCTTCGGCAACAGCGGTGAAATTTCCGTGGCTATCACGAGCACTGATGAACGTGAGCTAATCGCGTTCCAGGCGGATAATAAAACGGTGACGTCTCTTTTGATCAAGGGAAACTTCCCGCCCGTTCGCCGACTTTTTCCCGAGACTGTGGATAACTTCGCGGTAATGAATACCGCGGAACTCATCGAAGCTGTTCGCCGGGTGTCGCTGGTTCTCGAACGCGAGGCAGCACTTCGGTTCACGTTTACGACCGAGGGCGTCACCCTTGAGGCAATCGGCTCGGAACAAGCCCAAGCATCCGAAACCATCGATGCGTTCTTGACCGGCGACGACACCGTTGTTTCTCTCAAGCCGCAATTTTTGATTGATGGATTAAGTTCGGTGCATTCGGAATTTGTGCGCATCTCGTTTACGAAGACCGAGAATCCGAACAAGCCTGGGCCTGTGCTTATTACGAGCCAGTCATCTAAGGACCAACCGGGTAGCGACAACTACAAGTACTTGTTGCAGCCCAACCTGCTGCTGAGATAGCTCATGGAAGAAACGAAACACATCGGCATTATTGGGCTCGGAAAAATGGGCGGGAACATGCGTGAGCGCATGCGAGCTGGGGGACTGACAGTCACCGGATATGACCCGAATCCCGATGTCAGTGACGTTGCCACGCTCTCCGATCTCGTCGACGCAGTTCCAGCGCCGCGGATCGTGTGGGTAATGGTTCCTTCAGGACCCATTACCGATTCTGTAATTACAGAAGTGTCGGCATTACTCGAGCCTGGTGACCTCGTCATTGATGGCGGAAATAGCCGATTTACCGATGATGAAATTCATCGTGACCTTCTCGCTCCGCTCAAAATTTCGTTTGTGGATGTCGGTGTTTCCGGAGGAATCTGGGGACTTGAAAACGGTTACGGTCTGATGGCCGGCGGTGAAGCATCCGATATCGAGCGCGCTATGCCGATTTTCGATGCATTGCGACCGGAGGGTCCACGGGATGAAGGCTTCGTGCATGCCGGCCCTGTTGGAGCTGGGCATTACGTCAAAATGGTGCATAACGGTATCGAATATGCGCTGATGCAAGCCTGGGCTGAAGGTTTCGAGCTACTCGATAGCCGTAAGGATCTCGTAAAAGATGTTCCCGGATCGTTTAAGGCGTGGCAACGAGGCACGGTCGTGCGTTCATGGTTGCTTGAGCTGTTAGTTAAGGCTCTGGAAGAAGATCCTGATTTCGCGAATATTGCCGGTTACGTCGAGGACTCGGGTGAGGGCCGTTGGACAGTGCATGAGGCTTTGAACCAAGCTGTCGCCGTCCCTACGATTAGTGCCGCAATTTTTGCTCGGTTTGTTTCTCGCCAAGAAGATTCTCCTTCGATGAAGGCGGTCGCTGCTCTCCGTAATCAGTTCGGCGGGCATAGCGTCCGCAAGAGCTAAGTCTTCGTTGCAATGCTTGTTACCCATGTTGAGCTCAAAGATTTTCGTAACTACGAATCACTAGCGCTAGAACTCGGTGCTGGCCCGACCCTGATCGTCGGTTCTAACGGCCAAGGTAAAACGAATCTCGTTGAAGCTCTTGGCTTTCTGAGTACTCTCGGCTCTCATCGGGTATCCACAGACCACGCGATGGTGCGCCAACACACGGATGCCGCAATAGTCCGAGTGAGACTTGAACACAACGATCGAAAATTTTTGGCCGAGGTTCAAATTAATCGCAGTGGTGCGAACCGCGCGCAAATCAACCGGTCTGCGATCCGTACGCGCGAGCTTCCTCGCTACTTTTCCAGCGTACTTTTTGCTCCAGAGGATCTTGTTCTTGTTCGTGGCGAACCCTCGGGGCGCCGTCGTTTTATCGATGACCTACTTATTCTCCGTTCGCCTCGATTTAGCGGAGTGATTTCTGATTACGAACGCGTAGTCAAACAACGCAACATGCTATTGAAAACGGCCCGAGCGTCGGGAAATCGCGACGCGCAGCTCAGCACACTCGATGTCTGGGATGAGCGACTCATCGAGTTTGGTTCCGAAATAATTAGCGCGCGAAGTTCTCTTGTCGCCGACTTGAGTCCTGAGGTTTCTCGCGCCTACGAGCGGATTGTCGGTGCGGATCATGGAGCGTCGTTGGCGAACTCGCTCAGCATAGTTTCGCGCCAGGACGACCCGGAGAACGCGGTGGCAACTAACGCTGTCGGCGAAATAATTTCGGTCGCTGACGCGACCACTGCATTCGCCGCTGCTCTTGATTCAGTCCGTAAGACAGAGCGTGACCGAGCGATAACTCTTGTCGGCCCGCACCGCGACGACCTCATCTTCGGTCTGAATGGTTTGCCCGCACGTGGTTACGCCAGCCACGGAGAATCTTGGTCGTTCGCCCTCGCACTGAAACTCGCGTCCGCTGAACTCTTGCGAAGAGAATCGTCAGCGGGGGATCCCGTGTTGATCTTGGATGACGTGTTCGCCGAATTAGATCAGTCCCGAAGAGAACGCCTGGCCGAGTCAATCGCTAATTTCGAACAAGTACTCATCACCGCGGCGGTTTTCGATGATGTGCCCGAGCATCTCGCCGCGCATGTGATTCACATTCGTGCTGGCGAGGTGGTCGGCAGTGAATGAGAGAGATCCCGCTGTCGATGAGCACGTTGCGGTCTATTTGCGATTTCGAGAAGTTTTTGGGGATGCGACGAAGCGGTCGTATATGGCGCGAAAACGGGATCGCAAAGAACCAGGTACCAGTGTTCCCTTCGCTCCCGGGCGTGATCCACATGGGCTTGGTGACGTAATGGATAGCCTCACAAACAACATGGGATGGACGTCACCGCTCGCGCGTTCAGAGTTGATGTTGGGGTGGCCCGAAATCGTGGGTGTTGAGACAGCAGAACACTCGAAACCGGTGGGAATCGACGAGGGCGTACTCACGGTTCAGTGCGATTCGACAGCATGGGCAACACAACTCCGGCTGATGCGTTCTCGAATCACCACAACGATCGCGCAGCAGTATCCCCATGCCGGTGTCGAATCAGTGCGCTTTGATGGACCGAACGCCCCTTCCTGGAAAAGAGGCCCCAGATCAATTCCAGGCCGGGGCCCGCGCGATACTTACGGTTAGCAAGGCAAAATGGGTCACGCATCCAAAGAAACTCCCGCAGAACGCGATATGGCCGTCTTTGACCCGCGGAATTTGGTAGAATCCTAGGAGCCGTCAGAAGCACCTCCTCATGGAGCATGAGCTCTGAATGGCGAGTGTGAACTAGCGGCAGGAGCCTAACTTCAGATGACATCGACGCCCGAAAACGACGTGCCCGAGAGCCAGATCATTTCCAACGGTCATGTTGCCGCCGACAGTTACGGTGCCGATCAAATCCAGATCCTTGAGGGTCTCGAAGCTGTTCGCAAGCGCCCTGGTATGTACATCGGTTCCACCGGCCCGCGTGGATTGCACCACCTCGTGTATGAGGTTGTGGACAACTCTGTTGATGAGGCACTCGCTGGTTACTGCGACACCATCAACATTTGGATTCGCAAAGACGGTTCCATTCGCGTGCGCGATAATGGCCGTGGGATTCCGGTCGACCTCAACCAGCAGGAACAAAAATCGACCGTTGAGGTCGTCATGACGATGCTGCACGCTGGCGGAAAGTTCGGTGGCGGCGGTTATGCCGTTTCTGGTGGGCTTCACGGCGTGGGTATCTCTGTCGTCAATGCGCTTTCGGCTGAAATTGATACAGAGATTCGCCGTCAGGGCTACGTCTGGCGAATGAGTTTCGCCAACGGTGTTCCTCTGGCGCCGCTAGCTCAGGGCGAATCCACCGATGAAACCGGAACACAGCAAACGTTCTGGCCGAGCAAAGAGACCTTTGAGACCGTCGAGTTCGACTACGAAACTCTGCGTGCGCGGTTTCAACAGATGGCCTTCCTTAACAAGGGGTTGCGCATCACTATCACCGACGAGCGTCCTGAAGAAGAAGTCGTCGAAAGTTACATGTACGAACGTGGTCTCGTCGACTATGTCGAGTACTTGAATAAAGCAAAGAAGAACGAGCTCATTCATCCGGATGTCATCGCCTTCGAGTCGGAAGACACCGAGAAGAAGATCTCACTCGAGGTTGCAATGCAGTGGACCGCTGGATACTCCGAAAGCGTTCACACCTACGCCAACACGATCAACACGCACGAGGGTGGAACCCACGAAGAGGGTTTCCGCGCCGCGCTGACAACTCTTGTAAACCGGTACGCCCGGGAGAAGAACATCATCAAGGAAAAGGACGAGAACCTTTCCGGTGATGATGTGCGTGAGGGACTGACTGCTGTCATCTCGATCAAACTGGGTGAACCGCAGTTCGAGGGCCAGACGAAAACCAAGCTGGGCAATACAGAAGCGAAGGCATTCGTTCAACGCATCGCCGGCCAACAGCTCGGTGACTGGTTCGATCGCAACCCCACACAAGCTCGAGATGTCATTCGCAAGGCGATTCAAGCATCCCAAGCTCGTCTTGCTGCTCGCAAGGCTCGCGAACAGACTCGTCGTAAGGGACTTCTTGAGTCGAGCGGAATGCCCGGAAAACTTCGGGACTGCTCAAGTAAGGACCCCTCGCTGTCTGAAATCTTCATGGTGGAGGGTGACTCGGCCGGCGGTTCCGCCGTTCAGGGTCGTAACCCCGAGTTCCAAGCAATCCTTCCGCTGCGAGGCAAGATCCTCAACGTAGAAAAGGCGCGCCTCGATCGTGCGCTCGGCAACGCTGAAGTCCAGGCCATGATCACGGCGTTTGGCGCCGGCGTTGGTGAAGACTTTGATCCCGAGAAGGCTCGGTACCACAAGATCGTTTTGATGGCCGATGCTGATGTCGACGGCCAGCACATTACGACCTTGCTGCTGACCCTCCTTTTCCGCTACATGCGTCCGCTCATCGATTTGGGCTATGTCTATTTGGCGCAGCCTCCGCTGTACCGTCTCAAATGGAGCAACGCCCAGCACGAATATGTGTACAGCGACATCGAGCGCGATGCACTCACCGAAGCGGGGCTTTCGGCGGGCAAGCGCATGCCGAAAGACAACGGCATCCAGCGCTACAAAGGTCTTGGCGAGATGGACTACAAGGAATTGTGGGAAACCACGATGGATCCCGCTTCCCGAACGCTTCTCCAAGTCACTTTGGATGACGCGGCCGCGGCCGACGAAACCTTCTCAACTCTCATGGGCGAAGACGTTGAGTCTCGCCGAAACTTCATCCAGCGCAACGCCAAAGACGTCCGCTTCTTAGACATCTAGCTCACACAGAGCTCACGGCGCCCGCACTCGCGACTGATCAAGACTGGAATTGACACTTAATGGCTGACGAAGAAACTCCGAAGAAAACCTTCGAAGATGCACCCGTAGACGACCGGCACGACAAGATTAATCAGGTCGACCTCCAACTGGAGATGCAACGCTCCTACCTCGACTACGCGATGAGCGTCATCGTGGGTCGTGCGCTTCCCGAAGTGCGTGACGGTTTGAAGCCGGTGCACCGTCGCGTTATTTACGCGATGTACGACGGTGGGTACCGTCCAGATAAGGGATTCTCCAAGTGCACTCGTGTCATTGGTGACGTCATGGGGCAGTTCCACCCCCACGGTGACTCGTCGGTATACGACGCACTAGTTCGTCTGGTGCAGCCGTGGAGCCTTCGTTATCCGCTGGCCCTCGGCCAGGGAAACTTTGGATCGCCCGGTAACGATGGCGCTGCAGCCCACCGTTATACCGAAACCAAAATGGCCCCGCTCGCTATGGAAATGGTGCGGGATATTGAAGAAGACACCGTCGACTTCCAACCCAACTATGACGGCCGCACTCAAGAGCCCACCGTTCTTCCGAGCCGCTTCCCGAACCTGCTCGTCAACGGTTCCGTCGGTATCGCGGTCGGTATGGCCACGAACATCCCGCCCCACAACCTGCGTGAGGTTGGCGAAGGCGCTCTGTGGCATTTAGCCCACCCTGAAGCAACACAAGATGAACTCATTGAGGCGCTTATTCAGCGCATCAAGGGCCCAGATTTCCCCACCGGTGCGCAGATTCTTGGCGTCAAGGGAATCCAGGATGCATACCGCACAGGCCGTGGTTCGGTCACGATGCGTGCGGTTGTGAATGTCGAAGAGCTCCAGGGTCGTACCTGCCTCGTGGTCACCGAACTTCCCTACCAGGTGAACCCCGACAACCTCGCGCTGAAAATCGCCGACCTTGTCAAGGATGGCAAGCTTGCCGGCATCGCCGACATCCGGGATGAAACGTCAGGTCGTACGGGTCAGCGTCTCGTGATCGTCCTGAAGCGTGATGCCGTCGCGAAGGTTGTTCTTAACAACCTGTACAAGCACACCCAGTTGCAGGAAAACTTCGGCGCAAACATGCTCGCGATCGTTGATGGAATTCCACGCACGTTGTCTATCGATGGCTTTATTACGGCGTGGGCTACTCACCAGATCGAAGTTATTGTTCGACGCACTGCGTTCCGTTTGCGTAAGGCCGAAGAGCGTGCGCATATTTTGCGCGGGTACTTGAAGGCCCTTGATGCACTGGACGAGGTCATCGCGCTCATCCGCCGTTCGGCGACAGTGGAAGATGCCCGCGAGGGGCTCATCAAGCTGCTGGAAATCGACGAGATTCAGGCACGTGCCATTCTCGACATGCAGCTGCGTCGCCTCGCCGCCCTCGAGCGTCAAAAGATCCTCGATGAGAACGATGCGCTCGAGCTCGAGATCGTCGAGTTCAAGGCGATTATTGCCAGCGAACAGCGTCAGCGCGACATCGTCAGCGAAGAACTCACCGACTTGCTCGCCAAGTACGGCGATGACCGTCGCACCGAAATCATGATGGGTTTCGATGGCGATATGAGCATGGAAGACCTCATCCCTGAAGAGGAGATGGTGGTCACGGTGACGCGCGGCGGTTACGTCAAGCGCACCCGCAGCGACAACTACCGTAGCCAGCACCGCGGCGGCAAGGGAGTTAAGGGCGCGCAATTGCGGGCGGATGACATTGTCGACCACCTGTTCGTCACCACGACGCACCACTGGTTGCTGTTCTTCACCAACACGGGGCGTGTGTACCGGGCCAAGGCCTACGAGCTGCAGGAGGGCGGTCGCGACGCCAAGGGTCAGCACGTCGCCAACTTCTTGGCATTACAGCCGGGCGAAGAAATTGCACAAATTCTCGACATTCGTGACTATCAAACAGCCACCTATCTGGTGTTGGCAACGTACAACGGTCTTGTCAAGAAGACCGCGTTGGCCGAATATGACACCAACCGTAGCGGCGGAATCATCGCCGTTAACTTGCGCGAGGGCGACGAACTTGTCTCGGCAATGCTCGTCGAGAGCACTGACGATGTGTTGTTGGTTTCTCGCAAGGGAATGTCGATTCGCTTCACCGCATCCGATGAGGCACTGCGCCCGATGGGCCGGTCGACGTCGGGTGTGATGGGGATGAGCTTCCGAGAGGATGACCGCCTGTTGAGTGCGAGCGTCGTGCCCGACAGTGGTTTCGTCTTTGTGGTTACGGAGGGCGGTTTCGCCAAGCGGACTGCCGCCGACCAATACCGGGTTCAGGGCCGTGGTGGCTTGGGCATCAAGGTCGCCAAACTTGATGGTGCACGTGGTGATTTGGCCGGCGCATTGATGGTCGGGGACGAGGACGAAGTTCTTGTGGTTCTTGCCAGTGGCAAGGTGGTACGCTCTTCTGTCGCTGAGGTTCCGGCCAAGGGCCGTGACACCATGGGCGTCGTTTTCGCTCGATTTGCAGCAGACGACAAGATCATTGCAATCGCACGAAATAGCGAACGAAATCTAGACAACAAAGAACTTGAAGCTCAAGACGATAGCGTTGCGAGTGAAGATGCCCCTGCTGGGAAGGACGAGTCGGTAGATGAGTAGTGTCGCGGAGAAGTTGCAACGCAAGTCGCAGCGCCAAACATCGGTAAAACAGGTTCGCCTCAAGCTGGTGTACATCGACTTTTGGTCGGCAGTAAAGTTTTCGTTCTTGGTCTCGCTTTCACTGGGTATCGTCCTTGTTGTGGCAACCATGCTCGTGTGGATTGTGCTGAACTCGACCGGTATTTTCGGCGATCTCGACAGCATTTTCCGCGACATCTTGACGAAAGATACCGACTTCAGTGTGACCAGTTCATTCGGGTTCGCCCAGGTCGCCTTGTTCTCGGTGGTTGTTGCGTTGCTCAACACCTTGGTCGGTACAGCGTTGGGTGCAATTTCGAGTATGCTTTATAACTTCAGCGTTCGACTGACCGGCGGAATCCTTGTGGGTTTCACCAACAACTAGTCGATTACGTCAAACGGCCAGAATGCGATACTCTCGTATCTGCCCAACGGGGGTATAGCTCAGGCGGTTAGAGCGCTTCGCTGATAACGAAGAGGTCCGTGGTTCAAGTCCACGTACCCCCACTGGAATCTTCACAAGAGATTCCTTAAATTGGGGCCTTAGCTCAATTGGTAGAGCGCCTGCTTTGCAAGCAGGAGGTCAGGGGTTCGATTCCCCTAGGCTCCACAGCACGACAACAAAAACCCCGGCCAGTTTCCTGGCCGGGGTTTTTGCGTTCGCGGGACAGTCCAGGGCGAACGTGTCTGGGATGGATCCCTCAGCACGGAGCGCGCGGCGGTGAAGTGCTCCGAGCATCGCGACTTTTCTCGCGGAGGCGGTGCCGCCGGCGGCTAGTTCGGCTGTGTCATTTCCTGCGCGGGAAACTTTCATTACAAGCGCATGCGCGCTACTCGCCGAGTTGCTGCGACCGCAGAGCACAAACCAAAAAATTCTGGCCCGGTTCACCAAGAACCGGGCCAGAATCGTTTAAGAGGTTGGAGCTACACCGTGTGCGGTGTGTGGCAGAAAAGCTACGCAGTCTCTGCTTCGTCGTCGATCCACAGGTCGTCATCTGCGCGCAGTGTCTGCCACGCAGCGTAGGCCACGCCGACGGCAGCAACGACGCCGACGCCGATGAGGACGTAGCGGCCGAAGCCAGCCGACTTGGGCTGCGGCTGTGCTTTGACGAGACCCGCGCGTTCACCGGCGGTGGCGGCGAGTCCGGAGACGCGAGCGAACGCATCCCGAACTTGCTGGTTCTTGGCCACTTCGATCGCCGCGAGGGCTGTGCCTAGCGCAGAGGTCACGGCGGGCATAATGTCGCCCTTCACCTTGCTGCGCGTGCTTTCGGCTACTGAGCGGGCGCCAGCGACTGATGATGACACCACGGGCTTTACCCGAGAGTCATACGTGTTGTGAATTTTGGGGCTAACTTCTTCACGAGCGTAGTTGGCGGCCTGATGGCTCGCCTCGCGGACAACCGCGGAAGCGTGGTCGAGAAGCTCCCTCTGGTCGTTCCACAGGCCTTCAGCTTGACCTTTCAAGCGCTTGAGTTCTTTGCGGCGTTTGCGAGTTAGTGCCACGGGAAACCTCCAAAGATGGTCGAACAGTTCTTACATACTGCCACGCTGGGTTCAGAGTGCGCACTGCTTTGACTGTGAGCACGCTGAGTAGTGCGGATATAAGGCTCAGCTTCGCTATGTAAGAATTGACCTTATGTCTCAACACACCGCAGTTGCCACAATCAAGACAAATCTCGGAGAAATCCGTCTCAACCTCTTCGGCAACCACGCGCCGAAGACTGTTGCGAACTTCGTTGGACTCGCCAAAGGCGACATCGAATGGACGCACCCCGCTACGGGTCAGAAGACCACAGCGCCTCTCTACGATGGCGTAATCTTCCACCGCATCATCAAGCAGTTCATGCTCCAGGGCGGCGACCCGCTCGGTAAGGGTATCGGCGGCCCCGGCTTCAACTTCGACGACGAGATCCACCCCGAGCTCGACTTCTCGGCTCCCTACATCCTCGCTATGGCAAACGCCGGTACGCGCGGTGGCAAGGGAACCAACGGTTCACAGTTCTTCATCACCACGGTTGCTACTCCTTGGCTCCAAGGCAAGCACACCATTTTCGGTGCTGTCGCTGACGATGAGTCGCGCAAGGTCGTCGACGCAATCGAAGCTGTCGACACAGACGGTAGCGACAAGCCCCTCACTGACATTGTCATCGAGTCCGTCACGATCGACGAGGTCTAACCTTCGTGACCACATCGCCGGATGCCAGCGCAAATTTTTGCTACCGGCATCCTGACCGGCAAAGTTTTACTCTCTGCCAGCGATGTGGGCGCACCGTATGCCCCAGCTGCCAAACGCAGGCAGCTGTGGGCGTACATTGCCCAGAATGCATCAAAGAGGCTCGGGCCAATGGGCCGAAGCGCAAACCCGTTCTCATGCGGGCGGCACGGGCGTCGAGCGGCAAGCCTGTAGTTAGCTACACGCTCATCGGGCTGACCGTTGTCATGTACTTATTGCAGTTGGTCTCCGACGGCCGGGTATTTCAGGCACTCGCGTACTATCCGCCCTTTACGGCTGCTGAGCCGTGGCGCATGATCACCTCTGCGTTCCTCCACTCCGAGACCAGCTTCTTTCACTTGCTGTTCAACATGTTCACGCTGTTTATCTTTGGGCGCGCGCTGGAGTTGCCCCTCGGTAGAGCGAGGTTCATTGCGCTCTATCTGATCAGCGCGCTCGGTGGCTCGGTCGCTGTGCTACTGCTCGCGCCGCAATCCGTCGTTATCGGGGCATCCGGAGCAGTCTTCGGCCTGGCCGCGGCATTCTTCGTCATCCAACGCCGCATGGGTGTGAACAACCGACTGCTACTCATCGTGTTGGCCGCAAACCTAGTAATCGGGTTTATCCCCGGCTCTGGCATTTCTTGGCAAGCCCACCTTGGCGGACTGGCGACTGGTGCGCTGCTGGCGCTGGTGTTCTTGCGTCAGCGCAACAAGAAGTCGTCAACCGCAGAGATCTCATTCGTCGCTCTGGTGGTAGCGGGACTGATCAGCCTTACTCTGCTGCGGATCTTCGTCCTATAAGTGACTAAAAGTTATCCACAGGTTTATTAACATTGGGTATAACTACACGCGTGTAATTTCTAGCGCCAGCGCGTGGTCATCAGGAATCCGATAAAGAGGATGCCGAAGCCAACAAGAATGTTCCACTGCTGCAGTGCCGCGATCGGCAAGAGTTGGTTACTCACATAGAACGTGATGATCCAGGCGAGCCCGATAAGCATGAAGCCAAACATGACGGGCTTAAACCACACCGGATTGGGAGCATCTTCAGCGGGACGTGACGGTGCTTTTTCTTCAGAATTACGAGCCATACTTCAGATTCTAGCGCGAACGCCCTGTGTGCCGGACGGCCGCGCAGAAACCAGTGCGCGCCAGTGCGTAGAATCGTGGCTATGGTTCACGAAGACGGTCGTCGCACCCGGCGGAAGATTAAGTCGCGACGTCCCGTTTCGTTCATTGGGGTTCTCGGTGAAATCTTCATCACCGCCGGTGTAATCGTGCTGTTGTTCCTCGTGTGGCAGACGTGGGTGAACAACATCTTTGTCAGCAACACTCAACGCGAAGAAGCTCTCGAGCTCAGTCAAGAGTGGAATAAGGGCGAAGCCGTGAGACTCGCCCCTGAAGAGCGAGCCGACCCCGGCGTTCCTATCGTGGCCGAGGCGCCAGGAGAAGCCGTCACGTTTGGCACGCTGATCGTGCCGCGTTTCGGAGCTGACTACACTCGCCCCATCGCCGAAAGCGTCAGCCTTGAGCGTGTACTCAACACGCGTGGTGTCGGACACTACACAGGAACACAAATGCCCGGCGAAGTAGGCAACTTCGCGGTTGCCGCTCACCGCACCGGCTGGGGTGACCCGTTCTTCGATATCAACAAACTCCAACTGGGCGATAGCGTCTACGTTGAGACCGAGGCCGGGTGGTATCGCTATGTCTTCCGTTCACTCGAATATGTGCTGGCCTCCGGCGTTGGCGTACTCAATCCCGTGCCGCAGTTCGATGGCGCTGTCGCGAGTGATCGCATTATGACGCTCACGAGTTGCAACCCCATCCACACCGCTGACGAACGCATAATCGCGTACGCCGTCTACGACACTTGGTACCCGCGTTCAGAAGGGGCGCCAAGCGAGATCGCGGCAATCGCCCAAAAACTTGAAGGAGCTGGCTAATGTACGCAGCACTCTGGCGCATGCTCCCCGGACCGGTAGTCGTACGCATCCTCATTCTGCTGGTGGTAGCGGCCGCGATCGTGGCATCGCTCTTTATCTGGGTATTCCCGTGGGTCTTGCCGCTCGTAACCCCGCTGGATGCGACGGTGCAACAGTGACCCGCATTCTGGTCGTCGACAACTACGACAGCTTCGTTTACACGCTCAACGGGTATCTGCTTGAGTTGGGGGCCACTACTGACGTCGTGCGCAACGACTCCTTCAGCGCGGAGGACGCTGCTCGGGTGCTTTCGGACTACGACGCCGTGCTTCTCTCGCCAGGCCCGGGCACCCCGGCCAACGCCGGCGTGAGCATCCCCATCGTTCATGCTGCGCTCGCCTCCGGCACCCCGCTGCTTGGCGTCTGTCTCGGACACCAAGCGATCGCGGAAGCGCTCGGCGCGACAGTGACACACGCCGATGAACTCATGCATGGAAAAACTTCGTTGATTGATCACGACGACAGCCTCATTTTTCGCGATCTGCCGCAACGATTCACGGCGACCCGCTATCACTCGCTCGCGATCGTTGACGGAACTCTTCCTGCAAACCTCCACATCACGGCTCGCACGGCGGGTGGCGTGATCATGGGTGTTCAGCATGAGACCCAGCCGGTTTATGGCGTGCAGTTTCATCCCGAGTCGGTTCTGACCGAGGGTGGCTACTTGATGCTGGGCAACTGGTTGTCCCGCGTAGGGATGCTTGAGGCTCCGGCGTTAGCCAAGTCGCTCACACCCCTCGTTCACAAATAGCGTCCAGGCCGAGAGGCTGGCTCCCGCACGCCCCAGTCGGGGAGGAGCGACTTCTCAAACGCCAGACGGTGCCCAGCTGGCCTACCGGAAGGGAGCTGTCGGGTTTGGGGCGTCTACGCTACCCGGCGCAGTACTGCAGGGTGATTTCGGACTTCTGCGCCTGATCGCCGACGAGGGACTGATAGCTCACGGTGTTGCCGGCGCAGCCGAAGTCTGCCTTCAGCTTGACGCTGAGTTGGAGACCGGTGAGCGTGGTGTTCGCCTCACCGATGTCTTTGCCCGTGACATCGGGAACCTGAACCAAACCATTAGAGACGACCAGGTTGACGGTTTCGCCCTCGCGGATGATCGCGCCGTCTGCAGTGCGTTCGGCATCGCCGCGTGGGTCTGAACTGATAACAGTTCCCTTGGAGAGATTGGGCGAATAGGCCTGAGAGCTAGTGCCGTAGACAAGTCCCGCCGATTCCAGCATCGAGATCGCCGCATCCTCTTGCATGTTGCTGACGTTGGGCACGGTCACGGGAGTACGACCAAGCGATACAACTACTTCGATTTCAAGACCAGGAGGAACTACCTGTCCTGGGCTTGGATCAGTGCGAATAATGACACCCTCATCGATGGTTTCACTCGCTTGATTGACGCGCTTGGGCACCAAATCCAACTCGGAGAGCACAGAAGCACCTTCGTCGTAGGTCATTGAAGCTACGTCAGGAACCTTTACCGAGTTCGAGCCACTGAGTTGGGCAGGAGTCAGACTAAATGCCCAGACCACCACAGTGACGATGACCACGGCCATTAGCGCGATACCGCCCCAGATCCACGCAACAGGCGGACGGTTCTGGGTTCGAGGAGTGCGATCATTCTCATCAACGGCAAGTTGACGGAAAGTGGCATCGCTGCCGGCAGTCGCCTTCGGATTCACGCCGAAAAGAGTGGCGTTGAAATCTGTGGGAACGAGTTGCTTACGTTCAGGAACAGAGCCCGCTGCTGCTGACTCAACATCAGTGCGGAACTCTGCCGCGCTCTGATAGCGGTCATAGCGGTCCTTGGAAAGCGACCGAAGAACTACGGCGTCGAGCGCCGGCGAAACTGCAGCGGTCGAGGTGCTCGGCGGGATCGCCTCAGAGTTGACGTGCTGGTACGCCACGGCGACCGGGTTGTTGCCGGTGAACGGCGGGTTGCCCGTGAGGAGCTCGAAGAGCACAACACCTGTGGAGTAGAGGTCAGAACGAGCATCGACACTCTCACCACGCGCCTGCTCAGGAGAGAAGTACTGCGCGGTTCCAACGATAGCGCTCGACTCTGCGATGGTTGCGGCCGAGTCAGACACAGCACGGGCGATGCCAAAGTCCATGACCTTGACCTGCCCACTGGTCGTGACCATGATGTTGCCCGGCTTGATGTCACGGTGCACGACACCAGCACGGTGAGAATACTCGAGCGCCGTGAGTACCTGAGAAACGATGCGGGCGGCCTCTGCCGGAGCAAGAGCGCCCTCTGCAACGATGTCTTTGAGGAGACGACCGTCGACGTATTCCATGATGATGAACGGGATGAGCGTCTCGTGCCCAGAGGGGTCGACAACTGACTCTTCACCGGCATCGAAAATGCGCACAATCGTGGGGTGCGCCATCTTCGCCGCGTCGTGAGCTTCCCGACGAAAACGAGTCCGGAAAGCAGGATCGTTAGCGAGCGACGGCTTGAGCAGCTTGATGGCAACTCGACGCCCCAACCGCGAATCAACACCAAGGTGAACATCCGCCATACCGCCGTGGCCGAGAAGCTCGCCAATTTGGTATCGCCCAGCGAGCTGGCGTACGCCCTGTGCCACGCCTTCGCTCACTAGTTCACTCCTGTTTGTTCTCGTGGGGTAAATACCGTTTTAGTCTATCGGCTGCTCTTCTTGATCTTTGGTTACGGAGCCCCAACGGTCACGGTAACTGGCGACGATTTCGGCGAGTCCGAGAGACCCGTGCATACGGCGCTGTACGAAACTGTGGTCGACTCCCCGACCGTTGACGGGAGCTGGATGTCGAAGCCCGTGCTGTTTGGATCCTGTGCGGAGGTTCCAGAATCCGGGCCACCCTGAATAAGGAAGTTGAAGCCAGAGAGCGGATATCCATCGGGGCATCCCGTGTAGGTCGCCCACTTGACCGTCACGACGGCATCCGGCAGGTACGGCCCGCCGGGAGTGATGGTGTTCGCTATCGGGACTGTAGGAGTGGGGGTTGGGGCTACGGCAACTTTGTCATAGAAGTAGACCGTGATGGTTGAGCCTTCCGTGACGTTACCGACCGGTGTTACGGAATACGAAAGTCCGACCTTTTCGATGGACTCTGCAGCACTTCCGACCCGAGGATCAAGAACGAGACCCTTTTCGTCGAGGATCTGCTGAACAGCATCTTGGTAGCGATCGAGCACCTCATCTTCAGCGAGGGAAACCTTTTCCGCTGTCGGTTCTACTGACGGTGTCGGCGCACTCGACGTCGGTGTGCCGGAGGTGGGCGCGACCGGCACTTCTTCGTCGGGGTTTGCGAGCAGCGCGATGATCACGGCGATCAACACAACGGCAAGCAAGGAAATGAGCGCGACGATAGGCCACGTCCAGGGATTGCGCTTCTTGGGCTCATCGACGAGTGCAGTCGTCGTAACACCAGTAGCCCCTGCGGTGTTCAAAACTCGGGTTGCTTGGGTGGAATTGCCGTAGTTGAGCCCGACCGTCGCGGCATGAGAGTTATCTCCCAAAATTCCGGGGACGGCCGTTGCTGCGGCAGCGACGTCACCACGACGTAGCGACTGAGCCGCACGTGACAGGTGCGATGCGGATGCCGGACGATCTCCTGGCGATTTAGCGAGGCAAGCGTAAACCAGATTGCGCACCGGTTCAGACACCGTCATCGGCAGCTCAGGCGGAGTCTCGTTGATCTGCGCCATCGCGATCGCGACTTGAGATTCGCCCGTGAACGGACGACGCCCGGCTAATGCCTCGTACGCGACAATGCCGAGGGAGTAGATGTCGGTCGTTGGCGATGCCGGATGACCGCTGGCCTGCTCTGGGGACAAATATTGCACTGTTCCCATGACTTGACCAGTTGCCGTGAGCGGTACTTGGTCCGCAATGCGAGCAATTCCGAAGTCGGTGATTTTGACGCGACCTTCTGGAGTGATGAGAAGGTTTCCGGGCTTGATGTCGCGGTGCACGAGACCTGCCGCGTGAGCAGCCTGGAGTGCCGCAGCGGTTTGAGCGACCATGTCGAGCACGCGGTCAGGATCGAGCACCCGCTCACGTTCGATGATCGCGCTGAGAGCTTCGCCGGGAACAAGCTCCATGACGAGGTAAGCACTACCGTCTTCCTCGCCGTAGTCGAAGACATTAGCGATGCCCTCGTGGTTAACGAGTGCGGCGTGACGAGCTTCCGCGCGAAAGCGCTCAAGGAAACCGGGGTCGCCAAGATACTCATCCTTGAGGATTTTGATCGCAACCGTTCGACCTATTACGAGGTCTGTGGCTTGCCACACCTCGCCCATGCCACCAATCGCTACGCGACTGGAGAGTTGGTATCTACCGCCGAATGTGAGTCCGCTCGTTGGTCTCATCTGTTTAGCACCGCCTCTAGTACTTGACGCCCAATTGGTGCGGAGATGCCACTAGAGGTACCGGACTGTCCTAGCCCGCCACCATCTTGGACAACTACCGCGACAACAACTTCTGGATCATTTGCCGGCGCGAATCCAGTGAACCACAGTGTGTAGGGCTCACCTTCCCCGTTCTCTGCTGTACCGGTCTTTCCTGCGACCTCGACCCCATCAATGCCGGCATTAGAAGCTGCCCCGTTGTTGACCCCGTCCACCATCATCTGGGTGAGCGCGGCCGCCGTTTGCGGACTAATTGCCTGACCGAAAAGGGTCGGTTCGAAGGACTGGATCGTTGTGAGATCGGATGCCATGATGCTCTCAACAAGGTTGGGTTGCATAAGCGTGCCGCTGTTCGCGATCGCCATCGAAACCATCGCAATCTGTAACGGTGATGCTCGAACGCTGGATTGGCCGAATGCCGAGAGCATTGTTTGCGGCTGGTCAAGCGCGCGGGGGTAAACGCTTTCGGTCGAATCAAGAGGAATGGAGACGCTCTCATTGAAGCCAAATTTGTTGGCCTGTTCACGAATCGCGTTCGAGCCCAAAGCGTCGCCAAGCTGGGCAAACGGGATGTTGCACGACAGGCGGATCGCGGTAGCGATCGACGCTGTGCTTCCGCTACCGCAGGTTGCGCTGTCGGCGTTGCTGATGACAAAGGAGGTCTCGGGGAGCTGAAGTTCTGCGGGGTTCGGGAAAGTGCTGCTGGCCGTGTACTCGCCGCTCTCGAGTGCGGCCGCCGCAACAACAAGTTTGAACGTCGACCCAGGAGGATCCAATGGGCCAGCAAGAGTGCGGTTGAAGAATGGACCATCCGGGTCGTTGAGGAGACGGTCATAGGCGTCGATCACCGCAGCAGTGTCGTGCACGGCAAGTTCATTCGGATCGAAAGTTGGTTTCGAAACCATTGCCAGGACTTCGCCGGTCTTGGGGTTAATCGCGACGACGGCACCCTTATAGTCACCGAGCGCATCCCATGCAGCCTGCTGAACCACAGGATCGATAGTGAGCTCGACTGCAGCGCCCGTCGGGTTCTGGCCCGTCAAGATTGAATTGACCTGATCGAAGAACTGATCGTTGGATGATCCACTCAAATAGTCATTAAGTGAATTTTCGAGGCCAGTGTTTCCCTGGTTCAACGTGAGGTACCCGGTGACGGGCGCGTACAGCTCACCCTGAGGGTAGACCCGCAAAAACTTGAATTCATCGTCAGCAGGTTCAGATAGGGCGATGGCAACGCCATCCACCAGAATCGGACCGCGTTCGGCTGAGTAACTTGCGTAAAGGGTGCGTACGTTTCGGCCATCCGCCTGCAGGCTATCGGCGGTAACAACCTGAATTATGGAGCTAGAGATAAATAAGCTCACGAACATCAGCAACACCACCGTGCTTACGCGTTTGAGTTCGCGGTTCACTGCCCCACCACCGATCGGTTGTCAAGGGACGGCTCAATAACAAGTTGAGGCTGGTGACGCACAGTATCTGAGAGTCGCAACAACAGGGCCGCAATGATCCAGTTAGCGACCAAGGACGAACCTCCGGCGGCCAAGAACGGGGTCGTAAGACCGGTCAGCGGAATAACGCGGGTGACACCACCGATGACGACAAACACCTGGAGCGCGATCACGAAAGCGAGACCGACCCCTAAGAGGCGGCCGAAATCATCTTGACCGGCAAAGCCGATGCGGAATCCACGAGACACAAAGAGAAGGTACAACGCCAGAATTGCGAAAATGCCGATAAGACCTAGCTCTTCGCCAAGCGCTGAGATGATGTAGTCGCTCTCGGCGAGGGGGGTGATATTGGGGCTTCCGCGACCGAACCCGGTGCCTATGAGCCCGCCGTCGGCGAGTCCAAAGAGCCCTTGCGCCAGCTGATAGCTCCCACCCTCTGCGTTGTAAACCTCTGGATTGAAAGGATCGAGCCAAGCGTCGATGCGCCCTGAAATGTAGGTCAGGTACCGGCTGGCGACAAAAGCGCCCCCCAAGAACATGGCCATCCCGAGCACAATCCAACTTGAACGCCCGGTAGCGACGTAAATCATCACGAGAAACAGGCCGAAGTAGAGCAGGGCCGTTCCCATATCGCGTTGGAAGATCAGCACGAGCATGGAAGCTACAAAGACAACAATGATGGGCCCAAGATCACGAGCCCGCGGGAAAGTCATCCCCAGCACCTTGCGGCCAACCATCGAGAGTGAGTCTCGCGCTGACACCAGATAACCGGCGAAGAAAACAGCGAGCGCAATCTTGGCAAGTTCACCCGGCTGGAACGAGAACAAGCCGAACTGAACCCACAGGCGCGCACCAAAGCGGACATCTCCGATAACCGGAGCCAGCGGCAGCAGCAGCAAAACGATGCCGCTGAACATCGCGATGTAACGGTAACGCTGCAGAACGCGGTGATTCTTGATGATGAGGAGAACCGCCATCGCAATGATGATGGCAATGCCTGTCCAGACGATCTGACGGATGCCGCCGCTTGACCACCCCGTAGCTTCCTTTGCCAGGTCGAGACGATAAATCATGGCGATACCGAGCCCATTGAGCACCGTGATTATGGGCAGAATCAGCGGATCAGCATCCCGCGCCGTCACCCGAAGAGTGATGTGCATGCCGAAGACGAGAACGCCAAGCAACCCCGAAAGGCCAAGGACCGTGAACCCGAGGTGACCGATCGCACCCAATTGCACGAGAGCGATGGAACCGAGGTTGATGAGAATTGCCACCACAACGAGGAGCATCTCGAGATTGCGCAGGCGGGCAGGCACCCGCAGCTTAAGGCGGATGCTTTCGGTGATCGCTCGCGGGCCGGCCGTAGCCGAGGCGCGAGCGTCTTGGCTAGGGGAGGCGGGCATCAGACAACGTTCTCACTATTCGGCGAGCATCCTCGAGATCGTGCGCGTTAATCGTGTTCTCGACGCTGGCGCGACGGTACAACGGCAGATCAGTCATCCGAATATCAGTGACCTGGTAGACGTGCGACATCGAAATGGGGCCGATGTCTTGTTGAACACCCTGGTAGATCGCCACCTGGCCATCATCAGCGCCCACGTAGAACTGCTGTTGCGTGTATTGGTAACCAACAATGAGGCCGCCAGCAATGGCCGCAATCGTGATGGTGATGAATGCGATCCAGGAAAGGTGGCGACGGCGAACTCGGCGACGATCCTCACGGATGATCGCCTGATAGTACTCATCAGATTCCGGCTCGAAGTGGCTGTCGTCTGGCTGGGTCGCCTTGAGCGGGTGCAGAAGAAGATTCGGCAGGCGAATGGGCTTTTTGGCGATCGTCGGCTCGAACGACAGGGGCGAGGCAGCCGAACCAACAGTTAATGGTGGGACGTGGGCTGACGTCTCGTCGTCACCGATATCGACGAGCACAACGGTGACATTGTCTGGCGCACCCTGATCGAGGCTTGCCTGAACGAGACGCTCTGTCGCCGCGTCCGGGTCAGTCACGCGGCGCAAGGTTGCCGCAATCTTGTCTTCTGTGACAAAACTGCTCAAGCCATCGGAACACAGTAACCAACGGTCGCCTGACCGGGTGTCAAAAACTTCAGTATCGATTTCGGGGGAGGCGTCTACGTCACCCAAGACTCGCATCAACACCGAGCGGCGAGGATGCACTGCCGCCTCTTCTAGCGTGATGCGACCGCTCTCCACCAAACGTTGAACGAACGTGTGGTCGTGAGTAATTTGCTTCATTTCACCGTCGCGCAGCAAATAGATGCGGGAGTCACCAATGTGAGCCATCGCCATCTTGTTGCCAACACGGACCATTCCGCTGACGGTGGTGCCCATTCCGGTGAGCTCATTGTGCTCGATAACGGTGTCAGAAAGAATGTGGTTGGCCGCGATCAGCGTGTCGTGGAGCACCTGGGCCGCTTCGTCAGGATCCGTGAAGATCCTGTCAGCTTCGACGACATGCTTGACCGTGATTGCCGAAGCTACATCGCCGCCAGCGTGCCCACCCATGCCGTCCGCAACGATAAAAAGGTGGGTGCCCGCGTAGGCAGAGTCCTGATTATTGGCGCGGACCCGACCTACATGGGATGCGGCAGCGCTGTTGCCCGACGTGGCCATCCAGTTACCGTCGCAGTTCGAAGCTGGTAGTGCCGATCTTGATTGGCGTGTTCAACGGGATAGGGGTCGGAACGCTCACGCGTTGGCCCGCTAGGAAAGTGCCGTTCGTGGAATCGAGATCCTGAACAACCCAACTGTCGGCCCACCGCAACAGTCGTGCGTGATGCGTTGACGTGTAGTCGTCGCGAATCACTAGACCAGACTCGCTTGAACGGCCGATCGTCAGCTGCTCATCGGGCAGTGAAATCTCGAGCCCCTCTTTCGAGCCAGAGACAATAACTAGACGCGTGGCATCGAGGGAGCTGCCCGAGACGGGGGCCGGTTGCACGGGCTTTGTCGCCTGCGCCGTGACTGGCGCTTGAGGAGCTGAGGGCGCCGCGGCCGGCGAGGAGTTCTGCACGGGCATCCGTCGAACCTTTTCTCCGAAGAGATCCGAGCGAAGGGCGTACACAATGGCGAAGATGAAGCCCCACATGATTGCGAGAAAAGCGACGCGCAATAGTAGGAGGGTCAGTTCACTCATAGGGTGAACCCCCGGTCGTTGTGGTGATCAGAGGACTGATCGCCATCTGCGGATTGGGCAAGCACACGGAACACGATACGGGTTCGACCGACATCAATCACGGATTCTGGCGCAAGTGGTGCGCGGGAAACCGGAGATCCGTTCAATTTGGACCCGTTGGTGGAGTTGAGATCGTTGACTTCGGCTCTCGTGCCGTCCCACAAGACCTCAACGTGTTTACGGGAGATGCCGTTGTCATCAACCGTGATGTCAGCTTCGCTTCCTCGACCAATGATGGTGCGGGAGTGTACGAGGGGATGCCGTGTGCCGTTGATTTCGAGAACGGGAGTCCAGGCGACCGTTCCTTTGACGCTGACGGAGTCAACCTCGATCATGCCCTGACTCAGCGCGGGGTCAGCGGAAAGTGAAATCGAGATTCCGCCAGAGAAGGAGTAATGCTGGGCGGTGGCGTGACGCTGGACAAGTTCAGTCAACTCGGAAATGAGGGTCGACCCGAGGCCGACCATCCGCTGGTAGTCGGTCTGGCTGAGGCGCACCGTAAAGCTATTGGGCACGAGGATGCGATCGCGTGACACTACGGCGGCCTGCGTGTCGAGTTCGCGGCGCAATGCGCTCGTTATCTCGACAGGTTGCAGACCACTTTTGAAGGTCTTGGCGAATGCGCCATTGACGGCGCGCTCAAGACCTCGCTCAAAGTTGTCCAGAAGACCCAAAGCTCTCCTCGTAATAGCTCATGTTGGTACGTCGATGTTAGCTGTTGAGAGAGGCTAGCCCGTTACCGACGCCGAGCAATTAGGGCAGCAGGCCCATCGGGTCAACGCGCGTGCCGTTGATGTAGGTCTCAAAGTGGAGGTGGGCGACGGTGACATAGCCGGTGCTTCCGCTCAAACCGATGGGAGTCCCCGCGGCAACAGTTTGGCCGGGAGAGACCATCTGTGAGCCCTGAATCATGTGCGAATAGAGAGTAGAAACTCCACTGCCGTGATCGATTTTGACGTACTGGCCCCAACCTCCGCCGTAGGTGACCTGAGTCACGACGCCGGGAGATGCGGAAACAAGGGTCACGCCGCTGCCGGTCATGATGTCGATGCCACCGTGGAACTCAGAGCCGCGGTAGCCGAAGCCATCATTGACGGGTGCGTTTGCTGGCCACATTGCGAGAAAACCGGCGAACTCTCCACCGTAGCTGCCAGCGAAGGAACCTGAGGGGCCCGAGTAGACGGGCTCGGGCTCGGGTGGTGGCTCGACGACGGGCGCCTTGATTGCGAGGGCGTCTCGCGTCGCGGGCGCGATCGCCGCGTCTATCGACGAAGCGAAGGACTGGGCGGGAATGGCTGCGTCGGCTTCTTTCGAAGAGACGGCAGCAGATTGCTGAAGAATTGTGGATGCCGAAGCGGCCGAAGCTGTGGATGGAAGATCGCGCGACGATGGTTCCATGTGTGCTGCGGCTGGAACCGTCACGCTCACGACAACTGCCATGATTGCGCTGAGTGTCAGCATTCGTTTCACGCGGTAACCCCCAGGGGTGTGGTCTGTGCACTGCCAGATTCGGCAGTCCTTGATCATGTCTGGTTGAACCCGGCGTTGTGCACACACGGGCAGCTATCGACCTTATATGACGAAACTGTGAATCGTTAGTGAATTGGTGCTTGAAGCCGAGTCGCTGATCATGTTAGCGCTGTGATAATCTCACTCAGTTGAGTGTTTAACTCGACCCACGCGTGAGTGGCGGAATTGGTAGACGCGCACGGTTCAGGTCCGTGTGTTCGAAAGGACGTGGGGGTTCAAGTCCCCCCTCGCGCACAGTGAAGAACAGCTCTCGAACTGGTGTTTCTCGCCAAGTTTGGGGGCTGTTCTTGTTACCGGCCTCGTACCTCTGCGCAGAGTCAGATGAGAGCACAAAGCGACCGGCTCTGGCCAGCACCGCCAAAGCCACAACGAGAAACGTTCTAGGCTAGATTGATCTTCGGTCTTGCGGCCGTCTATTAGGCGAGGGTTGATGCGATTTTTTAAGGAACTACTGAGTTCCAGAGAGCTTCTCTCTAACCTCACGTTGCGTGAAATCCGGGGCAAGTACAAGCGCACCGTCTTCGGGCAACTGTGGTCGCTGGCGAATCCGCTCGCGCTCATGCTCATCTATACGTTCGTGTTCTCGCTGGTTTTCCGCATCAAACCCGACGTCGGTGACCCCAGTGGGTTGAACAACTTTGCCCTGTGGCTACTGTGCGGGTTGCTGCCGTTTACCTTTCTTTCGACAGTAATTACGAAGGGCGTTGGCTCCCTGGTCGAGAATGCTGTGCTCATTCAGAAGGTGTCTTTTAACCGAATTGTCCTGCCCCTGTCTTTGGTGGGGTCAGCTGGCTATAACTGGATGTTCGAGATGGGGGTGCTCGTTCTTGCTCTGACAATCGCTGTTGGGGTTATGGGCAGCATCATGTTGCAGTGGATTCCGCTCGTGCTTGTAGCGATGCTGCTTCTTGCCGTGTTCGGTGCTGGCTTGGCCCTCATGCTTTCCGTTGCGAATGTCTACTTCCGGGACACTCAATGGTTTGTCACGATCCTGCTGCAGATGTGGTTGTACCTCAGCCCAGTGATCTACCCCAGTTCGATGGTCGCGGATGTATCGAAGCAACTAGGAGGGCTATTCGGAACGCCCATTCAGCTCACGGATATTTACGGCCTAAATCCGATGGTGCATTTTCTCGATCTGTTCCGGAACCTGCTGTATGACAACCGCTGGCCCGATGTGATTACGTGGCTGATCTGCCTTGCGTGGGCAGTCGGCATTTTTATAGTCGGTGTCATCGTGTTCCGACGCAACGAAAGAAATCTGGCGGAGACCCTGTGAGCGAGATTGCGGTACATGTAGACAAGGTGAGCAAAAGCTTCCGTCTCTACCACGAGCGCAACCAGACACTGAAGTCGACGATCATGCGTGGGCGTCGTTCGGTGCACGAGGGTTTCTGGGCCCTCAAGGACGTCAGTTTCGACGTGCCAGCAGGCTCTACTTTTGGCCTCATCGGCAGTAACGGTTCGGGCAAATCCACTTTGCTCAAATGCCTCGCGAACATCTATTACCCCAATGAGGGAAGCATCACTCATAACGGCAAAATGGCGGCGATGCTCGAAGTCGGATCTGGATTTCATCACGAGCTTTCTGGTCGCGAGAACATCTTCCTCAATGGCTCCATCCTCGGAATGACGAAGAAGCAAATCACCGCGAAATTCGACGAGATTGTGGATTTCTCGGGCGTGGAAGAATTTATCGACCAGCCAGTGAAGAACTACTCCTCAGGAATGTTCGTTCGACTGGGGTTCGCTATCGCGATCAACGTAAACCCCGACATTCTTGTGGTCGACGAAGTGCTGGCGGTCGGCGATGCGGAGTTCCAAGCCAAGTGTCTCCAAAAGTTCCGAGATTTCAAGGTTGACGGCAGAACGGTCATCCTTGTCAGTCATGACACGACTGTCGTGCAACAGATGTGCGATCAGGCGGCGTGGCTCAATAAGGGTGAACTGCAGGTGGTCGGGCCAGCAGACACGACGATTGCCGCGTATCAAAACTCGCTGACTGGCCTCGACGACTAATCGTTTTTCGCGGCCACCCGAAATCGGAGCTAGCCGCACGGACGCAAAAACGGCTCTGCATTGGCCGGTGGAGGCCGCACGCTAGTATGGTTTTCGTGCAAATTCGCGAATTATCGGTCCCTGACTCTTTTGAGATCACCCCCATCCAGCGAGCTGATGACCGCGGCGTTTTCCTTGAGTGGTACCGCTTCGACAAGCTTGAAGAGGCGGCGGGCCACCCGCTGAACCTCCGGCAAGCGAACACGTCGGTGTCGAAGAAGGGCGTGGTTCGAGGCATCCATTTCGCCGATATTCCGCCGGGGCAGGCAAAGTACGTAACGGTCACCCATGGTGCCGTTATCGACTACGTCATCGATATTCGCGTGGGCTCGCCAACGTTTGGCAAGTGGGACTCAGTGCGGCTCGACACGGTCGACCGCAAGGCGATCTACCTAGCGGAGGGCCTTGGTCACGCTTTCGTTGCTCTCACCGATGACGCGACAGTGAGCTACTTGGTTTCTGACACGTATAACGCCTCAGCCGAACATGGGATCAATCCGCTCGACCCAGAAGTAGGGCTTGTGTTCCCTCCCGAGGCTGGCGAACTGTTGTTGTCGCCGAAAGACGTGGAGGCGCCCACGCTCGCAGAAGCGCGGGATGCCGGTCTGCTCCCGACCTGGGATGGCGCGAGAACCTACTACGAATCGCTTAACGCGAAGACGGGAAGCTAGCAATGCGCGGCATTATTCTGGCCGGTGGATCCGGCTCACGACTCTGGCCAATCACAAGAGGCATCTCTAAACAGTTGATGCCGATCTATGACAAGCCAATGATCTACTACCCCTTGTCGACACTGATGATGGCGGGAATCAAAGAGATTCTCGTCATTACCACCCCCGAATACAATGATCAGTTTCGAGCTCTGCTCGGTGACGGAAGCGATCTCGGGATTAGCATTGAGTATGCGGTGCAGCCGACGCCGGACGGTCTCGCGCAGGCATTCATCATCGGCGAAGAGTTCATCGGAGATGAATCAGTCGCACTCGTGCTGGGGGATAACATTTTCCACGGCGCCGGTCTTGGTACCTCACTTCGTGCGAACGGCGACCTCGCTGGCGGATTGATTTTTGCCTATCACGTCTCGAATCCGCGCTCCTATGGTGTCGTCGACTTCGACAAGAATATGAAGGCGCTCTCGATCGAAGAGAAGCCTGAGCAACCCAAGAGCAACTATGCGGTGCCGGGGTTGTACTTCTACGATAATTCTGTGATCGAGCTTGCCAAAACCATCCAGCCGAGTGATCGTGGTGAACTGGAAATTACTACGTTGAACGAGCTTTATCTCGACGCAGGCAATTTGCAGGTACAAGTGCTCGATCGTGGTGTTGCTTGGCTAGACACCGGAACGTTCGAGTCGATGATGCAAGCATCCGAGTATGTTCGCGTCATTGAAGACCGTCAGGGATTCAAAGTTGGGTGTATCGAGGAGATCGCGTGGCGGGCCGGCTGGATTGACGATGACCAGCTTGCCGCCCTCGCTGCCCCGCTTGCCAAGAGTGGGTATGGGGTTTACCTCACTGGACTCTTAGAGAACACGATCCACGGCTAAGAGCAAACTCCGGTTGGCGTCTTGGCTCAAGGCTTCCGCGGTCGCTGATGCTGAGTCAGCTCGAACGCCGGCGACGGACTCGAGCTAGCGCTCGTGCACGTAGATTGCTGGCGTTCGATACGACCGCGCGCAGAGGGCCAAAGAACCTCCAGGACTTACTGGCGAGAACGTGGCGCAGAGCTATCGACGCATTCTTGTCCGTGACGAGGGACCGAAGATGTGAGACAGCGCCTGCGGGCAGCAACGTCGGCTCGGCGTCTAGGCGGGCCACGAGTTGTTGCCCCGCCGTTTGCTGTTGCGTGCGAGCTTGTTCGTCGCTCGCGGACGCGTCATGGGCCCATCGACGGTGGATCGAAGTGAACTCTAAAGCCGAGACTATGCCGAGTATTGATGCGCCGCGTGCGATGATTTCCCGGCCTTCGCCGGTCGTCAGAGTCTCGTCGAAGCGGAAGCCTAGTGTCGTGAACAAGGCGCTCGGGAACGCGATGCTTGTCAGTGGCGAAAGGTTCGACACAACGTCGTGCACGGGACCCTGATCCGCAGCCATGGCGGCTTTCGACCATGTGAGCGCCCGGAAACCATCGCGACCATCTGCCCAACGCTCTGAGGAGATGTCTTGCGTTCCCGCTACCGCGCGAACAAGACGGCCCGAATGAGACTGCGCTTCGTTATGAAAAGTTTCGACCCAATGGGCAAACAGGAGATCGCTGTCGTCAACGAACGCAAGATAACGGCCCTGTGCTTTTTGCACTCCGGCATTGAGCGAAAGTGCGCGAGAAGCTCCGGTTACATCGACCACGCGGGCATTGGGAAGAAGAGGACGATAATCATCGACCAGCGCCGAAATCTGCGCTCGATTGTCGTCAACGGAATCGCGCGCGACGACAATGACCTCAAAGTCTCGCGCCGTCTGCGCTGCCAAGCAGAGTAGTGCGTCACTGAGAACTTCCAGGCGGCCGCCGTTCGTCGTCAGGACAACGGAGAGGAAGGGGTCTGACGTCTCTCCCAAAAGCGAGACTTGCAGCTGATCGCGGGCAGCACGAAGATGATCGGTGAAGGCAGGGTCTGCTGCATCCCGGTCGAGGAACATGTCAAACAGGCTGAGCAGCGTTGGTGCGGGGGGATGTTCTGGAGGCATTAGGGTCGTTTTCCGCTCAGTATCGGTGCAGCGCGTAGTTACCGTTGACGAACTGGCCAACATCGTGCTGCCGGTCGAGCGGTGTCGCGAGGCTATTAGAGGCGCGGCGGGATTCCAAGAGCGCTACAGCGGCACGAGAATGTGAGTCTCCCTGTCGCATGAAGGATCGTGAGAGTGACGCGACAAGGTCGGGACGTGAAAACTTGTCGGCAAGAAAGAGTGATGCTTCTGCGGAGTATCTGCGCTCGACTTCGGTAGCTGTCACATCAGAAGTAACGCTCAACCTTTTGTCGTGAAACAGACGTGCGGCCGGGCAATGCACGACTCGGTAGCCAGCGAGCTTGACGCGCCATGAATAATCGACATCGTCGCCATAGAGGAAGAATGTTTCACTGTCGAAGCCTCCGCTCTGCGAAAACACGCTGGTCTGCGTCATGAGGCAGGCACCGGATGCCCAACTCGTGTCTCCTGAACCTGCGTCGAACTCTTTCGGGTGCTCGATGGGGAGCTGCCGCGCGTCAGCGGCACCGACATCGTCGGTTACGCATTGAGCGAGCACTGACACCGCGTGGGGGCCCAGAATGCCGTCCGGGTTGAGAAAGAGCAGAAGGTCACTTGTACCCTGGGCTGCGAGACGATTGTGTCCGCCGCCGTGGCCCAGATTCTCGTCGAAATACTCGTAGACGAATTCTCCGCCCGCCTGCGACGCCAATTGCTCATAGCGACGTATGTCGTCTGAATTGAAGAGTGGTGAAGGGGAGCAATCTCCGACCACATACTTCCATGACGTTATGACGCCAGAACGAACTGCGGCCGACGCGGATACGCGCGCAGCATTCGCCGCACGCTCGAGCTCGAGAATCTCATTCAGGTAAACCACCGACTGAATAGTGAGCGAGCGTGATGCTCCGTTGCCCTCGGTAGTCGCCACAGCCAGATTCTACCAGTGACGTGCTCGCTAGCTGAAGGGCGAACTCCGAGACCCCACGACCCGCTAAGCGGCACAGCGGCACAGCGGCACAGCGCACAGCGCAACGACCGTCCCGTAGTCTAAGAATGTGCGTATCGTCGTTCAATCCCATAGCTCTGCACCCTTCAATTTCGGGGGAGCGGAACTTGCGCTCGTCGAACTACTCGATGAGTGGAGAGTGCTCGATTCGAACGCGCTCTTCCTCGTGATCGCACCGCATCCCGAAGGCAATCTGCGGCCTGAGATGGAGCGGCGGGGTATAGATTTTCGGACCGTTGATTTCGATCCCTTAGTAGGCGAGTTTCCTGACGCTCAGGCGCCATTGTCGTTCACCGAGAACCTCCGCGCGGTTTCTGCCATTGCCGCGACGAGACACATCATTCGCGAGTTCGACGCCGATCTCGTCGTTACCAACACCATCGTTGCGCCGTGGGCGGCAATTGCGGCGAAAGCCGAACAAGTGCCACATATCTGGTTCGCACACGAATATGGCTCGCTGGAGCACGGGCTTTCCTTTCGTCTGGGCCGGGAGGACACGTTCACTGACATCGGGATGCTGTCTGACTTAGTTGTCGCGAACTCAGCAGAGCTCCTCGAACATCTCTCGGAGTGGATACCCCGAGAGCGCCTTCGGGTGATTCATCCCTCCCTTGCCCCGCAACGAGTGCGCGAATTGGCCGGCGAATCTGCTCTAGTGCCGCAAGCTGAGGGCTCCGGCCTAACCGTGGTGATTGCGGGTCGAATCGCGGAGCCGAAAGGTCAGATGGTCCTGATCGAAGCGCTTGCCATTTTGCGAGCAGAAGGCCGCGATGTTCGAGCCCGCATTATTGGCATTTTCTCCGGCGGCTACGAGAAGGCGTTCCGCGATCGGCTCAAGAGATTGGGGGTTGCGGACCAAGTTGAGTTTCTCGGTGACCTCAGCAACCCGTTCCCTGCTGTTCGCGGTGCGGACGTAGGACTGTCACTGTCGTTCAACGAGTCCTTTGGGCGGGTGTCGCTCGAATACATGGCTTTGGGCCTTCCCGTAGTGGTTACTCGCACCGGCATTGCACGCAGCCTGGTCCGTGACGGGGTCGACGGCTATGTGATCGAGCCGGGCAGTGCGGAGGCGCTCGCGGAGGCGCTTCGTCGGCTAGCTGACGACACGGACGCGCGGCGCGCAATGGGAAAGGCGGCTCTGGAACAGGCTTCTGTTATCCATGAAATGCACCCGGTAGAGAAAACAGTGAGTGAGATCAGGGCGCTCGTCGGGGCCATGGAAAAAGACGTCTGGATGCCTCGCTCGCTCGGAGTACTCTTCGAATCACCCGAGTTGCTCGCGTTGAATGAAACCGAGATTGACAACGCCAGAGTCAGCATAACGACGACTATGTCCTGGCGGCTGGGGTCGGCGTTGCTGGCGCCGGTGCGCAAGGTACGCGCTCTAACTTCGAGAGCGACTTCCCGGCGGTGAGCGAGCCCGAGCGCGGGTCGCGTGTGATTTTCGCTGGCGTGGCTCTGCTGACCTCGACGATCCACTGCGGCTTGGTAGTCCCGTCGCAGAGCTTAGAATTCGAGGGTGGTTGCTGGAGGGCAACTCGTTAGCATCGCAAGAAGAGATTGGTTTCCCGTGAATCTGAGGCAACGCGACCTACACAATGCCGCGACCATCCTGGTCGTTGCCGTTGCCTGTGTGATCCTTGTGCCGCCTCTCGCTGTCGACGGGCGCATGAACAACCTAGAGCTTTCACTCGGGCTTCTCACCACAACTCTGGTTCTTGCCGTATTTTCCTCACGCCCGCCGAAAGTTCTGGTGCTGCCTGCGCTGCTGTTTGCACTGCTGGCGTTTATGGCTTTATCCAGCCTGTGGAGTGTGAGTTCTGCACAAACGGTGAGAGACGTTGTCACCTTTTTCGCGCTAGCGATGGCCGCGATCATTCTGGTCCATTCCTCGCCCCTCCCGACGATCATTACGGGAGTAGCACTGAGCGGAGCGGTGATCCTCCTGTGGACAGTGGCGGTCATGATTCTCAGCCCCGAGAGTGCGTTCAATCACGTCGGTGCACTTATCGGTCCCTATGGCAATCGCAACGGGCTCGCCTACGCACTCCTCCAAAGCTTGCCGGCCGCATTAGCGCTGACGGTCCGCTCGAGAAGGGGTCTCGCAGGAAAGTTTCTCCTTTCGGCGGCGCTGTGCGTTGCGATCTACGCGACGCTGTCTCGCACGTCGCTGCTGGTCCTAATTGCGGTACTTTTCACGGGCGTAGCTATCGTGCTCATGAGGAAAAACCGCCGCTGGGGTTGGGCCTTTGGGGCGGTCGCGCTTGGCGCGATTGTTGTCGCGGCGACCAACTTTGCCACTGTCTTAGCTCTTCTCGGAAAGAGCGCATCGTTGAACGGTCGCGCCCAGATCTGGGACACGTTGCTCGGCGTTGCGGCGCAAAGCCCACTTATCGGCTACGGCTGGTCGTCGTCGTGGCCGCCCGAAGGGTTTCCGAGCATGAAGGTAGCCAGTCGTTTGGGTGGCGTAGTTATCTATCACGCCCATAACGAGATGCTCAACTGGATTATTACGACGGGACTCATCGGTCTTCTTCTTGTGCTGTTGGTGTACGTCTTCATCTTCTGGCGCGGAACCCGCATGCTCCAACACGACCCGTCGACGGGAATCTGGATGCTCTTGGCTGGCGTCGTTCTCGTCGCGCGCGGAATCAGTGAGATTAGTGAGACCCAGCCCCAGGGATGGTTCATCCTGGCCGTGCTCACGGCGGTCGCAGCCCAATCGCTGGCGCTGACCCCGGAGTCAAAACTCGGCAAGGTATTGGTCTTCACGCTTCCCACTGCCGCGCGCCAGTCCGCTCAGTCTGAGAGTGGTAGCGTCGTCGCATGACGAAAATGCAGCAGACTGTCGTAGTGGTCGGGCAAGGGTATGTGGGCTTGCCTTTGGCTATGAGAGCAGTCGCGCAGGGGTATCGCGTTATCGGTGTTGATTTGGATGTTAGCCGCATCGAGAGCCTCAAGGCTGGCACCTCTTACGTCGACGATATTTCGCACGAAGAACTTGCCTCTGCCCTGAACTCGGGCAGCTATGTTCCGACGACTAGCTATTCGGATATCGGCTCATTTGACGTTGCCGTGATCACTGTGCCGACGCCGCTGAGGGAGAGCCTGCCGGACCTGAGCTTCATTGAAAGTTCGGCCGCGTCGCTCGCACCCCTACTCAAGTTGGGCTGTGTTGTGGTTCTGGAATCGACGACCTACCCGGGAACGACCGAAGAACTGCTCGTCCCGATCTTGGAAAAGGGCTCGGGACTCGTCGGCGGAGTCGACTTCCATGTCGGCTACAGCCCAGAACGCATCGATCCAGGCAACAAGGTGTGGGGCTTCGTAGAGACGCCCAAGGTAGTTTCTGGAATCACCGCTGAATCCCTCGTTCACGTGAAGGGCTTCTATGACAACCTGGTGAATCAAACGGTTCCGGTGAGTACGCCCAAGGAAGCTGAACTCACCAAGCTGCTGGAAAACACCTTCCGGCACGTGAACATCGCTCTCGTTAATGAGCTTGCGATCTACGCACATCAGCTCGGTGTCAATGTCTGGGAATCCATCGAAGCGGCCAGCACGAAGCCGTTTGGGTTCATGAAGTTCACCCCAGGCCCGGGCGTCGGTGGGCATTGTCTTCCCGTTGACCCCAGCTACCTTTCGTGGCAAGTGCGAAGAAAACTCGGGGTCAACTTTCGCTTTGTTGAGTTGGCAAATGACGTAAACGATCACATGCCTGACTATGTCGTGCAACGACTCATGGTGATGCTCAACAACCAAGGGAAGTCGATGCGAGGCTCCCGCGTCGCGCTCGTAGGGCTCTCCTATAAGAAGAACACTGGCGATATCCGTGAGTCGCCATCGTTGCGCATAATCGAGATCCTCCGCGAATACGGCGCCGAACTCGTTGCGTTCGACGAGCGGGTCGAGGACGCTCGTTGGCCTAAGGGCGTCGAGAAAGCCGCACTGAGTCACGAATCTCTCGCCGGAGCCGATGTCGCGGTTCTCATCACAGATCATGATGAGTTCGACCTCGCGTTGATCGGCGACTCAGTCACGCCAATTCTGGACACGAAAAATAGGCTGTCAGGAAAGAACAGCGAACGACTGTGAGTCGAGTCGATAGGCCACAAACTAGGTGAAGCGATTTAGAGCAGTAGGCGCCATTGCGGCCAATGCGGCGTACGTGCTTGCTGTTCAGCTGTTGGGACTGGTTACTCTTTCACCGGCCGACTTCGGAAGCTTTTCGATTCAGTACTTGGCATACGCTTTCGGCGCTTCCCTGTCACTGTCAATCATCAGTGAAGCGTTCCTTCGGTCGGAGATACGCGACAACGTCCTCGTCCACTGGCGCGACTACTCGTCGGTTACGGTATACCTCGCACTAGCAATGGGGCTCGTTACTTTCGCCCTCTCTTGGGCGTTCGAGCCGCTGAGAGCAGTCTCCGTTATTGGGGCGATCGCAGTGACCGCCTCCGTCTATCGAGGCTCAGCTCGTTACTTCTCGCTACGAAGAGGAGAGTTCCGGGGGGTGCTTCCCGGTGACGTTGCTGGACTCGCGGTCTCGATCTCGGTATGGGCCTTTTACTTCCTCGGAGGCTCGCGAGATTTGTCGATGATGTCGACAGCGTGGGCGTCCGGTGCCGTCGCATCCGCGGTGCTGTCGAAATGGCCGCGCTTGTTGGAGCCACGCTCAATCGCGCGCTGGTGCAAGCAACATGCGGTCCACATTCGCCCGCTTCTGAAAGACTCACTGCTCATGGATGCCGGCGCGATTGGGACGCCCTACCTGCTCGCTCCGGTTCTCGGGCTAGCCCAGTTCGGCATCTATCGCGCGGTATCCAATGTGGCCGCACCAGTGCGTTTGGCGCTGAACCCGATCCGCCCTCAGATCGCCGCAGCACCGATAGCGGGACAGAGATCGATGCGACGGGTTGCCACAGTCGTTGCGGTGAGCATCCTCTTCGGCGGGGGAGCCTTCGGGGGATTGGCGGTCGTAGGCGTTCTCGATGTTTATCTGGGCTCGCTTACAGACTTGGTTCCTTTTGCTATCCCCACCGCAGTCTTCGTCACAGCAAACTTTATGGGTCACTATTTCTACATCGTCGCCAGAGCGCACCTGTCAGGGTCGCGGCTCTTTGCCGGGCGGATCATTCAAACCGTTCTCGCGGTGGTTGTTCCCCTCAGCGGCGCGCTCTTGGGCGGGCTCACGGGAGCGGTTTGGGGCTTCGCGGCAGGCACACTCTTGTCGAGCCTCTCGTGGATGGTCCTCATTATCCGCCCGACTAAGCCAGTTCTGTAGCGCCGAACTCAGCGAATACAGGCGCGAGCCTATTCTCGCGGAGCAGCGACACCCACTGTGCGAGCCCACGTAGGGGCCCAGGCGGAGAAACTGTACTTCTCAGCTACGGTGTGAAGGGCCAGTTCGCCCTGGGCGGCTCGTGAATCTGGGGAGGCGTCGATCATGCGTTCCATCTCGGCGATCCACTCGTCTGTTGTCGATGGCGCGCCGGCACCGGCGTGAGTGAGAACCTCGGCGTTTGCGCCGACCGGACTCCCGATCATGGGCAGCCCAGCGGCTCCGTATTGAAGCAACTTGTAGGCGCACTTGCCACGAGCCCACTCGTTATCGACCAGCGGCATCACCCCAAAATCAGCCTGCCGAATATCGTCGCCGAACCCGTGCGGCGACCAGTCCTTACGGTCGATCATGATGTCGAGTGCGCCAAGGCTCGCATCGCCAGCGCTGATGACGGTCAACCGCAAACCGTGGGAGGCATGCAGAGCAAGCAGAGAGGTGCTGATCGTCTTGAGATAGCTTTCTGTGCTCGGGGAGCCTATCCACAGCGCACGCGGTACTCTCGAGATCTCATAGGTCGTCTTGCGCTCGTACTGTGCCGGGTCAACGCAACTGGGAATGATCACTACATTGTCGTTGAGGCGCAGCGCCTGCTCTGCGAGATTCGCGTTTCCGGCAATCACGATGTCGGCAGCACGTACTGAATTAGTCCAGACACGTTGCTTTGACGAGAGCGAAGCCGTTCCGCCAGCCGGGCTGAGCCCCAACGCATCATCGAAGTCATAAATACCTCGCGCCGCCTTGCTCAACAATGTCGCCTCGAGACGGCCCGCACTCAACGGGCTCGCTTGACGAGAAATAAGAGTAGTAGCGTCAGCGATGTTGCGAGTAGCCGCTCGCAGTCGCCACTCCGCCTGTACGACGCCCCACGGGTGGGTCGCTAGAGTGCGACCAGAATTGTTTGACGTGCCCAAATAGGTCTCACTCGTCGCGTCAAGCGAAAGGTAATCGAGCCAGTCGAATACCCTCACTCGGGCGCTGCCAGCTCCGCGTCCGTACGAGGTGAAGGTTCTGAGAGTGCTCATTGGTCACTGGATGATTCCGCCAACGAACTATAGAACTGTTCGTTCGCTTGCCAAACAGACCCACGTTCGAAGTGTTCAACAACGTGTGCTCGTGCAGCGGCACCCAGTCGTTCGCGAAGTGTGGAGTCGCTGACGAGCAGCCGCAGGGCATCCGCCAAAGCTGGCCCAGACTTCACCTCGACTACCATCCCCGTCAGCCCATCAACGACAGAATCAACTGCACCTGTGGCATTGGTTGTGACTGCCGGAACACCCATGGCCGCCGCTTCCAAGACGACGTTCGGAAAGCCTTCTCTAAACGTCGGGAGGCACAACACATCCATAATCGAATAGTACGGGCGCGGATCTGAAACGTGGCCCGAGATTATTGCCGGCCGACCAGTCTCGGTCAATTGTGCAACGACGGAGTTGTTCTGCCCGTCGTCAATGCCGCCAATCACCAGCAGATAGTAATCCGTGTCTGAATCTGCCAGCAACTGGCGCGCTTCAGCTAAAACGTCTAGCCCTTTGTCGGTAGTCAAACGGCCAACGAATCCGATGACGGGAACTTCCTTGTCGATCTTGAGCTCAGTTCGGAGCGCCAGCTTTTCTTCGACGTCAATAACATCGGCGGAATGAGCTGTAGTGTCGACCCCGTTCGAGCTGCCTGAACCGATCACAATGATTTTGTTAGCGTGAACAACGCGCAATTCGATAGCTCTGGCCCGGAGGCTCGCGCTCACGGCTACAACGCGGTGTGCTGTTGATGAAGCCACTTTCTCGGCGAGAGTAAAAATTCGACGTTTGATCCCCGTCGACGTTTCCAATCGCAGACCTCGCAGAAGGTATACCCGGTGAGGAACGCCAGTGAGTTTCGCGGCGAGACCACCTAACAGCCCAGCCTTTGGCGTACCCACTGAGGTCACCATTGGCCGAATTTTTCTGAGGAGACGGATCCACGCCACTAGCGCTGTGATGTCAGCAAAGGGGGATGGTTCTCGCGCCATTGGCAGCTGATGGGTGGATATCCCCTCGGCTAAACGCAGCCTTTCCAAGAGCGGCCCTGGCGAGCTGACGACATGCACATCCCACCCTTGGTCCCGTAAGTACTCGGGGAAGCCTCGCATCAGTGTCAGCGACACATCGGAGGTGACTCCGAGAACTATGGACCTGGGGCGAGTCATGGCGTCGGAGCTGCGCTGTCGCTCGTCTCGACGAACCACTGAGCAGTGCGGTCGAGGCCCTCGCGAAGCGGGACCGGAGTGACCTCAGGAAATAGCTCTCGAACGCGCAGCCCATCGGACTGCGACGCGCGTACGTCGCCGGTTCGAGAATCTTGGTGCTCGACTACAAGCGCCTTGTCGAGGGTTTTCTCTAGTTCATCAACGAGCTCAAGCAGCGTCGTGTTCGTGCCGAAGGCCAAGTTGACGGGATCGTTCGACGACACCTTGCGATCGATTGCCGCGGTGATTACGGCACAAACCGTGCCGACAAAGGTGAAGTCTCGGGATTGCAGGCCGTCGCCGTGAATCGAGAGGGGCGCATCACGCATCGCGGCATCTAAGAATTGCGGAATCACCGCAGCATAGGCATGTCCAGCGGCTTGCCCTGGGCCGTAAACGTTGAAGAACCGGAAGGCGAGATTCTTCATCCCGTAGGAGAAGTTGTAGGCGAGGGGATAGCCTTCGGTCGCCTGCTTGCTAACTGCGTAAGGACTCATGGGCCGGGTCCAGTCGAACTCGGACTTGGGAAGGGCAGGGTTGCTTCCGTAGACGGAACTTGATGACGCTACGATCACCTGTTCGATCCCTGCTTCGCGTGCGGCCTCGAGGACATTCAATGTCCCGGTTGAGTTGGCGTCGTGGGTTGGGCGGGGCGCCGCGACCGAGCGGGGAACGCTGGGAATTGCCGCGAGATGAACGATGGAGTCCATGCCCGCCGCCACAGTTCCCAGGAGTTCGGTGTCGAGAATGCTCCCATCATGAAAAGTCGCATCCAGTCCGGTGAGGTTGGAGCGGAATCCCGTGCTGAGATCATCAAGAATGTTTACCTGCCAGTCAGGATGAACATTGTTCATGTGGCGGGCGAGGTTCGACCCAATAAATCCGGCTCCACCGGTAATGAGAATCTTCATTTTTACTCCTGACCTAGCGGGCGGGGATGCCCTTGACAGTCCTACCCTGTTCAACGTTTCGTACGACGCACGCGGCGGCGCCGACAGTGCTTTCTTCGCCAACCCTCAAACCTTGAAGCAGCACGGCGCCGGCACCGATAAGCGTTCTTGCTTCGATAACGACATTGCCGGAAATGACCGCTCCGGGATTCACCGACACGTAGTCACCGAGCACCGTATCGTGGCCGATTGTGGCGTTTGCATTGACGTGAACGTGTGCACCGAAGGATACGTTAGTCGAGACCGCAACCCCTGCACAGATGACCAATCCGCCAGACACGACGACCTCGGAACCAATGTTGGCTGAGGGGTGGATAAGGGTGGCCGGGACACGACCGAGATCGCCAAATTTCTGGGCAATACGTTGTCTGACCAGCGGAGAGCCGATCCCGACTACAAACTGTGCCGTTGGTTCGGCGCTAGGCCAGCTCTCTTGAGTGCCAAGATAGCGGATGCCGCGGTTGCTCAGAAGACGCAGGTTCTCAGAGTCGGGGGCATCATCAATCACGCCGAGGATGTCGAACAGCGGGGCATCGGACGCGGCATTAATCGCTTCAGCAACATCGAGGGCTTCACGTCCGAATCCACCAGCACCAATCACGACCAGGGGCACCGTCACGGTGATGGCTCCTCGTCGTTGCCCAAGAATTCGGTCATCGTGGCGCTATCAGCCGCGGAGATTCCCTCTCTCTTGAAAACTGTTGTTACGGTTCTCGCGACTATGGACGCATCTAAGCGAAGAGATCGGTTGTCGACGTACTCGACGTCCAGAGAGAATCGCTCGTCCCAGCTGATCGCATTCCGGCCCGAAACTTGAGCTAGCCCCGTAATTCCTGGACGCACCTCGTGGCGTCTGGCTTGTTTTGCGTTGTACCGTTCAAGATAAGCAACCAAAAGAGGTCTAGGACCCACGATGCTCATATCGCCCCGGATGACGTTAACCAAGGCAGGCAGCTCATCCAAGCTGGTTGAGCGAAGCATCCGCCCAAATTTGGTGAGACGTTCGTCATCTGCGACTACGTTATTTGCGGCATCAATCGGCTTCATCGTGCGAAATTTGTACAGCATGAATACTTTGCCGCCGAGCCCCGGCCTGGGCTGCGCGAAGATCACCGGGCGCCCTAAGTTCACCGCAACGAGAACGGCGACGACGGCTTGAATCGGTGCAGAAAGGACGATGCCGACGAGAGCGAGTGCGAGATCGCACCCTCTCTTTACGCCGTCATACGCGAGACGTTCTGTCACGAGCGCGAATCAACAAATCGGTTGATCTGGGAAACGATCCGCTCTAGCTCAGAGTCATTCAAGACTGAGCCGCTCGGAAGAGTGACGCCGGTTTCGAAGAGTCGTTCAGACGCGCCGGAGACCAAGCTTCGAGCCTCGGAGAAGATGGGCTGGAGGTGCATCGGCTTCCACAACGGACGGCTTTCGATATTGTCCTCGGAAAGGGCGCTAGTGAGCTCAGCGGGAGACCAGCCAGTAACGGCAGAGTCAACAATGATTGAGGTCAGCCAGAAGTTATCTTCGGAGTCTGATTCACCACCGAAAATTGTCACGCCGTTTACGCCGGAGAAGACTTCGCGGTAGCGCTCGCGAATAGCGCGACGACGGCTGATCATCGAGGGGAGACGCTCGAGCTGTGCTCGCCCGAGAGCCGCGAGAAGGTTGCTGAGGCGGTAGTTGTAACCAATCTCTGTGTGCTCGTAGTGAGCGACAGGTTGGCGTGCTTGCGTAGCAAGATAGCGAGTGTATTGGGCCAGATCGCTGTCGTCCGTCAGCAACATGCCGCCGCCAGAAGTCGTCATAACCTTGTTGCCGTTGAAGGAAATCGCGGCGACATCGCCGAAGGATCCTGCAGCCTTGCCGTGGTGAGTTGCCCCGAGGGATTCTGCAGCATCCGAGATGACCGGTACATCAAATCTCGCTGCGAGGGCGTCAATCACCGTGTAATCGGCGGTCTTCCCCAAGAGGTCGACGGGCAGAATGGCGGCAACTCGCTCGCCGCGGCTCTCGAAATCAGACAGTGCCTCTTCTAGGAGAGCCGTGTCGATATTTCCCGTAAGCACATCAGAGTCAATGAAGAACGGCTCTGCGCCGACGTAGCGAATTGCGTTTGCTGTCGCGGCAAAGGTCATAGTCGATGTGAGTACAACGTCTCCCGCTTTAACGCCTTTCGCTATGAGCGCGAGGTGAAGCGCGGCAGTTCCGGAGGATAGCGCTACAGCATGCGCGCGTTGCGTAGCCTCGGCGATTGCGGACTCGAACGCGTCGACATCGGGGCCCAACGGAGCAATCCAACCGGATCGCATTGCGGCGACCACATAGTCTTCCTCGAGCTGGCCAACATCCGGAGATGAGAGGTAAATACGCTTTGTCATTACTGAGCATCTCCTGCTTCGTCAGCGCCAGTGGTGCCACAGCGTCTCTGCCACTCGGCCTTGTCGAGTCGGTCGGGAGACAACGTGTGCACCGTCGCATGTGAAATTTTGGGGTGTCTTGGGCGTGAATCGAGTTCCGAGTCACCGAGAAGCTCCTCGTGGAGTTTCTCACCTGGGCGGAGCCCGGTGTAGACGATCTCGATGTCCTTACCGGACATTGCGATCATGCGGTTTGCTACATCCAAGATCTTTACGGGCTCACCCATGTCCAGAATGAGAACTTCACCTGGCCGGCCAATGCCGCCCGCCTGGATTACCAGTTGACACGCTTCGGGAATCGTCATGAAGAATCGGGTGACGTCAGGATGAGTGATGGTGAGGGGCCCACCTGCGGCGATCAGGGACGTGAACGTCGGGAGCATCGAACCACGACTACCGATCACGTTTCCGAACCTCACGGAAAGATACGAACTACCCGTGTCTTGCGCTGCCCAGGCCGTGAGCTTTTCTGCCATGCGTTTGGAATGGCCGAGGATGCTCGTGGGGTTGGCAGCTTTATCTGTCGAGATGTTGATGAATGTTGCGACATCTACCGATCTGGCGGCCTCGAGAACGTTCAGAGTGCCAAGAACATTGGTCTTCCACGCTTCGTCTGGATACTGTTCGAGCATCGGGAGGTGCTTGAGCGCCGCGGCGTGGAACACTACTTCGGGTCGACGTTCGCGGAATATTTTCAGAAGCGATTCACGGTCTCGGATGTCCGCAAGGATCACATTCTTCGTGTCGAGTAAGCCGTGCCCGTCGATCGCAATTTGTGCGGCTTGAAGCCCCGATTCGTCGCGATCAAGCATCATGAGTTCTGCTGGCGCGAATTTTGCAATCTGACGGCTCAGTACTGATCCGATCGACCCGCCAGCTCCAGTGACGAGAACCCTTTTCCCGGCCAAGTAGTCCGCGATGGACTCAACCTCGGTGTCCACCGGATTGCGGCCGATGAGGTCCTCAATGGACACCTCTTTAAGGTCAGAGAGGCTTGACTCACCTTCGAGGATCTCGGTCAACAACGGGAAAACGAGCACTCTAAGGTTGGCAGCGTCCGCTGCGTCTTTGATCTCTCGCATGAGAGCCGCGTCGGCTCGGCCGATACTCACGATCAGGGTTGTTGCCCCGGTGGCATCCGTAATCGAGTTAAGGTCTTCCCTGGTGCCAAGCACAGGAACGCCACCTATTGAGTAGTTGCTCTTCGCTGGGCTGTCATCGATAAGTCCAACAGGGATGAATTTGGATGATCTGTCGGTGAGCATCTGCGGCACCAGAAAGTTCGCGAGATAGCCAGCGCCGTAAACCAGGGCCTTGGAAGCCTCACTGGGCTTTGACTGAGTCTCCCTCCGCCAGCGCCGCACATAGCGAGCGCCACCGCTGAGGACGAGCGTCATGGGGAGTGCCACGATCACAGTGCTTCGCGGGATGTTGAGCACAGTCCCGAAGATGATTACCGGCAAGCCGATCAGGAGCGCCGTGACGGCGACGGTTGCAGCGAGGGCTTGGACTTCGTGGAACGATCCGATTCGGAAGCGGCCGCGGTACAGGTTGAACAGCCGTCCGAAGATTAGCTGAAGAGTGATCGCCACTAGGCACAGTATGGCGATCGACGACCAAGTAACGTTTCCCAGCGCGAACTCGTAGCGGAAAATCGCAGCGAAGCTTAGTGAAACCGTCCACGCAAAGCTGTCAAAAATATACTGCCCACCGATCGTCCGTCGAACTGCGGCAGCTCGCGACTTGGTGGTGGCACTAATCGTTGGACTTATCATTACGTTCGATCTTCTCACGCGGCGCTGGGAACAGAGACATTGGGAGCATCTTCACCTTTTCGATCCTGAGGTAAATCTTAGGGCAACGCTCAACTCACAGTTTCGGGGCGGCACCCGGTGAAATCGTGCGATCCAGTAGACGTTGATCGTGACCTGCCCTCGAGATAACCTGCGCGAGGGCAAGGGGGAGAAACAATGCCCAGAAATGGCCAGGAGCCTGCAGATAAGGGTTGGTGGCGTTTGCGATGAGCATTGCCACACCGGCAACAGTCGTGACCGTAATGCTCGAGAGCAAGTGGGGGGCTAACCTTGCCGCACGTCGCAAGAGCACGACGACACAGATAGCGATCGCGATAGCGAAAAGAACGCCAATGAGCCCGACGCTGTAGAGGAACACGTGGTACTGCAGCTCCAGCACCCATGGTCGTTCAGAAGTGCGCTCGTAACCCTGAACTCTCGCGCCGAAGCCAGCGCCGAAGAGAGGGTTAGAAGTCCACGCATTCAGCAGATGGATTGACTGATCCGAACGAATAGTTTGATCGGCCGCCGAAGTGCTGCCGCGCGCTCCGAAGAATGACGATACCGCCTGGAACGCGCGCACCACCGGCCCCAACGACAGTAATGCTGGCCCGATAAAGATCAGACCAACCGACCCAATCGCCGCAAGCGTCAATCCGACGGTGGCAATTCTTGGGGAATACGCGCTAGGACGGAACGGCCGATGCCGGAGGATAGCTTTTATCGCCACGGTGAGGATCGGAGCGATGACAATGACGAGAACAATGGCATCCCGGCTTGAGATGAAAGCCGCAAGGGTTGCTCCGAGCGCACAAATCAGCCGAATCGACCAATGGGGCAGCAGAGCATCTCGTCGAACGAGCAGTGACCCGGCCCAGAGCGGGCCGAGTGCGGCGAGGCTGGAGAGGCCGTAAAAGCGTGCTTGAGATCCACTCGAATTGAAAGTTGCGCCTAGGCCTAAATTTTCCGCAAGCCATTCGGGAAATAGCTGGGGAATTATTTCGGCTTCGCCCGCGACAAACGTGATCATGATGATGGCAATAGTGACGGTCGCAATCGCGGCGATCATGATGAACCAGCGAACAGCTTTCAGCGTCGCAGCGAACGTGCATAAGAGGAAAAGTAATGGGGCAGCAAAGTACACCTGAAGCGTGAAGACGAGTCCCGAATTGTCTAGCCCGATGAGCGTTCCGTAAAGACCGAGCCCCGCGATGAGGAACGCAATTGCTATGACTTCTCTTGCTAAGTGCGGTTTGCTTTTGATGATGCTGATCGTTGCGAGCATCCCGAGCCCGGCAAACACCGAATACAGGATCAGATTGTTCGAAACTGGTCGAACGAGGACATACCCGAGTGCAAGGATCGCGGCTGCAAGCGCGATCCGTGACAGCAACGAGCTGTTTTCAGCAAAGAGAAGCGGCTTCGGGTTCACGAGGGCGCTCGTCACTGAACTGACGGGCGATCGTTGCGCAAAGCGAGGCAGCATGGCTCGTCTCCGCTAGTGAGCACTGCTGGAGCTAAGCGAGCGCTTTTCGCGTCGCGAAGCTTCAGTAATGATGAAACCACTCAGTGGTGTGCCGCTGAGGGCGAGGTGGCTCACTGCAGCGGAGAGCTCGGATACTGCAGTTCGCTCCAGCGGAACGACTACAAGGACAGCATCAACTTCAGAGTCAAGCACGACAGCTTCGTACTTCGCGAGAGACGCTTCGGAGTGCACGACCGTTACAGGGCTTTGTCCGCTGCTTTCGAGGGCTGCGCGCAGAGAGACAACTAATTCATCGAACTCGTCGGTAACGGTAGGCGTCACGAGAGCGATCTTCGACCAGTTTCGTGACTCAGGCGACGTGGTGATCGCAGCCGCAATGGCGTCTATTGCCGAGAGGTAATGAGCCCGATCGCCAGCACTGCTGTTGATGGTCCCCAGAACACGGCTGTCCTTGACCGCCAACACGTCATTGACGTCTCTCACCCGTGGTGCGAGTGAGTGCCGCGCCAGAAGGAACGCCAGCGCGAGGAAGAACCCAGCAATAGCGGATAGAGCCAGAACGAGAACAGGATTGGGTCCCGAACGGGCATTCGGAGCGACTGCTTCCTGAACAACAGAAACACTCAGCGAAATTCGCGAAGTTTCTTTAGAGAAACCTGCGGACACTTGGCGCCCGATCGCATTGGCGATATCAGCGGATGACGCTGCATCGTCTGATGCCACGGTGATGTCGACGACCGAAGTGTCGAGTGCAGAAAGTGCCGTGACGTTGTTGGCAAGCTCGCGAGACGTGGTGTCGAGCGACAACTCCTCGATCACTGGATCGAGAATGAGGTCGGTGGTGGTGAGCGTTTTGATCGTGACAGTGCGGTAGTTCGAATACATGATCTGACGTTCAGCAACGTCGACGCTTGAGTCCTCTAGGAGGTCTGCGTCAACGAGTATTCTCGCGGTCGCCTCATAACGGGGCGGGGTGATGGCAAGGATTCCCGCACCGACAACGGCGGCACCGATCACAACAAGGGCGATGAGGCGCAGGCCGCTCATCGCGACTCGGATCATTTCAGCAATAGTCACCCTCACTACACTAATCGAGCGAGGATGCCCGTTCGGAACGATCGCTGCAGCCGCTTGTTACACTTCCCTGTGTACAGCGCTCACGCCAAGGAGGCGATATGCCGAAGTTGGTTGTTCCCGAAGTCATCCGGGGCACATGAAAACCGTGGACCACACAAGCGCATCGCGCCCTGTGAGTGCGGAGCTATTGCCGTCCCTCGTCGTCCAAACAGTGGCTGAAGTGGGCCACGGCGTGGAGCCCGAGCGCTGGTTCTCGGCTGTCCTTGACGCGCTAACCTCGGCTACCGCAGCGGAACGGCTTGGAGACTGGCGGATCGTTGTCGGAATCGCGGCGGCGGCATCAACCGAGAAGGATGCGGCTGAATTAGCCGATTTTTCGCGTCGAGCGCAAGAAGCGGGCGGTGGCCTCCTCACCGTGGAGATTGGCACGGTCGACTATCGACGCGCCCACGATCGTCTCCTTGCCGCGGGCAATGAGGATCGAGTTCTCGTTATCGATTCGGGTGTCGTTGTCTTATCAAGTACCGTTACCCGTCTCCTTGACGCGATAGAAGATGACTCTGCTGGGGGAGTCCGTGCGCGCGTCGTGCCAGTAGCGGACGAGTCTTTCGAACGGTTCGGTTGTGCGTTGTATTCACGGGGATCACTTGAGAACGCGGGTGGCTTCGTTATCTTCGGAAACGACGGCCAGGGTTCCGGTCTGGTGCGTAGCCCCGAAGCCGTAGTCGCGGTAGATAAGCGAATCGGCGCTGATCTGCCGACAACTCACGATCCGGCCCCGATCGAGCGCCCTCTTCTTGAGCAAGTGATGGACTTTCCTGCCCTCGGAAAAGGCCAGCAAGCCCTAACCGATGCCCTCACCGTGGCGGCGCAACCGCTGGTTTCTGTTGTGATGCGCACCCAGCTTCACCGCCCCGAAGCGCTTCGCGATGCCCTCGTGTGCCTCGCAGGTCAAACTGATGGGCGTTTTGAGGTCATCCTCGTCGCGCACAATGCGAACGTCAGCGCCATTGGAAATGTGCTTGCGGATCAGCCAGAGTGGCTGAGAAGCCGGGCAAGAATAATTCTCGCTGAGGGAGGCACCCGTTCTGTTCCGATTAATGTCGGAATCGCTGCGGCGACCGGAACCCACATCGCCTTTCTTGACGACGATGATCTCGTGTTCGCACACTGGATCGCCGCTTTCCTCACCGCGGCCGAGCAGTATCCGCGTCGACTTCTGCGGGCGCTTACGGCAGTGCAAAGAGTGGGAGCTGCAACCTGGGGCAACGGCCTCGAGGGACACGAAGACGGCTCCGAGCTTTTCACCCCGTATCCGTCAACTTACGATGTCGCTGATCACTTGCGCGTCAACATGACTCCCTTCATGGCGTTTGCTTTTCCCCGCGGTTTCTTTGAGGTGTTCGGAGGCGCAGATGAGTCGCTTGAGGTCTGCGAAGACTGGGATCTCTCCCTGCGTGCCGCGCTGGTATTGGGAGTGGCAGACATCCCCACGGTCACTTCTATCTACCGTCGGTGGAGCACAGGCGGGGATTCATACTCGACCCATGGTGAGACCATTTGGCAGCGCGACATGTTGCTCGTGCGCGGCAAACTCGACGCCGCACCGGTACTCCTGCCCCCTGGCGGGGTGAGCATCCTTGCGCGGTATTCGACGATGGCAGACAGCGAAACCAAGCTCGCAGCCGTCTACGCGAGCACAAGCTGGCGAATCACCGCACCGGTGCGATTCGTCGCCGAGCGCGCGGGTCGCATCACCGGCACAATCAGTTCTCTCTTTCGTAGATCAGCGCGCTGAAAGATGGGAAAGCACACCTTGCTAGAATGCTCGTTTAGCCAGCAGACGGAAAGGACCTGATGGGTGACGTGCGTCTGGGGTTAGTTTCTGTTGTTCTCGTGAATTTCCGGGGCACAGACGACACCATCGAAGCGATCGGCAACCTTGGGCAGATCGACTGGCCACAGGGCAAGCTTGAGATCATCGTTGTTGAGAACGCGTCGGGCGACGATAGCGCCGAGCGACTTCGCGCAGCTGCTCCGCATGTGAAGCTGATCGTTTCAAAGACCAACGACGGATTCGCCGGAGGGTGCAACAGGGGAGTCGCTGCGTCGTCGGGAGAGTACGTTGCGCTGCTCAATAACGATGCGCGACCGGATGACCAGTGGATCCGGGCTGCGGTGGCAAAGTTCGAGGAATCCCCTCGCATTGGCGCGGTCGCAAGCAGAGTTCTCGACTGGGAAGGCAACCTCGTCGACTACATCGGGTCAGCAATGACCTGGTACGGCATGGGCTACAAGCCATTCACCGCTGAGCCCATTCCGAGCACCCCCGAAGTCCCTACCGACGTCTTATTCGGCACCGGATCCGCCATGTTTGTGCGCCGTACGGTCTATGACGAGCTCGAAGGTTTTGACGAGAACTACTTCATGTTCTTCGAGGACGTAGACCTCGGCTGGCGGCTCAACCTCCTCGGCTATCGCTACGCCTACGAGCCAGCGTCGCTAGCATTTCACAAGCACCACGCCTCGATGAAGGCGTTCGGTTCGCACAAAGAGACGTACCTTCTCGAACGCAACGCGCTCTACACCCTGTACAAGAACCTCGATGATAAGGCTCTCGCTGAGACTCTTCCCGCGGCAATCGGGCTGTCCATTCGTCGCGGAGTAACCCGCGGAGAACTTGACTCAACATCGTTCGACCTGCGCAAACCAGGAGGCGACGACACGGATGTCATCGAGGTCTCCAAACAGACAGTCGCCAATGTATTTGCGATCGACCAGTTCGTTCAACTGCTTCCGGAACTAAAGAAGTCTCGCGCCCGAGTGCAGAAAACGAGAACGGTCAGCGACGCGCACGTCTGGCGCTTGTTCGGGGTTGCCGACGCTCCCATCACCCACGAAAAACCGTATCTCGACGGTTACGAGAACCTCGTCTCCACTTTTGATGTAGCTCGCCCGTCGAATGCGGTCGGAAACCGCGTACTCATCATCACCGGCGATCCGATCGGTATTAAACTCGCCGGACCCGCCATCCGGGCCTGGAATATGGCCGAGCAACTCACGGCCGACAACGAAGTGACACTTCTCAGCCTGACCGGTGTCGAACCGTTGGAAGCGCCATTCTCGCTTGCGCATGTGCGACCAGGCGATGACCGCGCGTTCCGCAAATTTGAGCAGTGGGCCGACGTCATCATCTTCCAAGGCCACGCCATGGCAGTATTCAGCGCGCTGCAGACCACCGAGAAAATCATGGTCGTCGACATCTACGACCCCATGCACCTTGAGCAGCTTGAGCAAGGCCGCGAACTTCCGGCCGCACAGTGGGCGCAACAAGTGGATGACGCAACGCAGGTGCTCAATGAGCAACTGCAACGCGGTGACTTCTTTTTGTGCGCATCCGATCGTCAAAAAATGTTCTGGCTTGGTCAATTGGCGGCGCTTGGCCGCATCAACCCAGCGAACTACGAGGGTGACCCAGATCTTGATGGGCTCATCAGCGTCGCGCCTTTCGGCTTGTCGTCGACGCCACCGATCCACGTGCATGACGTGCTGAAGGGTGTTAAGCCCGGCATCAATAAAACCGACAAAGTCTTGCTGTGGAGTGGCGGTCTCTATAACTGGTTTGATCCCAAGACATTGATCCGCGCAGTTGCCGCGGTATCGGAGCGGCACGACAACGTGCGACTGTTTTTCCAAGGCACGAAGCATCCGCATCCTGGTGTGCCGGAGATGGAAATCGTCGCCGAATCGCGAAGCCTCGCTCAGGAACTAGCGGTTCTCGACTCTGCAGTTTTCTTCAACGACTCCTGGGTTGACTACAGTGAGCGACAGAATTATCTCACTGAGGCCGATGCCGGCGTCAGCACCCATTTCTCGCACGTCGAAACGACCTTCTCGTTCCGCACGCGAATTCTCGACTACTTGTGGGCAGAACTCCCCATGGTGGTTACCGAGGGCGATCACTTCGCTGAACTCGTCGCCGCCGAAGGACTCGGTGTGGTCGTTGAGGCAGAGAACGTTGACCAACTTGCTGAGGCACTCGAAAAGGTTCTGTTCGATGAGGAGTTCATCGCTGCAGCTCGGGCCAACATCCACCGAGTACGGGAACGCTACTACTGGCAGACGGCTCTCGCCCCGCTGGTCAATTTCGTGAATACGGCACACCGCGCTGGCGACCGCACTGGCGTTTCGCGGCAACGGTCCTTAGGGCGCACACGACGAAAGCGTTATTCCGGGCCGATCCACGACCTTGAACGGGTCGTCTTCTACCTGAAGAACGCGGGGCCCAAGGTTGTTGTCGCCAAAATTCGGCGGCGGCTGAAGCGACCATAACCAGTAGGGTCTTTCCGCCCAGATGTCCTGGCTGAATTGGACGCGAGGCGTCTAATTCGTGGATGTTTCGGGCTTGTCAAGAATTACGCTGTGCGACGGCACGAGCTCAACTTCGACGACCGTAGGGTCGATATCACTCGCGGCTATGCGGGCCGCAAGCTCTTTCGTGTCTGGGGCGGGCAGAGGCCCAGTGACCCGGACCAACACTTGATTGAGACGGGTGTCTACTGTCACCAGATCCCAGTCGGCCTCGCTGGCCCATTGATCGGTGATCGCGCGAATCGTGTTTTCTCGTACCGTGTTAGTTCCGGTAGTAATCGATGAGATCGTGAGGGGGATCGCGACGACAACGAGCATCGCTGAAATAACGAGCGCAGTTTTTCGCTGGGCGACTTTCGCGACACCACTCTGCGTATCGGCACGCAGGGATCGCTGAATCTTGAAGAGAGCCATCACCACGACGCCGGTTGCCAAAATCGATGCGACGTTTGTGACGAAGAGCAAGAGCGCACCGAGACTCTCTTCGGTCGCCCCGGATTCGAGGGTGAGACCAGCGACGACAAGCGGCGGCACCAGCGAGATGGCAATAGCGACACCGGGCAGAGTGTCTGAAATGTCACGACGAATGAGCGCAAACGAACCGACCACTCCAGTGGCTAGAGCTGCGAGCAGATCGATGAGCCCCGGATGCACTCGACCAGCGACCTGAGCGTTAGTTGCCGCGACAACATCATTTGTTACCAACATTCCGACAAGGAAGCCGATCGCAATTGCAGCGGCAGCACCGGAGGCGACGAGAATAATCGACCGAATAAGGTTCACTCGATCGCCGAGCACGGTGGAAAGCATTGTTCCCTGAATCGGGAGCATCATGGGGGCAACGATCATCGCCCCAATGACGGCAGCAGTTGAGTCAGCGACGATTCCAGCGGCCGCAATCGTCGACGCGAGACTCAGCAGAATCCAAAAACGGCTCAAGCGTTGTCCGCGTTCTGGACCTTCGAACAGCACAGCATTGCGCATATGGGAGACATTGTTGAGATTCGAGGGTGGAGCCTCTTTTTCTCCTGCGTCGGTCACTGTCTCATCGTCCCCTGGTGAGTTGTTGTATTTCGGATGAACAGAACTCTGCTCGACTAGCCCCGCTGGTACACGAGCGCACCAGCGAAGTAGGTGGAGAGCACTTGTGTGTTGGCGAGCAGTTCGGCATCGATGGCGTGCGGATCCCGATCGACGATGATGAGGTCGGCGAATTTCCCGACCTCGATGCTGCCGATCTGGTCTTCGGCCTGCAACTGCCACGCTGCGTTCACCGTGTGTGCTTTGAGGGCGTCATTGAGAGACACGCCCTCAGCCCCATCGAGCCTGCGGCCCGTATTGCTGCGCCGGGTCATCGCGACCGCCATGTTGCGGAAAGGCTCGAGCGGCGTGACCGTGCCATCGTTGTGGAATGTGGTGCGAACTCCGGCGGCCACGGCACTCTGGGCATCCGCCCATCGTTTACCGGGTTCCCCGAAGAGGCCGTCGACCAATACGTCACCCCAGTAATGAATGTGGTCAACGAAAACACTCACGGTGACCCCGAGGGAGGCGGCGCGGGCGCACTGCTCTGCCGTGATCGCTCCGACATGTTCGAGTCGAAAGCGGTGGTCGGTGAGGCCGAGCTCGGCAATAACGGATTCCCACGCGTTCAGCACACTGTCTATCGCAAGATCTCCATGAGCGTGGCAGGCGAGCTGCCAGCCCTGAGCGGCGTAGCCCCGGGATATCTCGGTGAGTTGCGCCTGGGAGAAATTGGCGGCGCCGCGGTGATCGGGCTCGAGGCCCATGGCGGCGGTAGTGGCGTTGGTGAGGTATGGAAACGACGTGGCAATGTTTCCGACCCAGGGCGACCCGTCTGCCCACGTTTTGATCCCGACTTGAGCGACGATGTCATCCCCATTGTGCCGAGGCGTAGCGCTTGTGCCGCCCGGGTGAGACATCTCATAGAAGCGGAGTCGGGCGGTGAGTTCGTGGCTCTCGCGGGCAGCGGCTACCAAGGGAGCTTGGGCGGGATTCCATGACATCTCGCAGAGTGTGGTGACCCCGGCGGCATTGGCGCGCTGTAGTTCCGCGGCGAGGAGGCGCCCAAAATCTGCGTAGCCGCGGCTGAGGAAGGGGCCTGCGACGGTCATGATTGCTGCTGTCTCGCGCGCAACTCCCGAGAGGTTGCCCGCGGCATCCCGCGCATAAGAAGCTCCGGGCGGGTCAGGGGTCTCACGACTGATTCCGGCGAGATGGGCTGCCGCCGTATTGAAGAAGGCGCTGTGCCCGGAGTTGTGAAGAATGAGGAGCGGGACATCTCCGGCTAGTTCGTCGAGACTGGCGAGAGTGGGGTCTACGAGCCCTAACTGCAGCAGCGGATCCCAACCGTTTACCATCGCCCCTTCAGGCTGCGAAGCGATGGCAGTACGGATGCGATCGAAGATCACTTCGGGGTCTCTCACAATGACTGGGCGAATGTCGACCACGTTCTCGCTGAGGAGCACCGCACTCTCGAGGGGATGACCGTGTGGTTCGATGAGGCCGGGCATGAGCACTCGGTCGCCGAGTTCTACAATCGCGGTGTCGCCGGGCAACACCGCGCGGAGTTCTTGTTCGGTTCCGATGGCTGTTATTCGTTCACCGTCTACGAGCACGGCACCCGCGCGCGGGGCTTTCTCGTCGAGGGTGAGGATGTTCCCGATGAAAAGAGTCGAAGCCACAGCACTACCTTCCAGTACCCGCTAATTGCGGAACTCTCTAGCACCCTAGTGGCACACGCTAGGTAGGTTGTGAAACGCCGCAGGGCGGTTCACGCAACCGTCTGTTCAGCGAACCTGGCGCGTAGTGAACTGCATCTGCGGATGAGCGTAGAACTCCTGTGACTCCACGAGTTGCAGCTCGCGCTCGCCAGATTCAAGAGTTTTGGTGAGCAAGTCGAAGACGCTAGATGCTGTGCGAGCCAGAGCATCCGCGGCATCGCCGCTGCGCGTGAAGTGGGCGGTAAAGAGGGCGGCGGTGACGTCACCGGAACCGTTGGCCTTCATGGGAAGCTGCGGGGTTTGCACGATCCAGGCTCCGGCATCCGTCACGACCATCATTTCGATGGTGTCCGCTTCTCGGTCGGGACGCTCAACGCTGGTCACGAGAACGGTGCTCGGGCCCATGGCGCGCGCCACGTCGGCCGAGGCGAGGGTTGACTCGATCGTGTCTGGCTCGGTCTCGGTGAGGAATCCGAGCTCGAACTGGTTAGGCGTGATGATGTCAGCGACAGGAACCACGCGCTCGCGAAGCAGGATCGGAATGGCCGGGGCTACGAAGCATCCGGATTTCGCATTGCCCATCACGGGGTCGCACGCGTAGATCGCGTTCGGGTTCGCTTCCTTGACGCGGGCAACGGTGTCGATGATGACATCGCCGATGCCCTCGCCGCCCTGGTAGCCCGAAAGGATGACGTCGATCTGGGGGAAGACTCCGCGGTCCTCGATGCCGGCGATGACTTCAGAGACGTCACTCGGGTCGATCATCGGGCCACGCCACGCGCCATAGCCGGTGTGGTTCGAGAAGTTCACCGTATAGACCGGCAACACCTCAACGCCGATGCGTTGCAGCGGGAACACGGCAGCCGAGTTGCCGACATGGCCAAACGCGACTGCGGACTGAATCGAGAGGATCTTCATTAGACGATTCTCCCACCTTCTACTAAGTGCGCGAGTAAGCAACTCGGTCAGTCGGCCCGAAGCTGAGGCCTGAAGAAGACGTCAACTTCAAGCCGAAACCGGAGCTGAGGGTCGAAACGCGAGAGTCGGGTTACAGAATGCTTCGGCCGAAGGAATACGCTGCTGCGCTCAAAGGACCGAATTCCGCGGCCTCGCTGTTTGATAGAAAAGGGTTGATTTGGTGGACGAAATTTCTCCGCCCGGTTAAGTGCGATCATGTTGCCATGAGATCTGTGAATTCCGCTCGCGAAGTGGGCGCGGTATTTGCTCGAAGTTTCCAGAATCTTCGAGCATCAGACGCCGAGGTGCGATCAACAGTCGACTCAATCCTCCTTCCACAGATCAAGCTTCACAAGAGTGATCTCGAGCGCAAAGCTGAACACCACGGAGCCGTCGCTGCCGTCGGTCTGATGATGGCGGCCGTGCTCGCTGGCGTCGCGTACTGGTACGGCAATTCAGACACGTTCATAGTTCAAGAATTGCTTGATTGGATACCGGCACTCTGGATGTCAGCTGTTGTGTCGCTCGTGCTCTCGGTCACAATATTCTTCTCGTGGCTCAGGATCGGACAGGAAGCCAAGGACGCTCGTCTGTTGCACATATCAGCGATGCGGAAGGCCGCGTTCGACGGAGCGATTCACGTTCTTGACAAACGAAGGCGAAGCGAGGGGGTTCCCGTATCTCGTGGCGTTGTAAGAAATTCAACGCGCCCAGACAGAATTCGTACAGGGGTAACTCCTCGCGGGGCTGAAAGCTTGGTGGCACAGTGGATGCGTCATCTTGGCGAGGTTAACGCCGAGGTCACTGCATACCAAGGTGATGGGGGAGTAGATGTCGCTGGGGCCAGATACATCGCACAAGTGAAGCACTTCGTCGGTTCTGTAGGTGTGGCTCCGGTGAGAGAGCTTGCAGGGGTGGCGAATGACGACGGGCGGCGTCCACTCTTTTTCACCAGCAATGGATACTCGTCTGGTGCGGTTAAGTTCGCGGACCGCTCCGGCATTGCACTGTTTGTCTACAGCGCAGAGGCGGCTGAACTCCGCGGTATCAATCCATCGGCGTTCGAATTGATGGAGCGCGGCCTCGGCCGTTAGAGCGGCAGGATCGTTCGGCCGCACGTCTCCCTTTGGCCCGCTGCTTTTCCCGACCGGTTCGAGCGCCAAGGCTAGTGCCGCCCAAGCTCCACGAGCTTGCGCTCGCGCATCGCGAGGAACAGTGGGAAGGTGAATGCGAAGGCCGTGATGCCCGAGAGCGCGATATAGAGCCAAGCCCGCTTCATCCCAAGCCGGCGCGCTTCGATGATGATCAGGATGCTGCCCGCGACAGCAACCACGAGAAGGTCAACGCCGAGCGAGTTGACGGCCGGGCCGCTGCCGAACCAGTCGCCGAGGTAGTCACGCATCTGCACGATTGCCAGCGCGTTGAAGATCCACGTGCCGACCAGACCGACGACGGAGAGCACCGCAAAAGTGATCGCGGTCGCATTCCAGTGGCGGAGAAGAGTGGGACGCTTACGGTCGTGGGGTTGAGGGGACATGCTCCGTAGACTCTCGCACCACAAGCTCTGGGCGCAAGAGAACCGAGCTGCCCGGGTCAGTTGACTCGTTCGAGCCACGCTCGACAGCCTCCGAAACGGCAAGCTGCGCCATCCGCGTGATGGGCTGGCGAACGCTCGTTAGCGGCGGGTCATAAAGGTCAGCGAGAATGATGTCGTCAAAGCCGATCACAGAAACATCGCGCCCGACCTTGAGCCCCAAATCGCGCAGGCCGCGACAGAATCCCAGTGCTGTCATGTCATTGATCGCTACCACCGCAGTCGGGGCGGTCTTCGTGTCGGCGAAGAGATCGCGTGCGGCAGCCCGCCCCACTTCGGCAGCTTCGACATCACCGAAGAGCGCAGCATCCATTCCCGTCCACTGCGGCATGTCAGCGACCGAGAGCCCGGCGGCTTCGATGGCGTCGCAATACCCGCGGTAGCGCGCGGAACGGTTCACCGAACGAATCGAGCCAGACACAAAGGCGATGCTGGTGTGGCCCAACTCCAAGAGATGAGCCGTGGCGACTTGGCCGCCGACGTTGTTGTCGATGCTGATGCTGACCACCGATTCGGGATCATTCGGTTGAGCTGGCCGATCGAAAGTGACGAGTCGCAGCCCCTCGGCGATCACGTGACTGACGTGATCGAGCGAGGGCAACGAGGTGCACAGGATGATGCTGCGAACGCCATCTTCCCAGAGCTCTTCGACGTAGCGACGCTCGCGTTCGGGATCGCGCTCGCTGTTGCAGAGCAAAACGCTGCACCCCAGAGCTAGGGCTGCGACCTCAACTTCGTGAGCGAATGCTCCCCAGAAGGGGTTGCCAACAGAGGGCACGACGAGGCCAACGGTTTGGGTTTTGCCATTGCGCAACTGCCGCGCCGCACGGTTAGGGCGGTAGCCGAGTTCTGAGATCGCGGTCTCGATGCGCGTACGTGTCGCCGCGACCATTCGACCCTGACGGTCGTTGAGGAAATTGGAGACGGTGCTGGGGGAAACGCCAGCGGCCTTCGCCACATGCTGGATGGTTACTCGAGCCACGTGACCTCCTTCAGTTGACGACGATCCTGATGACCGTTGTTTTAGTGTAACGATTTATTGATTCTGAGCAAGCCAGAGTGCAGCCGTTTGCTGGAAGCGAAGAAATTTTCTCGGAATCCTCTTGACTCGCGGAGAACGACTCGTCTATGGTCAGTGCATCGTTACACCGATTTCACCACCCCCCTAGGAAATCGGTAAGGAATCGAATGAGCCGACGACGACGTCGCGGAACGAAGGCACTGGAGCCGTCGTTCAATCTCAGCTTGAGAGGACACGCACATGGAAGTGAAGTCACAAATCCGCCGCACAGCATCGGTCGCGATGGTAGCCCTGTTGGGTCTCGGTATCGCCGCCTGTACTACCGGCGAAGCAGACACCAATCTGAACCCCGATGAGGTATCGGGCGAGATCAGCCTCCTCACCCCCATCTTTGAAGGAAGCCCCGGGCAAGACCTTCTCGAAGACGAACTTCTTCCTCAGTTCTATGAGGAGTATCCGAACGTTACGGTGAACGTCGATTACACGACGTACGGCAACCTCAACGAGAAGCTCACCACAGCAGTTGTCTCGGGTCTCGTTCCCGACGTTATGCTCATGGGCGTCGGCTGGATCGAAGCGTTCGCCGACAAGGGCGTCCTTGCTGACCTCGGCGAACTCGGCCTGAGCGAAGACACACTCAAGGAGAGTTACACCGCCGAGATTGTCGAAGCTGGCATGTGGGATGGCAACGTGTACGCCGTGCCGATCATGCTCGACACCCGCTTCGGAGTCGCTCGCATGGACATCCTGAAAGAAGCTGGCTACGACAGCCCGCCCTCATCCTGGGAAGAGCTCATCGAGATCGCCGAGGCGACGACAGTGCGCTCCGGCAACGGTTCGCTCGAACGTGCCGGCTTCGACATGATGTCGCTGGATGCCCGCCAGGCGTTCGAGACGATGCTCTTCTCGGCCGGCGGCGAGCTCTTCAACGAGGATGCCACCGCCCCCGCCTTCAATAGCGACGAAGGTGTTGCCGCTCTTGGTCTCATGGCCGACATGGTGAACAAGTACAAGGTCGAAGACATCGGCTTTACCTCGACTGACGACATTGTGAACCCGCTCATTAACGGTCGGGCCGCAATGGGAATCGCTCACAACAACCTGTGGACTCAGGCCATGGAAGCTGACCCCACGGTTCTCGACAACCTCGAACCGTTCGTTATTCAGGGGGAATCCTCCGGCATGTTCTTTGGCGGAACCTTGGCGACGGTTGCCAACAACTCGAAGAACCCGCAGGCTGCCCGTGCGCTCCTCGAATTCCTCTCGAGCCCTGACGCAGCCCTCGCGGCTAACGAACAGCGTGGCAACGTGCCAGCTCTCACCGAACTGCTCGACTCTGATTACGTGCAGTCGAACCGCTTCGTGCAGTTCGCCATGGAGAACTTGGATGTCGCCCAGCGCGAGGGCGGCCCGTCGCAGTGGCTTGAAGTGCGTGGCGACTTTGCCCCCGCAGTTCAGGGTGCTCTGCTCGGACAGAAAACTCCGCAGGAAGCGCTTGACGATCTCGCTGCTCTCGTTCAGACAGCAATAGACCGCTAGTTCCTTCCCCTAGCGCTCGGGTGCCGAACGCACCCGGGCGCTACCTCCCCAGACTTCAACCACACGAGGGCGTGATGACCACTACAGAGCGACACCCCACTCGCGGCGCGAAAGCGGCAGCGAAGCAGGTTTCCCCATCAACCGCACCGAAGAAACGCAAGCGCATCAGTACCGCGGAGAAGAAGCGCCGCCGCGCTGGCTGGCTCATGATCACGCCATCCGTGATCCACGTGGGGCTGTGGACGTTGATCCCCGTCATCGCGACCTTCTACCTCTCATTTACTGACTACGGAATCTTCGCGGCTCCGAAATGGATCTGGTTCGACAACTACGTCGAAATGTTCAACGACGCCGTCTTCATGCAGTCCATCGGCAACACGATTTGGTACACGTTCTGGACAGTGCCCGTATCGATGGCCGTCGCTGTTGTCGTGGCCGTGCTTCTCAACCAGGGCCTCAAGCTACAAAAGTTCTACCGCACCGCGTTCTTCCTTCCGCAGGTCACGGCCACTGTCGCCATCGCGATGGTCTGGTTGTGGATCTTCAACCCGCAGTACGGTCTGCTGAATGCCATGCTCGAAACGATCGGGCTCCCCGGTCAGGCATGGCTCGTTGACCCCAAGTGGGCGCTACCGGCAGTGATTTTGGTCGGTGCGTGGCAGGGCATTGGTATCAAGATGCTCATCTACATCGCGGCCCTGCAGAACATCGACGAATCTCTCTACGAGGCGGCATCGCTCGACGGAGCATCCTCAATTCGCAAATTCTTCAGCATCACCGTTCCGATGCTCAAGCCGGCCACCTTCTTTGTCTTCATCATCTCGATCATCGGCGCCTTCCAAGTGTTCGACCAGATCTACGTGCTCACCGACGGTGGGCCGGCCAACGCCACGACGATGATGACCTACGAGGTCTATCGCTCGGCGTTCCAGGAATTCCGGATGGGAATGGCATCCGCTCAGTCGGTTGTTCTCTTCGCCTTCCTCCTCTTTGTCACTCTCATTAGCCGTCGCGTCACCAAAGAAGAGGACTAGTGATGACTCTCCCTACTATCAAGGCCCTCGCGATTAGCGAAGAGATCACGGTTGTTCCCCGCAAGAGGTGGTTCCATCATGCGAAGGGGCGGCAAGCGGCGCTCATCAACGTGGCGCTCACTCTTGGCTCGATCACGATGCTGGTGCCGTTCCTGTGGATGGTGCTCACGAGCCTCAAGTCGCCGGCCGAGCTGGCACAGTTTCCGCCGACGTTCTTTCCGCAAGAGTGGATGTTCAGCAACTATGCGGCGACTCTGGATGCTGCGCCGTTCGGCCTGTACTTTCGCAACAGCTTTGTCATCGCCACCACTCACACTTTCATCACTGTCGTGTTGGGTTCGATGGCGGGGTATGCGTTGGCCCGTATTTACTTCAAGGGGCGGGAGGCGATCTTCCTCGCTTTTATCGCGATGCTGATGATCCCCACCTACACGAAGATCGTTCCGCAGTTCCTCCTCGTGAAGTTCATGCCCCTCTTCGGTGGCAACGACATTCTCGGCCAGGGCGGTAGTGGCTGGTTGGACACTTGGTGGGCTCTGATCATTCCTGGTGGGCTGAGCGCATCCGCGATCTTCCTATTCCGTCAGTTCTATTTGTCGCTGCCGAAGGATCTCGAGGAGGCGGCGCGAATTGACGGCCTAGGCGAGTTCCGCATCTTCTCGCAGATCTATACGCCGCTGATTAAGCCGGCCATTGCGACCGTCGGGCTGCTGACCTTCCAGGAGAGTTGGAACAACTTCCTCTGGCCACTGCTCGTGACGACCAGTAGCGACCTGCGCGTGATTCAGGTCGGGCTCGCGGTATTCCAGCAGCTCGACAACACCCAGTGGCAGTACCTGATGGCCGGAACCACGATGGCGACCGTACCGATGGTGGTGCTGTTCATCTTCGCCCAGAAGTACTTCATTCAGGGCTTCACCAACGCCGGAATCAAGTAACGCACAGCAGGTAGCCACCCCGAACGACTGGCGGCGCCGCACGGACCTTCGACTAACCAACACTCACCCAATAGATAGGCACGGTAAACAGACATGAGCATTGACCTCACCGGACGACGCGCACTCGTAACAGGCGCAGGAGCTGGAATCGGCGCGGCCATCGCGAAAGCACTGGCGGCGGCAGGAGCTGACGTAGTGGTGCACTACGCCAACAGTGAAGCGGGAGCCACCGCGGTAAAGGAAGAGATCGAAGCGGGCGGGCATCGTGCGCTCGCGGTACAGGCTGATCTCACCGACTCGGCGCAGGCAACGAAGCTGGTGGATGCCGCCGTCGAGTTCCTTGGTGGCCTCGACATCCTCGTCAACAATGCCGGTCACTTGGTGGGCCGCGCCACGATCATGGAGACCACGGATGAGCGCTGGAACGAGGTCATGGATGTGAACATTGCGAGCACCTTCTTCACGACTCGCCAGGCACTCCCCGCGCTGGCGGAGTCAGAGCACGGCCGCATCATCACGATGGCGTCACTCGCTGCCGAAAACGGTGGCGGTGCTGGATCGGTTGTCTACGCGACATCGAAGGCTGCCGTCGTTGGTTTCACGCGTGCTCTCGCAAAGGAAATCGCCGGCAAGAAGATCACGGTGAACGCTGTTGCGCCGGGCTTCATTGGCGAGACATCGTTCCACGAAACGTTCACACCGAGCGAGGCTCAGAAGAACATTGTGGCGGGCATCCCGCTCGGTCGTGCAGGCACCGCTGGCGACGTTGCTGACGTTGCTCTGTTCTTGGCATCCGACCTTTCGTCGTATGTCACGGGCCAAGTTGTTGACATCAACGGAGGACTCAACTTCCGATGAGTTCTGTTCCGCAGCAGCCGGGCGGGTGGTGGCATGACTATGTCTGCCCCACCCACGGCATCGAGTTGGGTGTCCGCGAGGGCAACGAGTTTCTGTGCAGCTACGGCTGTCGCCTCGCGGGTGACAAAGTCGAGGCCGCCTGGCTCGCGCTTGAACATCAAGCCCTTGCTCGGGCCGCTCGGGTTGCTGCGCGACGGTACGCGCTGCACGGTGAGGTCGCCGATCGTGAGCGTGCTGTCGAGCTCGTGCTCGACTATGCCGCACTGTACGACCAGATTTCGGCCGGCGGCTGGAGCGAACGCAGCGAATCATGGATGCTGCGCGGCAAGCTGTTTGCCCAGGCACTCTCTGAGGCGCAGTGGGCCGTCGGCTTCGCGGATGCGATCATCACGCTCGGAGCGATTCCCGAACTTCAGGAGTCGGCGACTCTCAGCCGCACTCTCGAAGGGCTCGCTGACACGCTGGCCGAGTCTCGCCGCATCCTTATTGAAGACCGCAACGATCAACGCAGCAACTACACCGCGTGGCTGGATGCCGCAGCTCGCCTCATCGCGCTAGCCCGCGAGTCGCTGGGTGGCGAGCCTGTTGCCGCACACTTCGAGACCGCGATCGTGGATCACCTGCAGCTCGCCGTGCGTTCTGACGGCTGGGAGTGGGAGGCATCCACTTACTATCACGTGTTCGTTTTGCGGGCCTATCTTCTGGGTTTGCGCGGGCTCGACCCGCAGCAGGTTGCGACTGAAGTTGCCGATACTTTGCGCCGCATGATCGACGTGCTCGTGTCGATCGCGGCCCCTGATGGGTTTTTGCCCGCGCTGCACGACGGACCCTACGACCGGGTCGCCATGCACCGCGAAGTGTTGGAGATCTGCGCCCTGGGTGCTCAGTTTTTCAGCGATACCGGCCTGACGACTGTGCAGTCGTGGGTCGTCGAAAGACTGGGTGCTGACCACGATGGTCTCGAGTGGATGCTCGAAGGCTGGTTTGTGGGAGCACCGCTTGACCGCGCGCCGGTGGTGGTCGGTTCGCGAGCATTCGAGGATGCCGGGTATGTCGTGTTGCGTGATTCACGCAATCGCATGGTCGGCATCCTCGATGCTGGACCGCACGGCGGAGCCCACGGTCACTTCGACAAGCTCGCGCTCTATCTCTATGGCGATGGCGTGCGTTGGCAGCCGGCTCCGGCGGTTCCGCCGTATGGGCACGCGCTGCGCCACTCCTACTATGCGCGGACCGTGGCGCATCCGACGGTGAGCGTTGATGGCTCCGATCAGGTCGAAGCAACCGCAGAGATCACCGCGTGGGATGCTGCGACCTCTCGCGTCACGGCCGTGACCACGACCGCGATTGAGGGCATTCGACTGAGCCGAACCGTGCAGCTCGATGACGGACTGCTCGTGGATGTCATGCACGTCACGTGTGATGACGGCGAACCGCACACGATTGCGCTTGGCCTTCGCCCTGCCGTCGATTTCAGCGTCAGAGTTGTCGGCAGCTCGTGGCGTTCGACTTGGGGTGCTGGTGCGGGAGCGACTGGTTCGCCCGCGGGCGCGCACGCCAAAACTGGCGAGCAGACCCAGCAGACCCAGCCGGCCCTGAACGGTTGGCACTGGGCCTCCGGCGAAAGCACGCTCGACCTGCACGCCGGTCGCGGGCCCTCCGACGACCCGAGCCGGCTCCAAGAAATCGCCGATTGGGTGACGACGGCCCCGGCCTCGACCTTCGTGAGCGTCTACAGCTTCGACCCCGACGCCACCATCGACTCCATTGAGACCCATATTTCCGATACCGCTGTGGTGATTGAGATCGCCGCCGCTGACCACGACACTTCCCGAATAGAGGTAGCACTGTGACCACCCCCATGCTGATTGGTAGCCGCGAAGCTGAGCTGCGGAGCGCCCTCGACGGCGCCTTGAGCGCGCAATTCCGTCGCCTGCTCGAGGAGTGTGAGCGCGCGAAGGGGGTGGAACTTCCGCAGGAACACCCGCTGGCATCCATCACTTATTTCGGACCGGGTTCGGCAAACCTTGCCCTTGCGTACCGGTTGACCGGGCAAGAGGCCTACCTCGAAGAGTTGCGTCGCTGGTTGGCGCCGCCGCTGTCGTTCCCGCACTGGGGCAAGGCGAACCTGCCCGACCACGACCTCGATGCCGGCTGGATTCTTCACGGGCTGTCGCTCGCGTATTCGTGGGCGGGCGATGCCCTGCGCCCCGAAGAGAAGCAAGCGCTCGAAGACAAGTTGCTGCTTCAAGGCCAGCGCATGTACGAGTTCGCGGTGGAGAAAGAGGGCGGATGGTGGTCGTCGTCGTACTGGCAGAACCACAACTGGATTTGCTACGCCGGCCTCGCCACCGCCGGGTATGCCCTGCAAGAGAAGTACCCCGAAGCGAAGGCCTGGACCGAGCGCGCGAAAGACAACTTTGCCCTAGTTCTCGACTCCCTTCCCGACGACGGTTCCAACAACGAGGGCGTCGTCTACTGGCGCTACGGAGTGCCGTGGATCGCGAGTTACCTTGACGTGCTGCGTGACCAAGAAGGCATTGACTGGTTCAATCGCGGCACCTACTTGAAGGAGACGTTCTGGTACCGCCTCTACCAGGCCGCTCCCGACATGGAGCGGATTGTCGATCACGGTGACTGCCACGACCGCCGCAGCGGGCATCCGGTCGCCCTGTATTACAAGCTCGCTGCCGAGTACCGCATCCCGCAGGCGCAGTGGTTGGCCAACAAGGTGTCTACCGAGTTCTATTGGCGCGAAGCCTACGAGAGTGGCGTGCGGCCCGGCGTTCGCCCCGAGGCGTACCAAGAGCTGCTGTGGTTTGACCCCAGTGTCGAGGCAGCTGGCCCCGAAACGCTCCCGCCGAGCAAGTACTTCGAAGACCTCGGTCTCGTCGTCGGTCGCACCTCGTGGGATGAGCAGGCGGCACTCGTGTCGTTTAAGGCCTCACCCGGCGGCGGTCACAAAGCGTGGAACCAGTCGCACCGTCAGCGCGAGCAGAACGGCTGGGTCACGCTGAACGCGGGGCACCACCATCCCGACTCCGGCAGCTTCGTGTTCTTGGGTCAGGGCTCGTTCCTTGCGATCGACGAGGGCTACTCGTCGCGCAAGCTCACTGAACACCACAACTCGATCCTCGTTGACGGCAACGGCTTCGTGAACGAAGACCGGTACCACGTGTTCGAAGAGCTGGCCGAAGAGTTCACGGCCGAGATTCTGACGACAACGCTGAAGGACGGCTGGACCCACGCGGTGAGCGAATCCTCGGCGATGTACGACCGGGGGCTCGGCGTCACGCGCGTGCGCCGTCACCTCGTCATGACGCCCGGCGGAACCCTCGTAATCGCCGACGACCTCGCCGCCGATCAGCCCCGCACCTGGACGTGGCTGCTGCAAACCGACAATGCTCCCGTTGCCATCAGCGACAAGCGGTGGCGAGCGGATGCCGGTCACGGTGTCATGCCGATCGCTGCGCTCGACGACAACCCCACCAGCGAAATCGTCGAAACGTTCGTGCACGCCAACCCCACGTCATCCACGCCGAGTTTGGCGATTAGCAAAAAGCAGCACACCCTCAAGCGACTGAGCGAACCGACCACGAGCGCACGCTTCGTGACGGTTCTCGAGTCGCGTCGCTGGGATGACACCGCACCCGCGGCCATCCGCTACGACGTCGCTGCCGGGGGAGTGCGTGTGGAGATTGAGCGCGACGGAGTGACCGAAACCGTATCGTTGGGCTTTGATGGCGACGCTCCCGCACTGGGCGCCACTGCTGCCATTGGCGAAGGATTCCAGGGGAGCACGAGCACGCGACGATGAGCCAGCCGAAGAGAACCAAGCGCCGCACGCCGCGGTGGGAGCGCAGCATGCTGACCGCGCTCACCTACCCGGGCAACATCTTTCTGGGTTCGCTTGCGGTGCTGGTTCTCTCGCTCGGCATCATCACGGTGCTTCCGGCTGCGATCGCTCTCGCTCGAGCCTTTGCTCGCTGGATTGTCGACAACGACGACAAGGTCTTCACGAACACCTTCCGGGAGTTTCGCGACACGTGGCGGCGCACGCTTGGCCTCGGCATCGTTGCGACCGTGGTGTTCGCGATCATGGTCGGCGATGGCGTGTTCTTGGCGTACCAACTGGCCCAGGGCGGCGGCTCGATTGCGCTGATGCTGAGCGCCGCCGTCATCCCGGTGGCTGCCGGCGTGTGCGTGCTCTTCGTCGCCACGACTGCTGCAGCGACCCTCAGCCCGGAAGCGGATGCTCGCACCTGGGTTCGGGAGGGGTTCGTGTTGATGCTGCAGCATCCGCGTCGCGCACTCTTCGTCTCGTTCACGGTTGCAGTGACTCTCGTGGTGTCGATTCTGCTGCCGACGATTGCGCCCTTCGCTGCGATCGCGCTGCCGGTCTACGTGGGCGTGCGGGCCTGGGGGCCGAAGCCTACCGTCAACGACGAACAGGATTAGGGGAGTGGCGAAGCGCCCGCCGATCTCGTTTGCGCTGAAGGTTCTCTATGGCGATACCTTCACGATGGCCGTCGGTTTTTACATGCTTGTGCCGCTGCTGGCATATCATTTTCTGCAAGATCTGACCCTCACGATTGCGGTCGTCGCTGCCCTCACGGCGCTGCGCACGGCAGCCCAAAACGGGATGATGCCGATCGCCGGGTGGGTTGCCGACCGCATCAACTTTCGCCGCGCCATCCTGATCGGGGTGCTGGTTCGGGCGCTGGGATTTGCGATGCTCGGCACCGTCGAGTCGATTCCGCTGCTCGTGGTCGCGTCGATCCTCACCGGTTTGGGTGGCGCCCTCTTTCACCCCGCAAGCTATTCAGCCTATGCGGCTCTCACGACCGGCGCCGACCGGGTGCGGGTGTATTCGACGCGCGAGGTCGTGAGCAACGTCGGCTTCATCGTTGGCCCCATCATCGGTGGTTTTCTTGCCGGTGCCGACTTTGCGTTCGTGAGTTTGTCGGCGGCCGGGATGTTCGTGATCGCGTTCATCATCAGCGCCTTCGGTTTGCCGCACCCGAGCGATGAAGAACGGGCTCGCACGCCACCGCGTTTGAGGGTGGCCTTCGCGGATGCCGCGTTCCTCCGTTATTGCGCGCTCGTCGCGGGTACCGCGGTGCTCATCGCCCAGTTCTATCTCGTGATCCCGTTCCGGGCAGCCGAGTTCACGTCTGGCCCCTCCGACCTCGGCTTCATCTACTCTGGCGCCGCGATTGTGATGGTGATCACGATGCTGCCGCTCACCGGCGCCGCTAATCGATTCCTGCCCGACCGCATCACCCTCGCGTGCGCTACCGCGTGCCTCGGCGTAGGCGTCGGGCTCATGGGGCTGTCGACGGATCTGGTCGGGATGCTCGTGGGCGTCGCCGTGTTTATCGTCGGGCAGATGCTTGTGCAGCCCGTGCTCAACGCCACCGTTTCGCGCTTTGCGCCCGACGGTTCCGTCGCCAGCTACTTCGGAGTGCAGGGCCTCGCCAACGCGATTGGTGGCGCGGTCGGCAGTGGCTCGGCCGGGGTGATTTACGCGCTCGCCGACTCCGGCGAACCCGGGGCCGAATGGGTGTGGCTGACGTATCCGGCGTGGGCGATCATCGTCGCCGTGATGTTTGTGATTTTCGGGCCGCGGCAGGCTCCCGGCTCAGCGCACTAAAGCGTTCCATGACCATCGCCTTCTTTCCGCTGAGCTTCACAGTTCGATGGCTACAATGCGAGACATGGGTAAGTTCGCAGACAAAGTTCGGTCGATGTTTGGGCGTTCACGACCGATCCCACGAGAAGATGCTGACGAAATTGACGACTGGGTAAACGAGGGTGGAACCCCTCACCCCGAGGGCCCGCCACGCGTCGTTGATGACGGCACGAGTAAATAGCTCCGAAAAGCACCGAAAGCGCCGGGTCGTCGAAGAAGTCGTGAGGCGGATGAGGCGCGGCTTCGCTTGCGCAACCAGTGTGCCCTGTGGGGGCTAGTCGCGCGTGCCCCACCATTGTGGGCTCGCGGCGAGCACCGCATGCACCGCGCCCTCGAGGTCATCGAGGTCTCCCGTAACCAGCCAGGCTTCTGCTGCGGCGACGGTTCCCCCGGCGGCATACGCGACGGCCATCGCAAAAGTGGTTGCTGAGAGCGGGGCGAGATCAGCAGGCACAATTTCGGGATGCCGCCGAAGATGGGCTGCAAGGATTTCCCGTGCCGGCTCAATGAGTACCGACCGCAGCCTGCCGCTGAGACTGCCACTCGCCGCCATCCGATAAAGCGTCGCGTGGGTGCGCACGTGGGTGAGGAAGACGCGAGTGGGGCCGACGAAAACGTGGTGCGCTGTGCTCGCGGTGTCGGAGGCGCTGCTGCCACTGCTGCGGTCTGAGCCGGTGCCGGAGCCGGCAGACACCGCCATTGCCTCCGACGCAGGCAGTGTCTGTGCATCGGGTGTCAGGAGATCCCCGAATTCGCCAAGGGCCTCTGCCAATTCCGCGTGCAGAGCGTTCGCGATGAGGTCGACGGGGTCGCTGGCGTGACGGTAGAAGGTGTCTCGACTGATGCCCGAGGCGTTGGTGATGTCGGTGACAGAGATGGTGGCAATGTCGCGCTGCTCCGCTAGAGCGTAGGCCGCCGCGACGAGAGCATCGCGAGAGCGGCGAGTGCGAGCATCCATCTGAGAACTGTAGCGGAATAGACCACTATCTGACACTTGTCAGATAGAACGGATAGGGTTAACGCGAGGCTACAAACCTCAGCCTCGCCCCTAGAGAGGATTCAGCATATGCAAGCAGTGAAGCTCGTAAGCCCAGGCAAGATGGAACTTCAAGACATTCCGGTACCGGAAATTGGTCCCGATGAGATTTTGGTCAAGGTAGCGGGTGCTGGTCTCTGCCACTCCGACCTCCACGTTCTCCACATGGGCGAAGAGTGGCCCTTCTTCGGCGGAACCGTCGGTCACGAAGGTGCCGGCTGGGTTGAGAAAGTCGGCTCCGCGCTCGAGGGTTACAGCACGGGCGACGCCGTTCTCATCAGCGTTGTCTGGGCGTGTGGCCACTGCCGCTCGTGCGTTGAAGGTCGCGACAACGAGTGCGAAGTCAACGGTAGCCGGATGCAATTCCCCACCACCCCGGGTCTCGGCCCAGACGGGGCCATGGCTGAGTACATGGTCGTGAAGGCCCGTCACCTCGACAAGATTGGTGACCTCGACCCCATTCAAGCGGCACCCCTCGCGGATGCTGGCGTCACCCCCATGCACGCCATCAACAGTGCGCGTTCGCGCCTCACTCCCGGCTCGACCGCCGTAGTGATCGGCATTGGCGGCCTCGGTCACCTCGGCCTGCAGATTCTCAAGGCAACTACGGGAGCCCGAATCATCGCTCTCGACACTGACGACGCGCGACTCGAACTTGCGCGCAACCTCGGCGCCGACCTGGTGCTCAAGAGCGACAGCGCTGCTGCCCAACGCATCCTCGACGAGACAAACCAGTACGGTGCGGATGCCGTCTTCGACTTTGTCGGAGTTCAGCCCACCGTTGACCTTGCCACGGCGGTAATCGCCCCCGGTGGAATGCTCCGCTTCGTGGGCCTCGGTGGCGGAAAATTCGACTACTTCGTGGGTGTCGGCCAGGCCCTCCCGTGGGGTGCCGACGTTCAACTGTCGTATGGCGGAACGCGTGCTGATCAACTCCAGGTGATCGCACTCGCCCAGCAGGGCAAGCTCGGCGTAGAGATCACGAAGTACCCGCTGGCTGACTTCCAGACAGCATTCGATGACCTCGAAGCTGGGCGCATTACCGGCCGTGCGGTGCTCATTCCATAATCTGCGAATCGGCACCCTGCTGCTCGCGCACCGCACACCGCACACCGCGAAGGCTGCGGCTCTCACCTCACGGGTGGGAGCCGCGGCTTGTTACTCGGCAGTTTTCAAGCCCAGCCAGACAGTATGGTCAGATGATGAAAACACCAGCGGCCAACGATTCGACTGAGCCGTCCAAACCGAACGAACAGATCGACGTCGCCTCGGTCAGAGATTCAACCGCGCCCGACGAACCATCCCGCGCTAGCCGCATCGGCCGCCGCATCGGGCGAATTGCGCTCGGTGCCTCCCTCGTGTTCGCCGGCATCAGCCACCTCACTTTTGCGCGCCAAGACTTTCAGGCGCAGGTGCCCGATTGGCAACCGTTCGACCAAGACTTTGTGGTCGTCGCATCCGGTGTCGTAGAGATTGCTCTCGGCACTGCGCTCATCTTCGCCAAGAAGTACCGCCCGCAGGTCGGCTGGGTTGCCGCCGCGTTCTTCATCGCGATCTACCCCGGCAACATCTCGCAGCTCGTGAACCACGTCGACTCGCTCGGCCTCGACACTGACCTCAAGCGCTGGATCCGGATGCCGTTCCAGCCGGTGCTCGTTCTCTGGGCCCTCTGGTCTACCGGAGCGTGGCGCGCCTGGCGTGCCTACCGCCGCAACGACGGCCGCAACCTCGGTGCGTGACCTCGGGTTTCTGGCCTCGCTGCGTGATAGTTTCACTGAATGAGCGGAGTCGCTGAATGAGCAGAGTTGCGGCAGTCGCTCCGGTCGTGCCGGACTACAGCTATACCCAAGCCGAAATCACTGCCGAGCTGGGGCCGCTACTGTCAGCCACACCCTCGCATCAGTCCGTCATCGAGCGGATGCACGGAGCCAGCGGCATCCAGCGTCGACACACTGCCCTCCCGCTCGAGCGCTACCGCGACCTCGGCAGCTTTCGTGAAAGCAACGACGAGTTCATCCGCGTCGCCACCGACCTCCTCGACCGGGCACTCACCACAGCGCTTACGGATGCCGGGCTCGCCCCGCGCGATGTTGACTTCGTCTTTTTCACCTCCGTCACGGGGGTTTCGGCACCCTCGGTCGATGCGCTGCTCGTTCCGCGGTTGGGGCTGCGGCCCGATGTGAAACGGGTTCCCTCGTTCGGCTTGGGTTGTGTGGCGGGAGCCGCAGGCTTGGCCCGCGTGCATGACTATTTGGTCGGGCATCCGGATGAGGTCGGCGTTTTGTTGAGCGTCGAACTGTGTTCGCTCACCCTGCAGCGCGACGACCAAACGATGGGCAACTTTGTGGCCACCGGACTCTTTGGTGATGGGGCTGCGGCCGTCGTCATGGTGGGGGAGAACCGCAGCGAACCCGGCCCGCGAATTGTTGACACCCGCAGCACGTTTATCGCCGACAGCCACGATGTGATCGGCTGGAACGTGGGCGGCACCGGTTTCGAGATCGTGCTCACCGCGGGAGTGGCTGACGTGATTCAGAATAGTTTTCCGACCGAGGTCAGCGAGTTTCTGGGCCGTAACGGACTGACGATTGCGGATATCGACACGTGGCTCGCGCATCCAGGTGGTCCTCGAGTGCTTGAAGCGTTCGAAAGCTCACTTGGGCTTGAGCGCAGCGACCTGCAAAGCAGTTGGGACTGCCTCGCCCGCGTCGGCAACTTGTCATCGGCGGCAGTGCTGCATGTTCTGGCGGATGCTCTGCACGCCGACCCGGCACCAGCCCCCGGTAGCCACGCTCTCGCCTTCGCTCTCGGCCCCGGAGTGAGCGCCGAATTCGTTCTCTTGGAATGGTCGTGATGCGCAGCGCTGCCGAGCTCGGTGACCGTTGCGCCGACAGCGTGATCGAGCTGAAGGAGCCCCGCGCATGACCGTCATCGCCTACATCGCACTCGTCCTCGGCACGGGGATGGAACGCCTCTATGAGCTGCGCATCTCGAAGCGCAATGCCGCTGCGGCCTTCGAGCGTGGCGGCCGTGAGTATGGGCAGAAGCATTTTCCGTGGATGGTGGCCCTGCACACGGGCCTGCTCATCGCCTGCGTCGTTGAAGTGATCGTCGCCGATCGCCCGTTCCTGTTGTGGCTCGGAATCCCGATGCTCGTGATCACGCTCCTGAGCCAAGCCGCGCGCTACTGGATCATCAACTCGCTCGGCGCTCAGTGGAACACCCGCGTAATCGTGGTGCCCGGAGCCGGCCGCGTGCAGAACCGCGGGCCTTACAAGCTGACCTGGCTGCCCCATCCCAACTATCTCGTTGTCGCGATCGAGGGCATTGCGTTGCCGCTCGTGCACACCGCCTGGGTCACCGCGATCGTCTTCACCGTGCTGAACGCGGTGCTGCTGCTGGCGTTCCGCATCCCGACCGAAAACCGGGCCCTGCGCGAACTGACGCCATGAGTGGCGTCGTCGACATCATCGTCGTTGGCGGCGGGCCCATTGGTCTTGCTGCTGCCATCAACGCGCGGATGCACGGCCTCACCGCCCTCGTGATCGAACCCCGCACCGGCGCGATCGACAAGGCCTGCGGCGAGGGAGTCATGCCCGGCGCCGTCACCGAACTTGCTGCCCTCGGGGTGCACCCGCACGGGCGCACGATCGCGGGCATCAGCTACCAAGATGGCAATCGCACCGCCGAACACCGCTTCGCTTCGGATGCCGCGCTCGGCGTCCGTCGCACCGAACTGCACCGGGCGCTCGCCGAACGCGCGGTCGAGCTCGGCGTCGAGTTCGTGACCGGCAAGGTTGAGGCGATTGAGCAGTCTGGTGACGGCGAGCAGGTGGTTGGCCCGAGCCGTAGTGCGAACCGCGGAGTAGATGGGCAGGGCGGCGCGAAGGCGAACGCCGGCGCGGTATCCGCGCACCTCGAACACGGCCGCACCATCGAGGGGCGGTGGATGCTCGGCTGCGATGGCCTGCACTCCACGGTGCGCGAGCTTGTCGGCCTGGCCGCGCGCCCTAGCCGCGTGAGGCGCCACGATTCTCGGCGGTTCGGCATCCGGCAGCACTTTGAGGTTGCACCGTGGACTGATCTCGTCGAGGTGCACTGGGCGCCGAATGCGGAGTTGTACGTCACGTCGGTTGGCGACAACGAGGTGGGTGTTGCGGTGTTGGGCCCGCGCGGAACGTCATTCGAGGAGGCGTTGGCGAGTGTGCCGGTGCTCGCCGAACGCCTACGCCATGCATCCCCCGCCTCGACGGTGCGGGGAGCTGGCCCGCTATTGCAGAACACCACCGGGCAGCGCGCGGGTCGAGTGTTGCTCGTGGGCGACGCCGCCGGCTACGTTGATGCGATCACGGGGGAGGGCATCCGCTTAGGGCTGGCTGAAGCGCGCGCCGCGATCGAGTGCATCGTCGCCGGTGAACCCGAACGGTACGAGCGCGAGTGGCGTCGAGTGACCCGCGACTTTCGGATGCTCACGACCGGCCTTGTGGCCGCCGCCAACTCACCGCTGCGCCGAGCAATCGTGCCGCTCGCCGCGCGGTTGCCACGACTTTACGGTCGCATCGTGGAGAGTCTCGCTCGCTAACGAGGAAGCTCGAACTGGCCACTCCGCACATTGCTTCACCGCGGCGCGAGCTCGAACTCATCAGTCTCGACAACGACCACAACGGGACTTGATTCATCGATGCCGGTGGGGGTGCTGAGCTCATACGTGACCAGCGCAAGATCCGCCGAACAGATGGGCCGGAGTGTCATTTGTAAGACAACCTCGATCGTCTGGGTATCGATCTCTCGGACTTCAGTTGGATAGGCCGGACAGCTCGAACTGCCCGAGAGCGTGAGGGCAAAGTGCCCGGGATCCGTCAGCCACACCACGCTCGGATCGCCGTCAATGAAATCTTTCTCAATGGTGGTGAGGGGTTGTTCCGGGCCGCCGGAGTAGGTCTCTTCAGCCACGGAGGTGCAGCCGCTGAGGCCGAGCGCGGCGAAGGTTGCGAAAATACCGACGATAGCTGGCCTCATAGCTGTGACCTTAGACGAGCACGTTGACGACGCGCTACCCAACGTTTTCGAGCTTTACGACGTCTGCATTTCACCGCCTCACCGCGTCGCTTCCATGGTGAGCAGGCGCCGTCTCAATTCGATTACATTCGTGCCCGACTCCCCTCTCGAATTCCAGAGTGAGCTTTAGTTAGATTAAGCGGGCACGCCCCGATCGCATAAGTGGAGGGCACAGGAAATGCGGAGAACATTCGATTTTCGTCACCGGACGATTAACCGTGCGAGCGGGCTCGTGGCGCTCGTGCTCGTGTGCGGGTTCTCCCTGACCGCGTGCGTCGGCCCCAGCATCGCGCTCAAGAATGCCGGCGACTGCGACGGTGCCGACGTCGTCGTGAATGACGACTCTGGAGACCTCGTCGCATGCCTCATTGATGACGATAAGGTCGGCATCCGCACGGGAGGAAGTAGCGGTCGACAGTGGACGCCAACGAAAGCGCATGCGGCTGACGACGGCGTGATGCACGTTGAATTTCGTCAACCACCATCGCTGCTGGTGCCGCTGAACAACATTGAGTACACGCTCCACGTGCTCCAGATCCCTGACGGCGTTCACCGGGATCCGCTTGTGATTGAACAGACCTTCAACGACGAGTTCCCGAAGATCGTCGAGCTGAAACTTGCTGGTGAGAACTAACAATGGCCGTTACACGACGAATTTTCCGTCACGGGGCAGCGATAGGCGTTGTCGCGCTTGCCACTGGTCTACTTACGGGGTGCACCCTTTCTGGCGCAAATACGATGGCTCGACCAACGGTGTCTCCTGCAGAATCCGCTGCACTAGCTCGGCAGGAGGATCAGACTGCCCGTCTTTACTTAGAAGCCTTGTATCCGGAGGTGGAACTCCCCGAGGTGCCCGTGATTCGGTTCGTCACCGCTGTCGAGCTACCTCACTTCATGGCCAAATGTCTCGCGAGTCAGGGTGTCGAGGATGCAAATGTTTACTCGACGTCGGTGACGCTCGAAGACGGCGGCGCAGTGTTGCTGCACGACGGGGTCGAAGTAACCCACGAGGAGCTCGTTGACCTCCTTGATCGCGAAGTACACATCGTCATCTTCGACCGGGAGCCAGACGAAAAATATGACGTGGCAAATTACACTTGTCGGAGAATGTTTCCGCTTGACCCCAGAGCGCGTTAGCGCTCACGAACACTGCTAGTCGAACTAGGGCAAGCGCTAGCTAGGAAGCAACAGCGGCAGCAGTTCTTCAGCCTTCGAAACCACAGCGATCGAGCCGTCGGATTCACCGGGGTTGCCGTATCCCCAGTCGACATAAATCGTGGGGATGCTGTGCTCGGCAGCGCCCTCGATGTCGTAGTCGCGGTCACCGATCATGACCGGATTGCTCACGTCGGCACCGATCATTGTCAGGCGCGTGAGGGCCTCAGCAACGACATCCTTCTTCGCGCTGCGAATTTCGTCGATCGACGCGCCAGCGAGTACCCGGAAGTACTGGGTGAGGTTCGCGTGATCGAGAATCACGGATGCCGGAAACTCAGGCTTTGAGGTAGCAAGCGCCAGCGGAATCCCGCTCTTGTGTAGCTTCTTCAGCACTTTGGCCATGCCGGGGAAAATGGCGCTGCCGTTGGCGTTGTTGCCCTCCATGTAATGGCGGCGGTACACCGAGAGCGCCTGGGCGGACTCGACAGCGGTGAAGCCGGCGCGGTCACGAAATGAGTCGAGCATCGGCGGGCCCACATACGCCAGAAGCTCCTCTTGCGAGGGCACGGGATAACCCAGCTCCTCAAACATGTGCGCGAGCGACGCCGTAATTCCGGGCGCCGAATCAGCGATCGTGCCGTCAAGGTCAACGAGAATGCAAGTCCAGTTATTAGCCATTTGCTACCAGCCTAGGCTGCGTGCCTGAATACTAGAACAATCGCATGTTGGGGTCGTCGAGGCCGCGCATCTCGTCGTAGTCCAACAACACACAGCGGATGCCGCGGTCCTTCGCCAGTGTGCGCGCCTGGGGCTTGATTTCCTGGGCGGCAAACACACCAGTCACGGGAGCCAGCAGCGGATCGCGGTTCATGAGCTCGAGGTAGCGCGTCAACTGCTCGACACCATCGATGTCGCCACGTCGCTTGAGTTCGACAGCGACGCTCGCGCCCTTCTCGTCGGTCGCGAGAATGTCGACTGGCCCAATAGCGGTCATGTATTCGCGGCGCACAACGCGGTAGCCGTCGCCCAAAATTTCGATGTGCTCGGCAAGCAACTTCTGCAGGTGAGCCTCGACGCCATCCTTCTGCAGTCCGGGGTCGACGCCCAGCTCGTGGTTCGAGTCATGCAGGATTTCGTGAATCGAGACGATGAGCATGTCAGCCGACTTGGTGTGGGCGACTTTCCAGATTTCGGTGACTCCGGCATCCGACTGCTCAGTTTCGGGTTCGATCGTGGAGAGCACGCAGGGTGGGCTCATCCAGTTGAGAGGTTTGTACGAGAGCGCGTCGGAGTGCACGAGCACACTGCCATCCGCCTTCAATAACAGCAGTCGCGTTGCGAGGGGAAGGTGGGCACTGAGACGCCCGGCGTAATCAACGGAACATTTGGCTATGACAAGTCGCACCCGATGAGCCTAACGGTGTGCGGCGGGCAGTTGCTATTTGCCGCCGCCCAGCTTGCGTTTGAACTTGCCAAGGCCCCGGCGCTCGTTTTCGCGCTGAGCCTCTTCGATCTCCTCCGGCGTGATGATGAAGTGCATTTCGGTCGTCGCAATAGTGACGGCCGCGGATGTCGTACCCGGCGACGAGAAGTCGATGTACGTGTACGCGTGGCGGCCTGCCAGCTCGCGAGCGTAGGGCGAGAGAAGTCCGGAAATGATCGCGAGAACGACAATCAGGAGCAGCGCGTGCAGCACGCCGACCTGGTCGCTGAGCACGCCAATCATGGGTGGTCCGATGAGCGTTGAGGCGTAGGCGATGGTCGCAACCGCGGTGACTCTGGCGGTGGCTCGTTTGGGGTCGTCGGCGGCGGCCGAGATGCCGACGGGGAAGCCGAGCGCAGCGCCGGCACCCCAGAGGGCGGTGCCGATGACGGCGAGCAGAACGACCGGCGAGAAGATGACGAGCAACAAGCCGATGGCTGCGAGACCAGCGGATGTGCGCAGCACGGGCACGCGACCGAAGCGGTCGAGGGCGCGAACACCATAGAAGCGGGTTGCAGTCATGGCCGTCACGAAGACACCGAAAATGAGGGTGCCGAAGGCGTTGGAGATTTCGTACCCGTCGACCATGGCGAGAGCGAGCCAGTCGATAGCCGACCCTTCGGCAAAGGCCATGCCGAGCACGATGATGCCGATCAGGATGGTGCGGGGTTCGAGCCAGACGCTCTTCAGCTTCGGTGCGGCCAGCTCTCCCGCAGCGATCTTCATTTCGACGGTGTTCGGCGGGGGATCGGCCAGTCTTTCCGGCAAGATGAACGCTGAAACGAGCAGCGCTGTGATGAGCACGATCGCCGAAACGATGATCAGGTGGGTGGCCAGGGGAACGTGGAGGGCCTCCGCCGCCGCGCCGAACCCAGCCCCTCCCATTGTGCCGAGGCTGTAGAAGCCGTGCAGGGTTGGCATGGTCGAGCGGCCGAGCAGCCGTTCGTTGGCGGTGCCCGACAGGTTGATGGCGACGTCGTAGGTGCTAAACGCCAGGCCAAATACGGCGAGGGAGATCACGGCGCCTAAGAAGCTGCCAAGCACACCGATGATGAGGGCGGTGGCTGCGAGCGAGCCTACGAAGACCACGACGCACACTCGCACCACGATTCGAGCGCCGAACCGGTCGACAAGTTTGCCGGCAACCAGGAGCCCAAGAAGGGATCCGATTGCGAGCCCAAACAACAGCACGCCGATCTCCGAGTGGGTGGCGTCAAAAGTGTCGCGCACCGTCGGGATGCGGCCAACCCAACTGGCGAACGAGAAGCCAGCGAGCGCGAATAGCGTCGCGATGGCGTTGCGCCAGGAAAGCACTTGGCGGGTGGTGAGTCCGTGGGGTAGAGGGGAAACAGAGGCGGCCGAGTCAGAGGCTGTCATCGCTTAATTGTAGGGCTCGATGCCAGTCTCAGATTCGCAGCGAATCCTTGTAAAGAAAGCCTTAGGCTGGGACGCATGAGTGCCGAATCGTCATTACCTTCAGGAATTGCCGTCAACGATCTCGATCCGCAGGTTCGCCCGCAAGATGATCTCTTTCGGCATGTGAACGGTGCGTGGATCGATCGCACGGAGATCCCTTCCGACAAGGCACGCTATGGCTCTTTCATGGTGTTGGCCGAGGAGTCTGAGGTTGCCGTGCGCGACATCATCATTGAGTCTCAGTCAGCAGACCCTGGCACTGAAGCTGGCAAGGTCGGTGACCTGTATGCGAGCTTCCTCGACGAAGCCCGCGCCGATGAACTGGGCGCGACTCCCATCGCGCAACAACTTTCCGACGTCGCCGCTGTTGATTCCATTCCCACTCTTCTCAGCACTCTTGGTCGTCTCGAACGCGGCGGCACGAGCGGTTTCTTCCAGCTCTTCGTCGACAACGACCCCGGAAACCCCGAGCGCTACCTCGTCTTTCTCGAGCAGGGCGGCCTTGGCTTGCCCGATGAGTCGTACTACCGCGAAGAGAAGTTCGCTGACATTCTCGCCAAGTACGAAACCTTTATTGAGCGGATGCTCACCCTCGCCGGCCTTGACGCTCCCGCCGAGCGTGCCGCCCGCATCGTTGCCCTCGAAACCGCGATCGCGTCGAAGCACTGGGATAACGTCGCGAACCGCGATAGTGAGAAGACCTACAACCCGATGACGTGGCAGGCTGCCAACGACCTGACGGGTGCCGTTGACCTGAACGTCTGGCTCGACGCGATCGATGTTCCGGCCAACGCCTTCGACGAGGTTGTTGTGCGTCAACCCAGCTTCGCCGAAGGGCTTGAGGCGGTACTGAACGACGACCACCTGCAAGCCTGGCGTGACTGGCTGTCGTGGCAGGTCATCCGCAATAACGCGGCGTACCTTTCGGGCGACTTCGTCGAGACAAACTTCGACTTCTACGGGCGCACCCTCTCGGGTACGCCCGAAATTCGGGCGCGGTGGAAGCGCGGCGTCTCCCTCGTTGAGGGCGTTCTTGGCGAAGCTGTCGGCAAGATTTATGTTGAGCGTCACTTTCCGCCAACAGCCAAAGCGGCGATGGATGTGCTCGTAGCTAATCTCGTCGAGGCTTATCGCCAGTCGATCACCAACCTCGAGTGGATGAGCCCAACAACTCGCGAACGGGCCCTCGACAAGCTCGACAAGTTCACGCCCAAGATCGGGTTCCCGGCCAAGTGGCGTGACTACTCCACCCTCGAGATCAGCGCAGATGATCTGGCAGGCAACATGCGTGCCGCCAACGAGTTTGAGTTCCAGCGTGAACTCGGCAAGATCGGCAAGCCGCTCGACCGCGACGAGTGGTTCATGACCCCGCAAACCATCAATGCGTATTACAACCCCGGCTTCAACGAAATCGTGTTCCCTGCCGCCATCTTGCAGTACCCCTTCTTCGATGAGGGTCGGGATGACGCCGCTAACTATGCAGCGATCGGTGCTGTCATTGGCCACGAGATTGGCCACGGCTTCGACGACCAGGGTTCCAAATATGACGGCGACGGTCGCCTCATCGACTGGTGGACGCCCGAAGACAAGGCGGCTTTCGAAGAGCGCACTACGTCGCTCATCGATCAGTACAACGCCCTCGCGCCGGCGCAGGTTCCTGAGCATCACGTCAACGGTTCGCTCACCATCGGTGAAAACATCGGAGACCTTGGCGGGCTTGCTATCGCTTGGAAGGCCTACGCGATTTCGCTCGACGGAGCGGAGCCGCGAGTAATTGACGGCCTCACTGGCGCACAGCGATTCTTCATGTCCTGGGCTCAAGCGTGGCAGCAAAAGGGCCGCGACGAAGAAGTCATTCGCCTGCTCGCGATCGACCCTCATTCGCCAAACGAGTTCCGCTGCAACCAAATTGTTCGCAATATCGATGCGTTCTATGAGACATTTGGTGTTACTGAATCCGATTCGCTGTGGCTATCCCCGAAAGATCGCGTCACTATTTGGTAGAGATTGAGCAAACCCGAGAACGCCGTCAGCGCATTCGCACACCCCGCGTAGCGAAGCATGCCGGAACTGGTGAAGAACCCAACTTCACGAGTACCTTTGCCGCGCTCGGAAAGTTGAAGCTCGGCGACTCCGGAATCCGGGTGTCGGCAAGCGCGGTAGATATCAACACGGGCAAGACGGTGTTGAGTATCGACGACAGAGTTGAACTGCCCACCGCCAGCATCGGCAAAATTCTGCTGCTCATCGAAGTGTCGGCACGATTCGACCAACGCGAATTTGCTCCCTACGGCATCCTCGACAAGATTCCCGGAGCCTCAGTAGGCGCAGCCGGACTCTGGCAACACCTGCAAGCGCCATCGCTACCCGTCGCCGACCTAGCGGCGCTCGTCGGTGCCACCAGCGACAACCTCGCCACGAATATGCTCCTGAGACTGATCGGGTTGGATGCCGTGCGAGCCCGCACCGAATCCCTCGGCCTCACCAAAACTGCCCTTCTTGACCTCGTGCGCGACAACCGAGGTCCCGACGACGCACCCCAAGTCTCCGTCGGCTCCACCATCGAACTCAGCTGGCTATTTGGCGCGCTGGCTCGCGGAGAAATCGTGAATTCCATCGCCAGCCAACGCGTGCTCGGCTGGCTCTCGCTCAACACAGACCTCTCGCTGGTTGCGAGTGCGTTCGGGCTTGATCCGCTGGCTCATCGGGGAGCAGACCACAACACGTTGCTCGTCAACAAGACCGGCATCGATCGTGGGGTGCGAGCGGAAGCGGGCGCGCTCAGAGGAAACAAGCGTGCGATTGCCTATGCGGCATCCATTCAGTTTGAAGACAGCAACATGCAAGCGCGATTGCGAGTAATCGAGGCGTTGCGCGTCTTCGGTTATGACCTCATGGAGTACGTGCACTAACGGCGTCTTCCGTAGTGCAGCGGAGCTCGCCGAGCATCGTGCGATCAGCGGCTGAAGCGAGCCTTGAGTCGCGAGAAGATGCCTTCTTTGGCTTGTGGTGCGCTGAAGGGATCACGCGCAGCATCGGCCGTCGTGTCGACGGTGTGGGTCAACAGCCCCATGAGTTCAAAGGTGGAAACCAGACGTCGAGCGTCATCGGTCTCGACTTTGGCGAGAGACGCAAGCTCGGTGACCGTGAGGTAGGCCGCGCCCAGCATTGCTGTCATCGTCATCTGGTCCGTGGTGTGCTTCAACGTCGTCAGGTTTGGCCAACGGCGTAGCTTGAACCGAGCGCCAGAGAGGCTCAGGGGGTCGAATGACTCGGGCTCTGCTTGAGTTCCGACGAGCCAGACAAGGGGTTCCCAATCACGGCCGGCCTCATTGTGATGGATTCCCAACGGGCGGGGCACGGTTTCGACATCGCTGTCAGAAGAGGTCGACGCCAGGTTATCGATGGAGTCTGCCCACCAGTACAGCTGGCCGCGTGGGTCGATAACGAGGGTGGGGGCGTCAATGAACCTGAGTTCGACGAGGGGTTCTGCCGGAGAATGGACGGCCTCAGTGATGGCACGGTTGAGCGCATTCCACGTGTCGGCTGTGAGTGAGAAAGCTGCCTCTGGTGACGATGTGCGCTGTCGCTCGCGTCTGGGCGCAGGCTCCGCGTCTTGCTGAGGTTCTGGTGTGTGCTGCTCTGATTCGCGATCAGGAACGAGTGCCGTGGTTGAGCCGCGCCGCGCGGCGGCGGCAGCATGATCGCTTGCTCGCACCCTCGGTGCAGGATGAATAATCAGGGGTTCGCGATCGTTAACCAGAGTCGGGGTGGTGACCTCTCGCTCCTGCTGCGCCGAAGTGTCGCTCGGTGGCGTGCTGGGGTTGGCGAGTTCAGAGACGTGCTCGGTCCAGGCGGCGGCGTTCCACCAGCGAAGCTGAGGGGCCCCGAGCGGGTCACGGTACCACCCTGCGGGAACGTCGGTGCCGTGGGTCATGATGATTCTCTCTGAGCGATGAGGCTCTCTGTGGCGGTCATGAATCGACCGCCACAGTCAATGTTCTCGTTAGAGGCCGAGGTTTGCGTCTGCGGTCTTCACGTTGATGCGAGCAAGGGCGAGGTTCGACTTTGCCTTGTCAAGGACGAGGTAGATGAAGACCTCGGGGTTCGATGCCAGCGGGCGGATGATGTGGTACTGAGTCGACAGCGTGATCAGGATGTCGTCGATGGAGTCCTTGAGGCCGAGAGCCTTCATGGTCTTGAGCTTCGCGCGCACAACTTCGGTGTTTCCGGCCGCTGCTGCATCGAGGTCGATGCCGGTTCCGGCGCTGCCGAGAAGCATTCCCGAACCACTGTCGACTACTGCGGCCGCCATGGCGCCGTCAGTCTCGAGGAGGGTTGCGAGGGTTTCGGTGATGTTAGACATGGTTCTTCTTTCGTTAGGTGCGGTTTGGTGTGTCGTTATGCGATGAGTTCGGCCATACGGCGCGCGGCAAGCCGGGCGATGGAGAGGCCTTTTCCCAAAGTTTCATTGGTGTCAAATGATGCGGCGAGCACGATGGGGTGTCCTTGGACTCGCAGCTGGATGACATGGCCGAACTCCGACGCGATGATCACGTACTGGTTCGTGCCGATTTTCAGTTCGTGGGCGACGGCATCGCTGAGTGCTTGCACAGAGCTAGACATGCTGGCGAAACGTCCGCCGTCGGTGTTCGCGCCATTCAGGTGAACGATCTCGAATCCGTCATCGGTGAGCATCGCCGCGAAGGTCAGGGAGCTGGCGAGTTCGTGCATCTCGGTCAGGGTGCGGTTGCCCGCCTCAATATGCACGGCGTTGAGGTGGGAAGGAATGTTGGTGGGCGCTTCGGGCGCGGGAGAGAGGTTCATCAGATGTTTTCAGTTGCAGCGGTTGGGGTGAGCAGTTCGCGCATCTCCACACTCGCGACTAGAGTCAGCAGCAGCGTGCGCATTTCTTCAGCATTTCGAGGGTCAACGGTGAAGACGGGAATGAGTCGTTCGGGAAACGCGACCGAGAGGGCCGATGAGTAGTCAGCGACTGATGGACGTTCGGCGACATCAGTCTTGGTGACGCCGATCACGACGGCGCCGCGGGCACTGAGCTCCTGAAAGTCATCAAGGTACTGCAGGAGCAGCGTGATCGAATCAGGGGCATCGTTGTGGATGAGGAGAAGCAAACCGCGGGCGCGCCCGGCGAGAATCGACCACATGAAGTCGAAGCGTTTTTGGCCGGGTACGCCGTAGAGGCGCACCTTGGTGACGTCGTCAATCGTGATCTCGCCATAGTCGAGCGCAACAGTCGTCGTCTCTTTGTCTGCCGTGACACGGTCAGTGTTCGTCGCCTCTGTCGACACGACGTCGATCTCGCTGAGGCTACGAATTGCCGTCGTCTTGCCGGAGCCCATGGGCCCGGCGAATAACACGACGTGCTCAGCCATAGTTCTCTTTCGTGATCGGGTTATTAGGTCATTCGGAGCCGACCTGAGATGCGGTGGGCGCAAAAAAACCGCCACGCGAACGAGCATCGTGTGCGGTGTTAATAGGCTCTTTTGTTGGGCGAATATCCGCGAGTCCCCACTCGGGGGGCGCGAGTAAAACACCCGCAGAAAACCGCACCAGAACGTTCTGTCTGTCCCCGTAAATGGGTATGAGCAATACTGCGATATGGCGGCCTACTTGGCGCGGAACGCAGCCCACTCGCGATCAAGAATCGCGTAGATGCCGGTGTCGGCCCACGCTCCTTTGAACCACATGTCCTCTACGTGGTGGGCCTCATGCCGCATCCCGAGGGCACGACACAAACGCACCGAATCGTCGTTGCGCGGATCCAGATTGGCGAACACCCGATGAAGCTTGAGGGCGTCAAAAGCAAGATCGATCAGAGCGGATGCCGCCTCCCTGCCGTAGCCCTTTCCCTGAAAGTTGGGGTGCAGCGCCCAGCCGATTTCGGCGTTCGAGTCTTCAGCACTTTCGATCTTGAAATAGAGGGTGCCGATGACCACAGCACGACGTTCGGAAGCAGTCTGTGCCCCCGGTGGCCGAGCATCCGCAAGTTCAATAGCGAGCTGGAGATAGTCACCGCTCTCTGCGAGGACTTCGCTTGCTGTCCACTCGGCGATCTTCTCCATGACGGTCGCGCGGTCGCGGGGTTCGTAGAGCATGTAGGCGGTCAATTCCGCATTCGACTGCTGAGCGTGAACGTCATCTACGTCGTTGTCGCTGAGAGTGAGGCTGCGAAGCCGCAGACGCTCCGTCTGGAGCGGAGTGCTGAACTCGAACGCTTTCATGGGCGACCCTCTTCGTTGTGGGGCGAATGCTGCGCTTGCTGGCGGTGACGGTGCTGCTGGCGGTGTTACTGCTGGTGAATTACGGGGAACGGGTAACGCTAGGCGGTACGTGGTTGTTCTGAGGCATCGGCGGCGCGCGCTGAACGCTCGACGGGAATGTTGTAGAGCGCCGAGAGAGCAGCGTCGAACTCGGTGATCCGGCCGTCAGCCGCAAACTCGCGGGCTCGAACAGAGGGTCCGTGCAGCAAGACGCCGCCTAGGTGACGCAGCGCCGAAATAGTTTCTTCGCCGGCTCCGCGGGCTTTCGCGCGAGCAATTTCGGCTTCAAGGAGAGCGAAATGGTGCTTGCGAAGAGCAACGATGGCGGGCTCCGCCTGGCTTTCGGCAGCGAATTCGTGGGCGGCTGTGCGCACGAGGTCACGAGCATCCGAGTGAGCATTGAGCTCTTCGAGGGGAGCGTGCAGGCTGATGGTTTCAAGATCGAGCAGGTCAACACCCTCGAGCTGGCCGACGGCAGGGTCAACGTTGCGGGGGAGGCCGAGGTCGAGCACGAGACACTTGCTGGCTGCGGAGAATCGTTCCGCACCGAGGACTGCGCTCACGGTGCAGGTGACAATGACGTCGACGTCGAAATCTTCGCTCTGCGTGAGACCGTGCTTGAGGGCGAATGCTGCATCGCGGCCCGAGGGCGAGAAAACGCGCAGATCGAGGGCGCCCTTATCGCGGAGTGCATTCACGGTCGTCACGGCGTAGCGGCCAGTGCCGACAACAAGCACACGCGTAGTTGACCAGTCGGCGACGCGGCTCGACGCAAGCTCAAGGGCGAGACGCACGAGCGACTTGCCCGAACCACCGATGGCGGTGTTGTTTTTGATGCCGCGGCTTGTGTGGGTGGCGCGCTGAAAGAGGCGCTCAAGTTCGCGAGTGGTTGTGCCGTCCACTCGAGCCTTATCGAGAGCGCGGCTAACCTGACCCGAGATTTCGGATTCACCGACCACGACAGATTCAAGACCCGAGGTCACCGCAAAGAGGTGAGCTGCGGCATCCGAACCCTGGTGAACGGCGATGGAGTCGCGCAGGGTATCGACACTCAGACCGGTTCGTTCGCTCAGCGATTCGAAGAGCGAGCAGACGGTGACAGCCGAGGCAGCGGTGAGTGGTTCTTCGACATCGAGGTAGGCCTCGAAGCGATTGCAGGTGGCAACGACGACGGCACCGGCGACGAAATCGTTGTGCGAAACGAGGTCGGTGGTGGCCGCCGGGGCGACCTCAGACAGACTTTCGAGTACGTCTAAGCTCGCGTTGCGATGATTCGAGCTAAGACACAGGAGCACAACCTAATGTTAACCCTGTGACCTTGAATTCTGACCACCCTCTTCTCGACGGCCGTACAGCTAACTCCTCTATCATCCGGGCCTATCGGGGTGACCGCCCCGAAACCACTCCCGTCTGGTTCATGCGCCAGGCCGGCCGCTCTCTTCCCGAGTACCGCAAGTTGCGCGAAGGCAACGAAATGCTGGAAGCGTGCCTCACGCCTGACCTCGCCAGCGAGATCACCATGCAGCCGGTGCGTCGCCACAACGTCGACGCCGCCATTTTCTTCAGCGACATCGTTATTCCCGCCAAGCTTGCCGGCGTTGAGGTAGAGATCGTTCCCGGTCGTGGCCCTGTTTTCGCTAATCCGATTCGTACTGCAGCGGATGTCGCGAAGCTGAACCCCATCGACCCTGCTGCGTTTGCGCCGATCCGCGAGGCTGTCGCACAAACCGTTGCTCAACTGGGAAGCACCCCGCTGATCGGTTTCGCGGGAGCTCCATTCACTCTCGCGTCGTACATGGTTGAGGGTGGCCCGAGCAAAGACCAGCAGCGTGCCCGCACGCTCATGTACTCCGACCCGCAAACGTGGGCAAACCTGCTCAACTGGTGTGCTGATGTTGCCGGCGAGTTCTTGATTGCACAGGTCGAGGCTGGGGCGTCTGCCGTGCAACTCTTCGATTCCTGGGTTGGCTCGCTCTCAGAGCAGCAGTACGTGCGCCGCGTTGCCCCGCACTCCAAGCGCGTTCTTTCTCACCTTCGCGGCTATGACGTTCCCAAGGTTCACTTCGGTGTCGGCAGCGGCGAAGTGCTGCAGGCCATGCACGGCATCGGCGCTGACGTGATGGGCGTTGACTGGCGCATCCCGCTCGATGAGGCCGATCGTCGCCTCGGTGGCGGAGTACCCCTGCAGGGCAATATCGACCCCGCCCTACTTGGCGCACCGTGGCACGTTCTCGAAGCGCACGTGCGCGACGTCATGAACCGTGGCCGCGTCGCTCCAGCCCACGTCGTGAACCTCGGGCACGGCGTCGGCCCAGAGACCGACCCGGATGTGCTTACCAAAATTGTGGAGCTCGTTCACCAGGAGGGTTAGTGCTGTGAGCACGACAGAATTTACCGTCGTCGGCGGCGGCATCGCGGGTCTCGTCACGGCGCGCAGACTGGCGATGGCTGGCCGAACCGTGCGCCTCATTGAAGCAAGCGATCATCTGGGCGGCACCGTGGCATCCCACCGCGTCGGAGGCATCAATCTGGATGCCGGAGCCGAAAGTTTCGCCACCCGCGGCAACACTGTTGCTGATCTCGCTCGCGAGCTCGGTCTCGGCGCTGATGTGGTGTCACCGAGTGACGAGGGTGCGTGGCTGCAGCCCGTGGATGGCGCGGCCGTTCCGCTGCCCAGCACGGGCATCTTGGGCATCCCGGCAACTCCGCTCGACGCGCAGACGATTGCGGTGATCGGTTTTAGTGGTGCCCTTCGAGCCCAGCTCGATTCGCTGATTCCGTGGTTTGGCAAGCGCACTGACATTTCCCTCGGCGCTCTCGTGCGCCGTCGTATGGGCAAGGCCGTCGTCGAGAAGCTTGTTGCGCCCGTCGTTTACGGCGTCTACTCCCTGCACCCGAATGATCTTCCGCTCGAACGCGTTGCGGGGCTGAAAGAACGCCTTGCGCTTCACGGTTCACTGGCGACGGCGGTGCGCTCGATGCGCGACGCAATGCCCGCCGGCACAGCAGTTCAGGGAATTCGCGGCGGAATCAATCGCCTCGTTACCGAGCTAGCCGCCGACCTCACCACCTACGGGGTGATCGTCGAATTCGAGCGACGCATCGAGAGCGTTGAAGAGCTCGCCAACCTTGACGGCACCGTGATTGTTGCTGCTCCGGGCATCCTCGCTCCCGTGCGTGGCCGCACCGTGACACTCGCCACTCTCGTGCTCGATGCGCCAGAGTTGGAGGCCGAACCCCGCGGTTCTGGAGTGCTTGTCGCCCCCGGCTGCACCACAGTTTCGGCTCGAGCACTCACGCACGCAACGTCGAAGTGGAGTTGGCTCAACGAGTATGCCGAGGGACGCCATATCGTGCGTCTCTCGTATAACGAGGAGCCCGCCGATCTGGCCGAGGTTGCTCGCCGCGATGCCGAAGTGCTTTTGGGTGTTTCGTTGCCCCCGGAGTCGGTCGTCGACTTCGCCCGGCAACAGTGGATTCGCCCCGCGGCGCTCGCGAAAGCAGAACGAACAGACGGTGTGGTCGTCGTCGGCGAGACTGTCGGCGGAACCGGGTTGGCCGGCATTGTCTCGCACGCGAACGTGGCAGTCGACCGGCTGCTGGCACTGGCGCTCGCTGCCGATGCTGGCGAGACCAACGATGCTGGCGAGACCAACGATGCTGGCGAGACCAACGATGCTGACGAAACCGAGCCAACAACCACGAAGCTAGACTAGTTAGGTTCCCCTAACGTAGAGGTATTTCCCAGTGTGCCCAGAAGGCGCGGGAGAGAATGGATGACATGACTGACGTCGAAAAAGCCACCGAAGTTTTGGGTTACACGCTGTGGGCGGTGCTCCGTCGCGATCCTCTCCGGGTGGCAGGAACCGGCGACCTTGCGCCTGCCGTCGCCGCCGTTGAAGCCCGTGGGGTCACCATCCGTGGTTTCTACGATGTCTCATCGATGCGCGCGGATGCCGACCTGATGATCTGGTTGCACGGCGAGAACCCCGAAGACATTCAGTGGGCGCTGCGCGAATTGCGCCGAAGCGAACCCCTCGCGACGTTGCTTCCCACGTGGAACGCGATGGGCGTGCACCGCGACGCCGAGTTCTCGAAGAGCCACATGCCGGCCTTTATGCGCGGCAAGGAGCCAGAAGCCTGGCTCACCGTGTATCCCTTCGTGCGCAGCTATGACTGGTACTTGCTTCCCGATGCTGAGCGCAGCAAGATGTTGCGCGATCACGGCATGAAGGGCTCTGAGATGCCGCAGGTGCTCGCAAATACTGTCGCCAGTTTTGCTCTCGGCGACTACGAGTGGATGCTCGCGCTCGAGGCCCCCGAACTCGTTGACCTTGTCGACCTCATGCGACACCTTCGCCAGACCGAAGCTCGTCGTCACGTGCGCGAAGAGATTCCCTTCTACACGGGCCGTCGCATTTCGCTGGAGGAGATCGCGGAGGTGCTGTCGTGACTCACGTTCTCGGAGCAACGGATGCCGCAGCATCCGGCCCGGAACATGTCGAGGAAGCCGTGGCCTACGACGCCATTCTCCTCGCCAGTTTTGGCGGGCCAGAGGGTCAAGACGATGTCATCCCGTTCCTGCGCAATGTCACGCGCGGACGAGGTATCCCCGAGGAACGCCTCGAAGAGGTCGCTCACCACTACCGCGCGTTCGGCGGCGTCAGCCCGATCAACGACCAGAACCGCGAACTGAAGGCAGCCCTCGAGGCCGAGCTTGCTCGCCGCGGGATCGACCTGCCCGTGCTGTGGGGAAACCGCAACTGGAACCCCTACTTGAGCGACGCGCTCACCGAGGCGAATGAGCGCGGATACACGAAGCTCATCGCCGTAGGCACGAGCGCCTACAGCTCCTACTCGAGCTGCCGCCAATACCGCGAAGACTACGCAATCGCGCTCGAGCAGACCGGCCTTGAAGGCACGATCCAGATCGACAAGGTGCGTCAGTTCTTCGACCACCCCGGTTTCGTGCAGCCGTTTATTGACGGAGTCCGTGGTGGTCTCGCTGAGATCGCTGCCAAGGGAATTGCGCCCGAGAAAACTCATGTGCTCTTCACGACTCATTCGATTCCTTCGACGGATGCCGCCAAGAGCGGTCCGGAATCACGCGGCTTTGGTGAGGGTGGCGCGTATGCCGCACAGCACCTCGCTGTGTCTGAAGTGGTCATGGCGGCGCAGGCTGTTGACTCGCCCGACGCGCCGCAGCCGGCGCACAGTCTCGTGTATCAGTCGCGCAGTGGCCCGCCCTCGATGCCGTGGCTGGAGCCCGACATCAACGATGCGATTGATGAGCTCGCCGCTGACGGCATCGAAGCGGTCGTCATCGTTCCGGTCGGATTCATTTCTGACCATATGGAAGTGAAGTGGGATCTCGACACGGAGGCGCTGGAAACCGCGGGAGGCCACAACATGTTTGCCGTCCGCGTTCCGACGCCTGGCGTGCATCCGGCATTCGTCACGGGTCTTGTTGACCTCGTGTTGGAGCGTCGGGATGGAGTGCCGGTGGCAGACCGCCCCGCACTAACAACAATCGGCCCCTGGTATGACGTGTGTCGTCCCGGGTGCTGTGAAAACGTGCGGCTCGGCTTTAAGCCGGCAGCCGCGGGGGTAGCACCGTGACCGTAATTCGAATTGGCACGCGAGGCAGCACGCTCGCAACGGCGCAGACCACCACGGTGGCGCGCCAGCTCGAAAGCAAGACCGGTGTCGAGACAGAGATCATCCCGATCTCCACGCAGGGCGATCGCTCAACGGAATCGCTCTCCACGATTGGCGGCCAGGGAGTGTTTGCCAACGCGCTTCGTGACGCTCTGCTCGCCGGGGAGTGCGATGTTGTCGTGCACTCGCTCAAAGACCTTCCGACTGCTCCCGTGCCTGGACTCACTATCGCGGCCGTGCCCAAGCGTGCCGACGAGCGCGATGTTGTGTGTGCTCGCGACGGTCTCACGCTCGAAACGCTTCCCGCGGGCTCCCGCGTGGGCACCGGCTCGCCGCGCCGCCAAGCTCAGTTGCGCTCGCTCTACCCCGACCTTGAGGTTGTTGACCTGCGCGGCAATATCGATTCGCGCCTGGCCAAAGTCACCGATGGTCACCTCGATGCCGTCATCTTGGCTGCCGCTGGCCTCGACCGCGCTGGTCGCGCTGACGCCGTGACCGAGCACCTCGGTATCGCCGGCTGGCCAACAGCACCGGGTCAAGGCGCTCTCGCCATCGAGACCCGCACCGGTGAAGAGAAGCTCGCCGCCGTGCTCGACCACAAACCCAGCCGCACCAAAACAAACGCTGAACGCTACGTTTTGGCCTTCCTCGATGCCGGATGCTCGGCTCCCCTCGGAGCCCACGCCGTTATCGACGACGGCCTCCTGTTCTTGGATGCGCGGGTCTACGCTCTCGATGGCTCCCGCTATCTCACCAGCTCCCACGCGCTGTATGTCAACGACGTCGAAGACCCGGCGCGCGAGGCAGCACAGCGGGTCGCCGACGAACTGCTGGCACAGGGTGCCGGGGATCTCACGGGAGCGCGAGCGTGATCATCCGCCCCCGCCGTTTGCGGTCGACACCAGCGATGCGTCGCCTCGTCGCCGAGAACCGCACCCATCCCAGCCAACTGATTCTGCCGATGTTCGTGCGCGAAGGGCTGAGCGAGCCGGTTCCGATCAGCTCGATGCCTGGCGTGCAGCAGCACTCGCTCGACTCGATGCGCCGCACCATTGCTCAGGCCGCTGAATTGGGTATCGGTGGCGTGATGCTCTTCGGTGTTCCCGAGACGAAGGATGCCGAGGGTTCGGGCGCAATCGACCCGAACGGAATCTTGAACGTCGCCACGCGCGCGGCTGTCGCTGAGGCTGGTGACGCCCTCGTGGTGCAAACCGACCTCTGTCTCGACGAATTCACCGACCACGGCCACTGCGGGGTGCTGCGCAAGCGCACCAACCTCGCGACCGGTGAAACCGAGCTCATCGTCGACAACGATGCCTCGCTTGAGCGCTACCGCGAGATGGGGGTTGCTCAGGCCGAAGCCGGCTCGCAACTACTCGGACTCAGCGGCATGATGGACGGCCAGGTTGCCGCCGTGCGCGACGCGCTCGACGATGCCGGCCACACCAACACCCCCTTGCTCGGATACGCCGCAAAATACGCCTCCGCTTTCTACGGCCCCTTCCGTGAAGCCGTGCAGTCGTCGCTGGTGGGCGACCGCCGCGCCTACCAACAGGATCCCGCCAACCGCCGGGAGGGCATCCGCGAAGTCGAACTCGACATTGACGAGGGTGCCGACATCGTCATGGTGAAGCCAGCGATGAGCTTCCTCGATGTGCTCGCCGACGCTAGCGCTGTGAGCAGCGTGCCCGTCTGGGCCTACCAAGTCTCCGGCGAATACTCGATGATCGAAGCCGCCGCCGCCCACGGCTGGATCGACCGCCATCGCGCGATCGAAGAATCAGTACTCAGCATCCAGAGGGCGGGCGCCGAAGCGGTGCTCACCTACTACGCAACAGAGCTTGCAGAATGGCTACGCCGATGAGCAACACGACCCCCACGACCGGCACCACCGCAGCGACCGGCGGCACCACCCCGACCGCGACCGCTCCCGCCACCAACCAGGAGTCCTTCGACCGCGCTCGCGGCGTGCTGCCGGGTGGCGTGAACTCGCCCGTGCGCGCCTTCGGGTCCGTCGGCGGAACTCCCCGCTTCTACGTCAAAGCTTCCGGCGCCTATGTGACGGATGTCGAGGGTCACTCCTACATCGACCTCGTCAACTCCTGGGGCCCCGCCATCCTTGGCCACGCTCATCCCGAAGTGATCGACGCCGTTCAGCAGGCAGCGTCGCGCGGCCTCGGCTTTGGAGCATCCACTCCCGCCGAGACCGAGCTCGCCGAACTCGTGCGCTCGCGAATCAGCGTCGGGGGAGTGAGCCCGATCGAGCGCTTGCGCCTGGTCTCCACCGGCACCGAAGCAACCATGACGGCCATCCGTTTGGCGCGCGGTGCTACGGGTCGTCGCCTGCTCGTGAAGTTCGCTGGCCACTACCACGGTCACTCCGACGGACTCCTTGCCGAAGCTGGCTCGGGCCTCGCGACGCTCTCGATGCCCGGCTCTGCCGGAGTCACCGCCGAGACCGCCGCCCAAACTCTCGTGATCGAGTACAACAATGTTGCCGCCCTCGAGCAGGTCTTCGCCGAGCACGGCCACGACATCGCTGGTGTCATCTTCGAAGCCGCCGCCGCGAACATGGGTGTTCTGGCCCCGCAGCCCGGCTTCAACGAAACCATCGTGCGCATTGCCCACGAGCACGGCGCCCTCGCCATCAGCGACGAAGTTCTCACGGGCTTCCGCGTTGATCCCGCCGGCTACTGGGGCTTGGATGCTCGCGCCGCAGCGGCCGCCAACCCCGAAGCCCCTGAGGCACGCTGGGTTCCCGACCTCTTCACCTTTGGCAAGGTCATTGGTGGCGGGATGCCGTTGGCTGCCTTGGGCGGTTCGGCTCGCATCATGGAGTTGCTGGCTCCGCTCGGCCCCGTCTATCAAGCAGGCACCCTGAGCGGAAACCCCGTCGCCGTCGCCGCGGGCCTCGCCACGCTGCGGCTCGCAGACGACGCCGTGTATTCGCGACTCAACCAGGTTGCCGAGACTCTCTCGACCGAAACGTCTGCCGCACTCTCCGCCGAGGGCGTCGAGCACGTCGTGCAGCACGCGGGCAACCTGTTCTCGTTCGCCTTCACTGCGGATGCCCCACTCAACTTTGCGCACGTCAAAGCTCAGCAGGGCTACCGCTACGCTCCCTTCTTCCACTCGATGCTCGAGTCGGGGGTTTCGCTGCCCCCGAGCGTGTTTGAGGCGTGGTTCGTTTCGGCCGCCCACGACGATGACGTGGTCTCGAAGATCGTCGAGGCACTACCCGCCGCTGCGAAGGCTGCTGCCGCGGCATCCGCCCCGCAGTAGGCGAACCCAGAATTAGGCGAACCCGGAAGTAGGCGAACCCAGCGCCGCAGAACTGAAAAGTCTGTGTGAGTTCTGGGTGCTTCCCTATGCCAATCTGAGAATATGAACCAGAATGGCTACCTGCGGTAGCAGCGAAACCTGAGCACAGGCCGCAGCTATCGCGAGTATGTTGGAAGAACCAACCGGCAACAGGAAACGGAGTTCACCATGAAGGGCAAGATCCTCCTAGTAGTAGGACTCGGCATTGGCTACGTGCTGGGAACCCGCGCTGGCCGCGAAAAGTACGAAAAGATTAAGACCACGGCAGCCAAGCTGTGGAATGATCCCCGCATTGCGGAACAGCGTCATCAGGCTGAAGACTTCGTGAAAGATAAGGCACCGGATGTCGCGGAATTTCTCGCTGACGGAGCCAAGAAGGTCGTAAAGCAGGTCGCCAGCAGCAAGAACAAGAGCTCGTCGGCCGCGTCAACGACTACCAGCAGCGCTAAAACCACGCCTGCCGCCAAGAAGTCTTCGTCAAAGTCATCCTCGACGAAGTCCACAAACTCAAAGTAGGGCTGCCATGTACGGTGAATCACCGAAAACAGACCCCCAACGCGAACCGAAACGTTCGCTAGCTGCGCTCATCGCCGACGTGCCTCGCCTCTTGGGCGATCTGGTTCGTGGCGAGATCGAATCGCTGAAGAGCGAGATGGTCTCCAAGCTGAAGCACGCCGGAATCGGTATCGGTCTCTTCGCCGGTGCCGCATTCTTTGCGCTCTTTGCGCTGATGGTGCTGATCGCGGCGGCAGTGCTCGGCTTTGCCGAGGTAGTTCCGGCTTGGGCGGCGGCACTGATCGTGGCGGGCATCCTGCTGGTCATTGTGGCGATCCTGGTGCTGATCGGGGTTGCCCTGGTCAAAAAGGGAACGCCGCCAGCGCCCACCGACACAATCGAAAGTATTAAGAGCGATGTCCGTGCTATCAAAGGCACACGAAAGCGGAGGTCATGATGTCTGAAAACAACGAAGACAAAATCGAGCAGGCCCGCGCAGAACTTGAGCGCACTCTTGACGCGATCGAAGATAAGTTCAACGTCGGCAAGCGCGTCGATGAAGTAGCAACACGTGTTCGTAGCTCCTATGACAGCAACCCGCTGCCGTGGATTATCGGTGCAGCGGCCGCCGCAGTGTCGGTTGTTGCCGTCGTAGCATGGGCAATTCTCAGCGACGACGACTAGCTCGATTAGCGTCTAACTCCCCAACAGGGGGAGTATAGAGAGCATGGCCAAAAAAGCACTCGAAGGTTTGCGTGTGCTCGTCCCACGCGGAGGCAATTGGGGCGACAGCATCGCAGCACTTCTGAGGGATCACTCGGCAATTCCGGTGATCGCACCCCTCATCAACTTCGCCCCCTCCGAAAACGTTCCTGCGCTCGCCAACGCCTTTCATGAGCTCAACGACGGCCAGTTTGACTGGATCGCCGTGACCAGCGCGACGACCGTAGATGTACTCACGGCGAGCGGGGTAAAGATCCCGGAAAATACCAAGATTGCGGCGGTGGGGGAAACAACCGCTGGCGCACTTTCGTCGGCCGGACATCGGGTCGATTTCGTGCCCGAGTTCGACAATTCAGGCCGTGGCCTTGTCAAAGAGTGGCCAGATGCAAATTCAGGGCTTCGCGTCCTAGCGCCGCAGTCCAATCTGGCCGACACGACCCTGGTTGACGGTCTCGGGGTGCTTGGCCATGAAGTGGTGGCCGTTTCGGCGTACACCACGGTCGGAGTGGCCGCATCTGACAAGGTGCGCGAGGATGTTGCATCCGGCCGCATCTCTGCCGTCTTGATCAGTTCTGGCTCGGTAGCGCGCCAAGTAGCAGAACAACTTGCGCCGCTTCCGGAAACGACAATCGTTGCCTGTATCGGTCCGCGAACCGCATTCGACGCCCGAGCGGCAGGACTCACGGTTCACATCATCGCGGAAGATCGCTCAAGCGAATCACTCGTGGAGACGCTCTGCGAGTACATCAGCCGCTAAGCGGCTGTGCCCCTCCGTCGGGGGTAATTTCTTGCATTAAACCGCAAAAAGGGTGAACCGGAGTGTGATGTTTCGCCCGGAGCGCGCTCAATTCTTGAGCCCCTCGGCAGGCTTGATTCAGATCTGCCGGGACCCGACCAGCGCACAATCTAGTCCACGTCTTCCTGCCCGTAGGAATTCGAAGCTTCCGGCCACACACTGGAAAGCTCTCAATGACCCTGCCCTTGCCCTCTTCACGCCGTCGATCCCCGCGCCTAACCTGGTCGGGGCTAACCCGATCGTTAGCCGCCCTCGCGATCACTGTCCTTGTCGCTGGTTCCGGTTTGGCCACAGCGATGCCAGCGCAGGCCGACGAGCTTGGCAGCGGAGTCTTGAGCCTGTCGAAGACAGCGAGTGCAACGGGAGCTGAACTGCCCGGTGCAACTTTCGTCTACACGCTAGGGTTCGGATGCTCCTCAACGACAACCGGGTGTGTTGACGCCGTCTTGAGCGACGAGATTCCGGCGCCTCTCGAAATTGTCGGTTCCCCACTCGTGGCCGGTGTTGGGTCATCGACCGTCACGGTGACGGGCAATCGGGTTGAAGTGGCATTCGAGGATGCCGTCGCCAATACGGATCCACCGAGCACGGGCCTCGCCGACAGCACGACCGGAACCGTTCAGATCACGGTCAAGGTGCCCGACGATCTCGGCATGTCTTGGGATGGCACCGCCGTAACCAATGACGGCAACCTCGTGGCCGTCAATGCGCTCCCGCGCACAGCCCAAGCAACTGTTCCGCTGCGAGTGCCGACAGTGATCGCGGCGTCTCTGAGCAAGAACTGGACTCCGGCGGCGGCAGAATATGGCCCCGGAAACCTCTCGAACGTTACGTTGACGGTCGCGAACTCCTCAAACATTTCGGCATCCGAACTCACGATCTCCGAGCCGGCATCACCCGCTTCAGCAGCCAGCACCTTCAACTTTTATGACCTGAATGCTCTCGGTGCTGTCACCTTCCCCGAAGGAGCTGACCGCATTCAGGTCGACGCTCTCGTAGGCGGCGTCTGGATGACGGGCAACGCCCAGACGGCGGCAACACTGCCGACCGGAGCTCTGCCCGCCGCCGTCGAAGGGCTGCGATTCACCTTCACGGCAACTACTGGCGCAACCATCGATCCTCGGGGAACTAGCGGCACCGTTCAACTTTCGCTCGCACAACGCCTCGTGAATCGTGCGACCCCGACCGAGGAGCTTGCCGCCGGCGGCAGCAGAGTCAACGTCGCCGGTGCTGCCATCGTCACCCCAGACGGTGGCGCGGACGCACCAGACGCTACCGCTACCCAAGTTGTCGCCCCGCTGACAGCCAGCGTCGCCGTCACGAAGTCCTTTAGCCCCGAGGAAATTCCGGCGGGGGAGAGCACCGTCGCGACGATCGCGGCACGAAATACTTCGACCGGTGCGCTAACGAGTCTCAGCATTTCTGAGCCGAGCACCGCCGGCAGCTTCTTCTCTGACAGCATCATCTTTGACGGCTTCGATGCCACCGCGACTGAGTGGCCATCTGGGGCTACCGCCGGCACCGTCACGTGGGTCGTCAACACGGGCACAGCACCAGCGCCAAGCGCCTTCACGCAAGCTTCGGGTCTTCCCGCAGCACCCGGGCTGACTGCCGGACAGTTCATCACCGGCTTTGTCCTCAACTACACCGGCGCCATCGACGTTGGCGCAACTGCTCGCGCTGGCGTGCAGATTGAAACGACCGCTGCCGCAGCAATAAACACGGGCAGCGCATCCATCTACTCAAACGCCGTCGATGTTGTGGGAACCAACGCGGCCGGCACCGGAACAGCAACAACTAGCGCTGATCTCGCTGTCTGGACGCCAGCAATCGAGGTAGAGCTCAGCAAGAGCATCCGCCCCAGTGCTGTCTACGCCGGGGGCAACAGCATCGTCGAGCTCACGGCAACTACCCCGGTCGGCACCAGCACGGTGCGTCCCGATGAGATCACCATCACCGAGCCGGGCGCCCCCGGCGTGCTTCCCGCTAGCGAATACTGGAACGCATTTACCCCGGTAGCAATCGGTGCCACGGCAGTTCCTCAGGGCTCAATTCTCACCATCGAATACTTTGATGGCAGCGGCTGGCAGAGCATGGCGGGCTCCAGCGGCGTCATTGACGCCACCACGTCAGCTCAGATGTTCTCGGGCAACCTCGACGCCATGCTGCCGTCGGGAGTTGTTCCCGACGATGTGGAAGGCTTGCGCTTCAGCTTTACGGATGCCGATGGCTTCGCCCGGGCGATGACCGTGAAACCGACCATCGTCTTCGAAGCTCGCTCAGAATTACGCGACGGCACAGGAACCACCAACGTTGGCGAACCGATCGACAGCGCAACGTGGACCGACTACGAGAACTGCGGTGCAGTAACCGCTAACGGCACACTCAATGCGACAAGTCTGAGTGATGATGCTGCAGCATGCGCTACCGCGACAATCATCCCGACCGAAGGCGGCCCGGGCACCGGACCGGCACCATTGATCGTCGACAAGGCGATGGATGACGCGACAATTCTGGCGCAGTCTCATGATGCAACGGGAAGCACTCTCACCTGGGGCGTTCAGAGCGCGGGCTATGACACGGTGACAGTGTCAGACACCCCGAACCCTGCCGCCGCAACAGTCGCCAACACGATGTTCCAAGCTTTCGATCTCACTCGAATTGACGCCATCAGCCCCGCGCAGGATCCGTTGATTCGTTGGGATGCTGTGCACCGCGTTGAGCTGTTCAGCGCCACGAGCAACGCCTGGGTTGATGTGACCGGTGCCGCCTGCAGCCCCGCAACCAACTGCGTCGGCAACTTTCCCGGCTACACCCTCAGTGCCGCGGAACGTGCCGACACCATCGGTGTTCGGCTAACTTTCGTCGAGCGAGCAGATCGAGCCGCGATCATCGCGGCCTCCGCCGACCCGCTCGCGCCACCGGCAGGGTCTGGCGTAGCGAACCTCCCTCGCGGGGCGTATGCGGGAGCATCCACAGCCGGACGAACAATTCATCTCGACTGGGAACTTCGCAATGTTGTACGAGACGACTCAGCGACGACTGACCAGTGGGTCACGGCCCTAGAAACCTTCAACCAGCCGGATGCCGGAGTGGTGCGCAACACGGTTGGCGTCGTTGCGACGCCTGCTGTGGGTTCCCCTCAGGCGGCATCCGATTCTGCTGACATTACTATCGTGCAAACACCACCAACGGTAGAGGCAACGAAGTCAGTAACCCCTACGACCGTGACAATTCCCCGCCCGGGCGTTGCTCAAGCTGACTACCCGACCGCCACCTACACAACGACGGTGCAGAACACGTCACCAACCAACGTCTGGCAGTTACGTCTGACTGACCCGTCGCTCTGCCTAGACGCCGCGACATGCGCGTTCGACGTCACCGACGTTCCCTTTGTCGGGGCCAGCTACGACCCCAGCCACAATCCCTTCGAGCGGCTCAATCTGACAGGGATCGACATCAGCCTGTCTGGTGCTTCCGGAATCACGGCAACAGAAGTGCAGCTCTGGCTTCGAGATGCAGCAGGAACTCTGAGCGTCAGCAGCAGCTATACGCAGGCCCAAGCGGAAGCACTCACCGCAAGCCAGCTTCAGGACGTCGTTGGCGTGACAGCGCTGTTCACCGGAGAGAGCACCGATGGCGGCACCATCGCCGCAGGGGCGCGGGCTACCGTCACCCTCGAGACTCAGCTTCGTCAGACACTGCGTGACGCGGAAACACCCATCACGGCGATCAGCGTTCCCAACTCTGTTCTTGTCGGAGTGCACGACAACGTTCTCTACCCGAGCATTTACAACCAAGACATCACCACGAGTCCGCTCGCGATTGATGACGGGTTCATCGCTGTGGTCGCCGGAAAATCGATCGCCCCCAACAGTGCGGTCATCGCGGCGCCGAGCACGCCCGTTCTCGTCGACCTGCGGGCACGCTCGACAGGAACGGTCGCCCCCAAAATCCTGACAGTTCAGGATGACGCCGCAACATTCTGGAACGCGTTCACCGCCGTTGCTGCCCACATCCCCACCATGCCCGCCGGGGCTGATCGCGTGGAAATCGAGGCCCTGGTCGGAACAACGTGGAGCGGCGATGGTGCGACGACTCAGGCGCTCGCGGCTCTTCCGGCCAGCGTTGATCCTGCCGACATTATTGGCGTGCGTGCAACCTTCGCCCGCGCTGATGGAGCCGAGTTCTCCGGCACCAACGATGTCGTAAATCTGCAGATCGAAACCCAGCTGCGCACTCAACTGCGCGACGGTTCTGGGGCAGTCACGACATCCGAGAGTTCGGCGATCATGCCGGGCGAAACCATTGCCGGACAGATCTCCAACGCTGTCGGAGTGACGGCAACGCACGATGCTCTCGTAGATAACGATGTTGCGGACGCAACGTTCACGCTGAACGCGGGCACGGCTCGGATGGCAATTGAAAAGACGTCGATCGGTCAAACTGCAGCCGGAAAAGAGATTCCGTTCACTCTGCGCCTGCGCAATACCGGAACCGGATACCTCGTGAACCCGGTCGTGACCGACGTTCTTCCTGCGGATAGCTCGCTGACGTTTGTGCCAACGGACAACCCCGTCTATTCCACCACTAGCGGGGGAACCCTCACCACTGATGCCGCCCAGGTCGTGCGAAGCTTCGATGCGGCCACCGGAGAAATTAGCTTCACGTGGCCGACGGGCGCTCGACTTGCTCCCGGCGAAACCTACTCCATCACCCTGCGGCTCGAAGTGAAGCCAGGACTAGCAGCAGCATCTGTCGCGGACAACGGAATGACTGTCACCAATGACCGTCAACTCGAGGCGTGTGCTCCGTTGAACAGCAGCAACGGTCGCGCCGTCACCCTCGCTGACAACACGTGCTCGACGAGCAACGTCGTCACCGTTCTGGCGCTTGGTTCGTTCTCAGCCCAGAAGGGCGTGAAATCGACAGCCGGAACCGCGTCTAACTCCGTAAACCCGAGTGTGAACTGCACGCCGGATGCTGGCGGCTACTACCGCTACCCCTGCGCCGCAAACAGCACGATCGGGGGAACCGACGAGTGGAAGCTGCAGCTCATCAACGGCGGAACGATCGGTGCAGCCTCGCTTGAGCTCATCGATATCTTCCCTCACGTCGGTGATACCGGCGTCGTTGACCCGTCACCGCGAGGGTCGGCATTTGCCCCTGAGTTCAACGGCGATGTGAGCTTCACGAGCACGACTCCTGGAGTCGGATTCGACTGGTACTACACGACCGATGCGAACGTCTGCACGGCCGACCTCTTTCCTGCCACCGCAGACTGTGCAACCGGAGACTGGATGCCCTCGAGCAGCCTCGCCGCCGGAAGCGGAGCGACGGTCACCGGAATCAAGGCGGTGTTCGATTTCAGTGCCCTTGCGGACGGTGCACTGCCACCAGCATCCGTTCTCACCGTGAACTACACGACGACGAACATGCCGAGCAGCTCGAACTCCGCTGGCCGAGTGCCCCTGAGCGTGCCCTTCGAAGATGTGCACGCGTGGAACTCCTTCGGGTACTACACGACCTACGTGTCTGGGCCGAACCCGCCATCGCCGGAAGAGCCCATCAAGGCAGGGATCGGCCTGTTCGCCGGCTCGATCACCATCAACAAGGTCATGGAAGGATCTGAGGCTGGCCGTGCGCCCCAGACGATTACCGCCGGGGTCGAGTGCAGCGTGTTCGGAGCCCCCGTGGACATGGGCTCGGTTGGAGCGCTGACTCTCGACGCTGCCACCGGGTACACCGCCAGAATCGACGGTATTCCGCAGGGAGCTGACTGCATCGTTACCGAAGATGGAATGCTCGGATGGTTTGGCGAGCAGGAGCGCAATGGGCCCCAAACGGTGACGGTTGCGCACGCTGCCACAGCCGCGGATGAGGTACCCGCCGCACACAGCGCCACACTGGTGAACACCTACACACCAGCACTGCTGGCATTCACTGGCGCTCAAGGAATCAGTGCGCTGCTCACCGTCGGTCTTGTCGGTGTGCTTGCCGGAGCGGTTCTCTTGGTGGTGAGGCGGAGAAGAACTGCACGCTGAGTGGTAACGGGGAGGCTGATCTGATCGGCCTCCCCTTTTCGTTAGCCGAGGTTGAGCGCGAGAACCAAGAAGATGATCCCGAGCAGGGGAGGAACGCCCTGGATGATCGCCGGGCGCACCATCGTGCGCTGCGATGTAATGAGCACAATGGCAGCAAGCACCATGCTGAGCGCGGCAAACATCGCCAGAGCGATGCCAGCGGGCCACAGGTTGATTGAGCCCATCATGACGAGACCGGTTCCGGCACCGAGAGCGAGGAAGGCGTTGTAGAAGCCCTGGTTGTAGGCCCACGGCTTGATGATCGGGGCATCCTCACTTCGCACCCCGAAGATCTGCTGCACGCGCGGGGTGTGCCACAGTACGCTCTCCATGAAGAAAATCATGATGTGTACGAGCGCGGCAAGAAAGACAAAAGCTGATCCGAGAATGGCGAAAAGGTTGTTCATACTCGAAAGTGTGGCACAGCGGTGGTGCTAGGCGCGCCGCCGTCGTGCCGCTGTCGTGCCCGGCAGGGCTAGGCGCGTACGTCAATCACGGTGCGCCCCCTGATGTGGCCAGCGAGGATGTCTGCGCCGGCGGCGATGGTGTCGCTCAGCCCGATCACGGTCGTGGTTCCGGCTAGCAGTTCGAGATCCAGATCGCGCTCAAGGCGACTCCACGCTTCGAGGCGCAGCTCGCGTGGCGTGAACACAGAGTTGATGCCCACCAGGCTCACACCGCGCAAGATGAACGGCATCACGCTGGTATGAAGATCACTGGACTGCGCATTGCCGCACGCGGTCACCGTGCCACCGTACTGGGTAGCGGCGATCGCGGAGGCGAGCGTGATGCCGCCAACCGCGTCAACCGCGCCATCCCAGCGCTGCTTCATGAGGGCTTTGGGCTCGGTGCTGAGCTCAGCACGATCAATGATGGTTGTGGCGCCAAGCTGGCGCAGATAGTCATGTTCACTCTCGCGACCAGTGGATGCCGTAACGGTGTAGCCGAGCTTGCTGAGTAGTGCGATCGCCACAGACCCCACTCCGCCAGCAGCGCCCGTGACGAGCACCTCGCCGGAGACTCCGCCGCGCTCAATCGCGAGCACCGAGAGCATTGCGGTGAAGCCGGCGGTGCCAATGGCAGCCGCCTGCTGGTTGCTGATGCCGGCAGGCACCGGAACAACCCAATCACCCGGAACGCGCGCACGCTCAGCGTAACCACCATGGTGAGTTTCGCTGAGGCCGCAACCGTTCACCAGAACCCGCTGACCAGCACTAAAGCGGTCATCGGTCGACTCGGCGACGACGCCAACAAGGTCGATCCCGGCGATCAGACGAGGGGCGCGAACGATGCCAGGTTTGCCCGTGAGTGCGATGCCGTCTTTGTAGTTGAGGCTTGAGAACTCGACATCGATGGTGACATCGCCATCCATGAGGATGCTGTCATCCAGTCGCTCAGAAAGCTCGACCTGCGCCGGAGCTTGACGGTCGGACTCGTTCTTGATTACTTCGATTCCACGCCACATGCTGCCAGCCTAGGACCGCAGGCTGTGTTGTTGCACAGCGCAGAACGACAAAGCGCAGAACGACAAAGCGCAGAACGACAAAGCGCGAGTGACGCCGCCGCTGGGCTGTGTCACTCGCGCTTCGGATTTGACGTTAGCCGAAGAGGATGGCGGCTTCGTCGTAGCGCGACTGCGGCACCGTGTTGAGCTTGCCGAGGGCATCCTCGAACGCAACGTTGGTGATCTCGGTTCCTTGCAGCGAGACCATGCGACCCCAGCGACCGTGAATGACGGCGTCGACCGCTGCCAGTCCGTAGCGGGTGGCGAGCACACGGTCGTAGGCGCTTGGCGTTCCGCCGCGCTGGATGTGACCCAGAGTGGTCGACCGAGTTTCGAGACCGGTGAGAGCTTCAATCTCGGGCGCAAGCTGGTCGCCGATTCCGCCGAGGCGGGGGCGACCGAAAGCGTCGAGTCCACGTTCGGAGTGGGCATCATCCATGGTGTCGAGGGTGAAGCCTTCGGCAACAACAACGAGCGGGGCACGGCCGCGGTCGCGAGCAGAATTTACCCACTCCACGATCTGCGCCATGCTCGTCTTCTGCTCAGGGATGAGGATCGCGTGAGCGCCGGCAGCCATACCGGAGTGCAAAGCGATCCAGCCGACGTGACGGCCCATGACTTCGGCAACCATGCAGCGGCCGTGTGAGTCGCCGGTGGTGCGCAGGCGGTCCATGGCGTCGGTCGCGATCTGCGTGGCAGTGTCGAAGCCGAACGTGTAGTCGGTGGCTGAAAGGTCGTTGTCAACCGTCTTGGGAACGCCGACGATCTTGATGCCGGCATCCGTCAATCGTTTGGCAGCAGCAAGCGTGCCTTCGCCGCCGATGGCGATGAGCGAGTCAACGCCGAGGCGTTCCATGTTTTCGCGCACCGTGTCTGCGCCGTCGGTGCCTTCAAAGGGGTTCGTGCGCGAGGTGCCCAGAATGGTGCCACCCTGCTTGGAGATGCCCTGAATGTCTTTACGTTCGAGGGACATGGCGTCGCCTTCGACAACACCGCGCCAGCCGTCGCGGAAGCCGACAAACTCTTTGTTGTAAACCTGCGTGCCTTTGAGCACGATGCCGCGGATAACCGCGTTCAGTCCGGGGCAGTCGCCACCGCTGGTCAGGATGCCAATCTTCATGCAACTATCATTGCGCATCTTGACTGCGATGCGAGCCACCGGTTACGTACGGCCTGAGCGTTGGTGCGCTCGCTCGATAGCCGGGGGAGCTATTGCGACGCGACCGCTGCCGGAATCGGATGCGCGGCACACGCGGCGACGGCTGCGTGTTCATCGCACACGACGAAGAGCTCGCGACAGGCCGGGTTGTGGCAGTTTTCCACCCGTTTGGTGGGCGCATCGCACAGGTAGCAGTGGCCGATGGTTTCGGCCTCCTTGGTGAAATCGATTGACATGCGTTTGTCGAAAACGTAGAGCGAACCATTCCACAGGCCAGAGTCGCCGTATTTCTCGCCGTAGCGAACGATGCCACCGTCGAGTTGGTACACCTCGCCGAAGCCGCGACTGCGCATAAGAGAGGAGAGCACTTCACAGCGGATGCCGCCCGTGCAGTAGGTGACGATCGGTGTGTCTTTGAGGTGGTCGTATTTGCCGCTGTCGAGTTCGGCGACGAAGTCGCGAGTGGTGTCGACATCCGGAACCACCGCGTCGGTGAACTTGCCGATCGCGGCCTCGATGGGATTGCGACCGTCGAAGAAGGTGACTTCTTTGCGGGCAACAAGTTCGTGGAGTTCTTCGGGGCTGAGCTTCGTGCCGCCGCCCACGACGCCGTTCTCGTCTACCTGAAGTTCCCCGGGAGCACCAAAGCTGACGATCTCGTCGCGTACCTTCACGCTGAGCTTCGGAAAGTCGCCGCCGATGCCCTCACTCCACTTGAAGTCGATGTTCTTGAACGCGGGGTAGTCACGCGTCTTGCGAATGTAGCGCTTCACATCTTTCAGCTCGCCGCCGACGGTGCCATTCATGCCGTCTTTGGAGAGGATGATGCGACCGCCGAGGCCGAGAGACTCACAGAGGTCGCGCTGCCACAACCGCACAGCCTCCGGATCGGCCAGCGGCGTGAACACATAAAAGAGAAGGATCTTAGGAACAGCCACGAGGCAAGTTTACGGCTGTTAGGCGGGGAACCCGCGCGGAGCAGGTGGCAGCGGTGGGCCGGCATCCGGATCATCCGTGTCGTCGCTCGAATCGTTGGGATCGTCTTCTGCCTCGACGGGTGTTTCGGGGTCTGCCCCGAGGGGATCGCCATCGCGCTCGAGAAGCATCTGGGCGTAGGCGATCCGTACCCGGTTCGGAGCGACAAGTTCGTCGAGAAAGAGATCGCGAAAGCTCATTCCGGACTCAGGAAAGAGGCGAGTCCACGTTCGCGCCGTCCAGGTCAACTCGCTCAGAGCAACGGCGATGGCATAGACGAAGGTGAGTTCTGACGATGCCGTCGAGTTGAACAAAATGAGCAGAACGAGCCCGGTGCCAATAGCAACGACACCGATCATGCGCACGTGACGGATGACAGGCGTTCGCGCGCCGCTCAGCGCTACACCGGTCGCGATGCCGATCGCGAGAAACGCCCAAAACCAGAACATCGGCCGCTACTGCCGCTCGGTGTTCTCGGTGGCGGTCGCACTGTCGACTTCTGACTCCGGCCAGAGCATCCATTCGTCAACCATGGCTGGGGGATGCAGAAAGCTGCGGCCGATGGTCTGCACGAGCGTGCGCCCAGAATCGGGAAGAAGCTGATGCCAGAGCACCCCGGTCGCAACGATGGATGCCAGCAGAAAGCACACGGCGTAGGTCACGAGTGTCGACAGGCTTAGTTGGGCAGACGGTTGCAAGAGCAAGACCGCCAAGGCGCCGGCGAATCCCAAAAGAATGGCGCCGGCGCGCGGTGCTCGCTTCATTGTGGGCACGTGAGCCTTGGCGTGGAGGGCACCAAAAATCAATGCTGCGATGATCGCGCCGCCAAGAAGAAGCATGAGTGAAACTTTACGTCAGGGGTGGCGCGTAATCTATTTCTCATGACTTTCGCGCTCGCCGTCGACGAGCCTGTTCGCACGCGTTTTGCGCCTGGACGGCCGGTCGATGTGCGGGCAACATTGGCGCCTCTTAAACGTGGTGCTGGCGACCCCACGATGCACGTGGATGCCGCGGGCACCTGGCGCACGATGCTCACGCCGCACGGCCCGGCTACTCTGCTCCTCGTGCAACACCAGTCGCATGTGGAGTGCACCGCGTGGGGCGCCGGAGCCGAGTGGGCGATCGAGAGTGTTCCCGAGCTGCTGGGGGAGGGCGACGACTGGAACGACTTCGACATCTCGGCGCTTCCGTTCGCCGCTGAAGCGCAGCGCCAGAATCCCGGCTTGCGGTTGCCGCGCACCAAGCTCGTGTTCGAGGCACTAGCGATGGCCATTCTCGAGCAGAAGGTCACGGGTATTGAAGCGAAGCGGGGATGGCGCATCCTCATCACCAAGCATGGTTCGCCGGCGCCCGGTCCTGCCCCGGCCAAGATGAGGGTCGTGCCGACGCCTCAGGGTTGGGCGCGGATTCCGTCGTGGGAGTGGCACCGCGCAGGAGTCGGGCCCCAGCGCTCGGCGACCGTGATGCGCGCGACGCAAGTAGCGGCATCCCTCGAGCGCACGGCCGATTGGGGTCGTGGCGGGCCGCGCATTGAGACCGCGCTGCGATCAGTCGTGGGCGTTGGCGTGTGGACGGCCGCCGAAACCATGCAGCGCTCCCACGCCGACCCCGACAGCCCCAGCGTCGGCGACTACCATCTGGCCGCCGTTGTCGGCTGGGCCCTGATTGGCGAACCTGTTGACGATGAGCGGATGCTCGAACTGCTCGAGCCCTGGCGCGGCCATCGCCAACGCGTGGTGCGACTCATCACGGCATCCGGGTTTCGCAAGCCAGCCTTTGGGGCACGGATGACGATCCAAGATCATCGCGGGCACTAACTAGTCGAGAGGCCCCGCAGTGCATCGCGGAATGCGCGATTGGGGCGTGCACGGGGCAACGCCGCCGAGACCGCGGAGAGCGCGCGATCGATAGGTACGTTGAGGTGGCGGGCCGCATAGAGCGCGGCGACGGTAGGGGTGCGGCTCTGCGCTTGAACGCAGTGCAGCAGCACCGTGTGGCCCTCGGCACGGAGCGCGGCAACAGCATCCGCTGCATCCGCGAGTACGAAGTCGAGGTTGGGGTTCGCGGCCGGATCAGCTTTGTCGATCAGGCGGATCTCGACGCGTTCGCGAATGCGGGCAGGCACCTGCTTCGAGCCGATGCGGCACAGAGTGACGACGGCATCCACTTCGGCAGGAAGGTTGTCGAGGGCGCCGACCGCTCCGAGCCACACCCCGTTGTCATGCGGATGTTGTACCAGAGTCGAGATGTCGCCATATGCGGAGTAGTCGACGCGCTCAAGCGCAGGCGTGCCACTGACGACCTCGGCAGAGAGGCGCACGAGATCCAGGCTGCGCAGCCCGGGCCAGCCGTGCACGATGCGCTGCCATGCTGCCGGGATTGATGAGAAGCCCCAGCCGGCCGCGGCCAAACCGCCCGCAATTGCGGCGACCGTGTCGGTGTCGTTTCCGCCCCGGACGGCGCGCTCAAGAATATCGACCAGGGAGTCGCCATTGACGATCGCCGACCAGGCACCCTGGAACGCTTCAACCACCCAGCCATTTTTGGTGAAGTCGCGTGGTTGCTGGGCTTCGGCGGCCACGATGCGTTCCGTCCACAGCTCGGCCCGGTCTGGCTCCAACGCCGAAAGCCCGACCCGAACATCAACCTCTCCAGCCAGAATGGCGTGCCGGATTGCGAAACACCACAGCACGCAGGCGTCGCCGGCATCCTCCTCGAAGTGGGTGAGGTCGCTGATGGCGCGAGCGGCCTCGACGAGCCCGGTCGGGTCATCGAGGTAGGCGAGCGCGACTGGGGCGGTGCGCATGAGGGAGCCGTTGCCGCCGCTGCGTCCGCGAGCGTCATGCAGTCGCTTCGCGGAGGTTCGAGCGGCGCTCGCCGTAGCCTCGATGCCGTTCAGAACGCCCTTGGTTTGGATGCCGACATCCGGTGCCGTCGTGGCCCAGTCGACCCACGCCGCAACGATTTCGTCGAGAACCGTTTCGTCGCGCAGGTCACGGCCGGATGCCGCGGCTCGCAGGATCGGGATGGCCATGGACGTGTCATCCGTCCACTCGCCCGCGGCCCAGTTGAACCCGCCGCCACCCTTCATAACGACAGGGCCATCAAAGGCGGGGCCGAATTCGTAGCCAGCGCCGAGGGCATCGCCGGAGGCCATACCGAGCATGACGCCAGCGGCGCGGTCAGATTGTGCGCATGAAAGTTTCATGAGTTCTCCATTTCATCAGGTGTCGGCTGCAGAAGCTGCCGCGCCTGGGAGCCAACCTGGGCTTAGTCGAAATCGTCGGCCAAGCCGTCGCTCTGTCTATCGGGCAGATCGGAACCCTGCTGGTGCCGCCTTCATTCCGTCGCTCCGCTGCTGCTCGGAATGAACTTCTGTAAGTAGTTGCGGAGTGCGGGATCGCAGACATAAACGTAGGTGCCGCGAATTCCACGGGTGAGAAGAACCGCGTAAATATTGCTGATTAGCTGGAGCAGATCGACATCGGTATAGACCTTGTCGAGCGTTGGATTGTTCTCTTTGCCTTTCTTATCGAAGTAGGAGTCGCGGTCGATAAAAAGGGAGGCAGTTTCCGGGTCGTATCTCAGGTCATTCCCGATGATGACGCCGGCATAGTTGAGGTCGTAGCCCTGAACGGTGTGAATTGAGCCGACTTCGTCAACTGAATTTGGGGAGGCGATCCAATCCACAGCCTTGCTGTTCCAGCGAAGCTGACATCCGTCGATCTCGATGTCGTAGGTGGCGGGCTGCTTCTTGGACTTCCACTCCCACGCGTAGCCGGCGGTAAGCCTTGACAAGCCGAACTCGACATCCTTCCTGCGAATTTCATCGTGCATCTGCTCGACGCTGTCGAACAAGCGGAAGTCGTAACCAACAAACTTTTCAGGAATCAGCGGAGCAGTTTTCGCTTCGATCGATGCGGCGCCGACTAGGCGGCGGACGTAGCCAACGTAATCCGACTCGGCCCGCACTCGCATTTGCGATGCGAGCCTGTAGTGATTACTGGCAGCCTTCGCGTCCTGAACTAAAGCGCGTGTCACAGACAGCGGGAGATCGGCTGGGCGAACGCTCTGAGCTTCGTCGATGAGCAGGATCTGATGGCGGCTCTTGGCGCGCAGCCAATCTAACTGCGTCTTAGTTTTGTCGTCAGTTCCAAAGAGAGCTTCAGTGATTTCTTTGAACTTGGTGTTCTGGGGCCCAGAGGCTTGATTAGCCCGCTGGTTCAGGCGGTGGGCTTCGTCGACGATCAAAATGTCGAACTCTTCGGCGGACTCTCCAACTTCGAACGGAGTCATAACCATGCTCCGAGTTAATCCGGGTGTCTTCGCGAAGACGTTCTGGATGGACTTTCGCAGCGACTGTTGCGGTACGACGATTCCGAGCCGCAATCCTTCGAGAATTTGAGGGTACCCGGATGCGAAAAACTCGGAGAACATTGAATCCTGGTCGATGTCATTGTGCGGTTCCGATTGTGCAATGTCGACGAGAAGCTTCATGAGATAGATCGCGATAACCGTCTTCCCCGTGCCGGGGTCGCCCTGGATCACAATCGTGCTGAGTTTGCTGTTCTCGAGGTTCTCGAACAAGCCCTCGACGATATCTTCAACGGCGATTGCTTGATCAGGGCTGAGCGACTTGAAAGGGGACAGCTTGAAGAGATCGCTGTTCTCAATCTCCGGAATTGTGCGCGTGAAAACTCCGTCGGACCGTAGTTCCTCGAAAACTTCCCGGAACGACGTCTGATAACGCTCACGATCGTAATAGTCGGAATCGGTTATGCCGTCGTTCCGGTTCAGCACACGATATGTTCCATCCCCGGCAAGCAGGCGAATGAGGTAGGACTCCAGATCCAGACAGGCTGACTTATTGAATGTGCTGTCGATCACCACACGCACAGTTTTAAGGTGACTCTTGCTGCTCGAGTCGATGTGCTGCAGCATCCTTCCGGCTGCATTGCGCGACTCGCCCACATAAACGTCGCTGAGACGCGGCCGTTTACCTGCCGCTGTTTTTTCTGCGTCGTCCAGAACATAGACCACCGGCCAATTGGTATTCCGGGCGCTCAGCTGCGCCCATATCCCGATGTCCTTCTTCTTGAAAGCGACCCGCTCAATCTCAAAGTCGGTCATATTTAGTGCTCGTGCCTTGTGCCTTCTCGACTGGGTATTTGTTTCGTGAAATGGCAAGCTTGTCTCGAATGATCTGATCAGGGTTTACGCCAATTCGATCAGCAAGCATGAAGCAGTAGGTCAAGACATCCGCGAGTTCGTCCTGAACTCGCGCTGGATCCGCCTCTGATCTCCACTGGAAGCATTCCAGCAGCTCGCCCGCTTCGATCGAGATGCTCTTGGCTAGGTTTTCCGGTGAATGAAATTGGCCCCAATCTCGCTCTGCCACGAAGGCCCTGATCTCGTCTCGGAGGGAAGGTTCATCCATGTCGCCAACCTAGCAGCGTTGTTCGCTCGCGCGGTCAGTAGGCATATACGCGGAGCGGTTTTCGTTCGCTTAGTTGGTCATCGCTCTAGGGGCCGCAGCACCCTCTACCAACGAGATGAACCGACTCAACGTCGCGACCCCTTCGGCCGACTGCGGCAGCGAGTCGAGCAGCGCGGGCGAGTAGACGAGGTACGCCGCCCACTGGGCGCGCGAGATCGAGACGTTGAGGCGGTTGCGGGAGAGCAGGAAGTCGAGACCGCGGGGCACATCGTCGGCGCTGGAGGCCGCGAGGCTGATGATCGAGATGACTGCTTCTCGGCCCTGAAACTTGTCGACGGTGCCGACCACGACTCGCGAATAGCCAGCAGCATCGAGATGGCTGCGCAGGAGCTCTACCTGCGCGTTGTAGGGCGTCACGACGATGATGCCGTCCTCGTCGAGCGGCTTCGTCTTACCGCCGGCTTCGGAAGTCCACAGTGCTCCGAGGTGCTCACGCACCGACTCGACAACCCGGTCGGCTTCCTCCGCCGAGAACGTGGAGTTGTCGACGTGAGTGGTCGGCACCGAGTGCAGGCCGGGGGCGAAGCCCTCGAGCATCCGCCCCTCGGTTGATGCGTGTGAGCGCAGCAGGCCGTCGTAGGAGAGCAGCGAGACGGGGTGTGTAACGGCCTCATCCATGCGGCGGCTCTCTTTGAGGAAGTAGCCGAAGTCATCCGGAAGCACCGCAAGCTCGCCGATCACGTGACCGAGCGCCGAACCATCGACCGGCGCCGGGTGGATGCCCTGGCTCACCTGCGGGAGCTGCTGCGGGTCGCCCAGCAGCAGAATGCGTTTCGCGCTCGCAGCAACGCCGATCGTGTTCGCGAGAGAGAACTGCCCGGCCTCATCGATGACGAGTAGGTCGAGCTGGTCGGCCTGCACCCGCTTGCGATTGGTCATGTCCCAGGCTGTGCCGCCAATGACGTAGCCCTCCGAGTCATGCTCGCGCGCAAAGCCCGCGTGACCATTCGCCGGCAACTCGCTGAACGGGCCATCGGCGTAATAGCCAACGCCGAACTCTCCGGGCACCGCTTTCGCGACAAGCTCCCGGTCGAGGCTCGCATCGAGCACCACAGCGTCGAGAACGTTCTCGACCACCTTGTGCGACTGCGCGGTGATGCCGACCTTCCAGTGGTGCTTCTCGACCAGCCGCTGAATAACGTGCGCCGCGAGATACGTCTTGCCGGTGCCGGGTGGGCCCTGCACCGCGAGGTAGCCGCTCTCGCGTGACAGCAGCGAGGCGATGACGGCGCGGACACCATCATCCGCACTCTTCATGGGTTCAAGGACAGCCACGTCAGCGGGGGCTTTGCGCAGCAGCAGGTCAGACATCGCGTCATCGGGCCACTCTGGTGCAGCGGCCACGACGGTCTCACCCCATGCCTCGATCGCGGCAACGATGCTGTCCGCGCGGGGTGGCGGGCCCGGTGTGAGGTGAGTGGGCATTTCGTCCCAGGCAGGGATCTCGTCGGGCCGGGATTCGATGATGAAGATGCCACCCTCATCCTCGGCGGGGTCAGCGAAACGAACCCCGCGGGCGAGGCGCGCACCGGCACGATGGCCCGGCGGCAGATAAGGAAGAGGAGCGTCGTAGACGAGAAAAACATCGCCGCCCGGGCGTGGAGCGCCACTACCCGGCGCCCACTGACCACGGAGATAAAGGTGACGCCGTTCGGTGCGCTGCCGTCCCTCTTTATGCCAATCGCGAGCGAGCGTTCCGCTGTCAACGATGAAGATACCGCGGGTGTCTTCCCACAGATCCGAAGGCTGTTCGAGACGGTCGTAGTGCTCCCACCAAAAGCTCTTGACCTCGCGCCGGTGATAATCGATGGCGGCTGCGGCCATGCGATAGGCGCTCGCAGCGGTGTCATCGCCCGACTCTTCGGCAGCGTCGCCCAGCGCCTGCAGCTGGAGATCGAGCGCGCTCGGCTCGAAGGTCTTGCCCTCGAAATCTTCATCGACCGGCTCAACCGTCACGCCCTGCACCTCGGGCAGAGCCCGCAGCCAATCGCGCAACTTGAGCGTCGAAACGCAGTCGTATTCGTTGTAACGGGCGATCGCGTCGCGAATCTCGGTTGCGCGCTGCACGTTGCCGTTCGCGGCCGCCACACTCGATTCCACGTACTCACCGATGGAGTCTGCAGCGTTCGTAACCCCGGCACGCTCGGCCTCACCCATGTATAGCGGTTCGAGTTTCTTGATCGAATACGAGGGCGTCCCGATGCGCAGCGCGCCCCGCACGATCGGATACAGGTCAACGAGCACGCCATCGCGCAGCAACTGGTCGACGACATCCTCACCCTCGCCGTGCCGAGCGGCGATGCTCAGCAGGTGAGTCTTCTCGTAGCTGGCGTAGTGATAAATATGGAGCCCCGGATGCTGCTGCCGCCGCTTCGTGACGAACTCGAGGAACGACCGCAGCGCGATCTTCTCTTCCGCGTGCGAGTGAGCCCAGAGGCAATCGAACTCGCCCTCGGCATCGACCCACCCGAACAGGTAGTCGAGCCCCCAGCGCGGCACCCCGCCGATTCCCGGCTCGGAGTACATCGGGTCGCCCTCGAAGTCGAAGAACAGATCACCGGGGTTGGGCGCCGGCAGGCTCGCGATCGGCAGCGGGTCAACGACCACGACCGGCGGCACCGCGTGAGCGTCTGTCGGATCAACGGTGTGCTGCAGCTTGGCTTGAAGGTGAAGCTTGGCGAAGCTCGCTTTCGGGATGGCGAGATCTTCGGGGCGCTCAGAGGTTTCAGCCAGTTCCGTGAGGGTGCGGATGCCCGCCGCCATGAACTTCGTGCGCTGGCCCGCGCGCAACCCCGCGACGGTAAAGAGGTCGTCGGCATTCTTCGATGGCTCTTTGCAGAACTTGCACCGGCCATCCCGCGCATAGCGCTCATCGTGCCAGTCGACCGGCGTGCCTTCGGCGCGATGTTCGGTGATGATCGCGTGCATACGGGCCCGACGGCGCCGAAAGACGGGGGCGATATCGCTGACCTCGGCGGTTTCTGATTCGTCATTGCCGAGAATGAGTTCAACGGTGCCATCAGCGGCAACGCCGAGTTTTTGGAGTTGCTCGTGGTACGCCGCCAGTTGCAGCAGCGCGGTGACACGCACGTGACGCGACAGCTTCGTGTCGACCACGCGGTAGCCGCCGTCGGGCTGCTTGACGAGAAAGTCTGCGTAGCCGATGAAGGGCGACTCGGGGTCGGTTTCGTCGAAGAAGACGCCCTGAAAAACGACGGGTGCGCCGGCGAGCAGAGCGTCACGCGTGCGCGCGGCATAGTCGCGCAAAACATCGGCGTTGCGGCCGGGAGGCTTATCGAACTCGACCATCGCGTCACCGAACTCAGCGCGATAGCGATCCCGCAGCCGGGCCTCGTGAACGTTTCCGAGCTCTGCCGCTCGCATCAACATCGCATCGTCATCGGGCAGCGGATCGGTAGAGAACCCCAATCGCTTGTCGAGCACGCGCAAGAACCCAAACTCACAGTTCGACGCTTGGGTCAGATCGCTGGCGCTCGTAACGAGAGCGGAGTCGGTGAGAAGGTACATGTGTCAATCAGAATATGGCTGGTTGGTGACATCGACGGTGACCACGTGCCGCTACCGCGCAGATCGAGCAGGCGGATCAAACACGCGCCATCAGCGAACCACGAGACCGCCCCATAAACTGGAAGCATGACTGGCAGCCCCACTCCACGGTCGAAGCGGTTTTCGACGCTGGCTCCAGAGCGCGAGCCAGCGCTGGCGTTCCCTCCCCGCGGTAGCTCGCTGATCGGGCCTGTCGAGGCTCCCGAACTGCATGTGATGAGCTACAACATCCGCCGTCGCCTGCCGAAACTTTTGCCACGCAATCCCGACCAGTGGCGCCACCGCCAGCCGCTGATGAGACGACTGCTCGCTGCCGAACAGCCGGCACTGGTCGGCGTGCAAGAAGCCCTCTTCACTCAGGCGCGGTTTGTGCGCCAAGCGCTGGGGGAGCACTATCGTTCGCTCGGCTACGGTCGCGAAAAGAACACGGGTGGCGAAGGCTGCCCCATCTTCTACGACTCCCGACGGCTGCAGGTCGTGGACTGGCACCAGTCCGCGCTCTCCGATACCCCGAATATCCCGGGTTCGGCCTCGTGGGGCAATCGAACCCCTCGCGTCGTGGTGGAGGCGATCTTTCTCGACCTCACCACCGGCATCCGGTTTCAGGCCGTGAACACCCACCTCGATCACCGTTCCCGCACCTCGCGCCTGCGTTCTGCCGACGCGCTGAGAAGCATTGTGCAGGCAACGCCTCATCCCACGATCATGACCGGTGATTTCAATACGGATGCTGACACCAACCCTTATGACCAACTAACGGGTCACGGCTTGCTGGTCGACACTTGGAATACGGCCGAGGAACGCCTTACCCAGGTGTGGGGCACATTCCCCAATTACGGCCCGCCGAAGCACAATCGCAAACGTATTGACTGGGTTCTCGCAACGCCCGATGTGACCGTCATGCAGACAGGGATCAACGTCACGCGGTACGCGGGCGGTTGGCCGTCGGATCACGCACCGGTGCAGGCCGTTGTGCGTTTTTCCGAGGCCAAGTAGGTCAGCTGGTTAAGCCTCCCGACAAACGTCTCACAAGCTCCATCACGATTCGCCTGCGAGATGCACGGTTGGTTGTCAGCTCACGTTCACGCGTTCCGCGTCGATGGATCGCGGTGCGTTGTGCGCCGCCGGCCTTCTTGCTAGCCGTGCTGCATCCGCTTCGGCGAGGCGCCCTACCTTCGCCAGCCACCGTGTGCGTTGTTCGAGTGTCGAACCTTTGACCGGTCCAATGCGGGTGGCCCGCACAGGCCGGATTCCACAGAAGCGCAGCGTGGTCGCCCGCACGTGACGCACCGTGGTGTCTCCGACTAACCGGAGATACCACGAGGGTGAGTCGGTGGTCACGATCACGCGCCCGGTTCGTCCAGCGAGGAGGCCCTCGGGGAGACCGTTCGATTTCACTCGGTATGCGCGCTTCGGCAAGAGGAGCCGATCAAAGAATCCCTTGAGAAGAGCGGGGACGGATCCCCACCAGATCGGTGTGACCACCACGATGTGCTGTGCGTCAAGCAGCAACTTCCAGGTGTGTTCGAGATCAGGTTCGAGCTGTTGGCGACGTGTGTAGCCGAAGTGCAGGCTCGGATCGAATATTAGATCACGCAAGGCCACAACGGTCGAATTGCTGTGTGCTTCGGCGTACTCGACGGCGATAGCAGCACAGAGCGAGTTGGGGTTGGGGTGGCCGTCGATGATCACGGTGTTCATGTGGCTCCAGTTAGTTGGCAAACGGATGGTGTGGCAGCGACAACTATCTGGACACTGTCCAGATTCCACGCTTTGACCTTACGGATAGAATGTTGCTCGTGTCAAGATCTGAGCCTGCCTACCACCACGGCAACCTGGGGCCGACTCTGGAGAACGCTGCCCTTGAGCTCCTGCGTTCGCAAGGCCACGCTTCGCTCAGCCTGCGCGAAGTCGCTCGTGTCGCGGGGGTCAGTCACAACGCGCCGTATCATCACTTTGGTGATCGAAGCGCCTTGCTCAAACGCCTTAGCGAGCGAAGCATGGCAGAACTGCTCAGCGCGTTGCGAGCAGCGGAAGAGCAACGGGAAAAGGGCCAGAACTCACAGGGCCAAGCGCGTGCCCACGCCGTAGCAATTGGCGTTGCCTATGTTGGTTATGCCGCTGAGTTTCCTGAACGATTTCGGCTCATCTACGACCCGAACGTCTGCATTCCCGGCTCGCCGAGCGCGGCGATGAAGCCCCTCCTTGAACAAGTAGAGGAAATATTGGCGACAACCACGGCCGCCCTTCTTCCGGGTGGACCGCCGGTCGCCATGGCGGCTTTGGTCACAGCGGTGTGGGGTGCCGTCCACGGTCTCGCCGAACTTGTTGTGGCAGGGCACATCTCCTTCACAAACGTTGAACCGGCATTGATCGCACTGTTCGGAGTCAGCGGGAACTAGCTCATCCCTACAAACGATTCACGAACTCGATCACGATTCACCTAATCTGGGTGAGTGAATCTGATCTTCCGCACTATCTTGCACCGCATCCTGAGCCCGCGTCGCTCGCCGCTTGGTGTGCGGGATGTCGGCACCATGACATTGCGCGTATTGCCCACCGATATCGATGTGCTCCGCCACATGAACAACGGCGTGTACTTCTCGATCATGGACCTCGGGCGCATGGACCTGCTGATACGTGCGGGAAGCTGGCAGAAGCTCTCGGCCAAGGGCTACTACCCGGTGATGGCCAACGAGACGATTAGCTTTCGCAAGTCGCTCGATCTGTGGAAAAAGTTTGATCTTGAAACGCGGGTTGTTGGGTATGACGAGAAAGCAGTTTTCGTCGAACAGCGTTTCGTTGTTGATGGGCAAATCTACGCTCAAGCGATGACCCGCGCCCGCTTCCTCAAGCGCTCCGGCGGCACCGTCAGCGTTGCCGAATTGCTCGAAACCATCGGTTGGGATGACGAGCAGCCCGTCATGCCCGAATGGGTTCAGGAGTGGGCTGATCATGTTGCGCTGCCTGTGAGTCGCGCCGAAGCGCCGAGCACCTGGGAGTAAACACCTCCAGACTTTTTCGACAACCCCCGCACCTCGCCCGCACAACGGCGAAAGTGCGGGGGTTTCGTACGTTTAGCGAAGCCCAGCGACCGCAAGCGTTTACAGCGATTTGTATGACTTTGCCAGAAATGAGAGCGCTCTCTTGACATACGAGAGAGCGCTCTCATAGACTCAGCCTGCAATCGTGAGAGCGCTCTCATTCCTGATGGGGGAACTCTTTCGGCACCAATATCCCTCATTCACAAGGAAGTGACCGTGAAAACTCAACGACGCACCAAGATGGTTGCAGCCGTCGCCGGCGCAGCATCCCTCGCCCTTCTCGCCACCGGTTGTGCAGCAACTGACAGCGGAGAAGCTGACGGGCCCATCACCCTCACCGTGACCACCTTCGGCACGATGGGTCTCGACGGACTGTACGCAGCGTACGAAGCCGAGAACCCCAACATCACGATCAAGGCCACCAACATCGACACCGGTGGAAATGCCTTGACCGACTGGAAGACTAAGCAGGCTGCCGGCGCTGGACTCGCCGACGTTCAGGCTGTTGAAGAAGGATGGCTCGGGCAGGTCATGCAGGTCTCCGACACGTTCGTCGACCTCAGCGAATACGGCGCAGATGACATCAAGGACCGCTGGGTCGACTGGAAGCTCGCTCAGGGCACCGACGCCGACGGCCGCATCATTGGCTACGGAACAGACATTGGCCCCGAGGGCCTCTGCTACAACGGCGCACTGCTCGAAGCAGCAGGCATGCCTGCTGACCGCGACGCCGTAGCCGAGCTCTTCGGTGGCGACGACGCAACCTGGGATGAATTCTTCCAGGTCGGCAAGGACTACAACGAAGCAACAGGCAAGGCCTTCTACGACCACTCCGGATTCGTCTGGAACGCCATGGTCAACCAGCTAGATGAGGGCTACTACACCGCTGATGGCGAGCTCGACATTGAAGGCAATGCCGACCTGAAGTCGCAGTGGGACAAGCTCGCTGATGGCGCATCCGCTGGGCTCTCCAGCCAGCAGAGCGCGTGGGACTGGGGCGGGGGAAAGGCCTTCACTGACGGTTCTTTCGCCACGTTCATGTGCCCAGGCTGGATGCTCGGTGTCGTCAAGGGCCAGGTTGAAGCAGCAGGTGGAGACAACACCAGCGGCTGGGACTTCGCCGACGTCTTCCCCGGTGGAGCAGCTAACTGGGGCGGCGCGTTCCTGACCGTTCCGACCCAGTCGGAGCACCCCGCCGAGGCAGCAAAGCTTGCCGCGTACCTCACCTCCGCTGAATCAGAAGTTGCCGCCTTCCAGGCTGCAGGAACCTTCCCCAGCGTTGTAGCGGCACAGACTGACGACGGTGTAACCGGCGGCAGCGAGCTCAGCACCTTCTTCAACGATGCTCCCATCGGCACGATCCTCGGATCGCGCGCAGAAGGCGTTACCTCGCAGTTCAAGGGCCCGAACGACTCGGTTGTTCAGGAGCAGGTCTTCGGCCCCGCTACCAAGGAACTCGACTCGGGTGTTGACGGTGACACAGCGTGGAACAACGCGCTTGAGGTTCTGAAGAACCTCGACCTCAACTAGTCCACAGCAGTAATTGAGGCCCCCGGTGCACCCCAAGCCGGGGGCCTCACTTCGTGAAAGAGATACTCCCATGACGACGACGACGAGTCCTCCCCGGCCTGACACAGGCCAGGCTCAGCAGCGGACCGAGCGCGTGCAGACTCGGCTCACTCGACGGCAACGTCTGAGTCGTCTCGATGTGAAAGCCTCCCCCTACCTCTATATCGCCCCCTTCTTTGTGCTCTTCGCACTCATCGGGCTCTTCCCCCTCATCTACACGTTCGTGGTCTCCCTCAACGACTGGGACATTTTGAGCGGGCCCGGTGAATGGATCGGCCTCGAGAACTACGTTGCCGAGCTCAACGACCCCTACTTCTGGAATTCGCTCTTCAACACGATGAGCATCTTCCTCCTCAGCGCCATCCCGCAGCTTGTTGCCGCCGTCTTCATCGCGGCCCTGCTCGACCAAAACATCCGCGCTAAAACGTTCTGGCGTATGAGCATCCTGATTCCGTACATCGTTACCCCGGTTGCGGTCGCGATCATCTTCTCGAGCGCATTTGGCGAAAAGTACGGCCTCATCAACAACATCCTGACCTCGTTCAATATCGACCCGGTGTTCTGGAAGAGTGAAGTATTCCCCAGCCACTTCGCGATCGCCACCATGGTCAATTGGCGCTGGACCGGCTATAACGCCCTGATCTTGCTCGCCGCCATGCAGGCTGTTCCCCGCGACATCTACGAATCGGCCGCTCTCGATGGTGCAGGCCCGGTGCGCCGCTTCTTCTCAATGACGCTGCCGAGCATCCGGCCCACCATGATCTTCGTGATCATCACCGCCACCATCGGCGGACTTCAAATCTTCACCGAGCCGAAGCTGTTCAACCCCACCAGCGCCAACCTGGGTGGTGCCCATCGCGAGTATCAAACCACCGTGCTCTATCTGTGGGATATGGCCTTCAACCGTGGTGACTTTGGCAAGGCATCCGCCATCGCGTGGCTGCTGTTCCTGATCATCGTCGGCATCGGGCTGCTCAACTTCATGATCTCGCGCAAAATCGCCTCCACCGAAGTCAAAGTCATCTCCAAGCGCCGAGCTAAGAAGCTTGCACGCTACCGGGCCACCACCGCGGCCAGCCCCGTTGGAACCAATCCTGCCGGCACCAACCCCACCACTGGCTCGACGGCGGTAACAGTAGACAAGGAGAAGCGCTCATGAGCACCACGAGCCCCCCGCGCACCCCTCACTCCAGGCCGTCTGCGTTGGCCATCGCCGCCGCACGCAAGACTGCAGACAAGAAGGCGAAGCGTCGCGCAGGCAACCAGGGTCTTGAGAAGCGCCCCGGATTTCTTCTCTACGGAATTCTGCTCGCGCTCTTCCTCGGTGGGTCATACCCGCTGTGGTGGTCCTATGTTGTTGGCTCGAGCGACAACACCGCCATTACCGAAACATGGCCGCCACTGTTGCCGGGCGGTCGATTCTGGATCAACGTCAGCGAAGTACTGACAACGGTTCCGTTCTGGCAGTCGCTACTGAACAGCATCATCGTCTCCACGATCATCACGACCTCGGTGATTTTCTTCTCAACTCTGGCCGGCTATGCCTTCGCCAAGCTTCGTTTCAAGGGCCGCGAAGGGCTCATGATCTTTGTGATCGCGACTCTCGCCGTGCCAACCCAACTCGGCATCATCCCGCAGTTCATGCTCATGAAAGAGCTCGGCTGGACGGGCACACTCGGTGCCGTAATCGTGCCGACGCTCGTCACCGCGTTTGGCGTGTTCTTCATGAGGCAATATTTGGTGGATGTCATCCCCGATGAGCTCATTGAGGCTGCGCGAGTAGACGGGGCAAACATGTTCCGCACGTTCTGGAGCGTTGGGCTTCCCGCCGCGCGCCCCGCAATGGCGATCCTAGGCCTCTTCACCTTCATGACCGCGTGGACCGACTACCTCTGGCCGCTCCTGGTCGCGCCTCAGAACCCGACCCTGCAAGTAGCTCTTAGTCAGCTTCAGAGCGCAAAATACGTTGACTACTCTGTTGTGCTTTCCGGAGCGGTGCTTGCGACACTGCCGCTTCTGATCATCTTTATTCTCGCGGGGCGGCAACTCGTCTCGGGCATCATGTCTGGAGCAGTAAAAGGCTAATGAATATTTCACCAACCACCCCCTGGCCAGAAGGCTTCCTGTGGGGGTCCGCAACCGCGGCCGCCCAAATTGAGGGAGCAGCCCACGAGGGCGGCAAAGAAGATTCCATTTGGGATGCCTATGCCCGCCAGCCCTTTGCCGTCGCGAATGGCGACACCCCTGAGGTTGCCGTCGACCACTACTACCGCATGGATGCCGACGTTCAGCTCATGAAGGAGCTTGGCCTCGACTCCTACCGCTTTTCCACCAGCTGGGCTCGCGTTGTTCCTGGTGACCGCACCCCGAACGCGGAAGGGCTCGACTTCTACAGTCGTCTCGTCGATTCGCTGCTGGAGGCCGGCATCCTGCCCTGGCTCACGCTGTATCACTGGGACCTGCCGCAGGCACTTCAGGAGAAGGGTGGCTGGGCTAATCGGGAGACCGCGTACCGTTTCGCTGACTACGCGGAAGCTGTGTACAACGCTCTCGGCGATCGGGTCAGTCACTGGACAACGTTCAACGAACCGCTCTGCTCCTCACTGATCGGCTACGTTGCCGGCGAGCACGCGCCCGGGCTCACTGACCCCAACCTCGGTTTGGCCGCCCTGCACCACCAACATCTCGCTCATGGGTTGGCTGCGGCTCGACTGCGCGATCTGGCCGCGGCGAAGGGTCGCGAAATTGAGCTTGGCATCACGCTGAACCTCACGAATGCTGTGCCCAATGACCCGAGTGATCCTGTTGATCAGGATGCTGCCCGCCGCATTGATGGCATCTGGAACCGCATGTTTCTCGAGCCGCTCATTCTTGGCGCGTACCCCGCTGATGTGATCGAGGATGTGCGCGAATACGACTTCGAGCAGTACGTGCAGGCTGGCGACTTGGAGATCATCTCCGCCCCCATCGACTTCTTGGGCGTCAACCACTATCACGACGACAACGTGAGCGGACACCCTGCTCCCGCAGATGCGACGCCCGGGCTTCGACCCACCACTAAGCCCGGTCGTTCGCCATTTGTGGGCAGCGAGTTCGTGACGACACCGCCGCGCGATCTCACGCGTACCGCCATGGACTGGGAGGTCAACCCCAGCGGGTTGCACCACTTGCTCGTTCGCCTAGGCCAGGAGTATCCGACACTGCCGCCGCTGTACGTCACCGAAAATGGCGCCTCGTATGACGACAACCGTGCTGGCGACACCATTGATGATGCGGAACGTACCCAGTACATCGAGCAGCACATCCAAGCCGTCGCGGATGCGATCGCCGACGGTGCCGATGTGCGCGGCTACTTCGTCTGGTCGCTACTCGACAACTTTGAATGGGCTTGGGGTTACAACAAACGATTCGGCATCGTGTACGTCGATTATCAAACGCAAGAACGCCTCCCCAAGCGAAGCGCAACGGAGTACGCCGCACTGATCGCGTCAGCCAAGATTGCTGCCTGAGAAGGTTAGGCTAAGTCACAATCTACTGATGGAGAGCGAACTCGTGGCGGAGAAATTGCGCAGTGGTGCCATGCCGACACTGGAAATGGTGGCGGCACAGGCAGGCGTTTCGCGCGCCACAGTTTCTCGGGTTGTCAACGGGTCACCCAAGGTGAAAGCGGATGTTGCGGCGACGGTGCAGGCCGCAATCGATGAACTGAACTATGTTCCCAATCGCGCTGCTCGCTCACTGGTCAGCCGCAAGACTCAGGCCATCGCCTTGGTCGTTCCGGAGTCGGCGGCCAAAGTCTTCGATGACCCCTTCTTCGCTGCCGTAGTTCAGGGTGTCGCGCTGTATCTGGCCGACACCGAATACACGCTCACAATGATCATCGAATCGGAGAAGGCTTCGCACAAGACTCGTCGCTACCTGCTTGGCGGCAACGTTGACGGCGCCCTCGTGGTCTCGCACCACACTGGCGACCACTCCTACTCTGAGCTGAGTCGCACCCTGCCTGTTGTCTTCGGTGGGCGCCCCCTGAACCAGGTAGACGGCAATAACTACTTTGTGGATGTCGACAACTTCACCGGCGCCTGCTCGGCCGTTGAACATTTGCTGGTATCCGGTCGCCGCAACCTTGCGACTATCGCCGGCCCGCAAGACATGCCCCCGGGCGTTGACCGTTTGGACGCTTTCCACGCGACGCTTAAGAAGCACGGTCTCGCGAGCAACCTCGTTGAGGTTGGCGACTTCTCGCCGCCGTCGGGAGCGGAAGCAATGCGCCGACTGCTCGCCCGAGGCGAACCCATCGACGGCATTTTCGCGGCCAACGACCAAATGGCCATCGGCGCCTATTCGGCGATCCGCGAAGCGGGGCTCAGCGTTCCGGGCGACATCGCCGTTGTCGGCTTCGACGATGACAACTACGGCAGCACCGCCACTCCGCCGCTCACGACAGTGCGGCAACCGTCGCTCGAGATGGGCCGACGCATGGCCGAAATGATTGTGGGCCTGATCGAAAACCGCCCAGTCGACACGGTGACGACGTTGAGCACTGAGCTCGTCATCCGCGATTCGGCGTAGCCAGGTCAGATCTGGTTCGAATCGTTTCGGTCCATCTCGCCTCCGCGTCGTTCTATTCGGGCGCTAGCGCCCGAACGACCTGCTCGAGCACTTCGCGGCACGCGATGATCGATGGCCGGAGGACGCTCGAGTCGCGCACCGAGGTGAAGACGGTGCGGCGGGGGAGGCCAGGCATAGGACGCAGGGCGACCGTTGGGGTGCGGCTGCCCCAGACGAGACCAGGAAGAATCGCGGTGGCGTGACCAGATTCAACGAGCCGGATGTGGGCCTGAAGGTCGGCGGTTTCGAAGCGTACGTCGGGTTCGATTCCTGCTCGGCGGCACTGCTGTTCTGCCCAGTGACGGGATGCGGTGCCGCGGGGTTCCATTACCCAGGCGCTGTGGGTGGTGTCGGCAAGGCTGGCGATTCCGCTGTCGTGCGGCACAGCCAGGGAAAGCTCGTCGGCATAGAGCGGGATCATGTCGAGGTCGGGGTGCCGGGGCGCGGCATGGCCGGGATATTGTTCGGCGATAACGAGGTCGAACTCGCGAGTCCAAGTTTCAAAGAGCGCACTTTCGGGTTCGCGCTGAGTCATTTCGATGCGGAGTTGGGGGTGCTCGCGGGCGATGACGCTGAGTGCTTGAGGAATGATGCCGAGGGCGGCCGATTGGAACACGGCTAGGCGTACGGTTCCTCGCACTTCGGTAAGGGACGAGTGGATCTCCGCTTCCATGAGTTCAAGACGTTCGAGAAGCGCGACGGTGTGCTCGACGAGGAGCTCTGCTTCGGGCGTTAGTTGCACGCGGCGGCCCGCTTTAACGAGCAGGGGAACCCGCGCTTCTTCCTCTAATAGAGCCAATTGTTGGGACACCGCAGAGGGGGTGTAACTCAGTGCGCTGGCTACCGCAGCGATCGTTCCGCGGAGCTTAAGTTCACGCAAAAGTCGCAGTCGTCGAACATCGAGCATTTCTCCGCCAATCGTTAACTTATTCTAACTGAAACCATGCGAATTCCGTCGCTTTTGCTAAAGGCACTGTGGGGCCCACACTGAGAGTTCCAGCCCATACCCCGTTCGGAGGCCTATTCTCGTGAGCATGTCAACTCATACCGACAACCTTGATGCTTCACACCAGCAGATTGCCGACCAAACGGTAGCCACCGTTCGTCGTTGGCTGGCTGAAAGTGAAGAGTTTCCCACCGATGCGAGCGCCACGCGCCTTGCCGGTGTACTGAAAGATCCCAATGGCCTCGAGTTCACTCTTGGCTTCATTGACACCGTGGTTCGCCCCGAAGACCTCCGCGTCGCCGGCCGCAACCTCGAGCGACTCACCCACATCATCCCGGCCTTCCTGCCGTGGTACCTCCGCTTCGCGATTCTTGTTGGTGGAGGCTTCGCGCCGCTGCTGCCGTGGATCATCGTTCCGATCGCGCGTCGGGTACTCCGCGGCATGGTCGGCCACCTCATCATCGATGCAACACCGGCCAAGCTCGACAAGGCCCTCGTGCACTTGCGTCGTGAAGGCGTCAACCTGAACCTCAACCTGCTCGGTGAAGCCGTGCTCGGTGACGACGAAGCAGACAACCGCCTCGCCGGTACCCGCGCGCTCTTGATGCGGGATGACGTTGACTACGTTTCCATCAAGGTGTCGTCGGTTGTGTCTCAGCTTTCCATGTGGGCTTTCGACGAGACCGTTGACCGTGTAGTTGACCGCCTCACCCCTCTCTACCTGCTTGCCCTGCGGGCACCGGAGAAGAAGTTCATCAACCTCGACATGGAGGAGTTCAAAGACCTCGACCTCACCATCGCGGTTTTCGAGAAGCTTCTCGACCAGCCAGAGCTGCTCGAACTCGAGGCCGGTATCGTGCTTCAGGCTTACCTGCCAGACGCGCTGGACGCGATCAAGGAACTCACCACCTGGTCAACGGCTCGTCGCGCTCGCGGCGGTGCCAACATCAAGGTTCGCGTTGTTAAGGGTGCCAACCTCGCGATGGAGCACGTCGACGCGGTAACTCACCACTGGCCGATGGCTACGTGGGGCACCAAGCAAGACAGCGACACTCACTACAAGCGCGTTCTCGACTGGGCATTCACCCCCGAGCACATCGACGCTGTTCGCATTGGTGTTGCCGGCCACAACCTGTTCGACATCGCATTCGCGTGGCACCTCGCTCAAGAGCGTGGCGTCACTGAGGGCATCGAATTCGAAATGCTTCTCGGAATGGCTACCGGCCAGGCCGAAGCAGTCCGGAAGGATGTCGGCAGCCTGCTGCTGTACACGCCCGTCGTTCAGCCGAGCGAGTTCGACTCCGCCATCAGCTACCTCGTGCGCCGCCTCGAAGAGAACGCCAGCACCGAGAACTTCATGTCGGGCCTCTTCGAGCTCTCCAGCAACGAGCACATTTTCGTGCGCGAGCAGGACCGCTTCTTGGCGTCGCTCGCGAACCTTGATACACCAGCACAGGTATCCAACCGGGTGCAGGACCGCAACCAGCCCGCCGCGCTCATCGGCGACCGCCCGTTCAACAACGTCGCAGATACTGACCAGGCCATTGGCGAAAACCGCACCTGGGGTCGTGCGATCCTGGCACGCAGCGGCGACTCCCAGCTCGGCGTTGACACTGTCAAGGCTGGCGCTGTCACTACGCCAGAGCAGATGAAGAGCATCCTCGATTCCGTCACCACTGCCGGAGCGAACTGGGGCGGAATGCCCGCCGCAGAACGCGCCGCGATCTTGCACCGCGCCGGCGACGCGATCGAAGCCTCGCGTGCCCGCCTCATCGAGGTAATGGCTACCGAAGCCGGTAAGACGATCGCCGAAGGTGACGTAGAGGTCAGCGAAGCGATTGACTTCGCGCACTACTACGCTGAGCGCTCTCTCGACCTTGAAGCGATCGACGATGCCACGTTCGTGCCGTCAAAACTCATCATCGTTACTCCGCCGTGGAACTTCCCGGTTGCCATCCCCGCCGGCAGCGTGCTTTCGGCACTCGCCTCGGGCAGTGGCGTCATCATCAAGCCAGCGAAGCTTTCGCAGCGCAGCGCCGCCGTAATGATCGAAGCGCTCTGGGAAGCTGGCGTGCCGCGTGAAGTGCTCGCCTTCGTTGATCTGAAGGATCGCGAGCTCGGTCGCGTCATGATTGCCGACCCCGCTGTTGACCGCGTCATCCTGACGGGGGCGTGGGAAACTGCGGCGATGTTCCGTTCCTGGCGCAATGACCTGCCGATTCTGGCGGAGACCAGTGGCAAGAACGCGATCATCGTCACGCCGAGCGCAGACCTCGACCTCGCCGTCGCCGACGTCACCAAGAGCGCCTTCGGACACGCTGGGCAAAAGTGCTCGGCGGCCTCTCTCGTGATCTTGGTCGGTTCCGTTGGTAAGAGCGAACGTTTCGAGCGTCAGCTTGTCGACTCGGTGCGCACTTTGCGCGTCGGCCTTCCGCAGGACCCTCTCACCATGATGGGCCCGATCGTTGAAGCCGCTCAGGGCAAGTTGCTTAACGCCCTCACCACTCTCGCTCCCGGCGAGAGCTGGCTCGTGAAGCCGCGTCAGCTTGACGACGAAGGCAAGCAGTGGACCCCCGGCGTTCGCACCGGTGTCGTGCCTGGCAGCGAATTCCACATGACCGAATACTTCGGCCCCGTTCTCGGCATCATGCGCGCCAAGAACCTCACCGAGGCGATCGCCATGCAAAATGCCGTGGACTACGGACTGACGGCAGGCATCCACTCCCTCGATCCAACAGAGGTCGCTCGCTGGCTCGATGAAGTTCAGGCCGGAAACGCTTACGTCAACCGCGGAATCACGGGAGCCATTGTTCGCCGCCAGCCGTTCGGTGGCTGGAAGCGTTCAGCTGTTGGTTGCCACGCCAAGGCTGGCGGACCCAACTACCTGATGACCCTCGGACAGTGGAATGCCGTTGAGCAGCCCGCCGCTCGCGACATTCAGGTTCGTGGCCTCAGCGACCAGGTGTCATCGGTTATCAAGAAGGCGCAGTCGGGCATGGAATTCGACGAGTTCGACCGCGTGCGTCGTGCGGCCGAAAGCGACCAGCGTGCGTGGGAGACTGAGTTCGGTATCAGCCGCGACGTCTCAGACCTTGGCGTGGAGCGCAACGTGTTCCGCTACCGTCCGGTGCCCGTCACCGTTCGCCTGTCAGAAGGTGAGCCGATGGGCCACCTCGTGCGGATGATTGCCGGTGCTGCTCGTGTTGGCTCGACCATTCACATCAGTTCTGCGTTGCCGTTGCCGTCGCTGCTCGCTGAGTCTTTCGAGTCAGGAAATGCTGCCGTCTCGGTTGCCGAAGTTCTTGTTGAATCGGATGCTCGCTGGAACGAACGCGCAACGAAGGGTGAGCTCAACACCAACCGGGTGCGCCTCATCGGCGGCTCAGCTGTTGATCTTGCCGAAGCCGTTCAGGGAAACCCTGACGTCGCTGTGTGGTCGGGAGACGTCACGACATCCGGTCGCGTTGAACTGTTGATCTTCGTGCAGGAGCAGTCGCTGTCGATTACGGCACACCGCTTCGGAAACCCCGACCCGGCCATGGCCGCGCTCGAGGTCTAGAGAACTCACAGGGTGCGCGGGGATTCGCTTTCAGCGAGTCCTCGCGCACTGTCATGGCCGTCGTTTAGCCTAAGAAGATGATTCCTTCGATACCGCTGAACGACGGCCATAGCATTCCCCAGCTCGGTTTTGGCACATGGCCACTCAGCGATGCCGAGGTTGCCATTGTTGTTCCGATGGCGATTGAACTTGGCTACCGTCACATCGATACAGCCGTGCGCTACGGCAACGAAGTTGGTGTGGGCGAGGGCATCCGTCGCAGTGGTATTGACCGCGACGAACTGTTTATCACCACGAAGCTTGATGGCGATTTTCAGGGCGCCGACCTGGCGATCGATGGCCTGCGCGGCAGCCTCGAACGCCTCGACCTCGACTTTGTCGACCTTCTCCTTATTCACTGGCCGCTGCCCGAGCGCGACGAGTTTCTCTCCACGTGGCGCACCCTCGAGAAGCTGAAAGCAGACGGCTTTGTTCGCTCAATCGGTGTCTCGAACTTTAAACCAGCGCACCTTGATGTGCTGGCGGATGCGGGCACCACTGTTCCTGCCGTCAATCAGGTTGACCTCTCGCCGACCAACGCTCGCCTAGCGGAGCGCGCTTATCACGACTCTCGCGGAATCGTCACGGAAGCGTGGAGCCCCATCAAGAGCGTGCTCGACCAGCCGGTATTGCAAGAAATCGCCGAGAAGCACGAGCGCTCAGCGGCGCAGGTCGCACTGCGCTGGCACCTTCAGAACGGCATCGTCGCAATCCCGAAGTCGGCCAACCCCGAAAGGCTGGCCGACAACATCGCGATCTTCGACTTCGAGCTCGACTCGCGCGACCTCGAAGCGATTGCGGCTATTGATGTCCCCGGGTCAGGCGTCGACTCTGACGAGGTCGGGCACTAGCTGACGGGCACCAGAGCCTCAGCACGCACAGTGTCGAGCGCGCCATCGACCATGTTCACGACGGCGTGCATTCGCGGCAAGTGAACGAGGTCGTGGGTGACGAGCAGCGTTGACGTGTTGCGTTCATCGGTGAGGCTCAGGATGAGGTCGATGATGCTTGCACCCCGCTCTTGGTCGAGCGCGCTCGTTGGTTCGTCGACGAGCAGCACCTTCGGGTCGTTCATGAGTGCGCGTGCGATGTTGATGCGCTGACGCTGGCCACCGGACAACTGGTGGGGGCGCTTGTGCATCTGGTCACCAAGCCCAACAGACGCGAGCAGCTCGGTGGCGTGCGTGCGCACAGCGGCACGACGGCTCCGGCTGTGCGGCGCCCCCAACTCGTTCATGACGGCGAGCTGTTCGAGCGCGGTCAGCGACGGCAGCAGGTTGGCCTGCTGAAAGACGATACCGATGGCGTCGCGACGCAGCTCGGTCGCCTCCGTGGGAGACAGTTGGGCGGCATCCACGTCATCGATCATGACCTGACCGGAGTCGGGGCGGATAAGGGTGGCCGCGACCGCAAGCAGGCTCGACTTGCCGGAACCGCTTGGCCCGGTGATGCCGGTGACGGTGCCGGGGCGCGCGCTGAGCGTGACGTGGTTGACGGCGGTGACGCGGCCTTCGCCATCGGGGAAAGTGAGCGTGACGTTGTTGAGCTGAATCATCGGGTGCTCCCAAGGGCGGTGAGGGGGTCGGCGGTGGTGACGGAACGAAGCGCGAAAGCAGCGCCGGCAAGACCAAGCGCAATCATGATGACTCCCGGCAACAGGGTGGTGAATGGGCTCAGGATGAACGGCAGTGCGCTGCCCATCAGAACCCCGAGGATGGCGGTGATGCCGATGCCGATGCCGACACCGATCAGCAGCACGATGAGAGCTTGACCGAGAGCGTCCCGAACGAGCGATGGGGTGGATGCTCCGAGCGCCTTGAGCACGGCGATGTCAGCCTTGCGCTGCATCGTCCACACGGTAAAGAAAGCACCGATCACAAGCGCTGAGATGCCGAACAGCATCGCAACCATCAGCAGCAGGGAACCGATTTCGGAGCGGAATGAGCTGACCGCAGTGAGCGAAAGTAACACCGAGTTGCTGAGGGTGTCTGCTTCAGTATTGATGGCATCCCAGTCGGCATCGCCCTTGACGGCGATCGCCGTGGCGTAGGCGTCAGGGTTGCCGGTCGTGGCCGAATAGCCTTGCCAGTCTTCGAGGGTCATCTGCACCACGGGGGTGTGGTTGTACCACCAGTTGCCGCTGACCTTCTCGACCGTGTAGTCGGTGCCGGCAATCGTGATGGTGTCGCCGGTGGTGACGTCGAGGCCGACGGCGGCATCCTCAGACAGGCCAACTTTGCCGTCGCCGCTTGGTGCGGTCTCGTCGAAGTCAACGGCAACACCGAAGATGGCGATGGCAGTACTGGATTCGGGTGACTCAGCCTTCGTCTGCGAGACGCCGATCGGGTTGGCCGACTCAACACCGTCAGCCGCAGCCCACATCTTTGCCTGTTTCTCGGTGATGTTCGAATCAGAGAAGCTCGCCTCGTCTGCGCCTTTGCTGCTCGGGGTGGCGAACACGAGCTGCTCAGCGGGAAGCGACAAGACCCCCGAAATGTTTTGGGCAGCGAGCCCGCCGGTGAGTCCGCTCAGAAATCCGACGAGCAAAGTGATGAGCGCGACGACGGTGCCAATGAGCACAAACCGTCCGCGGGCGAAGCGCAGATCGCGCCAGGCAACAAACATGGGAGTCCTTTCGGTGTCGCCGAAGTGCGACAGTACTCAGACTCCTCTCATCGGGTCGCCATCACATCGGCCGGGATGCTGCACTTCTGGGCGCTAAGGGCGGAGCCCACAATCATCATTTTGATGGATCGGCGCACCCGCGCGCGAGAGTAGGGTCGAATGATGAGCCACACTGCGTTGACCCCGGTATTTGTGGGGCTGCGAACCAGTTTGCACATCCTCTTTCTCGCGCTGACGGCCCTCGTCGTCGTGCGCGCGTTTGTCGATCGCAACCCCAATGCTGCGGTCGTGATTGCGCTCGCGGCACTATTGATCATCACGTATGGTTTCGGCGGGGTTCTGGCCCGTCGAGCTCGGGGCGCCGGCGCGAACGCCCGAACGCTGAGTACCTATCTGTGGGCACTCGTGTTGTCGTGCGAATGGCTTGCGCTGGTGTGGTTGAGCCCGGATGCCGCCTACCTCGTGTTTCCACTCTTCTTTCTTTATCTGCACCTGTTGCCTCGCGGCTGGCGCACGTTGGCGGTGCTGGGTTCGACGCTGCTCGCGATTGCCGCGCTTGGGCTTCACAGTGAGTGGACTGTTGCCGGGATCGTCGGCCCGTTGGTCGGTGCCGGTGTCGCGATCGTGATTGGTCTTGGCTACAAATCACTCGCGGCCGAGGCGGCGGAACGCGAACTGTTGGTGAAGCAACTCCTAGCGACACGCGACCAGCTGGCGCAAACCGAGCGCGAATCCGGGGTGCTGGCGGAGCGCGCGAGGCTTGCGCGCGAGATTCATGACACGGTCGCTCAAGGGCTGTCGAGCATCCAACTATTGCTGCATGCGGCAGAGCGGGCAGACCCGGATGCTGCGGGACTAGAGCATGTGCGACTTGCTCGTGAAACGGCGGCGGCCAATCTCGCCGAGACCCGCAATTTCATTCGTGAGCTGGCCCCGGCCGCATTGGTGGAGCAGGGGATGGGTGCCGCTTTGCGCCGCCTGGCCGAAACTCAGTGGCAGACCCCCGAACGCGAAGTGCGAGTGCGCGTGGCCGATGCGCTCGACCTGCCGATGCCCGTGCAGACCGCACTGCTGCGGATCGCGCAGGGAGCGATGGCGAATGTTGTGAAGCACTCTGAGGCAACGCAAGCCACGATTTCGATTGAGCGGAATCGTTCAGAAGTACGGCTGATGATCAGCGACAACGGGCTCGGCTTTGATCCGGCGCGCGTTGAGGCGGCAGCAGCCCGCGGCTTGTCTGACTCATTCGGGCTCACCGCCACGCGCGAACGAGTCGAACAGTTGGATGGCACCCTCACCGTAGACTCACAACTCGGTGCGGGCACCACGGTAACGGTCGAATTGACGCTGAACTCATCGGGTGAGGAGAAGGCATGATCCGGGTAGCGATTGCGGATGATCATCCCGTTGTTCGTGCCGGTTTGCGTGCCCTGCTCGAGCACGAACCTGACCTCTCGGTGGTGGGGGAGGCAGCAACCCCTGATGACGCTTTTGCTCTCGTGCAGGCGGTGAACCCGAACGTCATTTTGATGGACTTGCAGTTCGGTGCGTTGGAGTCGGGAGCGGATGTCACTCGCCGCATCCGCGCGCTCGATGCGGCCCCCTACGTGTTGGTTCTCACTAACTACGACACCGATGGCGACATTCTCGGGGCGGTCGAGGCTGGCGCGAGTGGGTATCTCCTCAAGGATGCGCCACCCCATGAACTGATTGCGGCAGTTCGTGCTGCGGCCGCGGGGGAGAGCGCTCTTGCACCAGTAATTGCTGGTCGGTTGCTTGACCGGATGCGCGCGCCACAAGTGAGCCTGAGCAAACGCGAGATCGAGGTGCTGCAGCGTGTCGCCGCCGGTAGCTCAAACGCGGTGATTGCGGGCGAGATGTTCGTCTCGCAGACCACGGTGAAATCGCACCTGGTGCACATCTTTTCGAAACTCAACGTGTCGTCGCGCACCGCTGCAGTGTCGAAGGCGCGCGAACTAGGAGTGCTGCGGTAGTTCGCTCGAGTGGTGCGTCTCGCGCCTGCAGTCGTCTAGTCGCCAGCGCGTCTGAAGCTACTGGCCGTGGCTATTTCGAGAGAGCGATACTGATGAAACGCTGGGCTTCCTCGGCACTGATGCCGAGTTCGCCAGCGCGGTCGGCGTAGGCCTTCGCATCAAGTTGAAGCAGCGCCGCAGCATCACCGGGTCGTGCTTTCACGACGGTGCCATTGCGGCCGCGCGACAGCAGAAAGCCGTCTGCTTCGAGCTCGCGGTAGGCCCGCGCCACAGTGTTGGGCGCGATGCCGAGGTCGGTGGCAAGCTGACGCACGGTGGCAAGTTTGGTGCCGGCAAGGAGTTCGCCGCTGGCAATCTGGGCGATCGCTTGAGCTTTAATCTGCTCGAACGGGGGGATGGACGCAGAAGTGTCGATCTCGAAAGTGACAGGACTTTCGGTCGGGGTGCGACGCCACGAATCAGCCATGGTTGATTGTCTCACACGGGTTTTAGGCCCAGTCTCTTGTCGACCATTGGAACAGCCGGGCGGCTCCGTCAGTAGCGGGTGGCTTCAGGGAGAAGTTTTTCGAGGGCCTCTACCTCGGCGATGGCACACATCTCGGTGGCCGGTTTCGCCGCGGTTGCGCTACCAGCCGCGACGGCGGAACGAAACGCCAACTCGGGATCGAGCCCCTGCGACAGTCGCCAGACGAACGCGCCCAGAAAGGCGTCGCCAGCACCGACAACGCTCTGCACCTGCACTTTCGGCACGGGGAGACGGATGACACCAGAACCTGACGCGAGCACAGCGCCGGCCTCGCCCAGAGTTAGGCCCACGAGCTGGGCTGAGCCGCGAGCGACAAGTTCGGCGGCAGCATCCACTTCATCCTGCTCGCTGGTCAGTGCTCTGCCGACGAGCTCGCTCAGTTCGCGGAGGCTCGGTTTCACCAAATACACGCCTTCGGCAAGCGCGGCAGCGAGTGCCTCACCCGAGGTGTCGACGATCGAACGCGCATCGTGTTTGTGCGCCAACCGTGCCACTTGCGCGTAAAAATCCGTGGGCACTCCCGGCGGCAAGCTGCCACTGGCGACGACATAGCCGCCAGGAACGATGGCCTCCTCCAGGGTGGCCAGACAGGCACGCCATTCGGCTTCAGAAAACTCGGGACCCTGCAGCACAAAACGAAACTGTTCACTCGACTCGGTCTCATCGACCGTGAAGCTTTCCCGTGTCGTTCCGGCGATGGGCACGGCGAGGCTCGGCACGCCCTCCGCTTCGAGAAGCTGACGATAGGTTGCCCCGGTGAGCCCGCCCGCAGCGTAGATCGCGAGAGCGTCTCCGCCGAGGTTACGGATCGTGCGCGCCACATTGACGCCACCACCGCCGGGGTCGATCCGGCTCGCACCGCACCGCAGCTTGTGATCCCGGATTACCCGCGGAGTAGACGTGCTGATGTCGAGTGCGGGGTTGATGGTCAGAGTCACAATCGACCTAGCCGTTTTCGAGCTCGGGGGAGAAGCGGATGCCATGATCACCACTGTATGGCGTTGCTCCCTCGCCCCCGACCGGATTACTTATCGGGGGAGGGGATGTCCATCCCGAGTTCGTTTATGGGAGAGTCGTCGACCGGTCTGGGAAGGTGCTCGGCGGGACAGTGCAGAATTGTGTTCGGCCTGGAGTGGTCGATGAAGTGCTCAGCCATCGGCTGCCCGCAGACGGGACACACTGCCTCTGCGACCTTGTCGACGACGGCGTCGTAAGGTCCCAAATTTGGGGTGCCTAGTACAGGAAACAGTTTTCGGTTGAGCCAATCGATGAAACCGACGTAGCCTCGCGGGCCAGACGTCTCATCCTCGCCTTTCGCTTGCTCGTATTCGTTCATATCTTCAGAGTAGCCACGGGGGGCGGCCAGCATAAGGGGTGTGCTTCGGGCGCCGATTTGCGCGAACCCGCACCTCGGTAGGGTGTTGGGCATGGATGAGCTTGCAATTCGTATTATGCCGTCGGGGCACGGATGGTCTGCTCGCGACTTCATCCCGGAATCGCATCGCTCGCTGCCCATGCTCCGAGTGTTTCTCCCACTGGAGGATGAGCGTGGTGTTCTCGTTCGCTGGTCGACTTTTTCAGAGTTTGGCCGCGCCTCCGCCTCAGTGGACTGGTTCGAACTCGCCGATCGTGTGGCCGACGAGCACCCCATGGTCAGAGATCTGCTGCCGTGCCAGGGCGTGCTTGATGATGCGACGGCGAACGCCCTTCGCGATGCTGTGGGTGACATCGACCTCCACAGTTTTCAGTGGGATGGCTATGGGGATGCCCCGCAGGATGCTGCTCGGCGTCGAATATTTGGCGATGATTACAGCGAGCTCCCGCCCGGCAATTCTGCGCTGCAGGCCGGTGCTCGGGTTGCCGCGTTTGCCTGGGATGACGGTGGGCGTCTCGCGTGGGGTAGTCGGCTCTATCCCGACTCCCTGGTAGTTGCGGCCGAGCCAGCAATCTATCGACAGCTGGTTGACGACCAACGACTCGACACCATCTCGATCATTGCGGAACGAGACACTCTTCCGCCAAGCTCCGGCGACTAGTCGCTCTCGCGGCGCTCTTGACGAGGCCGTTCCCCCAGCTATTATGTTAAGCATGATAGTCAACGACGTGGGCGCACAATTGCGCAAGGGTGTCGTTGAATACTGTGTATTGGGATACCTCGAGCGTGAGCCGATGTACGGCTGGCAGCTTGCGGAGAACCTCATTGGCGAGAGCATGATCGCCAGCATCGGCACACTCTATCCAGTGCTGGCGCGCCTTCGCGAAAAGGGACTCGTCTCGTCATTCGAGGAACCATCAGAGCGCGGGCCGTCGCGTCGGTACTACCGCCTCACGCCCGCCGGGACGGCGCAATTGAGTGCGTTCCGCAAACAGTGGAAACCATTCGCGGCCGTCGTCGCGACGATTGTTGGAGAGGATGACGCCCGTGACTGATCGCACAACCGAGGTAGTCACGAACTACTTGCGCGAACTGAACGACGCCCTGCATGGCCTTGATGATGCGGTGCGCCGCGACATCGTGGATGGCGCCCGAGAGGAACTGCACGGGTTGACGCCGGCGGAAGCGCAGCAGCGCATCGCGGCGTTGGGAGATCCCGCCTTCATCGCGTCGGAGGCGAGCGATGCTTCGCCTGTCACCACGGCACGCCCAGCAGCGGAGAGCGCGCGAGAAGGCACGGGTTATGTGGTGACCGCGAGCTTGCTCGTCGCCCTCGGCGGAGTCATCGTCCCTGTCTTGGGGTGGCTCGCCGGACTCATCATGGTGTGGATGTCGCGCCAATGGTGGCGCTGGGAGAAAGTCGTCGCCTCCCTCGTGGCGCCTGTCGTGTCGGTGCTCGCGATCGTCCTTCTGCTGTCGTCGGGATCGCCAGAGCGTGGCGAGGCCGTCAACCCTCTCGTGCCGACCGCCTTCGACGTCTGGTGGTCGGGGGCCCTGCTCGTGATCGTCGCCAATCTTGGTGTCGGAATGTGGCTGTTGTGGCGAGCTCGGCGCACACCGCGCCCCCTGTGACCCCAACAGCAACATTATTGACAAAAAGTAGCCTCGTGAGCTGAAAATCCCTCGAATCTAGCCGTTGACCGCTACGGTATCGAAAGGCTCCTCTCTGAGGACGCTACCGAATGTCACAACCCGAGGAGACGCTATGTCCGCCGCCAACAACCGCAACAAACCAACCCCAGCCTTCATCGGCGCCTCGTGGGTTGCGCTGCTTCTCGGAATTGTGACCTATCTCATCGGGCTCTACAACGCCCAGATGGAGCTCAATGAGAAGGGCTACTACCTCGCGATTCTCCTCTACGGTCTGTTCGCCGCAGTGTCGCTTCAGAAGTCGGTTCGAGACCGCAACGAGGGCATCCCGGTAACGTTCATCTACTACTCGCTGTGCTGGTTCTCGCTGTTTGCCGCGCTGACGATGCTTGCTGTCGGCCTGTGGAACGCCGGCAGCCTCAGCCTGAGCGAGAAGGGGTTCTACGGGATGGCATTCGCGCTCGCCCTGTTCGCCGCGGTCGCCGTGCAAAAGAACATCCGCGACTTGACGATGTTCAAAGACGATGAGCGCGAAGAAGAACTCGCCGGGGTCTAAGTGAGGCAATTCGCTCGCCGCTTCTGGCTGATGGTGCAGCTCGTCTTCGCCAGGGTCATCATGATTTGGGCTTGGGGGCTCGGCATAGTCGGGACCCTCGGGTTCGTCCTTAACCCATCAACGCTTGGCCGAACGCTGTCAGACGGATCGCCGTCGTGGCCATTCCAGCTGGCAGGATTGCTCGTTCTCTGGCTGATCGGCCTCGGTGGCAGGCGACTCGCTCGCCGTGTGCAGCGACGCCGCGCTAGACGTGAAACTGCGGCTGACGGCAGCACGCAACCCGTGACAGTGGCGCGGCATCGCGCTGAAGTGCGGCCAAGAGTGGGGCCCACTGAGCCCCTCGGCCGAAAGCTTCACCGGTCGATCGTGAATACTGTGCGCAGCCTCTGGGGTTTGTTTGCGGTGCTTGCACTGATGGGGCTAGCGGTGCTCGCGGGGATGCTAGCCGAATGGATGGGGCCGAATCCACAGGGGGTGATGGGAGCAGGCACCCTTCTTGCGGTAATTGCCTTCGGCGGCGCGTTCGTGCTCGGCGTGATTTTCGATCAGCGGATGTCGGCGGCGGAGGCCGAATTTTCGCCCCCCGAAGGCTCCCTCGGCTCTGAAGGTTCCCTCGACTCAGTCGACCCTCTCGAAGCCGATGGGCGTCCAGTGCTGATGCTGATCTGGTGGCCCATCACTGTCGTCGCCGTCGGTGTCGGGATCCTTACGCTCGTCGTCAACGCCGTTCTCGAGATCGGCGCGGGGTCGGGTCTGCCTTCAGGGATGACGCTTGCAGTAGGGGTTTTCGGCTTCGTCTGCCTGCCACCCGTGGTGAGCGCATCGCGTGCCGAGTTTCGGGGCCGCGGTCTGCGCGGTTTCTGGGGCGCCGCGCGCAGAACGGAATGGGGAGACGGGGGCGGTATCTGACACGAAAGCCCCCTTCCGCCGCGCAGGTGCGCGGAAGAAGGGGGCGAGTGAATCGAGTTCGCTTGAGGAACCTAGGCGTCGCGACGCTTTATGAGCGCGGCCGCCGCGATCATCATTACAACAACCCAACTCAACAACACTAGGAAGCCCTGAGTGGTGTCGAGGGTGATCACGTCGGCTCCGATCGCTCCAATCGGTGGACCGCCAGCAGCGGATCCATCGCCGACGGCGTACATGAGCGCGCCAGCATTCGACGGCAGGAACACCGAAAGGTTCTGGGCCCAGACCGCCTGAGTTATCCCCGCGAGAATCGCGAGAACGGTGGGAACAACCAGGATCAAGCCGAGCACGCTCGCAATACCCCCGGCGCTGTTGCGCAGAACCGCACCGAATCCGAATGCCAACAAGGCGACCAGGGTGAGGTAGCCGGCGCCGCCAACGAGAGCGCGCATCACTTCGCCATCGAATAGCTGGCCTTCAATGCCCTGGCCGGCCAGGATCGGAGCGGTCACCAGTGCGGTCACGATGATCGACGCCAGGCTGACGACGAAGGTAGCCACTGCCAGAACTAGTGCCTTAGCGAAAAGGGCAGGCAAACGGGTGGGCACCGCAGCGAACGTTGAACGGATCATGCCCGTCGTGTATTCGCCGCTAATAATGAGCACGCCGAGAACAGCGGCGACAAGCTGTGTGAAGTTCACGCCGAGCGTTGCCACCATCACGGTGAGTGATTTCTGCGTTTCCGCGTCGACCGCCGGGCCGCTGGAGGTGTCGAGGGTGACGGCCATGAGCAGACCGAAACCGACCGTGAGCAACACGAAGATCGCGAACGACCACTGGGTGGAGCGTAGGGTGCGCAGTTTGATCCATTCGGAACGAACAACGCGGGGGAAGGTCAAGCGTGTTGCGCGGTGGTTGGTTGACGGGGCCGGGGCCTCAAGGGTGGTGTTAGTCATCGGGAAACCTCCGAGTGGTATTCAACGTCGTCTTGCGTGAGTTCTAGGTAGGCATCCTCGAGCGAAGCCGAAAGCGGTGTGAGTTCGTGCAACACGATGCCCGCCTGTGCTGCTGCTTCACCGATCTGAGAGGATGCCAACCCCGCGATAGTCAGAAGGTCACCTTCCACGCTGGTCACGGTCACGTCGCTGCTGGCGAGTCTGTTGGCGAGGTCAGTGGCCTGAGGTGTGCGAACTCGCACGGCGGTCCCGGTTGCTAGCGCCAAAATTTCGCCAACGGGGGCATCCGCAATGATGCGGCCACGCCCGAGCACGATGAGGTGGTCGGCGGTGAGGGACATCTCGCTCATGAGGTGAGAGGAGAGGAAGATTGTGCGGCCCTGCGAGGCGAGGTGCTTGGTGAGTTTGCGCACCCACATGACACCTTCGGGGTCGAGACCGTTCACGGGCTCATCGAGGATCAGAGTTTGGGGGTCACCGAGGAGGGCTGCGGCGATTCCGAGGCGCTGGCCCATGCCGAGGGAGAATCCGCCGACGCGTTTCTTGGCAACAGATTCGAGGCCGGTCATCGCAATGACTTCGTGCACGCGGGCCTTGCCGATGCCGTGCGTGGCCGCCATCGCAAGCAGGTGGTTGTAGGCGGAGCGGCCAGTGTGGATCGCTTTCGCATCGAGCAGTGCGCCAACCTCGTGCATGGGGTTGTGGTGCTGTGCATAACGCTTGCCGTTGACGGTAACGGAGCCAGAATCGGGGCGATCGAGGCCGATGATGGTGCGCATCGTGGTGGACTTACCGGCGCCGTTTGGGCCGAGGAAGCCGGTGACGAGACCGGGACGGATAGTCGCGGTGATGTTGTCGACGGCGGTTTTGGCGCCGTACCTTTTGGTCAGTCCTTGAATTTCGATCATGTCTTAAGTGTACGAGCGCACTCGCTGGGCGGAGTCCCTCGTAAGGATGATTTCCCCGCAGCAAAGTAGCCCTTAAGCCTGAGATCACGAGTCTCGTTCCCGAGTAATGCTTCACTCTGCGAGCTTCGAGATTTAGGCTGACGTCATGCCTTTGGACGCTCGCACGCTTCTGTCGGGACCACGCGGCCGCCGTCTCTGCCTTGCTGTGGCTCTGCATGATCCGCAGCAATCAATCCCTGCAGCGGCATCGCTTGGATACCTGCTTGTCTACGCCGCCCATCACCTAGAGGCGGCGCGAGGGCAAGGGGGTACATTCTTCGGCTGGGGCATTCCCGATCCGCTTCCCGAGCCGAGCGCAGAGGAGGTTGCCGATGCGTTCGACTGCATCCCGCTGACCTCGATCGGTATCGTCGATGCCCTCGACGCCTGCGCCGCTTCTGTGGATAGCGCACGCTATTGGCAGGAGCCCGATGGCTCAGATGAACTGCTGTCGGACGAGCACCTCGACAGCTCGCTGTTGCGCATCGCGGAGCATATCGTGACGTCACCGTCGACCGAGTGGTGGGGTTCCCCCATGGAGCCGCAGCAGTGGGCTGTTAAATTTCAGGACCCCTGCTTTCAGGTGCCTGAGCCGCCGGCTGCCGCGGAGACTCTTCGCTTGTGGTCTGGCCTAGTGGTGGAGAACGAGCAGGCTGCAGTTCGGGAACGCCCGACAGATCCGACCGCCAATTATTCGGGCGACTGGTGGTCGCGGCCACCGTTCGGGCTTACGGCGACAACACGCGCGCTGCCAGAGCTGGGCCCAGTCGGTCTCTGGTTGATCGAAGATCGCTCTGACGAAGAACCGGCGGATACTCACCCGGTGACCTACGAAGGAGCTCCGCGCGTGTTCGAAATCGTTGCGGCAGAGTCGTGGGCCGAACTGTGCCGGCGGTACCCGCTCGAGGTCACCGCTACCCGCCGTCACGACTGGTACCGCGCCACGGGTCGTAGCGGTAAATGGATGATGCCTGATTGGTCGAGGGTCGCCCGCGATTTCGATGCGGTGCACCTTTCCCTCGCGGCCTATCTCTCTGCCGCAGGAGTCGCTATCCCGCTCGACGACGACTTTGCGAGTGTCATTGCCGGGTGGAACCCCGACGAAACCTACTGGTTCACCGATGTTGTGACGCATCCGGTTTCTGGCGCCAGTTGGATGCGAGAGGAACAAACGGCGCGGTGGAAGCAGCGCTAACGTGAGGGTGGGCCATGCTCTCCAGCGCGCTAACGAGAGGAAGAGTGCGGCTCGCATTGCGCGGGCCGCACTCTTCGCAGTTTTACCTCAGTGACTAGCTACAGGTGTTGAGGCTTGCCACCCCAGAGGTGAGTACTCCAGTGCCACCAAGCAGCACCACCTTTGGGTTGCCCAGGTTGGTGATGGCGGTCATCACGACCTTCGGGATGCAGCTCGTCGTGCTGATGAAGAGCGGTGCATCTTTCGCGCCAGCCAGCACTGCACCAGCAAGAGCATCCGCAAAGTCGGCTCCGGTTGCGACATAGACCGTCGTTGCTGAGCTAAAAGCATCAGCATTGATTGCTACTGCGGTCGTGTACCGGTTGAGGCCACTATTGCGCTTCACCGTGGTGAACTTGGTGTTCAGGTGAGCGACGATCCCGTTCGAAACGACACCGCTACCGCCGGCCACCTTCACCGAGTTCACGCCGAGCGTGTTCAGCAATGCCAGAGTGGCGGCATCCGCTGTGTTGGCGTTACCGCGGATCAGCACGACGGGACCGCTGAAGCCTGCGGCCGCCGGGCTTGCTGTCAACGCGTCAGGGAAGTTGCGCCCATCAGCGAGGTAGGCGCTCGTTACGGTTCCGGCGGGGAAGGTTGCTGCAGCGAGCATCCGCGAGGTTTCATAGCGGTCGATGCCACCGATGCGCTTGACCGTCGGGTGGAATGACAGGGCCTGAATCGCAGCCTTGACGCCTTCTGATACCGCGCCGGGGCCGCCGACGATGACGATCTGACTCGGCTTCAAGCGGAGAAGTTCCGCCTTGGTCGCCGAGGTCAGCGAGCTGGGCTCAGTGAGCAACAGCGGTGCGTCGTTGAACGTTGCAGCCGGTCCAGCGCTCAGGGCATCGGCGAAGCCGCGTCCCGTAGCGATGTACACGATTGATGCCGTGTGCCACTCTTGTGCGATCTTTGCTGCGGTTTCATAGCGGTTATTGCCGGCAAGTCGTGAGACGACAATCTGGCTGTTGATCACCTTTGCAGTCTCGGCTGAAGTTGCTGCTGCACCCGCGTATCCAGCCAGTGAACCGGTTACAGTTACGGTGATTTTCTTGCCGACTTGGGATGCCGTCAGCTTGTATGTCGCACTAGTCGCGCCAGCGATAGCAACTCCGTCTGCCTTCCACTGGTACGCATGCGCGACGCCAGTTGATGGTGTCCACGAGCTTGCGTGCTGTTGTGCGGTCAGCGTTTGGCCAACCTTTGCGGTTCCCGTGGTTGTCGGAACGGCAGCATCAAGCTTCGGTCCGAAGGTGTACTCGGTGTTGCCCCAAACGATGCTGGAGACTTGCGCAGCAGCGTCTGCCTGCACGCCGAAGGCTTCGCCGGTCGCGTTACCTTGTGCATTCAACGCGTCGAGGATGTCACCCAAGGGGTATGCCGTGTTGGCGTTGATCGAGGTTCCGATTGCCTTGCTCGACATCCAGGGGTCGGAGAGGGTGAACGTGTGAGTTCCTGCGCTCAGGCTTGCCGATCGCAGCGTGCCCCAACCGATGTTGCCGGCATGTCTGAAGGCAACTTGGTAGGTAACCGTTCCACTATCCACCGTCACGGCTGCGTGACTCGTGAGTTGCGTGTAGAGCTCGCTACCAGCGAGGACGGCATCAAGCCCCTTCAGAACCTGCGAGTGAGCGGGGTCGCCCAGCTTCAGTGCTGCACCCACGACCGAGAACGACTTGATCGCGTTGTTGTAGCCCTCGTGCCACTTCGTGTAGTTGTAGCCGGCAGCCGCAGGGTCGCTGACCTCAAGCAGGTCGATCGCTGAGTCGGGCACGATCACGTGATTCGTGGTTGCCTCGAGGGTCGAAGGAACGAAGCTGTACTTCGTTCCGTTGAACGTGAGGTCCTGAACCGTGGCAGCGTGACTGGCTTGCACGCCGAACCCGAGCAACTTGATGTTTCCCTGCTTTCCCATGAAAGCAACGAGGTCTGCCAGCGAAGTTGCGTTCGCCGGGGTGTGCGTCGTGGTGTCGTTATTCTTGAGCGCTTTTGATGACTTCCAGGTGTCTGACACGGAGAAGTGGTTCTCGGTGCCGACTGTCAAAAATCCCGACCGAAGGGTCGTGAACGTGTTGTTGGCTCCGTAAGTAACCGGAATCTGGAGGGTTACGGCTCCATCGATTACCGCGACGCTTGCGCTGGTGAGGAGCGCTTCCAGCTCAGCTGACGATACTGCTGTCGGCGTTCCCAGCATGATCTGCGAGGGAGCGCTGTCACCGAAGTGAAGACCGTCTGCTTCGGTGGAGTAAGCGCGGGTCGCGTTTGCGTAACCTTCGTGCCAGGTTTCGTAGTTGTACGTTGCGGAGGCGGGGTTGCCGTCCTCGAACGGGGCAATCTGCGAGTCGTCAACGGTGACGGTGTTCGTCGCTGTATACACGTCGTTTGAGCTGAAGGCGTAGTTCACGCAGCCAACTTCAACGGATTCGATGATGGCGTCGGCATGAACACCTGAGCCGAGGCTGTAGCCGATCTGCAAGACGCGGGCATCGGGGAAGGATACGAGCCAATCGTCGAGCGTTCCGTGGTTTGCGCTTCCATGACCGCCGGCGTGTGACGGTGCAGCATCCTTCACGAAGGCTGCGGCGCTGTTCGGAACCCAGTACCCGCCGCCGGGGTATGCCGCTGGCTCGCCAACCAGAATGCCGTCGGCGGTGCCGTTGTTGTCGAAGTCGGTAACGAGCTGGAGGCTGGGGAGTGTTCCCGTTGTCGCCCCGAAGTGTAGTTGCGGAACGCCGACATCCTTCAGAGCGATATCAACTGACTTGTATGCCGCTGCTTTGTCAGTCGACGTCGCTCCTTGAGTCCAGACGCGAAGGCCGGCAGCAGTGAACTCGTTGTGGCCTGTCGCTCGCGTGTCGGCGAACGTCCAGCCCTGAGAAATCTGGTTCGTGGCAATAGGCCCCTGCGTGGTGACAGCGCACGCTTCAGTCGTGGGAGATGGAGCTGGGCTGGCGCTGGCAGGCAAAGCGCCTGTAATCGACAGACCAACAGCCAACAGCGCGGCCGTGCCGACGGCTAGTGGCTTCGTTATCGTTTTAGTGGTGCCCGCGCTTGGTTTTCTGGCAGGCAGATTTTTTGGGGTTGACAATAGGAGACTCTCCAGATTCGGGTTAGGAGGGCGAAAGGGTAAGAAGCGTTAAACGGTGAATCGGGTAAGACGGTGAATCGGGTAAGACGGTGAATCGGATTGGCCGGGTAAGGCTCGTAGATCGGGTACTTCGGGTAGAGCAGGTAAATCGGGCAAACAGATTGAGCGTTCATGCTTAAGCAACACTCAAGATTCGGCCACCATATCGCTGTGCGGCGACATCCGACATGGGCTTGACAATTGGTCTAGAGAAAAACTCCGGAATTGCGGGAAACTTCGCGCAGTGGTTTCCCGCCGGGGTTTCGCTGTCGCGGAAATTGCGGTGTCGCCGCGGGGTGGTGTTTCCCGCTCTCAAGCCGATCTAACATGAGAACATGTCTGATTTTCTTGGGAAGCAGTTAGTTGTCGTCAGGGTGCGGGGAACGGATATGGAAGTCGCTGCCGCTGCCCTTCGCGAAAAACTCGCGGAATTCCCTAATGTGCGCGTAACCGCCTTGACAGAACGTTCCAGCGGCTGGTGGGACTGGACTAGCACTATTCAACTCTTGGCAGCGATCGAGTACACGGAGCCGGGCTCGTAGCGATGACAGCTCTCTGTCGTGCGCTGAGTTGACGAGCGGCCGCGAGGCACGACAGCAGGAGTCGACATCGTGGTCTCCTTCATTGAGCACAATTTCCCGGCACGAAGCCTCTAGCCGCTCCCAAATTGGTCGACGCGGGGGGCGTGTAATTCAGGCCATCGAGGCGATCCCGACCACTGCTAACGTTGTCAATGCGGTGCGCCGTCGAGGGCCTTTGGTGCCTCGGTTGTGCGGGTGAACATGTTGAAACTCGCTTTCTTGGCCGGTCAGGAGACGCATAGTGTGCGCTCTCTACTGCGGCAACCGAGCAACGTTAGTGCGATCAAGACAGTGGAAGTAGTGACCGGATGACCGCAATTGCCACACGGCCGCAGCTGAAAGCCGCGGCCATCGCGACATTTATTGTGTTCGGTGTTAACGGTCTCGTGTTTGCTAGCTGGGCTGCTCGCATCCCCGCGGTCACGGAAATATTGGACCTCACTCCGGGGCAGATGGGAACCATGTTGCTGTGCATCGCAGCTGGCTCGCTCATTGCGTTGCCAACGGCAGGCTACGTGGCCGGCAGAATCGGCACGGCGAATACGGTTCGCGTAGCTGGGCTGATCGCGGCGCTCGCCGGAGTTGGCATTGCACTTTCGCTCGCCTCTGAATCCGTGGTGGGCACTGCCATTGCACTGTTCTTCTTCGGGATCGGGATTGGGCTGTGGGATGTCGCCCAAAACATCGAAGGCGCAGACGTCGAGCAAAAGCTGGGTCGCACGATCATGCCGCAACTCCATGCGGCATTTAGTGGTGGGGCATTCGTCGGCGCCCTGGTTGGTGCAGGGCTTTCGACCCTCGGGGTGGGCTTACCCATCCACCTTCTGGTTATTGCTGTTGTTGTTGCCGTTGCAACGCTGATGGCCCCACAGTATTTCTTGGCACGCATCCCGGTTGGTCGACCAACAACGGCGGATGACGCTGCTCCGAAAACGCGCAGCGCCTGGACCGAGAGTCGCACCGTGCTAATCGGCATCGTGGTGCTCGGCGCCACCATCACCGAGGGTGCCGGAAATGACTGGATAGCCAAAGCGGCCGTCGACGGTCTTGACGTCACCGAGTCGAATGGCGCTCTCATGTTCGCCGTATTTGTGCTGGCGATGACCATCATGCGTTTTTTCGGCGGCATGGCGATCGATGCCTTTGGTCGGGTTCCTGTGCTGCGAGCAAGCATGGGCGCAGCAGCTATCGGGCTCACCCTCTTTGTGCTGGCCGGAAACATTGGGGTCGCCATGATCGGGGTCGCGCTGTGGGGCGTCGGTGCCGCCCTCGCCTTCCCCATGGGGATGTCAGCCGCAGCAGATGATCCCCGGCACGCCGCCGCCCGGGTTTCGGTGGTATCGACCCTTGGCTACATTGCCTTCCTCGCCGGTCCACCGCTGCTGGGATTCTTCGGTGACGTCGTCGGAATCAGGCTGGCGCTTCTGGTGATCGGCGTGCCGATCCTGATTGCGCTACTGCTCGCGGGGGCGGCGAAACCATTGCGCGATCGCTAGCGGAGTCAGCGCGAAGCGCGCCCGGGGGCTCCATAAGTGTGGAGTGAAATGAGTCATGCCAACGCTTAAGGACATAAGTGTTGGTATGCCGTGGTTATGACCACAGTCAGTGAGCACGCACCTCGCGTAATCGTTCCGGTGCCGCCGGTCGCTTACGAGGCGGGCAGGTTTCGCGCAGAACACGTGTGGAGCGGGAACAGAGATAGCGCGGGGCCCAGGAAGGCCGCATTCATTGCTCCCCAGCATCCGCTCGGACTCTGCCGCGTGGAAGATTCTGTCGAGGCTCATCGGGCAGCTGAGCTGGCCCGCAGGCTACCCAGAACGCTGCGTCGCTACGGCTTCTCGTCGAGAATGCCCACGAAGCGACTGCCAATGCCGTCGATCTCGGAGCGGTACATTCCGTCAGCGGCCGGGGGAAGCTCATCGGCGTCATGCCAATCGCACGTCAAATAGGTGAAGGCTGGCCACCACTTCTTGGGGCGCGCAGCTTCAGTGAAGCCGCACACCGTGCAGGTGAGCTGAGCCCAAACGGGGCGCTTGCCGGTGCGGTTCGCGCGCGACTGAACCAACCACGCTGGCGGGTTAGTTTCGAGCTCCGAGAACTGGGCTTCAGACATCCGCGTCGGGATGTCGTGCCTTCTGGCCATCTCCAAAGGGATGTCTAGGCGAAGCGCGGCTTCCCGTCGTGTAATCATGCTCCTACGGTACGCCACCACGAAACCTCACTCACTCACCAGCACCGTCGCCGTGCGGGAACTTGCGGCAGTGACACCGTAAAAAAAGACGTCACTCCATCCGCGAAAAACTCGAGGGGGAGTGACGTCAATTCGGCGAGCACACACTTGGTGTGCGCCGGCTCGCTTTTTAGGCGAGAACGCGCTTCTTGAGGGTGTCGAATTCGGCATCGGTGAGAGCACCGGACTCATGCAAAGCCTTAGCTTTGGCAATCTCTTCACTGGGTGAGGTGGCGGCGACGCTGCGAATGTACGCATCCGCAGCCTGCTGGTTGTGCTGTGCGCTCTTCATTGCGCGTTGCGCCATGCCCGAGCCGCGGGCAATGACGTACACAAGCAACGTGAGGAAGGGAACCGCCAACAAGAACAACAACCAGAGTGCCTTATACACACCGCGAAGCTCGTGGTCGCGGAAGATGTCACCAATTACCGAGAAGAGCGCAATCAGGTAGGAGATGAAAGCGAAGGAGACAAAGATGAACCAGATGAAGTTCCACAGGTTAGAAAAATCCATTGAGCGTAAGCCCTTTCATGCGGGTTGTTGAAGACAGGATGTGATCGGTGAAATCACACTGTGACGAGGCGCAGCAAAATTGACGCAACATCAACTACTTAAACCTATCGGGAGTGCTCATCCGCGCACGATCCCCACAACGGGGCATCAGCTGATGTAGACCTTGCGCAGAGTTTCGGTGATGGTCCACGTGGTCTGCATGCCGGCGGTGAGCCGCACAACATCACCGGGGCCAACGACGATCGTGCGATCATCCGCAGCGATGTGGATGCTGGCGCGCCCGCTAATCACCACAAAGACTTCGTCGACCTCGGTGTCGGTTGCGGTGCCCGCTGTCATCTCCCAGATGCCGATCTCGCTGTCGCCAAGAATATCGAGCACGGCGTAGCCCGTGGTCGGAGTGCCTTCGACCACTTCTGACGCATCGAGCGCTTCGTGGGCAACGGGAACGGCGCTCGCCGCAAGGGGAGTTCCGGCGGTGAGGAGCGGTGCGGGTTCAGTCATGAGCTCAGCCTATGAGACTTGGCTGCAGGTCGCGCAGGGTGCGGCGGTGGGTCATCCGGGTGACGCCGATGGCGGCGAGGAGGAGGGCTCCCACAAGCCAGGCACCGAGCACGAGAGCGTCGGTGCCGACGCGGGCGAGGTCGCCGCCGTACATGAGTTGGCGCATGGCATCCACGACGTAGCCCATCGGCAGCACGTGGTGCAGTGCGGCCAGTGGCGCTGGCAGGGTTTGCCAGGGGAAGGTGCCGCCTGCGGTGACGAGTTGCAGCACCATCAGAACGAGCCCGAGGAACTGGCCGACGGAGCCGAACCAGATGTTGAGGGCCAGAATGATCGCCGCGTAGGTGAAGCTTGCCGCGATCATTACGCCGAGCGTGCCGACCGGATGCGTGAAGGTGAAGCCCAGTGCTGCGGCGAGCACTCCGAAGAGCGCAATCATCTGGATCGCGCCGAGCACGGCTGGGGTGAGCCAGCCAGCGATGGCGACGCGCACGGGGGAGCGCAGGGCGGTGACGGCACGCTTCGAGACGGGCTTGACGATGAGGAAGAGGGCGTAAATTCCGATCCAGCCGGCAAGGGCGGTGAAGAACGGGGCGAGGCCGGCACCGTAGTTGCCCGCCGCGGTGACGGCACTGGTCTCCACGGCGACTGGATCGGCGATGGCTTCTGATTGTTGGGCGCGCAGGTCGGCGCTGGAGTTCGGGATTGCTTCGACGCCATTTTCGAGCCCGTCGCGCAGTTCGGTGGTGCCGGCGGCGAGGGTGCTTATCCCGGAAGTGAGGGTGCTGACTCCAGCGTTGAGGGTCGTGGCCCCGGATTCTGCTGTGCTCACTCCAGCCGCGAGTTGACTAGCGCCTGCTGCGAGGTCGGCAGCGCCGCTGGCGAGAGTGTTCGCGCCCGCAGACAACGCATCAAGCTTCGAGACAGCCGATTGCACGGTGCCATTTCCTTCGGTAATGCGATCGCTGAGCGGGTCGAGAGTGGTGAGGACGTCATCAATCGCGGTGGCATCGAGTCCCTGGGCGGTGAGTGCGGCGATGAGATCGGCGCGCGCGGTGGGCAGCTCATCCGCGATGGTCTGGGCTGCAGTGCCGGCGCGGTCGGCGTAGCCGGCAAGTTCGCGGTTGCCCGCAGCGACCTGAGCCGCTCCCGATGAAACCTGGTCGGCGCCGGCAACAAGGCTGCCGCTTGCGGTGCTGAGGGTGGTCAATCCGGTGGCGAGCGTGCCGGCGCCATCCGATAATTTTTGGGCGCCCGACTCGGCATCGTGAGAACCGTCCACAAGTTGGGTTGCCCCGGCGGTGGCATCAGAAAGTTCGGCGCGGATGTCAGAGAGGGCGGTCAGCAACGAGCCGGCAGCTTCTTTTCCCACCAGTTGCGCCACCGACCGCCGGATCTGTTCAACGGCCTGCTTGCCGATCGTCGATGCCAAGTAGTTATTAGCGTCATTGGTCGCCAAATCGATTTCGGCCTGATGCGGCTCCGTTCCCGCAATCGACGTCAGAGCATCCGAAAAGTCGCTAGGAAGTGTCACGGTGAAGTCAACGACTCCATCAGAAAGTGCCGCAGCCGCAGCGGATGCCGTGTACACGTGCCACTCAAAGGCGTCGCCCGCGAGGAGGTCGTCGGCCACGCGCTCGCCGTAGTTCACCGCCTCCGTGTCGCCGTCGGCGGCAACGCCGTCATCGGCAATCACCAACCCGACGGGAACTTCAGCGAAGCTGCCGTAGGGGTCTTGGTTTGCCCACAGGTAGACGCCGCCATAGAGCACGGGCACGGCCATGAGGGCGAGCAGAGCCAGCATGGCCATGCGTGACGAGGTGAGTCGCCGCAGTTCAGCGGCGATCATTGCGGGAACCTTCATGAGTTGTCTACTCCTACGCCGCCGCCACTTTGGGCCCAGGCGGCGGTACGTTCGTCGAGAGCGCCGAGGGCGCCGAGGGCGCCAAGGGTGTCTCGCAGGGATGCTTCGGCCGACTCAGCGCGCGCGATCACGTCGGCGTGAGTGATGGCCCATTCTGAGGCGCGACCGGCAACCACCAACACGGCGAACCCGCGGTCGGCAAATTCACCGAGCAGGGTCCACCAGTCGAGGGGTTGTCCGCCGTGGCGGTCGGGCGCGGTGACGACGAGTGCTTCGACGTGGGGGCGCAGCACGGCGAGCTCGCAGAGAATGCGCAAGCGAGTGAGGGGCTCAATGTCGGCGATGGGCGTTGAGGCGAGCGAGCGAAAACCAGCCTCGTCGAGCCAGCGTCTGGTCGAGAGGGGGTCGGCGCGACGGCCGGCAAACATGAGTTCTTCGGCGACAACGCCGACGAGGGGAACGCCGGGGTCGGGGTCGGAAACTCCGGGGGCATCGACGAGCGCTACGCGACGACGCAGGCCACGGGCATCCGACCTTCCTTCGAGCGTGACAGCGCCGGAGTCGGGGCGCATGCGACCAGAGGCGATGAGGCCGAGCACGGTCGGTCGCTGTTCGGTTTCGGCAACAGCAAGCGTCACGCTGCCGCTGACGAAACTGGTGGATGTTGCGGGCAAGGCTTCGGCGTCACGGCCCTTGGTGACGCCGTTCAGTTCGACGCGCATCAGCGGTTGGTGGCGGTCAACGGCTCGTCGCGTGGCTCGAATGCCCCCAGTATCTCGGGGTGTTCTTCGAGCAGGGCAACGCTCTCGCGCCACGACAGCCCGGCCATGCTCAGCGTGGTGCGCACGGCGAGCGAACGAGCTTCGGGCAGTGACGCATCGACGCGAGTGATCGCGGCGCGCGCAGCTTCTTCGACGAGGCGGGCGAGGGTGGTGACATCCACATCGGTGCGCAGTGTTCCTTCGTCTTGCCCTCGTTGCAGAATCGCGGCGACGGCGGCGCGCAGCGGGCCCAGGGCTACGCCGGTTGAGGCGAGGTGGGCGTCATCGAGCGCAATGGAGGCGGCGACTTGCACGTGGGCGGCTTCTTGCCAGAGCAGTGAGGCGAGGCGGGCGAGGGCTACGCGGGCATCGGCGTCACTGACGCTCAGCGCGATGCGGTTGAAGCGCTGAGCCCCAGCGTCGACGATCTCGTTGACGAGGGCGTTGCGGTCGGCAAAGTGGCCGTAGAGGGCGCGTCGCGATAGCCCGGCGTTGCGGGCGATGGTGTTGATGGAGGCTTGCGGGTCGAGGGCGATGGCGGCGGTAGCGGCACTGAGAATGCCGGCGCGGTTATCGACTGCGTCCTGTCGCGGGCGACGGGGAGCGGAGGTGGTCATTCCTTCAACTGTAATAACTTGCACAGTTGTGTGCAAGTTATTACAGTTTACTCTCAGCCTCCCGGCGCGACCGAAGAAGAGCTAGGAATCGAAACCGAGACCCAAAGCATCCAACGTCTTGAGAATCAGGTTTCGGCGACCCTGATTGTGGTCAGCCCTATTGAGCGACCAGCGCGTTGCGTTGACCCCCATCGACGCAATCGGCTCCGGAGGGAACGGCAACGGCATCTTCTTCACCATCTCCAACTCGGTGCGCTCCGTCGTGAGACCGTCAAGCTTGTCGAGCATCACTTGCGCGGCAAACCGAGTCGCGCCAACACCCAAACCCGTGAAACCCGCCGAGTACGCCACTCGACCATTACGAGCCGTGCCAAAGAACGCACTGAACTGTGTCGAAGCATCGATCGCACCGGCCCAACGGTGGCTGAACTTCAGCCCCTCCAGTTGCGGGAAGGTCGTAAAGAAGTGACTCGCCAACCGCTCGAAACTCTCGGGACGGTTCTCATACTTGTCGCGCACCTTGCCACCGAAGTGATAAATCGCGTCGTAACCACCGAAGAGAATACGGTTATCGGCGCTCAAGCGGTAATAGTGAAACTGGTTCGCCATATCGGCAAGACCCTGACGGTTCGACCACCCAATCGACGCGAGTTGGGCGGGGCTCAAGGGTTCCGTCATGAGCACATAGTCATACACGGGAACCGTCTGCAGGCGCGCCCGCTTCAGCAACGAAGGAAAGACATTCGTCGCGAGCGCAACCCTGGTCGCACGAACAGTCCCTTTACGGCTGTGAAGTACCGCGGCATCCGTTGGACCACCGGATGTCTCGACCTGACGCACCGGTGAGTTCTCAAAGATCTCCACCCCGAGTTCGCTCGCGACTCGTGCCAACTCGCGCACGAGCTTGGCGGGGTGGATGAGCGCGTTAATTCGTTTGTTCCAGACACCGGCAAGATAGGTGGGGGAATTCACCTGGGCTCGAATGGCCGCCTCGTCGAGAAAGACGGTGTCTTCGTCGGTTGCTGCTTCTTTCAACCAGGCGATCTCGTGCTCCTCGATCGCCAGATCAAGCGAACCCGTTCGTTCAAAGTCGCAGTCGAGCCCGAGCGACGTGACGCTGGCCTCGATGTCGTCAAGATTCTGCAGGCCAAGACGATCAAGCTGTTCGTACTCTGTCGGCCAGCGGGAGAGACCGTTCTCTTCACCGTGAGTGAGGCTGGCTTCACAGAAACCACCATTGCGGCCTGACGCGGCCCAGCCAAGTTCGCGGGCTTCAAGCAGCACGACGCGAGCATCAGGGTTGCGCTGCTTGGCGAGAACCGCAGTCCAGAGGCCGAGATATCCTCCTCCGACAATGGCGAGGTCGGCGGTCACGTCGCCTCGCAGAGCCGCGAACTCCGCGGCATCCTTCACGTCATCGATCCAGAACGGCTTGTGCATCGAACCCTCAAGGGAGTGGCTGATCACGGATGCCGCTGGGGCGTTTCTTTCGAACACTATCTTGCCCATGGGGCACTTTCCTCTCTCGCCTGGTGGCGAGCTTTATGGTTGGGCGGGCGCGCGATACACGCGTTCGCCTTCGACGAAGGTCTGTTCGGTGCTGGTAAGGCCGATCTGGTCTGCAGGCCCGGCGAAGGGATTGCGATCGAGCACGACGAGGTCGGCGAGTTTGCCCACCTCGATTGTGCCCGTTTCATCGAGATGATTAGTGAAGGCGCTGCCCGCGGTGTACGAGGTCATCGCGGTGAGCAGGTCGAGACTTTGCTCCGGCAAGAACGCGTCATAGGTGCCCTCCTCATGGCCAGGAGCCGCAATGCGGTTGACCGCAACGTGGATAGCTGCCATCGGGTCAGGGCTCGACACCGACCAGTCACTGCCCGACGCCAAATGCGTTCCGGCCCGGTGCAGGTCGGCCCACGGATACTGCCACGAGCTGCGCGGGTCACCCAAGAAAGGCAGCGTCAGGTCGACCATCTGCGGCTCGAGCGCAGCCCAATAGGACTGCATGTTGGCTGTTACGCCCAACTCAGCGAAGCGGTGGATGTCATCCGGATGCACCACCTGCAGGTGAGCGATGTGGTGACGGTTGTCGTTGGGCCCGTTGATCGCTCGCGCCGCTTCGACCGCGTCGAGGCATTCCCGAACGGCACGGTCGCCGATGGCGTGAAAGTGCACCTGAAAGCCGAGGGCGTCGAGTTCGGTGACGTTGGAGATGAGCTGCGCCGCATCGACAAAAGAGATTCCCGAGTTGTCGGTGTGATGACCACAACCATCGAGATAGGGCTCGAGCATCGCCGCCGTGAAGTTTTCGGCAACCCCGTCTTGCATGATCTTCACGCTCGTCGCAGCAAAGCGCCCGGCGGCATTGTTCTTGCGCCGCAGAACGAGTTCGGGAATCTGCTCGGGGCCGCGGGTGCGATCCCACCAGAGTGCGCCAACGACGCGAGCGGTCAGCGCTCCGGATGCTGCGGCCGCCATGTAGGCGGGGGTGGCGTCGCCGGCATCGCCATAACCACCGAGGATGGCGTCCTGCCAGGCGGTGATGCCGAGAGAGTGCAGATACGCCTGGCCGATCGTCAGGGCCCGAGCATAATCTTCGGGCGAAGTCTCGGGCAGCAGCGCGTTCACGAGAGACATTGCTCCCTCGTGCAAGGTGCCGGTGGCGTTACCTGCGGCATCGCGCTCAATGCGGCCATCGGCGGGGTCGGGCGTCTCGGCGGTGATGCCGGCAAGCTCGAGCGCGCGCGAGTTCACCCAGGCACCATGGCCGTCGCGGTTCGGGATGAACGCGGGGCGGTCGGCAACAGCAAGATCCAGATCGGATGCCGTTGGTGTGCCTCCCGGGAAGGCAGACATGTTCCAGCCGCCGCCCAGAATCCAGTCGAGCTCAGGGTTCGCCGCCGCGTAGTCGCGAATGCGGGTCAGGTACTCGTCGCGAGTCGAGTCTTGCGAGAGGTCACAGCGGATGAGGTCGAGACCTCCCCAGACAGCGTGCACATGGGCATCCTGAAATCCGGGGATCAACAACTTGCCACCGAGGTCGATGACCTCGGTGTTGGGGCCAATCATCGACTGGATGTCGGCAGCTCCGGTATCGACGGCAGCTCCGGCATCGCTACTCACGGCAACGATGCGTCCGCCGCGCACAGCGACACTTCCGGGGCGCGGTTCGGCACCGGTCGCGGTGAAAACTGCTCCACCGGCAAAGACGAGGTCAGCAAACGTCATGGCTTCGTGCACCTTCTTGTTCGTTCGAAATGCGGCAGATGGTCTTGCGAGACTCTTCTGATCGGCCGCGAGCGGACAGGCTCGGCTGCCGCCTAGCCGCCACCGACAGTCTTGGCGATGTCAGTGGCGGAATCGCCAGCCCGACGCAAGACATACGCCACCAATCCGAGAGCAACGAGCGTGAGCAGCAGCATGATCGTGGAGACCGCGGCAATTTCCGGCCGGAGGCCCGTGCGAACAGCACTCAGCACATACACCGGCCACGGGGTTGCTCCTGAGACTTGCACGAATGCCGAAACAATCGTGTTGTCGAGGCTCAGCGTAAACGCGAGCAGTCCACCCGCAAGCACGGCAGGCATGACGAGAGGAAGCGTGATCTGCGTGAAGCGCTTGAACGGGGGAGCGTAGAGGTCAGCAGCGGCCTCCTCCAAGCTCTCGTCTATACCGACGAGGCGCGAACGGACAATGTAGGCGACGACGGCGGTCGAGAAGAGGGAGTGACCCACGACGAGGCGCACAATTCCGTCATCGAAAATGCTCAGGCCAAGATCTTGCCCGAGGAACACCATCCAGGGCAGCAGCGAAACAGCATCCACGATTTCTGGGGTAACCGTCACGAGAATGAGCAGAATCAGAAACCACGGAGCCCACTTGCCGGCGCGGCGCGCAAGAGCGACTCCGGCCATGGTTCCCAGCGCGGTCGCAATCAGTGCCGCAATGAAACCGGTCTGAATCGACACTAAGACAGCATCCGTAATTGCCGGCTTAGTAACGATCGCGGCAAATGAGCCGAAACCGAACTCGTTCCAGGAGACGAGAAGTCGCCCCTCGTTGAACGAGTAGACGATGATGATCGCGATCGGCAAGAACAGGAAGATGAAGACGATGACAGCCCACACTTTGAGTGAGATATCGGCGAGGGTTAGACGGGTCATGACTTGTCTCCCAACACGAGTCGCTGGTTGGCGCGTCTTGGCCACGTTGCGAGCCACGAGACGAGGGCGGCAATTGCCACGGTAGTGAGGATTGTCAGCACGAGAACAACAGCCATTGCTGAACCGAGAGCCCAGTTTTGAGCGGTCTGGAACTGGTTAGCGACCATCTGGCCCGCCATGTTTCCCTTGGCTCCGCCGAGCACGGTTGCGGTGATGTAGTCACCCATGAGCGGGATGTAAACGAGCAATATACCGACGACGATGCCGGGCTTTGCCAGCGGCAATGTCACGTTGAAGAGAGTCGACCAGCGGCCGGCGCCGAGGTCTTTGCTGGCTTCTCGCATGGGGAGAGACACGCGGTCGAATGCCACAAACATGGGCAGGATCATGAGGGGGAGGTAGTTGTACACCACACCGATCAGCACTGCCGTGCGGGTGAACAGAATCTCCAGCGGTTCGTCGAGAGCACCGATTGACTGAAGCGCCTCCGAAAGGATGCCGCTCGGCGCCAGGATGATCTGCCAGCCGATCGTGCGAACGAGGAAGTTCGTCCAGAACGGGATCATGACCATTGCCAGAAGAATGCCACGGCGCGATACCGGCGCTTTGAACGCGAGCCAGTACGCAAAGGGAACGGAGATGGCCAGACAGATGAGTGTTCCGACCACCCCCACCCAGAGCGTGTTTTGGAACGTCGCAAAGAACGTCGGAGAGAGAGCTTCCGCGTAACGGTCCAACGACAACACATCGTTGGCGTGCGTTCCGAAAATGCCCGGCTTGTACCCAAAGCTGAACCACACTACGAGAGCAACGGGTGCCACGAAGAACGCAAACAGCCACGCCCACGCCGGAATAGCGAGCGCGAAGCTGGGCAGCTTCAGCCGGCGACGGCGTTTGGGCGGAGCGTGCGGCGCGGAGGCCGTTCGGTCGTCAACGTGAGTTGTCATAGTGAGATTCTCGATTAGCTGCAGCGACTAGGCGCCAGCAGCAACCTTGGTCTTGTCCCAAATCTCCACGATGCGCTGCTGTGCTTCGCTGAGGGTCTGGGTGTGCATCGTCTTGACAGTCTCGTCATCGAAGAAAATGAGGTCGAGCATCTCGAGGCCCTCACCGCGCGCAGCATCTTCAATGCCTGACGTTCCGGTCTGGTAGCCGGTGTAGTCGAGCTGGCGAAGAGCAGCTTCGGGGGTGAGCACGTAGTTGATAAAGGCGTGAGCCGCTTCAGGGTTCGTTGCCCCGGCTGCGATAGCCCAGTTGTCCATCCAGAGCTCAGTGTCTGGCGAACCGAGAACCCACTGCCAGCGCTCAGGCTCGCTGCTTTCCATAATGCCGAGGCGGGCGTCGCCGTTCCAGCACTGCATGAGCATCTGCTGGGCTTGCGGGATAGCGGCGCCACCGGGGTAGGAATCGAATGCCGAGAGGTGCGGGGCAAGCTGGGTGGTCAAGAACTCTTCGGCGGCGGCAAGATCTGCCTCATCCGTCGTGTTCCAGTCGACGCCGTGTGACCAGTAGTAGATACCGAGCAGCGGTGCTGGGTCGTCGAGAACGGAAACCTTGCCGCTGGCTTCGTTCTGGGCGGCATCGATGAAGTCTTCCCACGAGGTGAGCTCGCGAGTGATCTTGGTCTTGTCGTAGACGAAACCAGTAGTTCCCCAGGCCTTGCAGATGGAGTACTCGTTGTTCGGGTCCCAGTCACGGCCAAGGTAAGCCGGGTCGGTGAACTCGATGTTCGGGATGAGATCGCGGTTGAGCGGGATGAGCAGCTCGTTTTCGATCATCTGGGGGATGAACGGACCCGTCGGAACGACGATGTCGTAGCCGCTGGTGCCGCGAGCAGCGACCAGCTTGGAGATGAGTTCTTCGTTCGAGTTGAAGGAGTCGAAAGTCACTGCCGGGCCCAGCTCTGCAGTGAACTCATTTACCAGATCGGGGTCGTCATAGTCGCCCCAGCTATAGACCGAGAGGTTGCTCTCAAGCGCGCCGCCGCTAGCCTGCGGCGATGATCCGCTGCCAGACTGCGGGCTGCAGGCCGCGAGAAAAGCAACACCGGCTGCGGTTCCCGAAAGGGCAAGAAAGCGGCGACGGTTCAGTTCGGCCTTGATGATCTTGGTAGCTGACGTTGAGGCAAGAATCCGTACGGGGTTTTCGTGTGACATCAGGATGCTCCTTTAAAGCGAGATCGAACTGGTGGGCGGGGCTGGATGGGAAACCGCGCGAGCAATATCGGCCAAAGCCTGACTTGCCTGCTCGCTCGGGAAAAGTCGAACGGATGAGGCATCCCACGTGCACAGCACGGAGTCACCAACAGCCAATCGAGGGGCATTCGGGCGAGGAACCCGTGAAAGCAACGTTTGCTCGTGACCGATATCGACCAAGAACTGCAACGTCTCACCCTGATGTGAAACCCCGATCACGGTGCCCGGAATCTGGTTTTGCGCCGTCGGGGCTGAGCCGGTGGATGCCGTAGCCGCGGCGACAACGACGGACTCCGGTCGCACCGCTGCCTGCGCCGCCATGCCGGCAGCCACATCATCGTGAGGGGCTACCGAATTGATTACACCGAATGGTGTGTCCATCATGGTCGGGCTGCTCGTCATTGTGCCGGGGATGAAGTTCTGCTGGCCGATGAAGCCGGCAACATAGGCGCTCGCCGGAGAATCGTAAATCGAATCAGCGTCATCCAGCTGCTCGATGCGGCCGCTACGCATGATCGCGATGCGGTCACTCATCGAGAGCGCCTCGCCCTGATCGTGCGTCACGAAGATGAAGGTGATGCCGAGGCGCGATTGAAGCAGCTTCAGCTCGATCTGCATTTCTTCGCGCAGTTGACGGTCAAGTGCGCCGAGTGGCTCATCAAGGAGGAGAACCGCAGGACGGTTAATGAGTGCGCGGGCGAGTGCGATGCGCTGCTGCTGGCCGCCGGAGAGCTGGGTGGGCTTGCGGTCGGCGAAGGAACGCATCTGCACGAGGTCAAGTGACGCGGTGACTCGTTCGCGCACCTCCGACTTGGGGGTGCCCTTTTGACGCAGTCCGTAGGCCACGTTCTCGGCCACACTCATGTGCGGAAAGAGCGCATAGGCCTGGAAGACGGTATTGACGTTGCGCTTGTGGGGCGGAATTCCCACAACATCCTGGCCTGAGATGTGGATGCTGCCCGACGTCGGCTCTTCGAAGCCGGCAAGCATGCGCAGTGTCGTGGTCTTTCCGCAACCGGAGGGACCGAGGAGGGAGAGGAACTCTCCGGGGCGCACATGCAAGCTGATGTTGTCGACGGCAATGGCGCCGCCAAACTTTTTGGTCACACCCTCGATGACGACGCTGCCCTCGGGCTCGCTCGCGCTGGATGCTGCCGCGGATTGCTCCGTTGCAAGGCTTGCTTGGCTTGGGTTCTTGGCTGAAACTGTCACGTCGTTGCGCACCTCCGAAGTCACGAGATTTGGTTCGTGACTGTCAGGGTAGTCAATCGGAAATAGTGCCGATGCGCAACGGTTTGCCTTGTTAAGTTCGTGTTACGGAACGGAATTCGTTGTCTAGAGGCAAAACTACGGCGCAAATCCTCACGCGCACGCCCTCTGAATGGCAGGGATGGCGAGCTAACGCGCGCTGCGGCCAGCTCGGCGAGCTACTCGTAACGACGGTGAATGAGCCTCGACAGCACGATCGAACTGCGAGTGTTGTCGATGTTGGTGGCGGTACGCAGTCGTTCGAGGGCGATCTCGAGGGAGTGGATGTCGCGTGAGCGCATATGGACGACGGCATCGGCCGACCCGCTGACGGTGCCCGCGTCCACCACTTCGGGAATGGCGCTCAGGATGCGCTTGAGCTCGTGGGGGGCAACATTGCCGCGGCAGAATAGTTCTACGTAGGCTTCGGTGCCCAGGCCGTCGACGGCAGGATCGACCTGCACGGTGAACCCGCGGATGGTGCCGGTGGCAACAAGACGATCGACGCGACGTTTAATTGCGGAGGCGGAGAGGCCGACTGCGTCTCCGATGTCACCGTAGCCTGCACGGGCGTTGAGGCGGAGCATGTCGATGATTCCTGCGTCCAGCTTGTCCATTTATCCAGAGTACGGCGGATTATTGTGCCGTGGCTAGTGTTTGCGCGCAATTAGTGCGCACATTGCGGAGACATTGCGGATAGGTGCGTGAAACACTAAAGCTTATGACGATCACTGACACCGCATCGACCACGCCTGCACGCCAGGCCACCGCGAAGACTGTGCTGATGTGCCGTCCTGACTTCTTTACGGTTACGTACAGCATCAACCCGTGGATGAACCCTAACGATCCCACAGACACCAGCCTTGCTGTCAAGCAGTGGCAAACGCTCTACGACACGTACATCGACCTCGGTTTCACCGTCGAGCTCATTGACCCCATCGACGGCCTGCCAGATATGGTTTACGCCGCAAACGGTGGCTTCGTCATCGACGGCAAAGCTTACGGCGCCCTCTTCACCTACGACGAGCGCAAAGCAGAAGGCCCCGCCTACATGGACTGGTTCGGCGCAAACGGCCTCGAAGTTGCTTCCCCCGAGAACGTTAATGAGGGTGAGGGCGACTTCCTCCTTGTCGGCGACAACATCCTTGCCGGCATGGGTTTCCGCACTTCGGTTGAAAGCCACCGAGAGCTTGCTGAAATTTCCGGCCGCAACGTTGTCTCCCTCAACCTCATTAACCCGAGTTTCTACCACGTCGATACGGCCATCGCGAAGCTCGATGAGACCAACATCGCCTACTTGGAGAGCGCGTTCGACGAGCCCTCTCTCGAAAAACTCCGTGCGCTGTATCCCGACGCCATCCTCGCAACTGAAGAGGATGCGGCAGTGCTCGGACTCAACTCCTACAGCGACGGCTACAACGTGGTCATCGCTTCCCGCGCTAAAGACTTCGAGCGTCAGCTCGCAGAGCGCGGCTACAACCCCATCGGCGTCGACCTCTCCGAGCTGCTGCTCGGTGGCGGCGGTGTGAAGTGCTGCACCCTGGAGCTTCGCCGCTAAACGGCGAGATGCGCCTCGCGCACTGAACAGAACGGATGGCCAGCGCTTCGAGCGCGGGCCATCCGTGTTTTCGCTAGCGGTGCGCATCTGTTTCGGCCGGGGCAAATTGATTGTGACCAAACTGCCGCCGGTGCCTAGGAGCCGTTGGGTTTCTGCGATAACTCAGCGCGATATGAGGCATTTCGGCGCGATGTGCTCGGTGCCGCACATTTCGAAGTCTGCAACGAACCACTTGCGCAAGAACTACTAGGGATTTGCAATCACGGGGGTAGAGCCCCATTAGCAAGCCACGCGAGGCCGCTCGTGCTCGATTCGGAAGCTTCAATCGTTCGGGTCGGCGCATACCGCGAAGCGTCGTCGACCTATGTTGTGCTGAGTTCTATAGCTCGGAAGGCCGCGATATTGCTCTCGGAACAATGAGCCTCCGCTGGCTGGTCGATCAACAATGAATCGCGTGCGGCGCTCCGAGACGAGAACAACTACTTGACACCCACCTGCACAGACACGGCGGAGAACTCGAAATTCTCTCGAATTTCTTGGTCGGGGCATATTATGGGGAAAACGAGCAATTGTCCGGCGTGTAGCGTTGCCGGGTCGAGACCTGGAACGAGACGCAATGGCTGAGGTTGAATACTCTGAAGATGCACTTATCGTCGCGTTCTCAGCGGAGAACGCACACTTTCTCGGCCGCGGGAGCTTCGGCGAAACATGGTGCGTCGAAGGTGCCCCCGGTTTGCCCCAGCAAGTTGCGGTCAAGGTGTTGATTGAGCGTTCGTTCGATCCGAGGCGACTCGCTCGCGAAGTCGAGGGGCTCCAGCGTTTTGACTCACCAGGCATTGTAAAGCTCGTAGAGTTGCGCAACATTGACATCGATGGGGGAAGTCGAACTGCCCTTGTGTGTGAACACATTGATGGCGGCGATGTGGCTACGAAGCTAACCGAATCGGGAACTCTTCCGTCCCGTGGCCACGTCCGAAAGTTTGCGATTGGCCTACTTGCAGCAATAGCCGAATTGCACGCGGCAGACACGTGGCATCGGGATATCAAGCCAGCAAACACGCTTCTGCGCGACGGTCGTTGGCGAGCTCCTGTTCTCATTGACTTCGGGTTGTCGCGAGCGGCGACAGACGCAACTCTGACTGCATATCCGCAGCAGGTTGGGACATTGTTGTTCATGTCGCCAGAAGCCCTTCGCGGAGAAGCTGCGCGAAAACAAGCCGACTTGTGGTCATGTGGCGTAATGCTCTACATGCTTATTGCCGGTAAGCATCCTTTTATCTCGAATCAGGACGGACTGCTTCCAGACGATGTAGTGGATCTCGTGGCCGGGACTCCGCTCCCGCTTCCCAAGAACGTACCTAACGATCTAGGAGAGGTCGTCCTGCGACTGCTCGCGCAAGCGCCACACGCACGTGGAAGTGCAGCACGTGCTTTGAACACCCTTCGAAAGGCCTGATCTAATGACGCACACTTCTGGTTCCACAACTGCCGCTCCCGCGCACACATCCTTGAAGAAGATACTCCGAGGGGATACACCTGTACTGCTCGTTCACAAGAGTGTCCAAGCCGCTCAACGGCTCGATGAGGTCTTCGGCCAGCTCGCGGTGCTTCATGGCAAAAATCTTGGTGTCGGAACTGTGATCAGACTTCCAGGAATGAGTTCTGCTGCCGCCTCGCGCTATATGAGCAGCCATTCTTCGATCCCACTACGATTCGTTGACCCCGAGCTTCATCTCAATCCCGCTGGAGATTGGCCAGATGCCCCAGCAATGTCAGCCTCGGCGATGGCCTGGCCATACCTAACAGGATTGCCGACAAAACCCACAGCAGCTTGGATAAAACAGGTTCTAGAAGTCCAGTCAGATCACGGAGCGACTGTTCACCTTTCCGCTAGCGGTTGGGTCAGCGAAGTAAACGGACGAAAGTCACTTGATGCTGCGATGTTGTTCGTAAAAGAAAGCCGCCAATCGCTTGGCAACGAACCCATGTTTGTGAACCTGACTCTGGATTCGCGTTGGTTGTCGGACTCGGCTCTTCGGGAGCTGCTACTTCAGGAGATGGTTGAGAGCAATGAGAAGCGATGGTATCTGCGCTTCTATTGGCCCGAGGTGAGCCCAAGATACGGCCAGTTGGTCGATGAAGCCCTGCTCCGTGGTTACAAGGAGTTGTCTGCTGTGGCTGCGGCTGAAGGGAAGCAGTTATACCTGCCTAACTCGGGTTTGACAGGTTGGATCGCGACTGCGCTAGGCGCAACGGGGTTTTCAACTGGTCAAAGCTGGCCTGAACAGGCCTTTGCTCGTCAACGACGCGCAGGTGGCCGTGCGGGACAGCCACCGCCTCCCCGAATACCTCGACTATTCGATTCAACGCTCCTGCACACTGTCGAATTTGCGGAGTCCGTTCGATTGCGCGGCTTTACTGGACACAAGCATTACGACTCGGCTTTTTCACTCGAGATCGACGCTGCCGGGCACGATTCAAAAACGGCAAGCCTTCATTATCTGATGGCGGTCGGAAGGATGCAGGCAAGATTGAACATCGCACGTCCCAATATCGGTGCACTGAAGCGAGCTCGAAAGGGCTCAGCGTTTCTCAAGTCGCTAAACCGGGTTGATCGCCCTGCAGGATTGAATCGCGCCGAGCAGTTACCTGTCTGGGAATCGATCCTCCGCTGATTAGGTGAGGTTGCGCCAACCGAAGACCGGGTATATCTGGCCTTCGACTTCCCCGCGTTCCCACATCTCAAGGCAACGCTCCGCAATTAGCATCCGTCCGGCGAGGCTTCGCTTTTTTGAGAAGTAGCGCGGGCGGGCCAATACCTTGGCGCGCTGTGTACGCGGGTCTACTGCGATCACGCCGATGCCGCCAGCCGCAATTATCGATAGCTCATCCTGAATATTTCGAGCGCTCCTAGTTTCCAAAGCCACAAAGGCGGCATCTGAAGAAAGTTGCTGGCGACGGGCTTGCCCTATGGCACGATGCCAATCGCGGAGTTTTGCCTCGACAGTAACCACGCGTCGAGCTATCCAGCGTGACTCGGGCGTTCGAGACACGAGGCCAGAGGAATCTATGGTGAACCAGCCTCGCTCGACCAGCAGCGGAACTACGCCCCTGCGGACATACTCCGGGGTTACATTGATCGCTCGTGCTAGGTCCGATTGAGATAGCAGCGAATCCCCGAGCGCAATTACCGCGCGAACCTCCGTGTCAGTCGAAAGCGGCCGCACATTTGCGGACCGCCTCGTTGAGACAGCGTCCCAATCGAAACGGATCGCGGTGAGGTCGGGGACACCGTGTACGGCTGGCACCTCGCTAAACACGTGCACATTGCTTTCAGTGCGGTGGCCGAAAGCGAGCCGCGGTATGGCCGCGCGCAGTGGAGCAATCATTTCCGATTCGTATCGAAAACGAGTGCTGGGATCGTTGGTCCGGATAATGAGTGACAAGAGGCATCCTGAAGTTTGAGGATTTCGGACTTATTTGAGTCTACGGCTTTCACCCCACATTCTTGCTGAAGCAAGATGTGGGTTCATAAGCCTAAGCAAGACTGGCCCACAGCAGGAGAGTCTTTTTGCTGGATGAACGCGTGATCAGATGCCGATGCACAAGGATTCGGATTTAGGCCATTCTAATTCTTCCTAGTGACTGCTCCGTGCCGGCGGATGCCTCGAACGAGTAGGTAGCCGACTGTCCACAGTTCACCGACGGTCGCTGGCAACACGAGCCCATCGGCGATGGCTGCGGGGAACGATGCGATTGTGGCGGCAAGCACGGTGCTGAGCACGTAGCCGATTCCGCCAGCAATGAGGATGATGCCGAGGATGCGCGGCATCCGTTTCGTGGAGATCATGAACCAGCCCATCGGAATCAGCCAGAGGCCGAAGAAGACTCCGCCGGCGGCCCAGAGCGCGTCCGAGAGTGTGTACAGCAGCGCGACTGTTCCGGCGGAGTCCCCAGCCGGAGCAAGTGCCGGAGTAGCTGCCACGCTGACGGCGGTGGAAATCATGGCTGCGCTTGCCAAGATCGCTGCCGCATTAGCGATTCCGAACGACGCGACGGCGTAGGCGGCGACTGGGCGTTCGCCCCGAAAGAGCGCGTAGAAGCCGAGTGCCGCGAGGGCTTGCGTGATGACGACGAGCAGTTCGATGCCAACGCTGAGGTGGGCGAGCGCGCTGTTCTCGAGGATGTTCGTGACAGTTGCGGTTGGATCATCCGCGTTCTGTAGCTGCGGCCGGATGACGAGGAATCCGAGTAAACCAGTCACGGCGAGGCCGAGGTAGGCGGCGCCAGTGAGCCGAGCGGTGCGAGTGAGCGAGTGCATTTCTTCCTCCGAGTTCGATGTCAAAGATTATTGACACTTGACGGTAAATCCTTCATACTCGAAATGTCAAGAATTATTTACACCGGAGGTTCTCGTGGTTTACGAAGAGCGAAACAAATGGTCGGCACTCATCGTCACGCTCATCACGACGATCGCCTACGTGATCGTCGTCGTGCAAGCAGCAGACGGTGGCCCACTCACCGCCGTCGAATGGTGGCCGATCATGGCCTGGACGATTGGCATCAGCATTGTCGCCACCATCATCATCAGCGTGTTGTGGGGCATCATCGCCGGAATCTTCGACCCAGACGGCGTCGGCAAATCTGACCAACGCGACCGCGACATTTCCCTCATGGGTGATCGCGTCGGGCAATCCTTCATGGTGATCGGCGGGCTCGGGGTCATCGTCTTGAGCGCCTTCGAGGCCAACACCTTCTGGATTGCCAACGCCATGTTCTTCGGCTTCGCGCTCTCGGCAATCGTCGGTGGCGTCGCCTCTGTGATCGCGTACCGCCGCGGACTCGCCTGATGGTCAAGCCCACCAAGGTCACCAACAACATCCGCGCTCTTCGAGAAGCCGAAGGGCTGACACAGGCAGAACTTGCCCGTCGTATCGGGGTCACTCGTCAGACGCTCATCGCGATCGAGCAGGGCAAATACTCACCAACGCTCGAACTCGCGTTTCAAATCTCCCGCGTCTTTGTCGCAGGGCTCGACGAGGTCTTTCAGTACCCGGAAGCCGAATAGCGGGGCGAGGCGCTGAGCCGCTGCGAACCTAGCGCTCTTCGCAAATCACCACGGGGATGTCGCGGGTCGTCTTGGTCTGATACTCGGCATAACGCGCATTGGCGGCTACGATCTGCGGCCACAGCTCTGCCTTCTCGGCGGGGCTGGCGGTGTGGGTGTGCACGTTCAGGGTGCGTCCGCGCACAGTGATTTCGGCATCCGGATTCGCCTGCAGATTGCGGTACCAGAGCGGGTCGCGGTCGTCGCCGCCTTTTGACGCCACGATGACCCAGCGTCCGTTGCCGTGCACAGGCGCCGTGAGCATTGTTGACCGACGGATGCCCGAAACCCGACCCGTGGTGTGGAGCTCCAGTGAGGGCATGTTGCCGAGGGTCCAGCCGAGGCGACCACCGGAAAGGGCGAGCACTGCACGGTGTACGAAGTTCATCAACTTCATGACCACATCGCTGAATTTTCGGCTTCGACTCATCGGCCCATTATCTCTCGATTCCACCTCAGAATTGCTGTCGATAGAGTGAGGTGAATGCGGCGTCGACGCGAGGAAGAGTGTGAGCCAATCATGGTGAGAGAACCGTCGGACTCGTTCGCTGCAGGAGCCGCCTATATCGGAGGGTCGATCGTGCCGATTGGGCAAGCGGCGATCCCTATTCTTGATTTAGGATTTCTTCATTCTGACGCCACTTATGATGTCGTTCATGTGTGGAATGGCCGTTTTTTTCGGCTCGATGATCACCTCGACCGCTTCGAGCGCGGAATGACGAAACTTCGGATGTCGCTGCCGATAGACCGGGAACGAATTCGAGAACTTCTGCACGACTGTGTTCGGGCATCCGGTCTCGACAACGCTTATGTTGAGCTGATTTGCACGCGGGGGATGGCTGCTCCGGGGTCGAGGGATCCGCGCGACTGTGTCAACCAGTTTTATGCGTTCGCGGTGCCTTTTGCCTGGGTCGCAAATGCTGAACAGCGCGAGCGGGGGCTCTCACTGCATGTCAGCAGCGTGCAGCGAATCGCCCAGGAATCTGTCGACCCCACTGTGAAGAACTACCACTGGCTTGATCTGGTTCAGGGGCTTTACGACGCTTTCGATCATGGCGCCGAGACTGCCTTGCTCTCGGATGCCGCTGGCAACGTCGTCGAGGGCCCAGGGTTCAATGTGTTCGCAGTTATCGCTGGCGCACTCGTGACACCGAAAGTCGGGGTATTGCAGGGGATCACCCGTCGGACAGCTCTAGAGATAGGGGCCGAGTTCGAGTCGGATCTTGGATTGCGGGTCGAGGAGCGCGCGCTGTCGTATGAGGAGCTACTGGGGGCAAGTGAGGTATTCGTTACGAGCACGGCAGGCGGAATCATGCCAGTCACTCTTGTCGATGGTCGCGCAATCGGCGCCGGAATTCCCGGACCAGTTACGCAGAAGTTCACTGCTCGCTACTGGAAAATGCATGAGGACATTCGCTACTCAGAAGCGATTCGCTGACTAATATCAGTTCATGAACGCACTGCGCTCGCGGGTGGTTGCTCGGGACATTGATGAGCCTCACCGCAAAACGACGCCCCTTGAGCTGCTCTTCGACCTGACTTTTGTGGTGGCCGTTGCCTCCGTGGTCGCCCAGCTCACTCACGCAATTGAGGTCGGTCACGCCTTCGAGGCGATCACCCCTTTTCTGATGGTGTTCTTCACCATTTGGTGGGCGTGGAACCAGTTCACGTGGTTGGCATCCGCCTATGACACGGATGACGTTCCCTATCGTCTGTTCACGATGCTGCAGATGGGTGGCATCCTCGTGCTCGCGGCTGGCGTGCCCATGGCGTTCGACGCCGGCAACTTTGCTGCCGTCACTATCGGTTACTTGATCTTGCGGTTGGGGCTGATTGCGACGCTGCTGCGAGCGGTCAAGGATGACCCGGAGACCCGAGCGACCGCGGGGCGCTACGCCCTGGGAATCGGGATCGTTCAAGCCGGATGGCTGCTGCGGTTGCTGTTGCCGGCCGAGTGGGGCATGGTGTCGTTCTTGGCTCTCGTGGTCGCGGAGCTGACAGTGCCACTCTGGGCGGACCGCGCGAAACGGCTGTCGTGGCATCCGCACCACATCGCAGAGCGCTACGGAAAGTTCACGATTCTGGTGCTCGGTGAGAGCGTGCTCTCGGTGACAATCGCGGTGCAGGAAGCGTTGGAGGACGGGCTGTCATCGTCGCTCGTGATCGCCTCCGGCGCTGGGCTGGTGCTGCTGTTTGCGCTCTGGTGGCTGTATTTCTCCGTTCCCGCAGTTGAGGGGCTGAAGAACAAACGCGAGCGCTACCTGTTCTGGAATTACGGACACTACTTCTTGTACGCGGCGCTCGCCGCCGTCGGCACCGGCATCGAAGTCGCCGTGCGCTCCGTCACGAGCGACCTCGAATCGAGTGAGCTCGTCGTCGGCTATTCGCTCGCACTGCCGGTAGCGATCGTGGTTCTGCTGCTGTGGCTGCTGCACGCGCCCATGGTGGAGACGGTGTCGATTCCGCGAACGGCAACCGTCATTGCGGCCGTCGTGATTCTGGCGCTGCCCTTTGCGGCATCCATTCTCGGAACGATCGGGGTCGCGGTGGCCGTTGCTGTCGCTACCGTTGTGCTGCTGTTGGTTGCGCTGCTGACTGGTCGTATGCGGGCCAACGCTCTTCAATCGTCTCCAAACTAGACGGTGCGCAAGACGAGGCGCGAGGCGAGGCTGCCCGGTCTATTGCGACAGAAGTGATGGTTGCATCTGGGGCCCGAGCGCTGTGGAATGTTCTTGACGGAACTCCCACACGCTCGGGTTGAGCACTGATTCTTGAGGTTTGATCTCTGAGGTCTGCTCTGTGAGCTCTCGATGCCGAGCCTGATCGAAAGAAGAGCATCATGTTTTCTGCCACTAGTGCATTCTCGAGTTTCAGCGTTGATGATCTCGACGCCGCTAAAACTTTTTATGGCACAGCCCTCGGGCTGACGGTCACGGATGGCGATATGGGTACGCTGCGCATCACGCTTCCGGGTGGGGCCGAATTGTTTGTGTATCCGAAGGAGAACCACGAGCCTGCGAGTTTCACGATCCTGAATTTTGGGGTGGATGATGTGGAGACTGCCGTCGATCAGCTCAACGCGGCGGGGGTGGTCACCAAAATCTATGATGGCTCTTCGCTTGGCGGCGAGCTTGGCACTGACGAGAAGGGCATCATGCGCGGTCACGGTCCCGAGATTGCGTGGTTCAAGGATCCGGCAGGCAACGTGTTGTCGGTAATGAAGGTCTAGCTATCGTCGGCGAGCGTTTCTTGGAGTGCCCACTCATTTCCGTCGGGGTCAGCACAGTCGACCGCTCGGACGACGGCTTGCCTGCAGAAGGGAAGCCGCGGAAGCCGCAAAGCAACGTTGCGCCTCGGAGGTTATTGAGCCCGAGTTCACATCAGGGTATTATGGCTAGGTAAGCTAGCCATAATGTTGGAGGCGTCAAGTGAGGCTCGTAAACATCCTTGAAGCGCGCAATACGCTGTCCCGGCTTGTGGCAGCAGTGGGCGATGGTGACGAAGTGGTTATTGCCAAGCGCGGTAAGCCGGTCGCGCGCCTGGTGCCTGCCATCGAGAGCGTTTCCGAGCACACCGCGGCGCGAGCAGCGGAATGGCTGACCCGTAATCCAGTTCCCAGCCTCCCGGCTCGCACCGCAGACGAGCTTGACCGCCAGATCGCAGCCGAGCGTGAGGGCTGGGAGTGATCTACCTCGACTCCTGCATCGTGATTTACGCTGTCGAAGATGACGGGCCGCGCGGAAACGCTGTGCGCCAAAGGCTCACTGACGCTGCTGATGCAGTGGTAGCAGTGAGCCCCCTTGTCACTCTCGAATGTCTCGTTGGCCCCCTTCGCGACGAAAATTTCGGGCTCCACGACCACTACCTCCGCGCGCTCAGTAACTTCAAGTCGCTTCCGCTGGAAGCCGAGCATTACGTCAGAGCAGCCGAACTTCGAGCCCGCTACGGTCTCAAAACGCCAGATGCTCTTCACCTTGCTGCGGCCCAAATGCACGGTTGTAGCGAGTTGTGGACCAACGACGATCGCCTTGCTGCGGCAGCGAAAAATTTGGCGATGAATGTGACGTCATCTCCGTTGGAGTTGTGACGCGCTGCGTTGCGACGCACTGCTTTGTCTCGCGCGGCACAGTAGCGTTGACCCATGACGGTACTCACCCCAGCACTGCTTGATCGCATCCGGTCGCGGGCCGCGCGCTACGACCGCGAGAACATCTTCTTCACCGAAGACCTGCAAGAGCTGCGCGCCGTCGGCTACCTCAAGCCGCGCAGTCTGCGTGAGCTGTCGGATGATCAGCGCCTGCTTGCCGCCTACGCTCCGGCCACGGCGCTCGCCGTCAACATGCACCTCGTCTGGATCGGCGTCGCCTGGGCTCTGCGCGAACGCGGCGACTCCAGCCTCGACTGGCTGCTGGCGGATGCCGAAGCCGGCGAAATCTTCGGCTTCGGTTTGAGCGAACCTGGCAACGATCTCGTCATGTGGGACTCGCTCACCACCGCCGAAACCGTCGAAGGCGGTTACGTGTTTACCGGCACCAAGATCTTCACCTCGCTGTCTCCCGCGTGGACCCAACTCGGTCTCTTCGGCAAGCACACCGCCGACGATGGCACTGAAACCCTCGTGCACGGTTTCATCGAACGTTCGGCTCCCGGCTGGCGCTCCCTCGACGACTGGGACACCCTGGGCATGCGCGCCACTCAAAGCCACACGACGGTGCTGGATGGCGCCTTCGTTCCCGCAAACCGGGTCGCCCGCGTGCTGCCCGTCGGCCCCAACGCCGATCCGTTCATCTTCGCGGTGTTCGCCAACTTCTTGCCGCTCATCGCCTCTGTCTACGCAGGGCTCGCCGACCGCGCTCTCGAACTCGGTGTCGAAGCACTGCAGCAGCGCAGCTCGGCCATCAGCGGTGACGCGTACTCCGAGCATCCGGATCTGCGCTGGCGCATGGCGGATGCCGCGCTCGCGCTCGATGCGATCGAACCCCAACTGCACAGCATCGTCGACGACGTTGATGGGCTCGTAGATCACGGGGCTGGGTGGTTCCGCAAACTGACCGGTGTGAAGCACCGCTCCACCGAAACCGCACGCCACGTTGTCGACCAGGTCATGCGCTCAGCCGGGGGAGGAGCCTTCCGCAGCACGAGCGAACTCTCGCGCCTGCAACGCGATGTGCTCGCGGGCATCTACCACCCCTCGAACCCGGAGTCGGTGTACAAGACCGTCGCGAGCGACCTGTTCGGGAGCTAGGCGGAGCGGGTAGCGCTCAGCGCGCTAGACCGCAGCGACCTCGCGCACCCCGAGTCGCAAGCTCACGTCGCCGTCGCGCCGCTCATCGTCGTGGTGGCTGACGAGCACCACGATCTTGTCGGCGAGAGCCGTGCGCAGGTCGGTGATGAGTTGCTCGGCGCTCGCAGCATCCAAGTGAGCGGTCGGCTCATCGAGCAGTACGACATCCGCCCGCGTGAGCAGTGTGCGGGCAACGGCCACGCGTTGGCGTTCGCCGCCCGACAGGCTTTCGCCCGCCGAACCCACGCGAGTGTCGAGGCCGCGGTTGAGCGAATCGAAGAGTGGGCCGAGACCTACCTGGCGCAGCACCGCAACGAGCTCGTGCTCGGTCGGCTGATCATCGTGCGCGCGGCCCAACAGCAGGTTCGCGCGGATCGTCGAATCGAAGAGGTGCGACTCCTGCGGGCACCACGTCACCGCCGCGCGCAATTGCTCGGGCGACAGCTCGCGAGCATCCACACCGTTTAGGCTCCACGAGCCAGCGGCCGCCGGAAGATACCCGAGCAGCGCCGCCAACAACGTCGACTTACCCGCTCCCGAAGGACCTTCCACGACAAGCCACTCGCCATGTTCAACGCGAGCGGTCGCGCCCGAGAATGCCAGCGTTGGGCTCGAAGGCCAGCGGATGCCGAGCTCGCGCAGTTCAAGCACGGTCACGTCAGCAAGTGGTTGGGCTGCGCTGACGCGCGTGCCCGCAGTAGCATCCGCGCCCGCAGTAACCGCGCGCACCTTCGCGAGCGCGGCACTGAGTGCAGGCCATTGCTGCACGGAGTCGACGAACGCGATCAACGAGTCGATGAGCCCAATGGGGATGAGAACGAGCACAGCAACGATGCCGATGGGAAGGGTTCCGGCGACGACGGCGGGAGCGGCGATGGGCAGCATCGCGACGGCGGTCACCGAGCAGGCGAGCACGACGACGGCGTTGCCGATTCCGAGGGCGCGGGCGCTGCGGCGGGAGAGTGCCCCAGCTTCGGCGTCGATGTGATCGAGGCGGCCGAGCATCCGCTCCCCAACACCGTTGGCGCGGAGATCGCCGGCGGCACCGGTCATAGCGGCGAAGGCCCGCACGACGCGTGATTGCACTTCGGCGATGCCGTTGGCGGCCGAGCGGTCGACCAGCACGGCGACGATGGGTGCCACGACGAGGCCCGCGGCGAGGCCCCAGAGCAACACAGGAACGGCCGGCGCATGCAGCAGGCCGACAGCGATGAGCGCGGCAAGCGAGGTGCCGACGGCGACAGCGGGCGGCAACACCACTCGCGGAACGAGGTCGCGCACGCGGTCAGACGCGGCAACGAGATAGTCGAGCGCCACCCCGCCATTGGCGAGAGCACGCGAGCCCAGAGCGCGAGCGCCGAGACCATTCCACAGGGCAACCCGCAGCTCGATCACCGAACCAAGCACCGCGCGGTGGGTAGCAAGTCGCTCTGCGTAACGCAGTCCGGCCCGGCCGATTCCAAAGAATCGCACGCCCACAATGGCAACAAGCAAATACATGATCGGCGGATGCTCGCTCGCCCGCACAATCAACCACCCCGAGATTGCCGTCAGCGAGATGGCGAAGAGGCTCGCGCCAATGCCGAGAGCGATCGCTCCCACGAGAGTTCCGCGGGCGGGACGCACAAACTCGAGCAGGCTGGCCAGAGTGGCGCGGGCTGTGCTTGGCGCGGGGAGAGCGTCAACATCCGCGTCGTCAGAAACGGTCAGGGACTCAACGCGAGCTTCGACGGCACGTGTTCCGCCCGAGACGCCAACGGAGATCACCTGATCGGCCAGAGCCCCGATCCCCGATTCGTGCGATGCCACAATGACGATCACGGGGCGACCGCGCAGCTCAGCAATGGCCGACTCCACGCGGGCAGCGGATGCCGGGTCAAGGTGCGCTGTTGGCTCATCGAGCAGCAACAGGGTTGCGCCCGCTTCGACGCGCAGCAGTCCGCGCGCCACAGCAATCCGGCGCAGCTCGCCGGGGCTCACCTGCCGCGGGTCAGCGTCGGCGACGCCCACTAAGCCCAACTCGGAAAGAACCGATTTGATCGCTTTTTCGTCGTTGCTGTAGAGGCGCAACTCGTCGAGCACGGTGTCAGCGACGGTGTGTGGATGTTGCGGAACCCATGCCACCCGGGAGACGTCGATGCCCCACACGCTGCCGCCGCTGGGCTCGCGATTGCCCGCCAGCACCTCAAGAACACTGGATTTTCCGCTGCCGCTGGGCCCATCCAGAGCGGTGATCGTGCCGGGGGTTGCCCGAAAGTTGAGGTCGTCGACCGCAGGAAGGGCCCTACCGTCGTAGGCGATTGTGAGGTTCACGACGCGGAACGCGCCGGCGCTCTGGCGGTGTTCGCGCGCCCGCGGTTCATCGATGATGGTGCGGGCCCGACGCAAAGCGGTGAGTCCGTTCTCGGAGGAGTGGAACGCGGCACCCAGCTCGCGGAAGGGTGCGAAACACTCGGGCGCGAGCACGAGAGCGATCAAGCCGACGGTGAGGGAGAGCTGATCATCCACAAGTCGCACACCGACGAAGACAGCAACGACCGCGACCGAAATGGTGGCGATAAGTTCGAGCACAAGGGCGGAGAGAAACGCGGTGCGCAGGGTGGCCATCGTTTTGGTGCGGTTCTCGGCAGAAATCGCCCGCAGTGCCTTCGACTGTTCGCTGACGCGACCAAGCCCCACCAGAACCGGCAGCCCCCGCGCCAACTCAACGAGGTGATCCGAGAGTCGTTCGAGACTCGCGCTTGCCGCCTCGGCCCGCTCGCGAGTGTGACCGCCGACGAGCACCATAAAGACCGGCACCAGCGGAACCGTCAGCACGATGATGAGCGCACTCACCCAATCGACGGACAGGATGCGCGCGCCAATCAGCAGCGGGATCGTTGCCGTCGTCACAATCGCGGGCAACACAACGCGGAAGTAGTTGTCGAGCTCGTCGAGCCCCACAGTCGCAATCGCGGTGCTCGCCCCGACGCGTGAGTCGGAGCCGGTGAGCACCCGTGCCGCGAGCTCACGGCGCAAAGACTCCTTAGCGCCAAGGGCGGCGCGAGTGGCGAAACTCTCCGTTGCCCATGCCGCCGCCGCGCGAAGCAGGCCGGCGGCAATGCCGAGGCCGATCGCGAACTGCCAGGCCGGGGCATCCGTCTCTATGACACCGACGACCCCGCGCGCAACAGCCTCAGCCATGAGCACGAGAGCGAGCCCCTTGAGGGATGCCAGCAACCCCAACCCGAACAGTGTGTGCACACCGCCCGGACCAAAGCCGGCGGCAAGTCGTTCGCGGAGTTTGGCCTTCATGCCCTCCATGGTGCCTTAGCTAGCTGAGACGCGAGGGGCGACTGCGGGCTTCACGACATGCGCCTCAGGCAGGTGATGCTCGCTCAGGCGGTTGCGGAAGACCCAGTAAGTCCAGCCCTGGTAAATGAATACCAGCGGCAACCCGAAGGCGGCGACAACAGTCATAACGCCCAGCGTATATTCACCGCTGGCTGCGTTCGAGATCGTCAGGTTGAACGCGGGATCGATCGTCGACGGCAGAACCACCGGGTACACGGCAGCGAAAATGGATGACGCCCCAGCGACCAAGAAAGCGCCGATTCCCACGAACGCCCAGCCTTCACGCCCGGCTCGAGCACTGATCCAGCCGAAGACCACCGCGACCACGGCGACGACAACGAGCGACCAGGTAATGACGCTGCCGTGCTGGAACTGGATGATGAGCACCCAAGCGACGATCGGGAGCAAAGCGACGGGGCTCCAGCGAACCACGAAGTTGCGGGCACGAACCCGCACTTCGCCATCGGTCTTGAGGCCAAGGAAGACGGAGGCGTGCACGAGAGAGAAGCCGACGACCGCAAGACCACCGAGCACGGCATACGGAGTGAACCAGGCGAAGGCCCCGCCGACCCGGTCGCCGTTGGCGTCGAGGGGGAGCCCGGTAGTGGTCAGTGCGAGCGCCGCACCGATGCCGAAAGCCGAACCGAGCGAGCCGAGGCCGAGGGCGCGGTCCCACCACATGCGCCACTTGTCTGTGGAGCCCTTGCCGCGGTATTCAATAGCAACGGCTCGGAAGATCAGGCTCACGAGCACGATCGTCAGCGGGATATAGAGCGCCGAGAACAGCGATGCATACCAAAACGGGAATGCAGCAAAAGTGGCGGCTCCGGCCGTTATCAGCCAGACCTCGTTGCCATCCCACACCGGGCCGATGGCATTGAGCATGAGTCGGCGCTGGCGGTCTTTGCGGGTGCTGAAGAGCAGCAGCATCCCGACCCCCAGGTCGAAGCCTTCAAGGAAGAGGTAGCCGATCCACAGCGCCGCGATCGCGATAAACCAGATTGTAGGAAGAAGTTCCATGAGTGGGTGCCCTTCTGCTTAGTAGGCGAACGCGAGAACGTCGTCGCGTCGGTCTGGTCGGTGGGGATCGTCGGGGTCGTTCTCGTCGTAGCCTTCGCCGTCGGGATGCCCGAGCTCGGGCATCGCTGAGGCGACACCACCGCGCACATACTTCACGAGCAACTTCACCTCGAAGACGATCAAGAAGGCATAGACCAGAGCGAGGGCGGCAAGCGAGAAGATGATCTCTTCACCGCTCACTCCTGGCGAAACCGCTGCGGCGGTGAACATGAAGACACCGTCGACGCCACCGGGGGTCGGGTTGGGGGCAACCACGAACGGCTGACGACCCATCTCGGTGAAAACCCAGCCGGCAATGTTGGCCCCGAAGGGAGCCGCGATGCTGAGCAGCGCCGTTCCCATGAGGAACTTCGACCGCGGAACCGTGCCCTTGCGAACGATCCACAGGGTGAGAAGCGCGAAGCCGGCCGCGAGCATCCCGAACCCGATCATGAGGCGGAAGCCCCAATAGGTGACCTCCATGATCGGCAGGTAGTTGATCTCCATGCCGGCGCGCTCGCCGTACAGCGGGTCATCCGGAAGGTTCGTGCCGTAAAGCGCTTGGTACTCGGGAATCAGCGTGTTGACACCCTTGATGTTGGTGTCGAAGTCACCGTGAGCGAGGAACGAGAGAATGCCGGGGATCTCGATAATCGCGACGACATCTTCACAATTCTCGGAGCCGAGGTTTCCGATCGACAGCACCGAGAAGCTTGTGCCGTCGTGACAGGCACCCTCAGCAGCTGCCATCTTCAGCGGCTGCTGCTCAAACATGAGCTTCGCCTGAAGGTCACCGGTGATAGCGACTCCACCGAATCCGAGGATGGCGATGACGGCGCCGATGCGGATGCTCGTGATCCAGACCGAGTGATCTTTGCGATCGCGGCCAGGGATGCTGGCGTTCTCGCCGACGACGACCCGGCCCTTGGCATCCACGGAGTCGATTCCATCGCGACGACGCTGCCACAGCTGGTACCACGAGATGCCGACGACGAAGCCAGCACCAACGGCTAGCGCGCCGGTGATGGTGTGGGCGTAGGCAGTGAGGGCGGTGTTGTTGGTGAGCACGGCCCAGATGTCGGTCATGACCGGGCGACCGTCGATGAGTTCGACGCCAACCGGGTGCTGCATCCACGAGTTGGCCACGATGATGAAGAACGCAGAAACGATGGAGCCGGCGACAGCGATCCAGAGAGTTGCGAGGTGGACCTTCTTGGGGAGGCGGCTCCAGCCGAAGATCCAGAGGCCGAGGAAGACGGATTCGAAGAAGAAGGCGAGCAGGCCTTCCATAGCGAGGGGAGCGCCGAAGACATCACCGACGAAGCGAGAGTACTCACTCCACGCCATGCCGAATTGGAACTCCTGAACCAGGCCTGTTGCCACGCCCATGATGAAGTTGATGAGGTACAACTTGCCCCAGAACTTGGTCATGCGCAGCCACTTCTCGTCGCCGGTGCGCACCCACTGGGTTTGCATGAGCGCAACGACCGGACCGAGGCCGATCGTGAGCGGGACCATGATGAAGTGGTAAACGGTGGTGACTCCGAATTGCCATCTGGCGATTTCTAGGGGGTCCACTCCAGGCCTTTCCTCGATGCTGCTCTGACTTCTCCGGATGCGGCAAGGCATGTTCTACGTGCAGTAGAAATCCGTTACCTATATTTCTACACCCTCGTAGAAATTATTTCTACTTAGGGTAGAATTGCCGCATGAACTCCCTCGGTGAACTTGAACGCAGCGTGATGGATCTGTTGTGGGCGAGCGTCGAAAGCCTGTCGGCCTACGACCTCCAAGCCAAGCTCGCCGGCCCCGAGGGCGCTGGCCGAGAGCTGGCAGCGACCACAATCCTCACGGTGCTCTCGCGGCTCGAAAAGAAGAACTTCGTGATGCGAGAACGCGACACCCGACCCCACCGGTACCGCGCCGCAGCCGGTCGTGAATCCCACATGGCCGACCTCATGCACGAAGTGCTCGGAGGGGCAAGCGATCGCGCGGCAGTGCTCGAACGATTCGTCGGCCAAGTCTCGAGCGAAGAAGCCGAAACCCTGCGCCGTATTCTCGCTGGGCGTTAACAGTGGTCGCCGCAGCCATCGCGCTCGGCCTCGTCGCAATCCTGCTGGCGTGGCCCGTGCCAGCACTCCTGCCCGGGGCGCCGTGGGCCTATCGCCGTCCCACCCTCGGACTCCTCGTGTGGCAACTAGTTGCACTCATTGGCGGCACCAGCATGATCGGCTCTCTGGTGCTCCTCGGTGCGGCTACCTTCGCCGCTGACCTGCCAGATGCCGCCAACGGAATGTGGCGCTTCGTCACCCACAACGAACTTCCCGAGGGCTCCTCGGTGTGGTCGTTACTCCTGCTCTCGGGTGCTCTCTTCCTCGCCGCGCACCTGCTGCTCAACCTTCTCGTTACCGTCGTCTACGCCGAGCGCGAGCGCGCCCGGCACGCTCAGCTCATTACGCTCTTGAGCGAGCCCATGGCTGATCGACCAGGCACCAGGCTCATCGATACGCGCGCCCCCGTTGCCTACTGCTTGCCTGGCGCTCTTAGGTCGATCACCGTGCTCACCGCCGGACTCATAGAGATCCTTGATGAGGATGAGCTGCTCGCCGTCGTTGAGCATGAGCGAGCCCACGTGCGGTTGCGCCACGACATCGTGCTCATTCTGTTCACCGCGTGGAAGGTGTCACTGCCGTGGTTGCCCACCGCCCGCAACGCATCCCGCGAAGTCGCCCTCCTGCTCGAAATGCATGCCGACGACCAAGCTCTCGCTCACGTCGGACGGGGGAGCCTCGCCCGCGCCATCACGATCGTCTCCGAAGGCGGGTCGCTCCCGCAACGCAGCGAACTCTCTGCAGCACTCCCCGAATCCACGCCCAAAGAACTGCGCGCGCGGTTGCTGCGGCTCGCCTAGGCCGTCGGCTCGCCGTCGCTTGCCTCGAGGCTGGCGCGATGCTTTGTGTACTCCTGGGACTCAAGCCTGCGGGTAGTGCTGGACTCTGTGCGAAACGGAATGCCGCGCGCGGCAAGCACGGTGTCCGTGATCTGGAGCAACCGGATATATTCGGCCTGCTCGATGCGATCGGTGAAATTCACCACGGCCTGACCGGGAGTGTTGCCGTAGGGGTCAACTAGATTAATGGTCTCTTCGTGTGGCCCTCGTTGGATCACCGCGTCAAAGTCTCGCAAAACGAAACCAAGAGCCAAGTCGTCATGGGGGCTGCGCGCCATTTTCTCGCGAACCATGAACGGCTTGCTGGTGAGGTCTAGTGAACGATCCGTGGAGAACCGCCCCTCAAAGTTCACGCTCGCGATCTCGTCCCACAGGACAAAGACGTTCGGGGACACGAGAACGCCACCTTCTCTGAGCTCATAGGTCGATGCCGTGCGCGACCTCGCGACGAGGTACGCGATGAAGCCTCCTGGCGGGAGAAAAAGGGCGACAGTAATCAGCCACAGTTCGGAATTGGACGAATTGAGGTTACTCGTTGGCTGGACGAGATAGCCGATGAGGATGATTGCGAACACCGCTGATCCGACAGCGGCGAATCCAAACTTGAGGGCATATCCCGGAAGCGTCTTTGCTGGCTTCCGCACCGCGGCATGAAGACGGCCACGCGACGCCACCGGGATCGGATCCTCGTAGTCGTTCATAGTGAGAGGTTATCGGCTATCGCCCCGGTCGACGCGCCAATTCCCGCGGACCCGCCGACCTCAGCAGCGCGCGGCACGCCTCCGAGCTAGTCCGCCTTAATGACGACTAGTTTGGCCCCCAATTGGGGTCTAGCGTTCAAGGAGAGAGCAAGTCTCAGGCTTTCTCTCTCGCTACACAGTCGCACTAACCAGGCAGAGCTGGAAGTAGGGGGTAATCATGAATCGAAAAGTGCTCAGATGGGTCGTCGTTCTTCTCGCGAGCCTCACCGTAGCCGCGGCCGCTGCCGTCTGGCTGATCGTGGCCGGTACCGCGCCCGAACTCGTGCTGATTTCAGGTCTCCCGCCGTTACCCACGCTCGTGCTCGGCATGGCCGCCCTCATGGTGGTCATTTCGAGTCTCGCGCTGATTCGAGCCGACATGCCGCCGCGCCGTTCCCACACGCGCTCAACGTATATCGCGCACTAGATGCTCACGCCGCTAGTTAGCGACTTTCGGCCGACGGATGAAGGCGAGCGGCAAGGTCAGTAGCGAGATCGCCGCCGCGACCAAGATCGCGGGTGGGAAGGCGAACGCCGTCGCGAGGGTTCCGATGAGCACCGAACCGAGGGCGGTTCCGAGGTCGAAGCCGATGTTCCACACGGCGCTTGCGGTGCCGTATTGCTTGCGCTGTACGGCGGCAAGCGAGAGCACGAGGGTCAGGTTCTGCAGACCACCGTAGGCGACACCGACGAGCGTCATGCCGACGAGGAACAGCAGGATGCCCGTTGCTTCGGGGTTCTGAACCGCAGCGGCAATCGCCAGGAGTCCCGCGACCGAAATGACAACGAGGGGCCAGAGGAACCGGTGGGCGCCGTAACGGTCAGCGAGCCCGCCGATGGCCCAACGAGTGACGGCGGCACTCAGGGTGAGGAGAGCGAGGGCGCCGGCAGTCGTTGCCGGGGAGGAGCTCATTTGCGGCGCGAAGGTGAGTAGCGCGCCGCCGGCGAGGGTGACTCCGCTGAGCAACATCATCGGGCGCAGAAGACGGCCGGCGAGCATCCACCGCTGAGATTTTCCACCGTCACTCGACGCGATCGGAGTGGAGCCGGTAGGGGGCAGAAGGTCGCGTGCCGCGGCTTGCTCTCGAAGAACGCGCGCGAGCCGGGGCGCGGAACTAATGCCGAGCAGGGGAAGCGCGCCGAGGGCGAAGACGGCCCAAAAACCGACGGTGTCGGCGAGCAGGGTCGCGGTCGGCACGAGCAGAACCTGGGGAACCGCGATCGCTGCACCGTAGAGTCCAACGGCAGCTCCGTGCTGGGCACGATCGACGAGGTTTGCCACCACGGTCGACCCCGTGACGGTCAGGATGCCGAAGCCGATACCGCGAACGGCGGAGATGGGGAGGATCCAGGCCAGCTGATCTGAGAAGAGCAGGAGCAACGCCGGCGCTCCTAAGAGCGCGAGACCTATCCCGAGAACGCGCCCAGTGCCGAAGTGATGGAGGAGGCGGGGAACGAAGGGTTGCGTCATTACTGTGACGAGTAGCAGCAACCCATTGACTAACCCTGAGCCTGCTTCAGTGGCACCGCCTTGGCTTGCCCATAAGGGGGCGATGGGAAGTAATACGGAGAATCCCCCAAAACCGGCTGCCGTCACCACTAATAGCGCGGGCATTCCGGGTGCGCGCCAGATGGGCAAGGGGCTTGGCGGGGGATTGTGAGTCACGGTGTTCAACCCTATGCCTCGGTGAGTAGTCGCTGACTCAGGTCGGACGTCGTGGCTCAACGTGGGCAGAGAGCTCGCGCGGCAGCCCACCACAGTCTGCGGCGCGAGTGGTCTCAGTTCTTGGGCGCGGTTTTCGCCGGCGACTTGCGCGGCGCAGCACGCTTCGCGGGAACTGCTGCAGCAGCGCTCGGGGCAACTGCCCGGGGAGCTAAACGCTGTAATTGCGTAACGTGCTTGGGTTCGAGTTCTTCGATGCTCGTGACTTCGAGCAGCTTCATGGTGCGCACAATCTGGTCGGAGAGAATCTCGATCGTGCGATCGACGCCTTCGCGACCTCCGGCCATGAGGCCATAGAGGTAGGCACGGCCAATGAGCGTGAACTTGGCGCCGAGCGCCATCGAGGCAACGACATCCGCTCCGTTCATGATGCCGGTGTCGACCATCACCTCGACGTCGCTGCCTACCTCGCGCGCGACTTCTGGCAGGAGGTGGAACGGGATGGGGGCACGGTCGAGCTGGCGACCACCGTGGTTCGAGAGCAGGATGCTGTCGACGCCAAGGTCAGCGAGGCGCTTGGAGTCCTCAAGGTTTTGCACGCCCTTGATCACGATCTTTCCCGGCCACATGGCGCGGATGACCTTGAGGTCTTCGTAGTTGATCGACGGGTCCATCGCCGAGTTGAGAAGCTCGCCGACAGTGCGGCCTCCTGTGGAGGAGAGCGACGCAAACTCCAGAGGCGGAGTCGTGAGGAAGTCGAACCACCACCACGGGCGGGGGATCGCGTTGACGATCGTGCCGAGCGTCAGCTGCGGCGGGATCGAGAAACCGTTGCGGGTGTCGCGTAAGCGGGCGCCGGCGATGGGGGTGTCGACAGTGAACATGAGGGTGTCGTAGCCGGCTGCTGCCGCACGTTCGACGAGGCCGTACGAGATCTCGCGCTCGCGCATCACGTAGAGCTGGAACCAGTTGCGACCGTTCGGGTTCGCGGCCTTCACATCTTCAATGGATGTCGTGCCGAGCGTCGAAAGGGTGAACGGGATACCTGCTGCCGCTGCTGCGCCCGCCCCCGCACTCTCGCCCTCGGTGTGCATGAGGCGCGTGAATCCCGTTGGCGCAATGCCGAAGGGCATTGCGGAGGTGCCGCCCAAGATCTGGGTGGTGGTGGAGACGGTGGAGGCATCGCGCAGGATCGACGGGTGGAACTCGATGTCTTCGAACGCCTGGCGCGCACGGCTCAGCGAGATTTCACCTTCGGCCGAGCCATCCGTGTAGTCGTAGGCGGCCTTGGGGGTGCGGCGCTTGGCGATGTCCTTGAGGTCGTAAATGGTGAGGGCGCTGTCGAGGCGACGCTTCTTGCCGTTGAGTTCTGGAGCCTTGAACTTCATGAGCTTCGCGAGCTCGATGGGGTTCGGAAATTGACGCTTAACCATGAGGTGCCTTAGCTGTCGGTGTCGAGATCGGTGTCGGTGTCGGTGTCGGTGTCGAGGTGGAGGAGGAGGCGATCGCGCGCCCCCAAGATGTGGTTGCGGGTGAGACGCTCGGCGCTCGCGGCATCTCCGGCGGTGATCGCATCGAGGATGCCCTGGTGTTGTTTGGCCACCTCGTGGGCGGTAATGAGTTGGGCGGATTGAACCTGCCCAATGCACAGCTCGACTTCACCCAGCAGCAGTTCGTGCAGGCGGGTGAGGCGGGAGCTGGGTTGACCGGCGACGAGCGCTCGGTGAAATTGGATGTCGTGGTGCGCAAAGTCGCTTGTCGTGGCCAGGGCACGATGGGCGGCGAGCGCTTCAGCCGGAATCGCGCCCGCTGTGGCGAGGGCAGCCATCGCGGATGCTTCGACAATCGAACGCGTGTTGAACAAGTCGAGCACGTCGTCGTAACTGAGCTGGGGAACGCGAGCTGCCCGGTGCACTTCGCGGCGCAGGATGCCGTCGGCGACGAGCTTGTCGATGGCGATGCGAGCGGTTGGTCGCGCTACGCCGAAGCGGAAGGCGACGGCAGACTCAGTGATTGCCGAGCCGGGAGCATCTTTCTGCGAAATGATGTCTGCGCGAAGTCTCTGCGCAACAGTTTCGGGGAGTGCTGCTGCGTTGTCGATCATCGCTCGCCCCTTCTATTCTCTTTGGATTGTTAGACAATTTAGCAGACTGTTAGACAAAGAGAAATAGCGGCCTGTTATATTGACCGCATATGTTTTTATGCACAACAAAGGAGATGGCATGACGAAGAAGTTGGCATGGGGAATCTTGGGCACCGGCTGGATAGCAACCCTGCAAACCAGTGACCTTATCGAGCACGGCTTCACCATCGCCGCAGTGGGATCCCGCACCCAGGAATCGGCAACCAAGTTCGCCGCCGAGTACGGCATCCCGACCGCCCATGGAAGCTATGAAGATCTCGTCGCCGACCCCAATGTTGACGCCATCTATGTCGCCACTCCGCACCCCTTCCACGAAGAACACGCGTTGCTGGCGCTCAACGCGGGCAAGCACGTTCTCGTCGAGAAAGTCTTCACGATGAACGCTGCACAGGCTGAGAACGTCGTTTCGCGGGCATCCGAACTCAATCTTGTTGTGCTGGAAGCCATGTGGACGCGCTACCTGCCCCACATGGTGCGTATTCGTCAGCTCATCGCCGAGGGCGCGCTCGGCACGATCCGCAGCGTGATGGCCGACCACAACCAGAGCATCTCGACGGATCCGCTGCACCGCATCAACAACCCGCTCCTCGGCGGCGGGGCGCTGCTCGACCTCGGCATCTACCCGGTGTCGTTTGCGCACGACATTCTGGGCGCGCCCACAAGCGTTGTGGCAGTCGCCACCAAGACCGAAACGAACGTAGACCGACAACTGTCGATGATTTTCAGCTACGGCACTGAAGCGCAAGCGGTGATCCAGAGCACCCTCGACCTACGGGGCCCCACTCGCGCCGTGATCGTCGGAACCGAAGGCCGGATCGAAATCGCCGAGACCTGGTACGCGCCCACAACCTATACACACTTCGATGGCCAGGGGAACATTGTCGAAGAATTCGACGGCACCACCACGGGTCGCGGCATGCAGTTTCAGGCCGCAGAACTCGAACGCCTCGTCGCCGCGGGAGAACTGGCTAACGACATTCTGTCGCCGAGCGAGAGCATTGAGATCATGCACACCCTCGACGAAATTCGCCGCCAGATCGGGCTCACGTACCCGATGCTCGACGAGGGCTAGGAAACTCCTGGGCTAGGAAACTCCTGTGCTAGAACTCCCTCCGTCGCCCTGAGGGTGGGGGAGGGAGCCGTGCATTGCTCCCTAGCGCCCGTCAACGATCACGTGGGCCAGCTGTTCACCCGAGACTAGGCGCCGCGCTTGATCGCGCATGAGCGCATCCACTCGTGCGTGCATCGCCGCGGTCGCGCCACCGATGTGCGGCGTGATGGTGACGCCGGGCGTCGACCACAGCGAGTGATCGCTCGGAAGCGGCTCGGGCTCGGTGACGTCGAGCGCTGCCCGAACATGACCGGCGGATGCCGCAGCCACGAGGGCGTCGGTGTCGACGATCTTGCCGCGAGAGACATTCACGAGCAGCGCGCCTGGCTTCATTGATGCGAGGAACGCGGCATCAACGAGCCCAGTGGTCGCGTCGCTGAGAGGCACCGCGATAGCGACAATGTCAGCTTTTGCGAGCAGCGCAGGCAGGGCATCCATTGACTGGATGGCACCGCGGGCGTCACTGCGGTTGCTGCGGGCAACACGCACGACGTTGGCGTCAAACGGGGCGAGCTTGTCGGCGATCTGATTTCCGACGCCGCCGGCTCCGAGAATCACGACAGTTTTGCCGGCAACTCCGGGTTGCTCGCGCTGATTCCAGGTTCCCGACTGTTGGTTCGCGAAGTGTTCAGGAAAGCCGCGTTGTTCGGCGATGATCATGCCGACAGCAAGTTCGGCGGTGGAGGCTTCGTGCACTCCGACAGCGTTGCAGTAGGTGATGCCGGCCGGCAGGCGGCTTTCGACACCGTCGAACCCGAGCGACTGAGACTGGATGGCAGCGACATCCATCCCGGCGAACGCGCCGAGACCACCGGAGGCTCCCAGATAACCTGCCAGCACTAGGTTGATGTGCACGGGCGGTGCGCCGTCAGCTGGCCCCCACACGATGACGTTCACGTCGGGCAGTTGAGGCGCCAGTCTGTCGTAAATGTGCTGATCGGGAAGGGCGATTGTGATCATGGTGCAGGTCTCCTGAATGGGACGGTAGGCAGCGGCTCATCCAGCATGCCTCACACAATCGTTATTTAGTCCGCAACACCCGGCCAGTAGGCTGGCGGCCACATCATCGGTCGATGCAAAGGGGGCACATTATGGCGCGCTGGCCCGTTGTGCCCCGCGAAAGCGAGCGGGATGCTGTGCTTGCGGCCCTCCGCGGCCCCCGCCCGCGTTCGGTCATGTTGCGCGGCCCCAGTGGCGTCGGCAAGACAACATTGGGCGCCCACATCGCCCAAATCTTGCGCGCCGACGGACGCACCGTGGTGCCGGTCATCGGTCTTGCCGAGCTGGTGGATGTTCCGCTTGGGGCCCTCGCTCCGGTGCTCGCCAGCGCGGGCAGGCACGACCTCGAGAGCGTGAGTGATCGCGTGCAAGCTCTCGTCGGAGTCGTGGGCGAAAACCCTCACAAGTTCGTGCTCATCATCGATGACGCCCCGCTCCTCGACACCGTCTCAGCGAGCGTGCTCTACCAACTGGTACGCGTGTTCGGAGTCACAGCGCTGCTCACCGCCCGTGACTCCCATGACGTCGACGGCCCCATCGCACGATTGCTGCACGAGAATCTCATCGACATTGTCGACCTGGAAGGGTTGAGCCTCGAGCACAGCCAGTCGATCCTCCAACAGTATTTAGGCGGCACCCTGCGCCCCGAGAGTCTTCGCGACATGTTTGAGGCAAGCCGCGGTAACCCGCTGATGCTGCGCGAACTGATCTTTGCGGCAGGGCGAGCGGGTGGCATCCGCAGCGGTGATTTTGGTTTCGAAGTGTCAGTGGCAACATTGCCGAGGCATATGCGCGCGACGATTGCCGATCGAATTCACCAGTTGGCGCCCGTCGATCGACGACTCGCTCAGTTGATCGCGATCGCGCAACCAATTCCGCGGACGGCTATTACTGCCGAAGAGGCAGACGCGCTGAGCTTCCTCACGAGTGAGGGCATCACCGAAGATGCAGGAACCGAGGCCAGACCGCTTGTGCGGCTTGCCCACCCGCTATTCGCTGAAGCGCTCACGATCGATCTCGCGCAGGCCGAGCGCACAGAGCTGGTGAAAGAAATCGTGGGTCGACTGCTGCCGACGGGCGACCAGCAACTGCGATTCACCGCGACCGTTCTCCTCACCACGACAGACGCTGTTCTTAGCGACAATGATCTGGATTGGGCAGCCAGCTACGCACACGCGGCCGGCGACCACGCCATTGCTGCTTCGCTCGCAGAACGAGCCCAGCCCAACGAACGCCGGTTCGCGCCAGAGCTAGTGCTTGCCAGTGCCCTCTCGGCTCTGGCTGAATCGGAGCGATCTTCCGTGGTGTTCGAATCGGCGATTGCGCTGGCGAGCGATGATAACGACCGTGCCATTGCCTTAGCCCGCTGGGGTCAGCACATGGTCTATCGTCTCTCCCGCCCCGCCGACGCGGTCGATCGGGTGACGTGCGAACTGGCGAGAATGGATGCTCGCGGCCAGGTCGTGCTGCGACCGGAACTTGCCAAGTGGCAACTCATGACCGGAGATGCCAGCGCCCTCACCGAGGTCGCTGACCCTGTGTCGGCGGATGGCGGACTCGGTGCGGTGAACGCGGGTCTCACGGCGGCGATGATCGCGACGATGGCGGGCAACCCTGCCGATGCTTTTGCGGCGATCGCCCAGACGCGCCCCCTTGCCGATGCCTTCCGTTTTGAAGCCCCGTTTGCCGGATCGCTCCTCGATTTATCCGAATTCTTGGCGCTTGTTGCGTCAGCAGAGATCGGACCTGCTCGCGATTTCGCAGCGAAGCGCCGCCTCGATCGCTTCGCAGACTCTGCCGGGGTGTGGTCGTACGCACTTGCCATAGTGAGGCTGCACGACGGGCGGCTCTGCGATGCCCGGGCTCTCGCGACGCTCGCTGTTGAGCAACTGAAGTGGCGGGACTTCACGGGACTTCTCGGCACGGCCGTTGCCCTGCATGCGACCGTCGATGCCCAGCTAGGCGAACCTGAGACGGCGCGCGAACTGCTCTCCGAGATTTCTCCCGAGCATGCTGGCGACGCCAAAGTCATCTTGCAGCGCGCCGAATGTGAGGCTTGGCTCCTTGCGGCGGAGGGGCGCACAGCCGACGCCGCTGCTGTCATTGTCGCTGCCGTAGCCGAAGGGATCGTCCTCGGTCACTTTCTGCTGAGTGCCCTCACTCTTACCGTCGCTATTCGGCTCGGGCATCCGAACGCCGCGCGCGAACAACTGGAGCTGCTGACGCGACTCTCGCCGTCGCCGCTGGTTTCCCGCATTCGCGACTGGGCCGAGACAGTAGCCGAAGCGGATGTCGCTCGCCTGTGTGAACTCGCCCCGGCGCTCGCCACCGCGGGAGTAGCCGCGCTCGCAGTCGATGGCCTTCGCGAGGGTGCGCGCGTCGCGGCCAAGGCTGACCGCCGCGAGTTGGAGCGCAAAGTCACGCTGCTCGCTCGCCGTCTTGCCGCCGACATGGATCGGGTGCCGGGTGAGGCTTCCCCGGATGAGCTCACGGAGCGGGAGTGGACCATTGCCCGGGCTGCCGCTGGCCGACAACGTAGTCGGGAAATCGGCCAGCAGCTCGGGCTGTCTGTACGAACCGTAGATAACCACTTGGCTCGCATTTACCGCAAGTTGGGCGTCAAAGGGCGAGTGGAACTCGAAGAGGTTCTCGCCGATTTGTAGCGCTGGGTGGCCTCTTGGCCGCGGGCGCTATTACTCTTCGGTGGGACTCGCTGTGATGTTGACAGTTGCGGTGCCTTCGTCGTCAGAACCCCAGGAGTACTGCACTGTCCACTCTGGGCTCCTGAGTCCGTAGGCGTAACCCTGGTCGCCGAGCGAAATTTCGGAGACAACTTCGTAGCCGTTCGACACGAACTGCTCATAGCCCGCTTTGGCGGCGTCTTCGCTGTCGACGGTGAGCGTGGCGCTGTAGGTGCCCGCGGCGGCGAGCGAGAACAGGATGCTTCCCTCGGGAACGGGAATTTCGGCCGGCCATGAGTCGGGAAGCGAACCACCACTGCCGTCGCCGTCAACATCGACATCGACGCCCGTGGTGCCTTCGATAACGTTCTCGACGGTGCCCTCGATGAGCCCATCGGTGATGCGCTCGAGCGGGTTGCCAAAGCACCCGGAGAGGGAAACGGTGAGACCTGCCGCGAGGGCAACGGAGATGGCGCTGGTCAGCGCGCGTTGTGAAGTGATCATGCACCCAGTAAAGACCCAGACTGGGCGCGTGCGAGTGAGTAATAACTACCTATCTCTGCGGCAGTCTGCGCCTCCTTGCGCTCCTTGCGCCCCTCTACGGCAAACGTGCGGAGAGGGCGCGGTAACGTGGAGCTATGCCGTTAACAGGAGAATACGAACCCAGCACCTCAGAGTGGGCCCGCAACCAGGCCGACATTTTTGAAGCCAGCAATGGCCATGAGGGCAATCTCATGCGCGGGATGCCCGTGATCGTTCTGACTACGGTTGGCGCCAAATCTGGCAAGCTTCGCAAGACTGCGCTCATGCGGGTAGAACACGATGGCAACTATGCCGTTGTTGCCTCGCTTGGTGGGGCGCCGAAGCATCCAGTCTGGTACTACAACATGGTGGCTCAGCCGCACGTTGAACTGCACGATGTCGGTGTCAAGGGTGACTTCATGGCTCGTGAAGTGACCGGTGACGAGAAGGCTCTCTGGTGGGAGCGTGCCGTTGCCGCTTACCCCGATTATGCGGACTATCAGGCTAAGACGGAGCGCGAGATTCCTGTGTTCGTGCTGGAGCCCATTAGCGCCTAAGTCGCGGGGTGAACCACCGTAGAAAATAGACGCTACGTTTGGCCCAAAACAGGCGTACTGTATCCCGGTGCACAACATCCTTCGCGGGACGGGTAGTAAGCGAAAGCTGGTTCATCCAGCACAACTCACCCTTCTCGGGTTTTTGATCGGAATCGCCGCGGGAACAGTCCTGCTGGCCTTGCCGATTTCGCGGACCGGTCCCGGTGGCGCCACTCTCGTTGAGGCGTTCTTCACCGCTGTCTCGGCAATGTGTGTGACCGGTCATGTGATCGTCGACACCTCCACGTATTGGACGGGCTTTGGCCAGGTCGTGATCATGGTGCTCATCCAGGTGGGTGGCTTCGGCGTCATGACCTTTGCGTCGATCATCGGTATTGCGGTCGTGCGGAGGCTGTCACTGCGCTCGCGGATTACCGCCGCCGCCGAAACCAAGAATGTTGGATTCGGCGATGTGCGCTCACTGGTGCTGGGCGTGCTCAAAATCTCCCTCGTCATCGAGGGTACTGGTGCGATCATCCTCTTCTTCTGGTTCTTGCTGCGTTACGGCTACAGCGTGGGGGAGGCCGCGTGGTTCGCACTCTTCCACGCGGTTTCGTCCTTCAACAATGCTGGTTTCGCGCTCTTCAGCGACAACATGATGTCGTTCGTCGACGACCCGGTTGTCTCGCTCACTTTGTGCGCCGAAATCATCCTCGGCGGTCTCGGGTTCCCCGTGATCGTGCAGCTTTTGCGCTACGGCGGCAACCGACTCAAGTGGAGCATGAACACCCGCATCGTCATCGCGGCGACCCCGCTGCTGCTCGTCGCTGGCGCGGCGTACATCACCCTCATCGAGTGGAACAATCCCGCTACGCTCGGCCCGCTCGACTGGCAGGCCAAGCTTCTCGCGGGCTTCTTCCAGTCAGTTCAGACGCGCACTGCCGGCTTCAACAGCATCGACATTGGCGCTATGAGCGAGGCTACTCAGTTCGGGATGACCGCCCTCATGTTCATCGGCGGCGGCCCGGCCGGCACTGCCGGGGGCATCAAGGTCACGACCTTCGCGGTGTTGTTCTTCATTCTCCTCGCGGAGGTGCGTGGCGACGGGGTCGTGAACGTCTTCGGCAAGCGACTGTCGCGCGCGGTGCACCGCCAAGCGATTGCGGTTGTCTTGCTGTCGGTGGGAGTTGTTGCGTCATCCACGATCATCATCATGCTGTTGTCTGGGCTGCCTCTCGGTGCGGTTCTCTTCGAGACGGTATCGGCATTCGGCACCGTGGGGCTCTCAGAAGGAATCACGCCAGAGCTCCCCGTTGCCGCCCAGCTGATTCTCGCTGTGCTCATGTTTGTGGGCCGCCTCGGCCCGATTGGTTTCGCTACAGCGCTTGCTCTCCGCGAGCGTGCTGTCCTGTATGAACTTCCCAAAGAAAGGCCGATCATTGGCTAAATTGCGCATGTTCTCTGGTTCGGATGTGTCGAGTGTGGCCGCCGCAGACTCGGTGGCGGTGATCGGGTTGGGTCGTTTCGGTCGCGCTCTAGCGCTGGAGCTGATGGCCAATGGCACCGAAGTACTGGGCATCGACCTCGATGAGTCGATCGTGCAAGAACTCAACGGCCAGCTCACCCACGTTGTTGCCGCGGACTCCACGCGCGAAGAGGTGCTGCAGCAGTTGGCCGTGCCCGAGTTCGACCGCGTGGTGGTGGCGATTGGCAGTGACATTCAGGCGAGCATCCTGACCACGTCGCTGCTGTTGCGGTTCAATGTGGAACACGTGTGGGCAAAAGCGGTCAGCGAACCCCATGGCACTATCCTCGAGCAGCTTGGGGTGCGTCACGTCGTGTACCCGGAGAAAGAAATGGGGCGCCGTGTTGCCCATTTGGTGCGCGGTTCGATGCAGGACTATCTAGAAATCGGCGACGGTTTCTCGCTCGTGAAGATGGCTCCGCCGGCGAGCATCGTGGGCAAGAGTCTTGGCGAGTCACAGGTTCGCTCGACGGCTGGCGTGACGATCACCGCAGTGCGCCCTCATGGTGGAACCTGGACTTACACCGACCAGACAACGGTGATCGCTGCCGACGACACCATCCTTGTCTCCGGTCCCACCGCCAAATCAGAGGCGTTCAGCCAACGCCGTTAGTGCGAGGAGTCGCGCTCGTTCTCAGCCTCGTTGTCGGCCCTGCCCAGTTCCTGCTGCACCTGGTCGATTGACTGCTTGAGCTCATCCACGAGCAGCGAGCCTGGAGCGATGACATCGTTTCGGTACCCTGCTCGTCCGATCATGTGAGCGGAGATGGGTGCCGTCATCATTTGGAACGCCAGGAGTGCGATCAGCACCACAATGGTCGAAAGCCGACGTTCCTCAAGGGCAATTCCGGCGAGGATGAACGTGAGGCCAAGAATTTGTGGCTTGGTGGTCGCGTGCATCCGCGCAATGGCATCCGGAAAACGGATCAGACCAACGCCCGCCGCGAGCGAGAGGAACGCTCCGAGGAGCAGAAAGATGCCGGTGAGAACGTCGGCGATCAGATCGAAGCTCATAACCGTCCGTTCCTCGAGACGTAGCGCGCTACGACAACCGAACCGAGGAATGCGGTGCCCGCGAGCACAAACATCGCGGCAAGACTCCTGGTGTGGGAGTTGTAGATCATTTCAGCGCCCAGCGCGCAGATCATGGTGGTCAGAAGCATGTCTGAGGCGATCATCCGGTCCAAGATTGATGGCCCGCGGATGATGCGGAACAGTGCCATAGCGGCGGCCGCTGTCAGCGTCAGGCCGACAACGATGAAAACCCAGTCGCTCACGATGTGGCCTCGCTCTCGTGGATGCGTGCAAGGTCTGCTTTCGACCCGATGGCTCGAACGATGCGTGCTTCGACGATCAACACCTTTCTGCGCATGCCCTCAATGTCTTCCGGGGTTTGGGTAGCAAAAGTGTGCAAATACAGGATGCCGCGCTCGCGGTCTGCTTCGACGACGAGCGAGCCCGGCACCAGCGACATCGCAATCGCATCCAACGTCATGATGAGATCCGAGCTCGTGCGCAACGAGATTCCGATCACGGAGGACGCGGGGATGGGGCGGGGGTTGAGTGCTTGAAATGCGACGGTGAAGGAGGCGATTGCGACGTCGAGAAAGAAATGCGCGAGAAAGACGAGCAGATACCAGACGTTGAGTCGACCCGACAGTTCTGCCGGGGGAAGGTAGAACACTCGCGTGACCGTAATCGCCACAATGAATCCGGTAATGACACTGACCCAGGTCGCTTGCCCCCACAGAACGGTCCAGAGCAGAACGAGCCCCAGGAGCAAGGGAAGCTGGGTCCACAGGTTTCCGCGAACCTCGCGTCGGGTTGCCTGACGAGGCGTGTCTTCGTGGGCGCTGGTCGCGTGATCCTGCTGCTGGTGCGTCATTCGGATCCTCCCGGGAACACCGTGGTGACGTAGTAGCCAGGCCCCGTGATGTTGTCGCCGGCGCGGGTGCTGAGATCGAACAACGGGGCAGCAAGCACGGTGAGCGTCACACTCAGCGCAACCATCGCCACGGTCGCGCCAACCATGATGCGCGGGATGCTGCGAGCCGTCTTCACCTCGGTGGACTCACCCATCATGTCGTTAGCGGGGAGCGCGTTTTCGTAACCGGCGACCTCATCGGTGTGACGCCAGAACGTCAAACTCCACGCTCGGATGAGGGCATAGAGGGTGAGCAGGGAGACGAGCGCTCCGCTGCCGATGAGAACCCAGGCCAGCACGGAGCCTTCTTGCGCTCCGGCTTCGAACAGAGCTAGTTTTCCGAGGAATCCCGAGAACGGGGGGATCCCGCCGAGGTTCAGCAACGGGATGAAAAAGAGAATACCGACGAGCGGACTCGCTTTTAACATGCCGCCGAGCCGGTTGATGCCCGTCGTGCCGCCTTGACGTTCGACAAGTCCGGTCGCGAGAAAGAGTGTCGTTTGCACCGTGATGTGGTGCACGATGTAGTAAATCGCCGCGCTGAGGCCGGCGGCGGTGCCGATACCGATTCCGAACAGCATGTAACCGATGTGACTCACCAGGGTGAACGACAGCAGTCGCTTGATGTCAGATTGTGCAACCGCGCCGAGAATTCCCACGATCATGGTGAGGGCGGCGACTACCAAGATTGCGATGTTGAGATCGTCACCAGCGAAAATTGTCATCTCAGTTCGCATGATGGCGTACACGCCGATTTTGGTGAGCAACCCGGCAAATACTGCTGTCACTGGGGCTGGTGCCATGGGGTAAGAATCGGGAAGCCAGAACGACAACGGGAACACGGCCGCTTTGATGCCGAACGCGACGAGGAGCATGACGTGCAGTATCAGCTGGGTGTCAGACGGCAATTCTGCGAGACGCACGGAAAGTTGGGCGATGTTTACGGTGCCGGTTGCGCCGTAGATCATGGCGATCGCGGCCAGAAAGAGCACCGACGACACCAAACTCACGACGATGTAGACGGTTCCGGCTCGAATTCGAAGTTCCGTGCCTCCGACCGTGATGAGCACGAAGCTGGCCACGAGCAGAATTTCAAAACTCACATACAGATTGAAAAGATCGCCGGCGATAAAGGCGTTGAAGACTCCGGCCGCCAGAATCAGATAGGTCGGGTAATAAATCGACACCGGGGTCTCTTTGTCGCCGTCAGCGAGCCCTTGACCAACAGAGAACACCAGCACCGCCAGCAAAACGGCCGCTGAGACCACGAGGAGCAACACGGCCAGTCTGTCGACGACGAGCACGATACCGAACGGCGCCTCCCAGCCGCCAAGCTCGACTGCCATCGTTCCGTTGGCGTCAACGTGCACCAACAGAGCGATGCCCAGGATGAGAACGGCGCTGAGCACGGTAACGGCGATCAAGACCTGAACCTGCGGGCGCTTGGCTTGTGTCAAGGCGAGGGCGGCACCGAGCAGCGGCAGCAAAACGACGAGGGGAATTAGGAAACTCATTTGCCCTCCTCCGTTGCGTCGCGCTCGGCGGCGTCGGTCTCAGCGTGCAGAGCTTGCATCCTGAGTTGTTCGTTGATGCTTTCCTCGTCTTCTTTGCGCTCTTGCTCGGCAAGGTCAAGCGCATCGGCGACAGCGGCGGCGGCCCGAGTTCCGAACTCGGTATCGTCGCTAGCAACAGCACGTTCGATCGCCATCGCTGCTGTGCGACGTCCCACCTCAATATCTTCGGAGTCGTCGTGAACAACATCCGCGTGAGCCAGACGCCACGAACGATAAATCAGTGCCATCAGAAACGCGGATACTCCAAAGGTGATGACAATCGAGGTCAGGATAAAGGCCTGCGGTAGCGGGTCGGCGAAGGTGCCTTCGTCGCCAAAGTAGGGGGCAACCCCTGGGCGACCAGACACAATCAGGATCAGCAGATTGGTGGCGTTGCCCACAAGAAGGAACCCGAGCAGCACGCGGGTCATGCTGCGCTCGAGCAGCATGAATACTCCCACGGCGTAGAGCACTGCCATGACAACGACGAGGGTGAGGGAGGCGCTCATATGGTGCTCCCACTTTCTAGAACGTCTGAGGCATCCTCTTGCTGGCGGTCGATTTCGGCACCGAGGCTACGCAGCACGTCGAGAACCATGCCGACCACCACGAGGTAAACGCCGATATCGAAGATCGTTGATGTCGTGAACTCGAGGTGCCCGAGCACCGGAATCGTGGCCTCGAAAAATGTGGACGTGAGCGCCTGCGCGCCGAAGAGGAGCGGGGCGGTGGCGGTGCCGGCGGCAAGCAGGAGGCCGAACCCCAAGACGCGTCCGGCATCGAAGGGAGCCGCGGCAGCGAGCTCGTAGCGTCCGCCAGCAAGGTAGCGCCCGGCCAGGGCGAGTCCGGCGACGAGTCCGCCCGCAAAGCCTCCGCCCGGCAGGTTGTGCCCGGCAAAGAGCAGGTAGAGAGAAAGTACGACGATGGCGTGAAAAAGGAGCCTGATGACAACTTCGAGAAGAATGGAACGATTCTCGGGGGCCAGCCGTCGGCCGGCAAGCAGCCACGAGTTGCGGGTCGAGGGATCTTGTACGCCCGGAACATATTCCGGAGCGATGAGCTCGGGTGATGGGGTGAAGCGCGAGGTGAGGCTCTGCTTGCGCGGGCGTTCAGAATCGCGCGGGAGGTTATCGGTTCGACTCCGAAGAAAGACCAAGCTCGCGACGCCGGTGGCAGCAGCAACGATCACGGCGAGCTCTCCGAGAGTGTCCCAACCGCGGATGTCGACGAGTACGACGTTGACGACGTTGTTTCCGTGACCGATTTCGTGGGCAAGCTTGGGCAGGGCTTCCGAAATGGGGGAGGCAGTTCTTGCTCCGAGGGCGACGACAGCGACGACGCCCATGAGTAGTCCAACGGCGGCGCCGATGAGCGCGCGCACCCCGCGGTGGACGCTGCCGTGTTCCTTGCCCAGCCTGGCGGGGAGCCGCCTCAGAACCAGAACGAAGGCGATGAGGGTGACCGTTTCGACAAGCACCTGCGTGAGGGCAAGGTCTGGCGCTCCGTGGAAAGCGAAGAGGGCGGCTAGTCCATAACCGGTAACGCCGACCAGCAACGCGGCGGAGAATCGTTTCTTGGCTCCGCCGAGAGAGAGCGCCGCGACGACCATGATGGCCCCAATGGCGAGCTGCGTTGGGCCGTCAAAAAGCAAGAGGCTTGTCGGCCACGTCCTGTTCAGGACGAGGGTTGTCCCAACCGCTCCGACCATGACAAGCAGGATCACGGAGAGGTAGAACGGGAGCGACCCACGCTGTGTCGTGGCGGTGACGCGGCCAGCCACACGGTCGAGAGCTCTCATGGACTGGCGGTACAGGCGGCTGGAATCGATGAGCGCCGGGACTCGAGACTGGCCGGCGAACACGGGGGCTCGAGCAAAGAAGAGAGCAAGTCCTCCGAGCACGGTAAGCGTCGACACGAAGAACGCAGGATCGAAGCCGTGCCAGAGGGCGAGGGCGTAGTCGGAGTGGAGCGGTGGAAACAGGGTCGAATATCCCGCCAGCACTGTGCCGAGCGCGCCGAACAGGGGCGCGAGCACTATGCCGGTGATGGCAAGAAGGCCGGGCGAGAAAAGAAACTGCACGCTCTCGTGCACCGGGCGAACTTTTTCGACACCCTTCTTACGGGCGAAGGCACCCCACAAGAATCGGGCGCTGTAGGCCACCGTGAGGGTTGACCCCACTGCCACTCCGATCAGGGCCACCCAACCGGCGACGGAACCGGATGCCGCATCCTCGAAAAACGCACTGAGCACGGCTTCTTTAGCAACAAAGCCAGCCGTGAACGGAATTCCGGCCATGGATGCTGTTGCCAGTACCGCGAAGCCCGCTAAGAACGGTGCTTCTCGGCCGAGACCGCTGAGCTTGCGCAGGTCGCGGGTTCCCGCTCGGTGGTCGGTGATGCCGACGATAAGGAACAGAGCTGCTTTGAAGAGTGCGTGCGTGAGGAGCAGCGCGACCCCGGCGATGGCAGCATTGCGGGTGCCGTAGCTGACGACGACGAGCAGGAAACCGAGTTGGCTCACGGTGCCGTAGGCGAGGAGCAGCTTCAGGTCGAACTGCTTGAGCGCGCGCCATCCGCCAACCAGCATGGTGAGGAGCCCGAGCCCCAGTAACAGGGGGCGCCAGCCAGGGGTGTCAGCAAAACCGGGTGCGAGCCGGGCGACGAGGTAGATCCCGGCCTGAACCATCGCGGCGGCGTGCAAGTAAGCGCTCACGGGGGTCGGGGCCGCCATCGCTGCGGGCAGCCAGAAATGGAACGGCACGATTGCTGACTTGGTGAGAGCCCCGACGAGGATCAACATGATCGCGACGGTGACAATCGCTCCGTGAGGTTCGCGAGAGATGATCTCGGTCAGGCTTGCGGTAGCCGAATGTTCTGCCAGCATTACCAGCCCGACAAGCATGACGAGTCCGCCGGCGGTTGTCACCATGAGCGCTTGCATTGCCGCACCGCGACTAGCGGTCCGTCCGATGTAGTGGCCGATGAGGAGATACGAGAAGACACTCGTTGCTTCCCAAAAAATAAACAAAAGGTAGACGTTGTCGGCGATCACGAGCCCGTACATCACCCCGGTGAATGCCAGCAGCACCGAAGCGAATCGGCCGAGGCCTTCTTCAGAGTTGGTGAAGTATTTGGCGCAGTAGAGGATCACCAACGCGCCGACACCGGTAACGATCAGGGAGAGCAACCACGACAAAGTATCGACGCGCACACTCAGCTCGAGCTGCAACTGGGAGATCCACATGACGGTTTCCGCCGGGGCTGCTCCCGCCATCACCTGCGGCGTCAGAGTCACGGTATAGACAAACGCTGCCGCGGGAACAAGCGCGATCACGGGGAAAACCCGCACGCCGAGTGCTCGGGTCAGCGCCGGAACCACGAGTGCTACGAGCGCGAAGACTGCTAACAGCGCGAGCACTAGTGTTCCCGGGGCAGGTTGTGGCAGCGGCCGAGCTTGCTCAGGATCTTGCTCCAGTAATTTTGGTAGCCCGTTGTTCGAAGTGGGCTATTCGGTCGGCAACGGTGACCCCAGTCTACCGGAATGCCCGTTGCCTACCGCCGCAATTGACCGTTGCTGGGCATCCGTAGCGCCGTTTTAGCGCATCGAACTCAACCAAATCTCGCACAGCGACTGCCACGCCTCAGCGGGAGTTCCCTCAGCAAGACCGAGGCCGTGCTTGCCATCAGCAAAGACGTGAAGTTCGTGGCGCACGCCAGCAGCAGCCAACGCTGCAGCAAGGGGGTACGAGTGCTCGTCAACCGGAACGGGCTCGTCAGCAGCCGTGTGCCAGATGAACATCGGCGGCGTGGCTGGCGTCACCAGCAGGTCAATTGACGTGTCTTCACGGAGCAACTGGTTGGCATCCAACCCGATCAGGTTTTCACGAGACCCTTCGTGGGTCGGGCTCGTCATGCTCACAACGGGGTAGCCGAGCACCGCAAAATCGGGCCGCTCTTCGGGCTTCGCGATGGGGGCGACGGCAGCGTGGCCGGCCAAGTGGCCGCCAGCTGAGAAGCCCAAAACACCGACGAGAGGTGCCCCTAGCGCACGTTCCTTTGCAATTTCAGACTGAATTGCCAGCAATGGGGTCGGATGTTTCGTGGCGACAGGGTATTCAACGACGCGAGAATTCCAGCCGAGAGTTCGCAGCCAGGCAGCAATCGGCTCGCCTTCGTGGGGTGCAAGCCGTGAATACCCTCCGCCGGGGAGAACAAGAATTGTGGGGAGGGTTTGATCCATTACTTAACTGTAAATTGTGTGCGTCGATCTGGCGGAATCAACGCACTTTGCAGCGAAAATTGGTCAATCGGCATAGTGTCTGTACATGGCAGATTTGTTTGACGGATACACATCAAGCGCCTCCAAACGCACCGGACCAGCCGCGTGGGATGAGATGTTCTCTGCCGATAGCGAGATACGTCGCCCCTACCGCGAGATACATGACGCGCTGGCGCAAATGACGCAGGAAGAGCTGCGCGGACGTACTGAAGCACTCGCCGACAGCTACCTTGCCCAAGGCGTAACCTTCGACTTCGCTGGCGAAGAGAGACCCTTCCCTCTTGATCCCGTTCCTCGAGTTATTGACCTTTCGGAGTGGAAACAGGTCGAGACGGGAGTCAAGCAGCGAGTGCGTGCGCTCGAAGCTTTTCTCGCGGACATCTATGGGCCGCAGAACGCCATCAAAGACGGTGTGATTCCTGCTCGGATGATTACCTCGTCAAGCCACTTTCATCGTCAGGCGGCGGGCATCGAGCCGGCCAACGGCGTGCGCATTCAGGTCAGCGGAATCGACCTTATCCGCGATGAGGTCGGTGCTTGGCGCGTGCTTGAAGACAACGTTCGCGTTCCCAGCGGTGTCAGCTACGTGATCTCGAACCGTCGAGTGATGGCCCAGACCCTGCCAGAACTGTTCGTTTCCATGCGCGTTCGCCCCGTTGGCGACTACCCGCACAAACTGTTGCAGGCTCTGCGGGCGAGCGCGCCGAGCGGAATCGACGAACCAACGGTTGTTGTTCTCACGCCGGGTGTCTACAACTCCGCGTACTTCGAGCACACGCTACTCGCGCGCCTCATGGGCGTCGAGCTTGTGGAAGGTCGCGACCTCTTCTGTTCCGGTGGTCGCGTCTGGATGCGGACCACCGCTGGTCCCACCCGCGTCGACGTGATCTATCGCCGAGTCGACGACGAGTTCCTCGACCCGCTGCAGTTCCGCGCCGACTCGATGTTGGGCAGCCCAGGCATGATGCTCGCGGCTCGCCTCGGCAACGTCACGATCGCCAACGCGGTCGGAAACGGTGTCGCTGACGACAAACTCGTTTACACCTATCTGCCCGACCTCACCGAGTACTACCTCGGAGAGAAGCCGATTCTGCCGAACGTCGATACGTGGCGACTCGAAGATCCGGGCGCGCTCGAAGAAGTACTTGACCGCCTCGATGAGCTCGTGATCAAACCTGTTGACGGATCCGGCGGTAAGGGACTCGTCATCGGCCCAGCGGCATCCAAAGACGAATTGGAGACGCTCAAGAAGCAGCTCCTCAAAGACCCTCGAGGCTGGATCGCTCAGCCGGTGGTGCAGCTGTCGACGATTCCCACCGTGGTTGATGACGGCATGCGCCCGCGCCACGCTGACCTCCGCCCGTTCGCCGTCAACGACGGAAACGATGTGTGGGTGCTCCCGGGCGGTCTCACTCGCGTTGCGTTGCCCGAGGGCCAGCTGGTGGTCAACAGCTCGCAGGGTGGCGGTTCGAAAGACACCTGGGTTGTGGGCCGCGAGAAGATCGAAGAGTCCGCAAGCAGCGTTCAGGGTCTTGTCGAACGGCAAGCCGATACTGAAGCGATTACGGTGATCACCCCGGAGATGCTGCTTGAAGCGGGCATCCACGATGATCATGCTGAGGATCACGACAGCAGCCACAGCCTCACTCATCGCCAGCGTCAAGAAGAGCAGCAACAGCAGAGTGACGACATCGAGGGAGGTCAATCATGCTGAGCCGCATCGCAGAGTCACTGTTCTGGATCGGGCGCTACATTGAGCGTGCAGACGGAACCGCCCGCATCCTCGACGTTCATCTCCAGCTGCTACTTGAAGATCCGTGGATCGAAGAAGACGATGCCTGCCGTGCGCTCTTGAGCGTCATGGGAAGCGAAGCGCCAACAGACACCGTGCTCACCCGTGGCGATGTGTTGTCGATTCTTGCCGTTGACCGAACCGAGCCAGCCTCGATCGCTTACTCGCTGGGCGCTGCCCGCGAAAATGCGCGTCGTGCTCGCGAGATTGTGTCGACGGAACTGTGGGAGTGTCTCAACACGACCCGCGCCCGGATGCCTCGTCGCATTTCTGAAGACAAAGTGAGCGACTTCTTCAACTGGGTTCGCGAGCGCAGCGCCCTCGCTGTTGGCATCATCGAGTCGGCGACAAGTCGCGACGAGGCGTGGCAGTTCTTCACTCTTGGTCGCAGCCTCGAGCGTGCGGATATGACTGCCCGACTGTTGGCGACTCGCAGCCTCACCGAAGCAAGCGGTCCATCGTGGACCACGATTCTTCGCTCCTGTGGCGCCTACGAACCGTACTTGCGTACTTACCGTGGCATGCCGAGTGCGAGCAATGCGGCAGAGTTCCTCTTGCTGGACCGCTTGTTCCCGCGCAGCATCCTGTTCTCCGTTTCGCGGGCAGAGGATTGCATGCGCGAACTTGAGCCTCGCCGCACTAACCGTGTGGGTGTTGCTGACGACGCCCAGCGACTGCTTGGCAAGATGCGCAGCGAGCTTGAGTACCGGCCGATCGCCGAGATTCTCGATGATCTGCCGCTTCACATGGATCGCGTGCAGGCCGCAACCAGTGCCGCCTCTGAGGCGGTGCGTCAACGATACTTCCCGACAAACGCAGCCCCCGAGTGGGTAGGAGAGATCTCATGAAGCGCTTGAGAATCAGACACTCCACGGGCTTTAGCTACGGCGGAGAAGTAACAGCGTCGTATAACGAGGCGCGGATGTTGCCTGCCAGCGTTGAGGGTCAGCTTGTGCTGTTCGCTAATCTGGATATTCTGCCGCTCTCAAGTCAGAGCAACTATGTCGACTATTGGGGTTCGCGGGTCGCATCCTTTGAGGTGCTCACTGGGCACAAGGAGTTGTCGCTGACCGCGACAAGCCTCGTTGAGGTCCATGACCGCGAACATGTTTCAGAGTGCATGAGCTGGGCTGATCTCGCGGCCGCAGCTGAGCTATCGATGGATGCTGTCGAGAATCTGAGCCAGACCCGTCGTACTGCGCCTCCCGCTGAGGTGGTGGCGCTCGCGAAAGAGATTGCTTCACAGTCAGATGATGCGTGTGAGAGCGCACTGCAGATTTCGATGGCGATCGGTAACGCGATCCAGTACATGAGTGGCGTCACGGGGGTGGCGACGACCGCTGCGGAAGCGTGGACGGGTGGCAAGGGTGTCTGCCAAGACATCGCGCACCTCGCGCTTGGCGCGTTGCGATCGGTCGGCATTCCCGCCCGCTACGTGTCTGGCTACCTGCATCCGAAACCGGATGCAGCGATTGGCGAAACCGTTGTCGGCGAGTCTCACGCGTGGATCGAATGGTTCTGCAACGGGCAGTGGCGTGGCTATGACCCCACGAACCTGATCGACATTGGTGACCGCCACGTGCTCGTGGGTCGCGGTCGCGACTACAACGATGTGCCGCCGTTGCGCGGTGTGTATGCGGGGCCGTTCGGCTCAAAGCTGTTCGTGAGCGTGGAGATCACCCGCGAGGCTTAGCTCGAGGGTCCACTGCGGTCTAACAATTGCGTGAGTGTGGGGCGGATGCTGAGAGCATCCGCCCCACACTGCAGTTAACTCGTGCGACGAGTGGTGGTTTCGACGATCGCGATCTCTTGAGTGGCGAGCTCGATGGCTTCGTCGGGCGTTGGCTCGGGTGGAAAGCGCAAGCGAAGACGGAAGCGGCTTTCGGGCACGCGACCCACGCGCATCCCGCGACTGTAAACGAGCCACACGATGGCGGCGGCGGCGGCAAGCAACCCGGAAAGTGCGCCGATGCCGAGCGCCCAGCGGGGTCCGAGTTCGTTGGCAGCCCAGCCAACGATGGGCGCGCCGATGGGGGTGCCGCCTGCGAAAATCGCCAGGTAGAGCGCCATGACGCGGCCGCGCATGATCGGTGTTGTTGAGGTCTGCACGTAGGCGTTGGCGGTCGTCATCATGGTGAGCGAGAAAACGCCGATGATGGTCAGCGCGGCACCGAAGGTCCAGTAGCTGGGGGCGAGGGCGGCGAGCAGGCAGGCGAAGCCAAAGAAGGCGGCACCGACGATAACGACGCCGAGCCTGGCCCGTTCACGCCGGGCGGCTAGGAGCGATCCGACGACCGCGCCAACCGCCATCATTGACGACAGCAGACCAAACTCGGCGGCGCCCTTGCCAAATTCTGTAGTGGCCATGGTGGCGATGAAGACGGGAAAATTGAAGCCGAAGGTTCCGACAAGAAACACCATAACGAGCACAATCAGGATGTCTGGCCGGCCGCGCACATAGCGCAGGCCATCCCGAATTTGCCCCTTCGCTCGCCCGAGTTTCACGACCGAAACTAGTTGGTTGCGCCGGATAAACCAGAGGGACGCGAGCACGCCGACGAAGGATGCCGCGTTCACGATGAACACCGGTCCGGCACCAATGGCGGCAACGAGCACTCCAGCAACGGCAGGCCCGATGAGGCGCGCAGTCTGGAACGACATTGAGTTGAGCGCTACCGCGTTTGGCAGGTCTTTGTCACTCACGAGCTCAGAGACGAACGCTTGACGGGCGGGGGCATCGATTGCGGTTGCCACTCCCAGCAGGAGCGCAAACACGTATACCTGCCACAACTGCACGTGACCCGAGATCACGAGAATGCCCAGCCCAAGGGCGAGAGCGAACTGGCTGAACTGGGTCCACAACAGTACGGTGCGGCGATCAAAGCGGTCAGCGATGATTCCGGTGAGGGGCATCAGAATCAGCATGGGGCCGAACTGCAGCGCCATGGTGAAGCCGAGAGCTGCGGCATCATGATCGGTCAGATCGGTGAGAACGATCCAGTCTTGAGCGGTGCGTTGCATCCACGCGCCGGTGTTGGAGACGATGGCTCCGATGATCCAGAGCCGATAGTTGAAGATGCGAAGCGAGCGGAACATTGCGCTCACGAATTGGCCAACTTCAGTAGTACGGGAATGGCGGCGTGTAGGGCGGTGTGTTCTGCGGCGTCGAGCCCCGAGAGTTCTGCAGCGAACCACTCTGCGCGACGCTGACGGGTCTTGTTCACGAGCTCGGTACCGGCATCCGTCACTTCAATGAGCACTTTGCGGCCGTCATCTGGCGAGCTCGACCGAGTGATCAAACCCTCCTCAACGAGGCAATTCACGGTGCGGTTCATCGACGGGGGAGTGACGCGCTCGTGCTCGGCGAGGGCGGCGAGGGTGCTTCCACCGTGCTGGCTGAGCACATAGAGAACGGAGAGCTGGCTGTCGCTGACGGTGTCATCGTGACGCTGCTGCCGAACGCGGCGAGCGATTCGCATCAGGGCGATTCGGAGTTCGTCGTCTAGCTTGTCTGGCATATTCGTTAGTCTATCAAATTAGTCTTGCTAACGAAATTCCTGAGCAACCAATAATCACCCCTCCGGCACGAGCGCTCCGTCGTAGACTGGGAGCAGCAAGGAGGCCCATCAATGCCCAAGTTCACGGTGCCACGAACTGACCACTCCTATACGGATGCCCACGGAGTAAAGATTCACTACTACGTGTGGGAATCACCCCACGCTCATGCAGTGCTCCAGCTCACTCACGGGCTCGGCGATCACGCCCGCCGCTACGAGCATGTTGCCCAGGCTCTCGCTGCCGCCGGCTACACGGTTTATGCCGATGACCACCGCGGCCACGGCGCTACCGGTCTCGACCAGAACGCGGGCGACGCCAGCAAACTGGGCAAGCTCGGCAAGCTCGGCAAGGGCGGCCTGCGGGCGGCGACCGAGAACATCCGTGAACTCACCCACATTATTCGCACCGACCATCCCGACCTCCCGGTTGCCCTTCTAGGCCACTCGTGGGGCTCGCTCATGGTGCAAGATGTGCTCAACGCGCACGCCGACGAATATGAGGTCGCGATCCTGACGGGAACCGCTCACCGCACCTTTGCGCACATGAACAGTGGCAACCTCAATGCGCAGCACAAAGACCTCGGCACCACCGGTTACGAATGGCTGAGCCGTGACGCTCAGGTCGCCGAAGACTTCGTGAGCGACCCGCTGACCTTCTACGCGGATGCGCTCAAACTCTTCGGCCCCATCGACGGAATGCGCCTCCTCGGTCGCCCCACGAAACACATCAAGCGCGACATCCCCCTGCTAATCATGATTGGCGATGAAGATTCGCTTGGTGGCACGACGAGCATCGAGTGGCTCGCCGCCGACTACGCCACGCGGTCAAAACTCACGGACATGGAAGCCATCGTTTACCCTGGCGCCCGTCACGAAATTTTCAACGAGACCAATAAAGATGAAGTGATCGCTGATCTGGTGGCCTGGCTCGATGTGCGGCTCAAGCCCGTTCACCCTGACGGCCCCCGTCCCGAGGCTGCAGAGCCTAAATAAATGGCGTCAATCTTCACCGAGATACTGAACGGGCGCTCACCAGGCCGTTTCGTGTGGGCGGATGATCGTGTCTTTGCCATCCTCACCATCGAGCCACGCAACCCCGGTCACATCTTGGTGATCCCTCGACTCGAGGTCGACCGGTGGAGTGATCTCGATGAAGATCTGGCCATGCATATTTTTCGTGTTGGTCGCCTGATCGGGCTAGCCCAGCGCGACGAGTGGGCAGCCGACCGTGTTGGCTTGATGTTCGAGGGGTATCGGGTGCCGCACGCCCACCTTCACGTCTGGCCGTCATGGAATGTCTACGAGTACAGCCATACCGGCATAAACCGCAACCCGGGAACTCCCGCTCTCGAAGAGGCATTCCAGCGATTGCGGGCCCGCATTGTCGACCACGGTCATGGCGCGTTTGTGCCGCCACTCGACTGGTCAATTCCGCAGTCCAACGCAGCGCATTAGGCTGGAATCAGCACAACTAGACAGGGGTAAGTGATGCACGGCGAATTCAAGGTGCCCGGCGGAAAACTCGTAGTGGTCGATCTCGATGTTGTCGACGACACCATCACCAACTTTCGCCTTGCTGGCGACTTCTTTCTTGAACCGGATGATGCCCTCGAAGACATCAATGCGGCAGTGAATGGGCTGCCAGCTAACTCCGATGCGAAAACAATCACGGCCTCGATTCAGCGCTCGCTGCCCGAGGGTACGGTGATGCTCGGTTTCTCGGCCGAATCGGTGGCCACGACCATCCGTCGGGCGCTGCAGCGTGCCACGACGTGGAAAGACTACGACTGGCAGATCATCACCGGACCACCGCTGGAGCCTGTTCTGCAGATGGCCATGGATCAGGTGCTCTCTGAAGAAGTTGCCTCCGGTCGTCGCAAGCCAACACTGCGCATTTGGGAATGGAACAAGCCAGCCGTCGTCATCGGCAGCTTTCAGTCACTGCGCAACGAAGTTGATCTCGACAACGCCAAGAAGTTTGGCTTCGACGTGGTGCGCCGAATCTCTGGTGGCGGTGCCATGTTCATGGAAGCCGGCACCGTCATCACCTACTCGATCTATGCTCCCGTTGAGCTCGTGCAGGGAATGACCTTCGCTGACTCGTATGCCTTCCTCGACGAGTGGGTCATCATCGCCCTCAAATCGCTCGGCATCGACGCCAGCTACCAACCCCTCAATGACATCGCCAGCCCCAGTGGAAAGATCGGTGGTGCAGCGCAGAAGAGACTCGGCGCTGGTGCTGTGCTGCATCACGTCACCATGAGCTACGACATCGACGGCGAAAAAATGGTGCAGGTACTGCGCATCGGTCGCGAAAAAATGAGTGACAAAGGCACAAAATCGGCGGCAAAACGAGTTGACCCACTGCGGAGCCAGACGGGCATGGAACGGTCTGCGATCATCGACACCATGGTTGCTACCTTCCGCAGCCTGCACGGTCTAGCGGAGAGCGAAATCACGAGCGACGAGCGTGCTCGCGCTGAAGAACTTGTTGCCGAGAAGTTCGGCACCGAAGAGTGGTTGCAGCGCGTTCCGTGAACAACACCCTCCGCGCGCTGACCCTCACACTCACGCTTGCCGCGCTGCTTCTCGGCGGCATCGTGGCGTCGGCTGTGCTCGGGCAGCTGCCGGTGAGCCCCGCCGAAGTCGGCGGATCTCTGCTGCGCGCAATCGGCATCCAGAACGAGTGGGCTCCGACCGATTCGATCGTCGAGTCCACACTCTGGGTGGTGCGCTTTCCCCGCATCGCGATGGCTCTGGTCGTTGGCGCTGCCCTCGCCGTTGCCGGTGCCGTGATGCAAGCGATCTTTGGCAACCCGCTTGCTGAACCTGGAGTCGTCGGCGTCTCATCCGGAGCCGCCTTGGGCGCCGCGATTGCCATAGTCGTTGGCGTCGCCGCGCTCGGGGATGGCGCAATCGCCCTTTTCGCCTTCGTGGGCGGACTGCTCGCCACTCTGCTGGTCTACTTCGTTTCGCGCGCCAACGGACGCACCGAAGTGGTGACATTGCTCCTCACCGGAATCGCGGTCAATGCCTTCGCCGGTGCTGGCCTCGCCTTTCTGCTTTTCGTCGCAGACTCGGGAAGTCGCGAACAGATCGTGTTCTGGCAGCTCGGCTCGCTCAACGGGTCGCGCTGGAGCGAAGTGCTCATCGTCGCTCTCGTTACGGCGATCGGTCTTGCGGCCGCCGTTGTGCTCGCCCGCCCCTTCGACCTGCTGGCTCTGGGGGAGCGAAACGCCCGCCACCTCGGAGTGAACGTTGAGCGCCTTCGCATCGTGTCAATCGTGATCGTCGCGCTCCTCACCGGCGTTGCCGTCGCATTCTGCGGCATCATCGCCTTCGTCGGCCTCGTCGTGCCGCACGCGATGCGTATGGTCATCGGCCCGGCGCATCGTCAACTCATTGTGGCGAGCGCCGTCGGCGGTGGCGTTCTTCTCGTACTCTCCGACCTCCTCGCCCGCTCGGTCGTGACCGGCGGTGACCTGCCGATTGGGCTGCTCACCTCCCTCATTGGTGGCCCCTTCTTCTTCTACCTCCTCTTCCGCCAGCGCAAACGCAGCGGAGGTTGGGCATGATCAGCGCACGCAATATTGCGGTTCGACTCGATTCCCGCGCGATCCTCACCGACGTCAGTCTCGACGTTCACGAAGGTGAAGTACTCGCCCTTGTTGGGCCGAACGGCGCCGGAAAGTCGACCCTGCTCTCGGTGTTGAGCGGTGACCGCAAGCCAGACAGCGGCACCGTGACCATTGACGGTCGGGATGTTGGCGGCATCCGCCATGCTGAACTCGCCCGACTACGTGCGGTGCTCACTCAAGAGAACAGTGTGAGCTTTCCGTTCCGGGTCTCCGAAGTCGTCGCCATGGGTCGCAGCCCGTGGGCCCGGCTGGTTGAGAGTCGCGACGACGTTGCCGTCGTCAACGAAGCACTCGATGTGACGGATGTCGCGCATCTAGGGGAGCGCCGCTACACCACGCTCTCTGGCGGCGAAAAGGCGCGCGTCTCGCTCGCGCGCGTGCTTGCCCAGCGCACTCCGGTCGTGTTCCTCGACGAGCCGACTGCTGCTCTCGATCTCCGACACCAAGAAGACGTGATGCGGGTGGCCCGCTCCATGGCTGAGGACGGCCGCGCCGTCGTCGTGGTGCTGCACGACTTGAGTCTTGCCGGCGCCTATTCCGACCGGCTTGCGCTCATCGCGCACGGCAAACTTGATGCGATCGGCACTCCCTCAGAGGTTCTCACCGCGGCTCGGGTTGAACGCGTCTATGGGCTTGCCGTCGACCTTCACGACGTCGGCGGGCATCCGGTTGTTGTTCCTCGTCGCTGAGGATTCATTCGCCTAGGCTGCTGGCGACGCCGAAAGGAGCGCCTCGTGCGCCATCGCCTCGTGTAATTTCTGGCCGCGCTAGCGATTCAATAAGCTGCGGTACTCGGGGTTGTCCGTGATGAATTGATCGATGAACTCGCACTGGGCAACCACCCGGGTCTCGCTTTCGGCGCGCACGAGGTTGAGGGTGCCACGAGCGAGCTCGCTGCCGAGTCCTTGACCGCGGAATTTGGGATCAATCTCGGTGTGGACAAAAACGATCGTGCCATCGCGCAACTGGTAATCAGCGAGGCCCGCTTGAACGCCGTCAACAAGCAACTCGTAGCGGTGCATTGCGGGGTCGTGGATAACTTCGCTGGCCATGAACCAAGACTACTCGCCGGGCTTCGACTGGGGATGCTGATCCCGGCTCGTCGGGACATGCGAATAGTATCGGTGGGTGTCTGATTCTCCTCCCCCTGTTTCCGGCGGATCTAAGCGCCGACTGCTCATCATTTCTGCCACCGGTATTGTGCTGATTGCCACCGCCGCTATAGCTTCGTTCGTTGCTCTCGAGCCGACTCCCGAGCCTGTCGTCACGGCTTTGCCCACACCGAGTGCAACTCCGACACCGACTCCGACGCCAACTCCGACCCCCACGTTCAACAAGGCGCAGTTCTCAAACGATGACGTGGCCAGCCTCTGGGTCGTCGCCAACAAGTTGCGTCCGTTGAATCCGGTCGATTACGAACCCAACCTCGTATTTGTTGATGTTCCGTATGCCTATGAGCCCTACCTGACCCCGGACGCGGCTGCCGGTGCTGTCGAGATGTTCGCGGCGTTCACCGCCGAGACCGGCTTGGGGATGCGATCGCAGAGCACCTATCGAAGCTATTGGGCGCAGGAACGCGTCTATGGCGGATGGGTTTCGAGTCTGGGGCAAGAGCAAGCAGACCTTGAGAGCGCACGCCCTGGCCACAGCGAGCATCAGACGGGTCTCTCGATTGACGTGAGTGCATCGCCGGCGAATTGCAGCCTGGAGCAGTGTTTTGCTGCTACCCCGCAGGCACAGTGGTTGGCCGAGAACGGCTGGAAGCATGGCTTCACTCTGCGGTACCCGGAGGGTAAAACCGACATCACCGGTTACGCGTACGAGCCGTGGCACATGCGTTACGTCGGCAAAGAGCTTGCTGCAGAATTGCACAGCACGGGCATCCAGACGCTCGAAGAGTTCTTTGGCCTGCCTGCCGCGCCGACCTACGGCTAGCCGCGGGCACCCTAAACTCGTGTCATGACTTCGACGCCGAGCACCGCCCCTGTGAGCTACAGCTATCTGGGGCCAGCCGGAACGTTTACCGAGGCTGCGCTCAAGCAGGTTCCGGCTGCAGCCGGTGCGCACTGGAAGAGTGTCAACAACGTCGGCGAAGCGCTTGACGACGTAACCAGCGGCCGCAGCGTTGCTGCGATGATCGCGATTGAGAACTCCGTTGAGGGCGGCGTCAGCGCGACGCAGGATGCACTCACCAACGTTCCCGGCCTCCGCATCATCGGTGAATATTTGGTGCCGGTGAATTTCGTCCTCGTCACTCGGCCGGGCACAGCGCTCACCGACGTGAAGGTCATTAACGCTCATCCGGTTGCCTATGCCCAGACGCGTCGCTGGCTAGACGCCAACCTGCCGAGCCACGGCTACGTGCCAGCAAGTTCTAATGTTGCCGCCGCCGCAACCCTCCTCGACACCGAATTAGCGGATGCCGCAGTGGCCCCGCCCGGCATCACCGAGCATTACGCGCTCGATGTTGTGGCCTCAGAGATTGGCAACAACCAGAACGCGGTCACCCGTTTCGTGCTGGTGAGTTCGCGCACAGAGCTGCCAGAGCCCACCGGCGCCGACAAGACGAGCATCATCGTCGAGCTGCCAGATGACGCTCCGGGTCGACTGCTGGAAATGCTCGAACAGTTCGCCACCCGCGGAGTCAACATGAGTCTTATCGAGTCGCGACCGATTGGCGATTCCCTCGGACGGTACCGTTTCGTCATCGACCTCGAGGGCCACATCCTCGACGATCGAGTAGCGGACGCGTTACTGGGGCTCAAACGTTTCAGCCCCAACGTCATCTTTTTGGGTAGCTACCCGCGGGCAGACAAACTCGCTACCAACGTCACACCGCGGTACGGAAATGAAGTTTTCGCTGAAGCGCGCGAATGGCTGCGGAAGATTACTTCGAGCTAGCCTTCGCCGCGATCGGATGCGCCTTCGACGCCTTTGTGTGGACCTGAGGCACGCGAACGACGAGCGAGAGCGGATCGACCCACGCATGTACTGACTTGGCAAGGCCAAACTCGTCGCCGTCTAGCTGGAACTCTTCGGGGCTTTCCACGATCATATTGAGGTCGTGCCCGGTGGCGTAGCGCACGTCACGCACGTCTTTCGAGAGGTCGATGATGCGGCGACCAATGACGCTTTTGCGGAGGACGCCATTCTCCCAGGCGATCTTGTTCCAAATATTGAGCCAGCCGAAACGGCCGCGCGGAACGAGTGCCGCCATGTCGAGAATGCCGTCATCAGGCTGGGCTTCCGGCATCAATAGCAGACCGCCGGGAAGCGCACCGCAGTTGCCGATTATTACGGTGTGGGCGCTGAGAGATCGATTGGGAGCGCCATCGACGCTGTAGCGCAGCCGAACTGGTCGCAACTCGGGAATGGAGCGGGCAATGCCATCAACGTAGGCCAGCCAGCCAACCGCCTTCTTCAACTTCGTGCTCGTGTTCTTGATCATCTTTGCGTCAAGCCCAAGACCTGCCATAACCAAGAATGCGTGCTCCTCGTGGCTATCGTCGTTGCGCACAATTTCCACCATGCCCAGATCGAGTTTGCGGTCGACCCCGTTGAACGCGATATCGATACTGTCGCGGAGGTTACCTGTTGGCAGGTCCAGATTACGGGCGAGCAGATTGCCCGTGCCGGCGGGCACAACAGCCATCGCGACACCGCTGCCACGCAAAGCCTCGGCAACCGCGCGAACAGTGCCATCGCCGCCTGCCGCGATGACAACGGTAGCTCCGCGACGAATCGCGCTGCCGGTAACACCTTGGCCGCCATCTTTAATCGTCGTGGAAAACCAGAGCGGCGTAGCCCAGTCGGCAGCCTTAGAGGCTGCGGCAACCATCTTTTTTAGACGCGCAAGATCAACCTTCATGGGGTTGTAAACAACCGCAACTTTAGGCTTCGAGATTCGAGGGGAGGGCACAGACAAACGCTACGCCATCAATCGGTAGGCTGTAGGGGTGATTGACCCCCAAATTCTTAGAGAAAACCCTGAAGCCGTACGGCAATCGCAAATCGCCCGCGGAGCCTCAGTTCAGTTGGTCGACGACGCTATTGCCGCCGACCAGAAGCGTCGCGCCAGCATCGGCGAGTTCGAGTCGCTTCGGGCTGAACAAAACAGCTTCGGTAAGAAGGTTGCTCAGGCGCCATCCGACGAGAAGAAGGCGCTCGTTGCGGAAGCTCAAAAGCTCTCGGCTCGTGTCAAAGCTGCTCAGCTGGTCTCGACCGAAGCTGAGGCAGAGTTCACTCGCATCGTTGGTGCACTTGGCAATATCGCAGTCGAAGGCGTTCCGGTTGGCGGAGAGGATGACTGGGAGCTCGTGCGCGAAGTCGGCACCCCCGCAACATTCGACTTTGAACCTCGTGACCACGCAGACATTGGCGAAATCCTCGGAGCGATCGACATTCCCCGTGGAGTGAAGGTCGCGGGCAGCCGTTTCTACTTCCTCAAGGGCGTTGGCGCGCGACTCGAAATTGGCCTCATGAACATGGCGCTTGATCGTGCCATCGCTGGCGACTTCATCCCTCTCATTACTCCGACGCTAGTGCGGCCAGAGATGATGGCGGGCACCGGCTTCCTTGGCGAGCATGCAGACGAGATTTACCACCTTCCCGCCGATGATCTCTACCTCACCGGCACGAGTGAAGTCGCGCTCGCCGGGTATCACTCCGACGAGATTCTCGACCTCTCGAAGGGCCCACTCCGCTACGCCGGTTGGTCGACCTGCTACCGCCGCGAAGCAGGGTCCGCAGGCAAAGACAACCGCGGAATCCTGCGAGTGCACCAGTTCAACAAGCTCGAAATGTTCAGCTATGTGCTGCCGGAGAATGCCCAGGCTGAGCATGAGCGGCTGCTGGCATTCCAGGAATCAATGCTGCAAGCCTGCGAGCTCAGCTACCGGGTGATCGATGTTGCCGGTGGCGACCTCGGCTCCAGCGCTGCTCGCAAGTACGACATTGAGGCCTGGGTCCCCACGCAGGGCACCTACCGCGAGCTCACGTCGACCTCCAACTGCACGACCTATCAGGCACGCAGGCTCGACATCCGCTATCGCACCGAATCGGGAAAGACCGCGCCGGTCGCGACCCTCAACGGAACTCTGGCAACCACCCGCTGGCTGGTTGCCATTCTCGAAACACACCAACAGCCCGACGGGTCAGTCGTGGTGCCACAAGCACTGCGTCCGTACCTTGGCGGACTCGAAATATTGGAGCCAATCGCGTGACAACCGCAGCACAGGATGACCGCTGGATGATCGCGCTCGACATTGACGGCACTGTGTTGCTTGAGTCGGGTGAGATGAACGAGCCTGTTATCGCCGCCGTCACGAGGGTCCGCGATGCGGGCCACGAAGTGATGTTGGCCACCGGGCGCTCTGTGGCGATGACTCTGCCGATTCTGCAGAAGTTGGGTCTCAAGCCCGAGTACGTTGTCTGCTCCAACGGCGCGATCACGCTCAAGCGTGACCCGCTCGGTGAGGGCGGCTACACCCGCGAATTCGTGGAGATGTTCAACCCTAAAGAGGTCTTGACGAGCATCAAGAAGCACTTGGGTTCGGCGAACTATGCGGTCGAAGACCAGACGGGCAAGTTCTTTGTCGATGGAAAGTTTCCTGATGGAGCGCTCGGCGCCGTCAGCGAAGATGTCTCCTTCGACGAGCTCGTTAAGGTGCAGGCCACTCGCGTTGTCGTGATTTCTCCGCAACACCAGGTTGAGGATTTTCTCGCCGTTGTCGAGCAGATGGGGCTCCACAAGGTCAGCTACAACGTCGGCTGGACCGCGTGGCTCGACATCGCGCCCGATGGGGTAAACAAGTCGACGGCGCTCGAGAATGTGCGGTCGCGCCTCGGCATCTCGCGCACCCGTGTGTTCGCGATGGGTGATGGCCGCAACGACATCGACATGCTCGAATGGGCTGCTCGTCATGGTCGAGGCGTTGCGATGGGCCAGGCTCCGGATGACGTTCTTGCCGTCGCCAACCAGGTCACCGAAAGTGATGTCAACGATGGGGCAGCGCTCGCGCTCACAATGTTCTTGGATGCGCTCCCGGCTTCATAGTTATCATTCTGACTTCGTACAGCGAAGGGGTGCTGCTGAGTTCTGGCTCGGCAACACCCCTTCGGCTCAGCTCAAGGTCGCGCGAAACTCGCGCGCTGCGCTCATGAGCTCTTCAACGCGTGACTGGTCGGCACGATTCTCGAACACTCCATCTACCTTGAAGTAGGTCCCCACGATAGCGCCATCCGCTACCGATAACTGCTCTCCAACGTTGTGAGCGCGCACGCCGGTGTTGACAAACACTGGGACCTTACCCGCGGCGGCCTTGACTGTGGTGAGAGCTTGCACATCGGTTGCTGCTCCCGCGGTTAGGCCTGAAACACAGATAGCATCAGGAAGAGTGGCGAACACCGTCGTTTCGGTAATTGACTTCAAGTCCCGGTCCGCGAGGTACTTCGCAGACTCGGGCACGATATTGAAGAATAGTTTCACGTCTTTGCCGCCGACACGGGCACGGTGACGCGCGACTTCGCCAATATTTGTGTTCCAAAGGCCGAAGTCGCTTGCGTAGACGCCCGTGAAGATCTCGCGAACATACTGCGCGCCAGTTGCCACGGCTAGGTCGATGGAGGCCCGGCCATCCCACAACACGTTCACTCCGTAGGGAACAGTGATGTCATCGAGCAACTCGCCAATAACTCGCGCCATGGTGATTGCAGTAATTGGTTCGGTCGAAGTCAGGTACGGAAGGCTGAACTCGTTCGAAATCATGATTCCATCGACGCCGCCCGCTTGAAGTGAATCGAGCTCCGACTTGGCTCGCTCGACGACGGCGCGTACACCAGCGGCTGAGTCGAAGCCGGGGTCGCCAGGAAGCGCAGAGAGGTGCAGCATCGCGATCACTGGTTTGTCTACTTGGAATACGGAACTGAGCCAGGAGGTCATCTGGATGCCTTTCAAGGGAGAACTTATGTTGTTTCGTCGGACACGACGGTGTTGTTATATATTCACATAGTTTATCCGTCTATGGATAGAATTTACATAATCGAAACATAAACAGTGTGAATTTATGACACCTGTGTGGTTTGATGTAGAAATGGCAGCGAAGAAGCGCAGAGCGATAATCGAAGAGCGCGTGAAGATCCAAGGCGAGATCGACTTCGCTACGCTCTCTGAAGAATTTGGCGTGTCCGAGATGACCATTCGCCGCGATATCGAGGCATTGGAGGCTTCCGGTGTGGTGCGCCGTGTGGTTGGGGGTGCGATCGCGGTCATCGGGAAATCTTCTGAGCCGCCGTTTGAGGCAAGAGTTGCCGACGCTGCTGAAGGCAAGACGCATATCGCCGAAGCTGTGGTTGCCCTGCTCGAGCCCCACGAGACAGTAATCCTCGACAGCGGCAGCACAGTTTTGGCCGTCGCAAGAGCGATCAAGGGTAAACAGCTTGGACTGACAATAGTCACTCCAAGTTTGCTCGTGGCACTTGAGCTTGCCGACGAGCCTGACACGACAATCTTGCTCGCTGGAGGCCTCTTGAGGCCGGGAGAGCTTAGCTTGATCGGCCTCGATGCCGAAGAGACTTTCGCTCAGTACAACTGTGACGTCTACGTAATGGGCGTCGCAGGGGTCGATGCGGCACGCGGTATCACGGAATATCACCGCGGTGAGGGCAGCGTAAAGAAGGCTGCAATGCGGGCAGCAGATCGAGTGATTGTCGTGGTCGACGAGCACAAACTCGGCCGAGTTCAACTTATGAATGTGGCCCCGCTCGCCGCGGTTGACACGCTGGTTACAGATGGCGACTTCGGCAATCCGACGCTCGTTGCTGCTCGCGATCTTGGGGTCAAAGTGCTCTCAGTTTCCACAGGACCAACTACGAGTTTGGGTAAAGAGTGACAAAATACACAATCGGTATAGACATCGGGACTACCGGGACAAAGACTGTCTTGTTCGACGTCGAGCATGGCATTGTCGCCCAGGCATCGCGTGAAGCAACTCTGCATTCAGATCGGGCAGGCTTCGCCGAGGCAGACACTCAGCAGTGGTATTCGAATGTTGTAGATTCCATCCGAGAAATCCTGCTCACTTCAGGTGTCGCGCCCGAAAGAATCGTGGCGATATCCACCTCAGGGATGGTTCCTGCCGTGGTGCCAATCGACGTTCAAGGTGCCCCTCTTCGCCGAGCGATTTTGCAGAACGATGCTAGAGCAACTTCTGAAATCGACCGACTGGCCAAGAAGCTCGCTGACGTAGATCTCGTGGCGATCACGGGGTCTGCTCTTACGCAGCAATCAGTGGCCCCAACGATCGAATGGCTTCGCTTGCATGAACCTGAGCTTTGGGCGCAAACAGCAAGCATCGTCGGCTCGTACGACTGGCTGCTGATCGCGCTTGGTGCTCAACGGCATGTGGAACGAAATTGGGCGCTTGAATCAGGGCTCTTCACTATGGATGGTGAACCAGTAGAGCAGGTAGTGGCTGCCGTCAATATCGACCGAGACATACTTCCGTCAATCTTGAGCTCCGGAGACCAGGCCGGCACGCTGAGCGCGCACGCCGCAATTGCGACTGGTTTGCGAGCGGGTACTGCCCTCATCGTCGGCGGCGCTGATCACGTGCTGTCCGCATTCGCCGCCGGCGTTGAAACGGAAGGCGACTGGTTGGTAAAGCTCGGCGGTGCTGGCGACATCCTTGTTGCGAGTGATCGACCACTTGTGGACCCCCGTCTTTATCTCGATGCGCATCCGGTTCCTGGTCGTTGGCTTCCCAACGGGTGTATGGCTACGAGTGGCAGCCTCATTCGCTGGTATCAATCAATTGTTGGTGGTGAGAGTCTGCTCACCTTAGACGCGGAGGCAGAAAGCCGCCCGCCCGCTGACGTTCTCTGCCTCCCCTACTTTCTCGGCGAGAAAAGTCCGCTACATGACCCCGACCTGAGAGGGACCTTTGCCGGGCTCCATCTCGGCCACAATCGCGCTGACCTCTACCGCTCGGTCCTCGAAGCAATCGCATTCGGCTTTAGGCACCACGTTGAAGTTTTTCAAGAAGCGGGCCTCACTCTTGGACGCGCGTCCATCACAAACGGCGGAAGTAAATCCACGCTCTGGAAACAGATCCATTCTGAGGTTTTAGGTGTTGAGATGTTTCCCATTGTTGACCATCCTGGCGCGTCGCTCGGAGCCGCCCTCATCGCGGCGGTCGGCGTAGGAGCGCTCGATGGCTGGAGTAGCACCTCGAAATTCATCATCAGTGGCGAGCCGGTCGTACCAGATCAGGAGCACATCAAGCGATACGACGAGGCTTACCACGAGTGGCGAGAACTCGGCCTCGCAATAGCCCCCATTTCGCAATCCATCGCAAGGAGAACACGAGCATGAGCAACACTAAGACCGTAGTAGTCACCGGAGCGGGTTCGGGAATTGGGCGAACCATCGCTCAGGTTCTTGCCGAGCGAGGATGGCAAGTTGTCGTATCTGATATCAACGTCGAGGCAGCGGCGGCCACCGTTGGCACGCTTGCTGTCGCTCACAATCAGCGTCACGAATCCGCTGAGCTCGATGTGACTGACCCAATAGCCGCTGCGACTGTCGCTGACAGCATTGCTGATCGGCTGGGCTTGGACGCATGGGTAAGCAACGCTGGAATTTCGTTTATGCAAAAGTTCCTAGAAGTCTCCGTAGAGCAGTTCGACAAGACTCTCGCTATTAATCTCAAGGGAGTTTTTGTGTGCGGGCAGGCTGCCGCCCGCGCGATGGCGCGTACAGGCGTGGCTGGCACGATCGTCAACACCGCCTCGATGGCTGGGAAGCAAGGCAAGGTTCCCTATCTCTCGGATTACGTCGCTTCGAAGTTTGGAGTCATCGGGCTCACACAGGCGATGGCATTCGAACTAGCAGAACACGGAATCCGAGTGAACTCTGTGTGCCCCGGCTACGTCGCGACGCCGATGCAGGCTCGCGAACTTTCGTGGGAAGCAGAGCTTCGAGGGACTTCACCCGAAGCGGTGCGAGCGATGTGGGTAGATGACACGCCACTTGCGCGTCTTGAAGAACCAGAGGATGTAGCCAAGGTCGTGGCGTTTTTGCTCAGCGACGATGCAGCGTTCATGACCGGTGAAGCGCTCGCTATCAATGGCGGTGCCTACATGGACTGACCTTCCAGAAGCTTCCACAATCTCAATGTTCAGCACGTCCCTTTGAAATAATAGGAGAAGCAAATGTTGCACAGCAGAAAAACCCCGAAATTAGTCGCGACGATAGCAGTGATGTGCGGTCTTTCGCTCATGACGGCTTCGTGCGCTGGCACCGGCGGGCCGGCCAGCCCCGAGTCATCAGGACTCGGTGATATTCCCAAAGGCACCCAAGGTACCGTTCGCATCCTGATGGAGAACGTGCCAGACACTGACATCGTCATGGACCTCGTTGACGACTTTAACGCTGAGTATCCCGACATCACTGTCGATATCGAGTCACTCACCTTCGACCAGATGCGCGACAAGTTGGTCTCGTCCTTCCAAGCGCCGGACCCCACCTACGATCTAATCGTGGTCGACAACCCTTGGATGGTCGACTTCGCTGACGCAGGATTCTTGGAGCCGCTTGACGAGCGAATCGCCTCCACTACTGATTACAACGCCGACGACTTTTTCACGCCTCTTGTCGACATCACGAAGGTTGATGGAACCACCTACGGTGTTCCGTTTTATAATTACGCGCTGGGTTATCTATACAATTCTGACGACCTAGCTGCTGCCTCCCTTTCCGTTCCAACAACTCTCGACGAACTCGTGAGCACGTCACAGGCGTTGACGTCTGACGACAAATCTGGGATTGCAATGCAGCCTCAACGTGGATACAAGATATTCGAGGAATGGGCGAATTGGCTATTTGCAGCCGGCGGATCGATTTACGATGAAGAGGGAAACCCAACGCTCGATACCCCGGAGGCGAAGGCCGCTCTGGAGGCCTACATCGATGTCTATTCGAACTCTGCACCCTCGAATAGCTTGAGCTGGGCATTTGACGAAGCATTCCGCTCTGTCTCTAGCGGCCAGTCAGCATCGATGATCAGTTACAACTGGAACCTTCCCGCTCTCAACGACCCAGAGGGAGCCGCTGGTTCGCTCGCTGGAAAGTTTAAGCTCGCTCCCATGCCAGGTGGAAAGCAAGTTCTCGGCTCGTGGTCGTGGGCAATCCCATCGAACTCGGCAGCCTCAGACGCCGCGTGGGCTTTTACCTCGTGGGTTACGTCGCAGGACGTCGATATCGACCGCGTCATTAGTGGTGGCGCTGCGATTCGCTCCAGCACTCTAGAAGATCCCGGAGTGCTCACCGACGGGTTTGGGTCCGACTACTATGACGCGGTCAAGCAGATCCTTTCAGACGCTGCGCCATTGAGCGCAGGAGCAAACGGTGAAGAAATGATCCAGGCGGTGGGAACTGAGCTCAACGAAGCTGTGGCCGGGACTAAGTCCGTGGACGACGCACTTGCTGCGGCGCAAGCGGCTGTCGTAAAGATCCAGGGATAGAGCGTGATGGGAATCCAACAATTTGGAGTGAAGAGGGTCCTTGCCTTCAAACATGGAATGCTGGCTCCCTTAGTCGCGCTCCTTGTTCTGATTGTTGGATTCCCCCTCGCCTACGCGCTATACCTCAGCGTCACCGATTACAAACTGACTGATCGCGGGGCACCTGCCTTTGTCGGTATCGATAACTTTGTCTCGACACTGGTCAACTCGGATTTCTGGGAAGCCTTCGGAACTACAGCACTCTATGTAGTTATGGCTGTAGGGGTTGAACTAGTGCTGGGGCTAGCGATCGCCCTTGCTCTCCAAAAACAAAAGTGGGCGAAAGACCTCACTCGTTCAATGCTCTTGGCACCGATGTTCATTACTCCGATCGCTGTTGGCCTCACATTTAGGTTCTTGCTGAACGATCAGATCGGTGCCATTCCTGCGATGCTGCGGAGCGTAGGGATCGATTATGACTTCTTCGGTCCAGGCCGTGCTCTCATGACGTTGGCAGCGATTGATGCCTGGCAGTGGACGCCGTTCATGGTGCTTCTCTTGCTCGCAGGCCTCGAATCAATTCCCAAGCAACCGCTGGAAGCCGCTCGAGTGGATGGCGGTTCTGCATGGTATGTCTTCAGGCGCATAACACTTCCAATGTTGGCGCCGGTCCTCGTCATTGCGGTTCTCTTGCGAGCGCTTGACGCCTTGAAAGTCTTCGAATACGTGTTCGCGACGACTCGAGGTGGGCCCGGTACCGAGACGCAGACGATTCAATACTTCACGTATCAGACTGGTATCCAGTTCTTTCGGCTGGGAGAAGCGTCCTCGATGGCGTTTGTCGTGCTCGTAGTGGTCCTCACATTGATAATTCTGACGTTTCGTCGGGTAGAGAAAGGTCGAGCATCGTGAGGAACATCAAGATACTTCCCATCCTTCGGGTTGCGCTTTTATGGCTTGCGGCGATCTTCGTCTTCGTTCCGCTCGCGTGGATCACGCTAGCGAGCTTCAAAACACCGCAAGAGTTGAATGAGCCCGGTCTGATCTTTTTCTCGCCGAATCTTGAGAGCTGGAAGAGTGTCATTTCCTCTGGGATTCTGGATGCTGCCTATCGAAGTTTGATCGTCGGTCTCATCACGGTGAGCATCAGCATTGTGATCGGTGGAATGGGTGCGTATGTCATTGCGAAATACAAAGCGGGAGGTGCCGCAACTCGGTTTGGAATTCTCGCCGCTCAAGTGCTTCCGCCAGCGGTGCTCGTGTTCCCATTCCTCACGATGGCTTATGCGCTCCGAATCAACGACACGCTTATCCCGGTAATTTTCGCGCACCTCAGCTTCGTCCTTCCAGTGGTCACGTGGTTTCTCATCGGATTTTTCGACGCGGTTCCGCGTTCGCTGGAGGAACAGGCTCGGGTTGACGGGTTCAGCCGTTTTCGCGCTTTCATCCTGGTTGTTGTTCCTCAGGTGTTACCTGGTATCGGCGCTGCGGCGATCTTTGGGTTCACATTGTCGTGGAACGACATGTTCTACGGCTTGATCTTGGCCCCAGGAAATGCCGCGATTCTCCCAGTCGCAATTTCTGGATTCAACACATTCCGGGGCGTGCAGCTAGGGGCGATGAGTGCCGCAATTCTCATCGCGGTCGTCCCTGTTGTTATCGCTAGTTTCTTCATCCAACGCAAGCTCGTTCAGGGCATCAGCGGTGGAGCCGTCAAGTCTTAGGATCTGGAAAGAATATGGCAAACGTAACGTTCACTAATGTCAACAAAATGTATGGCTCAAATCGGATCGTCTCTGATCTCAATCTTGAGTTGCCCGACGGGTCGTTCACAGTAATGGTTGGGCCCTCGGGCTGCGGAAAGTCGACCTCATTGAGGATGCTCGCAGGTCTTGAATCCATTACCTCTGGTGAGATCAGGATTGGTGACCGCGTGGTCACCAATCTGGAGCCCAAGGATCGCGACATTGCGATGGTATTTCAGAACTATGCTCTTTATCCTCATCTTTCGGTTCGCGAGAACATCGCGTTTCCTCTTCGGGCGACGAAGACTCCACGAGCTACAGCGCTAAAGCGCGCTGACGAGGTTGCTGAGTCATTAGGTCTGTCTCATCTTGCCGCGCGTAAGCCGAAGGATCTGAGCGGAGGGCAGCAGCAACGGGTCGCAATCGGTCGTGCGATTATTCGCGAACCATCTGTTTTCTTGTTTGACGAGCCTCTGAGCAATCTCGACGCGAAGCTCCGAGTCGAAACCCGGACGGAGCTCCTCCAGATTCAGCGCCGACTTGGCATCACTTCGTTGTACGTAACGCATGATCAAGAAGAGGCAATGACCCTTTCTGATCGAATTATTGTGATGAGGGATGGACAGATAGCGCAACAGGGTACGCCTCGCGAGGTTTATGCTCGACCGGCGTCTACGTTCGTCGCTGAGTTTGTCGGCAGCCCCAAAATGAACCTCATTAATGGGCGTATAGAGCGTGGAGTCTTTACTTCGGAGGAAGGCCTTCGCCTCGAGACCGGTGATTCGCACAACGCTGGTCGACTTACGTTGGGGATCAGGCCCGACGATTTGCTTATCGCCGCCGCATCAGAAGCAGAGACGAACGCGGCGACAATAGCCCTCATTGAGCTTCTCGGCCCGAGAGCAATAGTGACGCTGCGCAGCCACGAGCGGGTGCTCACATGCGTTGTCGAAGCCAGTCAGCTTTCGACGTTTAGCGAAGGTTCGCGCGTAACCCTGTCGGTAAGGAGAAACCTCTGCCATTTCTTCGATCACACCTCGGGAGAGCGGCTTAACTAGTGCGCCTCTTGCCTCTCCCGGTGCAGAGCGAATAACGAAGGGGTGCGGCTGAGCTTGTGGCTCAGACGCACCCCATCGGCGTTCAGCGCTAAATGTTTTTCTCGAGCTCGCTGAGAGCTTCGTCGTAGATCGCCATGGCGCGTGCGATCTCGTCTGGCGTGACAACGGCCGGCGGCACAACGTGGATGCGGTTGTCGGCGATGAACGGCAGTAGCCCACGCTTCACGAGCGCGCCCTTGATCTTGCCCATATCGGCCGCGCTGAGTGGCTCGCGGGTGTTACGGTCGGCGACGAGTTCCATCGCCCAGAACACACCGCTTCCTCGTACCTCGCCGATGCAGTCATGCTTGGCGGCGAGAGCGGCAAGGCCGGGCGCGATGTGGTCGCGACCGATCCTGGCGGCATTCTCGATGATGCCTTCGTCTTCCATCGCGGTGATGGAGGCAACGATGGATGCTGCGGCGAGCGGGTGGCCAGAGTAGGTGAGCCCACCGGGAAAGACGCGCTCGTCGAAGGTCGCGGCGATCTCGTCCGAGATGATCACGCCACCGACGGGAACATAGCCGGAGTTGACTCCCTTGGCGAAGCTGATGAGGTCGGGCTTGATGTCGAAAGCATCAAACGCGAACCAGTTGCCGGTGCGACCGAAACCACACATAACTTCATCCAGAATGACGAGGATGCCGTACTTGTCGGCAAGGGCGCGCACGCCGGCCAGGTAGCCGGGTGGCGGCATCAGTACGCCAGCGGTGCCGGGAATTGTCTCGAGCAAGATTGCCGCGATCGATTCGGAGCCCTCGGCCTGAATGGTGCGTTCGAGGTGGTGCAGGGCGCGTTCTGATTCTTGCTCGGGGGAGTCGGCCCAGAACTCGGAGCGGTACTCATAGGGCCCGAAGACGTGCAGGTGGCCGCGGGCATATTCGTTGGGGATGCGACGCGAGTCACCGGTGGCGACAACGGCCGATCCGGTGTTGCCGTGGTACGAGCGGTAGCGCGAGATGATCTTGTCGCGGCCGGTGTGCAGGCGAGCCATGCGCATAGCGTTTTCGTTGGCATCCGCTCCACCATTGGTGAAGAAGACCTTGTTCATGCCATCGGGCGCGTGATCGGTGATCTTGCGGGCTGCTTCACCGCGGATGTTGATGGCGTGGGCGGGGGCCACGGTCGCCATGAGGTCGGCCTGTGCCTTGATGCCGGCGATCACTGCGGGATGCTGGTGCCCAATATTGATGTTGACGAGCTGACTGGAAAAGTCGAGGTATTCGTTACCTTCGTCGTCCCAGACCATGCTGCCGAGGCCACCTTCGAGCACCATCGGCTTGAGTGCGCCCTGGGCTGACCAGGAATGAAAGACGTGGGCGCGGTCGAGCGCGACGGTGTCGGAGTTGCTGTGCTGGGGGGATGCGGGCGCGGAGTTCATGGGGCACCTTTCGTGGCTGAAACTGATAGTTCTACTATCGCCCTCGGGGCCCTCTCTGGATGCTGCCACTATGTATAGTTATTGGCGACACTCTCGACATAAGGTGAGCTGTCGGTTCGGGAAGGACAGATTCGGATGCTCCCCACTATTGCGTGGCTGCTTGGTCGGCAAAAACTGCGTCTCAGCGTGGTGGGCAACGAAGGTACGAACGAGCATCCGCAGCACCGTGATCGTCTGAAGGCTCCGATCAGTTGGGTGCACAGCTCTGACCTAGCCGACCCCACTCCCTTTCTCAGCAGCGGAAATGTGCTGCTCACTGACGGCGCGCAGTTCGGATTCGACGCGGCCGCCGAGCTCTACGACTACGACGCTTATGTGGCGCGCCTCGTCACCGCAGGCGTCGTCGGGCTCGGCTTCGCAACCCACTTTCTGCATCAGGGCATGCCGCCGGGGCTCGCCGAGGCCTGTGAAATTGCCGGTCTCCCGCTTATCGATGTTCCCGACCGAGTGCCATTCATTGCCGTCATTCGTGAAGTCGCTGACCAGATTGCCGCCGAACGCAATCGACGCATGGAATGGTCGATCTCTGCCCACAAAGCGATCTCTCGTGCCGCGCTCCGGCCGACCGGACTGCGGTCGACACTGGTCGAACTCGAACGCCAGCTTTCCTGCTGGGTCGGGCTCTTCGACGCGACAGGGGCGCCGCTGCTTGTGCCGTCGCAGCGGCTCTCCGATGACAGATTTGCTGCACCGGTGCGGGACGAAGTTGCGCAGGCCCTGCGCAAGGGGCGCCGTTCATCCACCAGCCTCACTCTCCCGTCGGGACAAGTAACGATCCAGACCCTCGGTCACAGTGGAGAGTTGCGGGGGGCCTTGGCTTTGGGGCGTGGAGTCCCGCTTGACCGTGCCGAGAACGAGCTCGTCACGAGCGTGATCGCGTTGGCGACTCTCGCGCTCGAACAAAACCGCGAACTCGACACCACGCGAGGTCAGTTGCGGTCTGCGCTGCTCGAGCTGCTGCTCGCGGGCAACGTGTCGGCCGCGAGGGCAACCGCCGTTGAGGTGTGGGGAGCCCTTCCGGCCGAACCACTCACTGTTGTTAGCATCGCTCGTCAAGTGCACAGCCACTTTGTGCTCGACGCCCTCGAAGCGTTAGCGCTCGATGGGGAAGGTCGGGTCTTCTTTGCGGAGCGTGACAACACGATCGTGGTGATTGTCGGGCAGGCATCAGACCTCGAACTAATCACGCAACTTGTTGCCGACCACAAGCTCAGCGCCGGAAGCGCCGTTGCCGCAGACTACGCGACTCTTGACGGCGCGTTAGAGCAGGCATCCCACGCGCTTCACGCTGCCGCTGGCGGTGCGAAACTCATCGAGTTCGGCAACATTGCCGACACCGGGATGCTCGGGGTTCTGCACTCGGCGGGTGCAGAGCAGGTGGCACACCGAGTGCTCACGCCGCTCACCCATTTCGATGCCGAGCATTCGGCAGCTCTTGTGCAGACGCTGCGCTCATGGTTCGCCCACGATTGCTCGTGGGGTGCCACTGCGGTGAGTCTTGGCGTGCACCGGCACACGGTGCGGTCGCGCGTCGATCAGGCTGCGAGCATCCTGAGCCTTGACCTTGAATCGTTCGAGGGGCGACTTGAGGTGTGGGCGGCACTGCGAATGCTGCCGTAGGCCACCGTGTTGCGTGGCGAAGGCAGCGTTGGGCCCCGCAGGAGTACCCACTCTGAATCCGCTAGACTGGCGGTCTGCTTATGCAGGGAGGGCTGTCCGAGCGGCCGATGGAGCCAGTCTTGAAAACTGGTGGGCAGAAATGTCTCGTGGGTTCGAATCCCACGCCCTCCGCACTTGATCGTTCGAGTTTCGGTTCTTCCCGAATGCTCGCGATAGCACGCTCACGCCAACACTTGTGGCTTTTCTCAGGTTCTTAGGGGCGAGAACTGTAAGATTGGCGAATCTGCTTGTCATTAGTTGTATTTGGGGATTGAAAGGGGGCGTGCGATGAGTGAACTTCGTCCACGCTCAGAGCTGCGTTCGCGCTCTGTCGCTCGCACTAGCTCGAACGAGGCACCCAAGGTGCAAGGTTTGGCGCGCCACGGAAGGCTGAAGAAGCCCGGCCCGTGGGGTTCGATCGCAAAAGTCGTTGCGGCAACACTCGCCGTTCTCATGGTGAGCGGTGGCGCTGTTGGCGCCGTCGCCTTCAACAGCATCTACGGCCAACGAGACACCGTCACTCTCGTGGGCGAGACCGATGGTCCGCCGCCTCAGATCGGCAGCTATGAGGGTGGATTCAACATTCTCATTGCCGGCAGCGACACCCGCGCCGGCCAGGGCGGCATCGGCGGAACAACTGAAGACGCCGCTGGCGAGCTCAACGACGTCAACATGATCTTGCACGTCGCCGCTGATCGTCAGTCCGCTGTCGCCATTAGCTTTCCCCGCGACATGGTTATGGGTATTCCTGAGTGCCCGAGCAGCGACGGCGACTACAACAAGCCATACTCCACGGAAGCGCTCAACACCGCGATGTCCTACGGCGGGCTGCCCTGTGTAGTTCTTACGCTCTCTGAGTTCACTGGGCTCGACATCCAGTTCGCAGGAGTCATCACTTTCGATGGCGTCATCCAGATGACGAATGCCATCGGCGGCGTCGATGTTTGCGTCAACGGCCCCCTCATCGATGACTTCACCGGCATCAACCTTCCTGAGGCAGGCACCTACAACCTCAAGGGTGGTACGGCACTCGCATTCCTTCGCTCCCGTCATGGTGTCGGCGACGGTAGCGACCTGACCCGCATCAGCTCGCAGCAGGTGTACCTCTCATCGATGGTTCGCACGCTCAAGAGCTCCGACACCCTCACCGACTACAAGAAGCTCTACAACCTTGCGGATGCTGCGATCGCCAACATGCAGCTCTCGAAGGGTCTTGCCGACATCCCCACAATGGTGTCGATCGCCCTAGCGTTGAAAGACATCCCCTTGGATCGAATTCAGTTCGTGCAGTACCCCGGGGGAACCGGTGGAACTGGTGTCTATTCTGGCAAGGTGCAGCCCAACGAGTATCAGGGCGACAAGATGATGGCCTTGGTCGCCGCAGACCAGCCCTTCGAGCTTGCGGACGAGACCGATGGTCAAGGCGCAGAAGCTGACCCGAACGCACCAGTTGCTGAGCCAACTCCCGAGGCTACGGAAGGCTCAACTGCGGCCCCCGTTGACGAAGATTTGGAAGTGCTCGATGTGCGCGGCCAGAACGCCGCGACCTACAGCTGCTCGGTCACTAACTACTACTAAACCGGCCAATTCCTGGTTCGGTTCGTCGTACAGCTCATGACCCGTTATGATTGCTGAGTACGTCTGGAGACGTCGCATAGTCCGGCCTAGTGCACCACCCTGCTAAGGTGGAGTACCCGTAAGGGTACCGAGAGTTCAAATCTCTCCGTCTCCGCTCTGCGAAGAAAACCCTTGATTATTCAGGGGTTTTCTTGCGTTAAGAGCGACCGCATTTTCGGTCAGGCGAAGGGACCACGTGAAGACTTACACGGTTGACGAGGCAGTTGAGCGTATCGCCGTCCTGGGAGTCCAGGGCGCAGCTCGTCCCTACCTTCTTGGCGTTGTTGGCCCTCCCGGAGCCGGAAAGTCGACGCTCGCTGAATTGATTACCGCTCCGGTGTTACCGATGGACGGCTACCACTTTGCGAATGAGTATCTCGACCGTCTGGGGCTTCGCCAGCGGAAAGGCGCCCCTGAGACTTTTGACGCTGCCGGGTTTGCCTCAGCGCTCCGGCGATTACGGGATGGTCAGGATGTCGTTGCACCTCGCTTCGATCGAGAGATCGATGAGGGCATTGCGGGGGCGATTGCCCTGCGCGGTGACGACGCCGTAATCGTTACGGAGGGCAACTACCTGCTCCATGATCGCGGTGGCTGGCAAGTGATCCGCCCGCTACTCGATGAGGTGTGGTACCTGGAAATCGACGACGATGTTCGCCGCGACAGGCTCATCGAGCGGCACCGTCGCTATGGGCGATCGGCGGTGGATGCCGCTCGTTGGGCCGCAGAGGTCGACGAACCCAACGCGGTTCTTGTCCGCGCTACGCGGGACCGCGCCGACGCTGTCGTCGTTTCGCGCTGACCGCGCGCGAGCTGATCCTCAGTCGTCGGCTACTGGGAGACCAATGTCCAGGGGCCGTCGCCAGTTACTTCGATTATTGACGGACCATCGGTCCACCGAATCGGCCCGGAGTACGAGCCGATCTCGTTGACCAACGACTCCCAGATTCCCCCTTCAGGAGGGAAGCTCGAAACGATCGAGTTTGATTTTCCGGTGAAGTCAGCCTGCACAACACCGGCCGGCCCGTTGTAGACATAGACGGCGTCTGTTGATCCCGAAATGTCAAAAGGCCAATTGATGACGGGAATGGCTGACGCGGGATTGAGATTGATTGTCCACGAGCCAGAAGTTTTGATGTCGAGGTAGGCAGTCGCGCCCGAAGAGGACCACGTATTGAGGAGCACGGTGCCTGTGTAATCTTCGGTCTGGTACATCAAGCTGTTTCCGATCTGCTCCAAGTTCGAGTCGAGTTCGGTGACCTCAAACTTGTCGCCCCCAGAAGTGACAAATTCAGCTGCCGTCAACGCGCCGGGACCGTCAGGGAGCTCAACCGGGAGAATCTGATTGCCTTGGCCGGAGTAGCTCACAGCTTCCGCAATAGTGGTCGAGTCTGGTGCATCAGCGCTCTCAGTCGCGACGGCTGAGGGCTGCTCGCTAGCGTTCGAAGTGTCGGTTTCAGCACCCCGACTGGCCAGATCCTGCTGTACGCCGAGGCCAATGAGCGCGATGCTGGAGAGGACGACGACGGTGACCAAGAGAACCACTAGAGCGATGCCGCCAGTAACGACTGCCCACATGGGGAGAGTGATCTCGCTCGTGCGACGAGGTTTGGGCGGCTGGGGAATCTCAGTCGTCACAGGGTTTCCTTTACTGGTGAATTGGCGGTACCGAGCCTAGCGGCTTCTCACATTGCGCAGAGCGAACGGTCGCGACCCCGGCTCCACGAGCACGCAGCGGGACATCGCGGGTCGATGACGCGGCTGTATGACTTTTCACGCAGCGTCAAGCGGCTAGGCTCAGTCGCTATGGCAGCTGGCTCAACGATCCACACCTTCACGGTGCAATTAGCGGATGTCGATCGCGGCGTCTACGAAGATTTCACTCTGCGGGTCGCGCGTCATCCCTCTGAAACCGACCTCTATATGGTGACCCGACTCCTGGCGTACTGCCTCGAGTACGAGGAAGGCATCGTCTTCAGCGAGGGGGTGTCGTCGACCGACGAGCCCGCCGTTCTCGTGCGTGATCTCACGGGAACAATTACTGCGTGGATTGAAGTGGGGGCGCCAGATGCGGCCAGGCTTCACTATGGCAGCAAGTTGGCCGACCGGGTGGCGATCTATACGCACCGCGATCCTGTGAAGGTAGCCGCCCCGTGGGCGGGCAAAAAGATTCACAACGCGACAGCAATCGTATTTCGCAGCTTCGACCCAGGTTTCATTGAAGAAACTGTGACCGCGCTCGAGCGACGAAATGCTGTCACTCTCTCGGTGACCGAGGGGCAGCTGTATCTCGAACTCAACGGAACTACCGTGACCTCAGCGCTGCACGACCACGACGTCGCGTAGCCGAGCCGGGTATAGCGCGCGACGTTCTCAGCGAGTTCCCGCTAGCTGACAGTTTCGTCTGAGCGGAATGATTGTTCGCTCGTATGGTGTTCTCTCCACCATGAGCATCCTGCCGCGCACCCAACCTCCTGCCCTCTCCCTGCCGCTGGCGCGTGGGGGAAGCACCGACGATCTCGCGCTCGGCACCGGTGCGGATGGCCGGTTCACGCTCATCGTTTTCTACCGTGGCTTGCACTGCCCGGTGTGCCGCAAGCAATTGCGTGAGCTCGACGAGAACATGGACGAGCTGCGGGCAGCCGGTGTGGGACGCATCGTGGCCGCCAGCATGGACACCCTCAAACGCGCCACCATTTCCCTTGATGATTGGGAGCTCACCCGTCTGCCGATCGCCCACGGCCTGACTGACGCACACGCACGCGAGTGGGGTCTCTTCGTGTCCAGCGGCTTCAAGAAGGGCGAGCCCGATTTCTTTAGTGAACCCGGTATGTACATTCTTGACGCCGATGGCACCGTGTTCTGGAGCACCGTCTCCAGCATGCCCTTCGGGCGGATGCCCGTGAAAGCGCTCATCCATGGGCTCGAGTACGTCACGGAGAATGACTACCCTGCCCGGGGCACTGTCGCGCCGTAGCGCGTCACTCGACCGCGCGAACGCGAGCGGGGCAGTATTATCGCGGGGATGACTACTTTCTCCCGACGCGGCCTGCACGGGCACGTTGTTGACGTGCTCGGGCGCCGCATTATGCGTGGCGACTTGGTGCCTGGCGACATTCTCGATCAGGATGCAGTGCTCACCGAATTTCAGGTGAGCCGCACGGTCATGAGGGAAGCCATCAAGGTACTCACGACTAAAGGACTTGTGGATGCGCGTCCGCGCTTGGGCACCTACGTCACCGAGCGGGCGCGGTGGCAGTTGCTTGACGGTGACGTCATGGCCTGGCGATCTGAAGGCGTTCCCGATTCTCTCCTTGTCCTTGAGCTGAGCGAAGTTCGTCACGTACTCGAACCAGCTGCCGCGAAGCTGGCGGCAGTGAGACGCACCGAGCAACAGTGTGTCGCGATCGAGGAGGCGATGAACGCCCTCGCTGCGACGTTCGTGAGCAGCGAGGCTGAATCTCACGCGGCGGCCGACTTGGCATTCCATCGAGCGGTGCTTGCGGCATCCGGCAATGAACTGTTGGCTCGTTTTGAAGTGGTGCTTGAACCAGCGTTGCAGGCCCGCAATCAGATCGCGTTCGAACGCGAAACGACCACCCAGTTCTTGGATTCGCATCGCGCCGTGGTTGACGCCATTGTCGCTCAGGATGCCGACGCTGCGCACCTAGCGATGACAACGTTGATGAGTCAGTCTGCTCGCGATTCTGAAGCCATTGTGAGCACAGATGCTGACGGCGCCGCCCTCGTCAAGAACCGCAAGCGAGCACTCTAATGGGCGACGAAGGCGACACGATGCGTACGGTTCTGATCACCGGAGCAGGGCACGGCATCGGTGCAGCCTGCGCCAGAATGTTTGCCGCTGCCGGCGACGATGTCGTTGTCTCTGACATTGATACGGCTGCCGCGGTCGCGATTGCTGAGGAGATTCGTGCCGCCGGTGGATCAGCGACGGGAAATTTCCTAGACGTCTCCGATCCCGCAGCTTGGCAGGCGCTTTCGCGTGAGCTTCGTTGCGCTGCTCGCCTGCCGACGGTCATTGTGAATAACGCCTTCTTTGACGTAGCAGGCGTCGCGCACGAACAGTCTGAAGACAACTGGAGCAAACAGCTCTCAGTGACCCTCTCATCCGTTTATCGCGCAATGCACACCTTCCACGACACTCTCACCGCAGCGCACGGAAACATGGTCAACGTCTCGAGTGTTCACGGTGTGCTGGCGTGGACTGAACAGCCGGCCTACGCCGCAGCCAAGGGCGGTCTGATTTCGTTAACCCGCCAGCTCTCTGTCGACTACGCACCACACGTTCGCGTGAATGTTGTTCTTCCTGGCTCAATCCAGACGCGCCAATGGGATCACCAGGGCGCCGCAGAACTTGAGCTTGCGGCCCGACAGGCGACATTGCAGAGACTGGGCACACCCGAAGAAGTTGCCTCGGTCATCCAGTTCTTGGCCGGGGATGGCGCCTCATACATCACCGGTGCATCGCTGCTCGTTGACGGGGGAATGACGACAACACTCGGCGCCTAGCGCTAGCGGGCTACCACTCAGCAAGGGCGCCATCGTCGTGACGCCACACGGGGGAGCGCCACTGGTGCCCGATCTTGTCGGCAGCGCGCACCGCGGCTTCGTCAATGTCGATGCCGAGCCCCGGCTTGGTGAGCCGCTCGATGTACCCACTCGTGAAGTCGAAAACGCTCGTATCCATGAGGTATTCGAGCACGTCTGATCCGACGTTGTAGTGGATGCCGATGCTCTGTTCCTGAATAAGAAAGTTCGGTGTGTTGAACCCGACTTGCAAACTCGACGCCAAGGCAATGGGCCCGAGGGGACAGTGCGGCGCGAGCTGAGCGTCGAACATATCGGCGAGGGCGGCGATGCGGCGCACTTCGGAGATTCCGCCGGCGTGGGAGAGGTCGGGTTGCACGACCGCGACACCCGCCTGAAGCGGCCCGAGAAACTCATTGCGGGAGAAGAGGCGCTCGCCGGTGGAGATGGGGATCGAGGTTGAGGCGACAATGCCGTCAAGTAGGTGCGACTTTTCGGGCACGACGGGTTCTTCAACGAAGAGGGGAGCGTAGGGCTCGAGCAGGGGGAGCACGCGGCGCGAGTTGGCCACGGTCATCCGTCCGTGAAAGTCGATGGCCATGTCTCGGTCGGGGCCAAGAACTTCGCGGGCGAGGGCGGCTCGTTCGACAACTTCGTTGATGGCGCTGACGGTGCCGATGGGCTTCATCCGTCCGCTGCCGTTCATCTTGACGGCGGTGAGGCCAGAGCTCACTTGTTGGGCAATGTTGTCGCGCAGTTCGGACGGGTCATCGCCGCCAACCCAGCCATACATGCGGATGCGATCGCGCACGGCGCCGCCGAGGAGGTCGTGAACGGGAACGCCGCGAGCCTTGCCTGCGATGTCCCAGAGCGCCTGGTCGATTCCGGCGATGGCGCTCGAGGCTACAGGGCCGCCGCGGTAAAACCCGCCGCGGGTGAGTACTTGCCAGTGGTCTTCGATGCGGGTGGCGTCGAGCCCCACGAGGTACTCGGCGTGCTGTTCGACGGCAGCGCGCACGATGTCGGCTTGGCCTTCAACAACGGGTTCGCCCCAGCCGACAATGCCGTTGTCGGTCTCGATGCGCACGAACAGCCATCGTGGCGGTACCAAGAATGTTTCGATGCGCGCGATCTTCACGGTGCTCCCTCGATTAGTAAATCCTATTATCTTACTATTCAAGCCGCGCGTGCGAGAAAGCTGAAGCTAGAGTGCGCGTTATGGATGACGCGGCGCCCCACGCCAGTGACTGGCGCAGTGAACAGCTCGCCTGCCTGCCTGATGCTGCGATGAATGATGTCATCGCTGCTCGCCCACGTTAAGAATCGCCCCCTTTGGCAATCTCTAAAGTGTTGCCAGAACTGCCCCCGACTGCCTGCGCGTGCCGAGCATCCGTCTGGAAGAATAGATTTCGGGCCAGCCGCGTTACAAGCGCGCTCGCGGCCCGTGACTCTGCAGTCGGAAGGAACCTGATGCAACGCGAACACAGCGACGAATTTGCCCGATGGAATGCCCGCCAAGAACTGGCCGAGGCAATGATCCCCCTCATCGGTGGGCTGTATCGCAACCGCGGCGTCGTGACCTCCATTCACGGCCGCCGCCTCATCAACCAGTCGCCAGTCGAGGTGCTCAAGGCTCACCGCTTTGCGCGTCAGCTCAACGAGAGCGAACTGCCGATCGAAGAAACTATGCCGATGATGCTCGCGCTGTCGGCGATGCCGCTGAATTCGGCATCCATCGATCTGGCAAAGCTCGTCAACCGATTTCGCGAAGTCGGTGGCGAGCTAGGCGACTTCTTGGCCGCCGAGCTTGAGCCGGTGCTGAAGAACGGCCACGAGACGAAACCGGTGGGCGCGGATGTCGTGCTCTACGGTTTCGGCCGGATCGGTCGACTGTTGGCCCGAATCCTCATCGCGCACGCCGGCAACGGCGAGGGGCTCCGCTTGCGGGCCATCGTTGTGCGCAAGGGATCAGACAACGACCTCGTGAAGCGTGCCAGCCTGTTGCGTCGCGACAGTGTTCACGGACCGTTTGAGGGAACCATCTCGGTCGACACCGAAGCGAACACGATTCTCGCAAACGGCACGCTCATTCAGGTGATCTACTCGAACGATCCAGCCACAATCGACTACACCGAATACGGCATTTCGGATGCCATCGTCGTCGACAACACCGGTCGCTGGCGTGACGAAGAAGGCCTCGGTCAGCACCTCAAGTCGAAGGGAGTGAAGCGGGTTCTCCTCACCGCTCCCGGCAAGGGCGACATCAAGAACATCGTCTATGGCCTCAACCACGACACCATCGCCGACTCAGACGCCATCCTCTCTGCTGCGTCGTGCACGACCAACGCAATTTCACCGGTGCTCAAAGCGATCAACGACCAGTACGGCATTGAGCACGGTCACGTCGAGACGGTGCACTCGTACACGAACGACCAAAACCTGACCGACAACTTCCATTCCGGCGACCGTCGTGGCCGCTCGGCCCCGATGAACATGGTCATCACCGAGACGGGCGCTGCGAAAGCAGTTGCGAAGGCGGTTCCGGAGCTGGCGGGATTGCTCACCGGCAGCGCCATCCGGGTTCCCACCCCGAACGTGTCGATGGCAATTCTGAACCTCAATCTGGCGACCGAAACCACCCGTGACGACGTGAACCGTTACCTGCGCAATCTCTCCCTTGACTCGACTCTGCAGCAGCAGATCGACTTCATCGATTCACCGGAGATCGTCTCGAGCGACTTCACCGGCTCGCACCGCGCCGGCATCGTGGATGGCCTCGCGACGATCAGCACGGGCAAGCACCTCGTGTTGTACGTCTGGTACGACAACGAGTTCGGGTACACCAGCCAGGTGGTGCGCGTTATTGAACATATGGGCCAAACGCACCCGCAAGTTATTCCCGAACGCGCCGTAGTCGGAGCATAATTTTCCGAATTGTGATCGTGTTGCGCCCACCGTTAACGCTGTGGGCGTAACAAAGGAAAACTCTCAGGACTCTCGTGTGAACATCGTTAAATGAACGATTCTGCGCTCCCCGTAATTGACCTCTCGCTACTCGATGGCGGCCCAGAAGCTGCCGCCAAGTTCCGGGATGATTTGCTGAGCGCGACCCACGATGTTGGGTTCTTTTACCTGGTCGGGCACGGCGTCGATGAGACATTGATGGATGACCTGCTCGCGGCATCCCGAGAGTTCTTTGACTTGCCCGCCGAGCAGAAGTTGGCCGTTGAAAACGTCAAGAGTCCGCAGTTCCGCGGCTACACGCGGGTCGGCGGCGAACTGACTGAGGGCAAGACCGATTGGCGCGAGCAGATCGATGTCGGCCCCGAACGCGACGTCATTGACAACGCGGCCGGGCTCGCCGACTACTGGCGCCTCGAAGGCCCCAACCTGTGGCCGGATGCCGTGCCGCAGCTTCGTGAGTTGGTCAACGAGTGGAATGACAAACTCAGCGCCGTCTCGCTTCGCCTGTTGCGCGCCTGGGCCCACGCTCTCGGAGCCCCGGAGGACGTCTTCGACAACGCCTTCGCCGAGAAGCCCTTCCCGCAGCTCAAGATCGTGCGGTACCCCGGTGAGTCCAACCCGGAGCCCAAGCAGGGCGTCGGTGCTCACCGTGACGGTGGCGTTCTGACGCTGTTGATGGTGGAGCCGGGCAAGGGCGGCCTGCAGGTCGACTACAACGGAGAATGGGTGGATGTTCCGCCCATGCCCGGTGCCTTCGTCGTGAACATCGGCGAAATGCTTGAGCTCGCAACCGAGGGATATCTCAAGGCGACGCTGCACCGCGTAATCTCGCCGCTCATCGGGGATGACCGCATCTCGATTCCGTTCTTCTTCAACCCCGCCCTCGACACCGTGATGCCCCAGTTGCAGCTCCCGCCCGAGCTCGCCGCTCAAGCGCGCGGGCTGTCGCTCGACCCCACGAACAGTCCCATCCTCGAAACGTATGGAGACAATGCGCTCCGCTATCGAATGCGCGCGCACCCCAACGTTGCCCAGATTCATCACGACGATCTGATCCAGGGCCCGCGGGGTGCGATCTAGAACTGCTCGCTGACGCGACTCGAGTGCGGCTCACCCTTGCGGGTGGGCCGCACTTTGTTGTGCGTGCGGCGTGCGGCGTGCGGCGTGCGTTGTGCGTTGTGCGTTGTGAGTGCGTACGTACGCACACCTACGTACGTAAGTACGTACGTGCGTGCGAGAGTGAGTACGGTGCGGCGTAGTGCGTGGCGGCGTTGCTCGGTATGCCCGGTATGTCCGGTATGCCCGGTCGCGCACTGCCCCTTCGGAAATTCAGGAGATTTAGCCTTTTCGGGGCGTTGGCCCGCTGCCTGAGCCAAATACGGCGCCAATCTCCTGAGTTTCCGACAGTCAGCGGAAGCCACCCCGGAAGCCGCCCGGAAGCCGTCCCGGAATCCGGCCAGCCGCAGCCTTGCCCCTGCATTGCCGCCTGACACTGTTTGATATATCGTTTGATCACGAGTTTGACCGCCTATGAGAGCCGGAGTGATCTGTGTCGCACTACCCAGAACGTGAACCCGCCGAGGCGTATACCGTTGTGCTGCCCGATCGTCCGCGCCCGATTGTCATGATTGGCGCCGGCGGAATCGTCAAAGACGCGCACCTTCCTGCCTATCGCAAAGCAGGGTTCACGGTGTGGGGGATTGTGAACCGCACGGCGGCCAAGGCACAGGCGCTGGCTGATGAGTTCGGCATCCCGAATGTGTTCACGTCGCTGTCGGATGCTGTAGCCAAGGCCCCTGCGGACGCCGTCTACGATCTCGCCCTCATGCCCGAGCAGTATCCCGCGGTTCTCGACCAGTTGCCTGATGGCGCCGCCGTGCTCATCCAGAAGCCGTTTGGGCAGAACTTGGCCGAGGCGCGAGTGCTGCTTGAGATCTGCCACCGCAAGAATCTCGTTGCTGCCGTGAACACGCAGTTGCGGTTCGCGCCGTACGTGGCGGCGGCTCGCAAACTCATTGCCGAGGGCGCGATCGGCGAGCTCTACGACCTGGAGATCCGCGTTGCTACCGAGACACCCTGGGAGATCTTCCCGCACGTTCTCGGCATCGAACGCCTCGAGCTCAACATGCACAGCGTGCACTACATGGACCTCGTGCGCTCATTCCTGGGCGACCCCGATGGCGTGAGCGTTGCGACCGTGCGGCATCCGGCCAAGCCTCAGGTCTCGAACACTCGCTCGACAATCATCATGCGCTACCGGGACCGTCCACTGCGGGTCACGATCAGCACTAACCACGATCACGGATTCGGGGGCGACTTCGAAGAGGCTTTCATCAAGTGGGAGGGCACCAAGGGCGCCATTCGCGCCCAGATGGGTCTCATGCTCGACTACCCGCGCGGCGGCCCTGACGCGCTCACGATTGCGTACACCGACAAGCCCGAGCTCGGTTGGCAGCCGATCCCCTTCGAGGGAACCTGGTTCCCGGATGCCTTCATCGGCTCGATGAGCGCCCTCCAACGCTATGTCGAGGGTTCCATTTCTGAACTTCCGACCTCGGTCGATGACGTCATGCACACCATGGCCGTCGTCGAGGCTGGCTATGAATCACAAGAGCGCGAAGGTATCGCGTTGGCAACGAAGGAGAACACTCAGTGAGATTTGCGCGACTCGGGCCGGTTGGCTCAGAAATTCCCGTGGTGCTCCACGACGGCGGAGCCTTCGACCTGCGCTCCATCGCGGCAGACATTGATGGCGCGTTCTTCACCGCTGGAGGGGTCGATGCTGCTCGGGCCGCTGTCGCTGCCGGCTCGCTTCCCGCTATCGCGACCGAGGGCATGCGCGTCGGTGCGCCCATCGCCCGCCCGGGAAAGATCGTCTGCGTCGGCCTCAACTACAGCGACCACGCTGAAGAAACCGGTGCAACACTTCCCGACGAACCCGTCATCTTTATGAAAGACCCGAGCACGATGGTCGGCGCCTTCGACGACGTGCTCATCCCGCGCACAAGCGTGAAGACTGACTGGGAGGTTGAGCTCGGCGTCGTGATCGGCGCCACTGCTCGTTACCTTGACTCCCCGGATGACGCGGCCGCCGTCATTGCCGGTTACGCCGTGTCGCACGATGTCTCCGAACGCGCCTTCCAGCTCGAACGTGGCGGAACCTGGGACAAGGGTAAGAGCTGCGAGACGTTCAATCCGTTTGGGCCTGAGCTGGTGAGCGCCGACGAGGTGGCCGACCCTCAAGCCTTGGGCTTGCGGCTCTGGGTGAATGGTGTCGAACGCCAGAATGGCACGACCGCGAATATGGCGTTCGGTGTCCACCACATCATTTGGTACCTGAGCCAGTTCATGGTGCTGCAGCCGGGTGACGTCATTAACACGGGAACCCCTGCAGGCGTCGCGATGGGCATAGAGGGCCAGCCGTACCTGCGCGCTGGCGACGTCGTTGAACTCGAGATTGACGGCCTCGGTCGCGCTCGCCAGACTCTGGTGCAGGCATGAGCGCCGAATTCGACGGTCTCGTCGCCGTCGTCACCGGTGGCGCTTCGGGCATCGGCCTGGCTTCGGCGCTCGCGCTAGAAGCGCGTGGCGCGACCGTTGCGGTGCTCGATCTCAATACAGAGGGGTTGGATGCTCGGCTCCACGGGTTCACCGCTGACGTGTCTGATCGTGCGTCCGTCGATGTGGCGATTGCAGCGGTGGGGGAGAAGCTCGGCGCCATCGATATCGTCGTGAACAATGCCGGCATCAGCGCGGTCGGAACCGTCGAAGACAACGATGACGCCGACTGGGCACGCGTGCTCAACATCAACGTCACCGGTATGGCCCGGGTATCCGCGGCAGCGCTGCCGTGGTTGCGCAAGTCGCAGCACGCGGCGATCGTGAACCTCTGCTCGATCGCCGCACTCAACGGCCTCCCCGAGCGCGCGCTCTACAGCGCATCGAAGGGTGCCGTTCTCGCTCTCACCTACGCGATGGCAACTGATCATGTGGCGGATGGTGTGCGTGTCAACGCGGTCAGCCCGGGCACAGTCTCCACCCCGTTTGTGGAACGGATGCTGCAGGGCTTCGACGACCCCGTCGCCGAACGTGCCGCACTGGATGCCCGCCAGGCCACCGGACGCATGGTGACACCAGAAGAAGTCGCCGGCGCGATCGCGTATTTGGCGAGCCCACTTTCTGGCTCGACCACGGGTACCGCGCTCGAAGTTGACGGTGGCGTCGCCCACCTTCGCGTCAGAAAATAGGCGCTCGCGGCATCCGACTGCCGGAAGTGTCAGTGGGAGGCCCAAACCGCTGGTATAGTTTTCTGGTTGGCGCAAGTCAATAAGATGCGCCCGTAGCTCAGCGGATAGAGCAATTGACTACGGATCAATAGGCCGGGGGTTCAAATCCCTCCGGGCGCACCACTCGAGAAAGGCCCCGCCTGTTTTGGCGGGGCCTTTCTTTTTTCGTTTGTCCAGTCTCCGGGGGCGAAGGCTCCCGGCGCCAGTGCGAATAGGCAGACCTTCGGCTGCCATGCGCCTACGCGCGGTGTTCGGACCCCAGTGTCTTGAGCAATTCGCCGATCTGGTGGTGGCGCTCCAGGGGGTGCCGAAGCGGTAGATCCGGGTAGAGCTCGTAGCTGTTGCGTCGGCCATCCCGCTTGCGCGTGAGATACCCGTCTGCGACAAGTTCGGCGATGATGCGCTGGGCGGCTCGTTCGGTGATGCCGACGGCTTCGGCGATGTCCCGTAGCCGCATGGTGGGGTCCCTAGAAACAGACAGCAGAACGTGTGCGTGATTGGTCAGGAAGGTCCAGCTGTTCATCGTTCCATCCTAGGTGACACGCGCTGTGCAATACACGCTATGGTTATCGTGTATTGCACAGCGTATATCGAAGAGGTTGACCCTTGGGCGCCTCCTATGGGCTACGGACCGTAAGCGAACCAGAGAGTCACCGCGTGATCGATCCCATCATCCTGTTCTTCCTGCTCGGAGCCGTCGCGGGCTTGCTGAGGTCGGAATTGCGTCTTCCGGCAGCAGTGTACGAGTTCGTCAGCATCGTGCTGCTGCTCTCCATCGGGCTCAAGGGCGGCGTCGAACTCGCCAAACAGCCCTTCTCCACATTGCTGCCGCACATGGGGGCTGTGGTGGTCATGGGCCTCGTGCTAACCCTGCTCGCATTTCCTGTCCTGCGCTATCTGGGACGCTTCACGCGTGCGGACGCCGCCTCAATCGCCGCCCACTACGGATCCGTGAGCGTCGGCACCTTCGCGGTGGCCGTCGCATACCTCGGCAGCAGGCAGATCCCTTTCGAAGAACACATGCCGCTGCTTCTGGTGATGCTCGAGGTGCCAGCCATCCTGGTGGGAATTGTGCTCGCGCGAGGAATCTCACGAGAGATGCGCTGGAGGTCGGTGGCCCACGAGGTGTTCCTCGGCAAGGGAATTGTTTTGCTGCTGGGTGGACTGCTCATTGGTTGGGCAGCCGGACCGGACGGGTTGAAGCCGATCGAGCCGTTCTTCTTCGATCTGTTCAAAGGATTCCTCGCCGTGTTTCTCCTAGAAATGGGGTTGATCACCGCAAAGCAGATCGGAAGCCTTCGCCGCTACGGGCCATTTCTGGTCGCCTTCGGAATCGGGATGCCACTCTTCTCGGCGCTGGTGGGCACCTGGCTGGGCTGGGTTCTTGACCTCTCCGTCGGCGGAACGGCAATCCTGGCGACGCTGGCGGCGAGTGCCTCATACATCGCGGTGCCGGCGGCCATGCGCATTTCCGTGCCCGAGGCGAACCCCACGCTGTCACTTGCCGCGGCACTGGGAATCACCTTCCCCTTCAACGTCTTGCTCGGCATCCCGATCTACCACGCACTTGCCGTGTGGGCACATACATTCGCGAGAGGATAAGAACCATGCAAAGCCATACCCGCAGGTTGTTGACCGTCATCACAGAAGCCGCGGTCGAGAGCATCCTTGTTCGAGATCTTGACCAGCTGAATGCCCACGGGTACACCATCACCGACGCCCGCGGCAAAGGTAACCGCGGTGTTCGCGATGCCGGCTGGGAGGCCAGTAGCAACATCCGCATCGAGGTGGTGTGCGACGCGGAGACGGCCGAAGCAATCGCCGCATACCTTCAGGAGCACTACTACGCCGACTACGCCATGATCCTGTTCATGAGCGATATCGAAGTGCTACGACCCACGAAATTCTAAGCCGCCGCTCGAATCTTCGCGCAACGGCGCGATGTGCGCTAGAACGGGCCGCCTGCTCCATCAGAACCGAATCGGCACACGCCGAGGCGAAGAGCGCTTCGACAAGGTTGAGCGGGTCGCGGCGAGCAACTAATTGAGCCGATCCATTTTCGCTCGGGAGTCGTAAACAGCGCAAGATAGAGGGATGCTGCTGCCTGCGATCATCCTCATCACCCTCGCCCTTGTCTTTTACACCGTCGGGGTGTGGAGCGAGCGAGTGCAGAAAGTGCTCAAGCCGTGGCACACCGTATTCTTCGGGCTTGGGCTAGCTGCCGATGCGACGGGCACCTTTTTGATGAACCTGATCGCGACCGAGAATCGTGCGGCCGGGATCGAGCAGGGCGCCCTGAACCAGTTGATGGGCGTCACGGGAGTGATCGCGATCGTCCTCATGGCCGTGCATCTCGCATGGGCAATCGTCGTGCTGGTGCGCAATCGTGAAACCGAGAAGACCAGCTTTCACCGGTTCTCTGTCATTGTGTGGGCGATCTGGCTCGTCCCGTACATCGTTGGTGCGCTTGGGTCGAGCCTCGGCTAGATCAAGCCAGCTCGCGTAGTCAGCGACACCGGCTCGACGAGAGCAGTCAACGCTGCTCAACCGATGCGTTCGCGCAAGAACTCGACCACCCGGTCGCGGGCGCCCGCCGCCGAGTTCGCCGGGTTCTCGCGCACTTCGCCGGTCAGCACCGAGTGTGCGGTTGCGGCGTAGCCGTCGGGGTTTCCTGGCGAGGAATCCAACTGAATAACCTCGAAGGCGTCGCCGAGGCGGGCCTTGATGGTGTCGAACCGGGCGCGCGGGGCGGCAGTGTCCTCGCTGAAGCGCAAGCCGAGAGCGCAGACTTCACCGGCATCCGCTCGGGCGGCGATGCGATTAAGTTCGTCGGGCGAGACCCCAGCATCGAGCTGGCGCGCGCGGCCCAGGGGAAACGGGATTGCCGGCTGGCTGAGAACGGATGCTGCCACGGAGTCGTCGATTGCCGCGGCTAGGGCAAATCCGCCCGTGAAGCATTGCCCGATGACGCCAACGCCTCGCCCGGGAGTGCGAGCAGCAAGGTCGGAGGCAACCGCCCGAAAGTAGTCGGTGACGGGACGGGATGAATTCGTTGCGAACGCGCGGAACTCGGCGGCCACGCACAGCCGCAGCACGACCCGCGTCATGTACCCCAGAGTCTTCACCTTGCCGGGCTGGCCGAACGGTGAGGGCACGACCACGGTGAAGCCCGCGGCGACAAGGTGCTCGGCCAGGCCAAGCACCTCCGGTGTGATCCCGGGGATCTCTGGGATGAGCACCACCCCTGGTCCCGAACCTTTTTCGAAGCAGTCGTACGTCATGCCCGCGGCGGTGAAGGGCGCGCGAACCCATTCGCTCAGGTCGCCGACCGGTGCGGCGGAAGCGCTCACGGCTGTCATGGGTCAATCTTCTCTTACGAAGCCGTGATGCGGCAGGAGCGGGCAGGGGCCGATGTCAGCACGCCGTTTCGACATCCACGGCTCACGTATATCTTGCTCATAGAAATGTCATAGGGAACCCCGGTGTAGTGGAACTTGTCACCCACCAGAGGAGCTTGATCATGAAGCGAAATCACTTCACCCTTACCGCCGCAGTCAGCACGTTCTTGATAGGCGGGGTGCTGTTGGCCGGATGCACGACTGCCGTCGAAACTCCCGCCGTCACCTCCAGCGTGACCGCCGAGGTCAGCGAGGCGAGCGCCAATCTGAACTTAGGACCCGTTGCGACAGAAGTTCTCGCGGCAAACGCAAACTCGACGACCACGAACGATGACGAGTGGACCCTCGATGGCGCCGTTTCGATCGCCCTCGACGGGTCCACTGCGACCGCCGACGGCGATGGCGTCAGTGTCTCGGGTTCCACGATCACCATCACGGCGGCCGGCACCTACATTTTCTCGGGGCAGCTCGACGGCCAAGTAGTCGTCGACACCGACGATGAAGATGTCGTCGCACTCGTGCTCGACGGAGTAGAAATCGCTAACTCAACGAGTGCCGCGATCGCGGTCGTCAACGCCGAAGACGTGGTGGTCTCGCTCAGTGGAAACAACACCCTCTCCTCCACTGGAGACGACGCCGACCTCAATGCCGCACTCTTCAGCGACGCCGATCTCACCATCTCGGGCGACGGATCGCTCACCGTGAGCAGCTCGATCAACGATGGCATCACGAGCCACGATGACCTCGTCATCCTCTCGGGCGACATCACCGTCACCGCGGGCGACGATGGACTGCGCGGCAAAGACTCGCTGACCATCGAGGGCGGCACCGTCACGGTGGATGCCGGCGGCGATGCTCTCAAATCAGACAACGAAGAAGACGAAACGCGCGGCTACGTCTACATCGCAGGCGGCACTGTTGCCCTCACCGCAGCGGATGACGGAGTGCAGGCAGAGACCGACATCGTGATCGCAGGCGGTTCGACCACGCTCGCTGGCGAGGACGACGGGCTCAAGTCCGAGGTCAACATCGTGATCTCGGGCGGCGGAACCGCTGTCACGAATTCCTACGAGGGCATCGAGTCGTACTACATCACGATCGAGGGCGGCGTACTCGCGGTCAACGCGAGCGACGACGGCATCAATGCGACGAGCGGCACTAGCACCACCACCGACGTCGGCGGCATTGTCGAAGCGGATGACGGTGCGATGGTGGCGATCACCGGCGGCGAGACAACGGTCAATTCTGCCGGCGATGGAATCGACTCCAACGGTTCCATGCTCGTGACGGGCGGCACCACCACGGTGTTCGGTTCAGCGGAAGACCGCGAGGGTGCTCTCGATGCGAACGGCACCATCGTGGTCGAGAGTGGAACAGTCCTGGCCGTCGGCATGACCTTCATGGCCACTTCGCCCGAATCGTCCTCGGCTCAGGGCTGGTTGAGCGCCTCGCTCGAGCAGGCTTATAGCGCTGGACAGACCGTGCAGGTGCTCGACAGCAGCGGCACAGTGATTGCCGAGTTCACCTCGATCAAATCGTTCCAGTCGGTCGTGCTGTCGGATGCCGCCATCACGAACGGCGACACCTACATGGTCACGGTCGATGGCGAGACTGCCGGAACTGTGACTGCCGGAGTCGCGGCGGCGGGTAGCGAAGGCGCCGGTGGCGGAGCTCCCGGCGGGGGAGCACCTCGCCCATAGGTAGCGATTACCGCTGTGTGATTACTGGCTAACGCTGGCGACAAAAGCCCCGCACTCTGAAGGAGTGCGGGGCTTTTGTGTGAGCGAAGGTTCAGCGCGTGGTGATTGCGCGCCCAGTGGTGTGAATTTTGATTAGGCGATCCGATTTTTTTCTTCGGCGACGAGTGCGTTAATCCGGGCGCGCTCTGCCGCACCGAAGGTCTCTTTGGTGACCAGAATGCCGATCAGGCCCACAATTGCCGCTGTCATGTAGAGAAGGGATGCTCCCGGCCATCCGATCCAGCCGACGAGCAAAGCTGCGAGGAGCGGTGCAAATCCTCCGATTGCGGCGGCGATCTGGTAACCGAGAGACGCGCCTGAGGTGCGGGTGGAGGTGCCGAACTGTTCTGTGAGCAGTGAGCCCTGTACTCCGGTGAGCGAGGCGTGGAGGATTCCAATTCCAAAGATGAAGACGCCGACGACAAGCGCGGGGGTTCCATCTTCGGTGAGAAGGTACATCGGGAACGCGAACAGGATGGCAACCACGCACGCAACAATATAGATCGGCCGACGACCAACTTTGTCTGTCAGCGAACCCATGATGAAGGTGACGAAGATGGCGGTGATGCTTGCCGCCGTAATCGCAGCTAGTGCTAGCGGGCGGATGTCTGGGAACCGGCCCGAGAGGTAGTTCAGAAAATACGTAGCAGTGGAGTAGTACGCAAACGACTCAACGATGCGCAGCGCGATTACGCGCAGGATGCCGCGCCAATCCTGACGGATCGTAGTTAAGAATGGGTTCTTCTCAATCTTTCCTTCAGCCTTGGCCGCCTCGAACTCTGGCGACTCTGAAAGTCGTGACCGCACAATTAGCGCTACTACTACAAGGACTGCACTCAGAAGGAAGGGGATACGCCAGGCCAAATCGCCCTCAATGTTCGAACAAAGTAGGAACATGCCGCTAGCGAGAGCAATACCGAGTGGGTTGCCGGCCTGGGGGATCGCGGCGTACATACCGCGACGGTTCCACGGTGCGTGTTCGTACGCCATCGTGATGGCACCGCCCCATTCTGCGCCGAAGGCGAGCCCTTGGATGATTCGAATGATGACGAGCAGAATAGGCGCGATTACTCCGGCCTGAGCGTAGGTGGGGAGGAGGCCGATGAGGAAGGTCGCACTGCCCATCACGAGCATCGCCCCTACGAGTACAGGCTTGCGTCCGAACTTGTCTGCGAGGTAGCCGCCAATCGCTCCGCCGAGCGGGCGCATAAGGAATCCCACTGCCAGCGTCGCAAACGCGAGGAGGGTGCCGACGAATCGGTCGCTTTCTGGGAAGAAAACCGCGCCGAAGTACAGGGCGGAAGCGGTGCCAAAGGCGATGAAGTCGTAGTTTTCTACGCTCGTACCAAGCGCGGCGGCGACCGCTGTCTTGTTGCGATCTTTTGAACCCAGCGCAGATTTGCGTTGGGTTGCGGTAGTGGTGGTCGTCATGGGTGGATCTCCTTTGATCGGTGAGGATGGGGCGTTGAGGGTTAGTTTTTCGGTGGGGGGCCGAGCAGATCGAGAGCGTTCAACTTTTCGACGCGGCGGCGCGTGTCTTCGTCATCGTCGAACGTGGCGTCGAGAAACTCGCGCACAATGTCATCAATGAAGGCGGGTGGTACGAGCCATGCACCGAGCGCGATGACGTTGGCGTCGTCGTGCTCGACGGCTTGGTGCGCGGAGTACGACTCATTCGCGAGGCCACATCGGATGCCAGGGATCTTGTTGGCAGCCATGATCGCGCCAGCTCCGGTTCCACACACCAGCACTGCACGGTCCGCGGTGCCGTCGAGTACTGGAGCACAGGTGTCTTGGGTGACGTCCGGGAAGTCAACAGGATCGGTGCTTGTCGCGCCGCGCTCGATCACGGTATGGCCGAGGCGTTCGATCGCACTAATGATGCGCTGTTTTAGAGGGAACCCAGCGTGGTCCGCTCCAACGGAAACTCTCATACGAGTCTCTTTTCTGTGAGGGTAGCGAGCATAGATTCGACGGCCTCGAGTTGAGGAATCGATGTGGATGCGCCGGTTTGAGTGACGGTAATTGCGCCAGCCGCGGCCGCAAGTTGGAGTCGATCAACCCACGGAAGGGCGGGCTGAGAGGCGAGATAGCCAACGAAGGCATCTCCGGCCCCGGTCGTGTCGCGTGGCTGTGCTTTTGGAGCGGGGACGCTACCGTGTTGCGCACCGATAGTGAATATCAACCCCTCGGAACCCAAAGTGCATATCGCGTCAGTGCGGAGCTTGCGAGAAACCGCGGTGAGGAGTTCGCCCAGCTCGGAACTGGAACCTTCGTCGCCGTGCGCCACTTCGAGCACAGCACCGACTCGCTTCAATTCATGCTCATTCACGATAAGAAGGTCGAGGTCGTGCACCAACTCAGCTGCGCTCATCGGAGAGGGGGCTGCATTCCAGATAACGATGGCTCCAGCGGATTTTGCGAGCCGGGCGGCGGCGAAGTTGGCGGCCGCAGGCACTTCATTTTGCAGCACGAGGATGTCGCCGGCACTTATCGTGGCCAGCCCAGTCTCAGCGATCAGTTCATTGAGGTGGGCGTTGGCGCCGGACACGACAACGATGGAATTCTCTCCAGAGTCGTCTACGCAGACGATGGCGCGACCGGTTGTCGTTGAGCGGAGTGTGACGATCAGGTCAGTGTCGACGCCTCGCGCTGCGAGTTCCTCAAGAACCATGGTGGAGTCAAGGTCGTCTCCAACGGCGCCGATCATGCGAGTAATCGCGCCAGCCGATGCGGCCGCGATAGCTTGGTTAGCACCCTTGCCTCCGGGCGATGTACTCACGTCTGACGCAATGACGGTCTCGCCCGGCTGCGGAATAGCGGCTACGTGGTGGCTGCTGTCGACGTTGATGCTGCCGAAGACAAAAACGGTATTGGGCATCATTCACCTCCTCGCGATTATTCATGGAAACGTTTCCATGGCGGTAATGAACTCAATAGTGCATCACTGGCTCGCATCGCGCAACCTCAGAATTTTCGACGACAAGGAATAAACCGACAGCGTCACGCTCGCGCCAGCCGGTTGCTATGCGATACGTTTGGGAACGTTTCCACGGAAAGGTGTTGTGATGGCGACAATCAAGGATGTTGCAGCCAGGGCGGGGGTAGCACTCGGCACAGCTTCACGCGTGCTATCGGGCAGCAGCCAGACGTCCGTTGATTCCCGCTCACGCGTCCTTGCGGCGGCGTCTGAATTGAACTACATCGCAAACGGCCCGGCTCGTTCGCTGCGTCGGGCGCGAACGGATGTTCTTGGACTGCTCGTCTCAGACATCCGCAACCCATTCTTTTCTGAACTGGCTCATGCCGCGGAACAGGAAGCTGGGCGGCTTGGGTACACCATGCTCCTTGCGAACGCCAACGAGGACCAGTCCAAAGTCGATGAATATCTACGCATCCTCGCATCGCAGCGAATTGATGGTCTACTGCTCTCACCACAGGGAGGGCTCTCTTCGCAGCTGGCCGCCATCTGTGCCACAGGGCTGCCGCTAGTACTCATGAACCGCACGGTTCACGGACTCGACGCGCCCATGGTCGGAACTGATAACGCCGGAGGCGTAACAGCGGTGCTGGAGTGGCTTCACAGTCGCGGACATCATGACGTTGCTTTTGTCGCCGGGCCTTCGACAATATCCACTGGTGCTGAACGTCTCGCTGCATACCGGGCTGGCCGTGAAGCTCACGGGATCAGCACGGATGAGGCGCTCATTGATACCGGAGACTTCCTTCCCGGTGGTGCCGCGAAGGCGATGCATCGCATCCTCGATCGAGGTGTGCACCCCACCGCAGTCTTCGGAGCAAACGGCCCCACCACGATGGGTGCAGTGCGAGCACTGCGGGAGCACCTTGGCCCTGGCTGGTCAGAGCAAATTTCCGTGGTGTCCTTTGACGACCTTGACTGGTTTGAGTTTGCGTCGCCTCCTATTAGCGCTGTGCGCAATGACGCGGCTGCGATCGGGCGCCTCGGCGTCGTGAGTCTCGTAAACCTGATCGAGGGGCGAGACGCGGAATCGCAGCGAGTCCAGACAACATTTATCGACCGCTCTGAACTCTTCGCCTGAGCCGCAGCTCCTGCGGGGTCCGCATCACTCGTGACGGCCCGCGAAGCAGGGTCGCCAACGCGGTACCGCCTCAAGCCCACCGAATCCCATCTTTCTTGCCGCAAGCAAACTCCGGTAGAGAGCAATCGTAAACCTGAGTGGTAGTTGGCTTAGGCCGCAAAATTGTACCCCGATTTGTCCGGAGAACGACCGACTTTTAATAGACAGACCGTCTCATATCGTGCAAACTGTTTCTAACTACTTTGTGCAACTTGAGGATCAGAATTGTTATTACCCGAATCGTTTCGCGTTTCTTTCGTCAAGGCGTTCGCGGCATTACGCCCGACCGCCTATGGCTTGCTAGTTGTTGCCTTTGTTGCAGCGTCCCTCAGCTTGACGCCGCAAGCTGCTATTGCGGCACCGGGTGACAACCCCGTGTATCCAGACATGTCGCAGAGTTTCTCGCCGGTCACGGGAGCGGTCGCGACAGAGAATCTGCTTACCTACACGCTTAGCAACACGACAGGGAACCCTGTTCAATCGGGCTTGAGTTTCACGAACACTCTTCCTGTAGGACTCGTAGTGTTTGACACCACACCGACAGAGACGTGTGTCTCAGGTTCGCTGACCGCGGTGGCCGGTTCATCGACCGTCACCTGGACGGGCGGCATTGCTGCCGGTGTCGCTGTCTGTACGATTCAGGTTTCGGTGGTTGCTGCATCATCCGGCACTTATAGCAATGACACCTTCACGCCAATAGTCGGCTTAAACACGCCAGACACCGTGGCACTGAGAGTGTCTGCGAATTGGGGATCGTGCCCCACGGCCGCTTTCCTTTTCCAGAACCAAACCGCAAGCAAAACGAAGCCAACCGAGGTCTTCACCGTCAACCTCGTCACCGGCGAAACTGAATCGTACGGATGGATTGACGATTCGTATATCAACGCGGTTGGATACAACCAGATTGACAACTACATCTGGGGCTGGAACGTCACGACGAACAGCTTAACAAGGGTCAATGCTGACCTCACTGTTACCGATTTTCCTTCCCTAGGTGGGCTCCCGTACACGATTCCGCCGGAAGGATTCATTATCGGCGACGTGACGAGTGACGGCATTATGATGCTCGCGGCTGGCCTCAAAACCGCGACCACTCCCGGCCACAACCAATGGTTGGCTATCGACCTCAAGGGTGATCCGGATCCAGGCGTCCCTGGGTCTTGGCCTGCGGTCGTCGGTTTCGGCGAGCGCAGCAAGAACCCGCCCTTTATGGCCGACTGGGCGCAGGTTTCGCCGGGCTCCAAATTCTTCGGAGTTGGGCGCCAATCGCTTGCCCATAAACCGCAGCTTTTGTACTCGTTTGCTCAAACCGGGACGTCGACAAGCACGACCAGCTCCGCGGAGCTGTCCGATATCCCACGGGCCGATGCCACCACATATCCCGAAGTTGGATCGTGGGGAGCAACCTACGCTGTGGGTGGTTTGCTTTATGTAAGCAACAACAATTCGGGAAATATTTGGCAAGTTAATGTCGCCACGAACAAGGCAGAAAAAGTTGTCAGCAACGGGCCTTCGTCGGCGGGTAACGATGGTGCACGCTGTGCCGCTGCAGCCCTCGAAATAGATCTCGGGGACGCTCCGGATAGCTACCGCACCACGTTCAGTGCAGACGGCCCGCGGTCTGAGGTTGACCCCGCTCTCCAGCTGGGCGCCAATATCTCTTCGGAGATCAACGGACAGCCGGGAGTAGACGCATCCCTTGACACCTACGACGACGGAGTTGACGCGGGGCAAGGCTACGGGGGCAGCACTTTCAAGTTGACTCCGGGCTTAGCGCCGACGATCAATGTAAAGGTCACTAACCAGACGGGGGCAGCGGCTCGAGTTGCCGGCTGGATTGACTTCAATAAAGATGGCGACTTCCTCGACGCGGGGGAGAAGGTTTCCGCCAACGTCCCCACGGGAGCAAGCGAGAGCGTCATTCCGATGACATTTCCCGTGGTTCCTGCAGGCTTCGCGGGAACCAGCTATGCGAGATTCCGCATTGTTCCTGGCACTGCAGCTCCAGCGGTGGGAGGGCCGGTAAAGATTGGCGAGGTTGAGGACTACCTTGTAGAAGCCGACCTTGAGACTGAACTGACGCTCCAGAAGAATGTGGTCTTGCGAGATGCTGCTAGTGACCAGTTCACCCTCGCCATTACCGGAGGCGGACTCTCCGGTGCAACTGCAACCACCACAGGAACCGACACCGGGGTGCAGGCCGCAGTAGTCGGACCAACGACTGTCACAGCAGACGGCGCGACCGCTTTCACCTTCACCGAAACTGCAGCAGGCACGACCGTGCTCTCCAACTACACAACCACATGGGCGTGTGTTGACTCGGCGAACGGCGGCGCTGGTTTAGGAAGCGGAGCTGGCTCAACGTTTGCTTTGACGCCTACCCCGGCCCAAGCTCCGGTGTGCACGTTCACAAATACCGATATCCCTGACGACCCCACAATCACGATTAAGAAGAACATCACGGCGAGGGTCAATGCCAGCGATCAGTTCACCATCGGCGCGACGGGCCCGGGACTTGTTGGCGCTACGACGACCACTACCGGCACTGTGTCGGGGGTTCAGGCGGCGCAGGTTGGGCCAGTAAGCGCAACCCGGGGCCAGAACTACACAGTGTCTGAGTCGGCGGCGGGCACCGCAAATGGTGCGCTCTATACGAGCAGTTTTCAGTGCCTCGACCTGTCGAATGGCAACGCCGTCATTGCTTCGGGCTCCGGAAGATCCACTACGTTCACGATGCCGAGTGGGCTCATCCCGGCTTCGGTAATCGAGTGCACGTTCACAAATAAGCCACTCGCTCCTCGGCTTACGTTGCAGAAGAACATCGTTGAGCGTGCTCTCTCCGGTGACCAGTTCCAGCTCGAGATCGTGGGAGGGGCGCTGACAAGCGCCACAGAAACTACCACTGGCACTACGACGGGCATCCAGTCAGTCGCAGTGTCGTCGGTCGAAGCGGTAGCGGGCACGACATATTCCTTCAGGGAGCGTGCGGCCGAAACAACAAGTCTTTCCGGCTATGCGACCACCTATGAGTGCGTGGATGCTGCGGCGTCCGACGCCGTGGTTGCGTCGTCGAACGGCACTGCCTTTAACTACATGCCAACACACGCACAGGATGTCGTGTGCACCTTCACGAACACCCCTATTCCGCCAACCGTAAGCCTCGTCAAGAATGTGATCGATCGCAATACGACTACCGATCAATTCACGATCGCGATCACTGGTTCGGGAATTGCGGGCAGTAATACCGCGACAACCACGGGCACCACTAATGGCGTCCAGGACGCGGCTGTCGGCCCTCTCGCGGCAACCGCGAATGTTGTTTACACCTTTGCGGAGACTGCATCCGGAACCACGGTGGATGCCGACTACGTTCCGACCTACCGCTGCGTAGATGAAGCATCCGCCTCTGCCGAAATCGCCAGCGGTAAGGGCCGCTCTTTTACCTACTCGCCAGCCGCTGGTGAGAAAGTGTTGTGCACGTTTATCAACGTGCCCCGCATCTTGGAACCGTCATCACTGACTGTTCACAAAGACGTTTCTGGCCGCGCCTTTGCTGGCGATCAGTTCGTCATCACTGCAGCCGGACCGGGACATGCAGCAGAGTTTGTTCCCACTACGGGAACGGCCAACGGCATCCAGTCAGAGAACATCTTCATGGAAGGTCTAGCACCGGGTTCGACTTACACCATCGGTGAAGAGGCAGCAGAGTCAACTGACCTTGACTTCTATTCAACGGCCTGGGCATGCGTGAACGAACGCAATGGAGATTCGGCAATCGATTCCGGCACAGGAAGGTCGGGAAGTTTTACGGTTCCCGAAGGTGCAGACATCGTGTGCACCATCTCTAACGACCCGATTCCGCAGAAAGTCACTCTGAGCAAGACCGCCCAAGAGCCGACCGCTGTCCGTGGGGGAGTAATCACCTACGACATCGTCGTGACTAACACCGGAACAGTGCACGCAAACGGCTACACACTTTCTGACCCCATCCCGACCGGACTCACGAACTTCACGTGGACCTGTGCCGAGGCAGTGGGAGCGGTCTGTCCGACGGCTTCCGGCACCGGAGCGATAAACGAAGTGATTGCGGTACTCCCGCCTGACGGATTCGTCACCTACACCGTGCTGGCGACAGTGCTGAATGACGCACCGTCAGAGGTTCTCAACATCGCTTCGTTCAGCATCCCGGAGTGCACCGTCGGCGGCGACGTGGTGACCCCTTGCAAAGACGGGCCTCCGGTCGAGATCGAGGCTCAACTCACCGTGCTCAAGAACCTCGCTGGCCGCGCGAGCGCAGCGGATCAGTTAGTTTTGACCGCTACCGGCGGTAGCTTGACGGGCGCCACAGCAACAACCTCTGGTTCGGATGTCGGAGTCCAGTCAGCATCCGTCGGCGCGGTCCCCGTCGAGGAGGGCGTGCGCTACAGCTTCGCCGAGACGGCAGCGGGCGTGACAGATCTCGCCTTCTACGACACGACGTGGTCATGCATTGATGCAGCCGATGGCGATGCCGACCTCGGTTCGGGCACTGGTCGGTCGGGGTCGGTAGTTGTGCCGGCAGTTGATAGCGATGAACCGTCCGCAGATATCCGCTGTACTTTCGCCAACGATCCCATCGACGGCGAAGTGACCCTGGAGAAGGTGGCGAATCAGGAACAGGCTACGCCGGGCGGAGCGGTGTCCTACACGATCACCGCGACGAACTCTGGACGCGTGCACCTGAACGGAACGGCAGTTACTGACCCGATCCCGAGCGGTCTCGAAGACTTCGTCTGGACCTGTATTGCTGATGGTGGGGCGCTGTGTCCCACTGCTAGTGGCACGGGCGCCATTTCAGAGACGATTGCGACCTTCCCGTCCGCAAGCTCTGTGACCTACTTCGTTTCGGCAACGGTTGTGGCTGTTCCGCCAGCCAAAATTCTGAATACCGCCACGATTACCAACCCGCCACCGGGCTGCCTGGTTGACGGGGCACAGGCAAGTCCCTGTGCAGATACCCCGGAACTGCCGGTGACTCCTCAGATCTCAATTCTGAAGACGACGAGCAATGATTCCGTCACTCCAAGAGGTACGGTGGCGTACTCCGTAACCGTCTCCAATACCGGAGTTTCAGCCGCTGATGACACGGTCGTCGCCGACCCGATCCCCGCTGGACTTGTGTCATTCGAGTGGACGTGTCTGGCCACAGGCGGAGCAATCTGTCCCACCGCCAGTGGCACTGGCGCCATCAGCCAAACGATCGCAACTTTCCCGGTCGCGAGCTCAGTGGTTTACTCCATCACCGCGACGGCATCAGCGAATCCGCCAGCCACTGTGGAGAACGTGGCCACGGCAACGCCACCATCCGGCGGAACGTGCGCACCTGGCAGTACTGCTCCGCCATGTCGAAGCACGGTTGCTATTAGCCCGCTTCCTGTCGTACAGATCGCGAAGTCTGCAGATCGGGATCATATCGTTCCTTCGGGATCGGTTGTCTACTCGGTCGTTGCCTCGAATACCGGCAGCGTTCCCGCAGACGGCTCGGTGGTTAGTGACGCAATTCCCACAGGCCTGGTTTCCTTCTCTTGGACCTGCGCTGCTACAGGCGGGGCACTGTGTCCTGCCGCTACTGGCACGGGAGCGATTGACGAAACGATCGCAAACTTCCCCGTGGGGAGTTCAGTCACATATTCAATCACCGCTTCGGTTGTTGCTGAGCCGCCAAAGAGTGTGACGAACGTCGCCTTGTTGACGCCGCCGGCCGGTGTTTGTAGCCCATCGTTGACGGCACCACCGTGCAGAAGCGAAGTGGAGACCCCAAGCGTGCCTCTGGTGAGTATCGCCAAGACCGCAGACGTTTCCGTTGCAGCTCCTTTTGGCGCGATCGTCTACACAGTCAAGGCCTCCAACGTCGGCCTAGTGAACGCCAACGGTGCGATTGTGGCCGACACCATTCCCGCAGGCATCACAAGCTTCGAGTGGACGTGTTCGGCCGCTGATGGAGCTGTTTGCCCGAATGCCCGTGGAGTTGGTGCAATCAACGAAACTATCGCAACGTTCCCGGCGGGAAGCGCGCTAGTGTTCACGGTGAAAGCGACGGTTGCTGCAGTTCCGCCAGCCGACATCGTCAATACAGCACTCCTGACTCCTCCGGGCGATGGGCAATGTATACCAGGCAACGTGCCTGGTCCCTGTTCCTCCGTGGTCGAGCTGCCGACGCTTCCTGCAGTGTCGATACTCAAGACCGCGGACCGCACGGTAATAGCTGTCGGCGATGTCGTAACTTACCGAGTCGTGGTTACTAACGAAAGCGTGCTTTCGGCTGCAGGAACGGAATTCCGCGACCAGGTTCCCAGTGGTCTTGTGACGTTTGACTGGACCTGTGCTGCGCGCGGTGGGGCGTTGTGTCCGGCTGATAGCGGCACGGGGTCTATTAGCGAGGTGATTGACATCTTCCCTGCTGGCTCGTCCGTAATCTTCACGGTAAAAGCCATAGTGGCAGCGGACGCACCTATGCGCGTCGTCAACACGGCGTTCATCACGCCACCTGGCGTTTGTGTTCCCAACGGAACAGACGATCCGTGTGCGTCAACAGCGAGCATCCCACGCGACCTGCTCGCGTTCACGGGAAGCCTCGCTATGACGCAGCTAAAACTGGCGTTAGGAGTCATCGGTATCGGCGCGAGCCTGCTGCTGTTGCCACTGATCAGGTTCCGTCGCCGTCGGATCCGCGCCCACTAGACGTTCGCAGGGTCACCCTCTCATGCCCCCGTTGGGGTGATCCTGCGGGCTAGCTTCGAGGGGCCTGGTTGAGAAACTGGGCCGCTCGTTCGGCAAGCGATAGTACAAGCTCACGAGAGACTGTGCCGCCCGAGATGATGGAAATGACGATGGGACCAGTGAGCTCGACGAACTGGTCGTGAGTGATCGGGCCCACTACGCTAATGAATTCCGCGAATAGGTCGTCGTCTACTTTTCCGAATGAGTTTCCTGCGGCCTCATCGTATTGAAGCGCACCGATGATCGACGCGATGGCTCCAGACATAGCGGGGTCGAGCGTGTCGATGAGCTCGTTCAAAAAAAGCTCCGCACGTGATCGCGAGTCGAGTGCCTCATAGTCGCTGCGATTACGGGGGCGCGCTAGAACGATTGTGTCTGCAACCACATTGTCGATAGTTCCCCAATGTGTGTACAGCGTTTGCCGAGTGACCTTCGCGCGGTCGGCCAACGCGGAGAGGGTGAGGGGGCCTTTGCGTTCCTCGAGGAGCACCCGAGTGACTCGCAGAACGTGCTCACGTGTTCGCTGAATTCGGGGGTCAACATGCTCGGATGCTGGACTAGGACTAGTGCGATCCGCAGGGTTTTTCAGCATCTCTCTCGGCTTCAATCCGCCCGCTTCTGTTTTTAGGCAGACGCGGGATCAAAAGTGAACTCCCCAAGTTCCACAGACTATCGGAACGGTCACAATAGTGCTGCACTATTTCCTTGTGACATGACGGGGTGTAGAGGAATCGCTGGCGTCGGCGGGTGCTCGAAGGTGCGGTCTGTTTTGGCGTGGCATCTATCCGGCTATTCCAGAATGCTGAATCCTATTGAGAGGTGCCAAAGATGTTGTCGAGTTGGGCACAGCATTAAGGCTCTAAATGCGAGGGGCTGATTGTCGCTCACAGGTGACGGTGACAGGCTGGATGCACCGACGAAAGAGGGTTCTGATGAACGACTATCCAGGAATGATTTCCGAGAAGAACCTCATCCAGCCTGTCCCGCGCCGCATTCGTGGCTACTTCGCGGGCGAGCTCATCTTTGACACGACGGCAGCGCTGTACGTGTGGGAGTGGGCACCGTATCCGCAGTTCTACATCCCGCTCGCTGACGTGAACTCCGAGTTCCTCGTCGACGAAGTGCAAGAGCACCATCCCGCGCGCGGCACCTATCAACGCCAGGGCCTCGCGGCGGGGGAGCGCGAGCATCCGGCCGCAGCCAAGGTTTATGCCGGCGATGGGCTCGAGGGCCTTGCCGACATGGTGCGTTTCGAGTGGGATGCTCTCGACTCCTGGTTTGAGGAAGACGAGCAAGTTTTCGTGCATCCCCGCAATCCCTACACGCGAGTGGATGCCGTGCGTTCGACTCGCATGGTGCGCGTCGAGCTCGAGGGGGCGGTGCTCGCCGAGTCGTCGTCTCCGGTCATGGTCTACGAGACTGGTTTGCCGACGCGGTATTACCTCAACCGCACGGACGTGAACTTCCAGCACCTCGTCGCCAATGACACCGTCACCGAGTGCCCCTATAAAGGAACCACTACCGATTACTGGTCGGTGAAGGTGGGCGGCACGGTTCACGACGATCTCGCGTGGTCGTATTCGTTCCCCACGCGCCAGTTGTTGCCCATCACGGGGCTCGTCGCGTTCTACAACGAGAAGGTTGACATCTTCATCGATGGCGTCGAGCTCACTCAGGCCAAGACGCACTTCTTCCCGTCCACACCCGCGAGCTAAGAAAGCCCGTTGTGACTGCGAGTTCCTTCCGGACGGATGCCGGACTCATTGTGCCCGCCATCACGACGGCGCAGATGCGCGAGATTGATCGGGTCGCGATCGATGAGCTGGGGCCAAACCTCTATCAAATGATGGAGAACGCTGGCCGCAATCTGGCGTCGCTGTGCGTGGAGCTGCTCGGTGATCGTTGGCCAGCCGCGCCGATCGTGGTGCTGGCTGGAACGGGAGGCAATGGTGGCGGAGGGATCTGCGCTGCCCGCCACCTGGCCAACCACGGTGGCAATGTCACTCTGGTGATCTCGAGCCCGTCGCGTCTGCAGGGCGTTCCCGCCGACCAACTCGCTCTCTACCGGGCCACTGGCGCACGAGTTGCGGCGGTTGCTGAACTCGACACCGCGGATGCGGAGCTGCTCGTTGATGCCGTGTTGGGCTACAGCCTGGGCGGTGCACCGCATGGGGCTGCTGCCGAACTCATTAGATGGATGTCGCAACACCCCGCCCCGGTCGTCTCTCTCGATGTCCCCTCCGGAGTCGATTCCACGACCGGCGCAGCTCTCGGCGATCACGTGCGCGCGACCCACACGATGACTCTCGCTGCCCCGAAGACGGGGTTGGATGCCGAAGCAGTCGGCACTCTCTGGCTGGCCGACATCGGGATTCCCCGCCAGGTGTACCGGCGGGTGGGTATCGAGTTGCCCGACGCTCTCTTCACTACGGGATACCGAGTGCAGATTCGAGCATCATAAACACGGTGTTTTCGGGGCCTCATTTTTGCGACACGCCCGGGATGCGGTCGGTGTTGGCGAGGGGGCCAGAATGCACGTAATGTTTCCTCTTGTCACCCCAAAGGTGCGGAAGTCCCGGGCAGTTTTGCTGCTAGGTTTCCGGCCTCAAGTGGGGGCCGCCATCCTCTAAAGCTGGTATAGTTTTAGTCCGGCCAGATCGCGGAGTTCCTCTTGTAGGTTCCGGTTTCGGGTCGTGGGATGTCTTGCCGCTTTTTGCGTGTGTTGGTCAGTTGTTGTGTGCCGTTCTGGTGCGGAATTGCTGGTTTGACAAGTGCGCTGAAGCTGGTAAGTTAGACAGGTTGCCTTTCGCTTTCGGCGGAGGTTGCCAACACAGGTTTTGAAAGCCCTGGGGTGAAGCCGTTTTGCGGTGGAGGTCAGGAGCGTCCGATCCTTGAGAACTCAACAGCGTGCACAATGTCAAATGCCAAAAACCCGACTGTGCTTAGTGAGATCGTCCCATTTCGGGTCGTGATTGCTGGTGCAGCGGATTCCTTTGGAAAAAGATATAAACAACAAAGCAAGTCAGTATTGATTTGTTCTGTCAGTTTCAAACTTGTTGCCTCGACACCCTATTCCGGGTGCGGGTAACGCAAGATGTGCATCGGTGGGCTTCGGCTTGTTGGTGCAATCAAACATTTATGGAGAGTTTGATCCTGGCTCAGGATGAACGCTGGCGGCGTGCTTAACACATGCAAGTCGAACGATGAAGCCGGAGCTTGCTCTGGTGGATTAGTGGCGAACGGGTGAGTAACACGTGAGTAACCTGCCCTTGACTCTGGAATAAGCGTTGGAAACGACGTCTAATACCGGATACGAGCTTCAGCCGCATGGCTAGGAGCTGGAAAGAATTTCGGTCAAGGATGGACTCGCGGCCTATCAGGTAGTTGGTGAGGTAATGGCTCACCAAGCCTACGACGGGTAGCCGGCCTGAGAGGGTGACCGGCCACACTGGAACTGAGACACGGTCCAGACTCCTACGGGAGGCAGCAGTGGGGAATATTGCACAATGGGCGCAAGCCTGATGCAGCAACGCCGCGTGAGGGACGACGGCCTTCGGGTTGTAAACCTCTTTTAGTAGGGAAGAAGCGAAAGTGACGGTACCTGCAGAAAAAGCACCGGCTAACTACGTGCCAGCAGCCGCGGTAATACGTAGGGTGCAAGCGTTATCCGGAATTATTGGGCGTAAAGAGCTCGTAGGCGGTTTGTCGCGTCTGCTGTGAAAACTGGGGGCTCAACCCCCAGCCTGCAGTGGGTACGGGCAGACTAGAGTGCGGTAGGGGAGATTGGAATTCCTGGTGTAGCGGTGGAATGCGCAGATATCAGGAGGAACACCAATGGCGAAGGCAGATCTCTGGGCCGTTACTGACGCTGAGGAGCGAAAGCATGGGGAGCGAACAGGATTAGATACCCTGGTAGTCCATGCCGTAAACGTTGGGAACTAGATGTAGGGGCCATTCCACGGTTTCTGTGTCGCAGCTAACGCATTAAGTTCCCCGCCTGGGGAGTACGGCCGCAAGGCTAAAACTCAAAGGAATTGACGGGGGCCCGCACAAGCGGCGGAGCATGCGGATTAATTCGATGCAACGCGAAGAACCTTACCAAGACTTGACATATACGAGAACGGGCTAGAAATAGTTCACTCTTTGGACACTCGTAAACAGGTGGTGCATGGTTGTCGTCAGCTCGTGTCGTGAGATGTTGGGTTAAGTCCCGCAACGAGCGCAACCCTCGTTCTTTGTTGCCAGCACGTAATGGTGGGAACTCAAAGGAGACTGCCGGGGTCAACTCGGAGGAAGGTGGGGATGACGTCAAATCATCATGCCCCTTATGTCTTGGGCTTCACGCATGCTACAATGGCCGATACAAAGGGCTGCAATACCGCAAGGTGGAGCGAATCCCAAAAAAGTCGGTCTCAGTTCGGATTGAGGTCTGCAACTCGACCTCATGAAGTCGGAGTCGCTAGTAATCGCAGATCAGCAACGCTGCGGTGAATACGTTCCCGGGCCTTGTACACACCGCCCGTCAAGTCATGAAAGTCGGTAACACCCGAAGCCAGTGGCCTAACCCGCAAGGGGAGGAGCTGTCGAAGGTGGGATTGGTAATTAGGACTAAGTCGTAACAAGGTAGCCGTACCGGAAGGTGCGGCTGGATCACCTCCTTTCTAAGGAGCATGTGCAACTCGTTTTTTCGTCTCTGCGGTATACACAGAGTTAAGAGATTCGTATTATGTTGCCAAGTCGTACTGCCCTGTTCGGGGTAGACGGCGCTCATGGGTGGAACATTGACATTGTGGCCAGAGGAACTGTTTCCTCTTCAGTACATCAACTCTTCGGGGTTGGTAGGAACGAGAGGTTTCCGGGGGTGCTGGTCTTTGCACGTTGTTGGGTCCTGAGGGACCGGGGACGGATCGGAAGATTCGTGTTCGTACCTTAGGACCTGGGACATCGAAAGGTGTTCCTGGGTCTACGGATCCTGGTCTTGTTTCCTGCAGGTTGGGGGATGAGGGAGGATACCGCCCGTATTTTGAGAACTACACAGTGGACGCGAGCATCTTAGATTCGACCGAAAGGTCGGATCACATAAATAACAATAACTTTCAACACTTTGTGTTGGGAGTTCATTGGTCTATCTCAACACTTTGGTGTTGCGATCGATTCTTATACTCATGTGATAATCAATTTTCTAAGGGCAAACGGTGGATGCCTTGGCATCTGGAGCCGAAGAAGGACGTATAAATCTGCGATAAGCCTCGGGGAGCTGATAATAGAGCTTTGATCCGAGGATTTCCGAATGGGGAAACCCCGCTGGGCGTTGCAAGACGACTCAGTGACTCCCGCCTGAATATATAGGGCGGGTAGAGGGAACGTGGGGAAGTGAAACATCTCAGTACCCACAGGAAGAGAAAACAACCGTGATTCCGTTAGTAGTGGCGAGCGAAACCGGACGAGGCCAAACCGATCATGTGTGATAGCCGGCAGGCGTTGCATGGTCGGGGTAGTGGGACTTTTCAGCTGTTACTGCCGTACAGCAAGAATTACAAAGTGATATAGACGAAGTGGATTGAAAGCCACGCCATAGAGGGTGCCAGCCCCTTAGTCGAAATGTTGCAATGGTTCGAAGAGTATCCCAAGTAGCACGGGGCCCGAGAAATCCCGTGTGAATCTGTCAGGACCACCTGATAAGCCTAAATACTTCCAGATGACCGATAGCGGACAAGTACCGTGAGGGAAAGGTGAAAAGTACCCCGGGAGGGGAGTGAAATAGTACCTGAAACCGTTTGCTTACAAACCGTTGGAGCAGCCTTAGTAGCTGTGACAGCGTGCCTTTTGAAGAATGAGCCTGCGAGTTAGTGATCAGTGGCGAGGTTAACCCGTGTGGGGCAGCCGTAGCGAAAGCGAGTCTTAATAGGGCGTTATAGTCGCTGGTTCTAGACCCGAAGCGAAGTGATCTATCCATGGCCAGGTTGAAGCGTGTGTAAGAGCACGTGGAGGACCGAACCCACTTAGGTTGAAAACTGAGGGGATGAGCTGTGGATAGGGGTGAAAGGCCAATCAAACTTCGTGATAGCTGGTTCTCTCCGAAATGCATTTAGGTGCAGCGTTGCGTGTTTCTTGCCGGAGGTAGAGCTACTGGATAGCTGATGGGCCCTAAAAGGTTACTGACGTTAGCCAAACTCCGAATGCCGGTAAGTGAGAGCGCAGCAGTGAGACGGTGGGGGATAAGCTTCATCGTCGAGAGGGTAACAGCCCAGACTACCAACTAAGGTCCCCAAGCGTGTGCTAAGTGGGAAAGGATGTGGAGTTGCACAGACAACCAGGAGGTTGGCTTAGAAGCAGCCACCCTTGAAAGAGTGCGTAATAGCTCACTGGTCAAGTGATTCCGCGCCGACAATGTAACGGGGCTCAAGCACACCACCGAAGTTGTAGATTTCGTATTATAGGTAAGCCTTCGTGGTTCAGCCGTACGGAGTGGTAGGAGAGCGTCGTGTGGCGAGTGAAGCGGCGGTGTAAACCAGCCGTGGACGCTACACGAGTGAGAATGCAGGCATGAGTAGCGAAAGACGGGCGAGAAACCCGTCCTCCGAATGATCAAGGGTTCCAGGGCCAGGCTAATCCGCCCTGGGTAAGTCGGGACCTAAGGCGAGGCCGACAGGCGTAGTCGATGGACAACGGGTTGATATTCCCGTACTGACGAAGAACCGCCCAAACTAATCCAGTAATGCTAAGTATCTGAATCCCCTAGACCGATCCCTTCGGGGTGAGGCGTGGGGCCTAGCGTACGACCCTATTCTGGTGCGGTTAGCGTATTAACAGGTGTGACGCAGGAAGGTAGCTGAGCCGGGCGATGGTTGTCCCGGTCTAAGAATGTAGGCCGAGAGATAGGCAAATCCGTCTCTCATTAAGGCTGAGACTCGATGGGTAGTCCTCACGGACGAAATCAGTGATCCTATGCTGCCAAGAAAAGCATCGACGCGAGGTTCAAGTTACCCGTACCCCAAACCGACTCAGGTGATCAGGTAGAGAATACTAAGGAGATCGAGAGAATCGTGGTTAAGGAACTCGGCAAAATGCCCCCGTAACTTCGGGATAAGGGGGGCCTAAGGCGTGAACGGACTTGCTCCGGGAGCGCTGCAGGGCCGCAGAGACCAGTGGGAAGCGACTGTTTACTAAAAACACAGGTCCGTGCTAAGTCGCAAGACGATGTATACGGACTGACGCCTGCCCGGTGCTGGAAGGTTAAGAGGAACGGTTAGTCGCAAGACGAAGCTGTGAATTTAAGCCCCAGTAAACGGCGGTGGTAACTATAACCATCCTAAGGTAGCGAAATTCCTTGTCGGGTAAGTTCCGACCTGCACGAATGGCGTAACGACTTCCCAGCTGTCTCAACCGCGAACTCGGCGAAATTGCACTACGAGTAAAGATGCTCGTTACGCGCAGAAGGACGGAAAGACCCCGTGACCTTTACTATAGCTTTGTATTGGTGTTCGGTGTGGCCTGTGTAGGATAGGTGGGAGACTGTGAAGCTTGGACGCTAGTTCAGGTGGAGTCATTGTTGAAATACCACTCTGGTCATATTGGATATCTAACTTCGGACCGTAATCCGGTTCAGGGACAGTGCATGGTGGGTAGTTTAACTGGGGCGGTTGCCTCCCAAAAAGTAACGGAGGCGCCCAAAGGTTCCCCTCAACCTGGTTGGTAATCAGGTGTCGAGTGTAAGTGCACAAGGGAGCTTGACTGTGAGACTGACAAGTCGAGCAGGGACGAAAGTCGGGACTAGTGATCCGGCAGTGGCTTGTGGAAGCGCTGTCGCTCAACGGATAAAAAGGTACCTCGGGGATAACAGGCTGATCTTGCCCAAGAGTCCATATCGACGGCATGGTTTGGCACCTCGATGTCGGCTCGTCGCATCCTGGGGCTGGAGTAGGTCCCAAGGGTTGGGCTGTTCGCCCATTAAAGCGGTACGCGAGCTGGGTTTAGAACGTCGTGAGACAGTTCGGTCCCTATCCTCTGCGCGCGCAGGAAATTTGAGAAGATCTATCCCTAGTACGAGAGGACCGGGATGGACGAACCTCTGGTGTGTCAGTTGTTCCGCCAGGAGCACCGCTGATTAGCTACGTTCGGAATGGATAACCGCTGAAAGCATCTAAGCGGGAAGCCAGCTTCAAGATGAGATTTCCATGGCTTAGGCCGAGAGACTCGCAGCTAGACTACTGCGTTGATAGGCTGGATGTGGGAAGCAGGGACTAACGACCTGTGGAGCTGACCAGTACTAATAAGTCGATAAATTGATAACCACCCCACCTCACTGGGCAGTCCTAGACTGTCGAATGGTGAATGAGAAGAATTCTCGCGTCCACTTTGTGGTTCCCGATTTACGGTCGGGAACTGCGCCCAGCTAACACAGCTAGGCACCATCCTTCGGGGTAGTGTCAGAGCATGTTTCTGGCCCAGACTGATACATAAATCAATAGTGTTTCGGCGGCCATAGCGAGAGGGAAACGCCCGGTTACATTCCGAACCCGGAAGCTAAGACTCTCTGCGCCGATGGTACTGCAAGGGGGACCTTGTGGGAGAGTAGGACACCGCCGGACTTAAATTGTAAAATAGCCACACCCTTCGGGGTGTGGCTATTTTGCTTTAACCACCCAACCGCCAACACCACGAGACCGTGAGTTTGCCGACGAGGCTTCCCGCACACGCAACTCAGGACTACATTCATCGTGTGGTTCAAGGCGAACCGCAGCGTCACCATTCTTCAGACCGGCGGTGCGTCGTGGGTGTCACAGATCAAGGCTCGTTTGCACAAGAAGCTATTGCCGAGAACTATCGGCGCTACCTCCAGCCCTACCTTTTCGATCCGTGGGCCCAGCGACTCGTGAGCTCAGTGGCCCTTGCGCGAGGGCAGACCGTACTCGACGTCGCCGCTGGCACCGGCGCTGTAGCCCACGCCGCAGCATCCATCGTCGGGGCAACAGGGCGCGTCATCGCCTCCGACATCAGCAGCCCGATGTTGGCCGCGTTGACACAACCGGAGTCAAACGGATCTCGCGCCGCAATCGAAACGCTCACATGCTCGGCGACAGCGATCGAACTGCCCGACGCGTCCGTAGATGTGGTGTTTTGCCATCAAGGGCTACCCTTCATGCCCGACCGAGTGGCCGTGGCACAGGAAATGCTTCGTGTGCTGCGACCAGGGGGAATCGTTGCCGTCGCAGTCTGGGCGCTCGACGCCCCGCTCTACCCATTCGACCGATACGCAGAGTTCAGTAGGCAACGCCTGCCAGAGTCGGTCTTTGCGCGAACAATGGCGAGTGGAGCTCTCTCGATGTCGCGCGACTCCGTGGCGGCAGCGCTTGCCGGTGGCGGCTTTATCGACGTGAGTGCTTCTGAGGAGAAGTTGACGATCCGCTGGCCGTCCCCGTTTGCTGAGGCCCACGGTATCAACGGGACTCCCTTCGCTGCCGAGCTTGCTGTGCTGGCTGCGGATGCTCGAGAAGAGTTTCTTGCCGACCTCGCTTTGTGGCTCGCCGACGACAACGGCGCGGCCGTTTCGTACTCCACAACCGCCGTGTTTGGTCACGGAACCGCACCCTGAATGCCGGTCGCTCAGCGGGAGTGAGTCAGGCGCAGACTGAGACTACGGCACCGCAGCATCCGCACGGCGTACAGCTTCGCGGCGTAGCGTGATGAACGGATGTATTAGCGGCCCTCCCGCGAACTCCTCACCTCAGGGCACGCGTGCAACAATCCGCAATTGCAAGGAGGCGACCATGCAGGTCATCGTCAACACCGACAACAACATCACCCTCAGCGAAGACACCATAGCTTCAATCACGGCGGAGCTCGAGACCAAACTCGCCCACTTTAGCGCTCACCTCACGCGGCTTGAAGTTCACCTGAGCGACGAGAGCGCCGGTCGCAGCACCGGTGGCGACATCCGCTGCCAGCTTGAAGCTCGCCCCGAAAACCGAACACCCGAGCTCGCCTCCGACAACGCCTCAACGGTGGAGGCCGCGATCAACGGTGCCACCCGCAAGATGCAGCACGTGCTCGAGACGACCTTCGGTCGCGCTGACCAGCACAAGGGTGCGAGCTCCATGGGTGGTGTCGAACACCGCTAAGTCACAAGCTGTCGGGCAACGAGCTGGCGAGGCGTGCCCCCGCTACGAAAGGGGCGCCGAAGAACTGCTCCGCGGTAGCTGCAGCGAGCTTTAAGGGCTTGAAGCCAGCGAACGCAAGAGGCCCGGCGTCGTGCGCAGCGCTCCAGCAGCATCAACCGTGATGACGTCCACATCCCAACGATCGGTCACATCATCGAGCGCAATTTCTCCTCCCGCCACGATCGTTGTCGCCAAAACATCTGCCGTCACGATGTCATTCGCGACGACACTCACCTGCACGAATTGCGCCGGCTCGGTGCTACCGCCGCGCCAAATGTGGTCGCCACGCTGAGCGCTGCCCGAGGTCGCGATCGCCCGCCGCGGATGCCTCAGCTCTAAGGAACACAGGAGCTGCGCTGGGGTGGCAGGATCCGCGATCCCGGCACGCAGAATCGCAGGCGCCGGCTGCCCGGCCCGAGCAGAAACCCCGGTGGCTCCGCCGGTGGGGGAGATGAGGATGTCGCCACCAACGTTGATGCTCCACTGCGGGCATCCGGCCGCCGTCAGGTGTGCGCCAGCCTGGTCGATCGCTTCGGCCTTCACAATGCCATTGAGATCGATCGCGCCGTCAGGACGGTGCGGGCTAAAATTGCAACCAGTAGCATTGCGCCACTCAAGCGCTCGCGAATAGCTCGCGAGGAGCGGGCTGCTCGCCGCCGAGAGCAGCAACCGTCCATCCGCAATCATGCTCAGTTCGGAGTCGCGGCGGTAGAGGCTGAAGCGGTCGTCGACCTCGCGAAAGATGCGCTCGAGCGCTGCAACCTCTGACGCCCACGCTCGGGGAAGTTCGATCGACGCCACCGTTCCCATCGTCTCAAACACGTGCCGCATCAGGCACCTGCTTGATCGAGCGCTGACTGCACCGAAGAAAGGTACGCCTCCGTTGTATACGTTGCGCCACTCACATTCGACACCTGAGCAGACTGCGAGGCGAGCACTTCACTGCGCAGGATGGGGGCCGCCCGGTTGCTGATCTGCACGGAACGGCCATCGTCATCCGTCAGTTGAAGGGCCGTGACCTCGCTGATGCTGCCCGAGGCGATCGTCACCGCAACCTGTACATTTCCGAAGCGCGTGCGGATGCTCGATCCCGTGTACGTGCCATCGGCGGGCCCCGAAGTCGAAGAGGTCCCAGTAGTCGTTCCCGCAGAAGGCGGTGATGACGTGCCGGTGCTGACAGAAGTCGATCCGTTGGCGCCGTTCGTCGCCGCATCAATCGGCAGCGAGACCGAAGTGCCGTCACTCGTGGTGACACTCACTCCTGCCTGGTAGCCGACAATGAGCACGCTCGCTGATGCCAGGATGCTCCCCAAAATTGCTCGTGTTCTCACCAGTCAAACCTTTCTGCATGAATTTGATGCGGGCGGAGGCCGGCGGCGCGCACCTCCGCTTCGACGAGGTCGAGCCACGGCGTTGGCCCGCAGAGGTACACATCGGAGTCGGCCAGGTCAGGGAACGCTGTCGCGAGAGTCACTCCGCGGTCGGCATCGGCTGCCGACATCCAACTTGCCGTGTAGCGCGGGCGATGGCCGACCATCGTGTAACACGCGGCGCCTTTTGCGGCCGCGATAGCCCGGATCTCGTCCCAGTGGTACGTCTCCTCTGGTGTGCTGGCCCGCAACAGAACCGTTGCCTCGCCCGGCTCAAAGCTGGACTGCTCAAGGAGGGCTCGCACCGGAGTGACCCCGATTCCGGCCGCGATGATGGCGAATTTTGGGGAGGTGCGTGCCGCATTCGAGAACAGCCCGTATGGCCCTTCGATGCTCACCCGTGTGCCCACCGGCAGGGTGCCGAGTTGCGCACTACCCTCGCCAAGTGCGCGAACGGTGATACGTGCTGAGGTGTTGGTGGGCATCGCAGAGAGCGACAGTGGGTGCGAGTGCCACCAGGTGCGTCCTGTCCAAAAGCGCCAGATGAAGAATTGACCGCCGGATGCTCCGAGCTCGCGCAGTGCGCGCCCGCTGAACTGAATCGTGGTCACGCCGGGAGCAATCGCGGTGACCGCCGACACGCGAAGGCGGTGACGCAGGCTCGACACGATCGGTTCGGCAAACCGGAAGGTCACGATGCTGCCGATCGCCACAACGTAGAGCGCGATCCAGTAGACGCGCTGAAGGGTGCCGTCAGAGAGCACCCCGCCGACGCTGAGCTGGTGCGGAAGAGCAAACAGCACAGCCACGTAGCTGAGCAGATGAATGAGGTGCCAGCCCTCGTAACTGAACCGGCGCCGCACGGCGACGAGTGACGACACCACCACGGCAATCAGCAGTCCAAGCGCAATGAACGCAAGAGGCATGTCGGGGAGGGAAAGCATCGGACCGATTTCAACAATCGGGTTGATTCCCGTAGTCATCCCGTAGCCAATGAGTAGGAGCACTCCGTGGCCGAGCAACAAATAGAGCGCTGGCTTTCCGAGCGCGCGGTGAAGCGCGATAGCGCGGTCGTGGCCGATCGTCGCATCGATGATGGGGATGCGGGCGGCGAGCACGAGCATCACCAGAATGAAGTCAGTGCCGATGAGCCCCGCAACGATGCCAACGCTAGTAATGGTTTCGGCGACTGAGGTGAACTGGCTGGCGCCTCCCGAGGCAAGAAAGAGAGAGGCGGCGGCGGCCCCCGATGCCCATAGGGCGATCACGAGCAGGTCGGAGCGACGGCGACGGCGCGCAAGCTCGCGGCGGTACTCAGCGGTAGCGGCGGCGATTCGCGGCTGCGCGGTAACGCGACGGGTGGTGGCGTGGGTGGTCATGTTCCCACTGTGCTGTTGCTAACTATGGGAACGCCAAGAAATAGACCGCTATTGGATGAGCGAACTCACATCTTTGGCAAAGTGACGGTCACGCGCAGCCCGCTTTCGGTGTTTTCTAGCGCCGCCGTACCGTGGGCGGCCACCGCAATGGCGTGCACTAGAGCGAGCCCAAGGCCACTGCCTCCGGTTGTTGCGGTGCGGGAGTCGTCAGGGCGGGAGAAGCGGTCGAACGCGATCGGGATAAAGTTTTCGGGCATACCGGGACCGGTGTCGTGCACCTCCAACCTCAGTTGCATCGCATCCTGATGAAGCGTGGCGATGACTTCGCCGTCGGTAGCGATCGCCGCCATCGCATTCGACAGCAGGTTGTCGACGAGGCGCCCAAAGGCTTGAGCACCCAACGCGTAGCTCGTACTCTCGTTCGCAACCGCGACCGCAAACTCCACCCGCGCAGCCTTGGACACACCCAACAGCCGTGCCCGGTCGATGCTGCCCATGAATTCGTCAACGAGAACGCCAGCTGCCGTGTGCGTCTGGCTTGCGTCAGTCTCCAGCCGATTTAGCTCCAACAGATTCGAAGCCAACGACGTCAGGCGATTGACGGATGCCTCAGCCGCGGACACCTGGGCAGCAAGGGCAGCGGCGTTGCCAAAGTCGGCGTGCGCGAGCTCAAGCTGAGTTTTGAGGGCTGCCAGAGGAGTGCGCAACTCGTGCGCAGCATCCGACACCATCTGTTTTTCGCGTTCGGTGGAGGCGCGGGTGGTGGCAAGAAAGGTGTTCAGGGTTTCGGCGAGGGCGGAGATTTCATCGCGGGCGGGTCCGACCGGGAGGGTGGCTTCGGGGTCTGCGCTGAACTCTTCGGCCTTTCGGCGCAAGAGAGTGACGGGTTTCAGCGCGACACTGGCAAGGACCCAGGATGCGACAGCGAATCCGGCGAGAAGCACGATGCCCGCGATCAGCAGCACTCGGCTGAGGCCGTGGAGCGCGAGCTCGCTGGCGGCGGCACTGCGCGCTGACCACACCGTCCAGGTGCCCGAAGCCGTCGAGACCGTATCGCCAGCGACGGCGAAGGAACGTTCTTCGTCGTCCCGAAAAACGAACGTTTCGGTAGCTGGCTCGCGGTGATCGATCGCTTTTCGCACGTCGTGGGGCAACGTGTCGACCTGCACTTCTCCCGAGGGATCACGAACGTAGATGAGCACGCCGGTGCCGGGATCATCGACTTTTTCGTCAGGGTTCGCCGTGATGTCGGCGACGAAGGGAACCAAATCACTGGTAGCAAGACTGCGATCAGCATCGGTCACTATTTGCTCGACCGAGCCTCGCACGACCAGAAGCGCGAGCACCAGAAGGATTGCCACGGCGGCAACACTGCCCAAAGTTATGCGGGCACGAATAGAGAGCGCCGAGAACATCACTCCACCTCCGAGAGCGCATAGCCAACACCGCGCACGGTGGTGATCGCGAGTGCTGATTGTGTCGGCTCCAGCTTGCGGCGCAGATAGCTCACATACTGATCGACAACGTTTGCGTCAATGTGCGCGGTCGTGCCCCAGACCTCTTCCAGGATCGCGGAACGGCTGAGTGGTTCAGTGGGATGCGAGCCGAGCATCCACAGCAGCGCAAACTCTTTCGAACTCATCGGCAGGGGAGCACCGTCGACGCTAGCGCGCACGGTGGCGGCATCGAGCAGGAGATTCCCGATCCGGAGCGTTGCTTTGCTTGCGGCAGAATCCCGACGCACGAGAGCGCGGATGCGGGCGGAAAATTCGGCGAAGGCGAACGGTTTCGTGAGGTAGTCATCCGCTCCAGAGTCGAGGCCATGCACCCGGTCTTCGACGGCATCCCGAGCGGTCAGCAAGAGCACGGGCAGCGAACTGCCCTGTTCGCGGAGGTGGCGGCAGATTTCGAAGCCGGTCATTTCTGGCAGCATGACGTCGATGGCCGCAGCCGAAAAAGTGTCGTGGGCAGCCGCGATCAGCGCGTCGACGCCGTTGGTGACGAGCGTTACTTCGTAGCCGTCATCTTCGAGGCCCTGTTGAACGAGGGCGCCCATCGCGGCGTCGTCCTCCACGACAAGGATCTTGGTCATGAGGGCCAGACTACGCCCGCTCTGGTGGTTGACCACGCCGACCTGTACCATTGCAATTGCACTGAACGAAAGCGGGGCGCACAATGCCAGAACTGTACTCAACCGTCGATTACCACACCGGTGGTGAGCCGTTCCGCATCGTCGCATCGTTGCCGGTCACGATCGAAGGTAGCGGGGTCGCCGAGAAGCGCGTCTTCGCGATGCAGTCGGCCGAGATTGAGCACATCCGCCAGGTGCTCTGCTTCGAGCCACGTGGTCACGCAGACATGTACGGCGGGTTTATCGTCGAGCCTGATGACGACGGCGCTCATTTTGGCGTGCTCTTCTGGCACAAAGACGGATTCTCTACTGCCTGCGGCCACGGCACCATCGCGCTCGGGGTCTGGGCAATCGAGAGTGGTCTTGTTGCTGCCGACCCGAGCGGAATCACCGATGTCATCATCGACGTTCCCTCCGGCCGGGTGACGGCGCGAGTCCACAGCACGGGCGACCTGGTCACCTCGGTGGACTTCATCAATGTCGCCAGCTACGTGCTGGCCGAACGAGTTCCGGTCTCCACTTCGCTGGGAGACGTTGAGGTGGATGTCACTTTTGGTGGCGCGATCTACGCCCAGTTGGATGCGTCAACGGTTGGCCTCACGGTCACGCCCGACGATGCCGCTGCGGTGATTGCGATCGGGCGGGAGATCAAGTGGGCACTCAACGATTCAGTTCATGCCGTGCATCCGACCGACGACCGCTTGAGCGGAATCTACGGAACCATCGTCTTCGAATCCCTCCAGCCCACGGCTGACGGTTCAGTGCGCCAACGAAACGCGACGATCTTTGCCGACGGAGAATTGGATCGGTCGCCGTGTGGTTCAGGAACGTGCGCCCGAATTGCAACCCTCACCGCGAACGGCACGCTCCCCGACGGCGGCACCCTTGTGCACGACTCGATCGTTGGCTCGCAGTTCACCGCCATCGTGCTCGACCGCACCGAAGTTTCCGGCCACGCAGCCGTGATGCCACAAGTCACCGGGATGGCGTTCAAGACGGGCGAGCACCTCTTCAGCGTCGACCCGCGCGACACTCTCACGCCAGGATTCGTGCTTCGATGACCGTAACAACGCCCCACTACTTCGATGAGGCTGCCGTTCGTGCCGCGATCAGCCCGGCTCAAGCAGTCGAGGCAGTTCAGGATGCGCTTCGTGCGGGGTTTGACCCTGGCATGGATCATTCCCGACTGTTTGAGCAGCTCACTCACGGAGAGTTTCTGCTGATGCCCTCCGAAGTTGGGCCGAACGTCGGCATCAAGGTCATCACTGTTAATCCGGGCAACCCTGATCAGGGACTGCCGCGCATTCAGGGCCTGTACATCCTCTTTGATTCCGAAACCTTGACGCCTCGACTGTTGCTCGACGGTGCCGCACTCACGAGCATCCGCACCCCTGCAGTTTCGCTTGCGGCCACCGCCGGCGCCCTGATGCGCACCACGGAGCCGCTTCACGTGGTGATTTTTGGCGCCGGCCCGCAAGCGATCGAGCATCTTGCGACGTTGCGTGCGGTTCTTGGCGAGCAGCGACCGGTCGCCTCTGTCACGGTGGTGGTGCGCACGCTGCGCGCCGTCGACATCGCGGATGCTCATGTAGTCAAGGCCGGAACCGCGGATGTTGCTGCTGCGGTGGCACGTGCTGGGCTCATCATTTGCGCGACGACCGCCCGCACCCCCGTGTTCGACTCCGCCGACGTGCGCGCGGACGCCGTCGTTATTGCGGTCGGTTCCCATGAGGCGGATGCTCGGGAACTCGATAGTGCGCTGCTGGGCCGAGCCCAAGTCGTCGTCGAAGATGTGGCGACAGCGCTGCGGGAAGCCGGCGATGTGATCATGGCGATCGACGATGGCGCTCTTGTTTCTGGCGACCTGATTGTGATGGCTGACGTCATCCGCGGAAGCGTGAAGCTCGACGCTGAGCGCCCGGTCGTGTTCAAAAGTTCTGGCATGAGCTGGGAAGATTTGGCGATCGCGGCAGCAATCGTGGCGCCCTCCGGGGCGGCCGCGTGACCGTCGATGGCGGGACGGGGCCACCGCAGCGCCAAAGCATCCGCGAGTATGTGGCGTCCACACTCCGGGCCGCCCTCATCGCGGGCGAGTTGGTGCCGGGACGGGTTTATTCCGCGCCCACGTTGGCAAAACAGCTCGGGGTCTCAGCGACTCCCGTTCGTGAAGCCATGCTCGACCTGGTGCGTGACGGAATGGTGGATGTCGCGCCCAATACGGGCTTCCGCATTACCGCGTTGACCGCGGCAGAACTCGACAACATCGCGGAAATTCGACTCCTGCTCGAAGTGCCCATCATGGGGCAGATCGCGGCAGCCAGAAGCAGCGAACGTGACGAGCAGCTAGAACTGCTCCGGCCGCTCGTCGATTCCATGATCGAGGCCGCTGAGCGCCAAGATCTCACCCAGTATTTGGCCACGGACACACTGTTCCACACGCGCTTTCTCGCCTTGCACGGCAACGATGTTGCGGTCACGACCGTTCAACGGCTTCGCGATCGCAGCCGGCTCGATGGTTTGACCTCGGTGGCGCAAGCCGGGAACCTTGTGGAGTCAACCCGCGAGCACTACGCGATGATCGATGCCGCCCTCAGTCACGACCGCCCGGCCATGGAGCAACTCATGCGGAAACACCTCGGCCATGTGCGCACAGACTGGGCGGCTCCTTCAGCGACCTCCGACGCCTAGACCTAACCCCCACCATCCGTGAAGCGGAGCCATCGTGCGGCCGCCGGCAATTCAACGAAAGTTAGTCCCATGAGCTTGAGCCCAGATTCACACCAGCACCCCGCGCCCGCGACGTCAATGCCCCGCCCGACAAAGGGCGATCCGCGACTACCGCAACTTCGTGAAGCCACCGGTTTTGTCGAATTCATCGAGACCGGGTGGGCAACTCCCGACCGCACGCCGGATACCGTTCCCGGGATCGCTGCGGCGACGGCGGCGCACCGCGCCCGCCTGAGCCCGGCATTTGTCGGCAGAACAGTTGTCCTAGCTGGCGGCAAGGCGCCGGTTCGCGTCAACGACAACTACTACGGGTTCCGCCCGGACAGTAACTTTTTCTGGCTGAGCGGATGCACGGCAGAAGAAGCCGTCTTGGTGATGAGTCCCGCTGGCGCTAGCCATGACGCAACCCTGTTCATCCCAGCACCGGCCTATCCTGGAGAAGCAGATTTCTTTGCGGATGCCGCCCATGGAGAACTGTGGGTTGGTTCCGCACCCGGGATGCCCGAGTGGACGGCGGCGCTCGAGATCGAGACGCGGCCCCTCGCTGAGCTTGAAGGCGCCCTGGCGCGCGCGACGGACATCGCCCTCGGCGGGTCACTTCTCGGGGCGAATCCGCTGCTCCACTCGATCTCGGTTTCCCAGGATCTTGGCCGCATCCTTGCCGAATTACGCATGATCAAAGATGACTGGGAGATTTCCGAACTTCGTGGTACCGTCAACAGCACCATCGACGGCTTCAAGGCTGTCGCCCGCGAAATTCCCGAGGCCATCAGGTTTGGTGGCGAGCGTTGGCTTCAGGGCACGTTCGATCGTCACGCCCGCACGGTAGGAAACGGCACCGGTTACACCACCATCGTTGGCAGTGGGGCAAACGCTCCCGTGCTGCACTGGGTGCGCTGCGACGGACCCGTGCGCGAAAATGATGCGCTCCTGCTCGACATGGGAGTCGAAGCTCGCTCGCTTTACACGGCAGACATCACCCGCACCTTGCCAACATCCGGAACTTTTTCGGCGGCACAACGTCAAGCCCATGACCTCGTCGAGAAGGCACACCGCGCAGGTCTCGCCGCTGTCGGTCCAGGCAAGCTGTTCAGTGGTTTCCACAGTGCCGCGCTCGAAGTCATTGCCACCGGTCTGCACGACTGGGGAATGCTGCCGGTGTCCGTCGATGAGGCGCTCAGCCCGCAGGGTCAACATCACCGCCGCTACATTGTCTGTGGCATCGGGCACCACCTCGGTCTCGACGTTCACGACTGCGCGAAGTCGAGCTATGAGGCCTACCAAGGTGCGCCCATGGAACCAGGAATGGTGATGGCGGTCGAGCCCGGACTCTACTTCCACGCCTGGGACAACACGGTTCCGCCAGAACTCCGCGGCCTTGGGGTGCGGATCGAAGACAACGTTCTCGTCACCGAAACCGGCACTGAGGTACTGTCTGAAGCGCTCCCCATTACGGCAGACGGCATCGAAGAATGGATGCGCGCGCTCTAGCCCTCGCGGTCTTCTCGGAGGCGGCATCCGAACTCGCACTGTTTCTTCACTAGTCGGTTCACCGAAGTACGTGCAGACCAGCGACAATGGGAGTAGATCGCTCATTTTTTGAAAGGTGCATATATGGATATCTTCGCCACCGGCGGACTCGTTCTCCTCATTGGAATCGGGGTGGTCGTTCTTGTTGTTCTTTTCCTGGTGATGCTCTTGATCGCTCGAGCTTGGTACAAGGTTGCTCGTGCCGATGAAGCCCTCGTTGTTTCTGGTCGCTCACAAAAAGATGGCAACGGCAACGATTCCGCGGTCACCGTCATTGTCAACGGCAAGGCTCTGGTCAACCCGATCACGCAGCGCCATGAAACGATTTCGCTGCGTTCGCGCCAGGTTTCGATGACGGCAGAGGCGCAGTCGGCAGACAACGTCACGCTTCAGGTCGAAGCGGTTGCGATCGTGAAGATCGGCTCAGACGCGAACCTTGTGCGCCGGGCTGCAGAACGGTTTGCTTCGCAGGACAGCGCAATCGAGCAGTTCACGACCGAGCAGCTCGAAGGTGCTCTTCGTGGTGTTGTTGCAACGCTCTCCGTCGTTGAACTCATGCGTGAGCGCAAGAAGTTCTCCGACCAGATCGCGACGGATGTTTCCACCGAGCTTTCGGAGCAGGGACTGATTCTTGACTCTTTCCAGATCAAGGGAATCGGCGACAAGGTTGGCTACATCCAGTCGCTCGGAACCCCGCAGATTGAGTCGAAGCGTCGTGAAGCAGAGCTCGCCACGGCTGACGCGAACCGCGAAATCTCCAAGCGCAACATCACCGTTGCTGAGGCAAACCTGATCGAGCAAACTGCGCTCGACAAGAACACCGCAGACTCGAAGGCTGAAGTTGGCAAGGCTAACGCCGAAGCCGAGCAGGCCGAAGCACTGGCTCGTGCCACGGCCGAGCAAGGCGTTCTCCAGCAGCGTGCCGAGAACCGTCAGGCAGAGCTCGACGCCGACGTGAAGCGTGTTGCCGATGCCAACCTGTACAAGGCTCAGAAGGATGCCGACTCCGACGCCTACCGCCTCGTCAAGGGTGCAGAAGCTCAGGCACAGATCGCGGCCGTTGAAGCAGAAGCCGTGCGCGTTCGCGCTGCAGCCGACGCGGATGCCGTTCGACTCTCCGGTGAAGCTCGTGCAGCAAGCATCGAGGCAGAAGCCGCGGCTCTCGCCAAGCACCAGGATGCACTCCTCGCGCAGCGTGCGCTCGAATCCCTCCCGCTCGTCATGGAACAGTGGGCCAAGGGTTACGGCCAGATCGGTTCTGTCACCGTTATCGGTGGCAGCGGATCAAGCGCAGCAGACACCATCGGAAACGAAAGTTCAATCGCCCTGCGTAGCTCCTTCGAGTCGATCAAGGCCGCAACCGGTCTCGACCTTGCGTCGATCATTCAGGGCCGCGCCGTCGGTCAGGCTGTTGGTGAGGGTGCTCGCAGTACCTCGAACACCAGCGTGAACCAGAGCGTCGGCGACAGCACTCTGGCTGCCAAGCTCGCCGAAGTAGCGCTCAGCGAGACTTCCGCCGGTGCCGCTGAGGGCAGCGATACCTCCGAATAAACGCAGTACGGCAAAGGGCGGGCATCCACTACGGATGCCCGCCCTTCTGCATGTTACGGGGCTGGAGACTGTGGCAGCACGAGAGCCTGACGCGACGAACGCGAGCCAGAGCGCCAGCTGCTCAGCGACAGCTAGTCGTCGTCGCTGACGAGTTCTGATCCCTCGGGATACTCGTCGAGCTGCGGTTTGCGGGCAAGGAAGATGATGCTCGCGATGAGCCCGCCCCAGACCAGCACGGCGGCGATGATGAAGAAAGTGATGGCGATGCCGCTCATTTCTTGAGCTCCTTCAGTGCTTGGGGGCTAGGCCACGGGGTGAAATCATCCGGATCGTGCTTCCAGCGCAGCGCCGTCATGGTGATGGCGCCGATCAGAATCACCGCAACGGTTCCCCAGCCGGCCACAGCCAGGTACCACAGCGGGTAGCCCTCGTAGCCTTCGGTGACGAGCACAATGATGCGCTGGATGAGCATATAAAGCAGCACGATCGGGGCGAGAACACCGACGAGGATTTGCCAGATTGGTCCGACCTTGAAGGTGGAGACGGCATTCAGGTGGCCGGCCAATTCTGGGCCCTTACGGAAAACCCAGATCACGAGAATCGTGGACGCAATCGCGGCAACGACGATGCCAATATTGTTCGCCCACTGGTCGACCGTGTCGAGAGTGATTAGGCCAGTCGTGGTGGAGAACAGCAGCACCGAAACAATCGCCAGCGCGGAACCGACGCGAATCGAGGCCTGGCGTGCGGTGATCCCGAACTTATCTTGGAACGCGGATGACACGACCTGAAGCACTGACAGCAGCGACGTGAATCCGGCCATCACGAGCGAACCGAAGAACAGGGCGCCGAAGAGTGGCCCTCCGGGCATCTGCGAAACGATAGCGGGGAACGTGATGAACGAAAGACCGACACCGGTGATGCCTTCGAGTTCGTCGACACCCACGCCCTGCTGGAATGCGAAAAAGCCGAGGGTGGCGAAGACGCCGATACCAGCGATGATCTCGAATGATGAGTTCGCGAACGCGACTACCAGTGCCGGCGCTGTGACGTTCGCTTTGCGACTGCGGTACGAGGAGTAGGTGATCATGATGCCGAAGGCGATTGACAGCGAGAAGAAGATCTGGCTGTAGGCCGCAATCCACACGTTGGGGTCGCCGAGGGCTGAGAAGTCTGGGGTGAACAGAGCATCCAAACCGGTCATCGCGCCGTCGAGGAACAGAGCGCGAATCACGAGGATCAGGAAGGCGACTACGAGCAACGGCAAGAAGATCACGTTGGCGCGCTGCACGCCCTTGGCAATTCCCGAGCCGAGGACGGCGAGAACGGCAACCCACACGAGAACGAGCGGGATAAGCACAGCGGGCACGAACTGCGAACTGAAACCGGGCTCTGAAGTCTGCAGGAACTCGGTGACGAAGAATCCCTGAGTGTCGTCGCCCCAGCGCAGGTCGAAGCTGAACGTGAAGTAGCTTGCCGCCCACGCGACGACAGCCGCGTAGTAGACGGCGATGACAATGCAGATCCAGACCTGAAACCAGCCGAGGGACTCTAGCCACTTGCCCGCTTTGCCACCGAGGCGACGGAACGCAGTCGGTGCTGAACCGCGAAAGCGGTGCCCGATCGCATAGTCGAGAAAGAGAATCGGGATGCCGGCCGTGACCAAAGCAATCAGATAGGGGATGAGGAATGCCCCGCCACCATTCTCGTACGCAACCCCGGGGAAACGCCAAATGTTGCCGAGGCCCACGGCGGAGCCGATGGCCGACAGGATGAAGCCGAGCTGGCCTGACCACTGTTCGCGTGGGCGCGAGGCGACCGATCCGTGTTCTCCCGATTTTTGCTGCACCGACACAGTCGCTCCTCTGCGTGAAGGCCACCGGAATGGCCGTTCCCTGGGGCCGTCCCGAATGCGTGGCCCGCTACCCCTCAATGGGGTGTACTCACGTTAACACTCGACGGTGCTCGATTGCGACATGTGACGGCTTTCGGCTGCGCTGGAAAATGTGCGCCGACGTTAGCGCGCGGCGACCATTCTGGTGCTTTCCGCGGTGGAAGCATCGCGAGGAGAACCCCGGGAGACGGTGATTGCGCGTGCAGTGGCATCCAATGTGATCGTGGCCAAAGTCATCCACCGGTCGCCAAACACCGCCCCGATTGCAGGCACGCAACAAAGTTGTGCTTCGTCGCCTGGTTCGGAGAGGAGGTAGGGGATGAGGTCGATTGCGGCGCTAGGGAGAGGGTGGGCCGCGGCCCGGTCGACAAGAACGTCGTAACGCGCTTGCGTGTCAGGGTCGTAGAGACCAAGCTTCTCGCCTTGGCTGAGCTTGGGGTCAACGAAGTGATTCGTGTGAATGAGCACGCCATTGGTGGGGAGCAGCACGGCCGCGCCGTCAGGGCTGAGCTCGACGATCACGGCACCTTCGGGGCTAACCACGGTAATAGCGCTCGACGTGCTGACGGGCGCGGAGCGAAGGATCTCGATTGCTTCGAGCAGCGTCGATGCCTCGGCGAGCACGCGGGCTGCGACGAGGTGCACCGGAACACCATCGGTGCGATCAGCGGTGTGACCGAGAATGTTGAGCATGATGCCGACTCCCGCATCATTGATGCCGATCTTTCCGAGGATTCCGTGCTCGGTCAGGCCGACGAATGTGCGCGGCGTTCCCGAGACTTCGTGCAGGTGCCAGCAGTCAGCAAGATCGTCGTGCCAGTCCCACGTCTGCGCGCCGACGGGATTCTCGCCAGCGTTGACGATGGTCGAGCATTCGCCGGGTTTGGTTCCGACCGCTTGCGAGAGGATCTCGGTTCGGGCGTTGATAGCCGCAATTTTCCAGAGCGGTATTTCGCTGCCTTCGGCAAGGCCTCTCAGTTCCTCTGCCAGGGAGTGGCTCCAGCTTTCGGTCGCAATGACCGCTTGTTCGGCATATTTTTGCACGTCGTCGCGGCTGATCTTGGATGCTTCGAAGAGCTCAAGGTAGATCGCGATGCCCTTCTGCAGGGTGTCGGCGATTGCCACGCCGCGAGAGAGTCCACGGTGGAAGGCATCCGCTGAATCGATCCGAATGATCTCGGGTGTGGTGCGACTCATGATGCGATCTCTTCTCGGAGTTTTTGGATCATTCCGCGCTGGGGTTTCCAACCGGGGCGAGGAGCACAGGCCAGAAGGAGCTGGGTGTATGGATGTTGCGGGTTGGTGAGCACTTCGGCAGTTGTTCCGCGCTCGACGATCTGCCCGCGGCGCATCACGACGACCTGGTCGGCAATCAACTGCACTACAGAAAGATCGTGGGTGATGAAGAGGTAGGTCAGGTTCTGCGATTGGCGTAGCTCTGCCAAGAGTTCGAGAATCTGAGCTTGAACGGTCACGTCGAGTGCTGCGACAGATTCGTCGAGAACGATCACGGCGGGATTGGCGGCTAGTGCGCGCGCAATCGCTACTCGCTGCTTTTGGCCTCCCGACAGCTCACTGGGCAATGCGTCGAGGAATCGTTCCTCGAGTCCCACGAGGGTGAACAATTCGATGCAGCGTGCTCGTCGTTCGGCTCGGCTAAGCCGAGAGTGGGCTTTGAGCACCTCGTCCACGGCAACGCGCACGGGCAGCCTGCGGTTGAGAGAGCTTTGGGGATCCTGGAAAACCATTTGGATGTCGCGGGCTCGGCGACGCAGTTCGCGACGGTTTGCGCGCGCGGCGACCGGCTTGCCGCTCACGGTCACCGTGCCCGAGTCTGGCGTTTCGAGCCCCACGATGATGCGCGCGAGCGTGGTCTTGCCCGAACCTGATTCGCCGACGACGGCCAGGCACGAACCTTTGTCGACGCTCAGGGTGACGTTATCGAGCGCCTTCACATGCTGTTTTGCTCCGGTGTGAAACGTCTTGGTGAGGGCTTCGACGGTGATTTCTGGAGTGGTCATGATGTGGCCTCGCCTTCCGGGGTCCAGGTGAGCCCGGCGGGCCGCGATTCCATTAGGGCTCGGGTGTACGGATGCTGCGGGTTGTCGCGCAATTGTTCCGGTAGTCCGATTTCCACAATTTCACCGTCTTTCATCACAGCGATCCGGTCGCAGACCGCTGCGGCTAGGTCGAGGTCATGGGTGACGAACAGCATGGCCATTCCGAGCTCATGACGGCATTCGTCGAGGATGGCCATCACCTCTGCTTGGGTGGTGACGTCCAGTGCAGTGGTGGGTTCGTCGGCGAGCATCAGTCGTGGCCTGCCCGCAATTGCGCCGGCGATGACGACGCGTTGGAGCATGCCGCCCGAGAGTTGGTGCGGGTAGGAGCGCAGCACACGATCAACGGTATCGATGCCGACTTGTTCGAGCAGTTCACCGGCTCGAATCTTGGCGGTCTTCGCTGGCTGCCCTTGGGCGTCGTGCATTCCCTCGATGAGATACCGCTCAACAGGAAGCACCGGGTTCAACACGGCGTGCGGATTCTGGGCGATCATCGAAACGTCATTGGCCCGCATCCGGCGGAGTGCTTCACCGGTGAGTCCTCGAACGTCGACATCATCAAAAGTGATCGTGCCGGTGACCTGCGAGCCGGCGGGTTCGATCTGCAGGATGGAGCGTAGGGTCATGGACTTACCACTTCCCGATTCGCCAACCAGGCCGACGGCTTCGCCCGCTGCTACGGCAAGGGATACGTCGCGCAAAATCTGCAGGTCTGGCCCGATGGTGAGCGAGAGGTTCTCAATGTTAAGCATCAGGCTTTCCTCCCTGCGGCGGCACGGCCACCGAGTCGTTCTCCGACGTAACCGAAGGCTGCCACGGTGATGACAATGCTGAGTCCAGCGAGAACACTCTCTGCGGGGTAACCGTTCAAGAGTGACTGCTGTCCGCTTGACACCATGAGCCCCCAGTCGGCTTCCGGCGGTTGCACGCCGAGGCCGAGGAATGACAGCGCTGCGAGCTCGATCATCGCGAACCCGAAGTTGATGGTGGCGCCGGTCACGATGAGCGGGGCGACGTTCGGCAACAGGTGTCTGCCCGTGATCACAATCCCGGGGATGCCCTGTAATTCGGGGGAGCGGATATAGGGGAGGTTGCGTTCGCGCATCGCCATACTGCGAACCACGCGAGCGGAGTACGGAATGTACGCCACCGACAGTGCCAGCGCCGCTGTCGTGAGGCTGGGACCAAAGACCGCAATGGCGAGCATCGCGAGCAGGAGGTTCGGAAAAGCGAAGAGCAGATCGAGAACTCGGCTGAGGAACGAGTCCACGATGCCGCCCCACCAGACTGCCGTGAGAGCGATAAGGGTTCCGAAGACGGCCGTGATCCCCACGACGATGAGGGGACCAGTCAAGCTGGAACGTGCACCCCACAGCAGTCGAGAGAAGATGTCGCGGCCGGCCTGATCGGTTCCAAACAGGTGCTCGAAGGACATGCCTTGGTAGCGCTGGGTGACCGATCCAATGGTCGGATCGTAGGGGGCGATGAGCGGCGCAAAGAGCGCACCAAGCACCACGACGGCGATGACGCCACAGGCGATGAGGCCGAGGGCGCCCATCCGTTCAGCAAATTGTTTCATCGGGTTGTCTCCACTTTCACTCGCGGATCGATGGAGGCATAGAAGAGGTCAACGAGAAGGTTGATGATGCCGAACGCTGCGACTAGCACAATGGCAATTGCTTGCACCACGGCGAAGTCTTTTCGCTGCACGGCGTGCACCAGAAGCGTGCCGATGCCATCCAGAGTGAAGGCGTACTCGACAACAAACGAGCCGGCAATCAGCCCGGCGATGTGAACACCCACGATGGTGCTCACGGGGAGCATTGAGTTGCGGATGACGTGGCGTCGCATGACGAGGCTTTCGGCAACTCCGCGAGCACGAGCCATCACTGAATGTTCGGAGTCACGTTCCTCGCGAATGGAGGTGCGGGTGATGCGTGCCACGACGGCGGATGACGGCAGAGCTAGTGCGAATGCGGGAAGCGTGAGGTGCCATACGCGGTCGAAGAATCCTTCTCCGGAGCCGAAGACGGGAAACCAGCCGAGCCCGACGCTGAAGATGCTCATCAGGATGAGGGCGGCGAAGAAGGTGGGGATGGCGAAGCCCAGGTTGGAACCCAAGAGGATGATCTTGTCGACAACGCCACCGCGCGTACCCGCAACGATGCCCATGCCGATGCCCAGCACGATGATGATGATTGCGGCGAGCGTGACCAGCATCAGTGTGGTCGGTAGTCGACCGGCGAGCAGCTCGCCGACATCCTGCTGGTTAGCGAGGGAGCGGCCGAAGTCGCCATGCAACACGTTGGTGAGCCAGTTCCAGAACCGCACGAGGAATGGGTCATCGAGAGAATACTGTTCGCGGATGGCCGCGAGAACTTCTGGGCTTACCGTTCGTCCTTGAACGAGAAAGTTTTCGGGGCTTCCCGGCGCCGCATACATCGCGGCAAAAACGAGAAAGCTTGACGCGATGAGCACCCCGACGAGGGCGGCTAAGCGTCGCAATATGAAAGTCACTGGATGAGCCGTTTCCTTAGAGACGAAAGCCGGGGGCCGTGTGCGAACACAGCGGCCCCCGGGAGTGAGCTATTCGCCCGAAGCGCCGAGGTCGGCAGCCCAGGGGTAGTAGAGATACACGAAGGATGCGGGAGCACCCGTGACGCGGTCATTCATGAACAGTCGCACTGCAGGATCGACGATCGGGATCCACGGGAGATCTTCCATCGCCGCAGCCTGCGCCTCGTTCACGAGTTCAGCGCGCTCGCCGTCGTCTTCGGTGGCAGCGGCTTCGTCCAGCACCGAGTCAATTGTCGAGTTGCTGTACTCGTTGTAGTTCTGAGATCCACCGGTTCCCACGATTCCGCGGAGGAACGCGAGCGGGTCAGGAACATCCATGTAGTTGTAGGTGACAAACGCGTCGTGTCCTTCGCGTGCGGCGGGATCGGAGAAGAACGCTCCGAATTGTGCGCTTGGCACGCCTGCTGGCTCAACGGTGAGTCCAATGGCGCGGGCGCCGTTGGAGATTTCCGAGATGATGTCGGCGTAGTAGGTGCGCTCTGAGGGGTAGACAATCTTGATCGGTTCGGTCAGGTCGACCGTGGCGTCTTTCAGAACTTCTTTGGCGCCTTCGATGTCGGTTGTTGTCGGTGCGAGTTCTTCGCGACCATCAGTGAACTCGCTGTCGCCGTAGGCCCACCCGTTGTTGGGAATGAGTGAACGTGATGCGCTCGCGGTGCCTTCGAAGACGGTAGCCGCGATGGCGTCACGGTCGGTGGCCATCATGAGTGCTTGACGAACGGCGGGATCAGCGAAGACTCCGTTTCCGATGCCGATGATGGCTACCAGCTGCAGTGAGTTGCCGAGGTAGAGGCTTCCTTCGGTGGAGCTCTGAAGTGACTTCAAGGCGCCGAGGGGCACGTCGTAGGAGCCGTCGATTGCGCCAGTGTCGAGTGCGGTGGCGATGGCTGCTGCGTCAACGATGAAGTTGATATCGACCTGAGCGGACTGAGCCTGCTTGTCGCTGTTCCAATAGTTGTCGTTCTTGATCAACGAGATCGACTGACCTTGATCCCAGTCTCCAACGGAGAATGGTCCGGTGCACATGACCTTGCCGGTCGGGTTTCCAAAGGACTCGCCAGCGGCTTCACGGAAGTCTTGCTGAATGACGGTGCCGACGGGCGTGACCATGTAGGAGTTGAACGCTGCGTCAGGCTTTGTAAGCGTGACGGTGACTTCCCAGTCAGCGGTCTTCTCAATGGAGGCGATGTTGCCAACAAGCCCTCCGGCCCAGTAGCTTCCTTCGTCGGCGTTTTGGTGACGACTCAGGCTGTAGACGACATCATCGGCGGTCATTTCTTGGCCGTCCCAGAACTCAACGCCCTGGCGAATTGTGTAGATGTAGGTCAGGTTGTCTGGGGTATCAACCTTTTCGGCCAGTCCCGGCTCGATGGTGAAGTCGGGCTGGAGCTGCATGAGACCTTCACACAGGTTTGCCACGACAGTGTTCTCTGCGTAGTTGAACGATTTGATGGGGTCGAGCGAGGCTGGCTCGCCAAACGGGAGGTTCCATGTCACCAGGTCGAGCTCGCCGGTGGCGGCGGGGGTGAGGGTGAGGAGGTCGTTTGTGTCGACCCCGGCTGTCGTGTCGTTGCCTGCGCCTGAAGCGCAGCCGGTCAGTGCAATGGCCAGAATACTGGCGATCGCGATTGCTTGTTTCTTCATTGAATATTGCTCCTAGGTAGGTGACACCTGAACGCCAAGATGCATGCTGTGTGGGAAAACCTAGTTGACCAAAACGTTTTGGTGGGGAAATGCCCAAAACGTTTTACATTTCCGTAACCTGCGATACTCTGCCTCTGTGAGCAACGGTATGGCGCGGCGACGAGCGACAATCCACGATGTCGCCAAGCAGTCCGGCGTCTCGATAACTACGGTTTCTCACGCCCTGAACGGCAAAGGCGTCATCGCAAAAGCGACTCGCCAGCGCGTTATCGATACCGCTGCTGATCTGGGGTATAGCCCCGATGCGATCGCCCGCGGGTTGCGCAGTCGTCGGTTGGGAATTCTCGGGCTCGTGATCCGGCCGTTGGATACGCTCGGCTCCTATCAACCCGAGGGTGTCGACTACTTTTTGCGCTTTGCGGGCGCAGCCGCGGTGGAGGCCTTGGACCGTGGATATGGACTTGCGCTCATGAGGGATCCCACCGTGGGTAACGCGCCCGGGATTGCTCTGGCCGCCGACGGATTTATCATTTCCGACCCGATTGCGAGTGATCCCGTTATTGCTTTGCTCGACCGCAATGGGATCCCGGTTGTCGCCGTTGGCCGCGATATTGAGCGGCCAGACTTCACCGCCTGGCTAGGCGCAGGCACCGTCACGAATACGGATGCCGTGGTTCGTCACCTTGTGGAGCGCGGTGCCGAACGCATCGCGCTGGTGACCGGTGAAGACAACAACTCGTGGAATGCCGATAGCGAGAAGACCTACCGGGCCTGGGCAAAAAAGTCCGGAAAGGCAGCGCTGGTTTATCACCAAGATGAGGGCTTAGGTGAAGCCGGTGGCCGGGCGTTGGCCCAGGAAATGATCGCATCCGATGCGCTGCTTCCCGACGGCATCTACTGCTTGACCGGCAGACACGCGGCCGGAATCCAAGCAGGCCTGCAGGCTGCCGGATATCAGGTGCCGGACGACATCATGATCGTGGCCGGATCTGACTCCGAGCAGACCCGCAACAGCGCGCCCCCGATTACCTCGATTGATCTGGCCCCTGAAGCTACGGCAAAAGCGGCTGTTGAGTTCTTGGTGAAACTCATCGACGCCGACAGCGATACAGAGATTGTGCCTCCTGCGGTCGGCTACCAGATCCGGGATCGGGCATCCACGCGTCGAGCTCTTCACCCTGCGGCCCCACTCCCGGTGCCGCTCGCATAGCTGCCGGATTAGAGGGGGTTCGCTAACCCCTCGAACGGCAGTTCTTGACCGAGAATGTTCTCGGCCGCGCGGTGGCCTGAGCGCAGCGCTGCAGTGACGGTGGCGGGGTCATCCGTCCACGTTGCTTCGCCAGCGAAGTGCAGAACTCCGTCGATGGGAGTGGCCAGAAGGTCGTGGTCTTCGGGGGTTGAGCCCGGTTTCATGTAGGCGTAAGAGCCGCGAGAGTAAGGGTCATCCTGCCAGCGGGTGACGAGAACGTGGGTGGGTGTTTCGACGCGTTCGCCATAGAGGCCGCGGAGGGCATCCAACACCGATTCGGCGATGCGGTCATCGGTCCAGTGGCGCGCGTCGATCGCGCTTGGACCAGCCGCGAAGGTGAGAAGCGCCGGGATGCCGTGCAGGTCCGTGAGGTCGTACCAGGAATGCCACCACTCGCCGGCGGGGCCCTGTTGGCGAATCGCGTAGACGTTGTCGTCCCAGAACTTGGTGGGAAACCGCAAGAACACTTTCTCGAAATTGTTCATCTCGAATCCGGCCACGGCCGTAGTGAACCAGTTGGGGAGGGCGGGCTCGAAGCTGAGGTCGCCAGACTTCAGCACGCCAATCGGAACCGTAACGACGACGCGGGCTGCCGTGAGGATGCCGCGGGATGAAGTGACGGCGGCCCCGCCGCTCGACCACTCAATCCCGGTCACGACATGCTCGAGACGCACGTCGAGCCCCGTCGCCAGATTCGCCGCCAGCTGGTCAAAGCCGTCGGGGAAGACAACCTCGTCACCCTCCACGGTGTCATCGTCGAGACCGTGCGCATCGAGCAACCCGGCATGCACGCCGTACTGCTCCTCCGAACGGTGCAGCAGAAACTCACGCACGCGAGCGGCGCGGTCGGCATTCCAGTCGAGTGCGGCGAGGGCGGAGTCGACAACGTCTTCGTACGAGTCTCCGAGGGTGGAAGCAGCAACCGTCGCCACGAGCTGCCGGTCGAAGGCGCGAACATCGTCGGCAAACTCGGTGACGTCGCTGTCGCTCAGGCGCTCGCCGTTCGGCGAGTAATAGGCAATGGGGCGGCTATCGGGTTGGTAGCTTCCCACGGTGAATTCGACAGTGCGCATTCCGAAGCCGCGCACGACATCCGTCAGCGGATTGTTGTCGACGCCGTGAATCCAGGATGCCCCACGGTCGCTGATGAGCCCGTCGGAGCGTTCTGTCCACGTGCGGCCGCCCACGCGATCACGGGCTTCGAGCACGACAACGCGTTGCCCAGCCTGCGTGAGAAACCGCGCGGCAGTGAGCCCAGAAACGCCCGCGCCAATGACGATCGTGTCGAAGTGTGTCATGGCGTCAGAGTAGCAACGCCTTCGTGCCACTCGGGCTGCGGCGCACTAGCGAAAGAACGGCAACTTTTGTGCCGCTGCAACAATCTGACAAAACTACGGCTAGACGTACTTTCTTATTGGGCAGCCCCAACATAGGATCAGAAGATGGGCACGGTCACGAACACAGAGCGGCGGAGGAGCATCCGATCGATTCTGTCGTCTGTGCTCGCCGCCGCCATCATTGCAACCCTCGGGGCCTGCACCAGCGCACCGGATGCCGCGGCAACCGTCGACCCCAATGACCAGCGCCCCGTCGTACTCACGACTTTTACCGTTCTCGCCGATATGGCCCAGAATGTGGCCGGCGAGCACCTTCGGGTGGAATCCATCACCAAGGTGGGCGCCGAGATTCACGGCTACCAGCCGACCCCCGGCGATATCGCCAAGGCGGCAGACGCCGACCTCATTCTCGACAACGGCCTCAACCTTGAAGCGTGGTTCGCACAGTTCGTCGACGGCCTCGATGTTCCTCACGTTGTGGTGTCTGAGGGTGTTGAGACGATCAGCATTGCTGAGGATGCCTACGAGGGCCTGCCGAATCCGCACGCCTGGATGAGCCCCCTGAATGCGCAAATCTATGTCGACAATATGGCTCAAGCGTTCGCCGAGCTCGATCCAGGCAATGCCGCCGATTACGCCTCAAACGCCGACAGCTACAAGACTGAGCTGCAAGCAGTGAATGACGAACTCACCACCGAGCTCGAGATCCTCGCGCCCAACCAACGTGCCCTCGTGACCTGCGAAGGTGCCTTCTCCTACCTGGCGCGGGATGCCGGCCTCAGCGAGCACTACCTCTGGGCCGTCAACGCCGAACAACAGTCCACCCCGCGACAGGTCGCCGCCGTCATCGACTACGTTCGCGACAACGAAGTGCCCGCGGTTTTCTGCGAATCGACCGTCTCCGATCGCACCATGCAACAAGTGGTGGAAGCGAGCGATGCCGTCTTCGGCGGCACGCTCTACGTGGATTCGCTGTCGGCAGCCGACGGGCCAGTTCCGACCTATCTTGAGCTGTTGCGGCACGACGCACAACTGGTGATTGACGGGCTGACAGGGGCCCGATCGTGACGCGAGCAGAGCGGACACCCGAAACCGGCGTGGGTGGGGGAGCCGCGGCATCCGCCCGGCCCGACACCCCCGCAATCAGCGTTCGGAACGTCACGGTGCACTACGGCGATGTGCTGGCGCTCGATGACGTGAGCATCGACGTCGCGGCTGGCCAGGTGTGCGGCTTGATCGGCATGAATGGTTCAGGCAAGTCGACCCTCTTCAAGACGATCACGGGGATGGTGCGCCCCGACCGCGGGGGTGTCACGCTGGCTGGTCGTGCGCCCGCCATCGCGCGCAAGGCTGGCACGGTTGGCTACGTTCCGCAGAGTGAAGAGGTGGATTGGGCGTTCCCCATCTCGGTGCGCGATGTCGTGATGATGGGTCGCTACGGTCACATGGGTTTCACGCGCAGGCCCCGGCCCGCCGACCGTGCAGCCGTGGATGACGCACTCGCCAGAGTCGAGCTCACTGATCTTGCCGACCGCCAGATCGGGCAACTCTCTGGTGGACAAAAGAAGCGGGCCTTCGTCGCTCGAGGAATTGCTCAGGAGGCGAGCATCCTGCTGCTGGATGAACCATTTGCTGGTGTGGACAAGCGTTCAGAAGCAACCATCACGGCAGTGTTGCGCGAGCTCGCGAGCGACGGAGCAACAGTGCTCGTGTCGACGCACGACCTCAACGCGCTGCCGCAGCTTGCCGATGAAGCGATTCTGCTCATGCGCAGCGTTCTCCTGCACTCCACTCCGGCCGAGGTGCTGAAGCCCACCAACCTCGCGCGCGCTTTCGGTCTCGACAGCCACGCACGAGAGGAGAATGGATGAGCCCCCTCGACTTTCTTCTCGAACCGCTGAGCTACGACTTCATGCAGCGGGCTATGGCAACGAGTGTGATTGCCGCGATCGTCTGTGCCGTGCTGTCATGCTGGCTCGTGCTCGTCGGCTGGTCGCTCATGGGCGACGCCGTCTCGCATTCCGTGTTGCCCGGAGTGGTTCTGGCCTATGTGGTCGGGGCGCCGTTCGCGCTTGGTGCCCTCATCTTCGGCTTCCTTGCTGTCGGCCTCATCGGTGCCGTGCGCAATACCAGCCGCATCAAAGAGGATGCTGCAATCGGCATTGTTTTCACGACCCTGTTTGCGCTCGGGCTTGTGCTCATTTCAGTGATCCCCTCGCAGACCGATCTCAACCACATCATCTTCGGAAACCTGCTCGGAGTCTCATCGGCAGACCTGCTTCAGGTGGTGATTCTGGGTGTCGTGACGTTCAGCATCCTGATCATCAAGCGTCGTGACTTTACGCTCTACGCCTTCGATGCCACGCACGCCCACGCCATCGGACTAAACCCCAAAGTGCTCGGCGCCGCCCTGCTCGGCCTGCTCGCGCTCACCTCGGTCGTCGCCCTACAAGCGGTCGGGGTCGTGCTCGTCGTGGCATTGCTCATCATCCCCGGCGCGACCGCGTACCTGCTCACCGACCGCTTCGCGCGCATGCTCGTGATCGCCCCGGCGCTGTCGGCGCTCGCGGCAATCGTCGGGCTGTACCTCAGCTATTACCTCGACACGGCATCCGGTGGAATGATCGTGCTCGTTCAGGGCTGCATCTTTGCGCTCGTGTATCTCTTCAGCCCGAAGCAGGGGCTGATCGGCAAGCGCATTGGTGCGAGCAGGCGGCGACGGATGCTCGCAGCGCGCTAGCTCGCGAGTCGCTGGCCAGCTCGACCGCGGTTCGCTCGGTAGCTCGCTCGCCGCTATTCGGTGAGAGCGCCGCCCGAAACGTAGAGGGCATCGCTGGCGCCGCGGCCGAGAGCGATGCCGTCGCCAACGCCATTGACCTGCACGTCGAGCGCGTCGGAGTACGGCGCGCCCGCACTGACACTGAGGGTCGCTTCGAACACGATGCCGCGCTCTTCGAAGAACTTGAGCAGTTCGGGATCCTCGTCGGAAATACGCTCGATGACCACGGTGCTGCCGGGGGCGATGCGGCTCAACTGCACGGCATCCGGGATCGTCACGATGCCATCGGCGCTCGGGATCGGGTCACCGTGCGGGTCGCGGGTGGGGTGTTCGAGAAACTCGTCAATGCGCTCGACCATGAAGTCAGAGACGGCATGCTCAAGGTTTTCGGCCTCATCGTGAACCTGATCCCAGCCGTAGCCGAGCACGCTCACCAGAAAAGATTCGATCAGGCGGTGGCGGCGAACCATGGCCACAGCGTGAGCACGACCAACATCGGTGAGAGCGATGGAGCCGTAACGGGCGTGATCAAGGAAGCCCTGATCGGTGAGGCGACGCACCGCATCCGACACGCTCGAGAGAGTGAAGCCAGTTTTCTCGGCGATTACCGTGGCCGTGACGGGAACATCTGACCATTCAGAAAGGCCCCAGACCGCCTTTAAGTAGTTCTGGGTGCTGACCGAGAGTTCCGTGACTGACATGCGTCAAGCCTAAGCCGAAGATTCAACTACGGCGAGACGTAGTTAACGAAAGCTTGCCCTCGCCCGGAGAACATCGGGCGAGGGCAAGCGGGTGAAGAAAGTTAGTTGAACATTCCGTCGAGACCAAGGTCACCAGTGATGTCACCGATGAGGTCGTCGGTGTCGACAACACCGTCGAGGATGTCGTCAACGTTCACAACGTCAGTCACATCGGTGACCACGTCAGTAGCGTTGTCCACAACGTCAGTTACCTCTGCAACGTTGTCGACAACATCGGTGACCTGAGTTGCGTTGTCAACGACATCAGACACGTTGGCGTCGTTCGCTACATCGGAGACGTTCGCTACATCGGAGACGTTCGCGGAGTCGCTCACGTTGCCTACTGCGGTGTCGTTGCCCGAGGCTACGGGGGCATTTACTTCGTTGCCTGAGGCGACGGCGTTTCCGTTGAGGAGGCCACCGTTCAGGATTCCGCCGCCCAGGATGTCGCCGTCGAGGGCGCTGCCTCCGAGTAGGTCAACGTCGCCGACGTCGGGTGCAACGACGACGGGGGTGTCGGTGCTGGTGGAGTTTGAGTAGGAGTAGTCCTTCGTCGAGGAGTCGCTGTCGCCATTTGCTGCCATGGCGGGAGCAACGGCTCCAACTGCGATCAGTGCTACTGCGGTAGCGGTGGCGCCGATCGTGGTCTTCTTCGTGAATGCGTTCATTACTGAACTCCTTCTTACGTTGGTGACCTCCGTGGAGGTCCTGCTTCTCGAGGCTTTCTCGAGCCGCAATGAGTACTCCGGAGCGCGGCTGTAACCGGTTTGGGGGTCAGTGTGGTTTTCTTCAGAATCGACGAAGGTGAGGGTCGGATGTCGCGGCATTCGCCCCTGAAACCCGCATGTTTCCGGGGCTGTTGGACCACCTGAGCGTCACCTGAGGGGGAACTGAAAAACCGCCGGGTGCTGCATCCGGATGCTTAGTTTGACGCTGCTGCTGCTTTCACGGCCGTGTAGGCCTCGAGCGCTTCGCGACGGGTCTCGGCGAGATCCACGATGGGGGCGGGATACGCGTCGGTGCCGAGTTCGGGGATCCAGCGGGCAACGTATTCGCCAGTGGGATCAAACTTTTTCTGCTGCAGCACCGGGTTGAACACGCGGAAGTAGGGGGCGGCATCCGCACCAGATCCGGCAACCCACTGCCAGTTGGCGGGGTTGCTGGCCTCGTCGGCGTCAACGAGGGTCTCCCAGAACCACTGTTCGCCTGCTCGCCAGTCGATGAGCAGGTTCTTGATCAGGAAGCTCGCGACGACCATGCGCACGCGGTTGTGCATCGTGCCGGTGTGCCAGAGTTCGCGCATCCCGGCGTCGACGAGGGGGATGCCGGTGCGGCCGCGACGCCACGCCTCGACCTCGTCGATTCCGGCGGGTTTGTCGACGGCGCCGATCTCGTCGACGGTGTAACCCCAGGGGAACGCGTTGTAGGCGGGGCGGTAGCTGTCGGTCGCGAGCCGCGGGTTGTCGAAGAGAAGGGCGGTGGAGAATTCGCGCCAGCCGATCTCGCTCAGGAACTTGGCGATGTTCTTGCGTGCGGCGGTCGGCACGTCGGCGGAGCCGCTGTCTGCATCTGGGCCGGTGCCGGAGCCGCTGCCATTGCCGCGCAGCCGGTTCCACACCTGGGTGGGGCTGATCTCCCCGAACCGCAAGTGCGGGCTCAGGCCGCTCGTGGCCTCGACGGCGGGCTCGTCGCGGCGGTGATAGTCGGCGAGGCGTTCTGCGACAAAACTCTCGAGGCGATCGTGGGCGCCATCTTCGCCGGGAGTCCAGGCTTCGCGCAGCCCCTCGGCCCAGTCGGGGCGGGTGGGGAGCAAATTCCAGTCGGCGAGGTCATCGCACGCGGGGGAGTCAGCGGCCCAGCTCAGCTCGGCTGCGGTCGGCGCAGGCAGCGCGTCCCGCACCGGGCGATCTTGGGCGGCACGCCAATACGGAGTGAAGACCTTGTACGGCTCGCCCTGCCCATTGCGAATCTGCCACGGCTCGTTCAGCAGATTGCCCTGATGGCTCTCGACCGCGAGCCCCTGCTCGCGCAGTCTCGTTTTGAGGCCGGCGTCAATATCGCGGGCGGCCGTGTAGCGACGGTTCCAGTGCACCGAGGCGGCGCCGAGCTCGTCCACGAGCGCCGGCAGCACCTGCGCGGCTGGGCCGTGACGCAGGGTTAGTTGGCCGCCTAGATTCTGCAGGGCGGCATCCAGAGCAATGAGGCTGTGATGCAGCCACCACTTGCTCGCTGCACCCAGCGGTCGGATGCCGTCGCCGGTTTCATCATGAATGTAAGCGACAACAAGCGGTCGGCCTTCGCTCGCGGCCGCCGTTAGCGCAGGATTGTCGGCTAGTCGCAGGTCGTTGCGCAGCCACACGATGGAGGGCTGATTCTGGTTTCCGCTCACCCCTCAACGCTAGCAATTGTTGGTGAGTTCGGGCGGAGGGCGTAGGCGTATACTCGCGCAGAACATTCGGTGTCGTCGATGGAGACGACGTGAGAAAAAGGGGACCGGGCGATGACAACTTTCAGTGTGCGGCTGGAGCCGGTCGATTTCAGCGATGTGTTCGAGCGGGTGCAGAACATCTTCACATCGCTAATTCTGGCCCTGCCCAACGTGGTGCTTGGCGTTCTGACTTTCCTCGTCTTTTGGGCAATCTCGTGGCTGGTGGCGAAACTGGTGCGTGCGGGGGTGAAGCGTGCAGGTCGCCCCAAAGGTCTGCAGGTAGTCCTGAGCAGGCTGGTGGCGTGGGCGATCCTGGGGTTCGGGTTGTTGGTGGCCCTGACCGTGATTTTTCCCACCATCACTCCGGCCTCGCTCTTTGCCAGCCTCGGCGTTGGTGGTGTGGTGATCGGTTTCGCGTTCCGCGACATTTTTCAGAACCTGTTGTCGGGCATCCTGATCTTGATTACTCGACCATTCCGAATTGGCGACCAAATAGTATCGAGCGATCACGAAGGCGAAGTGGTAGATATCCAGGTGCGCGCCACGCTGATGCGCACGTATGACAATCGGGTGGTTGTCATCCCGAACAGCCAGCTGTATACCGAGCGGGTCGTGGTGAACACGGCGTATGAGACCCGTCGCCTCAGCGTTGAGGTCGGTATCGGCTACGACGACAACATTGCGGATGCTCGCGCCGCGATCATTGGCGCGATTGATGGATTGTCGGGAATCGTCGCTGAGCCCGCGCCGACGGTGCTGGTGAGGTCACTCGGCGACTTCAGCGTGAACCTTGAGGTTCGGTTTTGGATTAATCCACCGGATCGCCGTGAGGCGCTCGAGGCGCAAGATCAGGCTCTCGAAGCGATCAAGCGGGCGCTCGCTGAGGCGGACATTGAGATCCCGTTCCCCATTCAGCAGCTCAAAATTGAAGACGGATCAGCTCACACTCGCGGGGATGGCTGACGGGCGATCTGCAGTCGGCAAGTTCAGTGAGGGCTGAACGGCTGAAAGTGTTCGCACTGCCATTCTTGGGTGCTCTGGGCTTGGCGATTGCGGGTGTCGGCCCACGGCGGGTACACGCGAAAGCCGCGTTTGCCGCCGTGCCCGTCGACTGAGACGATGCCGTGGGCGATCAGGGTGCTGAGCGGGAAGATGAAGGCGCCATGGTTGTTGCCGTCACGAGCGATGACGACAAGGTTCTGGGTGCCGTCGTCGCTGCGCAGCGGTTGGGTGGTGCCGTCGCTGGCTCGGCGCCAGACGGTGACGAAGAGTCCGGGCTTGGTGGGGGTGAGTTTCGCGACCCGAAACCGGGTGCCGGCGGGGGCGGTGGTGAAGGCGCCGTATTCGGCGTTGTCTGGCTCGGGCGCGAGCGGGGTCGTCTCGGGCAGGAGTTCGCCGAGTTCCTGAATGGCGTACGCAACGTCGGGATGCAGCGGAGCAGTGGTCACGTTCATCCATTCGGGTTAGGCGTCGTGTCAGCCTATGCCGCTTGGGCGCCGATTAAATAGTTCGAGGGCCGGTTTCAGAGGCATGAAACCGACCCTCGCCCTTGCACCAAGAGTGTCCTGCAATCACATTCCGCAGTAGCTGCCACAGCAAACAACTTCTGCTCTATGAATGTATAACGGAAACATAACGCTGTCTAGTTACCAATCCGTTATTTTTGGAAAATTTCCAGAAAACTCTGTCTACCCCCAACATTTCTGGGTAAAACAGCTCGAAATTGGGTGCTTTCTGCGCAGATGAGCGGCGACGTTCGGCTGGCGCTCGAAGCGATGCTCGCTCAGGGGGAAAGCTAGTTAAGCGCCACGATCTGTTCGACTGCGGTATCGAGCTGCACCATGCTGCCAAAGGTTGCGCCCTTGAGCGTCATGACGTAATTGGAGCCATCGGCTGAGGGGGCATAGTTGACCACGGTGCCTTCGGGCAAGATCGTGAGCGCGTGCCCGTCTGGTGTCGAGAGGGTGCCACCGGGGGTGGCAAGGCTGAGGCTGGCGGGCTTGCTCTGCGGCGCGATCTGCTTCAGCACAAACTGCACGGTCCCTAAATGTTGAACGAGAGCCATCCGTTCTTCGTCGGCTGATGCGAACGACGCAGGCGCGGCGGCCGGCGCTGGCGCGATGATCTCGGTGGTCTGGCCGGTCTCGCCAGTAGGCGCGCTTTCGGTGGGCGTCGACAGTGCTAAGCCTTCCGAATCAAACGTGAACTCTGTCTGCGCGACCTGGAAGGTTATCGGGGAGTTGAGTGCGGCACCGTTGAGATAGAAGTTGGCCACGAGTGCGGTCATGAGAAGCGTTCCGAAAGCTCCCAGAAGGATGCCAATTATCGGGCTTAGTCGGGCGGTAGCCTCCCGATATCGGTGAAGTTTGAGAGCGTAGAAGCCGTAGGCGATCGCGGTGATTCCCACCGTGGAGGCAATGTATCCGTTCCCTGCTCCCGCCGAAGCGATGGGGAATAGGGCAAGCCCGGCAGCGATGATGCCGAAGAGCAGCGAGAGTCGTCCGGGCCCGTTGCGCACCAACTTCCGCGGGGCGAAAGTGGTCGTCGATTGATTCGACGGGTAACGGTAGCTATCTGCCGGACGATAGTTGTTGTTCTCGGGCGGCGACCAATCCCGTGGTCCAGCTTGCTTCATCGATTCCCCTCGACTCGCACCCCCGCGCGAGCATCACTCAATTCTGGCAGTGCGAGGAGGAACGGCCGATACCCCAGAACGGGTAGATCGCGCGATCAGTTGCGGTTGTAGGCCCGCTTCTGCCATTATGAGCGCGGCAGATTTCCCATATTAATGGGGCCCCTGGATGTGGACCATGAGGTCGCGTTTTCAGACGTCGGTCGTCACTCAGGCGAAGCGCGTCGCAATCTATTCGCGACGACCGACAGGTGCTTCCTTGCCCAACACTCCCTGCGCAAAACTGCGCTATTCCAGCATGACCCAGGCCTACCGCGCGTTGAGCGCGATCTCAGCGTCGAGCAACCCTCGCCGCCGAGAAAGAGCGCTGTACAAGTGCGAACGTTGCCGCACGTTTCACCTGACATCGCAGGCTGGCAATGTCAACAACAGGTGGATGCGCGAAGCGGCGAAGCGCGTGAACGTTCGCGCCCCACTCGCAGCGCCCTAGTGCGCCGTGTCGACCAACTTGAGCCCGACGATGCATCCGATCAGTCCGGTGATGAGCAACACCTTGACCCACGAGATGGGCTCGCCGCCGAACACCATGGCGTAGGTCACGGTCAGTGCAGCGCCGATGCCGACCCAGATTGCGTAGGCGGTGCCGATAGGGATCTCGCGCATGGCATAGCCGAGGCCGCCCATGCTCACGAGAATGGCGACGCCGAAAATCACCGTCGGCCAGAGCTTCGTGAAGCCCTCCGACTTGCCGAGGGCGGTAGCCCAGACGGCTTCGAGCACGCCAGAAAGTATCAGAACAAGCCAGTACACAACAGTCTCCTTGGCCAGTCTTGTCGCGTACCCGGTACTGATCCGTCGTCGGGAGCCGTCGTTGCGGCTACCCGTTTAGCGTATCAAAGCGGGGGTGAATTGGCAGAGCGGCGGCGTTTGCCGCTAGCGGACAGCCGCTATTCGAATGCCCGAACAGACTCAGGCACGCGGATGCCGGAGCGCAGGTCGGGCGAGGCGACAACCTCCACGGCTCGAGCCCCAAACCGCACTTGCCCACCCCAGGAGTCTCCCGCAATGTCGTCGTCGGTGTCTTCGGGCCAGTCGTCGGAGGTGCGCAACGACCACTCCGCGATCGGCAACGCGAGCACGAGCGTCGCGGCGAGTTCTTTCTTGTTGTTGGGGCGCACTTCGGCGCCGCGGCCGGGAATGAGTTTCTCGGTGAGGGCATCGAGCGCGGCCGATTTCTCGTCGCCTTCGAGCATCCGGAACGACCCGAACAGCACGGCACTGCTGTAGATGAGCGACGATTCGAATGCTGAGCGGGCGACGACAATGCCGCCGACAGCTGTGACCGAGATCGCAACGGGCGCTCCCGATACGAGGCGCATCCAGCGCGAGCCGGTGGAGCCGTGCACGATCAGTTCATCGTCGAGGCGCGCTACTGCGGTCGGCAAAACACCCGGGGTTCCGTCGTCGTGAACGTAGGCGACATTCCCAACGATCTCCGAGTCGAGCAGAGCGTCAAGGGCCGCCCGATCGCGCGACATCTTCTCGGGCATCCGGGTGGCATCAGTCGTTGTCATCTGGTCAGTGTGGCACGAGGCCGTGCTCTCCGTTGGTTGGGGTCAGTCTTCACGCAGCCACGGCGTAAAGCACACGCCAATAAGTAGTCCGTCGGCGGTTTGAAGGCGGGCGATCACTTGACCCCACGGTTCGGTGCGAGTGTCGTGGATGAGTTCGTGGCCGGTTTCGACGAGCTCTTTGACGGCACTGGCAACATCGTCAACTTCGAACTCGACAGTGGCGTGGGGAACCGGATGGGTGGATGGCCAAGTCGTGCTGCCGAAACACGATTGTGCGGCGTCGGTGAGTGGCCAGACCCCAAAGTGTTTCGCCCCGGGAATGTCATCTGACGAAACGTAGTCAGATTCCGGTGCGCTCTCGGGTGCCTGAAGTGGCAATCCAAGAACATTCACAAAAAAGTTGTTGTCGCGCGACGAATCAGTAGTGATCGCTGCGAAGCCCGCGATGAATCGAATCTCCATCGTCTCAGTATTGTCCGCTGGTCGTCCGCGGGCAATGCGTTCGCAGCCTAGATAAAGTCGGGGCTCGGGGTCGAAGCGAAACGTACCGAGACATCCGGATGACGGTCGTAGCGGTATCCGATGCCACGAACCGTACGAACAACATCTTCGTACGCGCCGAGCTTGGAGCGAAGGCGACGGATGTGTACGTCGATGGTGCGCTCGTTGGGAGCTTCGTCGTCTTCGGCAGACCAAAGAGTCGAGATTAGCTGGGCGCGAGCGATCGTCTGGGATTCGCGCAGGATGAGGAACTGCAGCAGCTCGAATTCTTTGTAGGTGAGCGCTGCAGGTTCGTCGTCGATGAGCACGCGCTTGCGGGAAAGGTCAACGACGACGCCGCTGGCTGGCTTCTCGACTGGCTCTTCGGCCTGGCGGTGCTTGGCAAGAGCTGAGGGGTCTTGAAGGGCGAGGCGCACGACGTCGACGTCGCGTCCGCCGGCGCCCACCGGGGCGAGGGCTACAGCGGCGTGTGTTTCGGAGCCCGGCACGAGTTGCTGCGTGAGGAGTTTGAGCTGCTCAACAATGGCGCTCAGGTCAGTGCCGGCAGCTGCTGCCTTGAGCTCGTCGATGCCGACGTACAGCACAAAGCCGCGGGCTTCGGTTCCCTGAGGTACAGCGCGAAGGCGAGGTGCCTCGGCTGCGGGCGCGGCAGGAACGGCGGGAGCCGCAGCTGCAACAGGGCGAGTGTCGCGCGCTGGCTGCACGGCAAGTGACAGCTCACGAGCTACGTGAGTTGGCGCAAGGGCGGGGGCCGCCGGAGCGAAAGAGGTGCGAGGGGTACGTTCGATGGTTGCGAGAGACATGGTTCCAGAAATCCTTGGAGAAGGGGTGAAGGGCCTCTGATGATGAGGGTGTGATCCTTCGGAAAAAAACAAATGTGACAAGTGAGATAGACGCCGTTATGAGGACGAAGATCTGGGGGCGCTAACTCTGGTGAAAACGCCCGGCGCTGGTTGGCCGACTAGGCACACATTCGACAACACGAAACGTCGCTAGCCACCGCAGTGCTCGAAAGCATCGCGCTAGCGGTCCTGGAAGCCACGAGGGCGGTCAGGTCGCGAGTTTGTACAGTCATGGTTGCAATGATGTTTCATGCAGCGCGCCTCTGTCAAGTTGCGCGCCCAATTTTTGGAGTTAGACGAGTCCGTAGAGTCGGTCGCCAGCGTCGCCAAGTCCGGGAACAATGTAGCCGTTCTCGTTGAGGCGTTCGTCGAGGGCGCCGAGCACGATCGTGACGTCGCGGCCTTCCATGGCCTTTTCGACGGCGGCGAGACCTTCGGGGGCTCCGAGGATGCAGACGGCCGTGACATCCGTAGCGCCGCGGTCCAAGAGGTACTGAATGGCGGCGATGAGTGAACCACCGGTAGCGAGCATGGGGTCGAGCACGAAGCACTGGCGGTTCGACAGGTCGTCGGGCAGGCGTTCGGCGTAGGTGTCTGGCTGCAGGGTTTCTTCGTTGCGCACCATGCCCAAGAATCCAACCTCGGCGGTGGGAACGAGCTTCACCATACCTTCGAGCATTCCGAGACCGGCGCGCAAGATGGGCACGACAAGAGGCTTGGGGGAGCTGATGGCGACACCCGTGGTCTTGGTGACCGGTGTCTCAATCTCGACCGCTTCGACCCGCACAGAACGGGTGGCCTCATAGGCCAGAAGGGTCACAAGTTCTTCCGTCAGCGCCCGAAAAGTGGGGGCCGCGGTGTTCTTGTCGCGCAGCACGGTGAGCTTGTGCGTGATGAGCGGGTGGTCGGCAACGTGAACTCGCATAGGCTAAATCTACTTGAGGTCAGCGCCTATAGGAGAACCGATTGTGACAAAGTTCGATCAGTGGATGACGCGGGCTATCGCCGAGGCGAAGCTCACGGCCGATTCTGCCGACGTTCCTGTCGCCGCTCTCGTCTTCGATGAGCACGACAATCTGGTCTCCATCGGGCGCAATGAGCGGGAGCTGACGGGCGACCCCACGGCGCACGCCGAGGTTGTGGCGATCCGGGCTGCTGCCGCGGCCACCGGTTCCTGGCGGCTCGACTCGATGACTCTCGTGGTAACTCTTGAGCCGTGCACGATGTGCGCTGGCGCGATTCTGCAGGCCCGCATCCCGCGCGTGGTGTTTGGGGCGTGGGACGAAAAAGCCGGCGCATCAGGCAGCGTTAATGATTTGCTGCGTGACCGCCGGCTTCCGCACAAGGTTGAGGTTGTTGCGGGCATCCAAGAGGCTGAATGTGCGGCCTTGCTTACGGATTTCTTCGAAGCCCGCCGCTAGCCCGCTGGGCGTCGCTAGGCCGACGGACCACCCTGGCTTAGTGCCAGAGCACCGCAACGAGCACGTTGATGAGGGCACCCATGCCGGCGAGGTGCAGGAAAGGCAGCGCGGCCTTCTTCTCGCTTGTTCCGGCAGTCAACGCCTTGGCCTGGCGCGAACGGGCGACAAGAACCGACACCAGTACGACGATCGCGAAGACCAGCTTCACGGCGATCTTGGCGTTGTTGACCTCTTCGTCAGCCATCTGGAGAAGGCCTACGAGGGCGAGGCCGGTCACGAGCTGAGTGATGGCACCGATGAGCATGGTGCCGAACTCGAAGCCTTGCTTGCGGCGCAGCTGGAGGGCAAATGAGCCGATGATCAGCGCGAGGCCGAGGATGTGGAAGACGACGAGTACAGAAATTATGGGTTCAACGTTCATGGTGTCGGGTGCTTTCTTTAGTCGTTGCCCTTGATGACTATGGCATCAGTGGGTGGAGCGGCTTCGGTGGGGCGGCGGTAGACGTCGGGTTCGATGTAGATCACGCGGGCCATGGGCTCGGCCTCCCGAACGTTGCGTTCGACACTATCGATGCTTTCGGCCACATCCACGAGTCGGGTTTGAGAGCCGAAATCAACTTTGGCAGCCACCATGAGCTCTTCGGGGCCAAGGTAGAGCGTCTTCATGTGGATGAGCGAGCGCACGTCGGGGTGCGCGTTGATGGTGTCGCGGATCAGGTTGCGTTGTTTTACCGTTGCGCCTTCGCCGACGAGCAGGCTCTTTGTTTCGATGCCGAGAATGATGGCGACGATGATCAACAGGATTCCGATGGCAATGGTGCCGATGGCATCCCACAGCGAATCGTCGGTAATGATCGTGAGACCGACTCCGAAGAGGGCGAGCACGAGGCCGAGCAGTGCTGCAACGTCTTCGAGAAGCACGACGGGCAGTTCGGGAGCCTTGGCGTGGCGGACGAAGGCGATCCAGCTTTGCTTGCCGCGCACCAGGTTTGATTCACGAACAGCGGTGCGCAGCGAAAACGACTCAAGAACGATCGCGATCAACAGAACGGTGATCGGCAGCCAGGCTTGCTCGAGCGGGTGGGGGTCTTGCAGCTTGCTGACACCCTCGTAGAGCGAGAAAACGCCACCAACCGAGAACAGGATGATCGAGACAACGAAGGCGTACACGTAGCGCTCACGGCCGTAGCCGAACGGATGCTCGGCATCCGCGTGCTTCTTTGCTTTCTTGCCGCCGAGCAGAAGAAGGGCCTGGTTGCTGGTGTCGGCAACCGAGTGCACGCTCTCAGCGAGCATCGAACTGGACCCGGAAATCAGAAACGCAATGAATTTGGTGACAGCGATTCCGCCGTTTGCCAACATTGCCGCGAGGATTGCTTTGGTTCCGCCAGACGCGCTCATGGGATCAATCCTAGGATGTTCACGTGACTACTTCTCTTCCAAGCATTGCAATTGTCGGCGCCGGATCAATGGGGGGTGCAATCCTGCAGGGTCTACTTGACCCTTCGGTGACCGTAACCGGGGGCATCCGTGTGACGAACCGCACGGAAGCGAAGGCTGCCGCCGTGCGTTCAGAGGGCGTTGAGTCGTTCGCTTTGGAGAATACTCCCGACGGCAATGCTCGTGCTGTGAAAGGTGCCAAAGTGGTTATGCTCGGCGTGAAGCCGCACATGATTCCCGACACCCTCGCCGAACTCGCCCCGTTCCTTGAGCCAGACGCGATTGTGGTTAGTGTCGCCGCCGGCGTCACAACCGCGCGGATGGAAGCCATCGTCGACAACGTTGTGTTGCGTGCCATGCCCAACACTCCCGCGATCGTCGGCAAGGCCGTGACCGGACTCAGCGCCGGATCTCGCGCTACCGAGGAAGATCTCGCCATTGGCCGTGCCGTTTTCGGCACCGTCGGCGCTGTTGTCGAGACTCCCGAATCGCAGATTGATGCGCTCAGCACCATCTCCGGATCGGGCCCGGCCTACGTGTTCTTGATTCTCGAAGAATTCGCGCGCACCGCCGTTGACATGGGGTTCACCCCCGAGCAGGCGCTGACTTTGGTGGCGGGAACGTTTGAGGGTTCATTGGCGCTGTTGGCGTCATCCGACAGTTCGCCAGCGCAACTGCGTAAGCAGGTTACGAGCCCCAAGGGCACAACCGAGCGTGCGGTTGAGCAGCTTCAAGCTGCAGACCTCAAGTCGATTTTTGACAAGGCAACCGCTGCAGCTCTGGCTCGCGCAAAGGAACTGGCAGCAGGCTAGCTGTCCCGTTGCTCGCTAGCGCCTACACAGCGCTAGTGAGCAGCACAACCCTCGTAGCGCGCGCGTTGTGCCGTTAGAAGCGGCCGTGCAGCGCGCGGGAGCGGCGTGAGAGCGAATCGATGATCACGGCGAGCAGCAATACGGCTCCGGTGACCATGTAGCGCACCGAAGAGTCGAGATTCAGCAGGGTGAGCCCGCTGGAGATCGACTGGATGACGATGATGCCGAGCAGGGCAGACCAGGCACTTCCGCGCCCGCCGAAGAGACTCGCGCCGCCGATCACCGCTGCGGCAATGGCCGTGAGGTTTGTGTCACCGCCACCGCTGCTCTGGCTCGCAGCCCCGAGGCGTGATGCGGCAAGCACGCCGCCGAGCATCGCGAGAACCGCGCTGATCATGAACACCGAAATGTAGACGCGGTCGACGCGGATGCCGGCACGCCTGGCTGCCTCGACGTTGCCGCCGATCGCATAAATCGAGCGCCCCCAGCGCGTGCGCTTGAGCACGATGTCGACGACTATGACCAGCACCACGAAGAGCAAGAACATGAGTCCGATGCCGCGGTCGAGGTTGAGGTACCACGCCGAAAATACCAGAGCAACGATCAAGAGCGAGCCTCGCAGCAGGATTCCCGTGCGTGACTCTGGCAGCAGACCAGCGCGCAGGCGACGGTTGGCGAGCGACAGCCGGGAACCGACGTACACGAGCGTCGCGAGGGCCGCCAAAACATAAGACAGCCATGCGGGCAAGAACATGAGCTGGGCGAATTGCACTATCCACGAGTCATAGGGGAGATTGATGGAACCCAAGCGGCCAAGCACCCACAGCTGCAAGCCAAGCACGCCAAGGAGGCCAGCCAGGGTGATCACAAAGCTGGGCACCCCAAAACGAGTGAGCAAGAATCCGTAGAACCCGCCGAAGATGGCGCCGGCCGCCAGCGCCGCGAGAATCGCCAAGGGCAATGGCCAGTTCAGTTGCGTGAACGTGACAGCGAGAATTGCGGCCGCAAGTCCGGAGAGCGAGCCAACCGAAAGATCGATTTGGGCGAGCAGTAACACGAGAACCACGCCGAGGGCAATGGTGCCAAGGGCGGCGCTCTGCATTGCGAGGTTCACGAGGTTGGCGCTCGACAGGAAAGTGGGATTCAGGATCTGAAAGACGGTCCAGATGATCGCGAGGCCCACGACGACGGGGATCGCGCCCAAGTCGCCACCGCTCACGCGAGCGCGGAAAGCCGCCAAAGTCTCGGCGATGCCCGTCGCCGGTGCTAGCTCCGCAGCAGGAGCGGTCGTGCGCTGGGGTCGCGGCGTGGAGGCGCTCATGAACTGAGTCCTTCCTTGGCGCGAGTAAACGTCGTGCCATGCAACTGTGCACGCCGCGTCACCGCGTTATCGGTGGCGCCAGTGATCGCTGCGATGATGTCTTCGTAAGTGACATCGCTCACCACGAAATCGCCGTTGTTTCGACCGAGTCGCAACACGACAACGCGATCGGCGACAGCCTGAACATCGGCCATGTTGTGGCTGACCAGAACAATGCCGTGCCCGCGCTCGCGGAGGGTTTCGATAAGGTTCAGCACTTCAGCAGTCTGGGCAACGCCGAGGGCAGCGGTTGGCTCATCGAGCACAACAATCGAGGGGTTGCCGATGAGGGAACGCGCAATGGCGACGGTCTGCCGTTGCCCGCCAGAGAGCCCGGCGACGGGGGTGCGCACAGACGGGATCTTGGCAGAGAGTTGCCGGAGCAATTCCCACGTGCGCTGCTCCATCTCAACTTCGTCGAGTGCGCGGGTGCCGAGTTCGCGGCCGAGAAAAAGGTTGGCGACAACGTCGAGGTTGTCGCACAACGCCAAATCTTGGAACACGGTGGCGATTCCGAGATCGCGGGAGTCGGTCGGGTTCGCGAGCGAGACGACATCACCGTAGTGAGTAATGGTGCCCGCGCTCGCCGGTTGAACGCCGGCCAAGACTTTGACGAGGGTCGATTTGCCTGCACCGTTGTCGCCAACGATCGCGACGACTTCGCCTGGATAAATATCGAGCGAAACATCGATCAACGCCTGAATGGCACCGAACGATTTGTTCACTCCGCGCAGCGAAAGGATGGGGGCATCATCTGACATTGCCGGTGTGACTTCGGTCATAAGCTGCTCTCTTTCCTGCTCGGATCGTTCAGGCGCACAGCGTTCAGGAACACATCGTTCAGGCGCAGTGCGTGCACATCGCCGCTGGTTTTCTGGGTCATCCTGTGATCCCCGCTGCGGCACACGCTTGTGCGTATTCTGAGGTGCAGATCTGCTCGACCGTATAGAAGCCATCGGCCACCACAGTCTCCATGATGTTGTCGATGGTGACGATCACGGGGTTGAGCAACGTCGTCGGGATGCCGTTGGTCTCTTCGCTCTGGCCGACAAGCGGTACTCCGTTGAGCAGCGATACGGCGTGGGTGGCGGCAATTTCTGCTTCGCGCTTCAGGTCCTTGTAGATCGTCATGTACTGGTCGCCACTCACGATGCGCTGGATGGCCGTGAGTTCGGCATCCTGCCCGGTGACAAGAGGCAATGGGCTCACTCCGCCGGCTTTGAGGGCGGCAATGGCGCCGCCGGCAGTGGCATCGTTGGCGGCGTAAACACCGACGAGCGTATCGCCGTGCTGGGTGACTTGGCTTGCTACCCATTCTTGAGCTTTGTCTGGGCTCCAATTGGGAGTGTCAAACTCCGCAACGACGTCATACGCGCTGCCGTCGATCACGCTGTGGGCGCCCTTTTTGAACAGTCGCGAATTGTTGTCGGTTGGGGCACCGTTCACCATCACGATGTTGCCAGACGAGAGCCCTTGGGCGGCGAGCCCCTCCACGAGCGCTTTGCCCTGAAGAGCACCAACTTTTTCGTTGTCAAACGAGACCCAGAACGCCAACTCTGGGCTGCCGATGAGCCGGTCGTAGGAAATAACAGGCACCTTGTGGGACTGCGCTGAAGCGACAATCGTCACCGCTGCTGATGAGTCAACCGGGTCAAGCACGAGCACACTGATTCCTTGAGCGAATGCTGACTCTGCTTGTTGTTGCTGCTTCGCTGGATCCTGGTCGGCGTTGGCATAAATTACCTCGCACTGCGGGCAGAGTTCGGCAATCTTCGCTTCGAAGAATGGGCGATCGTAGGCCTCATACCGTGCCGTCTTTGACTCGGGAAGCAGCAAGGCAATGCGATATTCGGCGCCAGCACCGCTCGCCCCAATCATGGTGCAGCCACCGAGAAAGAGCATGGCGAACAACAGTGAAGCGAGTAGCCGCGCTAGTCGCCGTGAGTACGTGCGCGTCATGCGGAAACCGTTGAGGTCATGGTGCTGTCAGTACCGATGGTGTCTGCACCGATGGTGAGTTGGTCGATGGCGAACGCAATGGTGCCGAGCAGCTCTGTTCGCTCGCCAAGCTGGCTCTGCACAAGATCGGCAGCCCGCTCCGGCCCAACGATGACAGCCCGCTCCATGGCGTGGCGCATCGGTCCGAGTAGTAGCTCTCCAGCCTGCGAAAGTTCTCCGCCCACCGCGATGCGGTCGGGATCGAAAACGTTGCAGAGGTTGGCGGTGGCGATTCCGAGGTGGCGACCGGCATCAGCAATCGCACGGATGCACGCATCGTCGCCGCCGATCGCTTTCACGACAACATCGTGCAGCTTGAGCCCGCGACGGCCAGCGCGCACCGAATCGATGATCGCTTGTCCACCGACGAGCGTTTCGAGGCATCCGCGGTTTCCACAGCGGCACAAGGGGCCGTCTTCGTTGAGAACCATGTGTCCGAATTCGCCGGCGGTTCCATTGTGTCCACGAAAGACAGCGCCATTCAGGATGAGACCAGCGCCGATGCCTTCGTCAATGCTGATGTACAACGAGTTGGGCTTGCCCCGCAATGCACCGGAACGATATTCGGCGAGTGCCCCCATGTTGGCGTTGTTGTCGACAAAAACGGGGCTGTTGAGCCGGATGCCCAGGGACTCTGCCACGGGCACACCATCCCAGCCGCGCATGATTCCGGTGCGACTGATGGTTCCCGTGGTGATATCCATCGGTGCGGGCATTGCCAACCCCACCGCGAGAATTTCGTCATGTGTTGCGTCGACAGATTCCAGCATGTCGGTGATCAACTGCGCCGCGCGGTTGAGCTCGTTGTCGGCGCGATGGTCTTTCGCCAACGGCATGTGCTGTTCGGCAACCACAACGTGCGCGACATCGGAGAGAGCGACGCGCATGTGACGTTCAGAAAAATGCACACCAGCGACGAGGCCGAGCGCGCGAGCCAACGTCACTTGATGAGCGCGCCGCCCGCTGCGGGTGCTCATGTTCGTCGCTAGTACTCCAGCGGCGACAAGTTCCTTGACGATATTGGAAACAGTGGCGGGCGAGAGGCCGGTTACGCCGGCCAGCTCGATCTGAGTGAGCCCGCCGTGATGCTTCACCGCGTCGACTATGCGAGCGCGGTTCGCTTCGCGGAGCGAAGATTGCGACCCCGGGGTCGCCCGTATTTTGCTCACTGAATCAAGATACAGGTAGGCCGGGTCAGAAAATCAGTCCACAAACGGGGCTAACTAGCCAGCGTTGCGAACTTCTCGATGTCTTCTGAGTTGCCGCTGACGATGACCAGGTCGTGATTCGAGATCACCGTCTCTGGCGTGGCATAAGTGAAATCTTTTCCGGGAGATTTCACTCCGACAACGGTAATCCCGTACTTGCGACGAACTTGCGACTCGCTGAGCGGCACTCCGCGAATCGGCTTCGGTGGGTACATCTTGACGATGGCGAAGTCATCATCGAATTCGATGAAGTCGAGCATCCGACCGGAGACCAAATGGGCAACCCGCTCGCCTGCCTCTGCTTCGGGGTAGATCACGTGGTTGGCGCCGATGCGATTCAGGATCTTGCCGTGCGAACGGCTGATGGCTTTGGCCCAGATTTGCGGAATCTTGAGGTCAACGAGGTTGGCGGTTATCAGCACGCTCGCTTCGATTGACGAACCAACGGCGACGACAGCGATAGAAAAGTCTTCTGCACCAATCTGGCGAAGTGCATCGATGTTGCGAGCATCGGTCTGCACCGCGTGAGTCACACGCTCCGACCACTTTTGAACCAGACCGAGGTCTTCGTCAATCGCGAGAACTTCGCGATCGAGGCGCTGAAGCTGACCGGCAGTCGCGGCACCAAAGCGGCCAAGACCGATCACTAGTACCGGCGCATTATGCGGAATCTTGTCAACCAACGATGGGCCTCTCTTCTGCTCTCGTGAACAACTGACGGCGCTGACTTGCCGCAAGGGCTGCCGCCAGAGTAACCGTTCCTACTCGCCCTGCCCACATCGTCGCGGCGAGAATGTACTTACCGCTGTCTGGCAAGGTTTCGGTTAGCCCCGTCGAGAGCCCACAGGTGGCAAAGGCTGAAATCACATCGAAGAGCACGCGATCGAGCGGTTCCTTCGTTATCTGCAGAATGGCAACGGTGGAGATAGCGACAATTGTTGCTCCCCACAGCGTGACGCTGACCGCGAGTCGAAGTACGTCGGTGGGGATACGGCGCTCAAAGGCGTGCATGTCGTTGTCGCCGCGAGCCTCAGCGAGCGCGGCCAAGAACAGCACTGCCAGAGTGGTGACCTTGATGCCTCCGGCAGTGGATGCCGAACCGCCGCCCACGAACATCAGCATGTTGAATACGAGCAGAGTCGACCCATTGAGCTCGTTAATGTCGATGGGGGAGAAGCCGCCAGACCTTGTCATTGTCGACAGGAATGTGGCAGTGAGAGGTCGAGAGATGAGGCTTTGGTCGCCGATGGTATTGGTGTTGTTCCACTCGAGCACAATGACGGCTATCGCCCCGATAACGATCAGCAGCAGCGTTGTGGCGATCGTGAGTCGAGCGTGAACCGACAGTCGCGCGCCGTTCTTGAGCTTGCGTACGACCGCGAAAATCACGGGGAAACCGAGACTACCCAAGAAGACGCCTGTGCCAATGGCGCCAAGCATCCACGGGTCTTGAGCGAATATTTCCATTCCGCCGACTGACGGGACGAAACCGGTGTTCGTGAAAGCGGAGGCCGCAAAGTAAAAGCCTTGCCAGATGGCGGGCCACACATCGAAGCCTTCGACCAGGAGCCTCGGGATGATCACGAGCGCCAACACAAATTCGATGGCCAGAGCGCTGATTGCGACCGTGGCGAGGAGCCCGCCAATTTCGCCCAAGCGGATGGCCTGCGACTCAGAAACAGGGCCAACGTGAATGCGTGATGGGTTCGAATCGCTAGCGGCGATCAGGCGTTGGCGAAGGCCGAGTCGGCGAGAGACGACGAGCCCGAGCATGCTGGCGAGCGTGAGCACGCCGATTCCGCCGACCTGAAGGCCGATCAGGATCGCGGTGTTTCCAAACGCTGACCAATGGGTAGCCATGTCGAGAGTCGTGAGTCCGGTGACGCAGATTGCGGAGACGGCGGTGAAGAGGGCATCAACGAGGGGAGTCGCTTGCCCGTCACGGGCCGAGATAGGCAAGACGAGCACGGTCGTGAGCAGCACGACAAGAGCGGAAAATATGGCGATGGCGAATCGGGCAGGCGTCGCTGCAGCGAAACGATCAATCAGGTCTCGTACTTGACCGGCAATACTGCGATCACGAGTATGTGCACGCATGGGTGCCCGCGGACTCATAGTTTTCTCTCCCCACGCACAGGAGGCCATGGTACTACCCAGCAAGCCCGACTACCCTGATGCAATGGCCGACATCTTTGACGTAGTAGCCGATTCGACCCGGCGTAGCCTTTTGACGGTGCTGCTTGAGCAGTACATCGCCTCCGATTCTCCGAGCGGCGAGCTCAGCGTGAGCGAGATTGTTGAGAAGCTCGCTCTGAGCCAGCCGACGGTCTCCAAGCACCTTAAAGTGCTGCGCGATCATGGTTTGGTGTCGGTGCGTGAAGAGGGCCAACATCGCTATTACCGCTTGGATTCTTCCCCTCTTGAAGAGGTTGAAGATTGGTTGATTCCGTTCTTGAGCGCCGACTTCCATGACGACTTTGATGACGAGGTTCGTTACTCCACTGGTGCATTCGCTGCATGGTCAGGTGCGGATGTCGGAGACAACTTTGGGCGTCAGGTCGCAGAGCGTACCTACAAGGCTCGTTCAGCGCTGCACGATGTCGGTGAGGCTGCCAAGCAGCTGCCCCGAAACGTGCGCTCTCGCATTTTTGGCAACGATTAGGCCGCAGGCGCGCCGCAATTCACGTTCTAGGGGTGGACACCGAGTCACACCAGCCCCTATTGTTACCGATTAGCACTTCAGTCACACGCTGAGTGTGTTTTCACGACGACTGTGAACTAAAAGGGGCTAGTCCAATGTCACGGGATCTTACGGAGATGCGCTTTCTCACTGTCGCTGAGGTGGCTGAAATGATGCGCGTCTCGAACATGACCGTGTACCGCCTAGTTCACTCGGGGGAACTCCCTGCAGTGCGTTTCGGTCGGTCATTTCGCATCCCGGAATCGGCCGTAGCCAGCGCTGTTTCTCCCTCGATATCTGAAGTTGGCTAACAGCTAGCACTCAGGCTAAGTTCACTCTCGGTTCATCGAGTCTTCAAAACCCGCCCGGTGCGGTAAACTCTTCCGGTATGTCTTTCCGCGGTTCTGAATCGGACCGGGTCGGTTCGTTCAGAAATCAGTGAGGTCCCTATGGGTTCAGTCATCAAAAAGCGTCGCAAGCGTATGGCCAAGAAGAAGCACCGCAAGCTGCTTCGTAAGACGCGCCACCAGCGCCGCAACAAGAAGTAAGTAGTCCCCACGACTATTGACCGTCCTTAAGGGCGGTCACACCGTTGAACACCCGAACGTTCATCTGAGCGATCGGGTGTTCGGCGTTAACGTCGAGTGCTCGATATCAGCGTCGGCTCTTGCGAACTGTTTTGGCTTCTCGCTTTACTCGCTTCTTCGCCTCTGTGAGGCCAACGCGACTGAGCGGCAGAATTTGCCACCCCATTTTTTGGGCATGACTCGTCAGCTTCGCATCCGCATTCACTGCTACACGGTTTCCGACTGCGCTCAGCAGAGGGATGTCGTTGCTGGAGTCGGAGTAGGCCCAGCATTCAGCGAGATCGGCTCCGACTCGCTCAGCGAGCCCTGTGGCGACGACGGCCTTCTCGGCACCGTGAAGCACGTGCCCGTCGAGTTCGCCCGTCAGGAGACCATCTTTGGCGTGCACGCGGGTTCCCAGCGCGCCGGTGAGCCCCAGACGGGCGGCGATCACTTCGGCGACGAACTGCGGAGTCGCCGTGATCAGCCACACCTCGTGACCTTTGGCGAGGTGTTCCCGAGTGAGATCGACGGTTTCTTGCCACAGGTTGGGCAAAATATCGCGCTCATAAATCTGCTCGGCCAGCTGAAACAGAGTCTTCTCGGATTGCCCGCCCACTATCGCTAGTGCGCGTTCGCGCGCCGACGCCATGTGCTTGTGGTTTTCGCCAACAGCGATGAACCGAAACTGATGCCAAGCAAAACGGGCGATATCGCGCCAGCCGACCATCCCGCGGCGCCAGGCTTCCTTGGCGAGGTAGTAAACGCTCGCCCCGCGCATCAGAGTGTTGTCCACGTCAAAGAAGGCCAGAACCACGTTCTGACTCGATGGGGGCGACGTTACCTCTGGCATTCGCATTATTCTAGGGTCGTGCCCACGAAACGTCTCGTATTGATTGGAAAACCAGGCTGTCATCTCTGTGATGACGCCAGGATTGCGGTCACTCATGTCATCGCTGCGCTGCCCCCTGAGCTCTCGGTCGAGTTCACGGAACAGTCAATTATTGATGACGAGGAACTTCATGCGAAGTACCGGGATGAGATCCCTGTCGTGCTTATCAATGACCGCGTACACACCATCTGGCGTGTCGACCCCGAGCGGCTTCGCGCCGCACTTCAGGAGGAAATCGAATGATCCGTCACGTTGTCATGTGGAAGCTCATCGCCGAAGACCCTGCAGGCCAGAGAGCCGCAGTTGATGCAATGGCAGCGGCACTTGAGCCGCTTGCCGGCAAGATTGAGGGCCTTGAAAGCCTGATCGTTCGCCACGATGCGGGCAACGCCGATGTCAACTGGGATGTCGTGCTCATCTCGGAGCACACCTCACCAGAAGCTCTTCTCGCGTACGGAACCCACCCTCTTCACGACGGGCCAGCGGCCATCGTCAAAGCAAACACGCGCGAGCGTGCCTGCGTCGACTTCGAGTTCTAGCGACTGCGCGGTAGCGCTACGTGCCTCGGCGGTAGCGCTACTTCTTGATAGCGATCGGGCCGGTCAGATGGTTCTTGATCGAGTCACGCTCTGCGGCCAATGACGCGAGCGTTCCGCTGTCGAGACCCGGCTGAAGCATCTCGTCGAACGGGTTACCAAGCCCGCTCTTCGAGTGAACAACTTCTGCATAGTTCGTTGCCGCTGCGGCAACCTGAGCAGTAGCGCGTTGAGCCTTTTTAAGGGAAACGGGCTTGCTCCCGACAACCTCAGCGTGCTTGTTGAGCGCTTTTTTCAGGTCTTTGAGAGCCGCATCAATTTTCTTTGACATGTCGTCATCCTGCCTTAATTGGCTATGCGCTGGCTATGGGTTCGGTGTGTCGAGCTGTGAGGCCCTCGCGAGCCCCAGGCGCGGCTACGGAGTGAGACGGGTTGGCCCGCGGAACAGGTACGTTGCTTCACGCAGGTTGGGCAGTCCGAGCATGAGCATCAGCACACGGCCAAGGCCCATGCCGAAGCCACCGTGCGACGGTACGCCGTAGCGGAAGAAGTCGAGGTAGAAGTCGAGCTCGGCAGGGTCTATGCCCTTGTCGCGAATCTGCTCTTCGAGCACGTCAACGCGGTGCTCGCGCTGGGCGCCAGTGGAGATCTCGACGCCGTTGTACACGAGGTCGTAGCTGTTCGTGAGGCCGGCATCATCCGCATGGCGCATGTGATAAAACGGGCGGATGCTCGCGGCGTAGTCGGTCAAGAACACGAAGTCGTGGTCGAAAGTTTCTTTCACGTAGGCGGCGATCTGGCGCTCGCCCTCCGGGTCCATGTCGGCGTCGGCGCGGGGCACCGTGTAGCCGCGGTCGCTCACGATCTGCTTAGCCTCGGCCAGCGGGATGCGGGGGAACGGCGTGGTCGGAACCGTCAGCTCAATGCCGAACAGCTTCTCGATCTCTTCGCCGTGCTTGTCTTTGACAGCCTGGAAGCCAATGACCATGAGCTCTTCGTGCATCTTCATGACGTCTTCGTGGCTGTCGATCCAGCTGATTTCGTTGTCGACCATCGTGAACTCGGTGGCGTGACGCGAGGTGAAGCTGGGGTCTGCGCGGAAGCTTGGGGCGATCTCAAAGATCTTGCCGAAGCCGGCAGCCTGCGCCATCTGCTTGAAGAACTGAGGGCTCTGCGCGAGGTACGCCTTCGTGTCGAAGTACTCGACCTCGAACAGCTCAGCCTTCGACTCGCTTGCGCTTGCCATGAGCTTGGGGGTGTGAACCTCAATGAAGTCGTTCTCGACCCAGTAGGTGCGCCAAGCGTGCTCAAGCGTGGTCTGGATGCGGAAGATGAGGTTGTTGCGCGGAACGCGAAGGTCGAGGAAGCGCCAATCCATGCGCTTGTCAACGCTGGAGTCCTCGGCAATGGGAGTCTCGGGGATAGCCTCAGCAGCGATCTCGAGGCCGTCGAGCTTGATCTCAACGCCGCCGAGCTTCACGCGCTCGTCGTGCTTCAACTCACCGGTTGCGGTGAGGAAGGTGCCTTGGGCAAGCCCAGAGATGATGTCGGCGAGAGCGTCCTCAGCCGGAGTGCCGTCTTCGTTGAATGAGCGGGGGTGAACAAGCTGCACCCCACCCGACTCATCGCGCAGTACGACAAACTGCACCTTCTTTTGATCTCGGACCTTATCGACCCAACCCGAAACAGAGATTGCTCCGTCGGTCGCTGCGGCCAAGTTCTTAATGAGGGTGCGTGTAGTCACAGCGCTGAGTTTACAAGGGATCGCGCGAGGGAAAGTGCGGAAGTCAGCCGACGTAGACTGAATACCGTGCCAGCAGACCTCATCCATCTCGTCCGCCACGGCGAAGTACACAATCCTGACCGCATTCTTTACGGTCGGCTTCCCGGGTATCACCTCAGTGAACTCGGCCACAGAATGGCAGACCTGGCCGCCGCGAGCCTTGCCGATCGGCCGCTTACGGCGCTCTACGCGAGCCCTCTGCAGCGCGCCCAAGAATCAGCGCAGCCCTGGGTCGACCGCTACAAGCTCGACATCGTCACCGAAGAGCGCATCATTGAGCCCCACAACTGGTTCGAGGGCGGTCGCTTGCGGTTTCCGCAGGTTCTTGGCCAGCCGCGGGCATGGCCGCACCTGATCAACCCGCTCAAGCCCAGTTGGGGCGAGGCCTACGTGAGCATCGAAGCCCGGATGCTCGCTGCCGTTGACGAGGCGTGGTCCGCGGCCGATGGCGGCGAAATTGTCATGGTCAGCCACCAACTGCCCATCGTTGTTGTAGCCCGTTCCGTGAAGAAAATGCGGCTCGCCCATGATCCCCGCAATCGTCGCTGCACGCTCTCCAGCATCACCACTCTTGCCCGCGACGGCGACGTGTTCGTCGAGGTTGACTATCAGGAACCTGCGGGAGACTTGCTTGCAGCATCCATCGATCTAGGAGCAGTGTGAACCGCCGTCTCATCGCCGTCGTTCTGGCGGTCTCCGCTCTCGTCCTTGTCTCGTGCTCGAGCGCCAACGAAACGCTTGCCGAGCAGTACGAGAACGGTTCAGAAGAGGGCTACATCTCCGGCGACGGCTCGACCGTCGAGATCCCCGCGAGTGACCGGGACGAACCCGTGAGCTATGAGGCGACGCTCGACAACGGCGAGATCATCACCAGCAGCAGCTTCGCAGACTCCGTTTACGTCGTGAACTTTTGGTACGCCAGTTGCCCGCCGTGCCGCCTCGAGGCCCCTGATCTTGCGGAGTTGAGCGTCGAATATCCCGATGTTCCGTTCCTCGGCGTTAACGTTTCCGACACGGCTGAGAGCTCTCGGACCTTCGCCACTGAGTTCGGTGTTCCCTACCCCTCCGTTCTCGATGCCAAGACCGCTGGCGTGCAATTGGCGTTCGCCGGTTCTGTACCGCCCAACGCCGTGCCGACCACTCTCGTTGTTGACCGTGATGGCCGAGTCGCCGCTCGCATCAGCGGACTCGTGCGTGATCCGAGCATCCTCGCAGCGATGATCGACTCTGTCGTCGCTGAGGGCCAGTAGTGTCGAGCCCCATCGGCGAGCTCGTTCTCGGTGGCAATCTTCTTATCGTGATCCCGATCGCGATACTCGCGGGACTCGTGTCATTTGCGTCACCGTGCGTGCTTCCTCTCGTGCCCGGCTACCTCGGCTACATCGGCGGCTTCACGAGCGCCGAAGATAAGGGCAGCACGAAACGACTCGTTCTTGGCGTCGGATTGTTCATCCTGGGCTTCACGATAGTTTTCGTTGCCTTCACGGTGCTCTTCGGCACCGCAGGCCTCTTGCTGCGGCCGTGGCTTGACCTCATCACCCGCATCGCTGGCGCACTCGTGATCGTGATGGGACTCGTCTTTATCGGGCAGGTCACCTTTGCTCAGCGCACGATCCGCCCGAAGATGAAAGTGGCGACCGGCCTGGCTGGTGCGCCGCTGCTCGGTATCGTCTTCGCTCTTGGCTGGACGCCATGCGTTGGCCCGACGCTCATCGCCGTTGGCAGCATGGTTCTCGATGGGGGAGACCCCGGCCGGGCAGCCATGGTTGGGGTTGCCTACAGTCTCGGTCTCGGCATCCCGTTCCTGCTGGTGGCGCTCGGGTTGAACTGGGCGACGACGTCAGTGACGTGGATGCGTCGCCACATCCGTATTATCAACTTGGTCGGCGGGGCGTTGCTCGTGCTGATCGGAGTACTCATGGTCACCGGCGTGTGGCGTGTAATCGTGACAAGTTTGGGGGCGGTGATCGGTGGCTTCGACACACTCCTCTGATCCGGTGACGGGTGGAGACGCATCGCGTCCAAGCGACCATATGGATGCGCCAGCGCAGCAGAGCAAAATCCAACAGCCGAAACTGAACTTCGCTGGGTACGCGCGATTTTTCTGGCGTCAGCTCACGAGCATGCGCACGGCGCTTTTCTTGCTCTTGCTCTTGGCGGTTGCAGCCATCCCCGGGTCCTTGGTTCCCCAGGTTAGTTCCGACCCCAACGGCGTCATCGCCTACCGCCGCCTCTACCCCGACGCCGCGGCGGTGCTCGACTTCTTTCAGGTTTTCACCACCTACACCTCGGTGTGGTTCTCGGCGATTTACCTGCTGCTCTTCATCTCCCTCATCGGCTGCGTGCTGCCGCGTACGAAGCATCACTTCGATGCCCTTCGCGCCCGACCGCCCAAGACGCCTGCCCGGCTGTCGCGCCTCGAAGGTTTTACGACCCGCACGACCGAAGCGGATGCCGCTACCGCTGTCGATTCTGCTCGTCGCCAGCTGCGTTCGCAGCGCTACCGCACCGAGCTTTATAGTGATTCGGTCAGTGCGGAGCGTGGCTACCTGCGCGAAACGGGAAACCTCATCTTTCACTCGGCGCTTGTTGGCGTTCTGCTTGCCGTCGGACTGGGCGGCGGATTCGGCTACACCGGTCAGCGCGTTGTTGTCGAGGGCTATGCGTTCAGCAATTCGCTCGCCAGCTATGACTCGTTCAACCCTGGCCGTTTCTTCACTGACGAGGCTCTCGACCCGTTCACGATCGCCCTCGATTCCTTCGTTCCGGTCTATGAGCAAAGCAACCGCCGAGCAATTGGGCAAGCAATCGACTACACCGCCAACGTCACTACGACGTTGCGGGGCGCCAGCTCGGAGACAGCACGAATCAAGGTCAACGAGCCATTGAGCCTGAGCGGCACCAACGTCTATCTTCTGGGGAACGGCTACGCGCCAGTTCTCACCGTGCGTGATTCTGACGACAGCGTCATCTGGTCGCAGCCAACACCGTGCCTACCGTTCGACGCCAACCTCGGCAGCACGTGCGTTATTAAGATTCCGGATGGCCTCGGGAAGCAAATCGGTATGCTCGGCTTCCTGTATCCGACGACGGGCACTCTCGACTCAGGCGCGCTCGCCTCGGTGTACCCCGACCTTGTTTCTCCGACGCTCACGTTGGAGGTTTACGAGGGTGACCTCGGTCTCGACAACGGTTTGGGAACCAACGCCTATGCCCTGAACACTGACTCTCTTGAGCAGGTCGCCGGTAGAACCTCCGACGCCGAGACGATCCGTTTGACTCCCGGGGATCGGGCTGAGCTGCCTAACGGCCTAGGCAGTGTTGAGCTCGCGAGCATCCCCCGCTTCGCTTCGTTGGACGTTCACCACGACCCCTCACAATTGCCCGTGTTGATATTCGCAATTCTGGTGATTGCAGGGCTCGTGACGAGCCTGTTCATTCCGCGCCGACGGATGTGGGTTTCGGCAAAAACCGACGCATCAGGAACGACAACGATTGAGTACGCTGCCTTGGCGCGCGGCGACGACCCCAACCTTGATTCGGCGGTCGCCGAGTTCGCCGATAAACATTCCCAGCAACTGAAGGTTAGGGTGGATTCGTGACTGAGACCTTGGTGTCGTATTCCCTGATCGCGATCTACTCTGCGATGGCGATCTATACGTTGGCGTTCGTGATGTTCGCCGTCGATGTGGCGCGCCGTTCGGTGGAGTCAAGTGATGCCGCCGCGGACGCGACGGGGCTCAGTGCCTCCTCTGCCCGCCGCACCGGAATTATCGAGGCGGCTTCAGCGGATTCGCCGTACGCGACCACGACCACCACGCTGATCGGCGATGACTCGTCGAGCGCCGACGGCAAGCCTGTGCGACCGAGCTCACCCAAGTACTTGCGTTTGGCTATGGCCATGACGGTTATCGCTTGGCTGCTTCACGTCAGCGCGGTTGTCCTCCGTGGTGTTGCAGCGAACCGCGTTCCGTGGGCCAACATGTTCGAGTTCACGCTCACCGCCACTGCCATCATCGTTGGCGTGTTCCTTCTGGTGCAGTTCTGGCAAGACCTGCGCTTCTTGGGCTCCTTTATCACCGGCTTCTCGCTGATCGCCTTGGGCGTCGGCACATCGAGCTTCTATGTGGATGTCGTGCCACTGCCGCCAGCGTTGCAGTCAGTCTGGTTGGTCATCCACGTCTTCGTCGCCAGCCTCAGTACCGGCGTCTTCGCGCTCGCTGCCGGGCTCTCAATAGTGCAGCTCATGCAAGCGCGTCGGGAGTCGGGCAAGGCACTGAAGCTTCGCTTCCTTGACACGTTGCCGGCCGCCGAGCGACTCGAAACTTTGGCCTACCGTCTGACGGTTGTCGGCTTTGTCATGTGGACGTTCACCCTCATCGCCGGTGCCGTCTGGGCTGAGCGTGCGTGGGGACGCTACTGGGGTTGGGACACCAAGGAAGTCTGGACGTTTATCATCTGGACCATCTATGCCGGTTACATCCACGCTCGGGCAACGCGCGGCTGGCGCGGCTCACGGTCAGCGTGGCTAGCGATCGTCGGCTTTACCGCCATTGTCTTCAACTTCACGATCGTCAACCTGTTCTTCAAGGGACTGCACGCCTACTCCGGGCTATAGAGCGCCGAACGAGAAACGCTGGGGCCGCACCGAGCGACACCCCAGCGTTTGATTGTGGGAGCCGTTGAGGCTCACGAGTTGAGCCGCCTAGCTGGCCGGCGTCAACTGCATGGGCACGCGCGGGTTGCCCTCGCCAGTGTCGAAGTGAAGGATCGGGCCAACCTCGCCGCACTCGTACGGTGCCGAGTTGATGGGCGAACTCGACATGAAGTCACCGAACAGGTCGGTGCCATCCATAGTGACTCCCGAAACCGAGACGCTCACCGCGACGTCGCTCACGTCGTGGGAAGTCGTGATCTCGGTGTCCGTCGCGGAGTAGTCTCCGGTGACCCCGCCAGTGATCGTGCCTTCGCCCTCGGTGCCGGCGACCTGCAAGATGATCGCGAAATCGGGCGTGTAGGTGTACCCGCTGTTTGTAAATGCAAGTCCCGTTCCGCCCTTGACGGAAATGTCGACGTTCTCGTTAGAACCACTCACGGCCGAATAGAAGCCCTGCATCTGGTCTTCAGCGATGAACCAGTCGCCGATCAGGCACTCGGGGCCGCTCGGCGCCACCTCTTCCGCCGGAGCGGAAGCCGCGGCATCCGTTTCAGAGTCCGTCGCGACCGGGGAGGGCGCCGGCGTAGCGCAGGCGCTCAACAATCCAACCCCGAGCATGCTCAGCACAGCAAGGGGCACAGCGCGGTGCGACAGGACAGTCATATTCACTCCTCGGAAAGCGATCAACGCAGCCAAGCCTAGTGAGCGTGAAAGTTACTGCGGTGAGTAGTTTTTACCTAGTTCATGGCATCGCTCGAGTCGGGATAGCCACCACTGAGTGCGTTCGGCGTTTGCGGCCCAGCGCGTCAGCAACGCCTCTTCTGCGTCCACCCGTCGAACCTCGATGCGTCCGCCACGCGCGCGCAGCGGAGAAGAGGTGACGTCAGCGGCGAGCAAGGATGCCGTCGCCAGTCCGCAGTCGAATTCGAGAGTGTCGACCGCTGCGGCCAGGTGCGCCCCCATGGCAAGCCCCACAGAGGTCTCAAGGGCGCTGGAAACCACGATCGGAAGACCAGCCTCGGCGGCGACACTGAGCGCACGAGAGATGCCTCCAGAAGGCTGCGCCTTGATCACGATCAGGTCGGCAGCTCCCGCACGGGCAACAGCCAGCGGGTCGGCAGCTTTGCGCACACTCTCGTCGGCAGCGACAGGGATTCCCATGTAGGCGATGCGTCCGCGTAACTCGCTCAGCTCTTCGACTGTGGCGCACGGCTGCTCGACATACTCGAGGTCGAACTCAGCCAAAGCGTGCACCGCGCGCTCGGCCTCGTCGACCGTCCACGCCCCATTGGCATCAATGCGAATGCGACCGGCCGGCCCCATTACGCGACGCACCTCAGCGACCCGCGCGATGTCATCCGCGAGGCTCTGATCGAACTCAGCAACTTTGACTTTGGCCGTTCGGCAGCCGTCGAAGCGCTCAAGCACTGCCTCAACGAATTCGGCAGCGACTGCGGGCACCGTAGCGTTCACCGGAATGTGGTCCCGCTTGAGTGGGGGAGTCTCATTCCAGGCGTAATCAATCGCTGCCATTAGCCATGTGCTCGCCTCCGCATCGTCGTACTCGACAAACGGGGAGAACTCGCTCCACCCTTGAGGGCCGCGAAAGAGCAACGCTTCGCGCTGATCGATGCCGCGAAAGCGGGAGGTCATAGGAAGGGACACTACGCGTGCGGTGTCGAGAATTTCGTTCACTGAAGGGAACATGTTCCTAGTCTGACAAGTTCCACCGTCAGATAGGGTTATTGCGTGACTAATCCGGGGGATATTGAGCGTGTCGCGACCAAAGTCGTGCCGTATTACGTCGTCGGCGTTGTCGATGACGTAGCTGAAGCGCCCAGCGGCACCGAGCAGAATTCGGCTCCCGAAGCGGAGCCGGTCATCCGTCGGCGACGACCGACCTGGGTGGGGTTTATCGCCGCGCTTCTCGGGCTTTCCACGGTTGTTTTGTTCATGATCGCCATGATCGTTTCGGCTGGAGGAGACTTTCCGGCCGGAACCATGCTGGCGTACACCACCATCGTGGTGTCGATCTCTGCGGTCATCACCGCCGTCATCTGCCTCATTTTGGGGTTACAGCGTCGTTGGGCAGCATTCGGACTCGCTTTGGCGATCTTGGCGAACCCTCTCGTTGTGTTGAACGTCTTTCGTTTCTTCAGCAGCTAGGCCGTTCTGGAGCTAGGTCGTTCTGCGGCCGGATGGTTAGGCTTGAGCCATGGCGCCTGTATCTGAGATTTTTGACGAAAAGTTGTGGCGATCGGTCGCCGGGTTTGATGATCTGACCGACATCACCTATCACCACGATGTGACCGGCACGGTTGCGCGGATCGCGTTCGATCGGCCAGAAGTGCGCAACGCATTCCGACCGCACACCGTCGACGAGCTCTACCAAACCCTTGATGATGCGCGCCAGAACCCGCGTATCGGCGTCGTGCTGCTCACCGGGAACGGACCGAGCGAGAAAGACGGTGGCTGGGCATTCTGCTCCGGCGGAGATCAGCGCATCCGTGGGCGGGCCGGCTACGAATATGAAGGCCAAGATGGCGCGACGAATCCCACCGCAGCCGGAGCCGCTGCGGCAATCGGTGATTCCGCGCTATCTGAAGCAGATGCCGAGGCTGCCGCTGCGGCGGCAGCGGGAAAGCGCCGTGCCGCAGCAGGACGCCTGCACATTCTCGAAGTGCAGCGCCTCATCCGCTTCATGCCCAAGGTTGTCATTGCCGTCGTTCCCGGCTGGGCTGCCGGGGGAGGGCACTCGTTGCATGTGGTCTGTGACCTCACGATTGCCAGCTCGGAGCATGCTCGCTTCAAGCAGACGGATGTCGACGTTGGCTCGTTCGATGCCGGCTATGGCAGCGCCTATTTCGCCCGCCAGGTCGGCCAAAAGTTTGCGAGGGAAGTGTTCTTCCTCGCCCGCGAGTATGACGCGCAGCGCGCCCTCGACGCGGGAGCGATCAACGCTGCGGTTCCGCACGCTGAGCTCGAGGCAACAGCCTACGAATGGGCGCAGACCATCATGACCAAGTCGCCGACCGCTATCCGCATGGTGAAATTTGCTCTCAACGCCGTCGACGACGGGCTCGTTGGCCAACAAGTATTTGCGGGAGAAGCGACCCGGCTGGCCTACGGAACTGACGAGGCCGTCGAAGGCCGCGATTCGTTCCTAGAAAAGCGCGCTCCCGACTGGTCGCCATTTCCCTGGCAGTACTAGGCAACGGAGCCTGAACGATGACACGAGAACTTTGGTCAGTTGATGCCCGCGACCCACGCAAAGTGTGGGACGCATTGCGACCGGCACTCGACGGCACGGGAGCGGCAATACTGCCGCACCCAGCCTCCCCCTCTGGCCTGCCCGAGACCGTGCCCGCGAACGTTGCGGTCGTCGTCGAGACGAGCGGATCGACCGGCCGTCCGAAACGCGTGATGCTGAGTGCTGCCGCCCTGAAGGCGAGTGCTGCGGCATCCGATGAACTGCTGGGGGGCGCAGGGCAGTGGCTCTTGGCTGTACCCGCTCACTACATCGCCGGCATCAACGTGTTGGCGCGCTCGCACTTCTCCGAAACCGTGCCGGTGATGATGCCGCCACACGGGTTCACCGCTGAGGCCTTCGTTGCCGCGGCAGCTGAACTCAGTGCAGAACGACGATTCACGTCACTCGTGCCGGTGCAACTGGCACGACTTCTCGAATCTGAGGATGCCGTTGCCGCGCTGGCAACATTTACTCGAATTCTCGTCGGCGGGCAATCATCGCCAGCAGCGTTGTTGGCGAAAGCCCGCGCTCGCGGCATTGCGGTCAGCACAACCTACGGCTCTAGTGAGACCAGTGGTGGTTGCATCTGGGATGGCACGCCGCTGCCCACCGCCACGATGCGGCTGGTGGATGACCGTATCGAGCTGGCAGGCCCGATGCTGGCCGAAGGCTACCTCGAAGACCCGCGCCGCAGTGCCTTTACGTTCCGTGAACACGATGGTGTGCGGTGGTATCGCACCGATGATGTCGGAGAAATCGTCGACGGGGTGCTGCGCGTTCGTGGCCGCGCCGACGACATGATCATTTCTGGCGGAGTAAAGGTGTCGTTGGCGGAGGTCGAGAACGCCGTTCGAGCGCTTCCCGGCCAGAGCGCTGCCGTTGTCGTGGCCGCACCGCACCCGGAATGGGGCGAAGCGCCCGTCGTGATTACAACCTCTGCGATTGACGTGGATGTTCTGCGACAGTCTGTTTCTGCGCAGTTGGGTGCAGCCGCAGCCCCAGCCAGAGTGATGCTGATCGATGCAATTCCCTTGCTGTCGACAGGAAAGCCGGACCGCCTGGCTCTCGCATCCGTTGTGCTTAAGTAGAATCCCACCGTGGCCTCTCCTAAACAGCAACGTATCGATCCCCAAACCGTCGCACCGAAATCGAGCACAAACTCGGCGAAGAAAAGCGGTCGCCCTGGCGGTCGCCCGCCGAAAGCGCCCAAGATTGCGAAAGCGACGGCGCGTGACTGGATCAGCGGTGCGCGCATTCAGACGCTGCCGCTTGCCTTCGCGCCGGTAGCGTTAGGAACCGCAGCTGCCTACGTGCTTCCGCACGAAGAAGACGGTATCGGCTGGCACTGGTTGCGAGCCCTGCTGTGTCTGATCGTCGCGGTCTCGCTTCAGATTGGTGTGAACTTCGCCAACGACTACTCCGATGGAGTGCGCGGAACGGACAAGAACCGGGTAGGGCCGCGCCGTCTCACTGGCTCCGGTGCTGCACGGCCACGAACGGTCATCACCGTCGCGTTTGTCTGGTTCGGCATCGCTGCGGTGGCCGGGCTCATCATCGTGATTCGCAGTGGACACTGGTGGATGCTCGCCGTTGGTGCCCTCGCGATTGTGGCCGCTTATTTCTACACCGGCGGCAAGCGGCCATACGGCTACCTCGGCCTCGGAGAAGTGTTCGTGTTCATCTTCTTCGGACTTGTCGCCACAGCGGGCACTACCTACGTGCTCGCCGACACCGTGACCGTGGAATCCTGGTTGGCCGCGGTTGCCGTCGGGCTATTCGCCGTCGCTACCCTCATGGTCAACAACATTCGCGACATTGCTCAAGACAAGATTGCGGGCAAGCGCACGCTCGCCGTCATGATCGGCAACCTGCCATCGCGCATTTTCTACGTCATCGCAATGCTGGCGCCGTTTGTGATTTTGGGCGCATTCTCACTGCTGTACGTCAACGCGTTCTTGGTGTACTTCGTGCTGCTCGTGGCGTTGCCGGCGTGCGTGATCGTTTTGACCGGCAAGAGTGCCGCAGAGCTGATCTTGGCGCTGCGTCTTACCGGGCTAACCGCGCTGCTCTATGGCCTTGGCCTAGCGTCAGCGATCGCTTTCTAGGTCGCGCGGCTCGGCGTCGACGTCGCTGGAATCGACAGAGTTCGGCGTGTTGTAGGGATTGCGGGCTTCTGACTCAGCATCTTCAGCATCGCGGTCGGGGTCGTGGCTTGGCCCCGCACGTCGCGCCACGATGTCGAGCGCGACGGCATCCCGTAGTTTGCCGAAGAAAATGTACGAGATCGCGAACCCCAAGATTGCGGCGACGATGGCCGAAAGCCACCATTCGACCTGCGCGACCATCAGCAGAGAAAACGCTGCTGCAAAAATTCCGAGTCGCAGAAGCGAGTAGAGGATCCAAGGTTTCACGGCAACAGTCTAGGCTTGCATGCCGCACGCAGCCTGCCAGCGTAGAATAGACACATGTCTCGACTATTGATCGTTCTCGTTTTTGCGCTCATAGCGGTAGACGTGTTCGCCACAGTCGATGTGATTCAAACTGATCGCAGTCGAGTGCGCGCATTGCCGAAGCTGTTGTGGGTGTTGGTAATCCTCTTGCTCCCCGTTATCGGTGTGCTGCTGTGGTTCATGCTCGGTAAGGCACGCAGCGGTAACGCTGGCAGGCCACGCACGGTTGCTCCAGACGACGACCCCGACTTTTTGCGCAACATGCGTGTCAAAGAAGAACAAGATGAGCGCATCCGCCGCCTCGAACAGGAACTAGCAGATCTCGACGATGACGATAAGACCAACTAACTCTCCGGCAACTAATTTTTCGGTAGCCCTTCTCGAAGAGTTCGTTCGTCTCGGTGTTCGAGACATTGTGTTGAGCCCTGGCTCGCGCTCGCAGGCACTTGCTCTTGCTGCAGCGGAATTCGAAAAACAGGGCCTTTTGCGCTTGCGCGTGCGCATCGATGAGCGCGTCGGCGCTTTTCTCGCGCTCGGTCTCGCGGTCGAGACTGGCTCTCCAGTGCTCGTCGTCACGACGTCGGGCACGGCCGTCGCCAACCTGCACCCCGCCGTTCTTGAAGCACACCATTCGGCCGTTCCGCTGATCATCATTAGTGCGGACCGCCCCGATTCGCTTCGCGGTATTGGTTCAAATCAGACCACACAGCAGCCGGGAATTTTCGGCACCGCCGTTCAGCAGACGTGGGATATCACCGCACCGACCGGGGCTGCCGGCGAGCTGGATGCCGCCGTTCAACTCGCTCGCGAGGCCGTCGCTGCTGTCAGCGGCCCCGTGCATCTCAACCTCTCTTTTGACGAGCCACTCTCGGCGCCCTTCACGTGGATTTCGACTCCGGCTGAGGTCGTTCGCGAGCCAGCGGTAGAGCGCGAACCGGCGTTCCCTGACCTCTTCAGTGACCTCGATCCCACTGTCGAAACGACGACCGAACAGTCGCCGCGTGCGCCAACGAAGCTCGCACTGAGCCCGGCACCGGCCACAGTCGTCGTCGCCGGAACTGGCGCTGGCCCCCGAGCGGAGCAGGTTGCGCGTGAACTCGGCGCGCCGCTCTTAGCCGAGGTCTCTAGCGGTGCGCACTTCGGCCCCAATCTGGTGGTGACGTACCGCGAGCTCTTGAATGCCGCCAACTTTGGTGACCGCGTTGCGCGCGTCATCGTCTTTGGGCATCCGACGCTGAGTCGCGAAATTCCGGCGCTGATTCAGCGAAGCGGAGTGCAAACCATTGTCGTGCGGCATCCGTCTGCAGATGATTACAACCCCGGTCGCTGCGTTCAGCTCTTCGTCGATGAAGTGTCGGTTTCGGGCGAAGCAACGGATCGTGCGTGGCTTGGCCGTTGGGTTGGTTCCAGCCGCCAGCTACTCGAAACCGAGAGCATCGCCCCCGATATCGATGCGGATGCTGGCACTCACGCCAAGTCAGAACTGGCGATTGTGCGCACCCCTGTTGACCGTCGCATGCTCGCCGAAGCGGTGTGGCGGGCGACGTGGCCCCACGACCGGCTCGTTCTTGGCGCTTCACGTTTGATCCGCGAAGTTGATCGTGTCGTTCCGGGAAAGAAGATTCCGGTACACGCGAACCGCGGTCTCGCGGGAATCGACGGAACAATTTCGACGGCGCTGGGCATAGCTCTCGCCAGTCAGGCCGAGCCCGGCAATGAGGGTGTGACCCGGGTGTTGCTCGGTGACCTCGCAATTTTCCACGATGTTGGCGCGCTCATGTTTGGTGTCGGCGAGCCACGCCCGCGCATCCAGGTGATTGTTGGCAACGACGATGGCGGCACTATTTTCGATGTTCTCGAGGTGGCGGGCCAGGCTGGTGACAGTTTCGATCGGGTGCTGTTGACACAACAAAACGCCTCCATTGAAGCGCTCGCTGTTGCTTACGGTTGGCGCTACATTTCGGCCGCGACTCGTGGTGAACTCGATCAAGCTCTTTCGGCGCATCCTGAGCCAACGATCATTGAGGTTCCGCTCGGCCGCTAGCTTCTCTGCTGCAAACTTATGAGGCGGAGTAGCCTTGGCGCATGAGCACCCTGACCCCTGTCTCCGCCGATTTCACGCTTGCCGATATTGATCCGTCGTCGACTCCCGCCTTCGATGGTGACAAAAAAGATGCGGAGAAGGCGCTCGCTAAGAACGCCAAGCGCTTAGCCGAGTTGCAGGAGCGGCTCTTCGCCGAAAGTAAGTTCGGTGGTAAACGCCGGGTGCTACTCGTGTTGCAGGCGATGGATACCGCAGGCAAGGGCGGCATCCTGCGGCACGTCATTGGCGGAGTCGATCCGCAGGGCGTGCAGATTCACGCTTTCAAGGCTCCGACGGATGAAGAGAAGTCCCACGACTTTTTGTGGCGAATCCGTAAAGAACTTCCGGTCGCGGGCTCGATCGGTGTTTTCGACCGCTCGCACTACGAGGATGTGTTGATTCACCGTGTGCGGGGATTCTCGACTCCGGAGACTGTCGAAGAGCGTTACGGGATCATCCGGGATTTCGAGAACGAACTGATCGAGCAGGGCACGACGATCATCAAGGTCATGCTTCACATCAGCGCTGACGAGCAGAAAGAGCGGCTTCAGGAACGGCTTGACCGCCCAGAGAAGCACTGGAAATACAATCCTGGTGACGTGGATGAGCGGCTCTTGTGGGCCGAGTACCAAGAGGCTTACGAGATCGCGCTTCAGCGGACGACGACCGAGAATGCGCCCTGGTATGTGATTCCGGCGAACCACAAATGGCACGCGCGCCTGGCCGTTCAGCAGCTTCTGCTCGAGGCATTGGAGCGGCTCGACCCCGAATGGCCTTCTGCTGACTACGACGTCGATGCAGAGAAGCAGCGCCTCGCCGCTAGCTAGCTGCCGCTCGCTAGCCGAACGCTTCGACGATGGGGCGAAACTTGAGCTCGGTTTCGGCGAGCTCGCGTTTAGCCTCTGAGCCAGCGACTATTCCGGCACCGGCATACGCGGTGATGCGTGTGCCGTCGACTTGGGCACAGCGCAACGCCACCGCCCATTCACCGTTGCCGTGCGAGTCAACCCAGCCAACAGGGCCGGCATAGCGCCCGCGATCAAAGCCCTCGAGCTTGTCGATAATTCGGATGGCATCGGGAGTCGGTGTGCCTGCTACTGCTGCGGTGGGATGCAGCACCGTAAGCAGATCGAGGGCGCTCGAGCGCTCGGTGAGTTGCCCTTCGATGTCGGTAGCGAGATGCCACAGGTTGGGCAGCTGCAGCGCAAAAGGAGTGGATGCCGCAACAAGTTCGCTGCTCAGTGGCAGCAGGGCATCCATCACGCTGGCAAGCGCGAGCGCATGCTCTTTCTGGTCTTTGGGCGATCCCGCCAGTGTCGCGGCGGCTCGCCCATCGGAGATTCGGTTGTCGCCGCGCGCAGCACTTCCGGCGAGTACGCGGGCGCTGACGGTGCCGTTCTGAACGCGCACCAGAGTTTCTGGGCTGGAGCCGATGAGCCCATCGACGGCAAACGTGAAGGTGTCGGGGTAGCGGCCAGCGAGCGCATCAATCGGCACCCGCAGGTCGGCGCCGGCGGGGAGCGTTGCTACCTGATCGCGGGCGATGACAAGCTTGGCGGCTTTCGACCGTGAAATCTCGCGAAGTGCAGCGTTGACCGCGGTGGTGAAACCTTTCGCGCTCATTTTTCCTGGCACGAACGAGAGGTGCACGGGGGCGCCGCGAGGAGTGAGAGGAACCTCGGCAAGGGCATCCGCCGTCTCAGGAAGGCCGCTCACTTCTCCGTGCGAGATCGAGGTGACCCAGTGGATTCCGTCTCGGCTGCCGATAATCATCCGCGGAACGATGAGCACGCTCACCTCTGCGGAGGAGTCGGCGAAGGCAAAGCTACCGAGCGCTACTAGACCAGTGCCTGCGCGTTTGACGCTGTCGTGCACAACCGCCACGCGTGAAAGTTCACTCCACGACGCAGCGGCCTGAGTGAATCGTTCGGCGCCACGGAACTCGAGGCGGAGCAATTCTCCGATGCCGACGATTCCGTCGCCATCCCGCACAAACGCAAGAGGTGAGTCGGGAGAGATCCAGTCGAGGATGCGACCCATCGACGCGCTGGGTCGGGTAACAACGCTGAGTGATTCGCGGGTGTTAGTCATCGCAAATGCCTCGATTAGTGCCGGGAACGGGCTGCTCTAGAGCCCAATAATGCCTCACAAGTATCAGAGTACCTGTCAGTTGCGGCGAAGGAAGTGAGCATTGTGTCTCAGCGCCCTAGACTGAAGGGGTGGGTAAGGCTGACATGAATAAGCGACCGGATGACGTGGCCGGCATGTTCGATGGTGTCGCAAAACACTACGACCGCACAAACAACGTCCTCTCGGCCGGAAATGCGCTGCTGTGGCGGGCTGCCACGGTGCGCGCTGTTGCTCCGGAAGCTGGCGAACGCATCCTCGATATTGCTGCCGGAACCGGCACAAGTTCGGCGGCTCTTCACCGCAATGGTGCCAGAGTGGTCGGCCTCGACTTTTCTACCGGAATGGTCGAGCAGGCTCGCAAACGTCACAAGAAGATCGAGTTTATTCAGGGCAATGCTGAACAGCTTCCCTTTGGCGACAACGAGTTCGATGCCGTCACGATCAGTTTCGGACTGCGCAATATTAATGATCCGCGCTCCGCACTCTCTGAGATGTTCCGTGTGCTGAAGCCCGGTGGGCGTCTCGTGATCACAGAATTCTCCAAGCCGCCGGTTGCCATTGTGCGCGCTGGCTACTTCACCTACCTGAACCGAGTAATGCCGATCATTGCCGATCGCTCGAGTTCCAACCCTGAGGCCTACACCTACCTCGCCGAGTCGATTCGGGAATGGCCGGATCAGGGTGAACTGAGCCAGTGGATTCGGGCAGCCGGGTTCACCAGGGTCGCCTACCGCAATCTCACCGCGGGAATTGTCGCCATGCACCGAGGCCACAAGCCTGTCGACGAAACCGTGCTCGCCTCGGTTGCAAAGCGCAAAGACCTTGCCACGCGCCCGATCAAGACGATCAGGGCTGCCAAGACCACCAAAGACGCCACACCGAAGCCGTAGCGCTTCGCAAAAGAAACCCGGTTGATAGTGAACCCGAGCGCTCCACCTGCTCGCAGCAGCAACACCTTGAGTTCGTCTCTGGGGCTGGGCGAGAAACTCTTTGCCTCAGGCGATGAGCGTCGCTTTGCTGCCGCCGTGGAAGAGGGCCTTGAGCAGGTCGAGGTCGGTTTGTTGACTCACCTGGCTTTTGCCGATGACATCGCAGATGCCACGAGTCGATATCTGCTTGAGGCAGGCGGCAAGCGGGTACGTCCTGTGCTCGCGCTGCTCACCGCTCAGCTGGGCTCCGGCAATAATCCTGGCGTTGTCACAGCAGCCCAGGCGGTGGAACTTACTCACCTCGCTTCGCTCTATCACGATGATGTGATGGATGAGGCGCAGTTGCGTCGCGGGGTGCCAAGCGCGCAAAACGTGTGGGGTAACTCGGTTGCGATCCTGACCGGTGACCTGTTGTTCGCGCGGGCAAGCAAACTTGTTGCGGCTCTTGGCGAAGACGCGCTTCTCTTGCAGGCGAACACCTTCGAACGACTGTGCCTTGGTCAACTGCACGAAACTCTCGGCCCGAAGCCGGGCGAGAATCCTGTCGAGCATTACCTTCAAGTTCTGGCTGACAAGACCGGATCGCTCATCGCTGCGGCGGCCGAACTTGGCATCATGTTGTCTGATGCGCCAGAGGAGTACACGGTGCCTGTGCGCGAATTCGGCGAGAAAGTTGGCGTCGCTTTTCAGCTCGTCGATGATGTCATCGATCTCTCTGCAGAGACGGGCAAGACGGGAAAAAAGGCCGGAACTGACCTGCGCAGTGGCGTAGCAACGCTGCCGCTCTTGTACCTACGCGAACTCGCCGTCACCGACAGCGATGCGGCAGATCTGCTGACGCGCATCGAACGTGATGTCAATGCCAACTTCTATGGTGATGGCGACGAAGCTGCTTTGGATGCCGCCGTGACCGAACTACGGGAGCACTCGGTTACGAAGAAGACTGTGGACGAAGCTCGACGTTGGGGTCGCGAAGCAGTAGACGCTCTCGCGCCTCTTCCGGATGGTCCTGTGAAGAAAGCTCTCACGCGTTTTGCCGACAGCATCGTCGAACGCTCCAACTAGCACGCCACTCGCCCGCGCTCGGGCGCCTCGAGACGAACGGAAACTACAGCCGATGAGCAAGCTCAGACTCGCCATTGTTGGGGCCGGCCCCGCCGGAATCTACGCCGCCGACATCCTGCTGAAAGCCGAGCGACAGTTCGAGGTGTCTATCGACTTGTTCGAGCAGCTGCCGGCGCCCTATGGTCTTGTGCGCTATGGCGTTGCCCCCGATCATCCGCGTATCAAGGGCATTGTTAACGCGCTGCGCGATGTGCTCGATACCGGCAACATTCGGCTATTTGGCAACGTCACCTACGGGCGCGACATCACCCTCGATGACCTCAAAAAGCACTACAACGCCGTAATCTTCTCCACGGGTGCTGTGCGGGATGCACCGCTACCGATTCCGGGAATTGATCTGCCGGGCAGTCATGGCGCTGCCGACTTTGTCAGCTGGTACGACGGACACCCGGACTTTCCTCTCGAGTGGACCCTCGACTCAAAAGAGGTTGCTGTCATCGGCAACGGCAACGTCGCACTCGACGTTGCCAGAATGCTTGCTAAGCACGCGGATGACCTGCTCCCGACAGAGATCCCTGCCAACGTCTACGATGGCCTCAAATCGAGCCCCGTGACCGACGTGCACGTCTTCGGCCGTCGCGGACCCATGCAGGTGAAGTTCACCCCGCTCGAGCTGCGGGAGCTTGGCGAACTCGACGATGTCGACCTGATGGTTGACGAAGAAGACTTCGACTATGACGAGGCATCGAAAGCTGCCATCGAGTCGAACAAACAGATCATGGTGCTCGACCGCATCTTCACAAAATGGCGTGGAGAAGAAAGGGGCAACGCCTCGCGCCGCCTGCACCTGCACTTCTACGCCGGGCCCGTCGAGGTGCTCGGCGCCGACCACGTTGAGGGCTTCCGCTACGAGCGCACCAAGCCCGATGGTCAAGGCGGAGTTGTCGGCACCGGCGAGTTCCGCGAAGTCGCGGTGCAAAGCGTCTACCGCGCTGTTGGCTACTTCGGCTCACCGCTCGACGGCATCCCCTTCGACGACCACCGTGGGGTAATCCCTAACCGCGAAGGTCAAGTCATTGACGACAACGACCAGCCGGTGCACGGCGTCTACGCCACAGGTTGGATCAAGCGCGGACCCGTTGGACTCATTGGCCACACCAAGTCTGACGCGATGGAAACCATCAAACACGTCATGAACGATCAGGCCAACTGGTGGAGCCCCGAACGACCAGACGAGGAGGCAGTTGTTGACCTGCTGAAGAGCCGTGACGTTGACTACACCAACCTGCAGGGCTGGCAGCTACTGGATGCTCGTGAGATTGCTCTCGGAGAGCCAGAAGGCCGGGCGCGCATCAAACTCGTCGATCGCGACGAAATGATCGCCGCATCGAAGGCCACCGACAACAACTAGCTCACGTCGCTGGTTCTACTGAACGGCGGCGGTAAGTCTGGCGATGTTGTCGAGCACTTTGGAGCGGCGTGGGCGCTCTAGCCACTCGTCGAGAGTGAGCTCGCGGCTGACGTTGCGGTACTGTTCCTCGAGCTCGCGCATGTCGGCGATAAACTCTGGCCCGCGCACCATGACCGAAATTTCAAGGTTGAGGCTGAACGAGCGCATATCCATGTTGCTTGACCCGATTACTGCCACTTGATCGTCGATAGTGAAGTGCTTCGCATGCAGCACTGTCGGTGAAGGGTAAAGCCAGATCTTCACCCCGGCACGCAGCAGCTCCTCGTAGTAGCTGCGTTGCGCGTGATAAACCAAGGCCTGATCGCCAACCTCAGAGACAAAAAGCTGCACATCGAGCCCGCTCTGCGCGGCGGTCGTGATGGCATACAGCATCGAATCATCTGGCACAAAATACGGACTCGTGATGATCACGCGCTCTTGAGCGGCATAGAGCAACGAGTTGAACAGTCGTAAGTTGTTCTCTCCCTCGAAGCCAGGGCCGCTAGGAACAACCTGGGCATCGAGATCCGTTGCCGTCGCTGTGGGAGGTGTCAACGATGCCTCGCGCACGAGCAGCTCGTTCGTTTCGCTGTACCAGTCGGTGATGAATAGCGCGTGGATTCCCGCAACGATTGGTCCCTCAAAGCGCACCATGAGGTCTTTCCACTGCAGCCCGCGCTTCTTGTTTACGCGCTTGTTGTAGGTCGAATCGACCATGTTCTGCGAACCCGTGAATGCGAGCTTGTTATCGATGACGAGTAGCTTGCGGTGATTGCGCAAGTCAGGGCGCTGAAACTTCCACTTGAGCGGCTGAAGGGGAAGCATGACCTCCCACTGCACGCCCATTTTTTTGAGGCGACGAGTGGTCGTGAAGTATCCGGGGGAGCGAAGCGACGCGAGGTGATCGAGCAGAACGCGCACCCGGACCCCACGCTTGTGGGCGGCCTCTAACGCGTCGAAGAAAGGGGCAGTAGTGGAATCCAAACTGAGAATGTAGAACTCAACGTGAACGTAGTTATTCGCTTCGTTGACCGCTGTGGTCATCGCAGCTAACGACTCTCGATAATCGGAATACAGAGAGGCCGAGTTGCCGCCGACGAGAGGCATCGCGCCCAGCGTTCGATTGAGCTCGATAACCGGAGCAAGCCACGATGGCCAAGGTAGATCTTGCTTGACCTGATCCATGCCCTCTGTTGATTCAACGATGAACTGATTGATCTCGGACTGTCTATCGCGCCGCCCCTTGGGGAGCTTGCGGCTGCCAAATATCAGGAACAGCAAAATTCCAACATACGGAATGAAGAATATTGCCAACAACCAGGCCATCGCAGTCTGCGGGCGCCGGTTGCGCGGAACGTAGATTACGGCCAACACACGAATAGTGATGTCGAGCAGCACCAGAAAAGTCGCCAGAATCGCGGTAAAGCTGAAGTCAATGCCGCTCAAGTCCATGGCCGCAGTCTAGGGCGAAATGGCCGCGCGTATCTGCGGTGCAACGGTGATCACCATCGCGGGGGAGGGCCCTGCCATGCCGGAGTCTCGTCGGGCTCGACGAATGATCGAGCCACGATGACATCCGTCGATGAGTGGGCGATGATCGACATCGCGATCGTGAGCGCCACGATGTGGAAAATCAGGTCACCGGCCGGGATATCTGCCGAGACCACGACGAGAACGTAGACGACCGATGCGAAGCCCTTGGGCCCGAACCACATGGCCGCGACCTGTTCACGCATCGACAGGCCGGAACCCAGGAACGAGAAGTACAACGCGATCGGGCGAGCGGCGATGAGGGCAAGCACGGCGAAGAGCCAGCCCGTCCACGCAATTTCACCGAGGAACTTGAACGACAGGAGAGCACCAAAGACCATGAGCGCCGAGAGCTTCAGGAGTTCGGAAATAATCTCGCCGAACTCCTCGAACGCTTCGCGCTCCTTCTGCCCGACCGTTGCCACCATCACACCAGCGGCAAACGCGGCCAAGAAGAGATTCGCATGGGTATAGCTCGCCAGCGCGAACACCAACAGACCAATCGCAATCGGAACAATCGGCTCAAAGACGCCGGCGGCCGCAAACAGGCGAGTGTGGAGCGCCTTAATCACTATCCACGGAACCACGATGCCGATGGCTGTGCCGGCGAGAAGCTCCAACCCCAGCTCACCCAAATGCAGATCTTCTGAACCAGAACTAACCGCCAAAAACACGACAACGAACGGCAGCGCCAGACCATCGTTGACACCAGACTCCACATTGAGCAACTGGCGTAAGCGCTGAGGAACCTTCTTGTTGCCAACGAGAGCTGCCGCAAAAACAGGGTCAGTGGGAGCGAGGATGGCACCAATCAGCAGCGCCTCAGGCCAATCGAGGCCCAACATGAAGTGCGCCAATACAGCGGTGATGCCGAGAGTGAGGGGCAAACCCCAGCCCAGAGCGCGACCCGGAAGCCGCCACGCCTTGCGCAGGTCTCCCCACCCCATCTTCATGCCATCAGTGAACAGCACCACGAAGAGAGCAATCTCGGCAATCGTCGAGACCTCAGCAGACGAGGAGTCGAGATCCAGAATTCCCGTCGTCTCCGAGCCGATCGCGAAACCGACCACCAAAAACAGTACGGCTGCCGACAGCACCGTGCGCCCCGCGAGCGCAGAGAACAGCACAGCAACCAGCAAGGTTGCCGCAAAGATCAGCAGGAAGACATCCATGCTGGGGGGAGTGTTAGCGGAAGTTCACAAACTGGAGGGCGACTTCGATGTCTTTGCCCTTCAGCAGCGCCATTGTCGCCTGAAGGTCATCGCGGCTCTTGGACTGCACCCGGAGTTCGTCACCCTGAATCTGCGACTTAACGCCCTTAGGCGCTTCGTCACGGATGATCTTCGAGATCTTTTTCGCGTCCTCTGAGGAGATGCCATTCTTCAGGCTGATCTCGATGCGGTACTCCTTGCCGCTGGGGAAAGGCTCACCCGCGTCGAGGCTGCGCAGCGAAATTCCGCGCTTGATGAACTTGGCCTCAAGCACCTCAAGAACCGCCTTCACGCGCTCTTCGGCGCTTGCTTTGAGGAGGAGGCTTTCGCCAGTCCACTCCACCGAAGCGCCCACGCCCTTGAAGTCGTAGCGTTGAGCAAGCTCTTTTTGCGCCTGGTTGACGGCGTTTTCCGCCTCCATTTGGTCAACTTTGCTCACAATGTCAAACGAAGAATCAGCCATGCGCCCATGCTACCCGGGGTCAGCCCCGAACTCCCACAGGCCAGTTTTCGGGAAGTGGTCACGTACAGCTCAGATTCCTTGTATTCTGGTTCAGCGCGTTCGGTCAGATGAATACATGTGGCCGGAGGCGTCTCGGCGAGTTACCCAAGTGGCCAAAGGGATCTGACTGTAAATCAGACTGCATCGCATTCGAGGGTTCGAATCCCCCACTCGCCACCGAGATCGCGAAAGGCCCTGCACCGTGAGTGTGGGGCCTTTCGTGAATAATAGGCGCGTGACTCTAACTTCTTCTCCCGAGAGCCCGCCTTTTCGTCGCCGGTTAGCTCAGCTCGTCGATTCATCCCCAGTGCAGAATGTCGTTCTCGCTGTCATCATCGTCAATGCCGTGGTGATTGCTCTCGCCACTACGGCGCTTGAGGGGACGACTACGTACAGCGTGCTTCATGCCCTCGACAGCATTGCCCTCGTTGTCTTCGTCATCGAGCTTGTTCTCAAGCTTGTTGCCTACGGCCCGAAGCGTTTCTTCACGGACGGCTGGACTGTTTTCGACTTCATTGTTGTGGCGATTGCACTAGTGCCGAGTGCCGGACCGCTTTCGGTGCTTCGTGCCCTGCGGGTGCTGAGAATCTTGCGAGTCGTGAAGTTTCTCCCTCAGGTTCGCATGGTCGTCGAGGCATTGCTCCGCTCGTTCCCCGGTATCGGTGCCATCGCACTGCTGATGTCGCTCGTCTTCTTCGTCGCGTCGGTCATGTCGACGGAACTGTTCGGGGATGACTTCCCGGAATGGTTTGGCGACATCGGAAAGTCGACCTATTCGCTGTTCCAGATCATGACGCTAGAAAGCTGGTCGATGGGGATTGTTCGGCCGATCATGGAAGTCATGCCGTTAGCGTGGCTCTTCTTCATCCCGTTCATCTTGATCGCTGCTTTCGTCACATTGAACCTCTTCATCGCCGTCATCGTCGACACGATGCAGTCTCTGCGCGTGGAGCGCGAGCAGGCAGTAGAAGCCCAAGCCGAAGCGGACAGTCCACGGGTCGCCCTTGATCTGCACGACGACGAACTCACCATGCTGTCCAACGCTCTAGAACGACTGTCCGCAGCCGACTCACCGCAGCCAGAAGTGCATCGGGTTTGGGGCATCGACACCCCCGAAAACTTGCAGACGGAGGTGCAGCGGTTGCAGCACGCTCTTGCCGGCGATCAAGAACTCTCGCGCGAAGACTGGGCGCGAGCGCTGTTCGCATCCGATATGGCGTTGCTTAGGGGGTTGTCCAGCGGATCAACAGCTGAACAACGTGCCGCCGACGATCAGGCCGCCCTCGCGCTCTCACGTTCGATTCGCGCGCGCTTTGAGGCACATGCGCCTGCCGGTTCGCTGGTTACCGGGTAAGGCCTCGGGTTGACTCGGCCTAGGCTGAAGGCATGCCTCACGATGAACTTCTTTCCCTTGCCACCAACATTGCCACCCAGGCGGCAGATCTGGTTGCTCTTCGGCGTCGTGAAGGAGTAGCGGTCGCTGATCGCAAATCATCCTCCGTGGATGTCGTAACTCATGCGGACCGCGAGAGTGAACAACTCATCCGGAGACTGCTTGCTGAAGCCCGACCTGACGACAGCTTCTTTGGGGAAGAGAGCGGCGCATCTACCGGAACCAGTGGGCTGACCTGGGTCGTCGACCCCATCGATGGCACCGTGAACTACCTGTACGGGATCCCGCACTACGCAGTGAGCATCGCGGTGGTTGAAGGGGAGGCAGACCCCGCAACGTGGCGCGCGCTCGCTGGAGCCGTGGTGAACCCCACTGCTCGTGAGACGTATACCGCCACTCTCGGCGGCGGCGCCTTCCTCAACGGAGAACGCTTGCAAGTCGCTGAGGCGGTAGACCTCTCTGAAGCTCTCGTTGCCACAGGCTTCTCCTATCTAAAGGAGACGCGAGTGGAGCAGGGACGAGTTATTTCCCAATTGGTTCCCCAAGTACGTGACCTCCGACGGATGGGAACAGCATCGTTAGACCTCTGCATGGTCGCATCGGGCCGCGTGAATGCGTATTTTGAGCGGAGCCTGAAACCGTGGGATCACGCCGCGGGAGCTCTCATCGCGCAAGAGGCGGGAGCAACAGTCAAAGGGTGGGGCGAGAACGCGGCAGGCATCGATTTCATCCTGGCCGCAGAGCCCTCAGTTGCACGTGTTTTAGAGGCCACCTTGGCGGGACTAGACATCTAGGTAGACCACTTGAATGTGGGGTAGCGAGTAGACCACTTGCGCGCTAACCTTTATGAATCTGTTACCTGCGCGCAACCCGTACGTGCGTGGGCGAGTCTCAATATTTTGCATTCACACCTAGCAAGTGAATCGCGTAGAGGAGAAGAATGTCGCTGACGTGCGTCTGTGCCGCAGCGGCATTCTCCTCACGTAAAGTGAGGTTCGCTAGGTGAATCTCGATCACAATGTTTCTCCGTCACCCGACGCAAGCGGACAGCCCCTTACCCGTCGGGAGTTGCGCGAGCAGGAGCGTGAGCTCGAGTTGCAGCGTGCTGCGAAGGCTCAGCAGACTGCCAAAAAGCCGAAGAAGGCGACGAGGCCTGAGAGAGCCCTAGCGAAGAGAACGCAGACTGTCGAACGCGCACAGCCGATACAGGCCGAGCGAGCAGCGGCTTCGCGGTCGAGAACTGCTCGCGGTTCCGTAGTGAAGTCGAAGCGGATCAGGGTATCCAGGGCAGCATTTTCCGAGAGTGGCCCACCGCGTCGTAGAGCCAAAGCTCTCGCGTCGAAAGCGTTTTCCGGGATCGCAATGCTGTTTGCTGGCGCGCTCTTGGTTGGTGTCTCGGTGCCGTCGAACGCGTTCGTCCACCCCGTCGAGGTCGTCGCTGCTGTGCAGGAGTCGGATGTAGCGAATCTTGCCGCCGATATGCGTTCAACGCAGTCGCTGGCCGTGTCGGATGAAGTCGTCAATGATGTTTCTCGGCACGACAACATCGATGTCATTTCCTACGCAGAAGTCCTCGCCCTCAAGTACGCGGGCGTCAGCTACGAGTATCGGGCGACCACCGGGGCAATTCGGTGGCCATTTCCGTATGAGGTCCAGATAACGGACGGTTTCGGGGACCGAATCGGTGGATTCCACAAAGGAACGGACTTCGCTGCACCGTCAGGAACTCCGATCTACGCGATCGCTGATGGGACCGTCGAACTTATTCAGGCCGACTATTCCGGGTACGGCTACCACGCAATCATTAGCCACACCATCAACGGCCAGCAGGTCAGTAGCCTCTACGCCCACATGATTACGGACTCAAGTGCGCTCGTCGTTGGCGATCAGATTATGGCCGGAGATTTCATCGGTCTCGTTGGCGAAACCGGAATTTCATATGGTGCGCATTTGCACTTCGAAGTGCTCCTCGATGACGTTCCCGTTGATCCTTTCGCGTGGCTCACCGTAAATGCAATTAACTAACCTCACAGCAGACCCGAATTTCGATCGAAACCGTACTTTGAGCCCTTAAACGGGTGCTAGTCTCTTACGGTGCCAATCGCGCGAAACGCGCTTTTGTGTGCCCCCTTAGCTCATTGGTAGAGCACTTCCTTGGTAAGGAAGAGGTAATGGGTCCGATTCCCATAGGGGGCTCGCTCATCCAGTAATTGGATGATGCGGCTGAGTAGCTCAGTTGGTGAGAGCGCACGACTCATAATCGTGAGGTCGCGGGTTCGAATCCCGCCTCAGCTACAGTTGGCGGTTTCATTTTTTGAAGCCGCATTCTTCCTTCAATTGACTGAGCGCGAAGATCCTGATGAGGTCTGTCGGTTCGCGGTCGATCCTGGCGGCACTTTAGGTCGCGGATCGTGCCGGGGTTCTCGTTAACGACGAATAAGCCTGCTTTTGGGCAGGCTGGATTGTTTTTGTCGTGCGGTAGCGGAAGCGGTATCTAATTTGGGGCGCTGATTACCCTGGCGGTGCAGCGGCCTGAGCTGTGACTAGGCGGGCCAGCGGGCGCTTGTTCTCGTCTTTTCGACGGCGTGCGCGGATGGGCTTCTCGACGGCTTTGTCACGGAGCTTCAGTATGAAGGCGGCAATCGACCGCAGATTGAACGAGCTGATAGCGAGAGCGGTGACAAGGTAGTTCGAGCTAAACCCTCGGCCAGAGCGCTTTTTGGTGTTCCCGAGGTCTTCTTGATTGGCGTCTTTGAAACGCGAGTTCGAAGCTTCAACAAGGTTGCGCATGCCGTAGTAACTAGCCCACTCTTCGCTCATGTAGGCGAACCGTTGCAAATGCTTGAGGGGCTGGAGGACACGCGACTTGCCGCCTGGTTCTTTCGCCTCGAAGGTTCTCTCGGGAATCAGCAGCGGAATCACGATGCTTTTCTTGCCGTCGAGCGGAGCGAGTGGCACGGGGGACTCGGTTGGATAGGTGAACCGTTGGTAGCCGTCGAGGTCGGGCAAACCCTTGGCAATCACGCGGTAAGCACTGCGGTTTTTCAAGCGCGCAAGGAGCGTAGCGCGTTTCTGGTTGTAAACAGCTCGCTCGAATTCAGACCGCGATTTTTCCAGTTCGACAAGGTCTTTGGTCGCGTCGGTGAGCTTGTGGGGCATGCTGCGAACATGCCAGTTGCCGTCGACTAGGTAGAGGTCTGCGTAAGCGCCTTGAAGCCCTAAGTCTTTGCTTCTGTAGTCGATAACGAGCTCGACTCCGGCTTTGCGCGCGGGGATATGGAACGTCTCGACCCGACTGTGGTTGTAGGCACGGTCGGCCATGACGAGAAAGCGGTCAAGGTCGAAAGCGGCCTTGTGGCGTTCGATGAGCTTCATTCCGTGGCCTACAAGCTGGCCAGGTTTGTGGAAGCTGATGGCGGTCACGACGGATGGGAACAACTCGCTTTCAGAGGGGCGACTCCACACGGTCGTAGCCGTTTCGACTTCGTATCCGGCGACATCAGTTTTCGCTCCTTTGCCGTCGTGCTTGCCGCCCCGACGGTATCTCCCCGAGAAGGGGTCGGGGTTGCTTCGGTTGAGTTCTGGGTTTGTTGGATTCTGCCTTCCTTGCACCGCGATGAGACTCGCGTCGATGGCGCAGTTGCCTTGATATTGACGCAGAAATTCCTTAGGCATGGTTCGCGCCGAGGCGAGCACCAGTTGGTTGCAGAGCCAGTCGATGCGTTCGATATTCCGCTCGTGCTCGTCCTTGCTTTCACCCTGCGTAATGGCCTTGAGTCGCTCGGCGTACTCACCGGCTTTCATTCTTCCGTCGAGAGGGAACGGATAGGGATCGATGTGGTTGATAACTCGCTTCAATCCGTGCCAGAAACGGTGGTACCAATCCATCTTGTCTGACGGCTGGTTGGGTATCCCCAGCATCTCGAAGTGCTTAGCGCCAAACCCGCGGTGGAGTGTGTTTGCGATGTCCAAGTAGACGACGCCGCGCCCCATTTGGATGTGGAGCAGCATGATGGGCAGGGTGGCGGTTAATGGCAGCACACGTTTACGTCCGGCCATCGAAGTGCGAGCGCCGTCGTCCCATTCCATGATTTTGTCGTTGATTCCGGAATTCTCGATGAGCGCGATGGAGTTGCGAAGGTACGCCAGGGATACAGGGCCGAGAGCATGTTCGTCGTCGCGTTCTTCGGAGCCCATCCCGAATGTGTCAAACATCCGCTGCTCGCATAGGGCAAGGGCAATTTTGCTTGATTCAGTTCTTGTGCTCAAGGGCCTTCAGCACCCCGCAGCGTCATTCGGTACTCGGCCATTGGCGCGGCCTCTACATAGGTCAGGTATTGGTTGAGGTTCTCGAATTGGGCCATACCGCCAGCGCGGAGAAGTTCTTTAATTGGAGTACCCATCCCGAGATGGGTAGTAGTCCAAGTCGCGCGAAGCCGTGTGAGCGCGGGGACGACACCCATGGTTCGGTACATGAAATCGCTCACCATGTTGTTGCCACTGGGCGCACGCGGCCCGCCCCACAGCAACTCGGCCTCGGGATACCCGTTGACCAGAAGCTGTGCCCACTCTTCCCATTCTCGAAGCATGGGCACAGAACGCGCGTTTCTGCCGCGAACTCGCACGAGCACGCCGTCTTCGTCGATTGTGACGTCGGTGCGGCGAAGAGTGCGCAGTTCACCAGGCTGAAGCCCAGCGCCAGCGGTGAATGCGACAAGCAGCATGCAGCGGTGGCGGGAGAGTGCAGTTTTCTGTCCCGCGGCCCATAGGGCATGGGCCTCCATCTCGGCCGTTGTGTAGGGGGCTTGTATCTTGCGCTTGTGCATCGCGGTTAGTTTGGGGCGCGAGTTGGGCAGAACCGAGGCAGAGATTGCCAGAAGCACCGACCGGTACGTGCCGCCAGTGCCCTCGCGAGTAAATGCTGTGGTGCAATAGCGGTCGATGAGGGTCGGCGCGAAGATGAGCTCATCGCGGAGTTCAAGGCCATGCTCTTCGACGCACCACATCACGAAAGGTGCGGCAATGCGCATCAGCTTGCTGGCGTCACGATTGCTCGCCAGAGCCGTGGTGGTGACGGCATTCATGACGAAAGGGCGCGCTTCGTCCCACGCGAGCCGGTGCTGTTTCGGCTTATGGCGTTTAGTCAACTGAGCGATGACCTCCGCGGCAGAGAGTGCCATCCCGGTACCCGAAGCGGCGGTCTGAGCGGGGCGTTTTGTCGATGAGGTTTTGGTGGATGTCTTCACATCCATCTCTATACGGCGAATTCTCCGTCAGTGGGGACTTTTCCCGTTCGTTGCCGGAATCCTGTTCGTCAACAAGGCGAACGCAAGACGTTTTGCGACTGAAGTTCATTCGCCCGCGCTCCCAACAACTAGTGGTTATAACTACAGCCATCAACTATCACCGTGACCACCGACATTGCCGCTACGCTCGATGCATGAGTCCTCGCCCTTCGCGCGCCCTTCCGGCCGAATTGTGTGAGGACTGGCCCGAAGTGCCGTGCGCTGATCCGGTCGCGGAGAAAGCCAGACAGCTCGTGTTGAACCTCCGCGGTGCCATTGGGGTGCGCAGTATTCGCGAAATCGCGACGACGACCGGCGTTGACCGGGCAACGATCGGGGCTGTCTTGCAGGGTAAATCTTGGCCAGACATCGTCACGTTGGCGAAGCTTGAACACGAGCTGGGCCCGCTCTGGTCTCGCTCATAGCCCTCGTGGGCTGTCAGACCCGGTGGTGCCCCGAAAATGGGGCATTTCCGAAATCGAATGTACTCGATACGCTTGCGACAGCGAGGTGATCAGGATCTCTAAGCTGTAGCGAGCGGAGTCGACAAGCCGGCACGCGAATTGCCTAAGGGGCGCCATTTAAGCGTTCGGGCGGGAGAGTCGGTGGATATCGTCAAAGCTATGCTTCGGACGGGTGATCACCTATCCGAGCGTGCACGAATTCGATTCTTGCTAAAGCATGTGTGGAGGCTCGCGGACTAATGTCTAACGTTGCAGATTCTCATCTGATCGAAGCACTTGCAGCCCTCGGCGGTGCGACGGGAGCAATCGCGGATGCGCTGAAGTATGTGCCAAATAGGCGAGGCCTCTACGCCGTTTACGCCTCTAACGAAGCATGGGATGAGTTGGGCTTCGAGTGGTTTGACGGCCCACTTTATGTTGGCAAGGCGGAACGCAGCCTTGTCTCCCGCGACGTCAGCACCCATTTCGCCACGGGCAAAACAGGCAGCTCGACCCTGCGGCGGTCGTTGGCCGCCTTGTTGAGAGGCCCGTTGCATCTCGTTGCAATTCCCCGAAACGTCGCAAAACCGGGAAACTTCACAAACTTCGCGCTTGAACAAACCGGTGACGAGCAGCTAACTGAATGGATGCAATCGAATCTCAGAATCGCAGTTTGGGCTGCGCCCGAAAGCGTTTCGAGTTTGGTCCTCGTCGAACGCGCAATCTTGGCGCGCCTACAGCCACCATTGAACCTCAAAGATGTGCCGAACCCTTCACGGAGGCTATCGGCGGCCCGAGCGGTGATGGCCGATCAGGCAAGGACGCACGTAGGAAGCGCACCCCTTCAATCCCCACCAGCTATGAAAGACATCGTTGAATTCATCTTCAGGTATTTCGACGACGATGCAGACGTAAACCCCGAAGTAGACCCAGATTCAGTGGCGTGGCGGGTTCGACGGCGCAGCTATGGGTGGGAGATCGACACTCAACCGAATTCAGGGGCGCTTCTCTTGGGCCCCGGCCCCTTGATAATCGACGGACGCACCGGTGACTATTGGGAAACATCGTCCAGCCCGTTGGATGTCTTCGGAGGATCGGGCGCGCTTGGTTGGTCGGAACTCAAGAGTCGCCACCTCTTTGACCAGTGGAAACAGGGACGCTCAGTGCCGGACGGAAGCATCTTCAACGGTGCGGACTCAAGCACCTAACCCGTGATTTTTGCCAGACGTTGACCGAGCTGGGTCTGGTCCCTTTCTTTGGAAGGGACGAACGATAGCCAGCGCTTCAGGACGGCAATCTCCTGATCCTTTTGGCCGAGCTTGCGGTGAATTATCGCGGCCTGTTCGGTGTACCAGGGGGCGGGCTCCCTGCCGTCGCGGCTATGTTCGGCGCCTTTGATGGCGGCTTCACACAGCGTTAGGGCCTCAATGAGCCTGCCTTCCCGTTTCAGCTCCTTGATGGGTTCAACCAGCTCAAGATAATGGACTCCCTTAACCATCCCAGCCTTGAACTGCTCTGCACGCGAGCCGCCATCAGCAATGGCATCATGCACCATCGCGGAACTGGATTCGTGCGCAGCCATACGCTTTTGCGCCGGGGTCATTGCTGGCGGGCTTTCGGTGCTGTACTGCCACTGCGGATCGTCGTGCCCCAACCAGGAAAAAGCCTCAACTCGCACTCCCTTGCCTAAATCGGCACGGAACAATTGGACCGGCACGGTCATGCTGGCGCCCACCGTCAATGACAATTCTTTGGCGACGTAGCCGGGAACATATCCAATCCGGTCACCCTCAACTAGCACTGCGATTGCTTGGGGATCGAAAGCGTTTTCGGGTTCCCGTTGCAATGTGCCGGCGACGTACAAGGCGACTCGCTCGCCGAGCTCATGGCGTCGCACTAGCGCGACTGCTGCGTCCTTCGAATTGGTCGTCGTGCCCGCCACCTGAATGAGCTGGCTCGCACCGAAGTGCAGTGTGATTTTTGTTGCCGCTGTTGCCGCTGTTGCCGCTGTTGGCGCATCGCCCGGCTTAGAATCTGCGGTTTGAGAATGTGCGAGCTCAACTGACTTTGACCGCTTGAAAATATCAAAGAATCCCATCGTGTACCTCCGCTTGAATCTTGTCACGCGGCTGAGGCTGAAGTGAATACCCAGAACGGGAGCCGCACTACGTGTCCGCTCGACGGTCCTAGTTTCCGCGCATAATCGGTGGGTGGCGTATTGCCAACATGGCCGATTTGTGGAAATTCGCCTCGCATTCTTGCGGTCGAATACCATCGGTCTATGGAAATGGCAACGACACCGAAGGGCCTCGCGCAGGAGCTCGGCTATGACGACGATGGACGGGCGGTGCGCATTGTGCTTCGACGGGGATTCCCAGACCACCCAAAGTATTCGAGGTGGGAACCATTATCACCGCAACAAATCGACTATGTGGTGAACCACCTGATCTCCCGGCGATAGCGCGAATGCGGATCGACCAGTTTGGTCCTTGGCGCAGTTGGCCGCCGGGCCGACTGATCCGACGGCCAGCGCGGCTGGCTGGCATAAGGACCCTTATCGGTATCGGGCGGCGTCGCCAACTTCCAAGCTGTGACCAAATGGGGCACCGAAGATTCGCTTTCGCCAGACCAGCCAGCATCGCCGCGGCCGCTCATCACGAAGCCACCGAGGATCTAGTCGCGGTGCACGGAAGGATGCCGACCAAAGTTCAGAGTGCCAAGCATTGCGCGGGTATAAACTCTTGGGTGCACAACCCGAGCGCGCGGGTCGGACCGTTGCCAACCACGGCTGCTGCGCGACTCCCCGCTGAAATTGACTCGCGCTTCAATGAGACGTGAACAATTGCCCATAGTCATACACCGGAGAGCACGTTTACATCGACAGCCAGGTTCGAGCGCTGTTTTGTTCGGAGCGGCCGGTAAGTAGCTGACGCAACCATGAGCTTGCAGTCCGAAACCGCTGCTGGGTCTCTTGGTCGAATGCTACGAAATCTCTCAGGTATTGGTGGCGCTCGCTAGTGGTTCTGCGCTCCGAGACATGGACGGGATATTTTGTTGGACCATCTGTCGTAATAGACACAAACCCCCTCTTTCTAAGGCGGGAACTTTTAGCAAAAACCCTAACGCGCGCTTCGTCAACCTCAGTTGTGATGGAGGGATCGCCGGCTTAGAAGTAGGCGTCGCGCCCGTTGCCTTCTTCTTCTTCTTCTTCTTCACGCACCTCGACCCCGCGCGACTTTACGATGCGGAGAACTGGAGGGAAGCGGGGCGACTCGGCTCACAACATGTTTGGAATGTCGGTGCTTCCTGCCAAACTGTGAATGTCACTCACTAATCCACCCAAAGGATGCTTCCATGAGACTCTCCCGTGTCGACGTTCGATTCTTCAGATCGTTTAATTTCGACTATGAATTGAAAGCGCGGGACTCAAGCAAGCCTGCCGCATGGGAGGACAATGATCCTTGGTTTCCCTTCGTTCGAGTACCGCTGGATTCTGAGATCACCGCCATTGTCGGCGCGAACGAAGCCGGCAAGAGTCAACTCCTCACGGCGATAAAAGCGGCTCTCACTGGCACGCCCATAGACAGGTCCGACTTCTGTCGATACAGCGAACAGTATTCGGTGAAGACCAACGAGATCAGGCTTCCGGAGTTTGGTGGAAATTTCACGTTGGATGAAGGGGAGCAATGGCCGGACGGACTAGCCTGGCTCAAGAGTGCGCACAATTTCACGCTGTATCGGCCAGGTGACAAAGCTCCGTTCCTTGTAATCGACGGTGAAAAGACCGAACTTACCCCGAGCGAGTTGAGCCATGTCGAAGCAGCGCTTCCGACTTTCCATGAACTCAGGACTGACCTCGCAATACCGGATAGTGTCTCTATCTCAGAGCTCGCGGGCGCCCCGCACACTCCATTAGGGAATCGAAACAATCGGGTCGGGCTGCTTAGTCTCCTGTTCGGGATGGACACACCCACGGAAGAGGCGCTGGGGAAGGCGATTCTGCCATCGTTGACGATTGGAGCAGATCCAGCCACAGTGGCTGCGGAGGAAAAGCGGAAGGCGGAGTTCCAGCTCGCTCGTGAGCTCCTCGTAGATGCGGCCGGGGTCGCCGAGCAAACCTTCTCTGAGCTGAGCGAAGCCATCAAGTCAGGTAGAGAAGGTCAGGTTGAAGCCATTGTCGGCGGAATCAACTCGGCTATCAAAGAAAACCTAAACATTCAGCGGTGGTGGACTCAGGACCAAGACTTCGACTTGCTTGTCGAGGCCCGAGAGCACGAGCTCGCGTTCACCATTCGCGACCGCACGGCCTCGAAGTATTCATTCGCAGAGCGGAGCCAAGGCCTGAGGTTCTTCCTGAGCTACTTTGTGCAGCTCACTGCTCACCGGATCAAAAATACCAAGCCCGACATTCTACTTCTCGACGAGCCGGATGCGTTTCTTTCAAGCGCTGGTCAACAAGACCTCTTGAGGGTGCTCCAGGAGTACGCGGTTCCGGAGAACGGAGGACAACAAAGTCAGGTTGTCTATGTGACTCACTCCCCATTCCTGATCGACAAGAACGCCCCCCAACGGATTCGGGTTCTCGATAAAGGTTCCGAAGACGAAGGAACCCGAGTTGTCCGCGATGCCGCGAACAATAGGTATGAGCCCTTGCGCTCCTCCCTCGGGGCGCATGTCGCCGAGACTGCTTTCATAGGTGGTAGCAATTTGTTCGTCGAAGGGCTTGCTGATCAAGTCTTGATAGCTGGCCTTTCGGCTCACATAGCCAAACGCGAAAAAACTACCGCCAACGTTCTAAACCTCAATGACGTGACCGTGGTCGCGTCAGGAGGGGCAGACGGAATTCCGTATCTCGTCTATCTAGCACGAGGTCGAGACACGATAAAACCGCCGTGTGTTGCGTTGCTCGATGGTGACAAGGCAGGTAAAGATGCCGAACGAGTTCTCAAGCGAGGAGAAGCTCGGAAGAAACGAGTACTACGGGATCAATGCATCGTCCGGATGGATCAATGGGCTCTCGAATCAGGCCTGGAATTCGACGACCACGTCGTCGTCCAAGAAATCGAAGACTTACTACCGGTTCCGATTGCGCATCGTGCGGCACTTAACTTCCTAGCGCGTTTCGTCGACCTTGCTGATATCGACACTTCCACCTTCAACGTTGAAGCGCTGAGGTCAGAGCTCACTAAAAATGGCGGGCGAGTTTGGAATGCTATCGACACGTGCTTCAGGGTCAGCTTTCCAACTGAACACATCGAAAAGGCCGGACTAGCTCGTGAGGTTGTTTCGCTTCTCGATATCGACGGGCAAACAGACGGTTCAACTGAGCTTCGAGAGCGTTTCAGCTCTTTGCTCGCGCTCCTTACCGAGATGCTGGAGGACGCTTTCGATGAGGAGGCGCGGAACCGAACAGATGACCGGCTCAAACGCGCCGTCAAAAATTTCTCTCGAAATCATCCGCACGGAATGAAGAAGCACGACGCGAGGAAGCTGCTTAAGGAAATTGAAGTCGCTATTGCAAGCGTCAACTTCGCCAGCGACATGCTCAGCAGAATCCAATCCATAACCCGCACCTATGAGCTAACTGACCTCAGCAATCCCAGCGTGCCACGGTTCGCAGCGTTCCGTGACGAGATCCGTGCATTCGCAACTGGTGAGCGATTGTCGTATCAAGACGATGCCACAAAGGATCCAGCGGCCTCAATCCTTTCCCCTTTGGGCGAGAGAATTGAGCAGGCGGAAACTACGTCGAAGACCACCGATGCAGATTCCAGTGCTGCGGTTAGCTTCGAAAGTTCTTCCGACGGTCTGGCCGAGGGGGAGTAGGTCGGAAGGGACGACGTCCGCTGAGACGCTTTTGTGGCCAGCCTTGATGAGAGTGGCGCCGCTGGGTGCATTCCAAGTGACGTTATTGCTGCAATCGCCCGCTATGCCTCAGTAATGCGATTATCAAGTTGGCAGCCCGCAGAAAGAAATAGTCGCGGTCTGTGCCGCGGATAGTTTCAGTGTCTTTCTCGTGGTGCCGAATGCTGAACTCGTTGCCCAACTTCGTGACAGCAATCATGTCGTTTTCAAGCGCAAGCCGAAGCTTCTCCGGCGCTACCATTCCGAGCAGGGTGGAGATTCCCGCACGCTTGTCGGGAGAGCCCAGCGTCTTTATCCGTTCGAACGCGTCCCAGAGTTTCTCAACACCAGTTGCGCGCTCGTCCTCATGGTGCGACTTGTAAAGATTTCGTGCGCTGATTATCAATTCGTCGAGGTGAGTGTCGCCGGTTGACGGTGTTAGATCGTTCAACACGCGGGCTACTTCAGCGGTGCCAGATCGCACCACCCTCAACCCGTTCATCGAGTAGAGCGTGCGGCCTCGGCTTAAATATTGATTGACCTCGTCTCGAAGAGCCGTCGCGCCTTCCTTTCGGTTGAACACTAGTTCCCAGTGCCCGAAGTGCGCGTGATAGCGATCGCGCACAGGAAGGGACACTTTCTGAGCCGCCCATTCCACGAGGTCTAATGCTGCCGTTTCGTCGATTTCATCATCGACGCGACAAGGCCATCCCAAGTCCGGGATAAGGGCGTGGATTTCGCTGTTGACTGCGGAAATGTTGGTGCCGATCGTCCCGCAGTCTCGATCGGAGCCCTTCGTCGGGAATGCTTCCGCGAACCAGTCTGATTGCATCTTGGTCTCGATGAGACGCACGAGCCCAGCGACGGTGCTGGGAGGGATCTCTCCTTGGCCGTGGGTGCCAGCTAACCTATCTGAATAGAAGTCAAATGCAGTCACGACACTATTCTGTCTTATCCAAGGACCCCGAGTCTGTCGCGCGAGCCCCAGTCCATCATTGGTGTGTTGTCCTGAAGATAGGATGCCTACATGCCGAACTCAAATTGGACCTTGACCTACGATGACCAGACGTACTCGGTGACACACGTCGAGGCGCAGAAAATACTAGCAGTCAAGATGTCAATTTTGGAGGGGTCCCAAAGCCCCCAGCCTTATGCTTTTTATCCAGCAGGCCAGGGATTCGACCGTAGTGTGGAAGTCACGATCAACTTGGGCGACGACAAACCCTTTGATCTGAAGCCGGAAGCGTTGTATTGGAAGGGTTACGACGCGTAAGCGCGAATCAGCTCTCTTGGGCGCTCGGCTCACCGCGACCTCCAGTTCTCCACTCGTAGATTGCGTCTTGCATTGCTTGACGCCACGATGAGATTCTTTCGTGCGTCGAAGGAGCGAGAATGTCGAGAGCGATAACTAGGTCGCTGAAAAGAAGAATCAGCATGGCGATTAGATGCAAAGTCTCTCGGATGGTGCGCCCGGTGAAATCTTCTACTGCTCCAGCCGCAGAGTGCGGAACTAAGGATTCGATAATCGATGACGGGCCTGCATGAGCCTGTGCTGACCAAGTGCGGTAATAGTACTGGTACTGCCGAAGCCGCTCGCTTCTGCTCGATTGCTCCGCGAGTTTGTAGGCTGACTTTCCGCTCCAACTGTCGCGAATGTTCTGATGCCGGTCACGAAACTGATCGAACACCTCTAACGCTAAGCATTCATCAAGGTCAGCAGCAGAGTCATCTGAATCTTGGTATCCATCCCCCATCGCAAAGGTCATTGCTCGCCTCCGCGCCTGCAAATCCGCGGCCATGGCAAAATTTTTGTAATCGGCCCAAGCGGCGTCTTCATCAGGCTGAGCAAGAAGGTGCTCGACATTTATAAGCAATTCGAACATTTGCCGGGCAACGCCTGCCGCGACCTCCCAGTGGCCTTCCTCAAGTAGAAGCTGACCGGCTTGGAGGAGCGTCGTTCCTCTCATCGCCACAGCCAGACGGCCCGCCTTCGATGCCGAAACCTGACCGTTGTTTCGCTCCAGCGCGCGCAAACCATCATCGATTACTAGGTCTAGGGCCGCGAAAACCCCGTTGAGCGTCTCTCTCGGAGTGTTCGGCGTCGAAGCGCTCATATATCTTCCTAATCGAATTGAGCCTCTTAGTCGCTCCTTTTTGCCTGAGTGTTGAGGGACGACGTCGGGCGTGCCAAGAATTGGGTCGGCAGGCGGTGTCTGAGCTTTCGACAACTCAAGCACAGTGTGCTGATCTGCCGTGTAGGGCGCACGCACTCGAAAGGTTTCATCCCGTTCGCCAACGAATCGGGCAGCGGAAAAAACCTATGCTTAGCCTGGAATCGGGTCAGGCCAAAGCGAAAAGTGCCCAATGATTGCAAGGCCACTTCAATTGAATGAAAGGGCCACAGTTGGCGGTTTCATTCTTTGAAGCCGCATTCTTCCTTCAATTGACTGAGCGCGAAGATCCTGATGAGGTCTGTCGGTTCGCGGTCCATCAGGACTGCTCTTTTGGTCGCGGATCCTGTCCGAGCCAGGGGACGCTTGTGCTCGTCTTTTCGACGGCGTGCGCGGATGGGCTTTTCGATGGCCACGTCCCTGAGCTTCAGGATGAATGTGGCTATTGAGCGCAGGTTGAATGAGCTGATAGCGAGGGCGGGCACGAGATAGCTCGAGCTAAACCCGCGGCCGGAGCGCTTCCCGCGAGATCGGTCGTGGCGCCCTTGCCGTCGCGGTTATCACCGCGACAATTTGGATGAAATACGGTGGTCAGAGCCCGAATGGGGGGGGGGGGTACAGTTTCATCACCAGACCCGACCTGGCTGTAGGCGTAACGTCGTCGGAGCCTAACGAAAGGGAGCAACACCATGGCAACACTTCTCTGGATCATTGCGGCAGTTCTCGTTATTGCTGGCATTGTCGCGCTCGTTCGCCGCCAGTTACTCTGGGGCATTGTGCTCATCGTCGTGGGACTGCTGGTTGGTCCAGGTGGTGTGAGCCTCTTCACCTAAGGTCGCGGCCAGCGCGGTATGGCGCGCACGCCGAGTCCTATGTTTCCCGACCGGGAGCGTGGGGCAGTAGTAGCTGCGTTGGCTGTGTGGTGCGTCGCGGTGAAATGATTCCGCGCTTTTGCTGGTGAGCACATTCGATACGGTCGATTGAGGCAGGCGCAGGTTTCTCCTGATCCGGTGCGCAATCCACCGTCGAGTGAACCTCGACGCGAGGATGTGCTGCTCGGTGTGACCAAACCTTCAGCAGTCCCCTTTTTTAGATTTTCAAAGCTGCGGAACTATTCGGGCCGGACTGCTGGGATGTCGGCTGGTACTGGAGCGATTCGCGGCTTAGCCTGGAATCGGTTTCCGCGCTTTCGCAAACTGCGGTTCCTGATCAGGACTTTTTCAATTGAATGAAACCGCCACAACTCGTACCGCCATCATGGTGGTGTCTCGCCCCGGCAGTACTGCCCGCCCGGGGTTGTCTTCCTGCTGCCCCGGACCTTCCACGCCGGAACCAACTCGGAAATTCCTCATTTTACTCATGTGAAATTCATAGAAACTAGTGGTTTTCTTTTCGTATGGATATCACTTCTACTCCGATCGCTACTACGCCTTTTTGGCGCCTCGCAGGGTGGAACTGACCGATGCGCTTTGCCCAACGCCCCCGTTTCATCCGCGGTTCCTCTCTGGAACGCGCCATTGCGGCGCCGACGCTGGAGACCGAACGACTGAGATTGCGCCCGCACCGCATTGACGACGCAACACGGTGGTTCGAAATTCAATCGTCGTCGGATGTGCAGGAATTCACCTCCTGGCCCGAGCGCACGCGCATCGAGTCCTATGCGCACCTGCAGCACCGCACCAAACATGTTGTGCTCAAGCAGGCCGATGACTTCCTGGCTCTTGCCATCGAACATGAGGGTGAGCTCATCGGTGACGTATCTCTTCACTTGCGTTCGGTAGCGCTCTCGAGTCGGTCAGCCGAAATCAGTTGGATTTTGCATCCTGACCAGTACGGTCAGGGTTACGCCGGTGAGGCTGCTGCGGCAATGATGGAATTTGCATTCACGAGAGTGAAAGTTCAGTGGTTGGTCGCGGTAATTGAAGAGAATAACGTGGCCTCGATTGCGCTTGCGGAGCGCTTAGGCTTCCGCCAGATTTCGCGGAGTGGCGACTCCCTCTCGTTCATCGCCGGCACTTTTCAGCCATAGCCATAGCCATAGCCGCAGGTGCTCGTTCCCGGCGACAAGAAATGAATTAGGTTCTGGGCGGAATTTCGCGCCAGCGTCGAATGCGGCCTCTCCGAGGCGGAGACCAATTCATGGACTCTTGCCCTGTAGCTAGGGGTAACTCAGCTCCGTTTGTCCCTAAGCGCCCGAGAGACTCTCTATATGACGCACTTCAGCCCTATCCATAAGGCACGCGATTCATTGACAAGTCCCTCTCGTCTCGCGGAACTTGCGGCGAATCATCCAGAAACTCGCGTAGCGATAGTGTCGCATCCGGCCGACGCCGACGGCGGTGATATAGCTGCCCCTATCAAGTCAGGACTCCCGCTCTCCGCACATGGTGACAGCCCTCGATGTAGAAACGGGAGAGAAACCAGGCGAACCGGAATATCCTCCATTTATTGGCATCGGATAACCTCCTCGGTGACTAGGGATGCGCTAACGTGACAGCCACACCGTCAAAGGGAATTCCCGTGTCAACGAAGACCTATTCTCCAGAGCAGCAGGTCGACCGGCTGCGCATCTACAATATTGTCGCTGGCAGTCTGCATCTTCTGCAGGCGATCGGATTCGCGATCGTGCTCACGATGCTCAGCTCCCAAGTGTTGTTCGCCGTCACCGCGGACTATTTGGCTGGCCCTCCCGGCGCGCCGATACCACCCGAGCGCGTCACCGTTTTTGAGGTCAACATCGGCATTGGAGTCGTTGCGTTCCTCGGCCTGAGCGCGTTCTTCCACTTCCTCATCTCTAGCCCGTTGTTTTTCGACCGCTACAAGACTGGCCTTCTGGAACGCCGCAATTACTTTCGCTGGACGGAATACTCCCTCAGCTCATCCATCATGATCTGGCTGATCTTGGCAATTAACGGCGTGACCGACATCGCCGCGCTATTTTCCGTCTTCGCCGTAAACGCCGCGATGATCCTCTTCGGAGCGCTACAGGAGAAGTACGAACAGCCCGGATCTGGTGGGATGCTGCCGTTCGTCTTCGGGTCGATGGTTGGCGTTGTGCCCTGGATCATCATCCTGATTTACTTCCTGCGCCCTGGTAGCGCGAATGAGGTAGCGGCCCCAGGATTCGTCGTCGGCATCGTGATCTCGCTGTTCGTGTTCTTCAACACGTTCGCCATCAATCAGTGGCTGCAGTACAAGCAGATCGGCAAATGGAAAAGCTATTTGCGGGGTGAGCGCACTTACATCACGCTCAGCCTGGTCGCGAAAACCGCGCTAGCGTGGCAAGTGTTCTCGGGGGCGATCATCCCCGCTCTGACGAGTTGATGAGAGGAGCATTCGCAGTCTAGCTAGAACACTTGGTTGAGAGACGATACTGATTGCGCGCAACCGATAGGGTTAGCCGGGTCGGTTCTACTCACGCTCTGCGCCGAATTTTAAGAACACCAGTGTGTGACCCGAACCGATTGTGGATCTGATTATGAGTATTGCTGCCTATAGCCCCGCGCCGATCGCCCTCCGGCCAGCGAACAGGACATCGCGAATCGCCGCGGCCATCGTCGCAGCAGTCTTGGTATTGGCTGGGTCCGCTCTCGCCGCAACCCCGGCCTACGCAGCTGCCGTCTCATTCACCGAGGATGGGATGACGTTTTCTGCGGACGATTCTGACCCTGCCGCTGGGGCTACCGTCACCAGTTACGATGTAACAATCGCCAGCGGCGGCTTCGACGCCGATATCCCTTCGTCAGTCGCGTTCGCGGGCGAGACTTACCCTGTGGTTGCCGTTGGCGCCACCTCGTTCAGGGATGTAAAGATCACGTCGGTCGTTATTCCGAACAGTGTCAAAGTTATCGGCAACTCCGCATTTGAAGCCAACTTCCTAGCTTCTGTAGTGATCCCCGACTCGGTGACGTCTATCGGCGATTCTGCTTTCAACTACAACAAATTGACGACCGTGACTATCGGGAATTCGGTAGAAACTATCGGAGATGACGCGTTTGAGGACAACGATCTAGAAACCGTCGTGATTCCGGATTCTGTCACCACGATGGGTGAGTACGCTTTCAGCGACAATTCCCTCACGTCGGTGACGTTGGGCGCTTCCCTTGTCGACATCAAGCTGTATGCATTCTACGAGAACGAGATCACCACCGTTACTATCCCGGCATCCGTTACAGGCATCGACCGCCGGGCATTTGCGGACAATGGTTCGCTGGCCGATGTTGTATTCCTCGGTGCCGCTCCCACCGCATTCTTCGCTGCGGGTTCGGATGGATCCTTGGGCCGATCACCGTCGATCGTTGTGCACTACTCCAGTGTGTTCGCTGATCCTGCAGCCGCAGCGGGATTCACCACCCCCACCTGGCAGGGCTACAACGCCGTGCCGAACCCCATCGTGACGTTTGACCTCTCCGGTCGCGGAGCGGCAATTGCGCCGACAGACGTGCCGTTTGGTACCGCCATGGCGGCTCCCGCTGAGCCCACGGCATCCGGCTACACATTCTCTGGCTGGTACACGGATGCTGCGCTGACTACCCTCGCGGACTTCAGCACGGTGATCGCCGCCGACACCACATTATTCGCTGGCTGGACGGTTGCTGCCGCTGCTGCGGATGCCGAGCCGATGCTCGCTGCAACTGGCAGCTCAGCTCCGCTTCTGCCGATCGGGGTACTGGCCGCGTTGCTTCTCGCCGCCGGAATCGTGTTGCGACGACGGATGGCCTGACTCGCGCGTTAGTTAAGAAATGCCCCGCAGCGTCAGCTGCGGGGCATTTCTATTTCACACGAGGTGTGTGTTGTGTGCCGTTCGGGTCGGCAGTTACGAAAGGGCTACAGGCGAACGATCGCCTTGCCAATGTTTGCGCCGTTCATCATGCCGTTGAAGGCGTCGAGCGCGTTGTCGATGCCGTCGGTGATGGTTTCGTCGAACACGATCTTGCCTTCGCCGAGCCACCCCTGCATCGCTGCACCGAACTCTGGTGCGAGGTGGAAGTAGCTGCCCATGGTGAAGCCCTTGATGGTCAAGCCACGCGTCACGATGTTTGAACTGTTCTTGATGCCCTCGTCCTTGCCGTTGATGAGCGACATGACGCCGCACACTGCGACGCGGCCGCCGTCCTTGAACGCGCCGAGAGCTGCTGAGAGGTGCTCGCCACCCACGTTGTCGAAGTAGACATCAATTCCGTCGGGTGCCGCAGCATCCAGCTGGCCAGCAACGTCGCCATTCTTGTAGTTGAAAGCGGCGTCGTAGCCGTACTTGCTCGTGAGGAGGGCAACCTTCTCGTCGGTGCCGGCGCTACCGACGACGCGTGCTGCGCCGAGGAGACGGGCAATCTGGCCGACCATGGTGCCAACTCCACCCGCGGCGCCAGAAACGAAGACGGTGTCGCCTTCCTTGATGTGCGCGATCTGAGTCAGACCAGTCCAGGCGGTGATTCCCGTGATGCCGAGAACGCTGAGGAACAACGAAGGCGAGATACCGGGAACGTCGGGGAGCGCCTTGAACTGACCAGCAGGAGCCTGCGCGACGTCGCGCCATCCGAGCTGGTGCTGAACCAGCGTGCCGACAGGAAGCGATGCGTCGTTCGACTCGACGACTTCACCAACGGCTGCGCCGCCCATGGTCTCGTTGAGGTTGAAGGGCGCAACGTACGAGCGACCTTCATTCATGCGTCCGCGCATGTAGGGGTCGACCGAGAGGAACGTGTTGCGTACGCGAACATCGCCATCAGCGAGCTCAGGCAGTTCGAGCTGAACCTTCACGACGTTCTCAGTGGTTGGAACGCCGGTAGGGCGTGAGGCGAGCTGCCATTGGGTGCTTGTAACGGTAGTCATGAAATCTCCTTGAGGTTTTTAGAGTGTGAAAAGCGGGAAGTGTGTGGTCGCTATGACTTATCGGCGACGATGCGCTCGGCAACGGCAACGGATGATGCCGGGTTCTGGCCGGTGTACAGGGCGCCATCAACGACGACATACGGAGCGAAAGGCTCCGGCGCCTTCGAGTAGTCAGCACCCAACTCAACGAGTCGGCTCTCGACGAGCCACTTGACCTTATCGGCGAGACCGGCAAGCTCTTCTTCGCTGTTCGCGAAGCCGGTCATCTTGCGATCCTTGAGAACCCATTCGCCTGTTGCCTTGTCGTTCGCAGCGAGGAGGGCTGCGGGAGCGTGGCACAGCACGCCGAGAGTCGTGTTTGTTTTCACGGCTTCTACGATGAGCTGCCCAGAGTCTTCGTCGACGGCGAGGTCTTCCATGGGGCCGTGGCCTCCAGGGTAGAAGATGACGTCGTAGTCACCGGCATTCACGGCATCCAAGCGCAGTGGATGCTGCAGCACAGGCTGGAGGTCAGCGATGCGGGCCTCGAAGTCAGCGAGGCGCTCGGCAGAGCCAACGCCGCCTTCGCTAAGGCTTGCGGCGTCAAAAGTGGGGGCCGCACCTGCTGGGCTGGCTACCTGAACCTTCCAACCGGCTTCGGTGAAGATGCGGTATGGCTCAAGGAGCTCTTCTGCCCACACACCGGTGGGGTGTTGCGTTTCGTCAGCGAGCGTCAAGTAGGACGCTGCCGAGAGGACCATCAATACGTTTGTCATGCGAACTCCTTACAAAACCAGGTGGCTCGTTACTGAGCCGGTTAGTTTCTTATCAAACCAATTGGTTCGACACTATGTCGACGTGTAGGCTAAGTCAAACCAACAGGTTCGATTTGGAGGTGTTTGGTGGTTTCAACAGAAATGCCGCGTGATCAACTCCGTGGCCGGGAAACAAAACAGCGCGTATTAGAGGCCGCAGCGGCCGAATTCGCCGAGTATGGTGTCGCCGGAGCGCGCATCAATCGCATCGCCGAGACGGCGAAGGCGAGCAAAGAACGCATCTACGCCTGGTTCGGCGACAAAGATGCGCTCTTCGACCACGTCATGCAGACCGGTCTCGATCGGCTCGCCCACGCCGTACCCATCGATGCAGACCTCGTGGAGTACACCGTGCGACTGCACAACTATTTCGTCAACGACCAGAGCGCGCAACGCGTCACTATGTGGGCCTGGCTCCATGACGCCGAGAAGCTCGGATCGTTCTCGGAAGGACGCGTCGAGGGTTACAAGCACAAGCTTGACGTCATCCGTGATGCTCAAGAACGAGGTGTAGTCGATAGCTCGTGGAAGCCAGAAGAGCTGCTTGCGCTGTTGTTGGCCGTTGCCAGCAACTGGGAGCGTGCACCAGCAGAGCTGCGCTCCATCGGATGCCCCGAGTTCGCGGACAGTGAAGAAGCCCGGTGCGCTTCGGTGCGGCAGGCAGCGCAACGACTCGTAGAACCGCGCGACTAGAGCGCGAGCATCCGATCGCGGCGGCCAACGGTGTGGCTGCTGAGGCGCCGGTCGTTCCGACTACTCCGGAGGCCGACTTGTGCTTGAGCGCACGATGAGCTCGTAGTCGATCGGCGTGTTTTCGGGAATCTCAGGATGCTTACCCGGCACCAGCAGGTTCATCAGGATTTCGACAGCGTGTTCACCTTGGGCCTGAGGGGACTGCGAGACGGTGGTGAGCCCAAAGAATTCTGAGAGTTCGTGACCATCGATTCCCATGATGGAGATATCTCGCGGCACCACTAGGCCGAGATCGCGGGCGGCAAGGATGCAGCCAATCGCCATCTCGTCGGAGGAAGCGAAGATCGCGGTAGGGCGCAACAAGGGATTGCCGAGGAGCTGTTTGGCCGCGTGATAGCCGCCCTGAATGGTGAAATCGGCGGTGGCAAAGAACTCTGCTCGTGGTTCGATTCCCGCCTCGCGCAGCGCAGCTTCGTAGCCGTGGCGTCGATTCGTCGGGATGTGGAACTCGAGATCGTAGTCTTCAGAGCCACCGATATGGGCAATCTTGGTATGGCCTAGCGCCAACAAATGACCGGTAGCAAGACTCGACACCGCGTCATCGTCTAACGTCAGCGTTCGCACACCCTCAATCGGGCCACCCACCCCGACCGCTGGCCTGTCGAGGGCATGCAACCGCTCCACTTCAGCGGGGGAGAGCTTCAATGAAACGGTAATGATTCCGTCGATGCGCTTGCGTTGCAAGAACACGTCGAACACCTTTTCGCGTTCAGCGACGCTGCCAGAAAGGTTGTAAAGCGTGACGTCATAGCCGTGGCGCATCAGCGCTTGTTGGGCACCCTCGACGACCGAGGTGAAGAACCAGCGAGTCAAGTAGGGCACCATGAGGCCAACGTTTTTGGTGCGCCCCGAGGCCAAACTCGACGCGCTCGACGAGACGACATAATCGAGAGCGGCCGCAGCCTCGGTAACCTTGAGGCGAGCAGCCGCCGATACCGGGCCATTGCCGCTGAGCGCTCGCGATACGGTCGCCGTCGACACTCCCGCGCGCTGGGCAACGTCTTCGATGCTGGCCATCAGTTGCCCTTCGTTGGATTCTGACGAGAATGGATGCTGCACAGCAGCGAACACGCCGTTGCTGATTCTATCGACCGGCATCCATTCGCGGGAATTAGGCGCCGTGTTGGTCTAGGCCCGCAACCACACTGTCGTATCTGCGGGCAGTTGAGCCTCGCCGAGGGGGCCGCTCGAGAGCAGAACTTCGCCGGCAGGGAGAGTCACGGCAGTGTCGCCCGTGTTGGCATAGACAAGTACGTCGCCATTGCGTAAACCGAGCACGGTTTCGGCGCCGGTGTCAAGCCACTCAAGCTCGCCGGTTCCCAGCTCGTGGGCGCGGCGAAGGGCGAGAGCATGGCGATACAGCGAGAGCGTCGAAGTGCTGTCGTTGCCTTGCGCATCGCGGGCGAGAGGTGCCCAGTCGGAGGGTTGCGGCAACCACGCGGCATCCGATGGTCCGAAACCGTAGGCGGGAGAGTCGGCCTCCCAGGGGATCGGAACTCGGCAACCGTCGCGGCCGTAGCGTTCACCGTCAGTGCGGAACCACGTGGGGTCTTCGCGGGCCTCATCAGGCAAGTCAATTACCTCGGGCAGGCCAAGTTCTTCACCCTGATAAAGGTAGGCGCTGCCGGGAAGGGCAAGCATCAGTGCAGTGGCGGCCCGAGCGCGACGAAGACCGAGCTCAGGGATCGGGAGGCCAGCAGAATTGGGCCCGATGCCGTGCCCTTGCGGGTTTTCGGCTGTCAGGGCGAGACGGGAGGCGTGACGGACTACATCGTGGTTGGAGAGCACCCACGTGCTCGGCGCTTCCACGGCGGTGAACGCGCTAATCGAGGCATCGATGACGGCACGTAGCGGCTCGGCAGCCCAGGGTGTCTCGAGATACGGAAAGTTGAAGGCCTGGTGCATTTCGTCGGGACGCACCCACTTGGCCATGTCGGTCAACGGGTCAACCCACGCCTCGGCGGCGAGGATGCGATCGCCCTCGTAGCCGTTCAGAATCGTTCGCCATTCGCGGTAAATTTCGTGCACGCCATCCTGAGCCCAGAACGGTGCGCGGGATGCGGCAAGCTCGTCAGCCGCGTCAGCCGCGTCGGTTGCCGTAGCGGAAGCGCTGGCGTCGAGGGTGCCCGCACCGCCCATGCTGCCGCCCGCGAGCGGGGGAGTCCAGTCGGGAAGGCCGTCGGCTTTGATCATGCCGTGGGCGACATCCACTCGGAATCCGTCAACGCCTCGGTCGAGCCAGAAGCGGAGCACGTCTTCGAATTGGCGTCGAACCCAGGTGTTGTTCCAGTCGAAGTCGGGCTGGCTGGCGTCGAACAGGTGCAGATACCACTGGCCGGGGGTTCCGTCGGGGTCGGTGACGCGAGTCCAGGCGCGGCCGCCAAAGACCGACTCCCAGTTGTTTGGCGGGAGTTCGCCATTCTCGCCACGACCGTCGCGGAACATGTAGCGAGCTCGCTCGTCGCTGCCCGGCGCCGCAGCGAGAGCTTCTTGAAACCAGCGATGGTCGCTCGAGGAATGGTTGGGGACGAGGTCGACGATCACCTTCAGCCCAAGTTCGTGGGCCCGCGCTGTCATGGAATCGAAGTCGTCAAGGGTGCCGAAGAGTGGGTCGACATCGCAGTAATCGGCGACGTCGTAGCCGGCATCCCGCTGCGGAGAGGTGTAGAACGGCGAAAGCCAGATGGCGTCGACCCCGAGCTCGGTAAGCGCGGGAAGGCGGTCGCGAATGCCCAACAAATCGCCCATTCCGTCACCGTTGGAGTCAGCGAATGACCGCGGGTAGATCTGGTAAATCACAGCAGAACGCCACCACTCGGTGCAGGAAAGAACGGAAGTCATAGCCGTCACACTATCGCTTTCCTCGGCAAAATCTAAGCGCTTCCACATCGTCGTGTCCTTATCTCCCCAAGAAAAACCTGAAATTTTACCCTGAGGTACTTGCTGAAAAGTGTTTACAAGAGGTATACATGGAAGCGCTTGCAGTTTGCAATGCTTTCACTGACGAAAGGCAGCACCAATGAGGGTGAACAACAAAGGACTGTGGGCCGTAGGCGCACTCACAGTTACTGCATCGCTAGCACTAACCGGATGCACAGCAGCATCCGACACAGCAGATAACGGCGCCGGAACTGGCGAAGCACTCACCGTATGGGTCGACGCCGACCGCGCAGCAGTGCTCAAAGACGCCGCAGCGGACTTCACTGCCGAGACCGGCGTCGAGGTCAAGCTTGTACAAAAAGAATTCGGTGACATTCGCGACCAGTTCATCGCGCAAGTACCCACCGGGAAGGGCCCCGATGTTGTCATCGGTGCTCACGACTGGCTCGGAACCTTCGTGACCAACGGTGTCGTTGCTCCCGTCGAACTTGGCGACAAAGCCGATGCCTTCCAAGACGTCGGCATCACCGCCATGAGCTACGAAGGCCAGGTCTACGGCGTTCCCTACTCGATCGAAAACATCGCTCTCGTGCGCAACACGGCCCTCGCGCCGAGCACCCCAGCCACCTTCGACGAGATGGTCACGATGGGCAAAGCTGCCGGAACCGAATACCCATTCTTGGTAGGGCTCGACCCTGAAGCGGCCGACCCATACCACCTGTACCCCTTCCAGACCTCGTTCGGTGCGCCCGTCTTCGGCACCGCCGCTGACGGAAGCTACGACGCAGATGCTCTTGAAATCGGCAACGCCGGTGGCGACAAGTTCGCGGCCTGGCTCGCCGCTCAAGGTGCAGCCGGCGTGCTCAACACCAACATCACGGGCGACCTCGCCAAGGAAAAGTTCATCGCCGGAGAATCGCCCTTCTACCTGACCGGACCGTGGAACGTGCCCGCAGCCGTCGAAGCAGGAATCGACGTTGCGATTGACCCGATCCCCTCCGCCGGTGGCGAAACGGCACAACCATTCGTGGGAGTGCAGGGCTTCTTCGTCAGCTCCAAGAGCGAGAATGCGCTCGCCGCAAACGAGTTCATCGTGAACTACATGGGTAGCGAAGAAGTGCAGACCGCACTGTTCGAAGTTGGCGGACGCGCACCAGCGCTTACGGCATCCTTCGAAGCAGCAAGCGCAGACCCGATCGTTGCCGGATTCGGCGCCGTCGGTGAAAACGCTGTTCCCATGCCGTCGATCCCCGCAATGGGAGCCGTCTGGGAGTTCTGGGGTGTCACCGAAGCCGCCATCATCAACGGTGGCGACGCAACTTCGCTCTGGCAGAAAATGTCAGGCGACATCGAAACCGCTATCGCTGGATAGCGCACGGTGGCCGTCCGTCTGCAAATGGGCGGCCACTTCCTTGCTTCACCATCGAACCGGGGCTGCGTTCTCACAACGCAGCCCCGGTTCGCACCGCACGACTGACCTGCACGCCTTCAATGGAGAATCCCCGTGACGACAACCCCCGAGACTGATCCCGGCCCCATCCGGCAGTCGGCCCGCGCGAAACGCGCGACCAGAATTGCGGATGCCGCGGCCGGTGGCTGGAAAATTGTCGCCATCAAGATCCTGGGTCTCGGCGTCGTCGACGCGATCGCGATCTACGCCCTCTTCGTGCTCGTGCGCAGCGAATCGTGGCTGGTGGCCGGGCTCGTTGTTGCCGTCACTCTGCTCGTCAACTGGATCTACTTCTCCCGCGGCAAGCTCCCCGCGAAGTACCTCGCGCCGGGCCTCATCTTTCTCGCGATCTTCCAGATCTTTGTGTTGCTTTACTCGGGCTATATCGCTTTCACGAACTACGGCACCGGTCACAACTCGACAAAAGCGGACGCCGTCAATTCGTTGCTGCTCTCGTCACAAAACCGGGTCGCAGATTCACCGAACTATCGCCTCACCGTGCTCGAACAACTCGGGGAGATCTCGTTCCTCGTCACCGAACCTGACGGCAGCGTGAGCATTGGTGGCGAAGAGCGTCCACTCAAGGAAGTAAACAACGCGCAGTTGGAGGGCGACGTTGCTGTCGGCCTCGCTGGCTACACGAGCCTGGGCTTCCAAGACATCCTTGGTCGCCAGAGCGCAATCGCGGCGATCAGCGTTCCGCTCACCGATGACCCCAACGACGGCATGCTGCGCACGCCAGACGGGTCGAGCGCCTTCCTCTACACCTCGTCACTTGATTACGACGAAGCCGCCGGTACGATGCGCGACAAGAACTCCGGCATCACCTATTCCGATATCGGTACTGGCGCCTTCACCTCCGACAATGGCCAAGAGCTGCTGCCGGGATGGAAAATTGAGGTCGGACTCGACAACTTCGTTCGCGCCTTCACTGAGGAATCTATCCGTGGTCCGCTGATTAGCGTGACCGTGTGGACCTTCGCGTTCGCGTTCCTCTCGGTGTTCACGACCTTCGCGCTCGGTTTGTTCTTGGCGATCGTCTTCAACGACAAGCGGATGAAGAGTCGCAAGTACTACCGGATCATCATGATCTTGCCGTATGCGTTCCCTGGCTTCTTGTCTGCACTGGTGTGGGCGGGAATGATGAACCAGGAATTTGGCTTCATCAATACGGTGCTGTTGGGCGGGGCCGAAGTGCCGTGGCTCACGAACGAGTGGCTGGCCAAAGGGTCGGTGCTCTTCGTGAACCTGTGGCTCGGCTTTCCCTACATGTTCTTGGTCACGACGGGCGCGCTGCAAGCGATTCCTGAAGAGCTCACCGAAGCAGCGACGGTGGATGGCGCCAAGCCGTGGGCCATCTTTAGATTCGTGAAGCTACCCCTGCTGCTGGTGTCGGTAGCGCCGCTGTTGATCTCGTCATTCGCGTTCAACTTCAACAACTTCAACCTCATCTACATGCTCACCAACGGTGGGCCGCGCGATGTCTCCGCAGGGGTGAATGTTGGTGCGACGGACATCCTGATTTCGATGGTCTACAAAGTCGCCTTCGTGGGAGCCAACCGCGACTACGGTCTCGCGAGTGCGTTCGCGATCATCATCTTCATTCTGGTGGCGGGCATCGCAATCATCAGTTTCCGTCGCACCAAGTCGCTTGAGGAGTTGAACTGAGATGACAACAACAACTCAGGAACAGAAGTCGGATGCCGCTGTGAGCCCGCCTGCCGCCGTCGGTCACCCGCGTCGCTCCTTCAAGCGGTGGGCTCGCGAAACCGGCTGGCGTCACATCATTGGCGTGATCATGTCGATCTTCGCCGCCTTCCCGCTGCTCTACGTGTTTAGTGCGTCGTTGAACCCCGGTGGCACTCTGGTCACCGCCAACTCGCTCTTCTCGAGCTTCAACTTCGGCAGCTACGTCGATCTCTTCAACCGTCCCCAGCAGCCCTACGCAGCGTGGTTCGGCAACACCCTGTTGATCGGCGGAATCTCGTCTCTCGGCACCGTATTCCTCGGCGCCCTCGCGGCATATGCCTTTTCGCGCATGCGGTTCATCGGTCGTCGAGTTGGGCTACTTACGCTGCTGCTCGTACAGATGTTTCCGCAGCTTCTCGCCGTCGTCGCAATATTCTTGCTGCTCTCCGGCATCTCCGAAATCTTCCCGGCGATCGGCCTCAACAGCCAGATCGGGCTCATCATGGTCTACCTCGGTGGCGCGCTCGGAGTGAACACCTACCTGATGTACGGGTTCTTCAACACGGTTCCGTCATCCATCGATGAAGCGGCAAAGATCGATGGCGCTGGACACGCGCGCATCTTTTTCACGATCATCCTGCGCCTCGTTGCTCCCATCTTGGCGGTCGTTGGCCTGCTGTCGTTTGTAGGCACCACGAGCGAGTTCGTGATCGCGAGCATCGTGCTCATCGATCCCGACAAGCAGACCCTCGCGGTTGGCCTCTACCAGTTCGTCTCTCAAGAGTTCTCCCGCAACTGGAGCATCTTCGCCGCCGGTGCTGTGCTCGCCGCAATCCCTGTGATGACGCTGTTCTTGTTCTTGCAGAAATACATCGTCGGCGGGCTGACCGCAGGAAGCGTGAAGTAATGGATGCCCTTCTCCCGCACCACGATGGCTCGGCGCTGCACGTCTCCACTCAGACGCCCGCGCTCGGCGACACCGTCACTCTGCGCCTTCGCGTGCCGGTCGGCTACGGTCCGCTGAAGGCTGTGCGGGTGCGCGAGAATCCCGACCACGAACCGCGCTGGACGGATGCTCGCCTCACCGGCTCCGCGGCCGGCTGGCACTGGTGGCAGGCCGACATCGTTGTCGACAATTTGCGGCACGGCTACCGCTGGTTGCTCGTGCACGAGGCAGCTGATGCCGCCGTTGCGACCGAGATGAAGCCTCGTCACAGCACGTCGAGCCTGGCTGATGCCGCGCACGGCAATGCTGGCCGCATCGAGTGGCTCAACCAGAGCGGGCTGCACTCGATCGAGACGCTCGATTCCGAAGACTTTGCCCTGCTGGCAACCCCGGCCGCCCCCGAGTGGTTGGCGGAGACGGTGATGTACCAGGTCTTCCCCGATCGTTTTGCTCGGTCGGCCGCCGCCGATGCTCACGCCGCTCCCGAGTGGGCGATTGCCGCGCGCTGGTACGAACCGGTCGACCCGGTGCTGCCCGGGCGCTCGAAGCAGTTTTATGGGGGAGACCTCGACGGCATCACCGAACACCTCGATCACTTGACCGACCTCGGCGTGACGATGCTGTACCTCACGCCGATCTTCCCGGCTCGCTCGAACCATCGCTATGACGCGTCGAGTTTCGTGGATGTCGATGACCTGTTGGGCGGGCGCGAAGCGCTGATCCGTTTGGTGGGGGAGGCCCACGCTCGCGGCCTCAAGGTCATCGGCGATCTCACGACGAATCACTCTGGCGATGCGCACGAGTGGTTCCAAGCTGCTCTCGGAAAGCCCGACGCCGCTGAGGGCGATTTCTACTACTTCACGAATGACGAACACACCGAGTACGTGGGCTGGTTGGGCACTCCGACTCTGCCGAAGTTCAACTGGAACTCACACGAGCTGCGTCGTCGTTTCATCGAGGGTGACGATTCGGTTGTCGCACACTGGCTGAAGGCGCCGTACAACTTTGACGGTTGGCGTGTGGATGTCGCGAACATGACCGGGCGGATGGGGGCCGAGGATCTCAACGAGGAGGTGCGGCAGATCATCCGTCGCACCATGGAAAACGTGAACCCTGACACAGTGCTGTTGGCGGAGTCGACGAACGATGCCGCGAGTGATCTGCAGGGTGATGCCTGGCACGGTGCGATGACGTATCCCTCGTTCACGCGGCCGGTGTGGGGCTGGCTCACGGAGCCCGGGAACACCTCGCATGTGACGGCCGATGGTTCGATCGATCCCGAGGCGTGGTTCTTTGGGCAGCCCATCGGCGGCATCCCGAACTACAGTGCGCGCGACTTCGCCGAGATGACGGTGCGGTTCACGGCCAGTATTCCGTGGCGCATCCGGCTCGGAAATATGAACGCGCTCGACACTCACGACACGGCTCGGTTCCGCACCCACGCGCCTGCCGAGAACGTGCCGCTCGCGCTCGCCCTCTCGGTAGCGCTGCCGGGAGTGCCCGTCGTTTTCGCCGGCGACGAGTTCGGTCTCAGCGGCGATGACGGCGAAATGTCGCGCACGCCCATGCCGTGGGGAACCGAAACTGACCCTACTGTCGCCCCAACGCTCGACGTTTATCGCCAACTGATCGCCCTACGCACGCAGCTGCCCACGCTCTCGCACGGCGGCCTGCGTTGGCTGCACGTCGCCGACGACGCCCTCGTCTTCGTGCGCGAGGATGCCGCCGCCACGGTGCTGGTGGTCGTCGCGCGCTCGCCGCTGACCGTGACGCTTCGGCCGGGGGCAATCGCGGCGACTGCTTTAGCTGCGGATGTCGCAGCCCCCTCGTTCCTCGTCGGCAACGCGACTCTGGCATCCTCTCCCGCCGGGCTCACGCTCTCGGCGGACGCCCGCACCTGCGCGATCTGGACTCTGCCCGGCGTCGAGCTTCCGGCAGCGTAGCCGACAAGCGGCAATTTCTCGCTCGATCTAGAGGTCTGCTTGCAGCGCTAACGCTTCGTCCTCGACACTGAGCCCGGATACTCGATCCCGATCCCGACCTCGCGAGAGTTCGTCGTCAAGAGTGCGGGCGATCGTTTCACGAAGAGCTCGAAGTTGGCCGCCAGCTGCGCGGTAGCGCTCGTTGCTCCGCTGGGCGAAGCCAGAGTCGCTCATCGGGATCCAGAGTGGGAGCGACCGGGGTCCCGCCCAGTAGTGGATCTCGTGATAGGCGAGCCACGCGTCGTCGCGCTGCTCGAAATCTCCGGTGAACTCTGCAACCTCGGCGGTCAGCTCCAAGAATTCTTCGAAGGGCACTACGTTGCCGACGGCGTTAATCATTCCCGTGGTTCCCGACTGCCCAGCCCGAGTGATCCATTCGGCGAGATCGTCAACGTCCATCACCTGTACGGAGCGCCCAGCAAAGGTGGGAGTGAGCACGGGGCCGCCGCGGTGAAGCCGTGCTGGCCAGTAGCCGAAGCGGTCGGTGGGGTCGCCCGGGCCAACGATCAGTCCGGGGCGTGCGATGAGGAGGCGGTCGCCGATGCGACGGGCGCTGGCCTTCTCTGCAGCGACTTTCGCCTGCGCGTAGTCGTCCATATCTATGGGTTCCACGACTTGTGCCTGCTCGTCGGCGCCCGGTTCGTCATTGCGTTCGTAGACGGAGACGGTCGAGACAAAGGTCCAGTGCGCAGCGTGCGTTCCCAGCGCCTGCAACGCCGACTCGACTTGCTCGGGGTCTCGCGAGATTTCGATGACGTCATCCCAGTGGTCGAGTACCTCGTCGTACGCGCTGGGCTGTGTCCGATCGGCAGGGACAAGCTGGGCGCCCGCAGGTACCGTCCCAGATTTTCCTCGCGCGAGGCACGTAACGTGGGCCCCGCTGCGCAGTGCGGCCTGCGCGATTGCTCGACCAAGCCATCCAGTCCCACCAAGAATCAGCACTCGTCGCATGGCTCTATGCAACAGCACTCAACGGCGGGCCGCAGCGTAGTTCGCTGGTGGCGGATCGCTCGGCAATCGCTGAATTACGTGCTGCAGACGTCAGGAGACCACCGATGTTAGATTCTGCAGGGAAGTTGTGTGCTGCAACCGTCCGACTGTGCGCCGAGTAGGCCTCTGTCGAGAGAGTGGGTTCAATGCGTTTTGCCGCGATCGCAGCTCGTGCTCGAACCCGCGTTATGACCTCCGTTGCGGTTGAGATTTTGTGGCTGCTTGGAGCTCTAGGCTTTGCGCTGCTCGTCGTCACGTATCTCGCCGGAACCTCCGGTCGCGGCGAGCTGATGTTCCTCGACGGCGACTCGATGCTCGTGCCGCTATTCTCACGGTCGATCCTCGAAGGCACGGTAAGCAATTGGGCGATGTCTGCGGTGCTGTTCGTTCCCGAGATTGCCGTGTTCCTCGGCCTCTCGCTCGTCGGCTGGGGCATCCACGAGGCACAATTCCTCGCGGCGGTCGCGAACTTTGTGGCGCTGTATCTTGTTTTTCGTGTTGCAGCCGCAACGGCTACTTCCGGCAACCGCGCGGCGCTCGCCGCCACCGCGGGCTTTGTAGCGGTCTGTGCTCTCGCGCTAACCGAAGGCGGCGGGGACGGCGACAGCGCCGAACTAGCTTCGTTGTTGGCGACGACCACGTACTACGCGGCTACGGTGCTTGGCGCGTTACTCTCCGTGGGGATTACCCGGCGACTTGTCGGCAGTTCCGCACCGCAGTATCTGCTTCTCGTTGCGCTGTTCGTTGTCGCTAGCCTTTCGACGTTTTCTAACCCGCTTTACCTGGCTTGGGCAAGCGCCCCGCTACTGCTTATCGTGATCGTGACGGGTATTGGCGCTGCGTGGGGGCGCTCTCAAGTGAGCGTGATTCTCGCGCTCGTTGGCGGCTCAGCGCTTGGCTACTTGTTGAGGATCCCGTTTGCGTCGTGGATTGTGGCGAACCCCGATAACTACCTTCGGCCGGGCCATTTGCGAGGTTCATTTGTGTACTACTGGTCGCTCTTCAGTGAACGACTCTCGAGCCCCGCTGGCGTCGTTTCGGTCGCTGTTGTGATTGCTTTCACTCTGCTCGGCGTCTGGTTGACAGTGCGCTCGCTACGCCACGGGGCCACGGCATCCGCTGTGGTCGCGGCCTATTCGTGGTTTGCCCCGCTGGCGACCACGGTTGGCTTCATCCTGATGGGCACCGAAGCTTCTCGTTACCTGCAGTTGTGGGCATTCGCTCCGGCGCTCGCACTCGTCGTTCTGATTACGGATGCGGGGCGCACGGCACCCGCCGAGACACCGTGGCGGCGGACCATCGCTCTCGCTGCGCTACCTGCGCTGGTCGGTGGCGTCATGTTCGTCGTTGCGGCTCCTGCGGCCGCCCAACGAGCGACCGAGCAAGACGCATCCCTGGCGTGCGCCGTCACGTGGGTGAACGCCTCCGGCGCGGTCGGCGCTGGACAATTTTGGAGCGTTCGGGCGGTCAAGACTCATGCGGACAATCCAGCCCAGCTCATCCAAACCGACTTCGAGCTCCGTGACTACGCTTGGCTAGTCGATCGCTCAGATTTTGCGCAGCGCGCGGTGTCATTTGTGATCGTGGATGACCAGAGCTACCCGTTCACGCTTCCGCCGGGCGCCGAGGATCTGCCGGTGACCACGATTGATTGCGGTCGCTTCCAGATCCTTGACTACAGCCCGGCGAGCGTTACTCGGCCGTAACGTCGATGAGCACCTTGCCGACTGCTCCGCTCTCGACGAGAGCGTGAGCATTCGCAGTCTGCTCCAACGAAAAGCGGTGCAGCGGTAGGCCGGTCTCGTCGCCGATGCCCAGTGCGCCATCGTCGAGGGCAAGGTTGATGGCCTCACCGGCGGCGCGAATAGCGTCAATGCCCACGGTGTAGAGCAGCACGAATTGGTAGCGCACGTTGAGCGCAAAGTGGCGGCGCACATCGAGAGTGACCTCGTCGCCGCCGTTGTTGGCGTAGACGGCGATCGACCCACGGTTGCGGATGACCGCAAGGTCAAGCTCCGCGTTCTGGGCCGGGGCGACTTCAACGATCTGATCGACGCCCTCTGGCGCAATGGCACGGATCTGATCAACGATGTCGGCATCGGTGTAGGTGAGCACGTGGTGGGCACCAGCAGCCGTTGCGAGTGCAGCCTTCGCCGGTCCGCTCACAGTGGTGATCACGGTCGCGCCGGCCCAACGGGCAAGCTGAATCGCCGCGTGGCCGACGGCTCCAGCGCCTCCGGCGACGAGAACGACCTTGCCAACAAGGGCGGTTGGGTGCAGCCGGTCGGGGCCGTCTTCGGCCACGGTCAGCGCACGGTACGCGGTGATCGCGGGAACGCCGAGGCTTGCACCCTGGTCGAAGCTCGCGCTATCGGGCAGCGCGAAGACGCGTTCGGCGGGAAGGACCGCCTGCTCTTGACTCGTTCCACTGCTTGCGCGCTGATACGCAGCGAGGGCCAGCCAGACGCGGTCGCCGACGCCGACATGCTGCACGTCTGAGCCGAGTGCTTCCACGATGCCGGCACCATCTTGGCCGGGCACGATGTTGTCGAAGGGCAAGGCCTGACCGGATGCTGCGCCGCGACGTGACTTCCAATCGGTGGGGTTCACGCCGCTCACGACGATGCGCACGCGCACCTCATTGGGCCCGGGTTCGAGCACGGGCCGCTCGACCAATTGAAGTACGGAGGGGTCGCCGGTCTCGCTGTAAACAATTGTTCTCATGCTTAGGTCAACGGGTTGCCGCTGCCGGAAAATTCCAAAACTCAGAAGATCAGCATCCGACCGGCGCTGGCGGCGACGCACGAGTCGAACTAGTGCCCGGGGATCGCACTCCACGGTGCCCGCATGGTGCGCACGAAGGAGTACATCACGAGCGTGGGGTGGTGGTGTTCGAGGGCGTAGAAGATGCGCTCGCCGCTGAGGGTGACGCCGATGGTCTCCCACATCTTGGCTTCGGTGCCCTTCTCAAGCTGCAGTAGATCGGCGTATTTGTCGTCGAGCAGTGCAACACCGGCGGTCACGATCTCCCACGCAATTCCTTCGCCCCAGAGCTTCTTTGCTGACTCGTAGACGGGGTCGGTCGGATTGATTGTGTCGTGTTCCCCGGCCGGCAGCGGAATCGTGTACTCGGCGACCATCGCGGCCTGCTCGTCGGCGTACCAGCGCAGCACGATTTTCACCGCGCGGTTGGTGCTGAGCGGAGAGAGCAGCGGGGCAAGAGCGGCAGGTAGCTCGATGGTCTCGGCCGTCAGAATCTCGACCGATGGCGTATAGCCCATGCGCGCAAGCACTTCACCGTAGGAGACGCTCGCCTCAAAGCGTGCGCTCAATCGCAGGGCAACCGGGTCGACCACAGTGGCCGCGCCCTGGCTACGAATCACAATCCCCTGACGCTCCAATTGCGCGAGCGCCACCCGAACCTGCGGGCGGCTGCAGCCCAACCACTCGGCTAGCTTGAGCTCGCCGGGCAGCAGAAAGTTGGAATCGCGGGCCGCTTCGCGCACATGACGAAGCACGCCACTGAGGATGCGTTCATCCTCCGTGAGTGATCCGGTGACGATGCGGCCTTCGGGGACCGTAATTTCCATGTGCGCTCCTATGCGGCGATCGACTCTCGAGCGGCCACAAAAGCCTCAACGCAACGGCTGATGTCCTCGCTTGAGTGTCCAGCCGACAACTGTACGCGAATACGAGCTTTGCCCAGAGGTACTACGGGGAACGAGAAGGCGATCACGTAGACGCCGAGTGTGAGCAGGGCATCCGCCATGGCGACAGCTTCGTGCTCATCGCTGAACATGACCGGAATGATCGGATGCTCGCCCGGCAGCAGAGTGAACCCGGCCTCAGCCATTCCGGCGCGGAACTGTTCAGCATTCGCCGTCAACTTGGCGCGGCTCTCGGCACCTTCTGCCACGAGGTTGAGCGCTTCGATCGAGCCCGCAACGACGGAGGGAGCGACGGCGTTGGAGAACAGGTACGGGCGAGCGCGCTGGCGCAGCAGCTCAACAATTTCGGCGTGGGCGCTGATGTAACCACCGGATGCTCCGCCCAGAGCCTTGCCGAGCGTGCCCGAAATGATGTCGACGCGGTCGGAGACGCCGCAGTGCTCTGGCGTTCCGGCTCCGGTCTCGCCGACGAAGCCGACAGCGTGCGAGTCATCGACCATGACCATCGCGTCGTACTGTTCTGCAAGGTCGCAGATCGCTTCGAGGGGAGCAAGATAGCCGTCCATCGAGAAGACGCCGTCGGTGACGATGAGGCGGCGGCGGGCATCCTTCGCGGCAATCAACTGCGCTTCGAGATCAGCCATGTCGCGGTTCTTGTAGCGGTAGCGGCCGGCCTTCGAAAGGCGAACGCCGTCGATGATCGACGCGTGGTTGAGCTCATCCGAAATCACGGCATCCTCGGCACCGAGCAGCACCTCAAAGATGCCGCCATTGGCGTCGAAGCACGAGGGGAACAGGATGGTCGCCTCCATGCTCAGCAGTGCCGAAAGCCGGTTCTCGAGCTCAACGTGCTGGGTCTGGGTGCCACAGATGAAGCGCACGCTCGCCATGCCAAAACCCCAATCGTCGAGGGCATTTTTTGCCGCAGCGACGAGGCGGGGGTGATTGGCAAGACCGAGGTAGTTGTTGGCGCAAAAGTTGAGCACCGGCTTGCCCGCCGACTCGACATGGGCCGACTGCGCGGTGTCGAGTTGGCGTTCGACCTTATACAGGCCGGCCGCGCGAATCTCGCTCAGGGTGTCGTTGAGTTGTTCGCGAACTGTTCCGTACATTTCGTTCTCCTAAAAATTTGGGGCAACCGCGCGGAGTGACCGAGCGAAGCTGGGTGATGGGGTCGCGTTACGACCAGTCGATGATGACTTTGCCGCCATTTCCGCGGCGAGCGGCGGCGAATGCTTCTTCCCACTGTTCGGCGGGGAAGCGATCGGTGACGACAGCCGAGACATCCAAACCGGTGTGCACCATGGCGTTCATGGCATACCAGGTCTCGAACATCTCACGGCCGTAAATACCTTTGATGGTGATCATGTGGGTCACGACGGTGGCCCAGTCGATGCTGATTGGCTCTGCCGGCAGGCCGAGCATGGCGATGCGCCCGCCCTGATTCATGTTGGTGATCATCTCGGGAAGCGCCGTAGCGTGGCCACTCATTTCGAGGCCGATATCGAAGCCCTCTTTCATGCCGAGTTGCTCCTGCGCTTCAGCGATACGCACCTTCGAGACGTTGATGGCAAGGCTCACCCCCATTTCGCGTGCGAGCTCAAGTCGCTCTTCGTTTACGTCGGTCATCACGATGTGACGCGCTCCGATGTGACGCGCGACCTTGGCCGCCATGAGCCCGATGGGGCCAGCGCCGGTGATGAGCACGTCTTCGCCAACCATCGGGAATGAGAGGGCCGTGTGTACGGCGTTGCCGAGGGGATCGAAGATGGCAGCAAGCTCGGGGTCGATATCGGTCGGATGTGCCCAGACGTTCTGTTCGGGAATTACGACGAATTCGGCAAAGGCGCCGTCGCGGTTTACACCAATGCTTGAAGTGAATTTGCAGAGGTGACGGCGGCCGGCACGGCAGTTGCGGCAGTGACCGCAGACGACGTGACCCTCGCCGGAGACGAGTGCTCCGACCTCGACAGAAGTGACGCCTTCGCCACGCTCAACAACGTGGCCTGAGAATTCGTGACCGGGGATGAGAGGGGCGATGATGGCTCCGGCGGCCCAGGCATCCCACGATTCAATATGCAGGTCAGTGCCACAAATTCCGGTGCGGGCGACCCTGATTTTTACCTCGCCGCGACCAGGGGTCGGTTCGGGGCGTTCGGCCAATATGAGACCGGGCCCGGCCTTGTCTTTATAGAGGGCTTTCATCGTTGATTCCTCTCAGGCGGCGCGACACCGGCGCGTGAATCGCGCTTGTGGCGCGCCTCATTCGACGTGTCCGCTGCTGTGTTTCAGGGTACTGTCACTTGTTTACAAGTGCCACTCTTCTGCTAGCGTCATACGAATCATAAGTTGAAGGAGCCATTCGTGACCGAAATATCCCAGCGCATCGAGGGAATATCGCTATGGGATGGAACGGCCGCGCACGGCATTGGCTCCCTCAGCTGGACCGGTGACCGGATCGACGCGGTAGAAACCGTTGCCGAGACGGCCGCCACCGACTCGGATGCCTCAACCACGGCATCCGAATACAGCGTGATTCCGGGGCTTGTTGACACGCACGTTCACCTCGGCGGTTACGCCGGGCCGGGCAAGGTCGACTGGGTCTCGTGGCCGCTGATGACGCCGTGGGAAGAACAGGTCTTCCACATCGCGGCGAACGCCCACCAGGCAGCGCGCAACGGAGTGACCACGCTGCGCGATCTGGCCGGAGACGGACGTCAACTGGCCGTCAAGCGCGCGTTTGACCAGGGCATCCAGCCGGGCCCGCGCATTCTTGTGCACGGCCCCGTCGGCATGACTGCTGGTCATGGCGACCTCTTCATTCCGCCGCACTACCCGCACCGCACCCCCACTGCCGATAGCCCAGACGAGTGCCGCAAACTTGTACGCGAATACGCTCGCGCCGGGGTCGATGGCATCAAAATCTTCACTAGCGGGGGAGTGCTCTCCACCGGTGACAAGGTCGGCTGGCGCAACCAGACGACCGCCGAAATCGAGACAACTCTTGACGAGGCCCACGCGCTCGGGCTCAAGGTCGCGGCGCACAGTCACTCCACTGAGGGCAACCAGATTGCCTTGGATGCCGGAGTCGACTCTCTCGAACACGGCACCGGCATCACGCCAGAGCAGTGGCCAACGCTGCTCGAGCGCAACATCTCGGTTGCTCCCACGCTCATGATCAACGACGTGATCGCGGAAGCCCGCATCCCCGTCTCGGCTGAGGCTCAAGAAAAAGCGCAGGCCGTCGTGATCGAGCGCAACACCAACTTCGCCGCAGCAGGTCGCGCCGGTGTGCGCTTCGTGCTCGGCACCGATGCCAATGGCATCTTCGTGAAATTCGGCGATCAGATGGAAGAAGTGCGTCTGATGGCCGAGATGTTCGGATGGAGCGCCGAACGTGCGCTGCAGTCCGCCACCTCTGATGCTGCTGATGCGATCGGCATGGCAGACAAGGTTGGAACCCTCGCGACCGGATGGGGCGCTGACTTTGTCGTGCTCAAGGGTCGTCCGTGGGAAGACATCACTCAACTTCGAACCGAAAACATCGTCGCGGTTGTCTCGCGCGGTGTTGTCGTGTTCGGAGAACTCCCGCAGTAATCGCCTCACTAGTTCAACCAGCAGTAACAGCAGTACTACCTCCAGCAGCACCCGCATGGCCAGCACCACCAGCATCCGCATCGCATTCCGCAGTACCACCGCAACGCTCACCACGTTGTGTCGACAGCACTGAAAGGACCGAGTATGAACTCCCCGAAAAACCGAGTACTTCGCTGGGGCATTGCCCCCATCGGAGCGCTTGCCGCACTGGGCCTGTTGGCCTCTTGCGCGGCAGGGCCAGCCGCTTCGCCCAAAACGGATATCACGATGGCAGTCACGGGCGACCCCGTCTGCCTCGACCCCCAGCAGGTCACCCTCACCACCGCGCTCAACATTGGCCGCCAGGTTGTCGACTCGCTCATTGATCAGGATGCCGAAACCGGCGAATTGGTGCCGTGGCTCGCGGAGAGCTGGGAAACCAACGATGACCTGACTGAGTTCACCTTCCAGCTGCGCGATGACGTCACCTTCAGCGATGAGACCGCGCTGACGGCAGACACCGTGGTTAAGAACCTCGATGCTCTCTTCGAGATGGGTTCCACCGCATCCCTCGCCTCGCAGTACCTCGCCGGCTATGAAGGCAGCACTGCTGTCGACGAGAACACGGTGACGGTGAACTTCGAGTCGTCGAACGCCCAGTTCTTGCAGGGCGCAAGCACCATCACGCTCGGCCTCGTCTCTGACGCCACCACCGAGCTCAGCCCCGAAGACCGTTGCCAGACTGTCGTCGGCACCGGCCCGTTCACGATCGACTCCTACGTGGCTAACGACTCTGTCGTGATCGCCAAGCGTGTCGGCTACGACTGGGCATCCGAACTTCGTGGCCACAGCGGTGAAGCACTCGTTGACACCGTCACGTTCCCGATCACGCCTGAGGCAGGCGTGCGCACCGGTGGGCTCCAGACCGGCGAATTCGACATCATCCAGGACCTTCCGGCTGTAGATGAAACCCGCTTCGACACCGCGGACTACACCATCTACGCTCGCGGAAACCCCGGAATGCCCACGAGCCTCGTGCCCAACACCACTCGTCCCGTCGTCAGCGACGAGATCGTGCGTAAGGCAATGCTGCTCGCTACCGACCGTGCAGAAATCACCGCACTCACCGGTTCGTCGCAGTCAGAGCCCGCTTCGAGCGCGCTGAGCTCCGCTACCCCGGGATACAGCAGCCAGGCAGACGCTATGGCGTATGACCTGGATGCAGCCACCGACCTGCTCGACGACAACGGTTGGGTCGTCGGCTCTGACGGCATCCGCGAGAAGGACGGCCAGCGTCTCACCATGAGCGTTACCGCCTTCTACGGCCAGGATGTTCTTGAGGCAACTCAGATTCAGCTCGCCAAGGCTGGCATCGACCTGCAGCTCAACATCGTGACCGCCGGAGACTTCTTCGGAGCCATCGCGACCGGTGACTACGACTTCTTGAGCGCCAGCCTCACGCGCACTGACCCCGACGTTTTGCGGGTCACGTTCTCGAAGGATGCTGTCTCGAAGTGGGCCATCATCGACGACGCTGAACTGGAAGCGCTCCTCACCGAGCAGGCAACCACGGCAGACACCACCGAGCGCACAGCACTCATCGCCGACATTCAGGAGATGATTATTGACCGTGCGTACCTGATCCCGCTTCTCGAAGTTGCTCAGGTGCACGCCTCAACCGCTAACGTTTCTGGTCTGACCTTCGACTCGTCGTCGCGCCTGATCATGTACGACGTCAGCGTCTCGGAATAACTCTCACTAGGTGATGTGACCAGCATGAAAGAGCGTCAGTCGTGACACAGGTGAAAGCCTGGGCAGGCTACTTGCTGCCCAAACTCGGACAGTTCCTGTTCGTTGTTGTGGCTACCTACACGCTCGTTTTCGTGCTGGTCCATTTCCTGCCCGGTGACCCGTTGATCGCCGCCCTTGCAGCAAAGGGCGGCGCATCAACGGTCATCGATCCGGCTGAGCTCGACGCCCTGCGCGTGCAGTACGGCCTCGACGGTTCGCTCTGGCAGCAGTACTTCGGCCACCTCATCGCGGCGGCTCAGGGAGACCTTGGCGTCTCCATCTCTACCGGTGTTCCCGTGACCGAGATGATCGCCCGGGCCTTCCCGTTCAGCGTACAGATCGCCTCCCTCGCCCTGCTCTTCGGTGTGACTTCCGCCGTTCTCATCACTTTCTTGGCCTACGCAGCACCGTGGCCGTGGCTGCGCCAACTGCTGCTGCAGATTCCCCCATTCGGGATCGCTGTGCCCGCCTTCTTGAGCGGTCTGCTGCTGATCAGCGTCTTCGCTTTCTCCCTCGGCTGGTTGCCCTCGGCCGGCGCTCGCAGCTGGGACGCGGCAATCCTGCCCGCGATCACGCTCGCTCTGCCCGTCGGTGCCCTCTTCTTCCAGGTCTTCTCTTCTGCCGTGCTCGAAGCCCAGAACAGCCCCTTTGTCTTCACGGCCGTCGCGAAGGGTGTGCCTCCGCGACGCATCTTTACGAAGCACTTGCTGCGTAACGCAATGCTGCCCTCCATCACCATTCTCGGATTGCTCATCGGCTACTTGGCAGGCGGAACCGCCGTCGTCGAGACCGTCTTCTCGCGTGACGGAATCGGCCGCATGACCGTAAACGCTGTGCTCGCTCGCGACATCAACGTCATCCAAGGCGTCGTGCTGGTGGTGGGCGCGATCTATGCGCTCGTCAACCTGCTCGTGGATGTCGCCTACGGCTTCATTGACCCGCGAACGCGAATCGGTGGCGGGCTTCCCTCGCGTGCTCGACTGGGGGCAAAGAAGTGACGAATCTGCGCAAGCCCGGCTTCGTTTTCGGGCTCATCATTATCGCGTTGGCGATTCTGGCGTCGTTAGCGCCGAGCGTGCTCGCAACTCACGATCCCTTCGAGTCGGTCGCGACCGACCGGCTGTTGCCGCCGAGCGCCCAATACCTGTTCGGCACCGACAACTTGGGTCGCGACCTCTACTCCCGCGTTATCTATGGAGCAGCACTCTCGCTGCTCTCGGCGTCCCTCGCGGTTGTCGTCGGTGTTGTCGTGGGCGCTGCTGTCGGTCTCATTTCCGGCTTTGTCGGCGGCCGAACCGACTTCATCATCATGCGGTTCGTTGATGTACTGATTGCCGTTCCCGGAGTTCTGCTCGCCCTGATCGTCGTCGCGAGCCTCGGTTTCGGCCCGGTCTCGCTCGCCCTCGGCGTTGGCCTCGGAGCCGCCGGCAGCTTTGCTCGCGTCATGCGATCGCAAGTGCTTCGCATCCGCAGTGAAGAGTATGTCGAAGCGGCTCGAACGCTCGGTGTTCGTTCGCCCGCGATTCTCGTGCAGCACGTTCTGCCCAACGCGGCCCGCCCCGTGATCGCGATGGCTGCGCTCGAAATGGGTACCGCCATTCTCTCGGTCTCGGCCCTCACCTTCTTGGGCTTCGGCGCACCGCCGCCCGCACCAGAGTGGGGTGCGCTCGTCTCGGCAGGCCGTGACTACGTGGCAACTAACCCCGGCCTCAGCATCATTCCGGGTGCCGTAATTCTTGTAGTCGTGCTTGCCGTGAACCGGGTAGCGCGAACGATCGGAGGCGACGAATGATTGAGCAGAAGACTTCTGACGACAACATCCTCGTCGTGCGTGATCTGCACGTCTCGTACGCGACCCGCTCCGGTACTGTGGCGGCGGTGCGCGGCATCAGCTTCGTCGTTCCGCGTGGCAAGATCGTGGCGATCGTCGGCGAATCGGGCTCGGGCAAAAGCACGACCTCGCAGGCGCTGATTCGGCGGTTGGCATCCGGAGGTCGCATCGACAGCGGCTCGATCGAGTTCGAAGGGCGCGACCTCGGCCCGATGTCGGAGCGCGAACTGCGCTCCATTCGCGGTGGTCGCATCGGCTTCGTGCCGCAAGACCCCAGCAAGTCGCTCAACCCGCTCATGCGCGTCGGCGACCAGATCGCCGAAGCCCTGCGCCTGCACCTCAAGCTCGACAAGGCAGCAGCGGCAGCAGAAGCCGTGCGTATCCTCGACGAGGTCGGGCTGCCTGACCCGGATGCTCGAGCCACCCAGTTTCCGCACGAACTGTCTGGCGGCATGCGCCAGCGAGTGCTCATCGGAATCGCGTGGGCCTGCAACCCCCAACTCGTCATTGCGGACGAGCCGACGAGTGCCCTCGACGTCACCGTGCAACGCCACGTTCTCGACAACATCGACGAGCTCGTGCGCCGCCACAACACCTCCGTCGTTCTCGTCACGCACGACCTTGCGGTCGCCGCCGACCGTGCCGACTACGTCGCCGTGATGAGCAATGGCGAGATTGTGGAGCAGGGCCCCACCGAGCAAGTTCTCTCCTCGCCCACCCACGAGTACACGAAGAAACTCGTGGAATCCGCTCCGGGGTTGGCGAGCAGACGCCTCACCCCGTCGCTGACCGCTCTCGGCGAGCAACAGCAATCAAGTGCGGGAAAGCTGTTCACCCACACCCGCCTGGCGCAGCTTGCGGGCTCAGCCACGGCATCCGGGGGCGTTGCTTCGGGAACTATTGCTTCAGCATCCACGGCTGCAGAGACCGGCGGGGCGGATGCCGCTGAAGCCACCAACATTCTTGAGGTCTCGAGCCTGGTCAAGACATTCGCTCTCCGTCGCCAAGGCGGAGGCTCGCAAGTGTTGCGCGCGGTGGACGATGTCTCATTCGTGGTGCCGCGCGGCTCGACTTTCTCGATCGTGGGGGAGTCGGGTTCGGGCAAGACGACGACCGCGCGTATTGCGGCACGGATCGCCTCGGCCGATTCGGGCACCGTGAGCTTTGACGGCACCGATGTCACTTCGCTTTCAGGCGAAGCGCTGCGCCAACTGCGTCGCCGCGTACAGGTTGTCTACCAAAACCCCTTCGGTTCACTCGATCCGAAGATGTCGATCGAGAAGATTATTGCTGAGCCGTTGCGCGCGTTTCGCGTGGGTGACCGCACTCACCGCGCCGAAGTTGCTCGCGAGCTCCTAGAGCACGTGAGCCTGAGCCCCACGCTCGCTCAGCGCCGCCCCACCGAGCTCTCAGGCGGTCAACGCCAGCGCGTCGCTATCGCTCGTTCGCTGGCTATTGGCCCTGAGTTGATCGTGCTCGATGAGCCGGTCTCTGCTCTGGATGTCTCGGTGCAGGAACAGATTCTGCAGCTGTTGGTTGATCTTCAGGTGCAATTCGGTCTCAGCTACCTCTTTATCTCGCACGACCTCGGAGTGATCCGTCAGATTTCCGACCACATCGCAGTAATGCGCTCCGGCAGGGTGCTCGAAGCGGGCACCGCTCAGGAAGTGTTGTCGAATCCGCAGCACGAGTACACGCAAGAACTGCTCGAGGCGATTCCAGGGCAACGCGCGAACTAACGCATTACGCGCGCCGCCCTGATTGCGGCCTGGATTGCACAGCGCAGAACGAGTGGCGCAGGCATCCGCCTAGTGGTGGTGCACGTGTTCCTCGCCGATGTTGCTTTCGGGCTCGATCTGGAACGTCGAATGCTCGATGCTCAGCTCAAAGTGCTCAGCGACGCACTTTTGCAAGGCAGGGAGCATTTCACCAGCGTGCCCGTCGCGAAAGCACGAGTCTTCGACGATGACATGAGCAGTGAGCACCGGCAGGTCGGATGAGATGCGCGTGATGTGCAGATCGTGCACGTCCGTGACGTGCTCCATTGCCATGATGTGGGCGCGAACATCGGCCGGATCGATGCCCTTCGGCGTTGACTCGAGCAGCACGCCCAAGCTGGCCTTCAGCAGGATGATGGTGCGGGGCACGATCAGGATGGCGATCAGGATGGCGACCACGGCATCCGCTTGGTACCAGCCAAAGAGTGCGATCACGATGGCGCTGATAATGACACCAACGGAGCCAAGAGCATCGTTGACAACTTCGAGGAATGCGGCCTTCATGTTGAGGTTCGAGTTTCGCCCACCCGTGAGCACGATCATGGCGACGAGGTTGGCAACGAGCCCAATGATTCCGAAAATGAGAAGGCCGGTTGGCTGAATCTCGGGCGGATCGAAGAGGCGGCGCACGCCCTCGACCAGGGCATAGATCCCCACCGCGAAAAGCAGAGTCGACTGAGCCATAGCGCTCAGCACTTCGGTGCGCTTAAGGCCCCACGAGTGCTTGCTCGTTGCCGGGCGCTGCATGAGCCCCGCGGCGAGCAGCGCCATCAGGAGGCCCACGGAGTCGGTGAGCATGTGCGCGGTGTCGACGAGCAGTGCGAGGCTGCCGGTCACAATGGCGCCGATTGCTTGAGCAATGACAACCCCAACGGTGATGATGAAGGCAATCAGCAACCGGGTGCGGTTGCTCGTGCCGCCAGCGTGGTCGTGCCCGGCGCCCATCAGAGTGCTCCGAGATCAGGCTGTCGCCGAGGGTGTTCGTGCGCCTGTGTTCGACACGTGATCGTTTCCCGGCTCATGGGGTGATTCTAATTGGCCGAGCTGTGGTGAAAGGGTGCAGAAACAGGTGCCGATGCACTCTGCTCGAAATTGACTCTAAATCTTTGCCTGTGACTGAGCCGGCGCCGATTGGAACTGGCGCTGATGCCGGGCTTTTGCTTCGTCGAGCGTCTGGCAAGTACCGAGGGGGTGTGCCCGATTGTCGGTAATGAAGTACTCGCCAGTGGAGTTTCGTTCGATCATGCCAGCGAATTCTCCGCCAGCATTACCCACCCAAAGTCCTGCTTGAATGCTCGTCCAAGCTACGGCGGGGCGTGCTCGGTCTGCGGGACCTTCGGTCGGCCGGGGCGCGGCTATCGTCATAGTTTTCTACTCCTTCGAGTTCACACTATTGAAGACCTCAGACACTGCTTGGAGGTTACCCGCTGCTGTGCGGGTGGTGCTCACTTAGATTCAACCCCTCTTGGCGGCATCTGTCGACCCCTCATCCGAGCAGTTTGCTTTCTCTTAACATTCGAGGCTTAAGCGACGTGATTCCACAGCCTCGAGAATCTCCCTATCCCGCGCAGCCGACGACAGCTACCATCGATTGACATCACATTCTTCGTTACAGAAAGCTGCCATGACTTCGACCGATTCCCTCCTGCGCGGCTATTTGAGTGACAACGCTGCCGGTGCTTCACCCCAGATTTTAGACGCTGTTGTAGCGGCATCCGCTGGCCCGTCGACCCCTTACGGCAATGATCCGCTCACTGCTCAGATGCGCGCCAAGATGGCAGACGCCTTCGAGTGTCAACTTGATGTGTTTCCGGTCGGCACGGGGTCGGCTGCGAATGGCATCGGTCTGGCAGCACTCACGCGTCCGTGGGGAAGCATCCTCGCGCACGCTGATAGCCACATCCACAACGACGAGGCTGGCGCTCCTGAATTCTTCACGGATGGGTCGAAGATCGTGCTGCTCGGTGGCGACCACTCCAAGATCGATCCGGATGAGTTGCGCGCGGCAGTAAAAGTCGGTGTCGGCGACGTGCACAGCGTTCAAGCTTCTGTGCTCAGCCTGACGCAGGTCACAGAGACCGGCAGCGTGTACAGCATCGATGAGTTGCGTGAGCTTACGAGTATCGCTCGCGAGGCTGGCCTGCGTGTACATATGGACGGCGCTCGTTTTGCGAACGCTCTCATCGCTCTAGATGTGAGTCCTGCCGAAATGACGTGGAAACTCGGGGTCGACATTCTTTCGTTCGGAGCCACAAAGAACGGCGCCCTAACCGCTGATGCGATTGTCTGTTTCGATCCCACCTTGGCCACAGAGCTGTCGTTTCGCCACAAGCGCGGCGGCCAGCTCACCTCGAAGATGCGGTTCCAGTCTGCCCAACTCGATGCCTATCTGACCGATGACTTGTGGCTCGACAATGCCCGCCAATCCAACGCTATGGCTGCACGTCTCCGGGCGGGAATCATGGATGTTGCGGGAGTGACCGTGACGAGCGAGCCGGGCAGCAACATCCTCTTCGCCCTCTTTCCTGACGAGCTGTCTGCGGCTCTCCTCGAACGAGGGTTCGGCTTTTACACCGACATGGGGCAGCACGGTATGGTGCGAATTGTGGTGTCTTTCGTGCACGTCGAAGAAGACATCGACGCCTTCATCGCAGCGATTCGCGAACTGGCCTAGCCCGGCACTGCCTTCGTCGGCGTTGCCTTAGCCCGCGTTGCTTTGGCCAGCGTTGCTTTAGCCCAGACTGGCCTGATGCGCGCCTTCTCTCGAGAGGGAAGCAGGCGTCAGGCCAGTGCGGGGAGAACGAGTTAGCGGTCGTCAGGCCGAGCGGACGACCCGGTTCGATCGGGAGGCGTGTCAGTTTCCGCCGCATCCGCATCCGCATCCGCATCCGCATCCGCGTCGGCATCCGTCTCGGCATCCGCCTCGACCCGGGTGCTGACGCCGTGTGCCGAGATCGTATCGCCGGCAGTTTCCTGGCCGGTGGCTTCCACGCCGGCGGCAGGCGCCATGCCAATCGTGGTGCGAAGCACTGAGCCACGGGCTACCGCAATCGCGATCACTGCGGTGGCGGTGACCAGCGCGGCGATCATGAAGATGGAACCGAACGCATCCGCATAGGCGTGGTGGAATGCCGTCTGGATTGCGTCGGGCAGACCCGTGATGTCGAGGCTCGTTTCGCCGGAGCCATTCGAGAGTGCGCTGGGGTCAACGCCGATTTCGGCCAGGTCGTCCACGATATTGGTGCTCACGTGGTTAGTGAGAACGGCGCCCAGGATGGTCACGCCGACAGCGCCTCCGAGCGAGCGGAAGAAGGCGATCGCCGCCGACGCTGATCCGACATCCTTGACGTCAACGGTGTTCTGCACGGCGAGCACAACATTCTGCACGAGGGCGCCGATACCGATACCCATGAGGGCCATGTAGATCGCGACGGCCCAGTATGGGGTGTCGTGGGTGATGGTTCCGAGTCCGGTGAGGCCGGCGAGCATGAGGATGCTGCCGATGAGCATGACGGGCTTCCAGCGACCGATGCGACTGACGATGATGCCACCGATGGTGGCCGACAGAAGTTGGGCGATGATCATCGGAATGGTCATCAGGCCCGCTTGGGTCGGGGTTGCGCCGGTTCCGAGTTGGAAATACTGGGTGAGGAAGACACCAGAGCCGAACATGCCGACACCGATGCCGACGCTGGCCACGATCATCCAAATCGTCGTGGAATTGCCGAGCAGGCGCAACGGGATCATGGGGGCAGGTGCACGCAACTCGACCATGACGGCGAAGAATCCCACAACGAGGAAGGCGGCGAGGAATACGCCAGACTGCCACGAGATCCAGTCGTAGTCGCTGCCGGCAAAGGTGACCCAGAGCATCGGCAGTGCTGCAGTGATGGAGACGAGAGCGGCTCCGAGGTAGTCGAGCTGAGTCTTGGCGTGCGGGTTGGTCGGCAGGTGGAGCTTCATTTGCAACACGATGAGCGCGATGATGGCCAACGGCAGGCTGACGAAGAAGCACCAGCGCCATCCGAGCGAGTCGGTGATGAGACCGCCCAAGAGCGGACCGGATACCGTGGCCACCGCCATGACGGCGCCCATGTAGCCGGCGTAGCGTCCACGTTCGCGGGGAGCGATGATCGATCCCATGATCGACTGAACGAGCGCGGTGAGGCCACCCATCGCAATGCCTTGAACCGCACGAGCGATCATGAGAACGCCGATGGAGTCAGCAAAACCGGCGGCGATGGAGCCAACGAGGAAGAAGACGATGGCCAGCTGAGTCAGCATCTTCTTGTTGTACAGGTCAGAGAGTTTTCCCCAAATCGGGGTGGTGATCGTCATCATCAGCAGGCTGGCGGTGATGACCCAGGTGTATTGACGCTGGGTTCCATCGAGTTCGGCGATGATGGTCGGCAGTGCGGTGGAGACGATTGTGGTCGAGATCATGGCGGTGAAGAGCGCTGCCAAGAGGCCGGTCATCACCTGCAGGATTTCGCGGTGGGTATAGGTCACGGGCGCGGTGGACGGATCTGACGATTGCACTGTCGTGCGTGCGGGTGCTGTCATTCGTTGTTCTCTTTTTCGTCTTTGTTGGTGAGTGTGTCTGTCGTTGTAGTGGAGTCGGGCCGAGCACTGTTTTCCGCATCGGCCGGGGTTTCTGAGGGCTGAAGCACGTCAGCCAATCGTTCATTGAGCACGTTGAGCAAGCTGATGGCTCGCTCGGCTTCTTCGGGCGTCCAGTCGTCTAGGGCGACGGCAAATTTTCGGATGATGCGGCTGTCGCCTTCGGCCAGCGCCGTGCGTCCCTGCTCGGTGATGGAGATGAGGATCGCGCGCGCATCGAGGGGGTCGGTGCGTCGTTCGACGAGGGCGTCAGCCTCAAGCGCTTCAACGGCGCGCGAGGCGACGGGTGCCGAGATGATGAGGTGGTGCGCGAGCTCACCGAGGCGAGCGTCGCCGTCGAGCAAATGGCGCAGAAAACCGTATTTGGTGCCGGCAAGGCTGCGCTCGCGACTGCGTTGCGCTGCCTTGCGAAAGGTGCGGCTTATCGTCACCATTCCCGTGAGTATGGCGGTGGCATCCGCGTCATCTAACAAGTCTGATCTCCTTAAGTACTTAGCGAGAGTAACTATATTGCTTACCTTAAGCAACTAAATGCGGGGATGGATTTTTTGTTCTCCCGCTGTGCCCGCTAAGTGCTCGCGCACGAGATCAAGGGAGAGTAGCGTCGAAGGGTGAATACCACTGCGGTTGCTGAGGTGATGGCCGAATTGGCGGCGCTCGACGACCCCAAAGTTCGGGCCGTCAACGAACGCCACGGTGACGATCACGGGGTGAATCTCAGCAAGCTGCGGGCGATCGCAAAACGGCTCAAGTCGCAGCATCCGCTCGCCGTTGAATTGTGGGAAACCGATGACACTCCCGCCCAACTCGTTGCGCTTCTCATTTGTCGGCCCACCGAGTTCACCCGCGACGAGTTGGATGCCATGGTGCGCCAGGCGCGAGCATCAAAGGTGCGCGACTGGCTGATCAACTATGTCGTCAAGAAAAGCCCCCACTTCGAAGAGTTGCGCGTGGCGTGGTCGGCCGATGCGGACGCTGGCGTGCGCAGTGCCGGTTGGGCACTAACTGCCGAGCGAGCGCGCAAAAATGCCGACGGTCTCGACCTTCCAAGCTTGCTCGATGTTGTTGATGCCGAGATGAAGGATGCCCCCGACCGCCTGCAATGGGAGATGAACAACACCCTTGCGTACATCGGAATCGAGCACGCTGAATATCGCGAGCGGGCCCTCGAAATTGGCGAAAGGCTCGAGGTGCTGAAGGACTACCCGACACCGCCAGGCTGCACTTCGCCGTATGCTCCGCTCTGGATTGCGGAGATGGTGCGCCGCCAAGAGGCACGGTAGCGTCGAAGCATGGTGGAGTCAGCGAGCACGAGGGCAATCAACGCCGACCAGCGCGGCTACGGAGTGAGCAGCGCCGCCATGCCGCCAGAAGTAGCGGCGACGTTCAATGATTGGCCTGAGCCGATGCGCGGTGAGCTATTGCTGCTCCGCGACCTTATTCTCGCCACGGCATCCGAGACGGAGGGTGTCGGCACGATCACCGAGACTCTCAAGTGGGGCGAGCCCGCGTACCTGACGAGCGAAAGTCACAGCGGCAGCACGATTCGTATCGCACCGACGAACGCGAAATCGGCGCACGACTATGCGATGTTCTTTATCTGCAGCACCAACTTGGTTAGCGATTTTCGAGCCCAATTTGGGGACACCTTCGCGTATGAGGGTGATCGCGCGGTGGTGTTCAGCGTTGGCGACAGCATCCCGGTCGACGAACTGCGCGAGTGTGTGCGGATGGCGCTGACGTATCACCGGCGCACTCAGGATGGCCGATGAGCGAGGCTGCCCTGCCGCGTTAGGGGCTATTGCTCAGCGCGGGGCCTGCGTCGTCGATTACGATCGACGTGGATGAACTGCAGGGGGTGGTTGGTGTGACTGGGCAAGCGACGAACGTTGTTCGAACGCTGCGCGCTGCCCTCCTGCTGATTGCTGCGCTGCTAACGGTTGTGGCGCTAGTGACGATGCACTCGGTGGCAGCTGACGCCAGCACCGCTTCTGCGGCCACCGCGCACGCAACAATCCATACCGACGCCGTCCCGCACGACTCCGACGAGCCGAGCGCCGAACTGTGCCCGTGCCCCGGCGATTCCGGCTCGTCGATGACCGAGTGCACTCCGGTTGCGGCCCTTGCCGGTTTGGTGGCCGTCGCGTCGCTGCGTGCAGAGAGCGCAGGTTTCGCGCCGACTGCGCCGGTAACGTCAGGGCACGCTGGCGCTCTTGGGCACACCCCAACACCGTCTCTTCACGCTCTTTCTATTAGTCGCACCTGATCGGGTTGATGTCGGCTTCGCCGAGATCTCTACGGCATCCGTTGTGATGCCGACGATGTGAGTACGAAATAGTGAAGGAACCTAGTGAAGAACAGAATGAAGAAGAATGTCGTTGCGCTCACCGCGGGCATCGTCGTGACTGTCGTAGGGCTGGCCGGATGTGCCCCGACGACGCCTCTCGAAAGTACGGAGACTGCGCCGTCAGCGCTCAGCGTCTTCGAACACGTGCATGGCTTAGGAATTGACTCTGAAGAGATCGTCTTGGTGGCGAGCCATTCGGGAATCTATCGGGTGGATGCTGCCGGTGAGTTGAGCGGCCCGCTGGGCGGAGAGCCGTTCGATGCCATGGGGTTCACGTCGGCTGGCGATCAATATTTCGTGTCGGGGCATCCGAGCCCAGGGTCAACAACCTTCGAGGGCCCGAACTTGGGGCTCCTTTCTAGTGTGGATGCGGGGGAGACGTGGACGAGTGTGTCTCTCGCCGGACAGACCGATTTTCATGCGCTTTCGGTGAATCAGAACGACCCGACGCGGCTGTATGGGTTGTCCTCTGACGGAGCGCCGCTGCTGGCGAGTGTTGACGGCGGCGTTACCTGGAGCGAGGGGGCGAGCCTCCAGGCCTATGCGGTGGTGCCTGACCCGAACGTGACAGACCGGCTGTATGCGACGACTCCGGATGGAATGCTGGTCAGCGATGATGCGGGGCAGTCTTTTAGCTCGCTCGCTGATGCGCCGCTTCTTTATCTGCTCGCAGCACCCTCGGATGTGGCCGGTGCGCTCGTTGGCGTGGATGTTGAAGGCGTCGTCTGGGTGCGCTCAGCTGAGGGCGGGCCGTGGTCTGATCGTGGTTCCGTCGAGGGAACGGCGTATGCGCTGGCGACTGGTGGAGGCGGCGAACGCATCGCGCTCATTGATGAGCGCGGACTTGTTGAATCGTTCGACGGTGGCGAATCGTGGTCGGTTCTCACCGAGGGGTAAGCGGGCTCGAGCGAGGGGAGCCGCTGCCGTGGAGTGCGTCAGCGCTCGCCGACCCGGCACCGGCCCCCGTGTTCTCTAGATCCCCGGAATGGGCGACCTCCGCTCGACATATCGCTCCCGCGCTCGCGGCCTAGCGCAATGACGAGAAGTTACTTTCAGTCTCGCTAGCGGCCCAGGCTGTCTTCGGACCGGGGTACTTCTCCGCGCCACTGGCCAGATTCGAAACCGTTCGACTCGATGAGTCGCTTGAATTCTGAGAGGTCCTTGGCGATCTGAAGGTCGTCAATTTGCAGAATCTCGCCAGCTTTCTCGACGAATCCTTCTGGCTTCCAGTCCATTTGGAGCGTAACTCGAGTGCTGCCTTCGCTTAGGCGATGGAATGTGACGACACCCGCATGCATCTTCTCTCCCGTGCTGGTCCAGGAGATTCGTTCGTCAGGGTGTTGTTCAACGATTTCTGCATCAAATTCACGGTCGACGCCGCCGACGGACACTTCCCAGTGCATCTTGCGGTCATCGATCTGAGTGATTGCCTTCACGCCAGACATGAAGGCGGGAAACTGTTCAAACTGTGTCCACTGGTTGTAGGCGACGCTAACGGGAACGTCTACGTCGATGTCTTTTGTTACTGTTCCCATGTCAAATCCTCCGATCGAGTTGGAAAAGCTGTGCGCCTACTTTAGAAAGCAAACCATCGAAAGAAACTGAGTTTTCAGGGATCGCTCAGGACTCATACGAAACATTCCCAGAGTCGCGCGACGGCACTATGATCGTGGCACTCGCACCGCGCTCAGGCTGAGCAGCGTGCGCTGGGGAAGGGTCTCGATCGTGACTGAAGGAATAGAAGCCGCCGCATCCGCTGACGCGTGGTTGCCCGCAGGGTGGCAGCACCCGACTCTCCTCCATGTGCCTACCGGCCACCACCTTCGCCCCATCCGGGCATCCGATACCGAGCTCGACATGGCTGCCGTGATGGGGTCGCGCGAACGGCTCTGGTCGATCTATGGCAAAGCCTGGGGCTGGCCGCCCGCGACGATGACCGCCGAGCAGGATCGCGTCGATCTCCAGCGGCATGCTGACGAGATGGAAACGCACGAGTCATTCAACTTCGCGCTCTTCGATGAGAACGAGACAGAGCTCATTGGGTGCGTCTATATCGATCCTGCCGAAAAGCCAGGGGCGGATGCTGATATTTCGTGGTGGGTACGCGACGAATACGTCGGGTCGGACGTGGAGGCGGCCCTAGATAAGTTCGTTCCGGCGTGGATTGCACGCGACTGGCCGCTCACGGCACCGCGCTTCAACCAGGTCTAGGAGAAGTCAGTCGCCACCGCGTTGCGGTGATACTCGAAGATCATGCTGGTGTTGGTGGATGCGACGCTGTGACGGGCCGATAAATGGTCGACGACGAACAGGCGAACCTTCGATGAGTTCTCGACCGCAATGTGCACGAGAAAGTCATCGCCGCCGCCCACGAAGAACAACTGGATCACTTCGGGCAGCCGACGGATTTCTTCCGTGAAGGCTTGGATGCTTTCCTGCCGGGCACCCGGGCGTAGCGATACTCCGATAATGGCCTGCAGACCTCGACCGAGCTTCGCTTGATTGAGCGCTGCGTGATATCCCGTGATGAGGCCACGGTCGAAGAGTGACTTGACGCGGGTATGAGCGGTGGATGCCGCAATTCCGACCGTGCTTGCGATAGCGGCGTTGCTCATTCGGGCATCCCGCGAGAGCAGGGTGAGAATCTTCGTGTCGATCGAGTCAAGTTCGTCTTGCATACGAAGATCCTTCGGTCAGAACGGATGTTGAGTGCAATTTTGGCATGATTTCACGTTCTTGGAGACTATTTACCGATGAATATTCTGACTTTTCCATAGAAAACAGAATTTCTGACAGGCTTGCACCACTCAACAGCGAAAGGTAAGTCGATGCAAATTTCTGTGCCCACTGAAATCAAGAACAACGAGAATCGTGTTGCGATCACTCCTGCGGGCGTCGACACCTTGGTCGCAGGAGGGCACACCGTCACTCTGCAGTCCGGAGCCGGTCTCGGCAGTGGGTTCACTGACGAGGATTACGCGGCGGCAGGCGCACGCATCGTCGTCGCGGCTGACGAAGTATGGGCATCCGCCGACCTCGTCGTGAAGGTCAAAGAGCCGATCGCTTCGGAGTACGGCTACTTTCGCAAAGACCTAACTCTCTTCACCTACCTGCACCTCGCTGCAGACCGCGCGCTGACCGAAGCCCTTGTTGCTTCCCGGCACCACAGCGGTCGCGTACGAAACCGTTCAGGGCGACGACCGTTCGCTTCCCCTTCTTGCCCCGATGAGTGAGGTCGCTGGCCGCCTCTCAATCATTGCCGGTGCCCACGCTCTGCTCAAGGCTGAGGGTGGCGGCGGGCAACTTCTCGGTGGAGTCGCCGGAACCCCCAAGGCCAAGGTTGTCGTCATCGGCGGCGGCGTTGCTGGTGAGCATGCTGCCGCTAACGCTCTCGGTTTGGGTGCTGACGTCACCATCATTGATATCTCGCTGCCGCGTCTTCGCGCCCTTGAGGTGCGTTTCAACGGTGAAATCCAGACTCGCGTTTCGACGCGTTACGAAATCGCCGAACAGCTTCTCGAAGCCGACCTCGTCATCGGTTCGGTACTGATCCCCGGTGCTGCGGCTCCCAAGCTCGTGACCGACGAAATGGTTGCGTCGATGAAGCCCGGGTCGGTGCTCGTCGACATCGCCATCGATCAGGGCGGATGCTTCGAAGGCTCCCACGCCACCACCTACGACGACCCCACCTTCGCCGTGCACAACTCGCTCTACTACTGCGTCGCGAACATGCCCGGCGCTGTACCTCGCACCTCGACGCGCGCATTGAGCAACGCAACGTTGCCGTTCGTCGTTGCTATCGCGAACCTCGGCTGGGATGCCGCCGCTGCCGCATCACCGGCGCTTGCTCGCGGCCTGAATGTCTTCGCCGGCGAGATCGTCAACGACGGTGTTCGCGCTGCGATGGCTCGCTAGCAGTCTCCCATTAGCAGTCGCGGGCTAGTCGCCCGCTAACGGTGGTCGGCTAGCGAGAGTGTTAGCCGACCGCTTGTGTGACGAGCTTGCTTATCTGGGCTTCGACGTCATCCGTCCACTTCACTAGAGCGTAGGCGGCAGGCCACATCGGGCCGTTATCGAGGGCCGCTTCGTCGCTGAAACCGAGGGTCGCATAGCGTGACTTGAATTTGAGGGCGGCCTGAAAGAAGCACACGATTTTGCCGTCTTTGGCATAGGCGGGCATCCCGTACCAGGTCTTCGGTGTGAGGTTGGGGGCGGCGGCGAGCACAGTGGTGTGCACATGTTCGGCCAGCGCGCGATCGTCATCGGGCATCTCGGCGATCTTGCTGAGCACATCTGCCAAATCTTCGGCTGCGGATGCTTCGCGTTTCGCTTCTCGAGCGCGCTCCTTCATGGCCGCACGTTCTTCGGCGCTGAAACTCTCTTTCGTCATGGTCAAGCCTCCTTGAGGTGAGATTACTCTCGCGCCGTGCGATTGTCTCTAGAACGACTGCTTATTACCTCTTGACAGCGAGTTGAGGGTTGACGCGCACCCAGCCGGGTTCGAGGGGCTCGCTGTAACCGGGTGGGAGAAAGTGGGCGCTGCCGCTGTGACCGCCACCGCCAACGGTTACTCGTGCGCCGTCGCTCGCAAAATCAAGCGGAGAAGTGCAGCTAGTCGAGGTGGCTCCGTCATCACCATTGCTGGTTGACGACGGCGCAAGAATAGCAATGACGCACTGGTTGCCGTCTTTGTCCAGGCTCGCGTAGACGGTCATTTCGTCTTCCTCGCCGAGGAACACAAGTTCGGATGACGGGACATCGAGACTGTCGTGTAGCCACTCCGGTATTTCCGCATCCTCAACAACGGCGTCTGCCTGCAGCTCCGTCGAGGCCACGCACCCCGCAAGGGTGAGTGCTGCGCCGACGGCAAGGACGACGACGATCGATATCCGCATGCGTTCAGAGTTGCAGCCCGGGCATCCAATCGCAAGGATGCTTCAGTTGTTCAGGTAACTAGATTCATGCGGACGTTGCGCGTTGGCCGCACTCAAGTCAACCCGCGAGTTCGGCTTGACGTTCGTGAAACTCTCGCGCCTGTGTGGTGAGCCAGCCGAAGAGCAGTTCGCGGTCGCGTTCGCTCGATTTGTCGTCTTCGGGATGCCACTGCACGGCAATAAGGGGAGAGGTCGGGTCGGTGCTTTCCACTGCTTCGACCACGCCGTCAGCAGCACGGCCGGTGGCGGTGAGTCCGGCGCCCACGACATCCACCGCTTGGTGATGGCCGGAACGGATCGTCATTGTGCCGTCGCCATAGAGTTCGGAAAGCTGCGATGCGGGCGCGAGCGTGACGTCGTGGTCGACCATCGCATCGACGCCTTTGCCACTGTGCACGACAGCGCTGGGTTCGAGGTGTTGAATGAGCGTGCCTCCGCGCGCGACGTTCACGATGTGCATCCCTCGGCAAATGGCGAGGATCGGCAGGCGACGCTCGGTGGCCTGGTTCACGAGTTCGATGTCGACGCCGTCGGTGGTGCGGTCGATGTTGTAGAGCTTCGGATGCCGCTCTGTTGCCCCATACTCGTCGGGGTCAACATCACCACCGCCGAGCAGCACAACGCCGTCTGCCTGGCTGAGCGCAGCATCCACGTCAGCGGCGGTAAAACCGTCAACACTAATGACGCGGGCACCGGTAGCTTCGATGGCTGATTTCATGGATGCTTCGAGCCCATGAATGAGCGCCGTGAGCTCGGGCTTCTCATGAGCGCCACCTGCCGACGCTTTCGACAAAACAACGGTGGGAACGTACTCGGGGGGTGGTTGTCATTGTCGGAATCCTCTTGCCAGCATCCGGTCGCTCAGACCGCTGGAATCAGCCTAAGCGAGGTGGAGTTGTTTGGGCTGCAGCTCTGAGGAGGCGCAAGATCATGAGTGAACTGATATAGACTCAGTTTAGTGGATTCCGCATGTGAAAGAAGGAGTGCAGCGTGTCTGAGCAGGATCGTGCGGCCGAACACCTTGAAGCTCTTATCGAGAAGCGCCGTGACCACCCGGTTCGTCATGCTGCCCGGTTTGCGATCGAGCTTGTAGGGAGCCTCCTGATGGGAGATACCACCCCGAGAGGGCCCGGTGCCGATCTTGTTGTGGTGCGCCGCACGACCGGCGAAGAGGTCATCCGCACGTCCGTCGATTCCGTCGAAGAGGCGGATCAGCTTCTCCGCGTAGTGCGGCGCGACCTCGAGCAGAAGACGGTCGAAGAGTTTGCGGACGAATGGCACGCCGCCTGTTGAAGCGTCGAGTCAGTGAACGGATGCCCCGGGCTGTGACTACTCGCTACCGCGACGCACTTTCGCTGCCCCGTGTGCCGCTGACTTTTGGCACGGCCCTGATCGGTCGTGCGGCGTACGCGCTGGTCTTGCTTCCCGCTGTTTTATGCGGTGGTGGAGGCGACCGATTCTGTTGCGCTAGCCGGTGCAGCTCTTGCTCTCTACGGGGCGGCCGCGAGTGTACTGGCACCGGTGCGGGCGTCGCTCATCGATCGTTACGGTGCTCGCCGTGTGCTCGCGATTTTGGTGGTGCTGTTCAGCGCCACGCTCGGGGTGCTAGCAACCACATCGTTGCTTAGCGGGCCCGGGGTTCAACTGGTGATTCTTGCAACGATAGCTGGAGCCGTCGCCCCGCCGGTGGGCCCGACGATGCGGGTGGCGTGGGGATCGTTGACCCCGAATCCCGAGCTGCTCAAGAAGGGTCTAAGTTTCGACGCAGTCGTGGAAGAGCTGCTCTACCTCGTTGGCCCGGCGATTTCTGGAGTGGCGTTGGCTTTCATCGCTCCAGGGGTCGCGCTCATCATTCCCGCAGTATTGGTGCTCGCGGGTGGCCTTCTCTTCATTGCCACTCCCGCTGTTGGGGCGATGAGGCCGCGCGAACGTCGGTTTTCGGCGGTGGGCGACGAACTCCCCAAGCTCAGGCCGTTGATTCTGGATGCTCGTTTCGTGGGTCTTCTCTTGCCGGCTCTCATCGCGGGAAGCGTTGCGGGCTCGCTCAGCGTCGCGGTACCGGTTGCTCTGGCCTCCTATGGCGGATCGGCCGCCGCGGGCATCGCGCTCGGCCTGTTCGCTGGGGGAGTGCACTCGGCGGGCTCCTGTATGGGGCACTTAAGGTGCCCGGTTCCCCCGCCAGACAACTCGTCATTCTTTCGGTCGTGCTTCTCGCAAGCACCTCTCTCGTGGCCGTCGTCACGGGTGCTGTTGCGGTTAGCGTGGTGCTGATCGTGGCCGGGCTCTTCTTCTCGCCGGTGATGATCGTGACCTATGTTGCCGCGCACACCTCGGGCGGGGAGCACCAGCAGAACTCGGCCATGACGTGGGTGAACACAAGCCACAACATTGGCGGTGCCGCTGGAAGCGCGCTGGCGGGCGTGCTCATTCAGGCGAGTGGCGTGCCGGCCGCGTTGGGCGCACTCGCGTTGGGCGCGCTCCTGCTCCTTGTTGTCAGCGCGGTGCTTGGTGGGCGCGAGCGATAAGCGAGTCAGCTCACGGGTGCAAAACGATCTTGCCGACGTGCGCCCGGCGAGCAAGTTCCTCCTGCGCCTGGGCTGCCTGCTCAAGCGGGAACGTTGCCGCGACGATGGGCACAATTTCTGAGCGTCGCGCCATGCCCATGAGTAGTTCGAAGTGCTCAGGGGTGTGCATGGTGGAGCCGATGAGTTGCAGGTTGTGCAGGTAGAGGTCGCGCACGTCGAAGCCGATCGTGTGACCGCCGAGGGCTCCGGCAACGACCCAGCGGCCGGCCTTGCGCAGCAGGGGGAGTCCGTCGTGAACGAGGTCTCCGGCGACGACATCGAGGGCGACGTCGATGCCGTTGGGTGCAGCTGCGCGCACTTGCTCGGCGACGTCTGCCGCGCGGTCGACGGCAACGTGAGCGCCGGCATCCAGAACCGCCTGAATCTTGGAGCCACTGCTAATGGCGATGACACGGGCACCGCGAGCGCGTGCCAACTGCACGAGGGCAACACCAACGCCGCCGGATGCTCCCGAAACGAGAACGGTTTCACCCGCTTGGAGTCGGCCGCGTTCGATCATGCCGAGGGCCGTGCCATAGGAGATGGGGAGGGCGGCGAGCTGATCGTCGCTGAGGCTCGACTCCGTCACGTCGTGGATGCGGTTGGCTGGCGCCGTCACATACTCGGCGTAGCCACCGTCGCGTTCGCTGCCCATCAGCCCGGTGATGTTTGCATCGGGTTGGTCGACATCGTAGACAGCGGGGTCGATCACGACGCGCGAATTGAGCACGCTTTCGTCGACGCCATCGCCCACAGCGGCAATGTGACCAACAACATCCGCTCCCTGGATGCGTGGAAAGTCGAGCGGACCGCGCCACCCGGCACGAGGTCCGGGAAGCCCATATTCGCCCCTCACGCGTCCACAGGTCAGTGTTGTTGAGGGCGGCGGCGCTCACTTTGACGAGAACTTCCCCCGCTGCAGGAACGGGAGTCGCGACCTCAGCCAATTGAAGCACCGCGGGCCCTCCGTGCTGGGTGAGCTGCACGGCACGCATGGTGGTGGGAACGTTCATGGGGGAGACTCCTCGCGGGTATACTGATCTGTGAACCTGCTCCACAGTACACCGATCAGTAAAGGAGTGTCGAATGTCGGAGACGAAACCGATGACGGCCGCGGGGCACCGCATCCTTGATGCTGCTGGCGACCTCTTCTATAGCCGCGGCATTACGGCGGTCGGCGTCGACCTCATCGCCGAGCACTCGGGCGTGACCAAGCGCACCCTTTACAACCAGTTCGGATCGAAAGATCAGCTCGTGGTCGCCTACCTCGAGGAGCGCGAACAGCGCTGGCAATTGCTCGTTCGCGAAACAATCGCTGCTGCCGGGTCGCCCATCGAGGCAGTACTCGCCCCGCTCGAAGCCCAACGCATCTGGAACCAGAACAACCCCCGCGGCTGCGCCTTCATCAACGCGCTCGCCGAGCTGCCCGACCCCGCTCATCCCGCGCACCTGATTGCTACCCAGCAGAAGCAGTGGTTAGTCGATTTGTTTAGCGAGCTTGCAACGACTGCTGGATGCTCGGCCCCTGACGCGCTCGCCACCCAACTTTTGGTGCTGCACGAGGGCGCTCTCGTCACTCAGCAACTCCCGATCGACACCCTCTCTGTGAGCATCGATCTGGCGCGAGAGCTCGTGTGGGCTTCAGCGCCAGCGCACGCGTAGACGCCTTGGCTCGATAGACTGAGTGAGAAATTTTCAGTCTGATGGGGGGCGTCATGGCAGAGGCACAAGAGGCAGCACGACCGGCGGCGAAACCAAGCGCAGCGAAACCTATCGCGGTTATCGCCGGGGCAAGTGGATTCGTCGGGCCAGCGATTGCGCAGGCATTTCGCGAGGACGGTTACGACGTTCGACTGATCGGACGCAGTGCCGCAGTCGCGTGGAGCGACCCTCCCGCTATCGCCCGAGTCATCGACGGCTCAGCGATCGTCGTCAACCTTGCGGGCAAATCAGTGAACTGCCGCTACAACGACAAGAACCGCAACGAGATTCTGCGCTCGCGGGTCGAAACGACTCGGGCATTGCGAGAGGCGATGGCTGCGGCATCCGCTCCGCCTGCTCTCTGGATGAACGCCTCAACGGCGACCATCTACCGCCATTCAACCGACCGCCCCAACAGCGACGACAATGGCGAGCTCGGCAAAGGATTCTCGGTGGATGTTGCCCGCAATTGGGAGAACGAATTCTTCGAGGGTGACCTGCCGCAGACTCGCCGCGTCGCCCTCCGCATGGCGATCGTGCTGGGTGATGGCCCGGCCACGAACCTGTTGCTCCGCCTCGCACGCTTCGGTCTCGGCGGCCCCCAAATCGATGGCTGGTGGTTTGGCCACAACCGTTACCGCGGCATCGGCCCGACTCCCTCGGGTACCGGTCGCGCAGAAGGCCACAAGACCGCTGGGCGCCAAAAGTTCAGCTGGGTTCACCTCCACGACGTCGTTCGCGCGATCCGTTTCGTGCGCGACACCGACACGATCACCGGGCCGGTCAACGTCGCGAGCCCCAACCCCTCAGACAACCGCACCCTCATGAGCATCCTCCGTCGCGCGGTCGGTGCGCCATTCGGTTTGCAGGCCTGGCGATGGATGCTCGAGCCCGCCATGTGGGTGCTGCGAACCGAACCCGAACTCATCCTCAAAAAGCCGCTGGGTTGTGCCCGGCACCCTCACCGAGGCGGGCTTCACGTTCGAGCATCCTGACCTCGCGGATGCGATCGCAGATATCTCAGCCCGCCCGTCGCGCGCTTAGCCTGCGTCAGTTCGACCTGCGAGGGCGACTCGGAGCAGGCTAGAGGCGCACGCTCGCTGTCGTGGTCAACTCGACCCAGCGCTCCTCAAGCTTTCCCGGCGTGGTCGCGGCCAGAGCTGGCTCGAGCACGTCCGCTGAGTCGAGAACGCCCAGCACGAGCCCGGTGATCGCAGCAATGTCAACGATCGGAACTTGGAAGGTGCGGAAGGGGCCGAGGGGCGGGGGATCGCCCTTGAGGAGTGCGAGGGCGCGAGCCTCTTCAAGGTCAACATCGGCGAGCTGCGGGCGCTGGTCAAGAACGAACCCGGCAGCTCGGAGTTCAACACCGCCATCGATGGTGGATATCCACGCTGCGATCTTCCAGAAGAGTAGCGGGATGCCGACGCCGCGGTAGACCGGATCATTGCTTCCCGAGCACGGGCGCCGTAAACACGCTGATGCGGTTCCTGTTCGTGCGGGCGTAGTTCAGTACATGATCTTCGAGACCGAGCCACAATTCTTTCGACTGGTTGAACCCTGCAGCTTGAGGTGCAGCATTCGTGAAAGCAAAAGTGTCAAAGTTCGCTTGGGCCGCGGTCGCCTCGTCGCCCCAGACGGGGTCGCGACGCCGCACGAGGTGCCCGCGATCGAGATCGTTGCGTGCATACACCGCCTCGCCGGTCTGTTCATGCGCGGGGAGGCGCGGATCACTGTGCCAGTCATTGCCGCGACCAACATTAACAAGCTGGTCGCCATCGATATTGACCCCGGTCGCGCGGGCGAGCCGCCGGGTCGGATCCAGGCTCACCGTGAAATGCGTGTACGGCAACTCGCGGATCGGGGCGCTCGCGGTCGGCGCGGGGAGAGGCACAGGCACATCAAGGAAATCAGGGTCGTACCCGACGGGACTGAGCGATGCGGCATCCATGATGGTAGTGAATCAGTCGCGCCTGACAACTCATTGACCACCCGGCGCTCACGTTGAGTATCGAAGAGGGTGCCGTTCCGGCTTGCCGGTCTCTCCGTACCTACTGACCCTCAGCCTGTCTGGCTTGCCCCTGAAGCTGCGATCACTCCAGAAGCGGATGCTCGCGCCTAGCCGCAATCCCCACGCGGGTCACTGGCATCATGGTGTCGGGTAGCTAATCAAAACTTTTTCGATCGGACGCACCACTCGGCGGGTAGAGGCGTCGTCTGAGTCCCGCCGCTCGCGCACGAGCGCGGCCACTTGAGAGCGAAGCTGCGGGCGTTTCTGAACGATTGCCCGAAGCGCCATCGTCTGCGCTTTTAGTGACTAGCGGCCGTGGGTCGCTCGCGTTCGCTTCGATCAGTGAAAGGGCATCCGAAAAGTGGGAGTCTTCCGCACGTTTGTCGTGCAGGGCCAGAGCCCACAACAGTGCGAAGCTGGCGCGCTTCGTGAACTCGCGTTCGCTGCTCGCCCACGGTTCAAGCCTCGACCATGCTCCTTGCGCCTTATCGAAGAGCGTAAAGCAGGCGGTATCGACGATCGCCCAGTTGTCGAAATTCGCACACCATGCATCCATCTGGTCGACGCTGACACGACTTGGATCATCGGTGTGTGCGGCAATCGTGCGTGCTTCATAAAAACCGGTGGCCCAGAGCGACATCGCGAGGTCGTGATCAGGAGCTAGGGTTGCGGCGATCTTCTTCATTCTCGCCATCGGTATTCCGATCGCGTTGTCGGTGTGGATGCCGTAACGGCGCCCAAGGTCGGCGCTAACCGCAGGGTCCGCTTCTGTGCGCAATTGCTGCAAGATTGCTGCGGTTCGATTCTCGACGGTGTTAGCCACGCGACGCTCCCTCTGTCGGATGTTGGTCAACAGCGTTAGTCACTTAGAGACCAACGGTACTGCGGATGCGGCTGTGCGGCCAGATTCGCCCCCTGGCGCAAAGTTCGCGCGGTGCGGTTCTCGCCGTCGCACAACGCCACGCAAGCCGTTGAGCCATTAGATAATGGGGCAGTGCCGCTCGTGCACAGAGGATGTGAGGAACTATGTCGACCGTTGAGCAGCCCCGAATCGGATTTGTGGGCGCAGGCCGGCACTCTTCGCTGAACCTCTATCCTGCGTTCGCCGCCACGGGCGTTCCCCTGGCTGGCATTGCTGAGCGCAATCCCGCTCGCGTTGCCGAGGCCGAAGCCCGCGGCATCCGTCCGATCTTCCCGAACCATCTCGCGCTAATAGAAGCCACTGATCTCGACGGCATCATTGTGTCTCTTGCGCCGCACCTTCAGGCTGAGGTAGTCGCCGACTGTGTTCGCGCGGGTGTTGCCGTGTTCGTGGAAAAACCGCTCGGGTCAACCGGAAGTAGAGGCCCAGCAGATTGCGTCGATCGCCGCGGATGCCGGTGTGCCCGTGATGCTCGGCTTCATGAAGCGTTTCGCCCCGGCCTACACCCAGCTCAAGGCCCTCATTGGTGAGGGGACCGAGCAGGGCCCTGTCATCTCGTACGCCTGCGAGTTTGGTTTCGCGGCGTGGAAGCCTGACTTCACTCCTGTTGAGTTCGTTACGCAAGCGGTCATTCATCTCATCGACCTGGTGCGCGACATTTTTGGCGAAGTTGTTGATGTTTCGGCGATGAAGAACAGCGTCGGCGACGGGCTCGCGATCATCGTTCAGGTGCGCCATGAGAACGGGGTCATCGGATCGTTGAACTTCGTCTCGGCCCGAGCGTGGTCGCGCGAGACTGAGGAACTCAGCGTCACGTGCGCCAACGGCGTCGTGCGAGTATCCGACCTGAGCCGCATCCAGGTGCTCAACGGTGAAGTTGCAGGCACCACTGTGGGGCCGGGCGAGCCCCCTCGCCGAGCGGTCGGTTACGTTCGACGTCTCAAACTCTCCCGGGTCCGGAAGCCTCAAAGATCTCTACTTGCGTGGATACATCGGAGAGATGAAGCACTTTGTTGGCGTGCTGCAGGGCACCGAAGAACTCAGTCCGTCGGCAGCGGATAACGTGCGCACGATGGCGCTCTGCGACAAGATCCTTGCCGCCATCGCCGGCTGAAGCACGACCACTTGGTGAACCCTTCGCCGCGTGCAGAGAGGTCGAGGGCGTCCATGCGGTCGAGTGTAGTTGTTTCGTGGGGTGTGGAAGGATTTGTCCATGACAGAACGTGTGCCTTCAGCTATCCCTGACCTTTCGGCGAGGGAAATGGCGAAACTCATCCGTGACGGCGAGCTTTCGGTGCGCGAAGCCGTTCAATCGCACTTCGATCAAATCGACCTGATTAACCCGTCGATCAACGCCATCATCTTGCAGGACCGGGAGGGAGCGTTTCAGGCTGCGGAACGTGCAGATGAGCTGACCGCGGCGGGCGGTGAACTGCCCCCCGCTGCATGGCGGACCCATGACCCACAAAGACACGAACAACACCAAGGGCATGCGCACCACTCAGGGCTCGGTCGCATTAAAGGACTTCGTTCCTGACGAGGATGATCTTGTTATTGCACGGTTCAAGCACGCCGGAGTCGTCAGCACCGGAAAGTCGAATGTTCCCGAGTTCGCGGCGGGCGCGCACACCTTCAATGACCTCTTCGGCACCACCACTAACCCTTTCGATCCCACCCTGAGCGCGGGCGGGAGTAGCGGGGGAGTCGCGCCGCGGCGCTCGCGGCCCGCATCCAGAACCTCGGCGATGGTTCCGACATTGGGGGGTCGTTGCGCATCCCGGCGTCATTCTGCAATGTTGTGGGGCTCCGCCCTTCGCGCGGCCGCGTCCCCATGGTCGGCCGCAACTCGTGGGCGTGGCTCGGCCGCACCGGGCCGATGGCGCGGGATGTTTCTGACATTGCACTGGCGATGTCCGTGCTCGCCGGGCCTGACTCCCGAGCACCGCTTTCCCTCACCGAAGGTCGCGAGCAGTTCACCCAGCCTCTCGAACGGGACATTCGTGGGTTGCGAATCGGCTGGTCGAGAGACTTCGGGTTGGGGATTCCCGTAGCGCCCGAAATCATCGCGGTGCTGGAACGCGCCATGGCGGTGTTCGAAGACTTGGGCGCGATAGTTGAAGAGGTCGAACCTGACCTCAGCGATGCGGATGAGGTCTTCAGCACCACGCGAGCGTTTGACTTTTCGATGCTGCTCAGTGATTTCGTCAAGGAACATCGAGATTTCGTGAAGCCGGAACTTCAGTGGAATGTGGAGCTAGGAGCGGCGCTTACCGCTGCCGACATCACCTCGGCCGCATTAGCTCGCACGCGACTGGAACGCTCGATGGCCGTATTTCATGAGCAGTTCGATGTGTTTGCTTCCCCGGTGGCGCAACTGTTGCCCTTTGACGCCACTCAACGGTTCCCCACCGAGATCAACGGTGTTCAGTTCGACAACTACCTCGGATGGCTTCGATCGGTGACGCTGATGTCTGCAGCAGACGTTCCTGCCATTTCTCTTCCCGCAGGATTTAGTGCATCAGGCCTCCCGATAGGACTTCAGCTCACGATGCCGCACGGTAAAGATTTTGACCTTCTGCAGGTGGCATTCGCTTTCGAACAGTCGACTCATTTCGCGCGGACTAAACCCGCAGTGCTCACGTCGAACTCTGCGGCAGAAGCGGGACGGCGTTTCCAGGAGTCGACGACGGTGAGAGGGTTTTTCGACTGACGTGGATCGCGTCACGGGCGGCTTGGCGGCCCAACCGCCTGATGAGTATCCGCGTATGATCGCGATAGGCTGGTGTCACCAGGCTGAGTAAAAGTCCAATGTTGGGCAGAGAGGACGAGCCCTATGAGCGGTCAGCCTGTCGACGTTGAGCCATCAGATTTTTCACAACACCGATTCCTGACCAATCTTCTCGAGGACAAGGCACTCGGTGAGCTCGTCACCTTGCTTCTTACTAAGGAACCTGGCCAGCAGATCCCTAGCGAGCGTGAACTCGCAGAGACCCTGAGCATCAGTCGAACCGCCTTGCGCGACCGCATTAGCCGGCTCGTTTCGCTCGGCATTCTTCAGCGTCGTGAACGAGAAGGTACCTTCCTCACGGGCATTCAGCCGGACAGCATCAGCGACACTCTGATTCTTAGTCTGATGTCGTCTCAGCTGACGATCGATTCTCTTATCTCAGTGCGTTATGCGCTGGAACGCCATGCGGGCATGGCGGCGTGCGATACACGTGATGCGCAGGCTCTCGACGATCTTGCGAATGCCGTGCAACGGATGCGCGACTCCGACGATGGGCGTGAACTCTTTGAGGCAGACAATGCCTTTCACCATGCTCTCTTTCGAGCCTCTGGTCAGTCCGGGCTAATTTTCTTCTCCCAAATGTTGCACTCCAGTGCTGCGCGGCACCGTGAGATACATTGCACTAGAACATGACCGTGAGAAGCTTCGCAAAGTTCATGGGGACGTGCTGGATGCCGTCCTCAGGCAAGACCGAAATGCCGCGGGTGCCGCGATCGACGAGCACTTCGCTTGGCTTGAGACACTGCGAGCCAACGACACCAGCGGTCCCTCAGAGAGCTGGTTGCCGAAAGCGATCGGTTCCCGAGACTAGACGGCGGCGGCGGACTGCTGAGTGAGGCCACCATCCACGGGCAGGCACACTCCGTTCACATACTTTGCTTCGTCGGAAGCGAGGAAGAGTGACGCATACGCAACGTCGAAGCAGTCGCCCATCCTTTCCCGTCGGGGAGAGCTCGTTTCTTGCCGCCACCATTTCTTCGACCGAGTTGAAGTTGCCGCTGATCTGTTTGTACATCATGGGAGATTCGATGTATCCAGGAGCGACGCAATTGGCGCGGATTCCTTGACGTGCGTACTGAAGAGCGATGTTGGTTGTGAATTGAATCATTCCGCCCTTGGTCGCGGAGTAGCTCGGGTAGTTGTAGCCGATGTAGCGCATTCCTCCGATGGAGGAGACGTTAACGATCGCCCCGGAGCCCTGTTCCAGCATGTGGGGGGAGCACGAACTTGCAGGTAAGGAACGCGCTGGTGAGGTTAATCCGCATCACGAATTCCCACTCTTCCAGGCTCATCTCGATGGGGCCTCCCATGCGAGCGACTCCGACGTTATTGTGCAGAATGTCGATGCGACCGTAGCGGGCGATGACCTGCTCCACAACGGCTGACACGGACTCCTCCGAGGTGACGTCGCCAACGAGGCCAGTCCCCTCAAACGGAATTCCTGCGTCGGCACACTCAGACTTAAGGCGAGCGATGCCGCTCTCAACAGCTTCTTCGTTAACGTCAACGATCACGACGTGTGCGCCAGCTTGCGCGTACACAATGCTCGTCGCGAGGCCGTTGTTAATCTCGCCTCCTGCTGATCCTCCGCCGAAAACGAGGGCTACCTTATTGCTGAGTCGTTGCATGTCATCCAGACTTTCTTGCTCGTGCAGGTGGGGGCATCCGAACGAATACCCCCCACCCAGTTCTTTGGTTCTTTACGCGAGGGTGCGTCGCACAGCAGCGACGATCTTCTCGACGGTGGGGATAACCGCAGCTTCGAGTTCTTCGCTGTAAGGGATAGGCGTGCGTGCAGCGCCGAGTCGAACCGGTGCGGCATCGAGCTTGTCCCACGAGTTCTCGACGACTTCTGCCACGAACTCTGCACCCCAGCCGTAGTCTCGAACCGCTTCGTGGCCGACGACGAGATGCCCGGTTTTAGCAACCGATGCGTAAACGGTGTCCATGTCGAAGGGGAACAGCGTGCGGGGGTCGATGACCTCGGCGCTAATCCCTTCGGCCTCAAGAATTTCGGCCGCAACCAGTGACCGCGCGAGAATCTGCTGCGTCGCGACGATCGTGACGTCGGTACCGACTCGTGCGATGCGAGCCTGACCGAAGGGAAGCGGCTCAAAGTCGACAAGTCCCTTGTCGTAGTACTGATTCTTGTGTTCGAGGAAGATCGTCGGGTTATTGGTCGTAACCGCGTGGCGCAGCAGCCCGTAGGCGTCTCCGGGCGTTCCGGGCACAACGACCTCAAGGCCGGGGATGTGCGCGAAAAGGGTCTCGAGGGACTGCGAGTGCTGAGCAGCCTTACCGATTCCCGAACCGCCATTCGTGCGGATCACCAGCGGAACGTCGAACTGTCCACCGAACATGTAGCGCGACTTCGCGGCCTGGTTGATGATGCCGTCAAAGCCGAGGAAGGCAAAGTCGGAATACATGATCTCGAGGATCGGACGCGTTCCTCGAGCTGCTGCTGCAGTCACCGCGGAGATCAGTACTTCTTCACTGATCGGGGTATCCATCACCCGGTTCTTGCCATAGACATCCGCGAGCTTGCGGGTAACACCGTAGATGCCACCCCCGGTGCCCCAGGTAGTGATGTCTTCACCGATGACGAATGACTCCGGAGTGTCTTCGAGAATGTCGTGCAGTGCGGCGTTGAGGGCACGCCACGTGCTCATGCTCTTGGGTGTTTTACTCATCGCGAGACCTCTTCTTCCTTGTCGTACACATCGGTGAATGCTGTTGAAACGTCGGGGAACGGGGAGTTTCGCGCGAAGTCTTCTGCGGCCTGCACCTCGGTGGTGAGCTCCGCCTGCATCGTGGTCCAGCGCTCGTTGTCGAGCGCTCCAGAATCGATGAGATCGGATGCCAGAAAGGCAATCGGATCCTTGTCGTGCCAGCGCTTGACCTCGTCGGCATCCCGGTAGATTTCGGTGTCTCCTGCCATGTGTCCGAGGTAACGGTAGGTGTCGGCGACGATTAAGGTGGGGCCGTCACCTGCCCGGGCTTTATCGACGGCCTCGCGGGCGGCAAGGTAAACGTCGCGCATATCCATGCCGTTTACGGCAACCGATTTCACGCCATACGCCTCGCCGCGCTGGGTGAAGTCCGGCTGAGCCACCATTTCTTCGATGGATGCGGACTGGGCGTAGTGGTTGTTCTCGAGTACGAAAATCACCGGTAGGTTCCAGATCGCGGCGAGGTTGAAAGCCTCAGCGAGTACGCCCTGGTTTGCTGCGCCATCGCCGAAGTAGGCAACCGCTACGCTTCCGTCGCCGCTGACTTTTGCCGCCAACGCCGAGCCTGTCGCGATGCCGATTCCGGCACCAACGATGCCGTTGGTGCCAAGGACACCAATCTCCTTCACGCCAATATGCATCGAACCGCCTTTGCCGCCGCAGTACCCGTCTGCGCGACCGAGGATCTCTGCCATGGTGCGACCGAAGTCGGCACCTTTGGCGAGGGTGTGGGCGTGACCGCGATGGTTGCTGGCGACAGCATCTCCGGTTTCGAGAGCCAGCGAGACTCCGACGGCTACGGCTTCCATGCCCACAGACGGGTGGGTCGAACCGCGGATGAGTCCCTCTTCAGAGAGCAGCGGCATCCGTCGTTCAAACTCGCGGATCTTTGCCATGAGGCGCAATCCGGTGATTCCTTGTGTTTCGTTATCAAAGTCAGGCATGAGCCGCTCCTATTCGATAGTCGCGATGACGTCGTCGACCGAGACGACGTCGCCGACTGCAACCGAGAAAGTGATGACGCCCGCGCTGGGCGACGTGAAGTCATTGACGAGCTTCGACGTTTCGACTTGAGCGATCGGGTCGCCCTTCGCTACGGTCGCGCCGTCGGCGACGAGCCATTCCACGAGGTCGGCTTCGTCTTCGTCGCCGAGAAAGTCTTTTCCGAGTGTTACGTCCATGATTGCTCCTTGTGTGTGTGGTTAAACAGGTGAGTGTTGCGGTGAGTAGTTATGAGATTTTTTGGATGACGAGCTCGAAAGTCACGGCAACCGCGTTCTCCCCAGGCACGAGTTCGCCAGCGTGCACGACGCCGTGGCGGTCCACGAGGGTGCAGCTGATTTTCGTTTCGTAGTGCCCGTTGACGAGCTTTACGTCACCCATGATCGAAATGACCTCGGTGCCGGGACCGTCTACGTGCCTGACTCCTCCGTTTACGCGGTCGAAGAAGGTGCCGCCGACGAGGCTGCCCAGCCCACCGCGCAGCACCGCTGAGGCGAACCCGTTTTCGCGGCAAATCGTCTCGATTGCCGCCGTCAGCTCTTCGTTGGGTCGGACTCTCGCGACAACCGTTTCGAGGTAGCCGGTCGCATCTGTTTGGTTGGGCATGGGGTTCCTCTCATCGATGGATGGCGTGAATACGGGCATCCGTGTTTCTGGATCGTCGGCGCTGGTCCACCGTGCGCCGTAAATTCCGTAGATGGCAGCGTGGGGCGCGGGATCGCCAGATACGGTCTCTGGCCAGAGGTGGCCGCCGAGTTGTTGTTGCTTCTCGTCGATCCACATGCAGTGGCTGTGGATAAAGGGTTTGTTGTCCCGGAGGCCGACGGTGACGGCGCCGTAGACCAGCTCGGCTCGCTCTACAGTGCGTGGTTCAGAAAAGCTCATCGCTCGTTCCGAATCTCCGTCGGAGGGGACGCAGTAGTCAACAGGGTTGTAGCTTCCGGACGATAGCTCGACGTACCCGCTGTCGGTGCCCATCTCGCGCAGCTTCTCGGTTAGTTCTTCGAGAACGTTTCGCCCGGGAGTGAGGGTGGTGAGCACTCCGCGAGAGCGAGTCGGGACGGAGACGATGCGAGGGCTTAGGGCCTCGCCGTGGTGCTTCAGTACATTCATTGGTGCCGCCTTGTCAGCTTGTGGCTTCGTGTCTCCTTTTCCTGGGTGAGGACGGGAGACACTCTTTGGTAATACCAGCACTTGTCGTGCTGATTTCCTTAGTTATTTAGTTGTTCTATCAGCCGATTGCGGTTCCGCCATCGACCTTCAGGGTGTCCCCTGTGACGAAGCCGGAACTCGGTGATGCAAGGAAGGCCACCGCTGTAGCGATGTCTTCCGGAGTGCCCATGCGCTTTATCGCATGGGTGTCTAGCGAATAGTTAGTGTCCGCGGTCATGGGAGTAGCAATCGGACCAGGGGCCACAGTGTTGCTCGTGATGCCGAACACTCCGACCTCTTTAGCTACCCACTTCGTAAAGGCGATGATTCCGCCCTTAGATGCTGCGTATGCCGGGCCCGAACGGTTGGCTCCGTCGCCGCTGGCGAACGGGCCGCCCATGATCCCCGAGATCGAACTGATGTTGATGATCCGGCCGAAGGATTGCTCCTTCATGTGCGGATAGATCGCGGCCTGGGTGAAGAGAAACGTGCCGCGCAGATTGGTTTCAATGTCACGCTCCCAGGTTTCGTCATCCATCGTTTCGAGATCGACGCGTCCGCAGGTGCCCGCGTTGTTCACCAGAATGTCGATCGACCCGAAAGTCTCCACAACCTCTGCAACGCACGCGCGAACCTGCGCGCGATTTCTGACATCCACAATCGCACTGGCAATTCGAATGTCGGGATCGACGGCGGCCGAAATCTCTTCGACCGCCTCAGCGCTGTCAATCACATCAACCAGCATTACGTGCGAGCCGCGTTCTGCAAGAGTTCGAGCGATCGCGCGTCCGATACCGCGAGCTGCGCCAGTGACCAGACTGACTCGACCTTCTAGATCCTTGACCATTTAGCTCGGCCTCCCGCTACAGACCCATAAGGTCAGGTAGTCCAGTGCTGAGCACTGGTATGAAGGTCAGCAACATCAGAACAGTGAGGCTCGCTACCAAGAACGGCCAAATTCCCTTCACTGCTTCACCGAACGGAACCTGCGCGATTCCGGCGGCGACGAAGAGGTCGATTCCGACAGGTGGCGTAACAAGCCCGATCGCCAAGTTGATAGTCATGACGACACCGATGGTGGTGATATCCATCCCGAGCTCTAGCATCACGGGAACGAACAGCGGAATGAAGAGGTAGAACGCCGAGACTGCATCGAGGAACATTCCCGCGATGAGCAACATGATGTTGATCAACAGGATGATGACCACCACATTGTCCGTGAGCGAGAGCAGCGCGTCTGTTACCTGACTGGCGATCTGGTTTCTCGTGATCACGTAGGCGAAAATTGTTGCCGCCGAAATAATCAACATGATGCGGCCTGCTTGGATGCCGGCGGTAGTGAAGACCCTGAACAGCCCTCTGAAGTTGAGCTTGCGAGTCACAAAGACGCCGACCAATAGTGCGTAGACGGAGGCAACCGCTGCAGATTCGGTGGGAGTGAAGATGCCACCGTAGATTCCGCCGAGGATGATCACCGGAACGAGAAGGCCGGGAATGGCTCGCACGAAGGCGCGACCGATGACCGGCCAGGATGCTCGAGTTCGACGCTGACCGATCTGAACATCGTCGGGATCGACATCAGCGGTCATGAGCACCGTCGGATTGGCCGTGGTGTAGGTGGTGGCCCCTGTCGCCGTCAGAAGGAGCTTCTTGTCTTTGCGACCGAGAGCTTTATCGATATGTTTTTTCGCGTTCGTCTTAGCCATTTCGGTTTCGACGGGCAGCAGGCGGGCCACAATGTAGAACGCAATCGCCATGAGGATTCCGGGCACGATTCCCGCGAGGAAGAGGCGACCGATCGAGATGCGTTCGTAGTCGCTAGCTACAACAGCAAAGACAATGAAGGCGATGCTAGGGGGGATGACGATTCCCATTTCGCCAGCGCTGGCAACAAGCGCTGCGGCGTGGCGCTTCTTGTAACCGTGCTTCGCGAGCGCAGGAATCAGAATTGCTCCGAGCGCCGCTACCGTGGCGGGTCCAGATCCGGAGATCGCCGAGAAGAGGAGCGCCGCGAGGATGGTGGTGAGCGCGAGCCCACCCTTTTGGTGTCCTACCATCGCGTCGGCGAGCTCGATGAGTCTGCCTGAGATCCCCGTGATTTCCATGATCACGCCGGCGAGGATAAAGAAGGGGATCGCGAGAAGCGTTTCGGAGGAGAGGGACGCGTACATGATTCCCGCAGTCGGGAACAGCGCGTTGACTCCATCGGCAACGATGATGGTGAGGAAGGCAGAGCCTCCCATGGCAAATGCCACAGGGACGCCCACAAGCAACAGGCCCAAGAATGAGCCGAAGAGTATGAGTTCAACCATGGGTCAGACTCCCTTGAGTTCTATTGGCGCTTCAGTCTGCTTGTTGAGAAGCTCGCGCACGACGACCTGTACGGTCCGGACCGCACCGAGGGCCGCACCGAGCGGTAGCGACATGGAGAAAATCCACTGGGGAACTCCGAGCGCGAAGGTTAGTCGGCCGGACTCCATCTGCTTCATTGCCATGTCGAATCCCAACCAGAGCAGCAGCAGGTAGAACGCCAGCATCGCGAGCGAGATGATCACAATGACCACTTTGCGCGGGATGCCGTGAGTCGAGTCCTTGAGGAGTGTGAAACCCGGGTGGGTGCCGAGACGCACTGCTGCGGCGGCTCCCACCAGGGTGAGCAGAACGGCCAAGTTGACGACCAGTTCTGCTGTGTACGCGATCGATGCATGCAGTAAATAGCGACTGACTACATTGAAAAACGCGAGGAGGGTGATGGCTGAGAACGCGACCGCAATGATCGTGTTCTCAGCCCCCGTGAGTATCTTGTCGAACATGGGAAGTAGGAACTATTCCGGACGGACCGCAGCAAGCAGCTCGGGAGTCCACGCGCTGGTGAACTCGTCATAGACCGGGGCCATTGCTTCGCTGAACGCGGCCAGCTGGGCGGCGGAGAGTTCCGAAACCGTCATGATTTCTGACATTTCTGCCAGCTGTTCGGATTCGCGAGCACGGTTTTCGCTCTTCTGAACTTCGTTCGCCTCAGCAGCAGCCTTTTCGACCAGTGCTTTGTCGTCGTCGCTCAGAGCGTCGTACATGTCCTTGTTCATGCCCAGGATGAGCGGGTCGTAGATGTAGTTCCATACCGACATGTAGTCCTGAACCTCGGTGAGGCCGTTGGAGTAGATGACGTCGTAAGGGTTCTCTTGGCCGTCGATCGTTCCGGTTTGGAGCGAGGTGAATACTTCGCTGAAGTTCATCGAAACTGGGTCAGCGCCCAGCTCTTTGAAGATGCTGAGGAACAGGCTGGACCCAGGTACCCGGAACTTCAGGCCGTCGAGGTCGGAAGGCTCAAGAATTTCGTGCTTGCTGTTGGTGATCTGACGGAAGCCTGATTCGCCGAAGCCGAGCAGCTGCACGTCGAACTCTGCAGAAAGTTCCTTGTAGGCGTCAAGTGCGCCGTCTTCGATTGCGGCATCCGCAGTCTCGTAGCTGTCGTAGAGGAAGGGAGCGTTGATCGTTCCGAATCGGGGATCGATTCCCGAGTAGATGATCGTCGAGTTGTAAGAAAAGGCCTTGTCGCCATTCATCAACTGTTCGACGCCAGCTGCGGAGTCTCCACCTGAAAGCTGTTCATTCGTAAAGATGTTGACCTTGATGCGGCCGTCGCTTTCTTCGTCGAGGACCTCAGCGAAGCGTTCGGCGCCGGCGTTCCAGCTGGACTTGTCGCTGACGGTGATGGTGAAGTCCCAGTCATACGATGGCAGTCCTGAGTCGCTGCCGGAATCGGAAAACCCAGTGCTGCAGCCGGTAAGAACCAGGGCTAGCCCCAGTGTCGAAGCGGCGATTTTGACAAACTTCATTTCTCCTCCTTGAGTGTGAAGTAACCCGGCCAACGTCGTTGTCGATGAAGGCCCTTGGTGAGTCGCACCGTCGTCGCCATTTGGGCGGTTCGAATGCGCTTCGCACCATTATGCATGAATCTGGTACTACCAGCCACATTCGGTCGCAGCGTCGCCGGATTCCTGGCGAGTAAAGCGACGAAATTGCCGCTCGCGATTCAGGGGAATGTCAGTGGCTGCGAGTATGTTTTAAAGAAAGTTGGCCGACACGCCGAGACACTACATCTGGGGTAATGACATGGGTGTCATTACCCATATATAGTGAAATCTCCGACAAACCGTCGGCAAACTTCGAGAAGACTTTTAAGGAGGATCGAATGGATAACGAAAACGACACAGTTGGCGGATACGCAATTCCCGTCGACCCAATGGATCTTCTGCAGTGCGACAGCTGCCAGTAAAAAACTTACTGAGCTAACGCCTCAAAAGATTCCTGAAGCCCCGGCAGACCTCACGGTCACCGGGGCTTCACCCATTAACGAGCGCTGTGCATCCGGCTCCAACTCACAGCCCAGAACTCGACTGCCCCGCACGCCGGCAACATTGCCTAAGCTGGACACCGTGCCAGTGAATAAAGAACTACAAGGCCGGGTCTTCCCGCCCACCAGCCCCTACCTCGTCGGGCGAGAAAAAGTGCGCGAATTTGCTCGCGCCGTCTTCGCCCAAAGCCCCCTCAGTCACGATCCTGAAGCCGCGCGGGCAGCCGGTTACGCCGATGTCGTCGCACCGCCCACCTTTGCCGTCGTTATTCAAGAAGCGGGCCTCGCTCTCCTGCTCGCAGCCCCAGACACGGGCATCGACTTCTCCCGCATCGTGCACGGCGAACAAAAATTCACCTACACGCGGCCCATTGTTGCCGGCGACGAACTCACCGCCATCCTCACGGTCACCAACATCAAGTCATTGGGCGGCAACGACATGATCACCGCCGAAACCGCCATCAGCGACGCCACCGGCGAGCACGTCGTGACCGCAACTTCCGTACTCGTCATGAGAGGCACAGAATGAGCGATCTCGCCATCGGCCAAGTACTTGTCAGCCGCGACACCGACATCACGCGTTTCTCCCTCGTGCGCTACGCCGGAGCATCCGGAGACTTCAACCCCATCCACTACCGCGACGATGTAGCAGCTTCCGTCGGGCTTCCCGGGGTGCTCGCTCACGGAATGCTCACCATGGGCCTTGCCGTACAACCCGTCATTGACTGGCTAGAGGGTCGAGGCGAGCTCGTCGAATACGGCGTTCGCTTCACCCGGCCCGTTGTCGTCGACGGCAACGACGGCGTCACCGTTTCCGTAGTCGCCACAGTCGGCGCCATCGAAGATGACATCACCCGCATCGACCTCACCGTCAGCGCAGCAGACAAAACCGTGCTCGGCAAAGCACAAGTCAGGGTCAAGCTCCACCAATGACCGACACCGCTTCCCCCGACAACACAGCACGCGCTGACACCACGGTGCCTACTGAAAGCGCCGTCCTCGCTGACCTCACCACAATTCGAGTTGGAGGGCCCGCGCACACCCTTCTGCGACCCGCTACCGAAGAAGAGCTCATCGAGAACGTGCGAGACGTCTGGGAACGCGGTGACGAGTGGCTCCTCATTGGCGGCGGCTCCAACATGGTCATCAGTGACGAAGGATTCGACGGCACCGTCATCCACATCGCCACCAAGGGCATCCACGTCACAGGCCAAACAGACACCACGCTCAGCATTCGCGTCCAAGCTGGCGAATCCTGGGATGCCCTCGTTGCGCGCCTCGTCGCCCGAGGCTGGTCTGGCCTCGAAGCCCTCAGCGGCATCCCCGGCTCAGTGGGCGCGGCACCCATTCAAAACATCGGCGCCTACGGTCAAGAAGTCGCTAGCTCCCTCACCGGCATCGACTTCCTTGACTACGACAGCGGCGAACTGGTGCACCTCACCACTGCCGAACTTGAACTCGGTTACCGCAGCTCGGTCATCAAGAGTGGGCGCGCTGGACTCGTCGTCGCCGTGCACCTCACCCTCAACGCAACGCCAGCCAGCAGCATCCAGTATCCACAACTTGCCACCGCACTCGGGGTCACCATCGGAGACGAGGTTCCGCTACAGCAGGTGCGCGACACCGTGCTCGCACTCCGTGCATCCAAAGCAATGGTTCTCGACCCCAACGAGCCAGACTCTGCCAGCTGTGGCTCCTTCTTTACCAACCCGATCGTGCCAGAACACATCGCCAGAGCCCTGCCCGCGGATGCGCCGCGATGGATCATCGACGATGAACCAGCGACCGACATCGCGGTCCCTCTCGGCCAAATTCCCGCCGACCCACCCGCGCCCAAACTGCGCATGGTAAAACTCAGCGCCGCCTGGCTCATCGAACACTCCGGAGTAAGCAAAGGGTTCAGGCTGCCCGGCTCTCGAGCAGCCGTCTCCACCAAACACAGTCTCGCCATCGTCAACCGCACCGGCGCCAGTGCTGCCGAAGTAGCAGAACTCTCCCGCTACATCAGCGCCTGCGTGCTCGCCCGCTACGGCATCCCCTTGCAGCCAGAGCCCGTCGCCGTCGGCGTTGAGCTGAACTAGGTAGCTAACTAGCTAGCTCGGACCGGGCAACAAACCCAATTCCATCGCCTTCGTGACAGCGCGGGTGCGGTCCTTTACCCCCAGTTTTTCAAATACATGGATGAGATGCGTCTTTACCGTCGCTTCGCTCACAAAGAGGGCCGTAGCAATCGCCCGGTTGCTGTTGCCCTCGGCAACAAGCGCAAGCACCTGCGTCTCGCGATCGCTGAGTGACACCCGATCCGGCTCCCGCATTCGCTTCACCAACAGCGCCGCGATTGACGGAGCCAAAGCAACCTCGCCGCGAGCCACCGAACGCAGCCCAGCCAAGATCTCATCCTGCGGTGCCGCCTTCAGCAGGTAGCCGCTAGCACCAGCCTCGATCGCAGTAAGAATGTTTTCGTCAGACTCGTAGGTGGTCAGAATCACCACGCGCACGTCGGGGCGCGCGGCGACGATGTGCGCGGTCGCTTCGGCGCCACCGAGCCCGGGCATGCGCAAATCCATGAGTACGACGTCGGGGGAGAGCTGCGTCGCTAACGCGACCGCCTCGGCGCCGTCGCTGGCCTCTCCGACAACTTCGATGTCATCCGCAGAACTCAGCAGCCCGACGATTCCACTGCGCACAATCGGGTGATCATCGGCAACAACGACACGAATCATGCGGAGGCTCCTAGGGGAATGGTGGCGTGCACGGTGGTGCCGGCGGCCGAGCTGTCGACATCGAGGCGGCCCCTGACGAGAGCCAAACGTTCGCTCATGCCCTCAAGGCCAAACCCGGTGTGAGTGGTGGTGGGGTCGAAACCGACGCCGTCATCCGTGACAGATACCGTGAGCCCAGATATATCGGCCGTCACCGAGATCGTTGCGCGCGTGGCCGAGGCATGCTTGCGCACATTCGCGAGGGCCTCCTGAGCGCAGCGCAAAATCACCACCTCAGTCTCGCGCTCGATCGCCGGAAGCTGCCCCGCATCCACGGTCACGGTCAGTTGGGTTTCGCGACTGTAACGTTCGGCTAACCGCTCGAGAGCATTCATGATGCCGTCACCGGTAAGCCCGACCGGAGCGGATGCCGTCACGAGTGCGCGCGCCTCAGCAAGTGCTGCGCGGGCGCTGTCTTCGATTAGCTCAAGTTGTTCGGCTGCAGCGACAGGTTGGTTGTTTTCGAGTTCGCGCTTAGCTCTTTGGGCGACGAGCACTAGCCCGGTGAGGTCTTGCGCGATGGTGTCGTGGATCTCGCGGGCGAGCCGCTCTCGTTCGCTAGAGATCCCGGCATCCCGACTGATGGCGGCAAGTTCGTCGCGGGTCGATTGCAGCTCGAGCACTAGGTCTTGGCGTTGGTCGCTGAGCTTGGAGATTTGGGTGATCCAGAGGCCAAGCGCAAGGCTGAAGACGAGGGAGAGCCCGACGATGGTGCCGTATTGCAGCAACGATTCGGGGCTGAGGCCAGCGAAGATCATGAACCCAATACCGACGCTGAGGGCGATAGTGATGTTGCCGATGATTGCGTTGCGCACGCTGCCGGCGATGACCCACACGAGCGGGTAAGCAATTGCCTGCAGGGTTGCTAATGAGGGTTCAAAAGATACTCCGGTGCCGACAACAACGGCGAGAAGGGCAATGAAGACGAACGCGGCAATTTTGTTGGTGAAGGCGCGGATGCCGACGGTGAACCACGCGAGCACGAAGGCGGCCAGGGCGATCCCGGCCCCGATCTGGTCGCTGGGTGTCGACCAGTCGGTGCCGAGAACGAGCACGCCCATGAGTATCGCCGTGATAACGACGGCGATACTCATCCAGCGCAGGTAACCCATTTAGCTATCCTTGCGGATCCAGCGGAAGGTAATGCGCGTCATGATGAGGCCGACAACCAGCCAGAGGCCGGTGGCGATGGCAACGCCGGGCAGGTTCCAGCTTTCGGACTGTTCCATGATTTCGAAGCTCGCGGGGAGGAATACTTCGCGCATACCTTGCGCCATCCATTTGAGTGGAAAGATGCTGGCAAAGTTTTGTAGCCATTCGGGCAGCATCGAGAAACCCAAGTACACGCCGGAGATGAACTGCAGTACGAGGGCAACAGGGATGACGACGGCGGTGGCGCTCTTGCCACTGCGCGGGAGGCCGCTCAGCGCAATACCGAGCACGGCGGATGTCGTAACGCCGAGCACAAAGACCCACGCGAAGGTCACCCATTTGCTTGGTTCGCTCGGCAGTTCAACGTCGAACGCGACGCTCGCGACCAGGATCACGAGAGTGGCTTGGAGTACACCGGTGACAAAGACTTGTCCGATTTTGCCGATGAAGTAACTCATCACGGGGAGGGGCGTTCCGGCGAGGCGTTTAAGGGTGCCGTCGCTGCGTTCCATCGCAATGTCGATGGCCATGTTTTGCAGGCCGCTCAGGAGAAGGCCGGCGGCGATCATCCCTGGCAGGTAGAAGGCTGCGGCGGTGAGCGGTTCTTCTTCGGTGCCGAAGTTCTGCTCGCTGAAGGCCACGGCAAAGATGGTGAGCATCACGACCGGGAACAGGAAGGTGAAGAACACCGAGTCGCCCTGACGGAAGTAGCTGCGAACTTCGAGCTTGATGCGGCTGAAGCCGAGCTTCAAGCCGCGCCCGATTCCGAGGCCGAAGCTGGGCGCGGTCGTCTGACCGGTTGGCGGTGGCATGCTGGTACTGGTGGTGGTGCTCATCGTGCGTTCTCCACTTCACGGGCCTGCGCGTGGTCGGCGACCAACTGCAGATAAATGTCTTCAAGGCTGGGGCGCAGAATCTCGAGCCCGGCAGGTTCGGCACCGTTGGCCATGAGGGAGGCCACGACAGAACCGGGGGAGTGGGTTCGTTCTTCATGCTTGCCAGCAGAATCGCGCCAGCGCACGATTGGCGTGCGAGCTTCTTGCCCGCCAATCTCATCAATTGCTCCGATGTCGATCATCTTTCCGCCCGCGATCACTCCGGCCCGGTCGCCCAATTGGGCTGCCTCGTCGAGGTAGTGAGTAGTAAGGAGGATGGTGGTGCCGTCCGCCTTGAGCGAGCGAATCAGCTGCCAAAACTGTTGACGAGCCTCAGGGTCAAAGCCCGTGGTTGGTTCGTCGAGAAAGAGAAGCTCGGGGTTGCCGATAATGCCGAGCGCGACATCCACTCGCCGACGTTGTCCGCCAGACAGCTTGCGGATGAGGGTGCCCGCTTTTTCTTCGAGCCCTACCGAAGCGATGACCTCATCAACCGTGCGAGGGTTGGGGTAGTAACCAGCAAAGTGGGTGAGCTGCTCGCGCACGGTCACGTTGCCGCTCTCGCCGCTTGACTGCAGCACGATACCGAGGCGGGCCTTCCAGTCGAGACCACCCTTGCCCGGATCGACGCCGAGCACCTTCACGGAGCCGCCGGTGCGATCACGGTAACCCTCCAAGATCTCAATGGTTGTCGACTTGCCGGCACCGTTGGGGCCAAGCAGGGCGAAGGTTTCGCCGCGCTGAATCTCAAAACTGACAGAGTCAACAGCGGCAAAGGAGCCGTAAGTTTTGTGCAGATCTTCGACCTGCACTACGGGAGCGGTGGTGTTCATGCTTCTATCGTCGCTTGTCTGGCCCGCCCGCAACAGGTACGCACGGTTAGAGGTCCATCAACCGATCGGTTGATGGGCGGTATCGTCCCGCAGGCGGCCGCCACGATACCGCCGCGCAGGGTGATCGAGTCTTCAGCCAACCCCGGTACCGTCGACGTATGACGTCGCCAGCACAATCTCGCACCTTTTCTGTTGCAGCGCTCGCGCTCGCCGTCACTTTCGCTGTGACCGGATGCTCGGCCGCCAGCACCTCGAGCAGCACCTCTGAACTCAGCTCGTCACCGCCAGCCAGCTCAAGTTCTGACGCGGCCACGTTCTTCCCCGATGTGGAACACGTGGAGGTCTCCGAATCTGGCACGAATACCTTCGACTTCGCGGTGACCATCAGCTCTGCCTATGACACTCCCGAGCAATATGCGGATGGCTGGCGGGTGCTGTCGCCCGATGGCGCGGTGCTTGGCGAGCACACGCTCACGCATGATCATGCAAGTGAGCAACCGTTTACGCGAACTCAGTCGGGCGTAGAGATTCCTGAAGGCATCGCTGAGGTCACTATCGAGGGTCGCGACCAGACCAACGGTTATGGCGGAACCACCGTCGCCGTCGAACTGCCAGGCCGCTAGGTTCTAGTCGCTGTCGCTGTCGCTGTCGCTGTCGCTGTCGCTGTCGCTGTCGCTGTCGTCCGGGTCCCCTGTCGCAGCCGGAGGCACACCCTCGACCGTTGGCTGAGGATTCGGCTCGACACTAGATTCCGCGCCCCCAGCGGCATCGGTCAACATCAGCCGCAGTTCTGCATCGAACAGGGCAGCCTCGTAACCGTCGTCAGGGGATTCCCGCAACAGCAACGTGGTCATGGCGTGAAGCCGTGCATCCCCGCGTCCGTTCTCAGCGATTCCGTCGAGCAGAACCGCGGCGTGCTCGCCGAGCGTGACGAGAGCCCGGCTGAGACTCATCTTGGCGTCGTGCTCGCCGCGACCGAGGTGTGCGCCAAGCTCGGTCGCGAGCTCGTGCTCGAGTCCCTCCGGCACGAGTACGGTGGCGACCCGCCAAGCCGTGCGCGCGACTATCTCGTCGGAGTCGTTCAACACTGCGGGGGTGATCGCTTCCCAGCCAGCGGGGTCGCCGATCTTAGAGAGAGTGTGCAGTGCTTGGCTGCGCGCCTGAGCCGTCCCCGATCGAGTTTCGGAAATCAGTAATGGCACAGTGATCGATGATGGATGCCGCATCAGCGCCCACGTGAGGGTCTCGCGAACGTTGAGGTCGGGTTCGATTGCGCAGCGCTCGAGCAATACGGCCACGTATTCGGGGCGCGGATGCGTGCCCGCAGCCATCGCGGCGTGCAATCGCTCGGATGGCAGTGCGGTCGCGAGCGCAACGCCTAGCCTTCCGGCGGCTGCCTCGGCTGCCTCGGCTGCCTCGGCTGCCTCAGTGGCGGCAGCAGCATCGTCATTATTCGGCGGCGTGGTATTCATCACATTCCTCCACCGCCACGGAGGCGGCGCTGTTAGCTGAAAAGTTTCTGCAGGCGTTGAACGCCTTCGAGGAGCGCGTCGTCGCCGAGGGCATAGGAGAGACGCAGGTAGCCGCTTGGCCCGAATGCTTCTCCGGGGATTACCGCAACTTCGGCCTTCTCGAGGATGAGGTCGGCGAGTTCGAGGCTTGTGGTCGGGGTGACGCCGGCCCATTCGCGGTTCAGAAGGCCGGAGACATCCGGGTACACATAGAAGGCACCCTGAGGTGTCGGACAGTGCAGGCCCTCGATCTTGTTGAGCTCTGAGACCATGAGCTTGCGGCGGCGGTCGAAGGCGAGTCGCATTTCTTCAACAGCATCTTGTGGGCCGGTGAGGGCTTCGATGGCGGCGCGCTGCGAGATGTTGGAGACGTTGCTCGTGAGGTGCGACTGCAGATTCGCAGCCCCCTTCATAGCGTCGACGGGGCCGACCATCCAGCCGAGACGCCATCCGGTCATCGAGTAGCTCTTAGCCACACCGTTCACAAGGATGGTGGTGTCGGCGAGCGCGGGAACAACCTCAACGATCGAGACGGCACGAATTCCGTCGTAGACCAAGTTTTGGTAGATGTCGTCGCTGATCACCCAGATGCCGTGTTCGAGGGCCCACTCGCCGATGGCTTTGGTCTGTTCTGGGGTGTAGACGGCACCAGTGGGGTTCGATGGCGAAACGAAGAGCAGCACCTTGGTTTTCTCGGTGCGCGCAGCTTCGAGCTGTTCGACAGTGACGAGATAACCCTGGTCTGCACCCGCGAAGACCTCAACCATGGTGCCACCGGCGAGCTTGATCGCTTCGGGGTAGGTGGTCCAATACGGGGTAGGGACGATGACTTCGTCGCCCTGATCTACGAGCGTGGCAAACGCTTGGTACACGGCCTGCTTGCCACCGTTGGTGACAACGACTTGGTTGATTCCGACCTCGAGGCCGCTATCGCGCAGCGTCTTCGCGGCGATGGCTTCCCGCAGTTCCGGCAGTCCGGCTGCAGGCGTGTAACGGTGGTTTTTGGGGTCGAGCACTGCTGCGGATGCCGCTGTCACAATGTTCGCGGGAGTCGCAAAATCGGGTTCACCTGCTGCGTAGCTAATGATGGGGCGACCGGCCGCGAGAAGCGACTTCGCTTTCGCATCCACCTTGAGGGTGGCTGATTCGGCAATGGCGGAAATTCTGGCAGAGAGGCGAGGTGAGGTCACCGGTCAAGTCTAGGGCGTAGGCCAGGGCTCTGGCCAGAGATTACGGGCGACATTCAGGTGCGTAGACAGCCAAAAAACTGCCCCTACCGTGCGTGCACGATAGGGGCAGAGAGAAGCGGCCGGAGCTTGAATCCTGGGGGGACGATAAGCTCCGGCCGCTATAGGTTATCTACGCAGTCCTAGAGCTCGGACTTGGGGTGTGTACGTAGGTAACCCTGACGCGCGAAGTAGGCACCCGCTGCCAACAACGCGACGATTAGGGCGATGAGCGTCGCAACACCGGCACCGGTGTATGCGAGCTGCCCACCGAGGGCATAGGTCGGAAGATCCGGGAGGCAGATTCCGACACAAGGATCGGTGACAGGGACACAGTTCGTGCAGTCCGGGTCAACCTCCGGTCCACAATTCTGGGTACATCCGGGGTCAATCACGGTCTGAACGTTCGGCCCGACTACGGCGCGGGCCACATTCAGGGTGGCTACTCCGGTTGAGGCGAAGCTCGGGGCAGCTGTTGCTCGACCGAGAGCTCCGTTCAGAATTCCGCTGCCGCTGGAGAGGCTAGAGGAGCTGAGTCCACCACCAACAGTGACGCGAACCGCAGTTTCGCTGAACATGTTTCCCGTGACTGCGCCAGTGGAGGTCCACTGCTCTTGAACATTGACCTTGATAGACACGAGGTCGTGAAGCACAGTCGCGACGCTGGATTCCCCAAGGAGACCGGTTACTGCCGGGTTCACCAGTCCGGTGTTCAAGCTGTTGACCAGTGAAGTCACAACCCCGCCGTTGGAGAAGAGTGAGGTGTTGAGGCTCTTTCCTAGACTGCCGATCATGGTGTTCACGTTGAGGCCGGTCTTGACCGTTCCGCCGAGGAGCGAGATGTTCGCCTTGGCTGAGACGGCACTTCCGTCGATCAGGTCATCAACGTTTCCGATGATGCTGACGTCAACGGTGCTGCGCAGATCGGGGAGAACTGTGCTGACGAGGTCGCACACCGTGTCGGTTGTGTAACCGATGATGCCCTGGGTGACGCCGGTGAGGCCGCCGGAGCCGCCGCCGGTAAGGCCGCCGGTGAGACCGCCGAGCAGTCCGCCAACGAGGCCGCCGCCCGAGGTTCCGCCGCCGATAACGTCGCCGTTGAGGATGTCACCGATGATGGGGATCTGGATGTCGCGGCACACCGTGCTCTGCACCGGGTCCTGTGCGGTCAGCAGATTGAGCTTCGCAGAGACCTCGACGTGAGCATCCCGCAGCGAGAGCTCAACGCGCTCGACGATGTCGTCGGCTAGGTCAGCCACAGTTTCGGTGATTCCGTTGAGAATCTGATTGATTACGGCATCCGTCAACAGTTCGGTGTTTGGCGGCAGGTCGTTCAGTTCGCCGCCCATCAGAGCCTCGAGGTCGACAATTACTGCGCCGGTTTCGAGGTTGAAGCTCACTGCGCCCTGGCCGTACTTGCCAGTCAGCAAAGTGCTGACTGCGTTCTGGAGATCAGCGTCAATAACTACCTTGACATCCGCTGAGGATCCTACGACGCCGAGAACGGGGTCGAGGATTCCGTCGATTGAGTTGCCGAGAACGCCGTCGTCGCCGCCGAGGTTCAGGAGTTGACCATTGACGCCGTTCAGGGCGGTCGTGACCTTGCTTGTCAACTGGCTGATGGCCGGGCTGGAGAAGCTCAGCGTTGCATCCGCGAGGGTGTAGTCACCGGATGCGGCGGTCATGTTTCCGTCAGCGCGAGCGGCGACTGCCTCAAGGTCGAGCTTCAGGTCGGTGAGTACCGACGCAAACTCGTTAGCGAGAAGGCTGTCGAGGTCGAGGGTGAGGTCGCCGGCCGGGCCTGAAGCCACGCTTCCCACGCCGATTCCGCCGTCATCGTGGATGGCGCCTGTCGAAGCGAAGGACTCTCCGTTTTTGTCGGCCTGGGCGTACTGGTTGACAACGCCAGCGTCGACGACATCAACGAGAGGAAGCTGCAGTCCGCCAGGCTGGTTGAGCACCGTGGCACCGAGGGCGTCAACGGTAAGAGGATCGCGGTGAACCTGAAGTGATTGGCTGCCGTTGTTTGTGGCTACGACCTGTCCGAGGGCGGCAACGTTGCCGAGATCGGTTCCGAGCACATCGCCGGAAAGGAATTCTGCGTAGGCGTACGAGGCTCCGTTTGTCTCGTCTGCACTAGCGGCAGCGGGTGCAATGAGGGTGAAGCCCGAAACGAGGGCTACGGTTCCCAGTGCCGCTCCGAAACGGACTGCTGGGGTGTGCTTGGTATTCCCGACTGGCTTCCCAGTGCGCGGGATGTGTTGTGTAAACACGACTGGTACCTTCCTGATCCTGTGCGGACAAGGAAGCTGATTCGACGGTGACGCCAACGTGAGGGTTGTGCCACGAACTACTGCCTGATCTCAGCTTCGCTTGCCCATTTGGTGGTGATGTTTTTGAGTTGTGCGGCGAGATGGTTAGGTCTCGCGTGGTGTTGCCCGAATGGTGTTTCTGGTGGTGCCCGAATTAGAGGGGTGGTTCGCCCCGCTTGTATAGAGAGACTGCGACCCCCGCAGGTTATGACGCGGGTTTACAGATATTTCTCAGAAAAGTTTTTGAGACCGAATTTTTGCGGGCAGAGCGTGCTTTGGTGGCATCTATAGGTAGCGCGTATTTCAGGAGGGCGTCGGATGACGTACACTGGAAGAAGTAGTTGATTACTGCCATACTTTCGCGCGCCTACTCCTCGTTTTCGAGAATGGATGTGGAGCGGTGTTTGTGCGAAGGTGTTGGTGTGAAAGATGCAAATCTTTCGCAAAGGGTGGTGGCTCAATTGGTAGAGCAGCGGTCTCCAAAACCGCAGGTTGCAGGTTCGAGTCCTGTCCGCCCTGCAAGTCCCAATCCGTGTTTCACGGGCTGGGCCGAGCAAGCCGAAGTATCGGAAGGTAACTAAGAGTGGCCAAGAAAGACGTAGACGAGCCCAGCGAGGACGTCGTCGCCAAGGCGAAGAAGGACAGCGAGCAACGTCGTGGACCCTTCGGGCGCATGGCACTCTTTATCCGCCAAGTGATCAACGAGCTGAAGAAGGTCGTCACGCCAACAAAGCGTGAACTGATCAGCTTCACCGGCGTAGTTCTCGTCTTCGTTGTCATCATGATGGGCATCGTTTCCGGGCTCGACTTCGGGTTTAGCGCTTTGGTGAACTTCTTGTTCGGCAACCCTGACTTGGTCGTTTAGGCCTCACACCCCGCAGCGGCTACCACCGAACTGCAGAGCAACGAAAAGAGATTTAGTGTCCGAGAACCACCGCGAAGACTCCGAGCTCGCTACGGCAGCAGAGCAGTCCTCCGAGGAGGATGAGGCGCAGACGGGTAACACCCTGGCTGAGGCAGAGCGTTCAGAAGACTCCGCCGAGCACCAGGCAATGCACATTGAAGGCGGTTCGGCTGATGTCGACGCCGATCTTGCTGGCCTCCTTGAGGCTCTGGATGCCGCGGTCGACCCTGAAGCTGATGCTGAAGTAAACGACGCCCTTGACATTGACAACGCTGCTGAGGCTGACGCCTCCGTCGCCGCAACTGACGACGAAGCGGCCGATGACGCTGAAGCTGAAGGCGCTGAGGTCGATCCCTACGCCGAGTTCCGCATGGATCTTCGTCTTCAGCCTGGCAAGTGGTACGTCATCCACTCGTACGCCGGCTTCGAGAAGCGCGTCAAGCACAACATTGAAAACCGCAAGGTATCGATGGCGATGGAAGACGCCGTCTTCCAGGTCGAAGTACCGATGGAAGATGTTGTCGAGATCAAGAATGGCCAGCGCAAGCTCGTCAACCGCGTTCGCATCCCCGGCTACGTTCTGGTTCGCATGGACCTCAACGAAGACAGCTGGTCCGTTGTTCGTCACACTCCCGGCGTTACTGGCTTCGTGGGCAACGCGCACAACCCCGTACCGCTTCGCTTCGAAGAAGCTTTCAACATGCTGAAGAGCCTCGTTGAAATCGTCGAAGCTCCCGCAACTAAGGGCTCGTCCGCTAAGGGCAAGACCGCAGCGCGTTCGATTCCTGCCGAAATCGACTTCGAAATCGGCGAGACCATCACGATCAAGGAAGGCTCGTTCGCGGGTCTGCCTGGTTCGATCAGCGAGATCAAGGCAGAGAGCGGAAAGCTCATCGTTCTGGTCTCCCTCTTCGAGCGCGAGACCCCGGTCGAGCTCAGCTTCGATCAGGTCACCAAGCTTTAAGGGCTAAGGCCCCTAAAAAACCACCGCGCCCACCGGGTGCGGGAGAGCTGGCCACACGGGTCAGTTCGTACTGAAAAGGAAACACAATGGCACCGAAAAAGAAGGTTACAGGTCTGATTAAGCTTCAGATCCAAGCCGGCGCCGCTAACCCCGCACCGCCCATCGGGCCTGCGCTTGGTCAGCACGGCGTTAACATCATGGAGTTCTGCAAGGCGTACAACGCCGCAACCGAGGCACAGCGTGGAAACGTTATCCCGGTTGAGATCACCGTGTACGAGGACCGTTCATTCACGTTCATCCTCAAGACCCCGCCGGCAGCAGAGCTCATCAAGAAGGCTGCTGGAGTCGCAAAGGGTTCAGGCACGCCGCACAGCGTCAAGGTTGCGCAGCTCACTAAAGACCAAGTTCGTACGATCGCCGAGCAGAAGATGGCTGACCTCAACGCCAACGACATCGACGGCGCAATGAAGATCATCGCGGGCACTGCTCGTTCGATGGGAATCACGGTGGAGGCATAATGTCCAAGAATTCCAAGGCATACAAGGCTGCCACCGACAAGCTCGAAGAGGGCAAGTTCTACACGCCCACCGAGGCTGTAGCTGTTGCTCGCGAGACCGGCTCAAAGAAGTTTGATTCAACCGTTGAGGTTGCTCTTCGCTTGGGTGTAGACCCTCGCAAGGCTGACCAGATGGTTCGCGGCACCGTTATCCTGCCTCACGGTACGGGTAAGACTGCTCGCGTTATCGTTTTCGCAACCGGTCCTGCAGCTGAAGCGGCTATTGCTGCTGGTGCTGACGAGGTTGGTGGCTCGGAGCTCATCGAGAAGGTAGCCGCTGGCTACACCGCTTTCGACGCAGCAGTTTCGACCCCCGAGCTCATGGGCCAGGTTGGTCGTTTGGGTAAGGTTCTTGGTCCGCGTGGCCTCATGCCAAACCCGAAGACCGGAACGGTTACTCCTGACACCGCTAAGGCTGTCTCGGAGATCAAGGGCGGAAAGATCGAATTCCGTGTCGACAAGCACTCCAACGTGCACTTCATTGTTGGCAAGACGGCGTTCACTGCTGAGCAGCTCGATGAGAACATCAAGGCAGCGCTCGACGAGATCGTTCGCGCCAAGCCCAGCTCCTCAAAGGGCCGCTACATCACCAAAGCAACGGTTTCCACGACCTTCGGTCCTGGCATCCCGGTCGACATCAACTCGATCTAATACTGCTTATGTGAACGGGGGTCGGCTTTTGCCGGCCCCCGTTTTCGCATTCCGGAGGAGAAAGCCGTGACGACAACAGTTCGCCGTGCCGCCAGCTCAGATGCGGAATTGCTGCATGAACTGGCCCGACAGACCTTCGCCCTCGCGTGCCCTCCGGGCACGACGCCCGAAGCAATTGCTGACTTTATCGCTCAGCATCTTTCCGTTCACGCCTTCACTGCTTACCTTGACGATGTCGAGCGTGCGATCTTGATCGGTGAGGTCGACGGCCAACCAGCAGGATACGTGTTGTTCCACAGTGCCGAACCGAATGATTCGGATGTCGCATCGGCACTTTCGGCGCGACCAACGATCGAACTCAGCAAGTGCTACGTGCTCGGCGGTTTCCACGGTGCAGGAGTAGCAGCCGCACTCGTTGCTGCCGGGGTCCAACAGGCGCGCGATCAAGGATTCGCTGCCGTCTGGCTTGGGGTCAATCAGGAGAACGCTCGAGCCAATCGCTTCTACGAGAAGATGGGCTTCCAGCTCGTTGGTTCCAAGAAGTTTCTGGTGGGGGAGCGTTGGGAAGACGACTACGTTCGGGAGCTCGTGTTCGATTCACGCCCCGCACACTGATTCAGATTGATCTCAGTTTCTCGCTCGGTCGTGCTCTACGATTGGGGAATGCTCGTCTCGATGACCTCTCTCCCGCGAGTAGTCGCCCGATGACCGCAGTCTCACCACCTCGGGTTTCGCCCGCTGTGCTTGAAGGCACTGCCGCTGTTGTCGGCAGTATCGCCGTCGGTGTTGCCCTCGTGCTCATCTGGGTGTCCCGCGTTTCGATTCCTCGTGAGCTCTACGTCAGCGAGCTGGGTGCAGAAGGCGAACCGACCGCTTCAGCCTTCGAGTTCGCGTTGCTACTGATCGTGGCAGGAGGGTCAGCGGTCGCGTGGGCTGCCCGTCGAGTTCGAGCGTGGCCTCCCGTACTTTCTCTCGGCTCGCCTGCACTTTCCCTGTGGGTAGGATGCGGATTTTTTCTTGTCGCATCACAGGTGACCTGCACCTCGGGCTGCCCGCTGCCATACGGTGCAACGTTCACGTGGCAAGACTTCGCCCACACTCTTGCCGCCGTCATCGCTTTTGGCGCGGCATGCTGGGCGATGATTCAAACGTCTTTCGCGCGGGAGCATCGGGTGCTCGCTCGCCTGTCGTTGACTACCGCCATTGCTGTTGCGGTTATAGCAGGCACTGGAGGCCTCTTTTCGCTCTTCCGCTTTCAGGTGGCGTTGGGCAGCAGGCTCGAGTTTGTCGCAACCACCATCGCGATCGGATGGCTCATCATGCTGGGTACTGTCATTGCCGCACGCAATCTTGGGGGAAGTCGCTCGTACTGATGCTGGCGCGCCAGCGAGACTCAGCGCGAGCAACTCAGTGCGGGAAAATTAGTGCGGGAAACTCAGCGGGCTAGGACGCTCGCATGAGGTTGAGAAGCCGATCAGCAAGTCCGACTAGGGCATGGATCTGATCTTCATCGCGCTCCACCCACTGGCATTGGGGCTCGGCATGTACGGGCACGAAGTCATCGTGCTGTTCCCAGACCACCAAGGTGCGATCCGCTCCCAAAACGTATTGTTGCCACCAGACCTGACGAAGATACGAGCGCGGGATGCTGCGCCACGCTCTCTGAGTCGTCTTGATCTCCGACAACACCACAGCCCCATTGATCACCGAGACGCCATCGGGGGTTGCCAAATGGAGCGGCTCGTCGTGAGCGTGATACAGCGCAGAACTTGCCTGGATGCCGTGGTGAGAAAGCACCCAGCGCGCGATCTCTGGTTCCCTCACACGGCCGTGGTCGGTAAACGCGTTTCCGCTGAAACCGGAGCCCAGAAGCTTGCTCTCCACGACCCCACGCAACGATTGCTCAGTTGCAAGGCGGGCAGCATCCGTGGCGGTAACGCCTCGGCTTCGAGCACGAAGCCATGCAACTCGATCCTCAGAATGAGCAACAACGCGGTCGCGATGATTGGGCGCGATCGGCTCCCATAAATCGAGTTCCGGTTGCATAGTCACCTGTCCATTCTCTCGCGATTTCGGCAGGCATGGTTGCTTGGCGTGCAGACAGCGCGAAATTCAGCCGGCAGGTGAGGCATCGATTCGCGTCACGTCAGCGATTGGATGGCGGTACTGGCAGACTAGGCGCATGCGAGCTGGTCGAACCGAAACTGCGTCATTCTCGAGTGTTCGCCGTAGCTGGTTGCTTGCTGCTGTGGCAATGTTTGCGATCCTGACTTTCGGCTCTCCCGCGGCCGCTGCGGCATCCACCGGCTCTATTCCGCCGGATGTCACCGCCTTCGGCTCTGCTGATGATGGGTTGATTGCCGAGCTCGAAGACTACTTTGGCGTCGATCAGAGTGGTAACGGCCTCGACTTTTCCGAGGGCATCGAGCTCGGTGAAATCGACAGAATGTTCTTGTGGTCTGATGCGTTTCGCTCGGGCGAGGTGACCGACACTCCGGTGCAATATGTGAACCGCTGGAAAGTTCCGGTCCTTATCGGCGAAGAACCTGTCGGCGTTGCGATGATCGGGATCAATCCTGCAACAGTTGATCCGGAAATGATTGATTTCGTCCATAGCCCCGGAACAGCGCTCGCGCTCGACGATGTCGAGACGGACGCGACCCTCGTGCACGAGCCAGAGACGGGTGCCTGGTTCAGCCTCAGCGACGGCTCGATCGTTCCGCTTGTGCGCGGCGAAAGTGGAGTCGCCGGGGAGATGACTCTCGCCGAGTATCAGCCGATGCTGACTGGCCGAACGATTGACATCATTGATCCAACGCCCCAGCCCGATCAAGGTTCAGTGCAGTCTGTCGTGCTAATCGCGACTACTGCAGTCGTACTGTTGCTTATCCTCCTTGTCCCGACCGTCCTTGGCAAAGTGCGAGAGCGTCGTGAACGGCTTGCCGGCGACGGCGACGGCGACAGCGACAGCGACAGCGACAGCGACAGTGATGACGATGACGATGACGATGACGATGACGATGACGATGACGATGACGACGACGACGAGAGCAGTGACAATCGCGATGTGGCTCGTGCCGCAGACGATGGCACCGGTGGCGACAACGAACTCGACGTCAACAAAGCTCACGTCTCGAAGGCTGTTGGTTCGGTCTCCGATGCCGGGATAGTCGATCGCGGAGCTCCCGTGCTCATGGAGGAAGACGCATCGTCGACTCCGACTGCAGCCCCAGCCGCAGCGGCCGCGCGAACAGCGTCGCCGAAGAAAACGCCAACAAAGAAAACGCCAACAAAGAAAACGCCGACAACGACGCCAACGAAGAAAGCGCCGACAACGACGCCGGCGAAGAAAGCGCCAAAGACGACGACGCCGTCGCCGAAGAAGAACATGCCAAACACGACGACGCCAAAGATGACGCAGCCAAAAGCAGCATCGGACACGAAGGTGGCCCGAACGAAGTCTGCCCCGGCCAAGTTGGTATCGGAGGCGACCGCGACCGCGAAGAAGCCGGTCGCGAAGAAATCTGTTGCGAAAAAGTCGGCGCCGAAGAAGCCGGCGGCAACGAAGCCTGCAATAAAAGAGCCGACAGCAACGAAGTCCACACCCAGAAAGCCGGCAGCAAAAAAGTCGACTGCCTCGAAGTCGACTGCTTCGAAGTCGACCACCGCTGCCGAACCGTCAGCCGACTAAGCGCCAGTGGCTTCCTTTCGCTCGCCGCTTGACCGCGACATCCGACGGCTTGCGCTTCCTGCGCTTGGCGCGCTCGTTGCCGAGCCCGTTTTCCTCCTCACCGATACTGCGCTCGTCGGGCACCTCGGCAGTGCCCAATTGGGCGGGCTCAGCGTGGCAAGCGCGGTGTTGCAAACCGCCGTCGGTCTTCTCATCTTTCTTGCATACTCGACGACCCCCGCCGTCGCGCGCTGGCTAGGAGTGGGCAACCGTGCTCGTGCTGTCGCTGCAGGAGTTGACGGCGTCTGGCTCGCCATTGTCCTCGGCGTCGTGCTCATCGTTGTCGGTATCCCGGCGACACCGTGGCTCATCGGCTTGTTCGAGCCCGATGCAAGCATCATCGGCTACGCCAACCAGTACCTCGCAATCTCGATTCTTGGCCTGCCAGCGATGCTGATCACGTTCGCGGCATCCGGACTTTTGCGAGGGCTCCAAGACACTCGAACGCCACTCATTGTTGCGGTGGCGGGGTTCGTCTCTAACGCTCTGCTCAACGTGCTCTTCATATATGGCTTCGGCTGGGGGCTTGCGGGATCCGCTATTGGAACCGTTGTGGCAAGTTGGGCAATGGCCATTGCCTACATTGTGATGCTCTTGGTGATTGCGCGCCGCGAGAAAGCCCGCGTGCGCCCGCACTGGGGCGGGATGCTCGCCGCCAGTCACGCCGGTGCATGGCTGCTGTTGCGCACGGCATCGTTGCGGGCCGCAATGCTCGCCACGATCGCTGTCGCGACGGGATTCGGGGTGGCTGAACTCGCGACAGTGCAGATCGCGCTCACGATCTTCGCGACATTGGCGTTCGTTCTTGACGCCCTCGCCATTGCAGGCCAGGCGATGATCGGCAAAGAGCTCGGCGCTAGCGATGTTCCCCAAGCGCGTGCCATCACCCGAAGGCTCATCGAATTGGGCATAGCAAGCGGAGTGCTGTTGGGCCTCGTGGTTCTGGCCATGTCGCCCTGGGTTGGGTTCGTGTTTAGTTCCGATCCGGCGGTGCGCACCGGCTTAGGTGCACTGCTGCCCGTGCTGGCTCTCGGCATCCCGATCGCTGGTTTCGTGTTTGTGCTTGACGGGGTGTTGATCGGAGCCGGGGATGCACGCTATCTCGCACTCACGGGGCTCGTCAATCTGGCCGTCTACTTGCCGCTGCTCTGGTGGGTCAAAGCCGCCGACCTCACCGCCGCACCGGCGTTGGTCGCACTGTGGTGCGCGTTTGGGTTGGGGTACATCGGCGCTCGTGCGGTGACGCTCGGGTTTCGGGCGAGTGGCGATCGTTGGCTGATCACCGGGGCGACGCGGTAACCACCACCAACGACGCCCTCACTTCTTCTCGGTCACTGCTCCGTGCTTCAACTGCAGTCGGCGCTCGGCCCGCTTAGCCACCGCAGAATCGTGGGTGACGATGATCAACGTGAGGCCCTGATTGCGCCACAGTCCCTCAAGCAGATCCATGATCTCGTCACGAGTCTGCTCGTCAAGGTTTCCGGTCGGTTCATCGGCGAGCAGTACCGTCGGTTCTTTCACGAGGGCGCGAGCGATCGCCACGCGCTGCTGTTGGCCACCCGAAAGCTCAGCAGGGTGGTGCGAGAGGCGCTCACTCAACCCCACAGTATCGAGGGCTTCGGTGGCGCGCCGCCTACGTTCCACGCTCGAAAGACCGAGGGGTGCAAGCGCTGTCTCGACGTTCTCCTGTGCTGTGAGAGTGGGAATGAGATTGAAGCCCTGAAAAACGAACCCGATGGTGTGAGCCCGGATGTCGGCAAGTCGCGCATCTGGCATCCCCGATAATTCACTTTCGCCAAGAGTGACCGTGCCGCTCGTCGGCCGCTCAAGAGCGCCGAGCATCTGGAGCAGCGTTGACTTTCCGCCACCGGTCGGACCTTGGATAGCTACCATTTGCCCGGTCGGGATGCTGAGAGTGACGTTGTTGAGGGCGCGAACAGTGCCGCGTTTGGTGTCGTAGGTCTTGGTGAGATTTGCTAGTTCATACATGGAAGGTCTCCGTTGAGTCGTGAAAATTTATGAGGATCAGGCAACGCTGCGCAGGGCTTCAGCCGGTCTCAACTTCGCAGCACGCCATCCACCGAACGCACCGGCGATGAGCCCACCAAGAATGGCCAGGGCCACTGCGATGCCAATAATGCCGAAGGTCACGGGTATGTGCAGGGCGATGTCCGTCGTCGTGGAAACAGCAGTCGTTGCTGCATCGCCGAACCGATTTCCGCCGCCGCCGCCGGGGAAAGCTCCGGCTCCATTCGCTGCCGTCGTCGCGGCGCTGGCACTTAACACTGGCGCAGCAAGGTTGATCGCGAGAATGCCGAGTAGGCCGATGGCAACACCAGCCACTCCGCCGATTGCGCCCTGCACCAGTGACTCGCCGGCAACCTGACGCACAACGGCACCGTTGCTCCAGCCGATCGCTTTCAGTGTGCCGAACTCACGAGTGCGGCGACCAACCCCAGAGGTGGTGAGGAGCACAGAAATCAGGAACGCCGCAGCAAGCACGATGATCGACAGCCATGTTCCTAGCTTGCCCACGAGGTCGGATGCGGTCGCGAGCGAACCGGAAACGCTCGAGGCGAGATCCTCTTGAGTTTTGACAGCAGCGTCAGGAAGGGCGTTCTGCAACGACTCCTGAACGGCAACGATCGCCGTCGAGGATGTCGCTTGCACATACACGGTAGAGATCTGGCCCTCGAGGCCAGCGATGCGCTGGGCTGTGTCGAGAGGAATGTAGGCGTTTGATGCGGTGGTGGCGTCCGAAGAGGCCGACGAAACAGTGCCGATAATCTCGAACTCTTCGCCACCAACCTCGAGGGCATCGCCGACAACAAGTTCGCTCGTCGTGGCATACCCGGAGTCGAGAACAACAACGCTGGTGCCAGCATCGGTGGCGTCAAAGGAGCGGCCATCGACGAGTCCGACCGAGGTGAGGGGGCCGACGCTTTCTCCGGCGACATCGATTCCGGTGACGCTGAACGTGTCGACACTGAACGAGCTTCCGCCAGCGCCGTCGGGGCCACGCCCGGTTTGACCGGCTCCGGGTGCACCCCCTGGTTCTGCACCTTCTTCAGCAGTCGCGTCACGCGTGGGGATCTCTCCGGAGAAGCTCACGTTGTTGAGGGTGAGGGTCGCCGTTGCAGCGGCGACGTTGTCGAGCGAGGCGGCCGTCGCGAGAGCGGCTGCGTCGAACGTCGTACTCCCTGCGCCACTCGTGAGTCGTGATTGAGCGAGAGCGGTTGTGCCGTCGGCGCTAGCGCCTTCGTCTGCGCCAAATTCGAACCGCGGTTGTTGCCCAGGCCCTTGTCCTCCCTGTCCCTCAACGGGCTGCTCAGGCTCTTGAGTGACGGTGATGTCAGTGCCGACGCCGTAGACCGAGGCGAGCACGCTCGCTTGGGCATCCCGCACTCCCGAGGCAACGCCGCTGACGATCATGACCAACGCAATGGCGAGCGCCATGCCTGCTGCAATGATGGTGGTTTGTTTGCGTCGATTGCTGAGCTCTCGATACAGGTACGTTCCGAACATGGGTCTCCTCGGTGCTTCGGGTTGTCGAGGCAAAGGTAGGTTCGGCGCCTATCAGCTCGCTATGGTCAACCTGAGTGCCGCCCCAGAACCTTCGTAGGAGTGATTTACTCCGCGTGCTAGCACCGTTCTCAGAAATTTCATAGGAAACTCCGAATAACTAGAGACATGAATCAGTCACGTCACCTTCCTGCGGTCCAGGCGCAGCCGCGTTTGAGCAGAGCCGACGGCACTGCCATTCGCGCCGTCGTCGTTGACGATGAGGATTCCCTCACCGACCTTCTGTCTATGGCGCTTCGCTACGAGGGATGGGATGTTCGGCTCGCCTCTGACGGACAGCAAGCTCTCACCACAATTCGAGAATTTCGACCCGACGTGATCGTCCTCGACATCATGATGCCGGGTCTCGATGGGCTTGCAGTGCTCACACGATTGCGGGCTGACGGCATCCAGACCCCGATTCTTTTTCTCACGGCTAAAGACTCTGTTGAGGATCGAGTTGCTGGCCTCACGGTTGGCGGCGACGACTATGTAACTAAGCCGTTCAGCTTGGAGGAGCTTGTCGCTCGGCTTCGAGCGCTTCTTCGCCGATCAGCGCTCACCATTGCTGGTGATGCCGACCCCGTGATCGAGGTTGGCGACCTCTCGCTCGATGAGAGCACGTACGAGGTCGCCCGAGCAGGGACCAAAGTCGAGCTCACAGCCACAGAATTCGAATTGTTGCGCTACCTCATGCGTAATCCGCGACGCGTGCTCAGCCGTGCTCAGATACTCGACAGAGTGTGGAGCTACGACTTCGGAGGCAAGGCAAGTGTCGTCGAGATCTATATTTCCTATCTCCGGAAGAAGATTGACGTTCTTGGTCCGCCCATGATCCAGACAGTTCGCGGTGTCGGGTATATGTTGCGGACGCCAGAATGACCGGCCAAAACGGCCTGAAGGCACAGAACGGCCGCCCGAAGCTCAGCTTGCGTAATCGATTAGTGCTCGGCACAACGGCACTCATCGCGCTCGCCGCGCTAGTTATCGGCGTCGTGAGCGTGTTGGCCCTCCAAGGGTTTCTCGTCAATCGTCTCGACACGCAATTGACCTCTGCCACTGGCCGCTCTCAGGGTGCGCTCGACGGCCGCCCTGGTGGGAACAACCAAAAGCCTCCACCCACGCGAGACTTTCTGGCGTTGCCAGGTCAGCGCGAAGGAACGCTCGCCGGTCTAATCTCGTCCAGCGGAGACGTTACAGCGGGGGTGTTGGGCAAAAACGGATCATCCACTCCACTCACAGAAGCACAACTGGCAACTCTCGCCGACCTCACTCGCATCGACGAACCGGTTACGGTGAATCTGGGCAGCGAACTCGGCGACTATCGCGTCGTACTGTCGAAAACCCCTGTTGGTGGAGAGATGCTCCTCGTCGCTCTCCCTCTTGCCGATGTGCGTGCCACAGTTGTGCAGTTGACAGCGGTGGTGGTCGGCATTGGAGTGCTTGCCTTAGCGATCGCGGCGATCGTCGGCGCAATCGCGGTGCGGTTTGCGTTACGCCCGCTCGAGCGTGTCGCCGACACTGCCACGCGCGTTGCCGAGCTGCAACTCGATCGCGGAGCTGTCGCGCTGGCAGAACGTGTCTCCTCAGAAGATTCTGATCCGCGCACTGAAGTTGGGCAGGTCGGTGCAGCTCTCAACCAACTGCTCGCGCACGTAGCATCCGCTCTGAGTGCGCGACAGGCCAGTGAAAACAAGGTGCGTGCCTTTGTGGCAGACGCCAGCCATGAACTGCGAACCCCGCTGGCCTCGATTCGTGGCTATGCCGAACTGACCCGTCGCGGGGGGCACGATATTCCGGATGATGTTGCTCACGCGATTGGTCGGATTGAGGCCGAGTCCGTGCGCATGACCGGGTTGGTCGAGAGTTTGCTGCTCTTGGCACGTCTCGACGAGCACGTAGCGATCGAGCGCAAACCGGTGGACCTCTCGCGGCTTCTTATCGATGCGGTGAGCGATGCACATGCTGCCGGGCCTGACCACAAGTGGGAGCTGGAGCTTCCGGATGCCTCGGTAACGATTCGAGGCGACCGCGCGAGGCTGCACCAGGTGGTTGCGAATCTACTCGCCAATGCTCGTGTGCACACGCCAGCTGGTACTCAGGTCACCTCGTCCCTGATGGTGGATGGCAGGCGCGCCATCATCGAGGTCCGAGACACCGGCCCCGGAATCTCCCTCGAACTTCAGCCGACAGTATTTGAGCGTTTTGTTCGCGGCGATAGTTCGCGTTCGCGTGCGGCAGGGAGCACCGGACTTGGGCTATCAATCGTTGCCGCGGTAGCTCAGGCGCACGGCGGCACCGTGACAGTCTCTAGCGAGCCTGGGAACACGGTGTTTCGACTAGAGCTCCCGGGATTTGCGGCAACACCCGCTATCCCGTAGTCTTACCGAAGCCAAAGACCGCCGGTCGTTTGCATGCGCGAAAGTGTGTGTGATCGAAGTTCGTGAAAACGAAGGCCAGCGCAGGTGTGTGAAGTAGTTTTTCGGCCAGATCTGGCCGCAACTCAGCTCCGTGCCTCTGCGTTAGCGCAGTAGGGCCGGAGCTTTTTCTTTTCTCCAGCCACTCTTTACACTTCCGGTCGGCTCTGAGGCAGACACACATCAACCAGTAGGGAGCACCATGGCGAACAAGGAAGCATCGGTCGCCGAGCTTACGGATCTATTCCGCAACTCGACCGCCGTTCTGCTAACCGAGTATCGCGGACTCACTGTTGCCCAGCTCAAGGAGCTGCGCAAGTCAATCAGTGAGCACGCAACATACGCCGTGGTGAAGAACACGCTGACAAAGATCGCCGCTAACGCTGCAGGAATCTCGTCATTCGACGAGGAACTTGTTGGTCCATCGGCAATCGCATTCGTACACGGAGACCCTGTCGCCGTTGCGAAGGCTATGCGTGACTTTGCCAAGGCAAACCCTCTTCTCGTGGTGAAGGGTGGTTACTTTGACGGTAACGCGCTCACTGCTGAAGAGGTCACCAAGCTGGCCGCACTGGAAAGTCGGGAGGTGCTCCTTGCGAAGTTTGCTGGAGCAGCCAAGGCTTCACTGTTCGGCGCCGCTTATCTGTTCAACGCACCGCTCGCTCAGGCCGTTCGCACGGTCGACGCGCTGCGCGAGAAGCAGGACTCCGCGCAGTAACGCGCGGGTTAATTAGCTTAAGAAATATAGGAGAAAATCATGGCGAAAATGTCAAGCGACGACCTCATTGAGGCCTTCAAGGAACTGACCCTCATCGAGCTCAGCGACTTCGTTAAGAAGTTCGAAGAGGTCTTCGAAGTTACTGCTGCTGCCCCGGTTGCTGCTGCTGCCGCACCTGCTGCTGCTGCTGAAGAAGTTGAAGAGAAGGACTCATTCGACGTCGTTCTCGAGTCAGCCGGCGAGAAGAAGATCCAGGTTATCAAGGAGGTGCGCACCCTCACGAGCCTCGGTCTCGGTGAGGCGAAGGCCGTCGTTGATGGCGCTCCCAGCGTTGTACTCGAGGGTGCAAACAAGGAAGCTGCCGAGAAGGCAAAGGCTGCTCTTGAAGAAGCCGGCGCAACCGTAACCCTTAAGTAGTCGAATCCTTTAATTAGGTTCCCGCCTCGTTAGAGGTCTGCTTTGCCAGTAAGGCGTCACCCTTCGGGGTGGCGCCTTACTGCGTTAACTAGACCGCGCTAGTCAATGAATGCCGTCAAGCGGAGACTCGATACGGGGCCTCTGAAGAGAGACGTAACGGCTGAATGGGTGCCAGCGGCGTGCACTGCAGAAGCCAGGGAAACTTCGGAGAAGAGGGGGTGGGGCGCCTGGTAACCAGCCGAGCGCCCCACCAACGTGCCGAGTCCGTTGACACCAGGGATCAGGTTCCGGAGGCGGATATTCGACACGAGATCCGCTGGGCGCGTAAAGAAATACGGGGCCAGCGGAAGTGGTCTACCTAATGTATCGAGGCGGAACTAGCTCAGCAACAGTCGAGAGGGTGATTGACGGGTTAGTCGCGGGTGATCTCGACCTGAAGCCCGAGTTCGCGCGACTTATGGATTGCTTCGACGCGAGATGTCACCCCGAGTTTGCGGTAGATGCTCTTGAGATGTGACTTCACGGTGTTCACCGAAATGTAGAGGGACTCTGCGATCTGTGCAGAGCTGCTGCCGCGAACAAGTTCGCGTGCAATGGCACGCTCGCGATCGCTCAGCGCCAGAGAATCCTGAGGCTGGAGAATGACAGTCAGACCGTCGAGTCTGGTGATGAGGGCGCCGACCTCTAACGGCTGGCTGCGAGCTGATGCCCGAGTGAGCATCGACTGTACGTCTTCGCTCGGCACCAGACGGAGAGGACTGTGCATGCGATTACGGGCGGAGAGACGCAGCGACCTGTCGAATGCGACATCCGACGTTTCATCGTTGCCGAGCCGGAGATGCGCAGCCGCTTTGAGGAGAAAAACGTCTGCGAGTGTTCGGCTCGAATGCGCGTCGCCGATCGCCTCGCAGTCGCGCAGAGCATCGAGCGTGCCCCGCAAGTCACCGGTGACGAGTCGCAGATGCGCGACGAGGCGGCTGGGGCACACCGTGTGGTGCTGGGTTGGCGTCAATTGCGCGAGGACATCCCACGCAGCTCCCGCATCACCCAGCTGCAGGAACGCAGCTGCCCGCAGCCCGGCGATCTCGGTAGAAACGAAACTACTGGGTTGCCAGCCGTCGAGAGCGTTGAGTGCCGAGCGCAGCAGGTCCAAGCCTTCGTGCGGGTTGCCGGAGAAGAGCTGGATGAACGCCTGCGAATAGAGTCCGAGAGGTTCCCAGTCCGACTCCACGATTGATATTCTCGCCCTCGCAGCGACCTCGTCGGCTGCGCCAGCCCCGCGTTGATTGACGGTGATGAGCAGTTCCGTGAGGAGGGCGGGGGCATTGAATCGACTATTGCGTAACGCGGGACTTGCCCCGGTGGACTCTGCGCGCGAGACATACGTCAGAGCGTGCTCGAAATCACCGAGCAAGAATTGGATGAGCGCTAAGCCGCCAAAGACTTCGAGTTGATCAGCTACGCTCAGGTTCGATTCGGCAAGCGATCCTGCCAGCCGAAAATCGGTCTTTGCCCGGTCAAAGTCTCCACCATGCAAAAAGATTGCCCCGCGATGCAATGCAATTTCTGCCGTGAGGGGGATCCGCTTGGCTAACGGAATAGCATCGGAGCTTTCGACGATCGAACTCGCGATTCTGATACACGCGAGCGCATCATCGAGGTGCCCAAGCGACCGCAAGGCCGCGGCGTGATGCACGTGATGGGTGGCCCGCGTAATAGCGGGCGTTGACGGCTCTAGAAGAGCAAGGGCTGCATCAAAATAGGGCAACGCTGCGGAGCGGCTTACGGACCCAACCGACCGAAAGCTCGCGGCGTAGCAGGTGACTAGCCACGGATCGCTGTGCCAGAGAGCCGCTGGTGCCAGATTGAGAAGTTGGCGAACGACTAGCCCATTGCTGCTCACGAGTTGAGGCCAGACGCTAGAGAGGTCAGTGAGCGCCACGGCGAAGTCCGCGTCGGTTTTGGCCGCGCTAAAGGCGCGTTCGAGCAATTTCACATCAGCTGTCGCCATTTTTGCCCCCTCTTCGAAACGAGTGTTTCGATGAGTTCGTGGTTCTCGCCTGGTCGGGTGGGTGACGCGAGGGTCTAAGACTAGCGCGAACAGCGTGTCTAGCTTGCGCTTAGCTCGCGACGCCCCCCATAATAGGCACGTCGCAAGATTGACCCCCGAACGTGTGACAAAACCCGATAGAGCTACCCGGAATCCCCCGCCGGTCTGATCCGCCCCCCCCGCGTATTAGTCTCGATTATGTTCCGAGCCGCTCGCTACCCGAGAGCGATACCTGAAGTGAATAACTTTAAGCAGCGTTGGCGCGCCGCAAATCGAACCCCCCGATTCGATAAGTCCACTGGCCACCCCCGAAAGCGTTGGTCGTTGCGTGACATCCGCGGTATTTCCGCAGTAGTTGCTCTCGCTTTGGTTGCCGGATCTGGATTGGCTGTTGTCTCCGTATCCTCCGCTGCTGAAGCTCACACTCCGAGCATCTCGGTGACGTGTGAGGGAGTGACCGTCAAGGGCTTGTATTACGAGCAGAGCGGCTCCGGTGCGGGCCAGCAGAACCTCATCAAGTACCAACTTGCCGGTGGCGAGCAGCAAGTAATCCCGTTCAGCAAGAACGGCGAGCACTTCTTCGCTTTCCCCAACTCCACCGAGGCGCACACCTTCACCGCGTCGGTGACGGCGTGGAACAACCCCACTCACAGCAGTTGGAACCGCGAGTGGACGAAGACTTCGTCTCCCTGCGCAGTGCAGAGCATCGTTTCTGTTACCGCGACAAGCTGTGACGTACCCGGCGGCTCGACCGGAGTTACCGCTACTTTCAAGGGCTTGGTCGCTGACCGCAAGTACGAGCTCACCCTTTCGGGCGGATCTGCGGGAAACAAAACCGTGACATACACGCCTACTCAAACCACAGGTAGCTACACGTGGGACAACGTAGTTGCCGGCGGCAATTACAAGGTGACAATCACTGACACCACCAACCGCAAGCTCACTGCTTGCAAGTCGGTCCAATCTCTTGTCTGCCCTGAACTTTCAGGAATCGCAATTGTTGCCAACGAATGCACTGTGCCTGGTGAAGGCGCCTCGATCAAGATCAGCGTGAGCGACCTTGTTATCGGCCGCGAATACCGCATCTCGGTTGTCAATGCTGGCTCAGATGCCGTCGTCGATAGCCACACCTTCACTGCTACTGCAACCACTGGTGCCTACAACTCGCCGGCCACACCGTCAGCGAGTTACTACGCCACAGTGGTCGACACGAGCGAGTCGAATGCAACTCCTCTGAAAACCGGCAATTACACGTTCCTTCCGTGTCCTGAAGAGATTGTTGACCTGAGCGTTATGGCTACTCAGTGCGACGTCGTCTCGACGGACGCGCCGGGTACCATCACGGTTGCCGTCGAGGGACTCGTTCCCGGCCGTAGCTACAACGTGGTAATCGTCGATAAGGCTGGCAAGTCCGTGCTCACCAACAACGGATTCGTTGCGACGACTGACCGTTTCGACGCCAAAGTTGCCGATCTTGCGGAAGGTACCTACACCGCAACGGTGACCGACGCACTTCAGCCGAGCTTCACGGCAAGCGCTTCAGCTACTATCGTGCCGTGTGCCACGAACGACACAACGATCGAGCTGGCTGCCGAGCAGTGCACCGTGCTGGATGGCGACGCTTCGATCACCGCGACAGTCTCCAACTTCGCCGTTGGCCGTGACTACACCGTCACGCTCATGCTCGACAACGTCGCAGTCGGAACGGAACAGACGCTGAACTCGAGCACGAGCGACGCTCAGAAGTTCACGTTCGATGGACTCACTCCCGACAACACTTATCGGGTTGTGGTGACTGACACAAAGTCGAACCCCACGATCACGGCCGCGGCGGACATGTACTTGGCTCCCTGCCCCGATAACCCTGAGGTCGGCGGAGTTCAAGCTGTGTGCAACGTGCTCGGTGCTACAGGAGTCACCTTGTACATCGACGAGCTTGTCGTCGGACAGAGCTACACGGTCACCATCGTGACGAAGTCGAGTGGAGCCGCTGTAGATGGCGTTCTTCCCGTCACGTTCGTTGCAGATATGCCAACACGCGATCTCACGATCGACAAGGTGCCCAACGGCGACACGTATATCGTGACCGTGATGAATGAAGACCAGTCACTGGCTAGCCAGATTGATGTAACGCTGGAGGTCTGCGATCTGCCGACATTCCCGCTTCCCCCCGAGGAGCCTCCTGTAACGGTGCCCCCGATTGACCTGCCAACTCTGGCGTTCACAGGCTCGAGCACTACCGCTCCGACACTCGCTGGACTCGGGTTCCTGCAGCTCGGATTGGTGCTCGTAGGGTTCAGCGTTGCGCGACGACGTTCGGTAGTTCGCAAAGGCTGATCCTGCCAGTTCGGCGGGTGACCTAGGTCACCCGCCGAACTTTTTCTCGCGGGTTCTCGCACAGCGCATTCATGCGCTGTGCGATTGGTCGTTAACAGGGGGAGCACAAACTATTGTCGAACTATGAGCACAGGTAGTGGCGCCCGTCGTGGCGGTCGGGTCAGCGGCGGCGACTATTCGGCGCAGAAAGCAGAGAACGCTGAAGCGCCTGAGATTCCGCACCTGCTCCGCCGAATCGCTCAACTCTTTGAGCCGCACCGCCCCGCGCTCAGCCTCACGATAGCTCTCGTGCTGATTGGCGCAGCTATTAGCGTTCTCCCACCGTTGCTGACTAAACAAGCGTTCGATGAAGGTCTTTTTCCTTCAAGTGGAGTACCGAACATCCCGGTTCTTCTCCAACTAGTCAGCATCATGGTGGCCCTGTGGATTGCCTCCGCGGCGCTGGGAGTGTGGCAGACGTTTCTCACGGCAACGGTCGGAAACAAAGTGATGGGCGCGCTTCGCGTGCGGCTGTTCGACCAACTCCAGCACATGGAACTCGCGTTCTTCACGCGGACGAAAACGGGAATCATCCAGTCCCGGCTTCAGAATGATGTCGGCGGAGTTGCTGGAGTGCTTAACAACACCGTCTCGAGCGTCATCGGCAACACGGTCACCGTCATCGCTGCCTTCATCAGCATGCTTGTGCTCAGCTGGCAACTCACCATCGTGGCCGTTGTGGTGCTACCGGGAATCGTGATCGCTCAGCGCCGCGTTGGTCAAGTACGCGCACGTATCGCCACTAAGACGCAAGAGTCACTCAGCAACATGACGGCGATCACTCAGGAGTCTCTGAGCGTCTCGGGCATTCTGCTCTCGAAAAGTTTCAACCAACAGACCGTTGAAACAGAGCGATATTCGCAGGAGAACGACCAGCAGGTCGGTTTGCAAGTTCGCCAACAGATGAGCGGGCAGTGGTTCTTTGCCACCGTCAATATCTTTCTGTCGATAATCCCCGCGGTCGTGTACGTCGTGGCCGGCTACCTGATCTCGGATGGGATTGACGTCACCGCCGGAACAATCGTTGCGTTCACGACGGTTCAAGCGCGGTTGATGTTCCCGCTGTTGGGGCTCATGCGGGTCGCTCTCGATCTACAAACCTCGTCCGCGCTCTTCGCCCGAATTTTCGAGTACCTGGATCTCACGCCGGCCATCAAAGACAAGCCCGGCGCGCATCCCGTACGAAAGGAAGCCCTCGGGGCGGTCGCCTTCGACAACGTCACCTTCCGCTACCCAGACGCCGGCGCCGCCACGAAGGCAACGCTCGATTCTGTGAGCTTCTCCATCGAGCCCGGCCAATACGCGGCGTTCGTTGGGCCGTCAGGTGCGGGAAAGACTACGGTCTCTTATCTAATTCCCCGCCTGCACGAAGCCAGCGATGGCAGGGTTCTCTTTGCCGGAGACGATGTGCGCGATCTCAGCCAAGACTCGCTCATCCGGAACATTGGCATTGTTAGTCAAGAGACCTACCTCTTTCACGCCAGCATCGCTGACAATCTTTCGTATGCGCGTCCCGAGGCGAGTCTCGAACAGATCGAAACCGCGGCCCGCGCCGCTAATATTCACGACACGATCATGTCGTTCCCTGACGGCTACGCGACCACGGTGGGGGAGCGGGGCTACCGTCTCTCTGGGGGCGAGAAGCAGAGAATCGCTATCGCGCGTGTGCTCCTCAAAGATCCCGGCGTTCTGATCCTTGACGAAGCGACGAGTGCATTGGACTCGATCTCCGAGCGAATTGTTCAGAGTGCGCTCGACACTGCAGCGCGCGGGAGAACGACAATTGCTGTTGCGCACAGGTTGTCCACCGTGCGGTCTGCTGACGTAATCTTCGTGGTCGACGCCGGATCGATCGTTGAGAGAGGAACCCACTCCGAGCTAATCGACCTCGGCGGAGTGTACTCGCGGCTCTACGCGGAGCAGAACCGCGCTGAGTAGGCTGGCGTGAATCGTCGCTGGATCGCACTCGTCACGGAGAGAGGCGTAGTGTTGGGGAGTCCTCGGGGTCGCGGACATTCTCTCTTCCCGCGCCCACTTGGGCTTTTAGATAGCAAGGATTCGTGTGACAACCGTCGTTCACCCGGGTGATTCCCTCTCCGCACGCCAACGCCTTGTCTATGTACTTGTTTTGGGTGCGCTCACGGCGCTCGGTCCTTTCACCGTGGATCTGTATCTGCCTGCATTCCCGCTTATCGAAAGTGATCTCAATACGACAGCGGCGGTCGTGCAACTCACGCTCACCGCGACCACCCTTGGCTTCGCTCTTGGCCAGTTGATCGTCGGGCCCTTGAGCGATCGCTTGGGACGGCGACTTCCGCTCATCGTGGCAACGAGTGTGCATCTCGTCGCGAGCCTCGGGGTCGCGCTCTCGGGCAACATTGAACTCCTCTTTATGTTCCGACTCATTCAGGGAATGGGTGCTGCTGCCGGGGCCGTCGTCGCCATGGCGGTGGTGAGGGACCTTTTCGGAGGTCTACCGCTCGTGCGTATGCTCTCGCGGCTGGCACTGGTACAGGGACTTGCGCCAATTTTGGCCCCTCTTATCGGATCGCAATTGCTTCTGATCACCCCGTGGCGTGGAATGTTCGTGTTCCTCGCAATCTATGGCGCTCTCGTGTTGCTTGCCGCCTGGTTCTTCATCGTTGAAACGCTGCCGCCAGCTCGCCGTCGCGACCTCGGTCATGCCACCGCTCGCGATCGCTACAAGGCACTCTTTACTGACCGTGTATTTGTCGGCACAGCAGTCATCGCTGGCATGACGTTCTCGGGGCTGTTCGCTTATCTTTCGTCGTCCCCGTTCCTTCTGCAAAATGTGTACGGGCTCGATCCCCAGGCGTTTGGGCTGGTGTTTGCCGTCAATTCCGTCGGCGTCGTGATCGGAGTGCAGACCAGTGCGTTCCTGATGCGTTACATCGGGCCGCAATGGATTCTCGCTGGCTCCGGCATCGGACTGCTGCTGTCGGCATCGGCGATCGTTTTCTTGGATGTCGTGAACGGCGATCTCATCTCGGTACTGATTCCGCTGTTCCTATTTGTGATGTTCTGCGGCTTTTCCTTCCCCTGTACTCAAGTGCTTGCGCTGGCGAACCACGGGGGAGAGGCCGCGACTGCCGCTTCTGTTCTTGGCGCAGTCAACTTCGGGCTCGCGGGCCTGACATCGCCCATCGTGGGTGCGTTCGGAATCACGAATGCGATTCCGATGGGCATTGTGATGGGGTGCACCGCGATCGTATCGATCGCCGTAATGTGGATTGTCGTGCGTCCTCGAACGGTGCCGGCTCTTGCCCGGTGAGAGAAATCAGTCGTTGACCGGTTAAACAGTCCTCACTGAGCTCTCCCGGCGCGGTATGGGCAACCGTTGAGGTTGACTCGCTAGCGTTAACGGGTGAATCAACAGCTTTCTCGGGCCGAGGCCCGTCGGATCACGGCACTCTGGCCGCTCATCAGCGGTATTGGGGCGATAGCCCTTGCTGTGTTGCTCGGGGCGCTCATAGCTACCCGCAATACGCCGTGGAGCGTCGATCAGTTGCTTCTTGCTGATTTTGTGAGCATCCGGTCTCCTTTCTTGACCGTGCCAGCACTCGCGATGAACTTTCTCGGTGGCGGCTGGTTCGGGGTCTTCGTTGTGCCGTTGGGAGGCGCTCTCGCCTTCGTGATTGCTCGACGGCGATGGGCAGCGGTGTACTTTCTCGCCGCCTCTGCGGTGAGTGCTGGAGTAGTTCAACTGCTCAAAACCACGTTCGGGCGGGCCCGTCCGACGGAGATTCTCGTCACGGCTGATCTTGGTTCATTCCCGTCAGGGCATGTGGCTAATGCCGCAACGCTAGCTGTCGTGCTGATTATTCTGTTGCACCGTCGGTGGGTGTGGATCGCGGGCGTCGCCTACACGATTCTGATGGTTCTCAGTCGTACGTATCTGGGCGCACACTGGCTGAGCGACACCTTCGGCGGCGTGCTGATCGGCGTTGGCGTTGCGGTGATCGTGTGGGCTCCGTTAGCCAAGAAGCTCACGGCAGAATCAGGATGATGGCGAAGTGGGTGTGGTGAACGATTGCGACAGATCACAATTCGTAGCGCAGACAACCGCGTCAGACCCCAACTCCGTAGGCTAGAAGAATGACGGATGCCGCAGCACAAGTAGAAGCAGCCAAGAAAGCCCTAGCGGAGGCGCAGGCAGCCCTCGCGGTCGCAGAGCTAGCGTCGGCTGAGGCCGCGCTGGAAGCGGAAGCGGAGGCCGCGCCGGAAGCGGAGCCCGCCCCGCAGTCTGTGGTGTCAGATTCTGGTAACGGGCCACTGACTGCCTCAGAGGTGACGGCGATTCGAGAAGGCTATGCCTTCGAGGGTGAGGTGCTCGAGATGGGCGCACTCGTTAATGGCGATGCGCTGGCCGACGTTCCGGTGCGCATCCCGATCGCGATGCTCAACCGCCACGGCCTTGTCGCCGGCGCGACCGGAACAGGTAAGACCAAAACATTGCAGGTGCTCGCTGAGCAGCTTTCGGCCGCCGGTGTTCCGGTCTTTGCTGCCGATATAAAGGGTGACCTTTCTGGCATTGCCACCGCAGGAACTTCGAGTGGCAAGCTGCTGGAACGCACAGAGTCGATTGGCCAGGACTGGCAACCCGCGGCATCCCCGACGGAGTACTTCACCCTCGGCGGCATGGGTACTGGCGTTCCCATTCGTGCGACTGTCTCCAGTTTTGGCCCGCTGCTGCTCTCGAAAGTGCTCGGGCTGAACGACACTCAGGAGTCGAGCTTGGGGCTGATTTTCCACTACGCCGATAAAGCCGGACTACCGCTTGTTGACCTCAGCGATTTGCGCGCGGTCGTGCAATACCTACTGAGCGACGATGGCAAAGCCGAGTTGAAGAATCTCGGTGGGCTCTCCTCGGCTACCGCTGGCGTCATCCTGCGTGAGCTCATTGGCTTTGCTAACGAGGGCGCGGATGCCTTCTTCGGTGAGCCCGAAATTGATACGTCCTTATTCTTGCGAACTGATGCCGAGGGCAAGGGAATCGTGAGCCTGCTTGAGATCCCTGGTGTCAATGACAAACCAGCGCTCTTCTCGACCTTTCTGATGTGGTTGCTTGCCGATCTCTTCAACGATCTGCCCGAGGTTGGCGATATCGACAAGCCCAAGTTGGTTTTCTTCTTCGATGAGGCGCACCTGTTGTTCAACGATGCGTCAAAGGATTTCATTGCGTCGATTACTCAAACGGTGCGACTTATTCGCTCGAAGGGTGTCGGTGTAGTTTTTGTCACTCAGACCCCGAAGGATGTGCCTAGCGATGTGCTCGCGCAGATCGGTTCGCGTTTTCAGCATCAGCTGCGTGCCCACACTCCTGATTCGGCGAAGGCCCTCAAAGCAACGGTGTCGACGTATCCGACGTCGGGCTATGACTTAGGAGAGGTGCTGACCACGTTGGCGACGGGCGAGGCGATCATCACGGTTATGAACGAAAAGGGTGCGCCAACTCCGGTGGCGTGGACTCGCTTGCGGGCTCCTCGCGGGTCAATGTCTCCCACTGATGCTGCCGTGATGTCGGCGGCGGTTGCCGCGTCCCCACTGATGGTGACGTATGGCACTCCGGTTGACCGGGAATCGGCGCGAGAGATATTGGCCGTCAAGATGAATGCGGCAGCGGAAGCGGATGCTGCTGTCGAGGCGGCTGAGCAAGCTGAGTCGACGGCGAAAACAATAGCTCAAGAACAGGCAAAGCTTCAGGCTGACTACGAGCGAGCGCTCAAAGACATGAACAAAAAGTCTGCTCCGAAGTCGTCTTCTCGTACAACGACGCGGACGTCAACGCGGAAGCAACCGAACGTTCTCCAGGACGTCTTGGGTTCACGAACTGGACAAACTGTGGTTCGCGAAGTTTTGCGGGGGATTTTTTCTACGCTGAAGCGACGCTAGCCCGAACAGGCTGCACGCTGCCATTTTAGGCAAGCTGAGTGGTGAAAACTGAACGAAATACCGCGTATTTGCGGGGGTTTTGACCTGCAACGCGTGGTCGCCAGCTGAAGAGCTTCTTGGCCAGCCGACGTGCCGTTGCCAAATCGTGACCATACCAATGTGGGGAAAACTGTTGCGTTCACTTGTCAAACCCAAGGGCGAGACAGTTTACTAGTGAGCGTCCGATTCACTTCTTGAACGGAACAGCACTCACTTTCCAATGGAGGAACACAGAATGCGTAAGCCACTTTCCATTATCGCCGGGGCGGTGGCCTTAGGCCTCGTTCTCGCGGGCTGCTCAGGCAACACCGGAACGACAGACCCAGACAACGCCAGCCAGGTTGAGGTATTCACCTGGTGGGCATCAGGCTCCGAAAAAGTCGGCCTCGACGCTCTCGTCAAGGTATTCCAAGAGCAGTACCCCGATGACGAGTTCATCAACGCCTCAGTAGCTGGCGGCGCCGGTTCAAACGCCAAGGCAGCCTTGGCTTCACGCCTCGAGGCCAATAACCCGCCGGACACCTTCCAGGCCCACGCCGGAGCCGAGCTCACGGACTACATCAACGCCGGTCAGCTTCAGGACCTCAGCTCCTTCTTCGAAGACAACGGACTCACCGATGTCTTCCCCGAGAGCCTGATCGAGCGCATCACCGTTGACGGCGCCATCTACTCCGTGCCCAGCAACATCCACCGTGCAAACGTGGTCTGGGCCAACACCCAGGTGCTCAAGGATGCCGGCATCGACCCGATGGCCGCACCTGCTGACATCGACGCCTGGCTCGTAGACCTCGCAAAGCTCAAGGCCGCTGGCGTCGAGACTCCTTTGGCCCTCGGTACCGAGTGGACTCAGATGCAGCTCTTCGAAAACGTTCTCATCGCTGACCTCGGCGCCGAAGACTACTCGGGACTCTGGACCGGCGACACCGCTTGGGACAGTGCGGGCGTAGAGACCGCTATCGGTCACTACGGTGACCTTCTCGAATACACCAACAGCGACTTCGCTGGTCTTGACTGGGACGCGGCAACGCAGATCGTTCTCGATGGCAACGCTGCCTACAACGTCATGGGTGACTGGGCTGAGTCTGCATTCCAGCAGGCCGGTTGGACCTACGACAGCGAGTACACCACCTGGGCAACCCCCGGCACCGACGGAGTCTTCGACTTCCTCGCTGACTCGTTCACTCTCTCGGTAGGCGCTCCTCACGAAGCAGCCGCCATTGACTGGTTGACGACCATCAGCTCCGCTGAAGGCCAGAAGGCATTCAACCTCGCCAAGGGTTCGATCCCGGCACGTACCGACACGGTTGCCGCTGACTACCCCGCGTACCAGCAGACAGCCATCAAGTCGTTCGGTGAAGACACTGTTGTGAGCTCGCTCGCACACGGTGCCGCAGCAAGCATTGCCTGGTCGGGAGACATCTCCTCAGCCATCGGTAAGTTCGGCGCCGACCGCGACGCAGCATCGCTGCTTTCCGGACTAGTTGCTGCTTCTGACAAGGCTCAGGGCTAACTAGCACCACGAGAAATAGTGGGTGGGGGTGGCAATACCCCCACCCACTACCGTGCAAACCGAGGAGCTCGCGCGTGAAAAAAGGGTACAAAAACTGGGGGCCGCCGCTCCTCTTGATCGCACCGACGATCATCGTTATCGGCATCTTTGTGTACGGTTTGATCGCTGCCAACATCTCGGTGTCGCTCAGCAACCGGCACAGCCTTCTACCGGCAACCGAGTTCGTAGGACTCGACAACTACTTTGCTCTCTTTGCAGAAGAGCGCTTCATTCATTCGTTGCAGAACCTCGGTGTCTTCACCGTCTTCTTCATCGGTGGAACCATGCTTTTCGGTTTCTTGTGGGCATGGATGCTCGACAAGGGCGTCACTGCTGAGGGCGTGTTCCGCTCGGTATTCCTGTTCCCGATGGCCATCTCGTTCGTGGCATCCGGTGTCGTCTGGCGCTGGTTGCTCAACAGCGCTGAGGGTGATCGTGCATCCGGGTTGAACCGGATCTTCGAGATCATGGGTCTCGACTTTCTGCAGAACGCCTGGTGGAGCGAACCTGGTTGGGGCATGGCGGCGATTGCTTTGCCCGCGATCTGGCAGCTTGCTGGCTACGTCATGGCCTTGTTCCTCTCCGGATTCCGCGGTATTCCGATGGAGCTGCGCGAAGCAGCCCGCATGGATGGCGCAACCGAGTGGAAGCTCTACCGTTACGTGATCTTCCCCCAGCTCAGCCCCGTCGCGCTCTCGGCCCTCATCATCGTTGGCCATATGTCGCTCAAGGTCTTCGACCTCATCATGGCGATCACCAAGTCGATCTACCAGACCGAGGTTCCCGCAACCTATCTGTGGGTTGCCCTCACCGCGAACGACTACGCAAAGTCCGCAACGATAGCCACAATCCTGTTGCTGTTCGTCGCTGTGCTGATCGTTCCTTACCTGATCTATACGGCCCGTTCAGAGAGGAAGCAGCGATGAGCGTCATCACTGAACCCAAGAAGAAGCCCACCGTGTCAAGCGCATCAGATATGCCTGGCCAAACGACGCTCCGCAATCGCAAACGCCTGAGCCGCACGGTCAAGTACGTATTGCTCGTGCTGTTCCTTATCGTCGTGTTGATGCCCGTCTACGTGCTTATCGTTACGAGCCTCAAGCCGCCGCAAGACGTCAACCCCGCCACCTCGTGGGGACTACCCGTTCGCTGGCCTTGGGAGCCTGCTCTCGAAGGGGGACCCACCGGATTCGACAACTGGGCGCTCGCCTGGAACGCGCTGTCGGCATCCATCGGTCGCACGTTCTTGTTGGCGATTCCCGCAGCACTGATCGCATCGTTCCTCGGAGCGATGAACGGATTCGTGCTTGCGCGCTGGCGCTTCCCGTACGCCGACATCGTGTTCACGGTCATCCTGTTCGGAATGTTCATTCCTTACCAGGCGATCATGACCCCGCTCGTGCAGATGAAGACGACGCTGGGGCTACCCAGCGATATCTCGACGTTGCTGATCGTTCACGTCATTTATGGTTTGCCGATTTGTACGCTGATCTTCCGTAACTATTACGCGAGCATCCCGCACGAGTTGATGGAAGCATCGCGCATGGATGGCGCCGGGATGCTGCGCACCTTTGGCAGTATCGTGTTGCCTCTGTCGCTGCCTGGTTTTGTTGTGACGATCATCTGGCAGTTCACGTCCGCGTGGAACGACTTCTTGTTCGCCCTGTTCCTCTCGAACCAGAATGAGGGACCAGTATCGCTGTCGCTCAATAACTTGGCTCAGGGTGCGCAGTTGGCCAACTATGGTGCCGCCATGGCTGGTGCACTGCTCGCCTCGTTGCCGACCCTCATCGTCTACATTGTGCTCGGCAAGTACTTCGTTGGCGGACTCATGAGTGGGTCAGTCAAGAGCTAGTTCTCCGTACGGCAGATGCCGCAGAACCGTATGTCGCTTGGGCGGCAGCGGGGCTGCGGCATTTGTCGTTAAGCGGCGGCGGCGGCGGGGTTGCGGTGCGGTGCGGTGCGGTGCGGTGCTTAGGGTGCGACGGTGCGGATCACGGCAAGCGCACCCATCAAGATTGCAGCCGTTGCGGCGGTGCACCCTACGGCAATGAGCCCCATCATGACGGGGTGCCGTTCCAGCGTATAAAGAGCGTGCGGGTAGTCTTCGCGAAGTTCGCTCGTCGAGACTGCGCCAGGAATGCTGAAGACGGGAACATCGAACTCGGCGGCGACAATGTCGAAATCACTCGGCGACCAGTATTGCCCACGCATGCGAAGCAAACGCTTCTTGTCTGCGCCCAGGATGACCATCTGTGGCCGCGTTTCTGAGCCATCGCTCGTGTACACGTCTGCCAGCAAAATCGAGACCGCATCTGCTTTGTCGAAGTGAGTGAGCCTTCCAAAGAAAAAGCCGCGCTCGGTCACTGTGGGGGAGTCAGGGCCAATCCAGATGGCACTTCGAAAGTAGGAGACGGATGCCGCAATGGCGGCAACGACGGCCGCCGCTTGCGTGATGGCGACCGCCAGCCAGGGGCCATCCGGGATAGTGAGGGCGTAAAGCACGCCGAAGACGGGCACGGTGAAGGTGAGCGCCGCAATTAAGCCACGACGAAAGAGCGATCGCGGTTGGCCGAGTCGACGTCGAGGATCGTTTCGAGAAGGTTTACTGCTGGCACTCTTGTGCGTCAACGTGTCAGTCCCTTCGTCTATTCGCGTCTCGCGACAACATCGGGTAAGTGCGGAGAATGGGGGATTCGAACCCCCGAGGGCTTGCACCCAACACGCTTTCCAAGCGTGCGCCATAGGCCACTAGGCGAATTCTCCTGGCGAGTTGAACACGCGTTAGCGCAAACAACCTCAAGTGATCATAACGGGGTGTGCGGTTCAGTGGTAATCGGTGACGCGGTGCCCCGGAATTTGGCCGCGTGAAGGGGAGCGCAAGGGCTCCAACTTTTGGGTAGACTGAGTGCGGCTCCTCGCGTGGCGCCATCCAGGCCAACTCCCCCAGGACGGAAACGTAGCAAGGGTAACCGGGCTCTGGCGGGTGCGCGGGGGGTCTTTTCTTTGCCGTAAGCATCATTGGCTCGTGGCTTCTATGATGTGAAACATGAATAAAACTTGGAGCGATGACGCCGTCCGCGGCCTTCAGGCGTGGGGCAAATGTCCACGGTGTGATCTCGCCCAAGTGCACGAGGGAATCTGCACCCATTGCCGTGCCGACCTGCGCAACGAAACTGCCGTTGAGCTCGCTGACGCATCGAAGGCAGCCGTGGCCGCGCTGGAGCACCGACAGAGCATCCTCGACCGAATTCCCACTGCAGCGCTACCTCACGATGTTGCAGTCTCTGCGCCTGCGGTTTCCGGAGCGGCCACACCTACCCCCACCCCCACTTCCTCGTCGCGTTCCACGATCAGTGTGCAGTCGGTGCTCGCTGTTGCCGGCGCTGGCCTTTTCGCGGTCGCGGCGATCGTCTTTACTTTCTTCAACCCCGACCTCACCGATACGGGTACGCGCACTACCGCCATCGCGATCATTACCCTCGTGTTCATCACGGCGGCGTGGCTGCTTGCTCGCGCAAACCTTCAGTTCTCTGCGGAGGCGGTCGGTGCTCTCGGAATGGTTTTCGTGATTCTCGACATTTGGGCGATTGCGACCCAGACTCCCGCGCCACTCGGCGGTTACGGAGCCGCGGCAATCGCCACGCTGCTCATCTCTGGCCTATTCGTCATTCTCGCCACTGTGCGCCGTATGCGCGCGTGGCTCTGGGTCGGCCTCGTGGGAATTGCTATTACACCAGCCCTCGTCGGCTATGCGATTGATACCCCGTGGTCTGTAGTGCTTGGGCATCTTGGTGTTGGCTTTGCTGCTCTACTCGTCCAGGAACTTGCACAAACTCTGGGGCGCCGATTCGAGAGCACTCTGCGAGTCGACCACGCCTCGGCGACTGGTCTCCAGATGCTCAGCCTTATCGTCGTGCTGTCGACCGTGATCGGCCTGCCTTCTGGCGACACCCGTGCGTGGATTCTCGGTATCTCCGCCGTGATCGCAGGGCTAGCGGTGATGGCAGTCTTGAGTACCCGAAACGCCCTCCCGCAGCTATGGAGCCTCGTCGCCGGCGTGCTCGTCGCCGTTTCTCTGACGATTTTGCCCTTCGCTGCGGTGGTTGATGACCCCGAGCGACTCTTGGCGCTCCTGCCCGCAGTAGCCGTAGGTGGTCTCGCGCTACTCGCGACAGCATCTCGTGCTGCCTTTGCTCCTCGAGTCGACCGCATCGCACTCCTGACTGGCGTCGCGATTGTCGTGGTTCTCGCGAGCATCCCCACCGCCCTCGTCGTGCTCGGCCAAGCGTTTACCGCGCCGGCACGCCTCGTGCCATCGCTCCTCGGTGGGGCCGCAACCTTAGGGATGCTTGCTCTCGCCGTTGGCCTCGTCATCGCCGCCATTGCTCGCAAGATCCGCTCTCTCGGCCTTCTTGCTCTCGCGGTCGCGCTCGCGGGGCTTGTCGGCTTCGCCACGTGGAGTGAGCTCAGTGACGTGACTCGAGTTGCCCTCGCTCTCGGAGCGGGCGTTGCGCTCAGCGTCGTGACAGTCGCGCTCAGGCGTGCGTCTGGCGAAACCACCGGTGTCACTCGGGCAACTTTCGTATTCGCTCACGTTCTCATAGTGCTCGGTGCGATCATGACGACCCCAGACAGAGTTCTTGTGGTGGTTGGCGGGCTCGGCGTCGTTGCGGCAATCGGTGTGCTCACTGGTGCTGTGCGCCGCTCGATTCAGCCGCTTCACGCGGCCGCCGGATTCGTCTATGCCCTCGGGGTCTTCGCGTTCTTCCTCGCGGAATTCACTGTGCTGTCGTGGCCACCGACTGTCATCGGCTTGACGGCGACCCTAGGCCTCGTCGTGGCGATTGTTCTCACTGTGCTCCGCGCCGTTCCGGTGCGCTTCTGGGCTGCAGCGCTCGTGGTTGCGGCGATTCCCTTCGCCCTTAGCATTGGAATGCTTTTCTCTGAGATCAGCGGCTGGGTTGGGCTCTCCGCGGCAACGGCGTTTGTGCTCGCTCTCGTTCTCGTCGTTATTCACCGACCGGGGGCGCGCCCGGTGGTGCGCGTCGGGGCGGCAGGTCTGCTCGTGCCAACTGTCACGGTGGTGATCATTTCGGTCGTTCCCCAGTTCGTCGAACAAAGTACCTCGCCATTTACCCTGCCCATCACCGCAACGCTTGTCGCACTCGTGCTGCCCACCACTGAGTTTGTCGGCCGCAGCTTGCGCAAGCTCGGCCACACCGAAGCGGAAACTCGCGGCGTACGTCTCGCGCTCGAAGTATCTGCGCTCATCACCGGTGCTCTCGCCGTCGTGCTCACCCTCGTGCGAACGGCAACTGATTTCGGCACGACCTTCCTCGTACTCGGAATTATCGGAATCGGCGCTGTGGCAACGGGACAGTTCCTCAAGCGTCGCTACGCCTGGATCGTTGCGTACTTCAGCTTCACGGGTGCGCTGTGGTCTCTCCTTGCTCTCAACGAGATTGCCCTGCTCGACGCCTATGTGCTGCCACCAGCACTCGTTGCGGCCCTCATCGGCCTCGTTGCCGTCTGGCGCGGTCGACGTGGTCTCGGTCTCTACGCTGGCGGACTAGCCGTGGCAGTTGCCGCCCCGCTCCTTGTGCTCATTGTCGCCGGAAACGGTCCTGCGGAAGACTCCATCGAGTGGCGAACGATCGCCATTATTTTGGCCTCGGCCTCGCTGCTTCTTGCGGGATCGTTGCTTGCGCTCATCCCGGACCCTTCTCGGCATGCGAGCCTGCGCCGTTTGCGCGTGACTACGATCTTGGTCGGGCTCGGAGCATCAAGCGCCGGCCTCGTTCAAGCGATTCGTTATGGCGCGGGCGCAGATGATGCGCAACTCGCAGACCCCCAAGCGGTCATGATCCCGGTGCTTATCTTCGGACTCGTCGCAACGGTGCTTGCCGCTGCAGCAGCAACAATGCTCGTTTCCTCCCCACGACTTGCACGCTCGCGGCTTCTCGCTCTTCCGGCGCTTGCCTACTTTGTGCTGGCTCCGGTCTCAGCGTTTAGGCACGGGCCGGTCTTCCCCATAACGCTGCTTCTTGTCATGGTCATTGTGCTTGGGTTCATGATCGTCAGCGCGCTGCGCGCTCGTCACCGACTGACCTCGTTACCGCCAGTGTGGCTCACGTTCCTCTTCGCGACGATTGCGGGCATCGCCGGCTGGAGCGAGCACTCGATCTTCCGGGTGGAGCCGTTCTCTCTCACCCTTGGCGCTGCACTCCTTGCTGTGGGCATCATCGGCTGGCGCAACATCGGTGAGACAAAGCCAACCCTCTACTCGTGGCCGCAAGGCCAGCGTGGATCATGGAGGCTGCTCGCGCCAGGAATTCTCGTCATGCTCGGCACGTCAGTGCTCTCCACAGGCACTGACCCGCAGACGTGGCGAGCCATCCTGGTAATCGGGCTGGCGTTGGTCAGCATTTTGCTCGGTAATCGCCTGCAGCTTGCCGCGCCATTCGTGCTTGGAATCGTCACGCTTGCCGTTGAGAACGTCGTAGTCTTCGCCGCGCAAATAGGAACAACGATCGACGCGGCGACTTGGTGGATCACTCTCGCAAGTGCTGGCGCCGTTCTTCTGGTGCTCGCAGTTTCGACTGAACGGCGTTCCAGCGGGGAGCGCGGGGTTGCCGCTCGAATGCGCGACCTGCGGTAGTGGGCGGCGGGCTGAGCGAAACGGGCTTCCTCAGGCAGTTTCGGCAGCGTCGGTTCGCCTCGTCGGCGTAGGCTGAAGTCGTGGCGCAGAACATCTACATCACTTCCATTGAGGGCCATGCTGGCAAGTCCACCATCGCCCTCGGTCTCCTTGACACGCTCAGTCGTGAAGCAAAACGACTCGGAGTATTTCGGCCGGTAGCCCGTACGAGCGACGAGCGTGATTATGTGCTGGAGATGTTACTCGGGCACGAGGCCGTCAACCTCAGCTATGACGACGCCGTGGGCGTCGGATATGACGATGTTCATGCCGATCCCGAGTTGGCGCTCAGTCGCATCATCGAGCGTTTCAAAGCGGTAGAGGCCCAGTGCGACGTTGTCGTGATCGTTGGCTCTGACTACACGGATGTTGGCAGCCCAACCGAACTCTCTTATAACGCGCGCGTCGCAGCGAACCTCGGCGCTCCTGTGCTCCTTGTTCTCGGTGGGCAGGCCGAGGACGGCGAGAGCCGCAGCCCAGACGACATGGCTCAGATTTACTCGATTGCGCATCAAGAATTGGTTGCCGCGCACGCGCAACTGGTCGGCGTCATCGTCAACAGGTCTGACCCCGATCATCTGGTCGACGTCATTGCGGCGGTGAGCGCTGCCGTCGGCGCTGATGCCCCGGTCTGGGCGATTCCAGAGGACCCGTTCCTTATTGCTCCGAGCCTTGGCTCTCTCTTAGCAGCGGTCGACGGTGAACTGCTCAAGGGCGACAAAGAACTTTTGCAGCGTGAAGCCCTCGGCGTTGTCGTCGCAGGCATGACCATGGAAAATGTGCTTCTGCGATTAATTGAGGGGTCGGTTGTGGTGGTTGCTGGCGACCGCTCCGATGTGTTGCTGGCGACACTTATGGCGCACGCATCAGAGACATTCCCTTCGTTGGCGGGCATCATCCTCAACGGCGGTTTTGATCTCTTGCCACAGATTGAGCGCCTGATGGATGGACTGGATGTCGCGTTGCCCGTCATTCGTACCTCGCTTGGCACCTATGACACTGCCCGCATCATCACCAAAACGCGCGGGCGGTTGGCTGCCGAGTCTCCCCGCAAGTTCGATACCGCGCTCGCGCTGTTTGAACAGCATGTCGATGCTGCAGAGTTGCTTCGCCGCCTTGAGCTGAACCCGCCAACGGTGGTTACGCCGCTCATGTTCGAGTACGGTTTGCTCGATCGTGCCCGCTCGCTTCCGCAGCACATCGTGTTGCCGGAGGGCAACGATGACCGCATCCTTCGGGCATCCAGCACGCTGCTGCGCCGTGGTGTTGCCAAACTCACGATTCTGGGTGACGAGGGCGAGGTGCGCGGTCGTGCGGCTGAACTCGGTCTAGATATCTCGAGCGCGAGCATCCTGAGCCCCTTCAACGAAGAACTGCGCACGCGGTTCGCGACCGAGTACGTAAAGTTGCGTGCCCACAAAGGCATGACGATGGAGGTAGCGCGAGACACGGTGACAGATGTCTCGTACTTCGGCACCATGATGGTGCACCTCGGGCTTGCCGACGGCATGGTGTCCGGTGCCGCGCACACGACTGCTCACACCATCCGCCCCAGTTTTGAGATCATCAAAACTAAGCCTGACGTGTCGATCGTGTCGAGCGTGTTTCTCATGTGCCTCGAAGACCGCGTGCTTGTCTATGGCGACTGTGCTGTGAACCCCGACCCGGATGCAGCCCAGCTGGCCGATATCGCGATCTCTTCTGCTGCTACCGCAGCCCAATTCGGCATCGAGCAGCGCATCGCAATGCTGTCGTATTCCACCGGATCCTCTGGCAGCGGTGCTGATGTCGACAAGGTGAGAGCTGCCACGGCGCTTGTCGGCGAACGTCGCCCAGATCTCGCCGTCGACGGCCCGATCCAATACGATGCCGCAGTGGACGCTGCCGTCGGCAAATCGAAAATGCCAGACTCGGAGGTTGCAGGCCGCGCCACGGTGTTCATATTCCCCGATCTGAATACGGGCAACAACACCTACAAGGCCGTGCAGCGCAGTGCTGGCGCAGTGGCCATCGGGCCTGTTCTTCAAGGCTTGCGCAAACCCATCAACGATCTCTCACGTGGTGCCCTCGTGCAGGACATCGTCAACACCGTTGCAATCACGGCGATCCAGGCACAAGCTGTCGCGGCAGAAGCTGCTGCTGCTGTTGCTGCAACGGGCGCTGTTGCCGCAGCCGTCGCCGAGTCAGCCACCTCAGGGGAGCCAGCATGACAACCGTCTTCGTCGTGAACTCTGGTTCATCGTCAATCAAGTGGGAACTGTTGGACGCCGAATCCGGTTCCGTCTACAGCGGCGGCATTGTTGAACGCATTGGGGAACCCGGGGGAGGAGCCGCCGACCACGACGAGGGGATGCGGCAGATTCTTGCTGAGCTCGGGGACGAACATCCGGCCGTCGTCGGTCATCGAGTGGTGCACGGCGGGGCAGAGTTCACGCAGGCTACAGTCATCACCGATGCTGTCGAGGAGCGGCTCGAAGAGATTTCGGTGCTCGCGCCGCTGCATAACCCCGCCAATCTCAAGGGCATCCGGGCGGCGCGGGCAACGTTTTCGACCGTGCCTCACGTCGCCATCTTCGACACTGCGTTTCACGGCACACTGCCACCGGCGGCCTATACCTATGCGATTGACGCTGAGCTTGCTCGCACGCATGGAATCCGTCGCTACGGTTTCCACGGCACCTCGTACCGCTACGTTGCGGACCGTGCCGCCGCCATGCTGGGTAGGGATCTCGCCGACCTCAAGCTCATTGTGTTTCACCTCGGCAACGGTGCCTCGGTGTGTGCAATCGATGCTGGCCGCAGTATCGACACCTCGATGGGGATGACCCCACTTGAGGGCTTGGTAATGGGGACGCGCTCGGGGGATATCGATCCGGGCGCGCTTTTTCACTTAGGTCGCGCCGGTATTGATCTTCCGGGATTAGACCACCTGCTTAACCGCGAGAGCGGTCTGCTCGGCATGACGGGCACCGGAGACATGCGTGATGTGCAGTCGGCCGCTGATGGCGGGGATGCCCGCGCGCAGGCGGCGCTCGCTGTCTACTACCACCGGCTTCGTCACTACCTCGGCGCTTACCTTGTGGCCTTAGGGGGAGCCGATGCCATCGTGTTCACGGCCGGAGTGGGCGAGAACAACGCCAATACTCGGGCGGCCACTATCGCAGAGCTCGAATCGTTCGGCATTGTGATGGATGCCGCAGCCAACTCCGAAGCGCGACGAGACGAACGTGTTGTGTCGACGTCTCACTCGCCGGTGAAGGTTCTCGTGATCCCCACGAACGAGGAATTGCAGATAGCTCGAGAGTCGGTTGAGGCTGCAACCCGATAGACCAGTTCCTTTTCCCCCGCTGTCAACGCTTGCGTTGCAGCGCGCTGAGGTTTTATCATGGGCGCGAGGCCGAATTCGGGCGGACTCAGCCTGGGGTCAACCACCCGCGAGTAGCTCACCACTACTTGAGTTGAGTGCGAGCGCAGAGTGCGCACAGGCCTTGGATCAGGGGGGCAGTCGTGGCTTTCAGCGAACCAATTTTCGGGGCAAGCGGTGTAACGGAGCGGCGTCGCGGCCGCATCATTCGGTCATCAATCGCGGCATTCGCCGGTGTAGGACTCGTTGCTTTGTCGGTTTTCTCTGCGGGAATACCCGCTCAGGCAGCAGCCGGGGACGACTCGATTGCAGAGTCGGCTTACCTTTCGGGAAGCCTTCTTTCTGGCCTTCTGGAAGGTGAGCTGGCGCTTCTCGGCACGACCGAAGCATCAAACAACGGCACGCAAGCGCTTCAAACCGATACTGCGGGTGTCGATGCTCTCGTGGGACTCACCGCGACGGCTGGCGGGATTGGAGTACCGATCGCGCTTGCGAACGCAGGAGCGCTTAGCGGTTTTTCGCAAGCGGCCAGCGACGGCAGTTCGATCGCGGCGACCGGTCTCGTCAATGCGTCGGGTGACGTAGGAGTCGACGTCGTCGACGTCACCGATCGCCCCGATGGGCTCTCCCTCAATCTGGCCAACGCGTTGTCTTCCGGTCTCGCTGATGAACTGACGGCGCTTTCCCTCGAAATTGGTGCGACGAGCTCTCGGGCTTCGCAGGCAGCTCCGGCGGCGGCGGTCGGCAGTTACGAAATTGTCGGTGCTGAACTGCGCTTGACGAGCGACACCGTCGCCGGAGTCAGCGCAACGGTCGATGGCCTCGCCGGAACACTTTCGGGGGCAGTTGACGCTGTCGCCGGTCCTGGTGGGTCCTTGCTTGGTGCCGTCACTAACGTCGCGGTGGACACTCTTAACACGCTTCCTCTCGGACTCGTTTCGGCTGGAGATACCTCTGCAAGCGTGAGCGTGGACTTCGCAACACCGCTCGCCGCGCTGTACGTACCGGTGACGTCGGGTGCCGTCACTGTCGACTTCGGCACGGGCGAGATCGTCGTCGATCTGGCTGCTCTGAAGGGGGGCTCGCTTTCAGGGCAGCCGGCAAATACTTTTGTGTTGACTCCCGCCGAACTTGCCGCAGTTACGGCATCGATCTCGACGCTGGTCGGGCAGTTCGCCAACAATGTCGAAGCCGCAGTGACAGCCGCGTTGGAAATTGCTGAGGTAGATATCACCGTTGATTTGGGAATCAATCTCGGATCTCCTGTCGGCGTTGTGTCGCTCGCTCGTGTTTCCGTTGACGGCACACTGGCTGAAATTGCGAGTTCATCACCTTCGACAACAACCATCACGGCATTGGGAACGATCAGCATCGGGATACTAACGTCGGCAGTAGTTGACGCGGTCATCGCCCCTCTCGTTGCCGATCTTCTCGATCCAAACACCGCCGCGCTTCAGACATTCGTTGGCGCACTTCAGACCGGTGTCGTTACTCCTGTAATCGCCGCGCTAACACCAGCGCTCGCAGCTTTAGCGCTAGTCGTGAAACTCTCGATCAATAATCAGGAGCTCATCGGCACATCGCCCAACCAGCAGTTTGTGGAGACCGCGCTGCGGCTCTCTTTGCTTGAGCAAGGGCCGGTTACGAAACTTTTGCTCCTGGATGTCGCACGCTCTGCCGTCGGCCCCAACCATTCAGGCGTTCGTCCCGTCATCACCGATGTTGACCCCACAAGCGGACCGGCCTCGGGCGGGACCTCCGTCACGCTGACCGGAACCGACTTCACCGGATCCAACGGAGTCACCTTCGACGGAACCGCAGGCACGGACTTCACTGTCGTGAGCGACACGGAAATCACTGTCACGAGCCCGGCTCACGCCGCTGGTCTTGTCGATGTCATCATTCAACATCCTGCCGGCGCTTCGGATGCCGGCGGGTTCACGTTCACTCCGGTGCCTGTCATCTCGTCCCTCACCCCGGACTTCGGTCCTATCTCTGGTGGCACGGTCGTCATCATCGAAGGAACTGACTTCACAGGTGCAACGGGAGTCACCTTCGACGGTGACGATGGAACGGCATTTACTGTCGACAGCGATACCCAAATCACGGTGACGACCCCTGCCCACGCGCTTGGCGTCGTTGATGCGATCATCGAGCGCGCTACAGGAAATTCGGTTCCTGCCGACTTCACCTACCGCGGAGCCCCGACCGCCTCAGGCCTGACGCCGAACATCGGTCCGGTCGCGGGCGGCACTGCCGTGACCATCACGGGAATCGGTTTCATCGGCTCCACGGGGGTCACCTTCGATGGGGATGCCGGAACGTCGCTCACTGTCGTGAGCGACACCGAGATCACTGTCTCGAGCCCCGCTCACGTTGCCGAAACCATCGCGGTTGTCGTGCAGCACCCGATCGGAGATGTCTCCGCCGGTGACTTCACGTACACCTCTGCCCCGATCATCTCGTCGCTGTCGCCGAACGTCGGTTCGATCTCTGGCGGCACCGAAGTGACCATCACGGGATCAGGCTTTACCGGATCGACGGGCGTCACTTTTGACGGGGATGCCGGATCGTCGTTCACCTTCGTGAGCGACACCGAGATCACCGTGTCAACTCCGGTACATAATGAGGGAGCCGTCGAGGTAATCGTGCTGAACTCGCCCGCCAACTCGGCACCGGGTACCTTCACATACATCGCGCCGCCCACTGTTACGGACGTCGCTCCTACTGCCGGTCCAGTTACAGGCGGCACGGTAGTCACTATCGAAGGCTCAAACCTCACGGATACCACCCGAGTGACGTTTGATGGAGATGCCGGCACGTCGTTGACCATCCTGAGCGACACCGAGATAACGATCACCACTCCCGCTCACGTGCAGGGCACCGTGCCCATCACGCTTCAGCATCCTGGTGGCGATCTCGGTGCCGGCCTTTTCGAGTACCTTCCGATTCCTGTCGTCGCGTCGTTGACTCCCGCTACTGGCCCCACCGTGGGAGGAACCGTCGTCACCATCACGGGTTCGGACTTCACCGGAGTCACCGGCGTGACGTTTGATGGGGATGATGGAACGTCGTTCATTGTGGTGAGCGATACCGAAATCACGGTGACCACTCCTGCTGGCGCGGAAGGTGCGGCGGCCGTTGTCGTCGAGCATCCGAATGGCAACGCTGCGGGCGGCGACTTCACCTACCTTGCGGCTCCTGTCATCACGGGTATCGCACCGGTGGCTGGCCCGACTTCCGGAGGAACCTCGGTGACCCTCACCGGCACAGGCTTCACGGGAGCTACAGGCGTGACGTTTGCTGGGGATGACGGAACGTCGTTCACGGTAGTGAGCGATACCGAGATCACCGTATCGAGCCCGGCACACGCCGTCGGCGCGGTAGAAGTGACGGTGGTTCATCCAGGCGGAGCCTCGATTCCGGCAACCTTCACCTATCGGGCTGACCCCACGGTGACACTTGTGTCGCCGAACGCCGGTCCGCTGGCGGGTGGCACCGAGGTCACCATCACGGGAACCGGTTTCACCGGAGCAACCGGGGTGACCTTCGATGGGGATGACGGAACGTCGTTCATCGTCGTGAGTGACACCGAGATCACCGTAACGAGCCCGCCGCACGATGCAGGATCCGCGGAGATCGTGATTCAGCATCCGATCAATGATGCGGCTGCGGGAGACTTCACGTACGCCTCAGAGGGCATCGCCGTCGTGAGTTCGATGTCTCCCCTCGTGGGGCCAGACACGGGAGGTACTCTCGTCACACTGCGTGGTAGTGGTTTCTTGGGTGCTACCGGAGCTCGCTTCGGTGATGTGTGGGGAACAAACTTCACGGTGCTGAACGACACCATGGCGACAGTCGTGACCCCGGCTCACGAAGCAATGTGGGTACCGGCGGTTCTCTCCTCGGGGGCGGAGATAGTCAGCACGCCTGGCTTCACCTTCGAGCTCACGACGTTAGCCGCAACGGATGACGGCCTCGCGTACACGGGATCCTCCGGCCTCCCGATTGCGTGGGTTGCCCTTGCGCTCATCAGCGCAGGCGCATTGCTCATGATTTCTCGCCGCCGCGTAGGTCGTCACCGCGCGTGAACTGGAGGTGGCAGCGCTCTAGAGTGCTGCCACCTCGTCACTTGCCTCGAGAGCTAAGTGCGTGCAGGGCTTGCCATCCCCCGGCGGGCCCTGCACGTTTATTCGGGAAGTGCATGCCACGGATCAGGTGTGGCAATAGCCGGTAACCAGCCGACCACAGAAGATTCGGAACAGGAACCAGAACGGATTGCTTTCCACGGCAAAGTTTCTCGTTCGTTGCGTTCACCGCGTTCTGTTCGCTCTCCGCACGTTGGGAAGGTCAGCGGGCACGACTACGCTAGAGGCGTGGTTGCTGCCCTATATCGCCGATACCGGCCCGAGACTTTTGCTGAACTCATCGGGCAGTCTCAAGTGACGGATCCGCTGCGCACAGCGTTGCGTACCGACCGCGTTAATCACGCTTACCTCTTTAGCGGGCCGCGTGGGTGCGGCAAGACAACATCGGCCCGAATATTGGCGCGCTGCTTGAACTGCGCAGAAGGTCCGACTGACACGCCCTGTGGCGTTTGCCCATCGTGCGTCGAGCTTTCTCGCGACGGCGGCGGATCGCTCGATGTTGTCGAAATTGACGCGGCAAGCCACAACGGTGTCGATGATGCTCGTGATTTGCGTGAGCGTGCCGTGTTCGCCCCTGCGCGCGACCGCTTCAAAATTTTCATTCTCGATGAAGCGCACATGGTGACGCCTCAAGGCTTCAACGCGATGCTCAAGATAGTGGAAGAGCCGCCGGAGCACGTGAAGTTCATCTTCGCGACCACCGAACCAGACAAGGTGATTGGCACGATTCGTTCGCGCACCCATCACTACCCCTTCCGCTTGGTGCCGCCGGCACAAATGCTTGACTACGTTCAGCAGCTCTCAGAGAGCGAGAAGGTAGAAGTCGAGCCCGGTGTTCTTCCTCTCGTTGTGCGTGCCGGTGGAGGATCAGTTCGTGACACTCTCTCGCTGCTCGACCAACTGATCGCTGGCTCCGACACAGCAATGGTCGGTTACGAGCGAGCCGTTGCTCTGCTCGGCTACACCCACGCCGAGCTGCTCGATGAAGTCATCGATGCGCTCGGCTCTGGCGATGCCGCCGCAGCGTTCTCGTCGGTTGATCGGGTTATCCAAACCGGGCAAGATCCACGGCGCTTCGTAGAAGATCTTCTTGAGCGGATGCGCGACCTGATCGTTGTTGCGGCCACCGCTGCCAATGCGGCATCCGTCTTGCGCGGCATCCCTCAGGACCAGCTTGAACGAATGGCGCAACAGGCGCACACCCTTGGTGCTGCCGAACTTTCTCGAGCGGCCGACGTCGTCAATGCGGCGCTGTCAGACATGACAGGCGCTACCTCGCCACGATTGCATCTTGAACTGATGATCGCGCGCATTCTGGTGCCGGCAAGCGACAACACTCAGCGCGGAGCCCTCGCCAGAGTTGAACGGCTCGAACGCCGCATCGGCATCGAAGGTGACGGGTCGTTGGCTGCGACGTCGACGGCTGCGCCCTCAGCAGTGCCGACTACCGCTTCGACAATGCCGATCCCGGCCACACAATCTAACCCGGCCACAACGGCGATCCCGGACACCCAGTCGGCCACGGTAAGCCCAACAGCTCGCGCCGAGTCGTCGCCGTCGGTTTCGCCTCCGCACGCCCCCGCTCCTACCGCTGCCGTAAGGGAACCGACGGCAACCGGCACTGAGCTTTCGACGCCGGCGGCCGCGCCACGCACCACTCCGGTCTCGATTCAACAGGTCAAAGACTCGTGGCCCGAAATTCTTGATGTCGTACAAAAGCTCAAGCGCACCGCCTGGATGGTCGTTTTCACCGCCAAGCCGCTCGAACTTCGTGATGACAAAATTTTGGTGCTCTCGTTCCCTAGCGAGCGTGACGTCGAAGCACTCAAGCAGCGCAGTGCACCAGGCGAAGGCGTCGGAGACTACCTCAAGAAAGCCTTCGTGCACGTGCTCGGCTTCGAACCAGCGCTCATGGCGCGGGTGGAAGGCACGAACGCTGCCCCGCCAGCGAGCCCGGCGCCAGCGAGTCCGGCGCCAGCGAGCCCGCCGCCATCGCGCCCAGAGCAGTCGAGCGAACCAGCCGCTCCGACTTCGAGTCAACAGGCCCCGCCCGCCGCAGACGAGGTCCCAGAACCCGAGGAGCCTGCGCCGGCCGAAGATCGCGAATCTGGCGGCTGGGCTGTAGCAGCGATTCCCGAGTCGGATCCAGAGCCTGACGGTGATTCAGCCGCGGCACGAGGAAGCGCCATCGCGCAGCAAGCGGCAAAGAAGCCCACGTCTGAGCGGCTAGCGGAAGCCGCCGCCTCCGCACCACCAGCTCCGCCAGAGTCTTTAGCGAAAGCAGCAATGTCTGTAACAGCGGCCAAGATGGACCGCTCCCGCTACGGAGAATCAGTAGTGCGCGAACTATTGAACGCCACCTTCATTGAAGAGCAACAGGTTGAGCCGCGAGTAGTGCCCCAGCCAAGAGATGAGTAGGCCGTGTACGACGGAATTGTTCAAGAACTGATCGACGAACTCGGTCGGCTGCCCGGCATTGGGCCGAAGTCTGCTCAGCGCATCGCGTTCCACATTTTGCAGACCGAGAGCTTTGACGTCCGTCGACTTGCAGAACTGCTCAACGACATCCGCGACAAGGTCCATTTTTGTGCGATTTGCGGCAACGTGACTGAGCACGAAACCTGCTCAATTTGTCGTGACCCTCGCCGCTCACCCTCCTCGATCTGTGTGGTCGAAGAGGCCAAAGACGTCGTCGCCATCGAGCGCACTCGCGAATTCCACGGGCTGTATCATGTACTTGGTGGAGCTATCAGCCCCATCGACGGAATCGGTCCAGACCAGTTGCGCATCAAGCAACTCTTAGGCCGGTTGGCTGACGGTGTCGTCACAGAAGTCATCATCGCGACCGACCCCAATCTCGAAGGTGAAGCAACCGCTACCTACCTGACGCGGCTTCTGGTTCAGCCCAACCTTCGAATTTCGCGCCTCGCATCGGGTCTCCCGGTCGGTGGAGATTTGGAATATGCCGACGAAGTCACGCTTGGGCGGGCCTTCGAAGGCCGCCGAACTGTCGAACATTAGCGCTTCCCGTAACGAACTCGGCGGGGCGTGCACGCACCGTTAGACTCGCATTTTGGGCATCACCTGCCCGCAAAGACCCGCTTCAGGAGAACAATGAGCCTCATCGTTCAGAAGTTCGGTGGCTCATCCGTTGCCGACGCTGAGAGTATTAAGCGCGTCGCCAAGCGCATCGTCGAAACCCGCAAAGCCGGTAACGACGTTGTCGTTGTCGTTTCGGCGATGGGCGACACCACCGACGAACTATTCGACCTCGCCGCCCAGGTGGTTCCCGTTCCTGCCGGTCGTGAACTCGACATGTTGCTTACTGCCGGTGAGCGAATCTCGATGGCTCTCTTAGCGATGGCGATCAAAAGCTTGGGCGTAGACGCCCGCAGTTACACGGGCAGTCAGGCCGGGATGGTCACGGATGCTCAGCACGGGGCTGCACGCATCGTTGAGGTTTCCCCCCGTCGCGTTCGCGAAGCCCTTGACGACGGCGCTATCGCGATTGTCGCTGGCTTCCAAGGGTTCAACCGGGGCACAGGAGACATTACGACCCTCGGTCGCGGTGGATCTGACACCACAGCGGTCGCACTCGCCGCTGCTCTCGGCGCTGAAACGTGCGAGATTTACACTGACGTAGACGGAATCTTTACCGCTGACCCCCGCATCGTGAAGTCGGCAGGCAAGGTCAATGTCGTCACGTGCGAAGAAATGTTGGAGCTTGCTGCGGCAGGCGCAAAGGTGCTCGATGTTCGTGCGGTTGAATATGCACGCCGACACGGGGTAACAATTCACGTGCGGTCATCGTTCAACAACAACCCGGGCACGTTAGTGGTCAATCTGAAGGATGGAGAGAGCGTGGAAGAGTCAATCATCACAGGTGTCGCCTCTGATCTCAGCGAAGCAAAGATCACCGTGGTTGGGGTTCCTGACGTGCCAGGCAAGGCCGCGCAGATCTTCACGATTGTGGCCTCAGCCGATGCGAACATCGACATGATCGTGCAGAACGTTTCTGCAGCATCCACGGGTCGAACCGACATTTCTTTCACTTTGAAAAAGTCGGATGCCGAAGACGTGCTGCGTGCGCTGACCTTCCGTCAAGACGAAGTTGGCTTCGAGTCGCTGCAGCACGATGATCAGATCGGCAAGCTTTCGGTTGTTGGTGGCGGTATGCGCACTAACGCGGGAGTTTCCGCGCGATTGTTTACTGCACTGTTTGAGGCCGGTATCAACATGGAAATGATCTCCACGAGTGAGATTCGCATTTCGGTGGTGACGCGGGCCGACACTGTTGCTGAGGCTGTGCGCGTTGTTCATACCGCGTTCGGGCTTGATGGTGATGAAGAGGCTGTAGTTCACGCCGGCACTGGCCGCTAAGCGGTCGCAGTTTCTGTATTTTCGCGGTTCGGCGCTAAGGTGGCGAACACAAAACTTAGGTAGAGGGTCTCATGGGTAACGCGGGCGTCCGTATTGGTGTTGTTGGTGCAACAGGTCAGGTCGGCACTGTTGTGCGCCGTCTGCTTGAGGAACGCGACTTTCCGGTAGCGCAGATTCGTTTCTTCGCCTCGGCGCGCAGTGCGGGCACAACGCTGCCGTTCAAGGGCGAGCAGATCACTGTTGAAGATGCGTCTGTTGCTGATCCCGCCGGGCTCGACATTGCGATCTTTTCGGCTGGTGCCACAACGTCGTTGGCGCAGGCTCCGCGTTTTGCCGCTGCCGGTGTCACGGTCATCGACAACTCGTCGGGCTGGCGCATGGACCCTGAGGTTCCTCTCGTCGTGAGCGAGGTCAATCCGCACGCGATCGACCAGGCGGTCAAGGGAATCATCGCGAACCCGAATTGCACCACCATGGCCGCGATGCCGGTGCTAAAGGTTCTGGATGCCGAGGCTGGTCTCGAGCGCTTGATCGTCAGCACCTACCAGGCTGTGTCTGGCGCGGGTCTCGCCGGGGGAGAAGAGCTGCTCGAGCAGGCGGCTGCTGCGGTGGCGCAAAACACGATCGGTCTCGTCGAAGACGGTGCTGCCGTCACGATGCCCGCGCCCAATAAGTTTCCCAAGAACATTGCTTTCAACGTTGTGCCTCTCGCGGGAAGCATTGTCGATGACGGACTCAACGAGACCGACGAAGAGAAGAAGCTGCGCAACGAGAGCCGCAAGATTCTCGAACTTCCTGGTCTGCTCGTGAGCGGCACCTGTGTGCGCGTTCCCGTCTTCACCGGTCACTCACTCTCCATCAACGTGGAGTTTGCGAAACCCCTCAGCCCTGAGCGTGCCACGGAGCTGTTGGCGGATGCTCCCGGCGTTTGCCTTAGCGACATTCCCACACCACTTGATGCTGCGGGTGCTGACCCGAGCTTCGTTGGTCGCATCCGTGCTGATGAGGGTGTGCCGAACGGTCGCGGCCTCGCGCTGTTCGTCAGTAATGACAACTTGCGCAAGGGGGCGGCTCTCAATGCTGTTCAGATTGCTGAGCTCGTTGCCGCCAAGATCGCCCCGAAGGTTTCGGCCTAACAGGAGCAATCCTCTTGAGCGGCTGCATCGACCCTCCGGTATGAAACTCGACTCTGTAGCTCGCACGCTCGTTGCGACCGTTGTGGTTGCGGCGACCCTCGGGCTGATGGGCTGTGCGAGTGTGTCAGCCTCGGGGGAGCCAGTCATTGTCACTGCCGCTGATGCCGAAGGTCTTCACGTTGCTTTTTACGGCGACTCCTACACCCGAGGAACTGGCGCAACCGCGGAGGAACTTCGGTGGTCAACCGTGCTCAGCGAGCAGCATGGGTGGAGCGAATTCAATCCCAGCGTCAGCGGTCTCGGGTTCATGAGAAATCGAGCGGTATTTGGCGATGGGGATCTTCCGAGTTTCATTATTGGGGACGATCCAGAGGTCGTTATCGTCACGATGGGGCTCAACGACAACTTCACTTTTGATACTTATGCGGCTGAGCTTCCCGGTCAGATACTGAGCGATCTCGAGCGAATAGCTGAGGAGCTTCCGGATGCCCAGCTCATCGTTGTTGAGCCATTTTGGTACAAGGCACAACGCCCGGCCTCGGTTGAGCTAATAATTTCGTGGGTGCACGACGCTGCGACCGAAGTCGGTGCCGATTACATTCCCGATGCGTCATATTGGCTTGCCGGACATCCAGAGTGGATGGCCAGCGATAATCTTCACCCGAATGATGCTGGTCACGCCGCCATTGCCGCTCAGATGCATCTGGCGCTCCGCAAGTTCGGGCTTTAGTAACCGTGTGGACTAGCTGGCCGTTTGGCAGCCGTATGGCGGCCCGCAGGCAACCGGTAGCTATCGATTCCCCTGCCCGCACCGAACTCTCGGTATGAAGTTCAACTCTGTCACCCGCACGATTGCCGCGACCGTCATGGTCGCGGCGGCTATAGGGCTGACCGCCTGCAGCACCGCGGTCTCGTCGGACGTCCGCGATCCTGATGCCACTCGTGTCGCCTTCTACGGTGATTCGTACACTCTCGGCACCGGCGCAAGCTCGTCAAACAACCGATGGTCGACAGTGGTGAGCAAGCAGAGGGGCTGGAGTGAGTTCAACCCGAGCGTGAACGGTCTCGGTTTCATCAATAATCGCGGTAATTTCGCAGACGGCGATCTGCCGAGTCTGATCATCGCCGATGATCCGGATATCGTGTTCGTCACGATGGGCCTCAACGACAACTTCAGTTTCGATTCACGGTCGGATGACATCCGCACGCAGATCACCGAGGATTTCACTCGGTTGACTACAGCGCTACCGGATGCGCGTTTCATTGTTGTTGAGCCGTTCTGGTACACGGATGAGCGCCCCGCGTCGGTCGAAACAATCATCGGCTGGGTGGAAGATGCGGCAGCGAGCATCGGGGCGGACTATATTCCGGATGCCTCGCACTGGATTGAGGGCCACCCTGAGTGGATGGCCAGTGACGGGCTGCATCCCAACGATGATGGTTACGCCGCGATGGCAAGAGAGATGGATCAGGCTCTTCGCACTTTGGGGCTCTCACAGAAGGCTAAAGTGGAGTTGTGAACAAAACCGTCGACGTCGCGCTTATCGGCGGCGGAATCATGAGTGCCACCCTGGGAACGCTGTTGAAGCAATTGCAGCCTGACTGGGACATCCAAATCTTCGAGCGTCTTGGCGATCTCGCCCAGGAAAGCTCGAACCCTTGGAACAACGCTGGCACCGGACATTCCGCGCTGTGCGAGCTCAATTACACCCCGCAAAAGAGCGATGGCTCTATCGAAATTTCGAGTGCGGTGAAGGTGAACGAGCAATTCCAAGTTTCGCGGCAGTTCTGGTCGTATCTCGTGAATGAGGGTGCACTGCCCGAGCCGAGCTCGTTCATCAATCCGACACCGCACATGAGTTTCGTGTGGGGGGAGACAAACGTCGAGTACCTGCGCAAGCGGTTTGACGCGCTCAAGGATCACCCGCTGTTCGCTGGCATGGAGTACAGCGAGGATCCCGCAGTTATCCATGGCTGGGCACCTCTCATGATGCCAGGTCGCCGCAAGGCGGAGCCTGTCGCAGCCACTCATATCCCCTCGGGAACCGACGTCGATTTCGGTGCGCTGTCTCACTTTCTCGTTAACAACTTGGTGGAGTCGGGTGCCGCGCTCAATACAGGCATTCTGGTGACTAACCTCAAGAAGCAGCGTGATGGCCTGTGGAAGATTAAGCTCCGTCACGATATCGGTAGCACTCCGGTCGAACCTGTCACTGCGCGTTTTGTCTTCGTCGGTGCTGGCGGCTACGCCCTCAACCTGTTGCAGAAGTCAGGGATCAAAGAGATTCGTGGTTTCGGCGGCTTCCCCGTGAGCGGCGAATTCTTGCGCACTGACAACCCGGAGATCGTGGCTGCCCACAGCGCCAAGGTTTACGGCAAGGCTGCTGTTGGTTCGCCGCCGATGTCTGTACCTCACCTCGACCTTCGTGTTGTTGATGGTCAGGGCAGTCTCATGTTCGGCCCTTACGCGGGATTCAGCCCGAAGTTCTTGAAGACAGGTTCAGTTCTCGATCTGTTCGCGTCGATCCGGTGGCACAACCTCTTTCCGATGGTTGCCGCCGGACTCAGTAATCTTTCGCTCGTGAAGTATCTGGTGGGGCAGCTTATGGCAAGCCCCGAGACCAAATTCGACGAACTCAAGGCTTTCGTTCCGAACGCGAATCCTGAAGACTGGTACCGCATTACCGCTGGCCAGCGTGTTCAGGTGATGAAGAAAGACCCGAAGAAGATCGGCGTGTTGCAGTTTGGTACAGAAGTGGTGACGTCTGCTGACGGCAGCATCGCAGGTCTATTGGGGGCATCGCCCGGAGCTTCCACGGCTGTTCCGATCATGCTGGGACTGGTCGAGAAGTGCTTCCCGGAGCGCATGGATGACTGGCGTCCGAAGATCGAAAAAATGATCCCGAGCTTCGGCCAGCAGCTTTCCGATTCGCCCGAACTGGCGCGCGAGACTCTCGCCACGACCGCGAAAGCGCTGCACATTCACGCTTAGCTGTACAGCGGTGCGGCCGTTGTCCCCCGAATGCGGCAACATTTGTCGGAATGTACCCCAAGTGCGGGGTACACGACGTACCCCGAATGCTGCCATACTGGAGCTGCTACATCTTCAGCACAGTGAACGGGAGCGTGCATGTCTATCGGCTTGCCTGCGCACCTGCGTAAAGAGAGTGTGAGTCGAGCCTTCGCCCGCACCGTCAACGCGGTCGCGCTCGTCTGCCTCTCTTTGGCCCTCGTCGGCGTCGTGAGCGTCGATGTAGCCGATGCCGACAAAGAACTCTTCCCAGCCGCGTTGGCGCTCGTTCCTCTGCTCGTGACCGTGATCCTGGTCAACCGCTACCGGACAATTTTCTTTAGCGTTGCCCACATTTTCATTGGTGGCCCGGCCGCGTACTGGTTCTTCCTCACCGTTTACTCCCAGATGGAACCTTTGGGCGCCGTTGGGCAGTACCTCGTCAACCTTCCGAACATCGCTCTCATGCTCGTCGGCGGTTCGGGAGCTAGCGCACTGTGGGGCGCTCTCTGGTGTACCGCTGGGCTCATAGTCGCTGAGAGCGCAGTGGCCTTGGCCAGCTGGCAGCTGACGGGAACGGTTAACTTGGACATGAGTACCTTTGCGGTCTACATCGCCGTCCTTGTTGTCCTGGCTACCCTCAGGCTGAGCCAGCGTGGTGTCCGCCGTGTTCAATCAAACCTTCATCGCGCAGCTCGGGACGATGAGTTTGCGAACCTGCGATACGGCATCGAGGCGACATCCGCCGCAGTCATGCATGACACCGTTCTCGGACATCTCGCGGCGATCGCGAATGCCCCTTTCGGTGCGATGAGTCCTCAGCTGCAACGAGAGATCAAGCGCGATCTCGAAGTTCTGGTCGGGGAGGAGTGGCTTTCCGAAGCCGCGAATGATGCCAGCGACAGCGTGCGCTCCGATTGGCAAAAGAGCGCGCTGCTTACCGCGATAACGGAAGCGCGCGCTATGGAGCTTGAGGTGGAGATCACTGGTGATCTGACGTCACTCTCACTGTTAGATTCCCGCGGCGCTGCCGCACTAGGGCCAGCAGTGAAACAGTGCCTCGTTAACGTCATCAAACACTCCGGAGTGATGCAGGCTGAAGTCGCCATTTTTGCGTCTCCCGCCGAAGTGAGCGTGCTGGTCGTTGATGCAGGAAAGGGGTTCGACGAGGCAGAGACAGGGGCAGACAGGCTCGGCTTGAGGCAATCGGTTCGCCGCCGCATGGAACTCGTTGAAGGCACCGTTCAAGTCTGGTCGACCCCGGGGCTCGGCACGTCAGTCATGATCCGGGTTCCGGTGCCCGACCGCCAACCGGCTTTATCGGTGGAGCCGACATCGTGAGTGTCTCTGAGAACGGCACGATTTCGTCGGAGTCAATCCAGCAGCTCGATCCTTTGGGTACTCTCGATGGTCGGTTGGTGACCATCGCGTCGACAGTGGGCATTCTCGCTTTCAGTATTGTGATGACCGCTAACAGCGCTGACAGCAGTCACCATCCGCTGATGGCGCAGCTGGCGTTGGCTCTCATCGCGATCGCCTGTGGCGCAATAATTTTTGGTACCAGTCCACTTCGGGCACCGTTCAGCACCGGCCTCTATGCCTTCATTGTCGGACTCTTGGTGATCGCCTTTGCGTTAAGCTCAGCGTCGCTCGGTCACAACGCGGTGCTGCTTACAGACTTCTGGGGCCCTCTTGCCATTGGCACAGCGTGCATGTCGCTCGCGCCATACCGTCCGGCAGAAGAACTCCTCACCGTCGGCGTGATCGCATCAATCTTTACCGGGTTCATTGCTCTGGTGCAGTCGGTAGTGACGAGCGTTTCAGCGCCGCCGATGATCGTGGTGCTCTTTTCGCTCACGCCTGTGCTCACCATGTCTCTGGGAGGTGCCGCATTCGCCCGTTCGTTGGCGGCCACTCATCAGCGATGGGAGTCCCGTGCGCGCCGAGCGGCGAACCGTCAGCTGAAGAGGCAACACGTTGGCGTGGCACGTTCCGTGCAGCAAGACCGAATTACTATCTTGAATCGCGACGTGGTTCCGCTTTTCGCAGAGCTGATCGAGCGGAGAATTATCTCGCCAGACGACCGAGCGCGGGCGGCAGAGTACTCAGAGTCGATCCGCTCTCTCATGGTTACTGAAGTCAATCGCAGCTGGTTGGAGTCTGTCGTGGCGACGTCCTTCGGCGTACTCGACGATGGACTCCGAATTCGAGACCCACATCGACTCGCCGGCGCAATGACGTCTCATCAGCGCACCGCACTCCGTGCTGCCGTGCTCGCGGTAGCGAGTGGAGACGAACTCTCGAAGGAGAGTGTTCGCTTGGAAATTGACAAGACCCCCGCTGGGGCAATGATCACTGTGACGGCGAAAGTAACGTCATCGGAATCATCGTGGCGATCGTCTCTCGCGCCCTATCTTGCAGTACTTCGTGTCGTTTTCACTGGACTTCGCATTACTTATCGCTCGCCCACTCTTATCGTTAGGTTTACTTATGACACCCCCTGATTCTCCACTCAGCGTTCGCATGGGCGATCGCGCGCCCATCAGGCTTGCCATCTTGGATGACCATGAGGTGTTGCTTGATAGCCTCAACAGCTGGATCACGAACAACGCACCAGACTTCGACGTTGTGCTCACGGCGAGCACCTGGCTCCAGCTAGTTCACAGCGACCGGTTTCCTACCGAGCTAGTCTTCCTCGACTTCCAGCTGAAAGAGCCAGTATCGATCGAAGCACGGGTGCGCACTTGTCGTGCTGCCGGGGCGAAGGTCATTGTGCTGTCGAGTCTCGATAGTAGAGAAGCCCGTGAACGTGCTCTCTCGGCCGGTGCAGCCACATTTCTCTCGAAGTCGCTACCGATGCACGAGGTGATGGATTCCGCCCGCGAGATCATGGGCGTCGAGGCAGAAGGTGCTGCACCGCATGATTGGCGCCCGCTTCCCTCTGGCTCCGCCGATCAATCCAAGCCAAAACTGAGCGCCGGTGAAGCCGACGCGCTCACCCTGTACGCTTCTGGACTAAGCACGCCTCAAGTCGCTGAACGCATGAATGTGCAATATGAGACCGCGAAGACGTATCTTCGTAGAGTGCGCGAAAAGTACGCAAAAGCCAACCGGCCGGCAAGTAAGAAAGCTGACCTTATTCGTCGGGCCGCTGAGGATGGATTTCTACGCTGATGAGCAAACTGTATTTCCGCTACGGAGCCATGAACAGTGGCAAGAGCACCGCGCTGTTGCAGGCCGCCTTCAACTATGAAGAGCGCGATCAGCAAGTACTTTTGGCGAAGCCTCACATCGACACCAAAGGCGACAACGCCATCATTTCTCGTCTAGGCGTTACTCGCCAGGTAGATTTCACGATCGCGCCTAATGATGACGTTTACGAAGTGTTTGCGCGCGAACGTGCTCGGGTCTTCGAAGAAACTGGTTTGCCCGTGAGCTGTCTTCTTGTCGACGAGGCCCAGTTCTTTAGTGAGGCTCAGGTCGACGATCTGTTGCGCATCGCTATCGTTGAAAAGGTTCCGGTTCTTGCCTACGGCATCCGCACCGATTTTCAGACGGTGGCATTTCCGGGCAGTAGGCGTTTGCTCGAGATCGCGCATTCGCTTGAGGAGCTCAAAACGATTTGCCGCTGCGGTCGCAAGGCAGTCTTCAACGCTCGCACCGTTGGCGATGAATTTATTTTCGATGGTGATCAAGTCGCCATCGATGGCGTGGATGTCGGCTACCAGTCCCTCTGTGGCGCGTGCTACCTAGAGGAGAGCGGCGGCGTTCTCAACAGCGGCTGGCGCCCCAAGATTGAGTTCAGCTACGGAAGCGCCCCCGACGCAGACTTTGCGTAGGGCATATCGAATCGCTGCAGAGGTTTTCGAGAAGCGCGAATCCCCAACCTATTGAGTCGCTATTCATTCTGACTGCGATGAACCTTCGTAGGAGCCCTGGGCTCTTTCTGCTGTCGCTGCCCACTGAGGTCGGCTGAATATGTCGGAAACGGGTTGTTTTATCTGTTCAGCGCCATAAGTGGTCCACCCTCGATGATGCCCGTCGCGTGATAGTCCGTAAACTCGAAAGACCAAAGAGTAGATCGAGTTGTTGGCTCCAAAGAAACGGCCTTCCGCAAGACTCATGGTTGGAACTGTGGAGCGAGATTGACATCCTTGAACGCGCAGGCGGGTCCCTCCCGGATGGGATGGATTGACTTTCTCCGTGGCCTTGCCGTGCTTCTCGTGGTCTCCACGCACGCGGTGTCTATTCTTATAGGCGCTGAGAAATTACCGCAGGTCACGGGCGACCGCCTCTTGGAGATCAACAGGCTCTTTTGGCCGTTTCGCATGGCCGTTCTCGTGTTGCTTTCAGGTCTTTTTGTCGATCGTTCTTATGCCAAAGGACTCCCTGGCTATCTTCTGAGGAGAGTGCGCTACGTTCTCTGGCCCTACGTAATCTGGTCTTTTCTGATGATCTTCAGAGGAGCGGGCTGGGATCCCGCGACCATGGTGAGCATTATTTGGCGACCGTACAGTACTCTCTGGTTTCTTTATTATCTTTTCGCCTTCTATGTCCTCTATCTTGTCGTGCGAAAGATCCCAGCGCCCCTTGTCGCCGCCGCTTCTCTTGTCGCGTCATTCGTTGTTCCCTCGGTCGCAACAATGCCGCGATTCCTCTACCTCTTCGCGTTTTTTATGATTGGCTGCTGGTTATCGCAGAACCTTTCCGTAGCTCTTGGGATTCTCCGGAGACCAATCGTCATCGCGCTGACGTTCGTGCCGACCGCCATCGCGGCTTGGGCCGCCTCACAGGGCTTGCTTCCTTTGTACGATCTCAGGGTGGCCCCCTTTGCTCTTGCTGGTTTGGCGTTCGCCATCGGTGCCGCGCAATGGCTCCGGCCCGGAATCTTGTATTCCCTGTTTGCTTACGTAGGCCGTCATTCCATCATCTACTACGTGACGCATCCGCTGATTCTTATCTACCTGGTCATGCTGATGAGCGCTCTCGACGTTCCCACGAGCTCGTGGTGGTATCCGATAGCCTTAGCGTCGTATGTCATTGCGGCCACCCTCATCTCGCTTGTGAGCGATCGAGTGGGCGCGGTCCACGCGCTGTTCGTGATGCCGGTCTTCACGCGTAAGAACTGGCGGCGCAGCCCTATGAGCGCGAAACAGCAGACAGCTCAGCGTTAGAACGTGAGCGGCGACGTGGCGTTCGAGCAACACGCGCGTATGGGCTGAGCCGACACCATCATGAACGTCGCCATGGGAGAGATCTGGCGGGAACTCATGGTCGACATTGACCGCGACCGCGACTACAGACCTGGTGGCGCAAAAATAGCCTGAACCCACAATCCGTGAGTTCAGGCTATTCGGATGTCTTGCGACATCACACTGTCGGGGTAGCGGGATTTGAACCCACGACCTCTTCGTCCCGAACGAAGCGCGCTACCAAGCTGCGCCACACCCCGATCGCTGATCACTTGCGTGACCAACAGATCAAGAATAGCCGATATCTCCGGCGGTGAGAGTCACTATGACCGCTTCTGGTCTGCAGGCGAAGCGAACGGGTGCGTAAATCGAGGTTCCGAGGCCGGCGCTGACGTTCAGGAACGCGGCGCGGCGCAGGTGATGCCAGATACTGAGGCCGCTTGCTTGCTCGCGCGGAATATCGCAATTGGTGACGAGGGCGGGCATTCCGGGAATCCGTACTTGTCCGCCGTGAGTGTGTCCAGCAAAGATTGCCTCGGCGCCATTGGTCACGAGCGCGTCGAGCACCCGACGGTATGGGGCGTGGGTTACCCCGATTGACACTGTTTCTGGTCCGTAGGGGTCATCCGCCCAGCCGACGTTCTCCCGCATCTCTTCAACGTTCGCGGGCAGCCGATCGAGGCGTTCCCAGCCTCGGTGCGCGTCAGCGGTGCCAAAGAGTTCTAGGCGTGAACCGCGAAGCTCTAAAGCCCGTGCGTGATTGTTGAGGGAGAGCCAGCCGAGATCGTCTTCAAAGTACGTATTGAGCGCGTCTGTGTCGAGGTGTTCGACGGGGCTGTGGCTCGAGGTTGGGGCGGTGAAGTACGTAAATGGGTTCTTGAACTGAGGGCCGTAGTAATCGTTTGACCCGTGTACAAAGACTCCGGGGGTGCCCTTAAACGGCTCGAAGGACCGTGTAATGCCCTCGAGGCCGTCAGTGTGACCCAAATTGTCGCCGGTGTTAATGATGAGATCGGGCTCGTAGACGGCCAGCCCGCGAACCCACTCCTGTTTTCGGGTCTGCCATGGTGCCATGTGCAGATCCGAGAGGTGTAGCACTGTGATGTCGCGTGCGCCGGGGTCAAGGATCGGCAAGGTCTCGTGGCGAACGGTGTAGCGATTGCGTTCAACGAGGGTGCCCCAGGCCAGAGTGGCGACCCCGACCGCAGCTACCGCACTCAGTGCGGTAGCTGCGGCGGAGAGACGTCGGGTCATGGGCACGGGGTGGCCTGCGCCACCACAATTGTCACTGTCGAGCTCGTAAGCGCGAACGTCCCGGGTGTCGGGTTCGACGATGTCACGAAGCCTACGGACGGACTGCCAGGGGAAACCTCATCGCACGTGGTGCTGACGTTGTTGAAGCCAGCCCCATTCAATATTCCTTGGGCGGTAGCAAAGTCATTTGACTTCCCGTCGCCAACCGCATCCGGCACCTTTATCTTGTTGCCCTTGCTGGTGTAAACCGTGACAGTTGCACCTGGTGCTGACTGAGTTCCGGCTGCAGGCTCGGTTTTCACGACCTGTCCGGCTGGCAATTCAGAATCGACCGTACCGCCATCGTTGAAGGTGAATTTGAGACTCTCGAGCACAGATTTGGCTTGCTCAAGCGATTGCAACCTCACATCGGGAACCTCGGTACCCGTGCCAGTGAGGAGCTTGGGATCGGGCTCACGGAATGCAGTTCCGGGGTACTTGATATTGAGGGCAGAATCTGTCGCGTTAGTAATGTAATGACGAAGGCGATAGCCGGAGACTCCGGCATATGAAACATCTTGGATGGATTGGAATCCGGCGACGTTTCCTACCCACGTGGCGGTGCCGTAGCGTGTCGTTCCGCTGGCCATCCACGTATGAACAGCGTCGTCAGTGGTTCCGGTCTTTCCAAAGATGGGGATTCCATCCTCCGGGTTAGCGTAGGCGGCATTTCCGCGGCGAATCGGCTCCTCAAGAACGAACGCGGTTGTTGCCGCGACTTCGGGAGAGAGCGCCTGGCGGCACTTTTTCTCTTGACCGCCAAGGTCATTTTCTCGTGAGTCGACAGCCTTGTCGATGATAATGGGCTCGCACCAGAGGCCGCCAGCACCGATCGCGGCGTAGGCGGAGGCCATGCTGAGCGGGGTGACTTCATTGGTTCCGATAATTGATGCAGGGTTTGTCTGAAGCTCTTTGCCGTCTGCGCGTTCCACGCCCATGTCTGCCGCCACGTTACGGATGTTGCAGAGGTCTAGCTGGGCAGCCATGGAGAAGAAGATTCCGTTGATGGATTCTGCGGTGCCTTCCGCGACGGTATAGATACCACGTTCGTTAGCGTTGTTGCCGTACTTCACCGGGCCACCCCAGGGGCCGTTGCAGCTATCCAAGAAGTCGGAGGCCGGCATGTCGCGGGCTGTTCCTAAGAGGCGTTCGTAAACGCCTTTGCCCTGAATGAGCCATTCGATCAACGTGAAAACCTTGTAGGTAGAACCCGGCTGGAAGCCGCTCGATCCACCGTACTCGAAGCCGGTGTTGTAGTTTACGGCGGTGCTCTCTGTGCCTCCGCCATCCAAAGTGTTGTTGAACAACTTGTTTTCCGCCATCACAAGAACCCTCCCGGTGCCTGCTTCGACTGTGGAGGTGGCGCTGCCCAGCTGGAAAGCTGTTTCGGTGTTGGGGGCGTAAGTCCAGGTCGCCTGCTGTGCGGGAATCTGTGCGTCAAGGTCGAGGGTTGTGTAGAGCTTGTAGCCGCCCTGCTTCCAATTAGCGTTACGTTCGTCGACAGAGTCGCCGAGAAATTCGAAATCAGGAACACTCTTGACGACGTAATCGCAGAACCATTTCGAGTATTGGTTCGCCGCTATGCAGCCGTTCTTGGGCGCCGAAGGAACCACTGTCTCTTCGTTAACGGGGATAGCTAAGGCGGTGTCGTATTCGGCGCGAGTAATCGAATCAGTGTCGTACATCGCCCTCAAGATAACGTCACGACGATCTAGATTGGCCGCGAAATATTCAGGATCAGAGAGATTCCGCACACTCGGCTCTTGCACGATTGCGACGAGGCTCGCGGCCTGTTCGATCGTGAGGTTTTTGGCATCGACGCTGTAGTAGCGCTGGGCGGCGGCTTGGATGCCATAAGTCGCGTTGCCAAAGTTGGCAATGTTGAGGTAGGCGGTCAGGATTTCTTTCTTCGTGTACCGCTTCTCAAGGCCAATCGCCAGCTTCATTTCCTTCAGCTTGCGGTCGAAGGTCTCGCGCGTTGCATCTTCGTACGCTGCAGTGCGTTCGTCTTCGTTCGGCAGCGATTCTGCTTCAGAGATGTAGGTGTTTTTCACGAGCTGCATGGTGAGCGTGGAAGCGCCACCCTGAACGTCCGAAGCGACAAAGTTACCAACAGCCGCACGAACGATCGACTGGACGTCAACGCCGCCATGGTCGAAAAAACGGCGGTCTTCACCAGAAACTGTGGCATCGATCACGTAGGGAGAAATCTCGTCATAACTGACTTCTTGACGGTTCTGGTCGTAAATCGTGGCGATGGGGTAGTACCCGTCAACGCTGCCCCTGCCGGTGTACTGGGCATAGATCGTATTGCGCTCTGGCTGCTGCCCAATTTCGAGGTAATCGGGGAGCCCATCGAAAATTCCGATGGTGCTAGAAGCGGTGATGCCGGTGACGGCGAGCGCGGGGGCGACCATGGCAGTGACGAGCACGCCAGCGAGGGCGCTAAAGCTAATGAGTCCGGCTAGAGCCGAGAGCACGCCACGACGCGGAGTTTTTAGGGCAGACATATGATCAACAGTAAGGGATCATTGATAACGCCATGCTGAACGGGAGCCGCAAATATGCCCAAATGGGAGTACCTAACTACACCACTGATGGTGCACAATTCCACCGCAATCCTCAATAATTGGGGATCTGAAGGTTGGGAGCTTGTGCAGGTCGGTACCGGCCCCGAGGGGGGCCCTGTTGCCTATTTCAAACGTGTCAAGGAAGAGAACAACTAATGTCACAGCTTGATGAACGCCTCGCAGAGCTGAATCTCACCGTTCCCGAAACTTCCAAGCCGCTTGCGTCGTATGTGGCTGCGATGGTCACTGGCAACCTTGTGTACACCTCTGGCCAGCTTCCTTTGGTTGGCGGTGCGCTGCCTGCTACGGGAAAAGTCGGTGCTGAGGTGGATGCCGCCGCAGCTCACGAGTACGCCAAGACCTGCGTGCTGAACGGTCTTGCGGCGGCGAAAAGTGTCATCGGTTCGCTTGACCGCATCACTCGTGTGGTGAAGGTCGTGGGATTCGTGGCTTCCGACCCGAGTTTCACCGGTCAACCCGGTGTCATTAACGGGGCATCGGAACTTCTCGGTGAAATCTTTGGCGAGGCGGGCAAGCATGCTCGCAGCGCTGTCGGCGTTGCCGTACTTCCGCTTGATGCCCCGGTGGAAATCGAGTTCGTGTTCGAGTTCGCGTGATCGAGGTCTGGCACCCCGGCCAGGCTGGGGAGAAGGCACCGCTGCGGCCGCTAGATCTGGGCCAGTGGGATCCGGAGTATTCCGGTGTGGTGCTCGAGGCTCGACGCCTCGTGCAGGATAGCCGTGAAGCAGGCAAAAATGACGTGTTCGTTGCGATCGGCACGAGTGCTTCTTCGGCACTGCCGTACATCGACGCAGCTCTCGCTCAGGGCGCTGTGGCGGTGCTCGTCGATGCGAAAGCTGCCGAGGGGATTGATCTTGATGAGCGGATGTTCGCGATTACGCACCTGCGCGACGTCATCGGGGTTATGGCGGATGCGTTTGTCGAGCATCCCTCTGCCGCAATGAAGGTCGTGGGGATCACTGGTACGAACGGCAAAACTTCGACTGTCCACTTGCTGGCGCAGGCGTGGGCGTTGCTGGGCACAAAATCCGCGACGATCGGCACGCTCGGCGCTGGTGTCACGGGTGAGCGCCGAATAAACATGGGGATGACGACTCCACAGGTTACGGCTGTTCACCATTTCTTGGATGACTTTCGCCGCGCCGGGGTTGAGTCAGTCGCCATGGAGATCAGCTCTCACGCGCTTGAACAGCGACGCGTTGACGGAGTGGAATTCGACATTGTGGCGTTCAGCAATTTAACTCGCGATCACCTCGATTACCACGGATCAATGGAGGAGTACGCGGCGCAGAAGGCGAAAATTTTCACTCTTTCCGGCGTTACTACAGCTCTACTGAACCTCGATGATGAGGCCGGTGAGAAGCACTTCCATCACTCGCTACCCGAGGGCGTACGAGCGATAGGCATGAGTTCGCAGGGTCACGCAGAAGCACTTGTGCGTGCCGACGGTGTGCAGCTCACGGCTGATGGTCTTGAATTTGACCTTGTAATCGAGGGTGAGAGCCACCATGTGGCGAGCGGACTCATCGGTCGCTTCAACGTAGATAACTTGCTCACGTGCGCAACAGTGCTGTGGGCTCGCGGCGTTGAACCGCGAGCGATAGCCGCTGTAATCGGTCCCCTCGAGCCAGTCTTGGGCCGTATGACCCGCATTCGGGAAAACGATCAGCTGCCGCTAGTGGTCGTTGATGCCGGTCACAGCCCAGACTCAGTCAATCAAGCGGTGGCTGCTTTGCGGGAATCTGGTCACGCCCGCATCCTTACTGTGTTCGGCGCCACGGGTGATCGCGATTCGGGTAAGCGACCGGAGATGGCACGCATTATCGAAGCGGGTTCCGATGTGGTGGTGGTTACCGACGACGACGTGCACCACGAAGATGGCGATCAGATTCTGGATCACATCCGGGCCGGCTTTGTGCATCCCGAACGGGTGATCGAGCTTCGTGATCGCGGGGCGGCAATTGCTTACGCGATCGATGCAGCGAACCCCGATGACGTCGTTTTAGTGCTCGGAAAAGGACACGAGCCGTATCAAATCGTCGGCGATGAGCGCGTACCGTTTAGCGATATCGATACCGCAACGCGGTTGCTTCACGAGCGTGCACAGTAGCGCGCACTAACGCGAGCGTCTGATTCATCCAGTGGGATGCCGCAACTGCTCAACGAATGCAGGCCGGTCCGCAATTGCGGGCCGACCTGCATTCGTCTGTTTCTGAAGCGTTTCCGCCTAGCTGAGCTTGTCGGAGATGATCTGCATCACAGTGGTGTCGGCGAGGGTGGTGGTGTCACCGATCTCCCGGCCCTCGGCAACATCCTGAAGCAGACGGCGCATGATCTTGCCCGACCGCGTTTTGGGCAGTTCAGAGACGATGAAGATCTCGCGCGGGCGAGCGATCGCCCCAATCTCTTTCGCGACGTGGACGCGAAGCAGCGCACTCGCTTCGGCGGCGGTTTGGGCGTGCTCCTGATTCGACTTGAGAATCACGAACGCAACAACGGCCTGACCGGTCGCCTCATCGGCAGCGCCAACGACCGCGGCTTCAGCCACGATCGGGTTCGAGACGAGAGCGGACTCGATCTCTGTCGTTGACAGGCGGTGTCCAGAGACGTTCATGACGTCATCCACGCGGCCAAGTAGCCAGATGTCGCCGTCTTCATCAACGTGGGCGCCGTCGCCAGCAAAGTACTGTTCGCCATCGAGTTGCGGGAACTTCGACCAGTAGGTCTCCTTGAAGCGCTCAGGGTCGCCCCAGATGCCGCGCAGCATGGCGGGCCAAGGCTCTGACACGACGAGGAGCCCACCGTTTGGTGGGTCAACCCGGGTGCCATCCTCGCCAAGGATGTCGATCTTGATTCCGGGAACGGGAACCTGTGCCGACCCCGGCTTGAGCGTCGTGAGACCCGGCAGGGCCGCCACCATGATGGCGCCGGTCTCGGTCTGCCACCACGTGTCAACGATGGGGGCCGTGCCGGCACCGATCACGTCGCGGTACCAAATCCAGGCCTCGGGGTTGATGGGCTCGCCCACCGAACCGAGCACACGGATCGAGCTGAGGTCATACTGCTCGGGAATCTGACGTCCAGCCTTCATGAACGAACGGATGGCGGTAGGCGCCGTGTAGAAAATGCTCACCCCAAATTTCTGGATGATCTCCCACCAGCGGCCCTGGTTTGGCGTGTCAGGGGTGCCCTCATACAGCACTTGAGTTGCACCGTTCGCGAGCGGACCATACGTCACGTAGGTGTGACCGGTGATCCAGCCGACGTCGGCCGTGCACCAGTACACGTCGGTTTCTGGTTTCAGATCGAACACATTCTTGTGGGTGAAGGCCGCCTGCGTGAGGTATCCACCGCTCGTGTGCAGTATTCCTTTCGGCTTGCCTGTTGTGCCCGAGGTATAGAGCACAAAGAGCGGGTTCTCGGCGGGGAAACCCAGTGCCTCGTGCTCGGGCTCTGCCGCCTCAATCTGATCGTGCCACCACAGGTCGCGACCCTCGGTCCACTCCACATCGTTGTCGCCGCGCTTGACGACCAACACATTCGTGACCGTGGATTCCCCGTTGGCGAGGGCGGCATCCACTGCTGCCTTGAGGGGGAAGACCTTGCCCTTGCGCCAGCCACCGTCGGCGGTGACGACGAGCTTGGCGCTCGCGTCATCAATGCGGCTGCGGAGGCTTTCGGCGCTGAAGCCGCCGAAGACGACGGAGTGAGCTGCGCCGAGTCGAACTGTCGCGAGCATCGCGATAACGGCTTCAGGAACGAGCGGCATGTAGATGGCGACAACGTCTCCCTGGCCAATGCCGAGGGCAGCCATGGCGTTGGCGGCACGCTTCACTTCTGCGGTCAGTTCGGCGTAGGTGATGCTGCGGCTGTCGCCGGGCTCACCCTCCCAATGGATGGCGACACGGTCGCCGTTGCCGGCGAGAACGTGGCGGTCGAGACAGTTGTAGGCAACATTGAGTTCGCCGTCGGCAAACCACTTGGCGAATGGCGGGGTAGACCAATCTAGAGTTTCGGTGAACGGCTTGTGCCAGTGCACGTACTCGCGAGCTTTATCGGCCCAGAACTCAACTCGGTCTTCCTTGGCTGAGGTGTACAGGTCAGTGCTGGCTTCCGACGCTGCGGAAAACGCCTCTGACGGGGCAAAACGGCGCGATTCGTGCAGAAGACTGTCGATGGAATTGCTGGTCATATGATCCTCTTCGATCCTGTGATGGCGGTTCGCATTCATGTGCTTTCTGAAAGTATTCCACCGATTCTAGAACCTCCATTGCGGCCCCATGCTGTTGCGTTACACTGAAAGTCGCTGGGCGCAAGTCCAGCAAGCGGCCAATACGATTCCCCCCAATCGTCGGTCGCTGTGGCGGCGCCCTTTCCCCCCACTGGGCGCCGCCCCTCTCTCGTTAACGACGTATGGGGTGCTGAAAGCACCCCATACGTCGTCAGTAACGTCTCTAGACGATTGCTGCTTTTAGCTCTGCTGCGGCGGCTGCCGGGTCAGCTGCGCTATGGATGGCGCCACCGGCGACAGCAACAGTTGCTCCTGCGCGCTGAACTGAGGCGATGGTGCTGGCGTTGATTCCGCCCGCAACGGAAAATGGCACCTTAGCGACTTCACCATCGTTCAGCAGGGTCTGAAAAGTGAATCCTGGCTCTGCCTGCTCATCGAGTCCGGCATGCATTTCGACGAAGACGGCACCGAATGCGCTGACTTCGCGTGCCCGCGTGACCTTGTCCGCAACCCCGATAAGGTCAACGACAATGCCCTTGTTGTGGGCTTTCGCTGCTTTTACGGCGCCGATGATCGTGCTGTCTCCGGCGGCACCGAGCACGGTGACGTAGTCGGCACCGGCGGAGAATGCGATGTCGGCTTCGAGCTCACCGGCATCCATCGTCTTCAGGTCGGCAAACACGAGTTTGTCGGGGTGGGCATCTTTAATCGCACGAACCGCGCTGAGGCCCTCGTGCTTGATGAGGGGCGTTCCGAGTTCGATGATGTCGACGTACGGGGCAACCTGGCCGGCGAGGGTGAGCGCTGCCTCAGTGGTGAGGACGTCCATTGCTACTTGAAGCTTCATTGTGTTCTCTTTCGTTTTCTTGGGGAGTTGGGAAGTTGGGAAGTTGGGAAGTTGGGGAGTTGAGGTTCGCGCGGAGTGCCTTCGTTGTGGGCAGGCGCCTAGGTCTCGGGCGGCTCGGCTCGTTATTCGAGGTTGGCGTGCCGTGGCCAGAGTTCTTCGGCAGTCGCGCCGGAGTTTTTCCACAACACGAAGAACATCGCGTCGCCGAGGAGAAGTAGCGATTGTTCGAACAAGCTGCCGGAGTACTGTGCGGAACGGGTCGCGCCGTGATCCTGTTTCTGGGCGGCCGGAATCGCGATCGTGACCTGCGCAAGCTCCGCTAGGGGAGATGCCGCCGCAGTCGTGACGGCGATGATTTCCGCGCCAACCGAGACTGCGGTTGTTGCTGAGCGGATGATGCCAGCGGTTGTTCCCGAGCCGCTGGCAGCCAGCAGCACGTCGCCCTTGGCAATCGCGGGAGTTGTCACTTCTCCCACGACGTGCACGGTGAGACCGAGGTGCATGAGGCGCATCGCGAGCATCCGCAGGGCAAGGCCAGATCGACCGGCGCCCAGCACGAAGATGCGGTTCGCGGCACCGAGGACGGTGATCGCTTCAGCGACGGATTCGGTGCTGTCTCGGACGATTGCTGTGCTGATTTTCGTGTTCTCAGAAAGAACCAGTTCGATTGCAGCGGCAATTTCGGGGGTGGTGTCATTTCGTGCCATTACTTCACTCTGCCACCCGTTCGAGCAGCATGGTGCCCACCTTTTGACCCGTATTCACTACCCGAACGGATAGGTGGTGCCTAAAGTGGGGTGTGACCGATCGTAAAGAACTCCGCGCTCTTGACCTTGTCGACTCTGTGCATTCGGTGGTGTCAAGTTCGTTGCTTCAGATCGCGGGCGCGTTTTCCCAAGCTCTTGCCCCCGTTGTGGAGCACAGCTCTCTGTTGATCTTCACGGAAGATTGCACGGGGCGCCCGCAGAAGAAGGCCGGAGACCCGTCGATTACCGACCACGTGAGCATTGCTGAGCTCGATGTCGTTCGCGGGGTGGTGGCTGACCTTGGGCATCCGGTGTGGGGGCTCAACGTCGAGGTGGCTCGGCAGGAGCGACCGGCTGCAGTGTGGATTGCACCAACGGGAGCCTTGCTCGTGCTGACCGATCCCGTTCAGGCAGCGGGGTCGCTAACGCAGGATGATGCTCTCGCGACAGTCGCTTCGTTATGGCGCTTGGTTGCGGTGAGTATCCAGCAGCAGGTGGCCGTCGCTAGCCCTGACTATTTGCGCGACTCGCGAATGGCTTCTCAAGAGCGGGCTCAAGTGATTGCCGATCTCACTGATGCGCACTCGACGACACTCGAACAAATTCTTGCGACGTTGCGGTCGCGTGATGCTGCGGACGAAACTGCCAGGCAGGAAGCAATTGAGTTGGCGGCGAGCGCGATGGTTCGGCTGCGGGCGGTCTCTGATCGGGACCGAACGTTGGCCGAAGAGCCGGTGGCTCGTGCGTTCGAACGGCTGAAGGCTGATCTGCGCCCCCTTGTGCGGTTCGGGGGACTCGACGTTCAGTTTGTTGAACCGCCCGCGACAGGTCGTGCGCTTCCTGGCGAGGTGGCGCATGCCGGACGCGCAATTGTTCGGGGCGCGGTGCTTGCCCTAGTTGACCAGCCGGGCGTTGCCCGGTTGCGGGTGGAGTGGGACTGCGACGGCGAGAATTTGCTCATCGGTATTCGTGATGACGGTCCTGGCGAATTGACGCTCGATGATCCCTCGGTGCGACAGCTTAGCGAGCGTGCGGTTGCTCTCCGTGGCCGGCTAAGTGTGAATGGCACGACAGGCTGGGGCTCTGAGATTTCGGTAGTTCTGCCTCTCAGCGCGGAGGGCCTCGATCGATCGCCGAGTGCACAGTGGCAGGTTACCGAGCGGGAGAACGATGTGCTTGAGCTGCTTGCCTCTGGTGCCCGCAATAAATCGATAGCGACGTCATTGTCGATAAGCGAGAACACGGTGAAGTTCCATGTTGCCAATTTGCTCCGTAAGGCCGGCGTTTCGAATCGGGCTGAGCTCGTTTCTGCGTATCGCTGACGCGCGACTGACGCAATTTGCCCGTGGCGTTAGCGCAACCGCGAGCTAAATCTGGAGCAACGCTGGCAGTTCTCCTGTTGCTTTGTGCGCAAACTATTTGTGTGCTTAGCTTTAGGTATGGATGACCGAGAGAACTCAGTAGAGCCGGCACCATCCGCCCTCGACAGCATGCTCTGCTTCGGCCTCTATGCCGCTGCTCGTGCCACAAATCGTCGCTACACTGTGCTCCTCGCGCCGTGGAATCTCACCTACCCGCAGTATTTGGTGCTCATCCTGCTCTGGGAACGCTCATCGTCAACCGTCAGCGAGCTCGCGGAGAGTCTGATGCTCGATTTGGGCACCACTTCGCCCCTGATCCGGCGGCTCGAAACCCGCGGTCTAGTGACTCGGGAGCGCTCGACGGCTGACGAACGGCGTGTGCTGGTGGCCGTCACCCCCGAGGGACTCGCCCTTCGGGAGGAGCTCGCCCACATCCCCGGGTGCATTGCTGAGGCAACCGGCATCACCCGTCCCGAATTTGCTTCAGCCCTCTCGACGCTTCACCACGTCACCACCAACCTCTCGGCAGCGCCCGTTGCCGGAGATCATTTGTCTGAAAGGCAGAACTAATCGACGCTCTCTACACCGCCCAGGCCCTCTCCACTGGTGCTGGCCGCAACGGCCACGTTTCTACGACATCCGGCACAGTCGACCTTGACTTGGCAACGCCCACCTCAATGGGCGGATCCGGCAACGGCGGAAACCCCGAAGAGCTGTTCGCTGCCGGCTACGCCGCGTGCTTCCACTCCGCGCTGCAACTAGTTGCCCGCAACCAGAAGATTGCCATCGAGCACTCCTCGGTGGGCAGCGCTGTGCACCTTCTCCCCATCGATGGTGGCGGCTTCAAGCTCGCTGTTGACCTTGAGGTCGTTATTCCTGATCTCGACCACGACCAGGCTCAAGCCCTTGCGGATGCCGCTCACCAGATCTGCCCGTACTCCAACGCTACGCGCGGCAACATCGACGTCACCATCACCGTCACTCAGGACTAATCGGCAGCCGGCGGACGAGGGCCGCTGCCCGAGTCGGGAGGCTCTGGCAGCCGCCACTGGCGGCCGTCACAGCCCCCAACCGACGAAGAGCTGACCCCTCCTTCACAACTCTCGCTGCGTCGGCCGCCCCACGACTTCGGAACAATCGTGGGGCGGCCGTCGCGAGCTCTCTAGCGTTGCCGCGTGACTGAAAATCCCCAGACCAGCGACCCGGTTCCTTTCGTCGCGCGGCGAAGATTCTCAGCGGAACCCACTCTCGCTGTGAGCGCGCCGAACACAGGCTCAACCGCACGAGCGAGTCCCGATTCTCGGGCAGGGGATACCGCCGGAGATTCCGCGGCGCAAGCGCTGCATGAGTTCGGCCCTCTAGCTCCCTACGTCGGTCGGGCCAACACCACCGACGTCTTTGTCAACGGTGCGCAGAAGGTGTGGCTTGATCGAGGCGGCGGGCTTGAGTCCGTTGGCGACGTCGGGATGACCGAGGCCGACCTGCGCGCGCTCGCCGTACGCCTCATCAATCTCGGTGGTCGGCACATCGATGAAGCATCTCCCTGTGTTGATGTGCGTTTGGCCGGAGGGCTGCGAGTTCACGCGGTGCTGCCGCCCATCTCGCCCACCGGCACGTTGCTCTCGATTCGAGTGCCCAGCCATGAACCCCTGGGGCTGGAACAACTCGACCTCGCGGGGTTCTTCAGCGCCGTGCCGTTGGAGCGCGTGAAGGCCCTCATCGACGGGCGGGAGAATATGCTCATCTCCGGCGCCTCAGGAGCGGGAAAGACCACGTTTTTGGGAGCACTGTTGGGTGCGGCATCCGAGTCGGAACGCATTGTTGCGATCGAAGATGTTGCGGAGTTGCGGGTCGAGCATCCGCACTTTGTGTCATTGGAGGCGCGGCAAGCGAACCTTGAAGGTGCCGGTGGCTACGGTCTTCCCGCGTTGGTTCGAGAGGCATTGAGGATGCGGCCTGACCGGCTTGTTGTTGGCGAGTGCCGCGGTGCAGAAATCCGCGAACTTCTGAGCGCATTGAACACTGGCCACGATGGTGGTGCTGGCACGCTGCACGCGAACTCGCTGAAGGACGTCCCCAGCCGACTGGAGGCGTTGGGCGCGCTCGCCGGAATGGATGCGACGGCTATCGCCCGGCAGGCAGTGAGCGCAATCGGTGCGGTGTTGCACGTTGATCGTGTTGAGGGTCGCCGAAGACTCAGCCACGTGGGGCGGCTTGTGCTTGACGATCACGACCGGCTTGCGATTGCGGAACTCGAATGAAACGCGCTCCAGCACAACTTCCCGAAGTTGCCAGGGTGACGCAACGTCTGGCGGTGCTGCTCAACGCCGGGCTCACCCCATCATCCGCGTGGCAGCACGTGGCCCGCGGGCGCCCCTTCGAGAGCGTGGCAGTGGCGGTAGCGGTGGTGGGCGGCGAGCCCGGAGGGGCACCAGAACGCATCGCGCGGGCATCCGAAGGCCTGTCG